>NZ_BMSG01000007.1 GCF_014649035.1 Streptomyces sindenensis
GCCGAACAATTATTGTGGGAAAGCCCCGTGCCCTTGTGGCACGGGGCTTTTCTGCGTTCTGAACGTCTAGGGTCGGAGCATGCGCTACGAACTGGTCATCTTCGACAACGACGGTGTGCTCGTCGACAGCGAGCCGATCGCCAACACCGTCCTCTCCGGCTACCTGACCGAACTCGGTCACCCCACCTCGTACGAGGATTCGCTCCGTGACTACATGGGGTCGGCGGTGCACCGGATCCACGACCTCGTCGGAGAGCGGACCGGACAGAAGCTGCCCGAGGACTTCGACTCCACGCTCGCGGCCCGCACCTTCGCCGCTTTCCAGGAGGAACTGGTGGCCGTCGACGGTGCCGAGGAACTGCTCGGGAAGCTCGTCGCGGACGGGGTGGACTACTGCGTCGCTTCCTCCGGGAGCCATGAGCGGATCCGGGTCGGCCACCGCAAGACGGGGCTCGACCAGTGGTTCGAGGAGGAGTGGATCTTCAGCTCGGAGGACGTCGGGCGGGGCAAGCCGGCGCCGGACCTCTTCCTCTACGCAGCCGAGCGCATGGGCGTCGCACCCGAGCGGTGCGTCGTCATCGAGGACAGCCCGCTCGGGGTCGAAGCGGCACGGGCGGCCGGGATGGACGTGTACGGCTTCACGTCGATGGTGCCCGCCGACCGGCTCGTCGGAGTGACCGGGCACTTCTCGGACATGGCCCAACTGCCCCAGCTCCTCGCCTGAAGCCCTCCTCCGGACCTCGCCCTCGTCCGGAAACTGCTCGGCTGATCCATCTACCCAGGGGTAGCGGTTGGCCCTACGCTCGCCGCCATGACTGATGCGGTCTTGCGGCACGGCAGGGCCTCCCTGGGGCTGAGCTTCGGCGTTCAAGGCGTGGCGTTCGCTCTTCTGGTGACGCGTATCCCCGCCATTCAGGACCGGTACGGGATATCCGACGGGCTGCTGCCCGTCTTCCTCGCCGCCGTCCCGATCCTGGCGGGTGCCGGCAGCGTGGCCACCGAGAAGGTGGTCGCGCGGGTGCGGCCGAGCGTCGTCCTGCGCTGGGCCCAGCCCCTCGTTCTCCTCGCTCTCCTCGGGGTGGGCGCCGGGCGGGAGATGTGGCACGTCGCCGTCGCCCTCGGCGTGTTCGGGCTGGCAGTCGGGGCGCTCGACGCCTCCATGAACATGCTGGGCGTCAGCCTCCAACGCGCTTACGGGCGCTCGATCATGACCGGCTTTCATGCCGCCTACAGCCTGGGCGGGATCGCAGGGGCCTCCCTGGCCTGGGCCGGGGCGCGCTGGGAGATGTCGTTGCTCGCGTCCTACCTGCCCGTCGTCGCCGTACTGCTGCCCGCCGCGCTGGTCGGGAGCCGGTGGTACACGGAGGGGGAGGGCGCGGAAGGGGCGGGGCCGGACGGTACGAAGGCCGCCACGAAGGCCGGCACGGAGACCGGTGCCGGTTTTGTCGGTGCGGGCGGGGCGTTCTCGTTCAAGCTGTTGTTGCCGCTCTGCCTCATCATGACCTTCGCGTACATCGGGGACTCGACCGTCTCCAACTGGAGTGCCAAGTACCTCCAGGACGTGCTGGGCAGTTCGGAGCAGCTCGCGACCGTCCCGTACAACGTCTACATGGTGACGACCCTGTTGGGGCGGGCCGTCGGGGACCTCGGGGTGCGGCGGTTCGGGGCGGTCGCCGTGGTGCGGGGCGGGAGTCTGCTGGCGGCCGGCGGGTTCGCGGTCGTGGCGGTGGCGCCCGGGGCCTGGGTGGGGATGCTCGGGTTCACGATGCTCGGGTTCGGGCTCTGCGTGATCGTGCCGCAGACCTTCGCCGCCGCCGGGCGGCTGTTCCCGGGGAACAGCGACGCCGCCGTGGCCCGGTTGAATATCTTCAACTATGTGGGGTTCCTGGTCGGTTCGCCGCTCGTGGGTGCTCTGGGCGATGCGTGGAGTTATCGCGGGGCCATGCTCGTACCGATGGTTCTGGTGCTGGCGACGCTCGTGTATGCCCGCGCGTTCGGGCCGGAGCCCGCCCGATACGGTGGCGGGCATGAGCGGCCGCGCACAGCTGATGTGGGATGACGCAGTTACGGGATACGACTTCGGGGACACCCACCCCATGGACCCGGTCCGCCTCGCCCTGACGATGGGGCTGGTGCGGGCGTTCGGGCTGGATTCGGCGGTGGATCTGCGGTCGGCGAGGCCCCTGGGGGACTCCAGCCTGAGACTCGTGCACCGGCAGGACTATGTGGCGGCCGTGCGGGCCGCCTCCGCGAACCCTCGGGCCGCCGACCAGAGCTACGGGCTCGGGACCGTGGACGATCCGGCGTTCACCGGGATGCACGAGGCGTCCGCGCTGATCGCCGGGCTGTCCGTCGGTGCCGCGGAGGCCGTGTGGCGGGGCGAGACCGAGCACGCGGTGAACTTCACCGGGGGGCTGCATCACGCCATGCCGGGTGCGGCCGCCGGGTTCTGCGTCTACAACGACCCGGCCCTCGCCATCGCCCGGCTGCTGGAACTGGGCGCGGAGCGGGTCGCGTACGTCGATGTGGACGTCCACCACGGGGACGGGGTGCAGGCCGCGTTCTGGGAGGACCCGCGCGTCCTGACGATCTCGCTGCACGAGCACCCGAGGACGCTGTTCCCGCAGACCGGGTGGCCGGAGGAGACCGGGGCCGGGGACGGCGAGGGGTCCGCGGTGAACGTGGCGCTGCCGGCGGGCACCGGGGACGAGGGGTGGCTGCGGGCCTTCCACGCGGTGGTGCCCGAGCTGCTGGCCGACTTCCGGCCCCAGGTGCTCGTCACCCAGCACGGGGCCGACACGCACTTCGAGGACCCGCTCGCCCATCTCGCCGTATCACTGGACGCGCAGCGGGCGGTCATGGAGTCCTGCCACCGGCTGGCCCACGATCACGCCGACGGGCGCTGGGTGGCGCTCGGCGGCGGCGGGTACGCGGTGGTGGACGTGGTGCCCCGGTCGTGGACGCACCTCGTCGGGATCGCCGCGCACGCGCCGGTCGATCCGGAGTCGGTGGTGCCGCCGTCCTGGCGCGATCTCGTCTACGCCCGTACGCGGCAGCTGGGACCCGGCCGGATGACGGACGGGCGTACGCCGTCGTGGAAGGCGTGGGAGGACGGGTACGACCCGGCGGACCGGCTGGACCAGGCGGTGCTGGCGTCCCGGAAGGCCGCCTTCCCCCTGCGGGGGCTGCTGACCTGAGTCCGTGCGTCGCGCGGGGGCATTGTGCCGTGCGTTACGCCAACGGTGGGGCGTAACGGGATTCCGGCCCGCTCCGGCTCCCCGATGCGGCAGCATCCCAGGGGTGTTGAGCACCGGGGCGCTGCGCGCCCATCTGCTGGCGGCCCGGCTGGCCGGGCCCGTGGCCACGTCGCGCGAGACCAGTCTGCGCAGCTACCGGCTGTTCGCCGCCCGGGATCCGCGCGTGATGCTGGGGCTCGCGCCCGAGCGGGCCTGGGGCGAGGGCGAGCTGCTGCGGCTGATGGCGGACCGGTGCGGGGTCTCGGCGGACCCCGCGCATGTGAGCGGCCCCGACGCGATCGATCCGGACCGGACGGTGGCCGCGCTGGACGCGTTCGGCGAGCGGTTGGCGCTGGTGGCGGAGCGGCGGGCTCCGGTGCTGCTGGGGACCGGGCATCCGCACCGGCTGCTCGGTTTCTACGCCGGGCTGGCAGACGCCCTGTCGACGGCGGGCTGTCCTGTTCTCACCCCCGCGCAGGGCAGATGTGTCGACATAACGACCCGGTTTGGCGTACGCACGTACCGTCTCGACTACGTACGGGGTGTCGCCCTGGTGCGCGAACCCGGGGGGCGGCCCACCGGGGGTGAGACCGGCGCGCACACGCATTCGCCGCTTCCCGTGCGGCTCGCGCTCCAGGACGCGGCGGAGCGGCTCGGGGTGCTGCCCGAGCTGGTGATCGGGGATCACGGCTGGGTCTGCGGCGCAGGTCAGCTGGGGATCGAGGCGATCGGTCCGGCGGACACGGACGATCCGGCGCTGTTCGTGGGGGAGGCGGAGGGGCGGGTGTCCCTGGTCGTCCCGCTCGACGACGGCGTACGGGCGCCGTTCTACCGGCCGTTGACGCGCTATGTGCTCAATCGGGCCTGTCTGTCACAGTAAGCCGTCGATCGCCTCCCCTCTTCCCCACTCGCACCACCCGCCCCTAATCTGGTGAGTGAGCGCACAACGACGAAGAGTCACCGGAGGGGAAGCCGGTGCGCGTCCGGTGCGGAGGGACAGGTGGGTCATGGCTGCTGGCAGCGAGAGGCCTCTCAACGAGGTCAAGTTTCTGACCGTGGCGGAAGTCGCCTCGGTCATGCGAGTGTCGAAGATGACGGTGTACCGCCTGGTGCACAGCGGTCATCTGCCGGCGATCCGGGTGGGCAGGTCCTTCCGGGTGCCGGAGCAAGCGGTTCACGCGTATCTCCGCGAGTCCTTCGTGGGGGTGGAATCAGCCTGAGGTGAGCCTCGGGTTGCCCGCGGATTACGTCCCTCGGACGGTGGCGGGTAGGCTAGGCCGACGTAGGTCGTGTGGGCCCAGACGCCCCGCACCAGTGAAGAAGAAGTGAGCGAGGGTAGTCGTGGGCTCTGTTATCAAGAAGCGGCGCAAGCGGATGGCCAAGAAGAAGCACCGCAAGCTGCTCAAGCGCACGCGCGTTCAGCGTCGCAACAAGAAGTAAGCGAACGCAGTTCGTGAGATCCGCAGCCCTCCCGCCGTCATGGTGGGAGGGCTGCGGTGCGTTTCGGGGCATGGGGGCGTCACAGGACGGCGTCCACCCGCTACGGTGACCGCCAGGGAAGTTACCGCGGGAAGCAGGGGAGCCGGGCCAGGCTTCCCGGGCCGACGGAAGGCACTGGTCTTGGGGAAGGTCGTCCTCGTCACAGGAGTGGCCCGGCAGCTGGGGGGCCGCTTCGTCCGGCGTGTCCAGCGCGATCCCGGGGTGGACCGGGTGATCGCGGTCGACGCCGTCGTGCCCCCGCACCGGCTGGGCGACGCGGAGTTCGTCCGCGCCGACATCCGGCAGTCGGCCATAGCGCGGATCCTGGCCGAGTACGCCGTCGACACGGTGGTCCACCTGGACGTCTCCGGCAAGGCGCTCGGCGCCGGCGGCCGGACGGCGATCAAGGAGACCAACGTCATCGGCACCATGCAGCTGCTCGGCGCCTGTCAGAAGTCGCCGACGGTGCAGCGGCTCGTGGTGAAGTCCAGCACGAGCGTGTACGGGTCGGCGCCCCGCGATCCGGCCGTGTTCACCGAGACCACCCCGCCCAAGTCGCTGCCCAGTGGCGGCTTCGCGAAGGACGCGGTGGAGGTCGAGGGGTACGTACGGGGCTTCGCCCGCCGCCGCCCGGACGTGGCGGTGTGCGTGCTGCGGTTCGCCAACATCCTGGGCCCGCATCCGGACTCGCCGCTCGCCGACTATCTGTCGCTGCCCGTCCTGCCGACCGTCTTCGGCTACGACCCGCGCCTCCAGTTCGTGCACGAGGACGATGTGATCGACGTCCTCGGGATCGCGGCGAGCGAGCCCCGGCGCGGCACGCTGAACAGCGGCACGTTCAACATCGCCGGCGACGGGGTGCTGCTGCTGTCGCAGTGCTCGCGGCGGCTGGGGAGGCCGACCGTTCCCGTGCTGCTGCCCGCCGTCACCTGGGTCGGCTCCGCGCTCCGTACGATCGGCATGACCGACTTCTCGCCGGAACAGATCCGGCTGCTCACCCACGGCCGGGTGGTCTCGACGGTGCAGATGCGCGAGACCCTCGGTTTCCGGCCGGCGTTCACCACGGCGGAGACCTTCGCGGAGTTCGCGCGGAGCCGGGGGCCCGGGCTGCTGCCGCCGGAGACGGTGGGCAGGGCGGTGGACCGGCTGGCGGCGTTGCCGCTGCCCGGAGGCGCCGGACCGCGGGAGCGCGGGGCCGGTGCGGTACAGACGACTCACGGCGCCAGGTAGAGGAGCGCACCGACGATGGCGGATGCCAAGGTCATTCCGTTCGACGACGACCGTTCGCGGTCCGGTGGCGGTGCGCGTCCGGCGCGGCGCCGGACGGGGGCGGGCGGCAGCGGGCGGGGTGACGGCTCCGCCGCTCCGGTGAGCGCGCTGCCGGGGGCGCAGGTGCCCGAGCAGGGCGACGTCCCGTCCGACGCGCTGTCCGGCCTCTCCCCGGGGGCCGGGGAGACGGGCGGTGGGCCGGGGGTGCCGGGTCCGGACGAGGGGCGCTCGTCGGCCGGGGGCTGGGAGCGGCGGATCGCGGGCGGGCTGGCGTTCCTGCGGCGGCGGATCACCGGTGATTACGACGTCGACGAGTTCGGGTACGACCGGGAGCTCACCGACCAGGTCCTGATGTCGGCGCTGCGGCCGCTGGCGGACACGTACTTCCGGGTCGAGGTGAAGGGCATCGAGAACATCCCGTCGGACGGCGGGGCGCTCATCGTGGCCAACCACTCCGGGACGCTGCCGCTGGACGGGCTGATGCTCCAGGTCGCGGTGCACGACAACCATCCGGCCGAGCGGCATCTGCGGCTGCTCGCCGCCGATCTGGTCTTCCATCTCCCGGTCGTCAACGAGCTGGCGCGCAAGGCCGGTCACACGCTGGCCTGTGCGGAGGACGCGCAGCGGCTGCTGGAGATGGGGGAGATCGTCGGGGTGATGCCGGAGGGGTTCAAGGGCATCGGCAAGCCGTTCGGCGAGCGCTACAAGCTTCAGCGCTTCGGGCGGGGCGGGTTCGTGTCGACGGCCCTGCGGGCGGGCGCGCCGATCGTGCCGTGCTCGATCGTGGGGGCGGAGGAGATCTACCCGATGATCGGCAACGCGAAGACGCTGGCCCGGCTGCTGGGCTTCCCGTACTTCCCGATCACGCCGACGTTCCCGTGGCTGGGGCCGCTGGGTGCGTTGCCGTTGCCGACGAAGTGGACGATCCAGTTCGGTGAGCCGATTCCCACGGACGGCTATCCGCCGGAGGCGGCGGAGGACCCGATGCTGATGTTCAACCTGACGGACCAGGTGCGGGAGCAGATCCAGCACACGCTGTACAAGCTGCTGGTGCAGCGGCGGTCGGTCTTCTTCTGAGGCTGTGACGAGCAAGGGGCCGGTACGCGATCCGCGTACCGGCCCCTTGTCGTGTCTCCTGTCGTGTCTCCGTTTCGGCTCTACGGCCTGAGGTTCTCGCCGTCGATGCCGAGGCCCGGGAGGAGCCCGGGGAGGAGCGGGGGCAGGGTGACGTCCGGGGCGGCGGGTGTGCTCGGGCGGCTCTCGGAGGGCTGCGGGGCGAGCTCGTCGGTGGGGAGCTCGTCCAGCAGGCCGTCCGTGCCGCCGCCGAGCAGGCCGCCGTCCGGGGTGGCGTCGGAGGAGCCCGGCGAGCCGGAGGGCTTGGGGTCCGCGCTGCCGTCGGTGCGGTCTCCGGGCTTCTCGGGGGAGGCCGGAGGTGCGGGGGCGTCGGTGCGGGGGGAGTCCTTGCCCGGGGTGGTGGTTCCGGAGCGGCCGGTGCCCCGGTCCTCGCCCGGGGGGCGGGGGAGGAGGGACTGGAGCGGTGCGACTTCCTCCTCCATGGCGTCGAAGACGGAGGTGACCTCGTCGCGGACGTCGGTGAGCTGGACGGGCAGCCGGTCGCGGAGACTGCTCCAGGTGGCGCGGTGCGAGCGGGAGAAGGTGTCCAGGGTCTGCATGGGGCCGATCGCTCCGTCGCGCTGGTAGGCGGAGCGGAGCAGGCGGTGGCCCTCGGAGGCGTCGTGGGACATGCCGTTGAGCGCGCGTCTGACGGCGCCGAGGGATTCGTGGTCCAGGCTGCCGGAGCGGCCGCGCTCCATGAGTCTGCGGGCCTCGCTGAGCCGGGTGGAGGCCTGGTCGAGATAGGCCTCGCCGCGGTCGGCGTCGCCCTTGGCCAGGCCGAGGCTGATGTCCTCCATCCCGCGCTTGAGCCCGTACAGCGAATCACCGGGGAGGGCGTCGGAGCTGGCGGCGGCCACTCCGCCGAAGGCTCCCGCGGCCACGCCGACGGTGAGCCCGCCGGCGGTGAGTCCCTTCGCCCAGCGGGAGCGGGGGCGCAGTCTCCGCAGTGGTGAGGCCCGGTGGGCCCCCTTGCCCCGTTGCACGGGCACCGTAGGGCCCGTGGACGCGCCGCCCTCGGCGAACATGGCCTCCATGGCGGCGACGAGCTGGGCTCGCTGCACCACTTTGACCTCGGGGTCCAACTGCGGCTTCGGTAGCTCACCGAGGCCGTTCGCCAGGGCCAACAGTGGTCCGCGGTCGGCCTGGTCGGCCGGCTCCGCGGGCTCTGCGGCCGCCGCACCCTGGGGGGTCTGCTCCTCCAGGGCCTGGGCGAAGGCGTTCGCCCGCCGGTGTGCCGAAACGTTTGCGATCACTGGCGGCACCTCCTCTCGTCATGACGGTCGACTCCCCTGGCGGTCCGGAAGGTTGCGCACCTTGAGCGTTTCCACTCGATGGAGTGAGTGGAGACGGACAGGTGGTGACGACAGGGGGCCTGCAACCGGCACAACGACGCGCGCGGCACTTGGGTTACGCACGAAAGATGATCGGACCAGTGCGTGACGGGACGGTCACGCAGGGGTCGTCGACCGGGGTGGTCAGCGGGCGTCGTCCGGCAGGAGTCGGGCGAGCGTCCGCACGGCTCGGTACTGGAGGGTCTTGATCGCGCCCTCGTTCTTGCCCATCACGCGGGCGGTCTCGGCGACCGAGAGCCCTTGGAGGAACCGCAGGGTGACGCACTCCTGCTGCTGGGGGTTGAGTCGCCGGACGGCCTGGAGCAGAGCGGCGTTGGAGAGGGACTCCAGGACGGAGTCCTCGGGGCTGCGCGCCACCTCGTTGGCGTCGAGCATCTCGCCGGTGGTCACTTCCAGTCGGAAACGACTGGATTTGAAGTGGTCGGCGACCAGGTTGCGAGCGATCGTGACCAGCCAGGCGCCGAAGTCGCGGCCCTGCCAGGTGAACGTGGAGATACGGCGCAGCGCGCGGAGGAAGGTCTCGCTGGTGAGGTCCTCCGCGGTCGCCTTGCCGCCCACGCGGTAGTAGATGTACCGGTACACGGTGTCGCTGTACTGGTCGTACAGGCGGCCGAAGGCGTCCGCCTCGCCGGCCTGCGCGCGCTCGACGAGGTCCATCATGCGCGCGCTGTCGCTGTCGGCCGTGGGGCGGCGGACGGTCGACGTGGTGGTCGAGGCGGCGCGGGTGCTGCGTCTTCCGACCGCCGCACTGCGTTCGGCCAGGGCGTAGCAGGGGCCGGCAGGTGCAGGGGTGGCAAATGCGGGGACGGCGTACGCGGTGGGGACGAAGCCGCGCAAGCGGTCAATGACCGATGCACGCAGCGTAGCCAGGCCCGAGGCGTCAACCCCGACGTGTGGGTACACGGGACTCCCAGAGGCAGAGCTTCCATCACGAGCAGTTCGAAAATCGTCACCCGTGGTAGCGGGTGACGGTCTCCGTGATGCGTCTGAGGAGAATAACGCTTCGTGCAGGCAGTGCTACACCCAGTTGTCTAAATCGCCGGTTCCGTCGCTTCTCTTATCGCTAAGTGACGTATCAAGTCGCACATGGTGACCGTTTATTGATCGGATTACTTCGTGATCTGCCTACGGGGACGACGGGTTGTGGCCGTGCACCGGCGATCCGGCTGGCCGGAGGGGGCGTCGGCGCGATCGGCGAAACGGCTTTCGACCGGCGGTACGGCTTCGGGCGTGGCTGCGCCCCGTGACCGGACGGTGCGGGCGGGCACGGGGCGCGGAGCGGAGGCGGGGTCAGCGGCGACGGCGGTGCAGGGCGAGCGCGGCGGCCGTGCCGCCCGCCAGTGCGCCGACCCCGGCGGCGGCCGGGATGCCGACCTTGGCCGCCTTGCGGCCGGTGCGGTAGTCGCGCAGCCGCCAGTCGCGGGCGCGGGCGTACTTGCGGAGCTTGGTGTCCGGGTTGATCGCGTAGGGGTGGCCGACCAGCGAGAGCATCGGGATGTCGTTGTGCGAGTCGCTGTAGGCGGCGCAGCGGTCCAGGTCGAGGTCCTCGGCGGCGGCCAGGGCCCGGACGGCCTCGGCCTTGGCGGGGCCGTGCAGCGGTTCGCCGACCAGGCGGCCGGTGTAGACGCCGTCGACCGATTCGGCGACAGTGCCGAGCGCGCCGGTCAGGCCGAGGCGACGGGCGATGATGGTGGCGGTCTCCACGGGTGCGGCGGTGACCAGCCAGACCTTCTGTCCGGCGTCCAGGTGGGCCTGGGCCAGGGCGCGGGTGCCGGGCCAGATGCGGTCGGCCATGTACTCGTCGTAGATCTCCTCGCCGATGGACATCAGCTCGGAGACGCGGTGGCCCTTGACGATGGACAGGGCGCTGTCGCGGGCGTCCTGCATGTGCTCGGGGTCCTCGACGCCGGCCAGCCGGAACCACGCCTGCTGCCAGGCGAACCGGGTGAGTTCGCGGCGTTCGAAGAACTTGCGCTTGTAGAGGCCGCGGCCGAAGTGGAAGATCGCGGCGCCCTGCATCACGGTGTTGTCGAGGTCGAAGAAGGCGGCGGCGCGGACGTCCCCGGCGACCGGGAACGCGGGTTCCTCGGGCGCCTCTTCGGGGGTGGTGGTCAGCAGGGCGGCGTCGTCGTCGGCGGCCGAGGTCTTGCGCGCGGCCTCGGCGGCGGCCTCGCCTGCCAGGACGCTGCGCGCAGTCGCGGAACGCCTACGGGGGGTGAGCCATCCAAGAGCGGCCATGCGGTGAGCATAGCCAGTCCGTCCGTACGTGCCCGACCTGCCGTGATGCGGCGGTGTGAACGCTTCGGGGCGGGATGGTGAATCGGTCGATTCCGGGCGGCCCCGGGGGCGGGTGGCGCAGGCCCGGGGGGCGGGCGCGGCGGGCGCAGAATGGAGGAATGAGTCCTCTGCTGCGACGTACGAAGAAGAAGCCCGCCGAGCGGGTGGTCACGCTGGTCGGGAAGCCGGGCTGTCATCTGTGCGAGGACGCGCGGGCGGTGGTGGGCGCGGTCTGCGCGGAGACCGGTGCGTCGTGGGTGGAGAAGGACATCACCGAGGACGAGGAGCTGTACAAGGAGTACTGGGAGCAGATTCCGGTGGTGCTGATCGATGGCGAACAGCACACGTTCTGGCGCGTGGACCCGGCCAGGCTGCGCAAGGCGCTGGGTGCGGACGCGAAACCCGGTTAACATTGCGGGCGTTTTGAGTGGCCTCGGGGGCGTAGTTGTGAGGAGTGTGTACCGCTTTGCCCCCTTCGAGGCTGCAACGGGCTGTTGCGGTCCCTGGTTCCGGGATCGCGCGGGAAATGCGCGTGACCCCGGTCACTTTGACCGGACAAAACGGACACAATCTTTGTGCACGCGTTCACAAAGGCATAGCCTGCATTCGACGGGGCGGTCTTGGGACATACGGCCGCCTGCAGCCCCGCTCATCCCGCAGGAGCACCGTGGCAACTGGCCGAACTCACCGACCGGCGACCCGTAGCCGAGGAATTCCCGAGGCCACCGTCGCCCGACTTCCGTTGTATCTGCGCGCCCTGACCGCGCTCTCCGAGCGATCGGTCCCCACGGTCTCCTCCGAAGAGCTGGCCACGGCGGCCGGCGTCAACTCGGCGAAGCTGCGGAAGGACTTCAGCTACCTGGGGTCCTACGGCACCCGGGGTGTCGGGTACGACGTCGAGTATCTCGTCTACCAGATCTCCCGTGAGCTCGGGCTCACCCAGGACTGGCCGGTCGCGATCGTCGGTATCGGTAACCTCGGCGCGGCCCTCGCCAACTACGGCGGCTTCGCCTCCCGCGGCTTCCGTGTCGCGGCGCTCATCGACGCCGACCCCGCCATGGCCGGTACGCCGGTGGCCGGGATCCCCGTCCAGCACACCGACGACCTCGACCGGATCATCAGCGAGAACGGCGTGTCCATCGGTGTGATCACCACCCCGCCCGGCGCCGCCCAGCAGGTCTGCGACCGGCTCGTCGCCGCGGGGGTGACCTCCATCCTGAACTTCGCGCCGACCGTCCTGTCGGTGCCCGAGGGCGTCGACGTACGCAAGGTCGACCTCTCCATCGAGCTCCAGATCCTCGCGTTCCACGAGCAGCGCAAGGCGGGCGAGGACGCCACCGCCGAGGACGAGGGCGCGCCCCCGATGCGCGCCACGCCCACCGGCCGGAAAGGACCCGACGGGGACATGCCCGCCGTGATGCCCGCATGAGCCTCCTCGTCGTCGGGCTGAGCCACCGCAGCGCCCCCGTCTCCGTACTGGAGCGGGCGTCCCTCGCTGCCGACACCCAGGCCAAGCTGCTCCAGGACACCCTCGCCGCGGAACCCGCGACCGAGGCCGCCGTGCTGGCCACCTGCAACCGCATCGAGCTGTACGCGGATGTGGACAAGTTCCACGCGGGCGTCGCCGAGCTCTCCACCCTGCTCGCCCAGCACAGCGGCGTCGGGCTGGAAGAGCTCACTCCGTATCTCTATGTGCACTACGAGGACCGGGCCGTCCACCACCTGTTCTCGGTGGCCTGCGGGCTCGACTCGATGGTCGTCGGCGAGGGCCAGATCCTCGGCCAGATCAAGGACGCGCTCGCGCGCGGCCAGGAGCTGCACACCGCCGGACGGCTGCTGAACGACCTCTTCCAGCAGGCCCTGCGGGTCGGCAAGCGCGCCCACAGCGAGACCGGGATCGACCGGGCCGGGCAGTCCCTCGTCACCTTCGGGCTCCAGCAGCTCGCCGCCGGGGCCGACCCCGCCCTGTGGGCCGGGGGCAAGCGCGCCCTGGTCATCGGCGCCGGCTCGATGTCCTCGCTGGCCGCCGCGACCCTCGCGCGCACCGGTGTCGCCGAGATCGTCGTCGCCAACCGGACCCGCTCCCGCGCCGACCGCCTCGTGGAGATCCTCCAGCAGGGCGACGACACCGCCGTGCGCGCCCGCGCCGTCGAGATGTCCGCGGTGGGCGACGAACTGACACGTGCCGACGTCGTCGTCTCCTGCACCGGCTCCACCGGCCTCGTACTCACCGCCGACGCCCTCGCCGACGCCCTGGGCGTGACCCCGGACGCCGCGCCCGAGGCACCGGCGGTCACCGCCGTCGCCCCGGCCCCGGACGACGTCGACCAGCACGCCGCCTGGGTGGAGAACGGCTCCGCCGCCTCCGCCGCGCACGCCGGTCCGGTGACCGCGCCGCGCCGGGCCACCGTGCCCGCCCAGTCCACCGGCCCGGTCCGGCTCGCCCTGCTCGACCTCGCCATGCCGCGCGACGTCGACGGCGCCGCCCACCGCATCCCCGGGGTGCGCCTCGTCGACATCGAGTCGCTCGCCGAGGCATCCGCCGACGCCCCGATGGCCGCCGACGTGGACCGGGTCCGCACCATCGTCTCCGACGAGGTGGCCGCCTTCGGCGCCGCCCAGCGCGCCGCGCACGTCGCCCCGACCGTGGTCGCCCTGCGCACCATGGCCGCCGACGTGGTCGCCGGCGAGATCGCCCGGCTGGACGGCCGCCTCCCCGACCTGGACGAGAAGCAGCGCGCCGAGATCACCCAGACCGTGCGCCGCGTCGTCGACAAGCTCCTGCACGCGCCCACCGTGCGGGTCAAGCAGCTCGCCAGCGAGCCCGGCGGCGCCGGGTACGCGGACGCGCTGCGAGAACTCTTCGACCTCGACCCGCAGACGGTGGCCGCCGTCTCCCGGGCCGACCTGAACGACCCGAATAGAGGGCGGTCATGACCGACAACTCATCGCCGGAAGCGCGGGGCGCCGCGCCGCTCCGGCTGGGCACCCGGCGCTCCAAGCTCGCCATGGCCCAGTCCGGGCTCGTCGCCGAGGCGGTCCGCGAGGTGACCGGGCGCGCCGTCGAGCTCGTCGAGATCACCACGTACGGGGACACCTCCCGCGAGCACCTGGCGCAGATCGGCGGCACCGGCGTCTTCGTCGCCGCCCTGCGCGAGGCGCTGGCGCGCGGCGAGGTGGACTTCGCCGTCCACTCGCTCAAGGACCTGCCGACCAGCCAGCCCGACGACCTCGTGCTGGCCGCCGTGCCGCAGCGCGAGGACCCGCGCGACGCGCTCGTCGCCCGGGACGGGCTGACCTTCGAGCAGCTGCCCGACGGCGCCCGCATCGGCACCGGTTCGCCGCGCCGCATGGCCCAGCTCAACGCGTACGCCCGTTCCCACGGACTGCGGATCGAGACCGTCCCCATCCGGGGCAACGTCGACACGCGGATCGGGTTCGTGCGCGACGGCGAGCTCGACGCGGTGGTCCTCGCCGCCGCCGGGCTCAGCCGTCTCGGGCGGAGCGGTGAGGTGACCGACTTCCTGGCGGTCGACACCGTCCTGCCCGCTCCCGGCCAGGGAGCACTGGCGATCGAGTGCGCCGCGTCCAGCGGCGACCTCGCCGCCGCGCTCGCCGAGCTCGACGACCCGTACACCCGGGTCGCCGTGACCGCCGAGCGCGCCCTGCTCGCCGCCCTGGAGGCCGGCTGCTCCGCACCTGTGGGTGCGCTGGCCGACGTCCTGGCCGACGGGCATGTTGTCAACGAACTGCGCCTGCGCGGAGTCGTCGGTTCCACCGACGGTTCCTCGCTGGTACAGCTGTCCACCACCGGTCCCGTCCCCACGTCGCACGACGACGCGGCGGCCCTCGGTCGCGAACTCGCGTCCGAGATGCTCGCCAAGGGTGCGGCCGGTCTTATGGGGGAGCGAGCACTTTGAGCCCCACCGGCCCCGCCGCATCCGACTTTCCGGCCCTGTCCGCCCAAGGCCAGGTCACCTTCCTCGGCGCCGGTCCCGGCGACCCGGGACTGCTGACTCTGCGCGCTGTCGAAGCGCTCGCGAGCGCGGACGTCCTTGTCGCCGAGCCCGATGTGCTCGACGTCGTTCGCAGCCATGCGCGGGAAGGCGTGAGCACGCCTGAGCTGACGCTTGTTGACGTCTCGTCAACAAGCGCCGGGGTACCCGTTCTCAGGGATGCGGCCAATCTTGTCATGGAGGCCGCGAAGGGCGGCAGGCGGGTGGTCCGTGCGGTCGCGGGCGATCCGGGTCTGGACGGCGACGCGGGCGCGGAGATGCTCGCCTGCGCCGCCGCCGGGGTGCCCTTCGAGGTGGTCCCGGGCATCGCGAACGCCGTCGGCGTGCCCGCGTACGCCGGGGTGCCGCTCCGCGACGAGCAGGGCGCGGACGTCCGTTTCGTCGACGCCCGTACGGCCTCCGACCGGTGCTGGAGCGAGGTCGGCGCGAGCGACGCGACCGCCGTCGTCTCCACCACGCTGGACGCGGTCGCGGCCGCCGCCGGTGAGCTCGTCTCGGCGGGCCGCAAGCCCGACACCCCGCTGACCGTGACGATCGCCGGCACGACCACCCGTCAGCGCACCTGGACGGCGACCCTCGGGACGATCGCCCAGACCCTCAAGCAGGCCAAGGTGCTCCCCTCGCCCGAGGGCCACCGGCCGGTCATAGCCGTGGTCGGAGAGCGCAGCTCCGCCGCCCAGCGCGACCAGCTCGCGTGGTTCGAGTCCAAGCCGCTGTTCGGCTGGCGGGTGCTCGTGCCGCGTACCAAGGAGCAGGCCGCGTCGCTCTCCGACCAGCTGCGCTCCTACGGTGCGGTGCCGCACGAGGTCCCGACGATCGCCGTCGAGCCGCCGCGTACGCCCCAGCAGATGGAGCGCGCGGTCAAGGGCCTGGTCACCGGGCGCTACGAGTGGATCGCCTTCACCAGCGTGAACGCCGTCAAGGCGGTCCGGGAGAAGTTCGAGGAGTACGGTCTCGACGCCCGGGCCTTCGCCGGGATCAAGGTCGCCGCCGTCGGCGAGCAGACCGCCGCCGCGCTGATCGACTTCGGTGTGAAGCCGGACCTGGTGCCCTCCGGCGAGCAGTCCGCCGCCGGGCTGCTGGAGGACTGGCCGCCCTACGACCCGGTCTTCGACCCGATCGACCGGGTGTTCCTGCCGCGCGCCGACATCGCCACCGAGACCCTGGTGGCCGGGCTGATCGAGCTGGGCTGGGAGGTCGACGACGTCACCGCGTACCGCACGGTCCGCGCCTCGCCGCCGCCGGCCGACACCCGCGAGGCGATCAAGGGCGGCGGCTTCGACGCGGTCCTGTTCACCTCGTCCTCGACGGTGCGGAACCTGGTCGGCATCGCGGGCAAGCCGCACAACGTGACCGTGATCGCGTGCATCGGCCCGGCCACCGCGAAGACCGCCGAGGAGCACGGCCTCCGGGTGGACGTGCTGTCCCCCGAGCCGTCGGTGCACAAGCTCGCCGAGGCGCTCGCCGCCTTCGGCGCGCAGCGCCGGGACGCGGCGAAGGACGCCGGCGACCCGGTGACCCGGCCGAGCGAGCGCCGCCCCGGTGCGCGCAGACGCCGGACGACGACGTGACGGCAGTACGCGGGTGAGTGGGCCCGGTCGCTTCGGCGGCCGGGCCCACCGCCTTTCCGGGCCGGGAGAGTGGCCCCCTGTCAGGGGCCTGTTCGCGGGCCTTTCCCGGCACCGGTGTCGGTAAGACCGCGCTGCGTACGGGGCTATCGTCGAAGGATGACTGCGTACGCAAATTTCCCCGGCTCCCGCCCCCGGCGGCTGCGGACGACCCCGGCGATGCGGCGGATGGTCGCCGAGACACGGCTCGACCCCGCGAACCTGATCCTCCCCGCGTTCGTCCGGGAGGGCATCGACGCCCCGGTCGCCATCTCGGCCATGCCCGGCGTGCACCAGCACACCCTGGACACCCTGCGGAAGGCGGCCGTCGAGGCGGTGGAGGCCGGGGTCTCGGGGATCATGCTCTTCGGGGTGCCGGAGGACGGGAAGAAGGACGCCCGGGGCACGGCGGGCACCGACCCCGACGGGATCCTCCAGGTCGCCCTGCGCGCGGTCCGCGAGGAGGTCGGCGACGACCTGGTGATCATGTCGGACCTGTGCCTGGACGAGTACACCGACCACGGTCACTGCGGGGTCCTGACGGCGGACGGCCGGGTGGACAACGACGCGACGCTGGAGCGGTACGCGGAGATGGCCCAGGTCCAGGCGGACGCCGGGGCCCATGTGGTGGGCCCCAGCGGGATGATGGACGGTCAGGTCGGCGTGATCCGCGACGCCCTGGACCAGACCGGCCACGAGGACGTGTCGGTCCTCGCCTACACCGCGAAGTACAGCTCCGCCTTCTACGGCCCCTTCCGCGAGGCCGTCGGCTCCTCGCTCACCGGTGACCGCAAGACCTACCAGCAGGACCCGGCCAACGCCCGCGAGTCGCTGCGGGAGCTGGCGCTGGACCTGGCGGAGGGCGCGGACATGGTCATGGTGAAGCCCGCCGGACCGTATCTGGACATCCTCGCCAAGGTCGCGGAGTCCGTGGACGTGCCGGTCGCGGCGTACCAGATCAGCGGCGAGTACGCGATGGTCGAGGCCGCCGCCGAGAAGGGCTGGATCGACCGGGACAAGGCGATCCTGGAGAGCCTGACCGGGATCCGGCGGGCCGGGGCGCAGATGATCCTCACCTACTGGGCGACCGAGGCGGCCCAGTGGCTCGGACGCGGCAGGGGCTGAGCCCCCGTGTGATCACGGCCCACCCGCTCCGGTCTCCTGGAGCCGGTGGGCCTCCTCGATGGAGAAGCGGGCGCTGTCCCGGACGAGCGGGTCCTCGTCGGCCCGCGCTGTGGTGTCCAGGACCGTGGCGACGACCGGGTCGTCGGTGTAGGGCGCCAGGGACATCGCCGCGTACTGCCGGACCAGGTCCTCCGCCGGGTCGCGCAGCGCGGTGAGCAGGGCGCGGCCCGCTTCGTGGCGCAGAGCGGGATCGGCCGGGGGCCACAGGCGCAGGACGGTGGCGCTCTCGACCCGGGCCAGGTCGTACTCGCCCGGGTCCGCGACGACCGAGACGAGGAACGGCAGCGCCTGGGCGTTGTCGTCCAGCTCGGTGATGATCTCCCGCTTGCGGTCGTTGCCCGGCGGCAGCGCGCGGAACTCGGCTATCAGGCGTTCGGCGACTTCGGCCGCTTCCGTCGCGGAGGCGGTTTCCGTCGTGGTCGGGACGCTCGTGTCGTTCATGGGGGTGGACACTTTCTGTCAGGGCCAGTCGACCAACGCCATGAATGCTACGAAAGTGACCCCCACGGTGGCGGGCGCGGCCAGGGCCAGACCCACGCGGCGGGCGGCGAAGCGAAGCCGGCGGGGGACCGCCCAGCTCGCGATCAGCACGGCCAGGGCGATGAGCAGGCCGATCCACAGAACGGTCCACCCGATCATCCAGCTGTCGTGGAAGCGGTCGGCCACCGCGCCGTTGCAGGAGTCGCACTCCATGGGGGAGAGCGCCCCGTAGAGCAGGGCGAGCAGCCCCAGCGGCACGGTGACGACCGTGGAGATCAGCGGGGCGATCCAGGCACGGGGGTCGGGCGTCTCGTCGGGGGTGGGTGCGGGGGCGGTCCCGGGCCTGTCGTCGCTCATGTCTCCGAGTGAACCGTGCGGGGCCGCCGCCCGCATGAGTACGAGGGCTCAGTCGGCGGCGGTCCGGTCGGCGCGGGCCGCCAGCCAGGCGCGTGCCGTGTTCACCTCGCCTTCCGTGAGGGCCGGGCGCACCTGGTCCGGGTAGCGCGTGATGCAGTGCTCGCGGGCCGCCTTCAGCCCGATCGCGCGGGCCCCGGCGGAGAGCGCGGGGTGGTCGGCCACCTCCTGGGCGCGGTGCCACCAGCTGTGGCTGCGCGAGTCGATCGTGTAGTGCCAGAGCGGCTGGGCGGGGTCGGCGACCCCGATCAGGACGTGGTGCAGGACGTACGCGCGGATGCCCGGCTCGTCGATCAGCTTCTCCGCGACGTGCAGCGGGTGGACGCCGTCGAGGCGGGCGCGGAGCAGCACCCACGTCATCAGGTGCCCGGTGTCGTGTCCGCCGGAGACGATGAACTCCCACAGCTCGGCGGCCTTCTCCTCGTCGGGCGCGCCGAGGTGGGTGAGCAGCCGGACCGGCGCCTTCCAGAGCGGTTTGGGCTTCGCCCACCAGGCCAGCAGGTCGGCCGCGGCGGGGTGTTCCAGGTCGAGCGCCAGGCAGGTCAGGGTGACCAACGGGTGGCGCCACTCGGTGTACGTGGTGCGGTACTGCTTGGACAGTTCCTTCTTCCAGCGGGGGAGGAGCGCTTGCAGGTCCGTCTCCGTGGCCTCGCCGTGGGCGTACAGCAACTCCAGGCAGAACGCGATGCCCTGGACGCCGGTGGCCGGGTCGGCCAGCCGGTCGCGGAGCCACTGGACGTCGGACGGGGCGAGGGTGCGGTAGTGGTGCCAGATGTCGCCGAGGCGGCCCTCGTAGCCGGACAGGTCGGGGCCGGTGCCCGCGAGGAGGTCGTCGCGGGCGGTCTCGTAGCGGTCGACGGCCGCCAGTGCGTCGGCCGCTTCGGCGGGGTCGGCGAGGCGGCCGGCCGCCTCGCGCACGCGGCCGGCCGTGTCGGCGGCGGCCTGCGCCGCGGCGACCCGCAGCGGGCGCGGCAGCCGCTCGTCCGTGGCGAACCGGACGGTGGAGAGCAGGAGCGGGAAGAACCTCTCGGAGGTGGGCGGGCGGGGGGTGCGGTGCTCGGCGGTGACGGCTCCCCGCAGTGCGTGGAGGAGGCCGGTCTGCGCGGTCTCGGGTGCGGTGTGCGCCGTCAGCTCCTCGGAGAGCGCGGCGGCGGCGCGCACCGGGTCCGGTTCGCGCAGGGCGTGGTGGGCGCGGAACCAGCCGCGTACGGCACTGCCGTCACCGGTCAGCGCCCATGCGCGGAGCAGCTCCAGCGAGCGCGGGGACGGATGCGCGGCGAGGGCGTGGGACGCGTCGGCGCCCAGCTCGGCGGCCACCTCCCAGGCCTCCGGGTGCTCCTGGCGCAGCAGGGCGAGGAGCACGGAACGCCAGCCCTGCCAGGCCGTGAGCCGTCCGGCGTACGTCTCCCGCCAGGCGGACAGCAGCCGCGCCGTCTCGTCCGGGGTCAGCGCCTGCCGGTGTTCCAGCGGGGCGGCGAAGCGGTGGGCGGCGGCCAGGTCCACGGGGCCCGCCAGCCGGTCGTGGAGCCAGCGTTCCTCGGCGGCGGTCAGCGGGTCGTACTCCGTGGACCGGGTGCTCCGGCTGCGCGGTTCGTCGACGCGGGCGAGGAACTGGCGTACGCCCGCGGTGTCTTCGGGGTCGGGCAGCCCGTCGGCGTCCGTCGCCGTGACCTTGTCCAGCTGGAAGGCCCCCTGCGGACCGTTGTCGACGATCCGGTAGCCGGGCGGGCCCTCCCCGAGACCGGCGGCGACCGTGGCGTGGTCGCCGCCCCAGTGCAGGTAGAGCACGCCGGTCAGTTCGCCGGAGCGGGCGAAGGCGTCATGGGACTGCCAGTGCCAGTAGGCGAAGGAGGTGTCGGTGGCGATGCCCCGGGACGCGAACATCTCCGCCGCGTCCTCGTGGCCGTCCGACTGGGTGTAGCGGCCCCGGGTGGGGGGAGGCAGGACGGCGAAGCGGTCGCCGCCCAGCGTGCGCCACCAGGCCTTGATCCTGCCGAGGTCCGTGTTCAGTCCCACCAGAACGACCACGCTTCCTGGTTGAGCACGGCCTTCTCGGCGTAGGCGTCGAGGTCGTACGGCGGGGACTGGTCGATGTTGTCCGGGCAGAACGCGTAGTGCTCGGCGGCCAGGGCGCGGGCCTCCTCGATCGTGCCGGGCGGGCGGCCCACGGAGACGATCATCGTGTCGAAGCCGAGCACCACGACCCGGGCGTCGTAGCGGTCCTCCCACGAGCGGAGCACCGCGCAGAGCCGGGCCACGTCGTTCTCGTGGTTCATCGGGCCCGACCAGCCGATCGCCGCCGGTATGTCGGCGCTCCGGCGGGCCGGGACGAGGGCGATGCGGGCTCCGCCGAGCCACGCGTCGGCGTCGGCGGCGATGACGCCCGCGAGCCCTGCCGCCACCGCGTCCGGGTCCTCGGGGGCCTCCCGGGCGGGGACGGGCGCGAGGCCGGGCCAGGAGCCGGCGCCGCCGGGCTGTTCCCCGCCCTCCCCGTCCTCCCCGTTCTTCTCGTCCTCCCCGCTCGCCTCGCCGGTCTCGTCGGCCGCCGTGCCCTCGCCCGGCTCGTCGTCCGCGTAGTCCGTCCAGTACCCCGCGAGGACCTCGTCGGCGTCGTGGTCGCCGGGATACGAGGTGTCGTCCGGGCAGAGGTCCCAGTCCTCGGGCCACTGGTCGCGCGAGCCGCCGGTGACGAGCACCGGCAGCAGCCCGACCCGCCGCCCGGCCGCCCGCAGGTCCGGCCAGTCGCGCGGGGTCGCCGGGCCGTCCGCGTACCAGAGCAGCGGCTCGTGCCAGGGGCCGTCCAGCGTGGCGTCCACCAGGGAGCCGGGCGGGAGATCCAGGCCGGAGGAGGCCAGGGAGGGCAGAGGATTCGGGAGCGTCGCCATGAGGGGGAGCCTAGGCGGGGGCACTGACAAGTGGGTACGGACAGTGGGCACTGACAAGTGGGTACGGGCAGCGGGTACTGCCAAGTGGGTACGGGCAGCGGGCACTGGCAGTGGGTACGGGTAGCGGGCACTGACAGCTTGTGCCGACTGGATGCCGAGCGGGAGCGGGCGGCCCCTGTCGGTCATAGGCTGAAAACTGCCGTGCGACGCGACCACGGCCACGGGAAGGAGACCGCGATGACAGCGGGGACCGCGAAGTCCGGCGCGACCGCGAAGTCCGGCGCGTCCGGGGCGACCGGAACAGCCGGAACAGCCGGAACGACTGCGGCGCAGGTCATGGCGGAGCTGGCCGGGCTGGAGGACCCGAAGGCACGCGCGGTCAACGAGCGGCACGGCGACGACCACGGCGTGAACCTCGGCAAGCTGCGCGCACTGGCCAAGCGGCTCAAGACGCAGCAGGACCTCGCCCGCGACCTCTGGGCCACCGACGACACGGCGGCCCGCCTTCTGGCGCTCCTGATCTGCCGCCCGAAGGCATTCGGGCGGCAGGAGCTGGACACCATGCTCCGTGAGGCGCGCGCCCCCAAGGTGCACGACTGGCTCGTCAACTACGTGGTGAAGAAGAGCCCGCACGCCGAGGAGCTGCGCCTCGCCTGGACCGAGGACCCCGACCCCGTGGTCGCGAGCGCCGGGTGGGCGCTGACCACCGAGCGGGTGGTGAAGAAGCCCGAAGGGCTGGACCTCGCCGGGCTGCTGGGCACCGTCGAGGCGGAGATGAAGGACGCCCCGGACCGGCTCCAGTGGGCGATGAACCACTGCCTGGCCCAGATCGGCATCCAGCACCCCGGACACCGCGCCCGTGCCGTCGCCATCGGTGAGCGTCTGGAGGTCCTCAAGGACTACCCGACCCCGCCGAACTGCACGTCCCCGTACGCGCCCGCCTGGATCGCCGAGATGGTGCGACGCCAGGAAGATGCCAGTTCGCGAGCCACCTGACGACCCCGCGAGTCACCTGACGACCACCCCGCGAGTCACCTAACGAGCCACCTAACGAGCCACCTGACGAGTCCCCCAACGAACCCCCCAGGAGCCTCCGTGAACAGGATCGTCACGTCCATCTCGCTCTCCCTCGACGGCTTCTTCGAAGGGCCCGACCAGGACATCGACTGGCACACGGTCGATGAGGAGGTGCACCAGCACTTCAACGACTACTTCCGGACCATGGGCGGGTTCGTGGAAGGGCGTGTCACCTACGAGCTGATGGAGGAGTTCTGGCCGACCGCCGATCAGGACCCGGACAACGAAGGCCCGATGGCCGAATTCGCTGGCATCTGGCGGGACATGCCGAAGTTCGTCTTCTCGCGGACGCTGGAGAGCGTGGGGCCGAACGCGACCCTGCTGCACGAGGTCGACCCCGAGCAGGTGCGCGGCCTGCGGGACGCCGCGTCGGGGGACCTGGCGGTCGGCGGGGCGGATCTGCTGGAGTCGTTCCGGCAGGCCGATCTGATCGACGAGTACCGGATCTACATCCACCCCGTCATCCTCGGCCGGGGCCGCCCCTTCTTCCGGGACACCGAGGAGCGGCAGATGCTCCGGCTGATGGAGACCCGGACCTTCGGGAACGGAGTCGTCCTGCTCCGTTACGAGACGGTCCGGGCGGGATGACCGGAGGGCGTCAGGCGGTGGCCGCGTAGGCGGCGAACGCCGACCAGGCCGAAGGCGCGACGGTGAAGGTCGGGCCCTCGATGTCCTTGGAGTCACGGACGTGGACGGCGGCGGGGTGCGCGGCGATCTCGACGCAGGCCCCGCCTTCACTGGCGCTGTAGCTCGACTTCTGCCAGTCGTAGGCGACTTCGAGGCACTGGCCGCCTTCGCTGCCGCTGTAGCTCGACTTGAACCAGTTCAGTCCGGTGCTCATGTCTCTCCCAGTAAGCGGGCCAGCAGGCGCAGGGTCTCAAGAGGGGTGAGCGCCTGGGCTCGCAGCATCGCATATTTCTGGGCGAGGATGCTGATCTCATTCCGGTCCGAGATCAGGTGGCTGCCGCGCTGGGTCTCGGTGTAGGCGATGTGCTGGTGGTCCGGTGTTTCCAAGAGGATGAACGGGCCGTCGAGGCTTGCGTGGGCCCTGCTGTCCAGCGGCAGCACCTGGAGGCAGACACCCGGGAGTTGGGCCATCGCGTAGAGGTGGCGCAGCTGCTCCCGGTGGTCCTCGTCCGACGTCAGTTTCATCATCAGCACCGGCTCCCAGATCACCATGCTGATCGTCGGCGGTTTCTTCCGGTCCAGGATCTGCTGGCGTTGCAGCCGCGTCGCCGTCTGCGTCTCGATCTCCTCCGGGCTGTAGACGGGGATTTTGTTGCTGAACACCGCGTCCGCGTACGCCTTCGTCTGGAGCAGGCCCGGGATGACCTGGTTGTCGTACCAGGAGAGCGCCAGCGCCTCGTGTTCCATGTTGAGGTAGTGCTCGGCCCACAGCGGAATCAGGTCGTATTCAGGCATGTTGTCGACCGCCGTCGCCAACGCGCCCTTGGTGTCCAGCAGATCGTCGATCGTCTCCGCCAGATCCGGCACGAGCGAGCGTCTGCCCTGCTCGATGGAGGCGATCGTGTCCTCCTGTACGCCTGCCGCCAGGGCCAGTTCGACCTGGGTCATGCCCGCCTCGGCGCGGAACCGGGCCAGGAGCTTGCCCACGAGCTTCATCGTCGACGCGTTTTTGCGCTGCCGCTTTCTGGGGTGCATACGGTTCCCCCTCCCACCCCGGAACCCGCTTCACGCATGCGCGACCCGTACAACACATCTGTACGGGTCGCGCATGGTTACGGCACGTCAGGCGCTGGCCGGAGGTGTTCCCGAGAGGGCGCTCGGCGGCGCTTCGTGGTGCTCCGGGGTGCTCCGGGGGGCTCCGCGGCTCAGAACATCAGCGCGGTCTCGATGTCCGACTGCCAGTAGGTGACGAAGCCCCGGCTGTCCGTGTACGTCTCCGCCGGGAGCTTCAGCGTGGTCTCGCCCTTGGACGTGTTGTTCCTGTCGACCATGATCACGCCGAGGTTGTCGCTCTTGACCGGCTCGTCCTCGCCGGGCTCGCCGAGCAGGCCGATGCCCGCGTACGCCTTCTCGCCCGGAGAGAGCACGACGACCGCCTGCGGCTTGCTGTCGTCGAGGATCGGGTACACCGCCTGCGCGTCGTCGAAGCGGAGGAACGGCGCGTAGTACGCGGCGCAGTCCTTGGAGCCGGTGTTGGTCACCGTGAGCAGCAGGTGGTTGATGGGGCGGCTCACCGAGGAGACCTTGATCGTGGAGTTCTCGGGCGTGCAGGCCGGGATCGAGGCCGCCGCCTCCGCGTTCCGCGCGGTCTCCGGCTTCTTGGCGCGGCTGTCCCCGTTGCCGCCCGCGTGCTTCCCCTCGGTGGGCACGGTCTGCGTCTCGGGTGCGCCGGCCTCCGGCGCGTCCGTCGGTGCCTTGCCGTCGGTGTTCGTCGCCGCCGGGGCCGCCGTCTCGGCGGCGCCGGCCGGCTTGGTCCCCATGGCCTTGTCGTCCCCGCCGCAGGCGGTCAGCGACAGGGCGGCCGCGAGGGCGGTTGCGGCGAGGGCGGTGGTGCGGATGCGGTTGGTGCGCATGGCGGTGGTACTCCCCGTACTCGGTTGATCTGCGGTCCTGCTGTGGTCTGGTCCGAGCTTGCGGGGTGGCGGAATCCGGCCGCAACGCCTGCCGAACCATTGGGGATGCTGGAACGTCTACGCGTAGGGTGACCTGCGGGAATTCCGCGTCCCTGGAACGCCGTTCCGGGACGGACCAGGGAGGGAACGCCGTCGTGGCGACGCCTGAGGCCGAGCATTTCGCGGCCCTGCTGAAGGAACTGAAGAACCGTTCGGGGCGTAGCTACGGGGTGCTGGCCGGAAGGCTGCACGTCAGTACGTCGACCCTCCACCGGTACTGCAACGGGGACGCGGTGCCGAACGAGTACGCGCCGATCGAGCGGTTCGCGCGGCTGTGCGGGGCGTCGGGCGACGAGCTGGTGGAGGTGCACCGGCGGTGGATCGTGGCGGACGCGGCCCGGCGGCGGGCTCCGGCGGGAGCCGCCGCGCCTGCTGTCGTGCCTGACGCCGTTCCCGGTGGGGGCGAGGCGAGTGAGCCGACTCCGGCGCCCCGGGAGCCCGAGTCGTCCGGGGGGCCTGAGCCGTCCCGGACGCCCGAGGTGCGCCGGGCACCGGAGGTGCGCCAGGGCCCCGCGTCGGGTCCTGGCTCCCGTTGGGGCCGGCTCTCCCGGAGTACGCGGGTGCTCATCGCCGCCGCCGGAGTCGCCGCGCTCCTCGTGCCCGGCACCGTCGTCGCCGTCGATCTCGTCGGGTCGGGGAAGGACGGCGGCGGGAGCGCCGCGGACCGGGTGGAGGACGCGGGCGGGGGCCTCGCCGCGGCTCCGGAAGGCTCCACTTCCGGTATGCCCCGGCCCTCCGCGAGCCCGAGCCCGTCCGGCTCCTCGGCGGGCGCGTCCGCTTCCCCGTCCGGGCAGCCGTCCGCGAAGCAGCCGGGAGGTTCCGGGCCGGGGCAGCCGCGGAGCGGTGGCGGTGCGGCGGGCGGCGGCGGTACGGGCCTCGGCGCTCCGCCGGCCGTCACCATCTCCTCGTACAACTGGGAGGAACCCTGCGGGCAGCACTTTCTGGTCAACCAGGGCCCGGACAAGCTCGACCCGCCGCCCGCACCGCAGGACCGGCGCGGCTGGGCGGAGTCGTACGGCGGGGTCGAGGGCGGGGTCACCCGGCTCCAGCTCACCGTGCAGGGGACCTCGCGCGAGGCGGTCGTCCTGAAGGGGATGAACGTCCGCGTCGTGTCCCGGAAGGCGCCGCTGCCCTGGTCGGCGTATCTGATGGGCAACGGCTGCGGCAGCGGGATCACCCCGCAGACCTTCGCCGCCGGCCTCGACGCCGGGCACCCCGTCCTCCGGGCGGTGCCGGGGAAGCAGGGGGACGCCGAGGTCCCGGCGGTGGACTTCCCGTACAAGGTGTCGTCCGAGGACGTGGAGGTCTTCAACCTGGAGATGACGGCCGTGAGCCACGACGTGAGCTGGTACCTGGAGCTGGAGTGGAGCAGCGGGGGCAACGAGGGGACGCTGCGGATCGACGACCGCGGGAAGCCGTTCCGCCTGAGCGGGATGAAGGGGCGTCCGGAGTACGTGCACGGGGGACCCGGCTACGGCTGGGAGCGCGCCGGTCAGCCCTGAGATGTGCAGTCCGTCCCGGTGGCAGACCGACAGGTGTTCGTACGCATGTCCAGAACGCGGGAGTACAGTCTGCGAGGTTCTGGCAGCCCCGCCGCCGCGCGACGACGGTGCCGGCCGCCCCGCCCCGTGCCCACAGGTGATCCATGTCCGCCACTGCTGCCGAATCCACCGACCGACCTGCCCCGGACGACCGACCTGCCCCAGGCGGACTGCCGGCCCTGGACGATCGCACCTGCGAGGAGCGGTCCCTGCGGCTCAGACGCAGACTGGAGCGGTTGATCGGCATCGCCGCCACCGAGGGAAACGCCCTCGTCCCGCTCCGCAACGGCGACGCGATCTTCGGAGCCATGCTGAAGGCCATCGAGGAGGCGGAGCACACCGTCGACCTGATGACCTTCGTCTACTGGCGGGGTGACATCGCCCTCCGGTTCGCCGAGGCGCTGGCCGACCGCGCCCGCGCCGGGGTCCGGGTGCGCCTCATGCTCGACGGGTTCGGGTCGCGGCTCATCGAGCAGGACCAGCTGGACCTCATGGACGCCGCCGGGGTCACCGTCACCTGGTTCCGCAAGCCCCTCCACCTCTCCCCGTTCAAGCAGAACCACCGCTGCCACCGGAAGGTCCTCGTCGTCGATGAGCGAACCGCTTTCACCGGCGGCGTCGGGATAGCGGAGGAATGGTGCGGCGACGCCCGCAACGAGCACGAGTGGCGCGACACGCACGTCCAGGTCACCGGGCCCGCCGTCGACGGTCTGGCCGCCGCGTTCGCGCAGAACTGGGCCGAGTGCCACGCGGAGCTGTTCGACGAGCGTGACCGCTTCATCGACGAGGAGCACCACGGGGACGCCGTCGTGCAGGTGGTGCGCGGCTCCGCCTCCTTCGGCTGGCAGGACATGCAGACCCTGATCCGGGTCGTCCTGGAGTCCGCCGAGGAGCGCATCCGCCTCACCACCGCCTACTTCGCCCCCGACGCCTACTTCACGGGGCTCCTCTGCGACGCCGCCCGGCGTGGCGTCGAGGTCGAGATCCTGCTGCCGGGGCCGCACACCGACAAGCGGGTCTGCCAGCTCGCCGGGCAGCGCTTCTACGAGGACCTCACCGCCTGCGGTGTGAAGATCCACCAGTACCAGCCGACGATGCTGCACACCAAGACGCTCACCGTCGACCGGGTCGCCTCGCTCATCGGCTCCACCAACTTCAACCGGCGCTCCCTCGACCACGACGAGGAAGTCATGCTCGCCGTCCTCGACCGGGACTTCACCGCCACCCTCGACGGCCACTTCGAGGAGGACCGGGCGAGGAGCGTGCTGATCGAGCACGGCCGGTGGAAGCGCCGCGATCTCCTCCAGCGGGCCCGGGAAGCGGCCGTCGTACCGATCCGCCGCTTCCTCTGATCGGCCGAGGTCCCGGGCCCGCCGAGGCGTGGCCGCGCGTTCGGCGGGCAGGCGGGGAGGACGACCGCCGCCCGACATGTGAGGGGAAGGGCCCATGAGCGCCACCGCCGAGACCTCGTCCGCACCGTCCGCCGCGGTGATCACCGAACCGCTGCCCGACCTTCAGCTCCAGTTGCTCATCCAGCTCCTCGACGAGGACCCCCGCTCCAGTCTGCCCCTCACCCTCACGCACCCCGGTGGCATCCTGCACGGAGACGTCATCGGGCACGAGCAGTGGAAGGCCGAGTGGGCCAGGAGCCTGCGTCAGGTGGAAGGCGAGGGGGCAGACCTGCTCGCCGAGTTCCCCGAGACCGTCGACCAGGGTGTCCGGGAGCTGCGCGCGGAGGAGGAGGACGGGACCGGGGCGGCCCGGCTGCCCCGCTGGATCCATCTGCGCGACGTCACCCTCGTCACCGGGGCCCAGGCCCCCGTCTCCCTGACCCTGTGGCGCGGGCGGCTCTCCGATGTGTCGGGGTGGGCGCTGGGCCGTCCCCAGTAGCCGGTCGGCAGCCCCGGGGCGGCGGCGTGGGAGGCGGCGACCGTCGGCCCCGGCACCCGCGAAACAGGTGGCCGGGGCCGGTCGTATAGGTGCCCGCGCGGCGGACGCGGTCAGAGGCGCTCGGGCGTCCGGATGCCCAGCAGCGCCATCCCCCGGTGCAGGGTCCGGGCGGTGAGGTCCACCAGGAAGAGCCGGTTCTCGACGACCTCCGGGGCGTTGTCCGCGCTGAGCACCTGGCACTGGTCGTAGAACGTGGTCAGGTGCGACGCCAGCTGGTACAGGTACGCGGCCAGCTTGTGCGGCTCGTAGCCTGCCGCCACCTCGGCCAGCACCTCGCCGAACTGGTCCAGGTGCAGACCGAGCGCCCGCTCCGCCGGGGCCAGCTCCAGCTCCGGGTGGGCGGCCGGAACCGCGTCCCCGGCCTTGCGCAGGATCGACTGGATCCGCGCGTAGGCGTACTGGAGGTACACCGACGTGTCGCCGTTCAGCGACACCATCTGGTCCAGGTCGAACTTGTAGTCCCGCACGGCGGAGGTCGACAGGTCCGCGTACTTCACGGCGCCGACGCCGACGTACCGGCCGTTCTCCACGATCTCGTCCTCGGACAGGCCCACCTTCTCGGCCTTCTCCCGGACGACCGCCGTGGCCCGCGAGACCGCCTCGTCGAGGAGGTCCTCCAGCCGCACCGTCTCGCCCTCACGGGTCTTGAACGGCTTGCCGTCCTTGCCGAGGACCGTGCCGAACGCCAGCTGCACGGCCTTGACGTCCTCGTTCAGCCAGCCCGCCCGGCGGGCCGTCTCGAAGACCATCTTGAAGTGCAGCGACTGCCGGGCGTCCACCACGTACACCAGGGTGTCGGCCTTGAGGTCCTGGACCCGGTCGCGGATCGCGGAGAGGTCGGTGGCCGCGTAGCCGTAGCCGCCGTTCGTCTTCTTCACGATGAGCGGGACCTTGTTGCCGTCCGGGCCCTTCACATCGTCGAAGAACACGCACAGCGCACCCTCGGAGCGGACGGCGACACCCGTCTCCTCCAGGATCCGGCAGGTCTCCTCCAGCATGTCGTTGTAGCCGGACTCACCGACGATGTCGGGGTCACGGACCTCCATGTCGAGCTTGTCGAAGACCGAGTGGAAGTAGATCTTCGACTCGTCGACGAAGCCCTGCCACAGCTCCAGCGTCTCCGGGTCACCGGCCTGGAGGGCCACCACCCGGTCCCGGGACCGGGCCTTGAACTCCTCGTCCGAGTCGAACAGCGCCCGGGACGCCTTGTAGACGCGGTTCAGCGTCGACATGGCCGCCTCGCCGTCCGTGGCGCCGCCCTCGTGCTTCAGGGCGCCCGGGTGCTCGATCAGATACTGGATGAGCATGCCGAACTGGGTGCCCCAGTCGCCGATGTGGTGCCGCCGTACGACGTCCTCGCCGGTGAACTCCAGGATGTTGACCATCGCGTCGCCGATGACCGCCGACCGTAGGTGGCCGACGTGCATCTCCTTGGCCACGTTGGGCTGGGCGTAGTCGACGACGGTCTTCCCCGCCTCCGGCCGCAGCGGCACGCCGAGCCGGCCCTCGCCGTCCGCCGCCCGGGCGGCCAGCGTCTCGACGATGGCCCGGTCCGCGAGCGTTATGTTGAGGAAGCCGGGGCCGGAGACCTCGATGTCCTTGATCAGCTCACCCGCCGGGAGGGCGGCGGTGACCTGGCCGGCCAGCTCCCGGGGGTTGCCCTTGAGCTTCTTGGCGAGCGCCAGGATGCCGTTGGCCTGGAAGTCGGCCCGGTCGCTTCGGCGCAGCAGCGGGTCCGCGGTGCCGGCATCCGGCAGCGCTGCCGTCAGGGCGTCCGCCAGCTGCTGCTGGAGCGTGGAAGCGAGGGAAGGGACCGAGGCCATGGTCTGGCTGCCGTTTCCGTAGGGGTACAAGGGATCGGTCCAGTATCCCACGGGGTGCAAAGCCGTTTTCGCGCTGCGGGTGGTAGCTGGGAGAATGGTCCGTACCCCATCGGGAAACGACAGACGAGAGAAGGACGTGCCGACCGTGGCCGAGAGTCAGACCAGCACCGAGACCGACTGGGTCTCCCGCTTCGCGGACGATGTCATCGCCGAATCGGAGCGTCGTGCGCCTGGCAAACCGGTCGTCGTCGCCTCCGGTCTGTCCCCGTCGGGCCCGATCCACCTCGGCAACCTCCGCGAGGTCATGACCCCGCACCTGGTCGCCGACGAGATCCGCCGCCGCGGGTACACCGTGCGCCACCTGATCTCCTGGGACGACTACGACCGCTACCGCAAGGTCCCGAACGGTGTCCCGGGCGTCGACGCGTCCTGGGCCGAGCACATCGGCAAGCCGCTGACCTCGGTGCCCGCCCCGGCCGGGTCGGCGTACGCGAACTGGGCCGAGCACTTCAAGGCCGCCATGACGGCGGCCCTGGACGAGCTGGGCGTGGAGTACGACGGGATCAGCCAGACGGAGCAGTACACCTCCGGGACCTATCGCGAGCAGATCCTGCACGCGATGAAGCACCGCGCCGACATCGACGCCGTCCTCGACCGCTACCGCACCAAGAAGGACCCGGCGGCGCAGGGCAAGGGCGGCAAGAAGCCGCAGCAGCAGAAGAAGGTCGACGAGGCCGAGCTGGAGGCCGCCGAGGGCTCCGGCGCCGCCGACGAGGACGACGGCAGCGGCAACAGCGCCGGCTACTTCCCGTACAAGCCCTACTGCGGCAACTGCGAGAAGGACCTCACCGTCGTCACCTCCTACGACGACGACACCACCGAGCTGAACTACACCTGCTCGGCGTGCGGCTTCGCCGAAACGGTCCGGCTGGGCGAGTTCAACCGCGGCAAGCTGGTCTGGAAGGTCGACTGGCCGATGCGCTGGGCCTACGAGGGCGTGATCTTCGAGCCCAGCGGCGTCGACCACTCCTCGCCCGGCTCCTCCTTCGTCGTCGGCGGCCAGATCGTCCGCGAGGTCTTCGACGGCGTCCAGCCCATCGGGCCGATGTACGCCTTCGTCGGCATCTCCGGCATGGCCAAGATGTCCAGCAGCAAGGGCGGGGTGCCCACCCCGGCCGACGCGCTGAAGATCATGGAAGCGCCGCTGCTGCGCTGGTTGTACGCCCGCCGCAAGCCCAACCAGTCGTTCAAGATCGCCTTCGACCAGGAGATCCAGCGGCTGTACGACGAGTGGGACTCGCTGGGCCGCAAGGTCGCCGACGGCACGGTGCTGCCCGCCGACGCCGCCGCGTACTCCCGGGCCGTCCGCACGGCCGCCGGGGAGCTTCCGAGCACCCCGCGCCCCCTGCCGTACCGGACGCTCGCCTCGGTCGCCGACATCACCGCGGGCGCCGAGGACCAGACGCTGCGCATCCTCAGCGAGCTGGACCCGGAGAACCCGCTGACCTCGCTGGACGAGGCGCGCCCGCGCCTCGACCGGGCCGAGAACTGGATCACCACCCAGGTCCCGGCCGAGGCCCGCACCATCGTCCGGGACGAGCCCGACAAGGAGCTGCTGGGCTCGCTCGACGACCAGGGCCGGGAGTCGCTGCGCCTCCTCCTGGAGGGTCTGGACACGCACTGGTCGCTGGACGGGCTCACCACGCTCGTCTACGGCGTGCCGAAGGTGCTGGCGGGCCTGGAGCCGGACGCCAAGCCGACGCCCGAGCTGAAGGCCGCGCAGCGGTCCTTCTTCGCGCTGCTCTACCGCCTCCTCGTCAGCCGCGACACGGGCCCGCGTCTGCCCACGCTGCTCCTCGCGGTGGGGGCGGACCGGGTGCGCAGGCTGCTGGGCGCGTAACACCCTGACAACGGCGGAGGGCCGCTGCCCGGGAACCACTCCCGGGCGGCGGCCCTCCGCCGTCTGTCGTACGCCGGTGCCTCAGGCGGGCTGCTCGGCGGTCGGCCGCTGCGCGTAGGCGTCCCTGAACTGCGGCATCAGCTGCTGGAGCAGCTCCGTCGAGCGCGGGTGGCGGACGTTGCGCGTGTCGGCGAGGTGGATGTCCAGGACCTCCACGGACGGGTACTGCCCCTGCGCGTCGGTGTACTCGCTGAACACCTCGTACGCCTCCCGGGCGAAGTCGGTGTCCTCCATGGGCCACTGCTCCACCTGCGGGGCCTCCTCCGGATCGGGGACCTCCGGCGGCTCGGGGGCCTGCTCCTCCTGGCGGGGGTGCGGGACCGCGCCGATCGTGCCGACGTCACCGAGCGGCCGGGTGCGGCCGGGGCCCGCGGGGATCTGGACCGGGCCCGGCTCCGGGCCCTCGACGTGCTGCGGGTCGTACGCGCTCTCGTGGCCGTTGTCCGGCAGCTTCTGCGCGGCGAACCAGGGGCTGTCGTGGGTGGGCGGGACGGGCGGGTCCTGCTTCTGGAGCGAGGCGGGGTGGGGCTCTTGGGGCTGGGGGTGGGGCTGGGCGTGTTCCGGGTGCCGGCCCTGGTCGGGCCGGCCGTGCCCGTGGGCGTCCTGCTGGCCGTCCTGCTGGCCGTGCTCCTGGCCGTCCTGCTGCCCGTGCTCGGTGCCGGGCCGCGGTCCGTACGGCAGCTCGGCGTGAACGGGCTCGGCGGCCCGGTCCGGCCCGGCGGGGCGCAGTTCGGCCTTCGGGCGGTCGGCCTCGACGGGCACCGGCGGCAGCAGAGCCGGTTCGATGCCGGCGGCGGCCAGGCCGGCCGGGGCGGTCTCGGCGAGCGGGACCCCGTACTTCGCCAGGCGCAGCGGCATCATCGACTCGACCGGGGCCTTGCGCCGCCAGTTGCGGCCGAAGCGGGCCTGGAGGCGGGCCTGGTAGATCAGCCGGTCCTGTTCGAGCTTGATGACCTGTTCGTAACTGCGCAGCTCCCACAGCTTCATCCGCCGCCACAGCTTGAACGTGGGGATCGGCGAGAGCAGCCAGCGGGTGAGGCGGACGCCCTCCATGTGCTTGTCGGCCGTGATGTCCGCGATCCGGCCCACCGCGTGCCGGGCCGCCTCGACCGAGACGACGAACAGCACCGGGATCACCGCGTGCATCGCGGTGCCCAGCGGATCGGGCCAGGAGGCGGCGCCGTTGAACGCGATCGTCGCCGCCGTCAGCAGCCACGCCGTCTGACGCAGCATCGGGAACGGGATCCGCATCCAGGTCAGCAGGAGGTCCAGGGCGAGCAGGACGCAGATGCCCGCGTCGATGCCGATCGGGAAGACCAGGGAGAACGTCCCGAAGCCCTTCTCCTCCGCGAGTTCGCGCACGGCGGCGTAGGAACCCGCGAACCCGATCGCGGCGATGACCACCGCGCCCGCGACGACGACCCCGATGAGTATGCGGTGCGTGCGTGTCAGCTGCATCGCGGCCACCAGCGATCCCCTCCCCGACCTCTGTTACCCGAACCCGACGTGTGCCCGGCCTTGTTTTTCGGCCAGGCTTCAGACGCCCGGCGATGGCACAGCCTGGCACATGTGTGCGAGTTTCGTTACGCGGGGAGGAGCGCGGGCGGCTCGGGGCGACCGCCATGGCGGCGACTTGCCGGGGTTTCTGGCGGGATTCCCGCCCGGGGTTCGGGCCTGCCGTCGGCGGTCCCGGCCCTGAGGGCGGGGGCCTTCGGCGGGCCGGGCCTACTGATCCGTGGCCGGTTCGTCCTTCGTGGCCGGTTCTCTCTCCGCGCGGGGAAGCGGCGTGGTCGGCGGCACGGTGAACAGCCGTGAGTAGCTGTCGTAACCGCCCGTCTCGCCGATCATCTCCCGCCCGGCCTCGACCCAGGCGTGGGCGGCGAACGGCGGTGCCGTGCGCACCCCCACGCACCAGGTCGGCCAGGTCCCCCGGAACCGGCACAGCAGCGCCGTCGCCAGAGAGCGGGGCAGACAGGCGCGCAGCCCGTGCAGCCCGAGGCTGGAGGCGAGCACGGAGTCCCGCGCGGACGTGACCTCGGCGGCGTCGGCGGCCTTCGCCCCCTTGCTCAACCGGACCAGCACGCGGCGCACCACGTACGGCTTGAAGAGCGCCAGGATCCGGGCGAGGCAGATGGCGAGCCTGGTCTGGAGGCGCAGCTTCCAGGAGCGCGGCCGGTGGTCGCGGTTGAGCGCGACGGTGACGCTCACTTCTCCACCACCCCGGCGGAGCGCATGGCGTCGATCAGCGCGTGCACATCGGTGGTGGCCCGCTCGGTCTCCACGTCGAATCGTTCGGTGACCCGCCGGATCGCCTCGTCGGGTCCTTCGCCGTCCAGCAACGTCCGGACGATCACCGCACCGGGCGGGTTGAGCTGCCAGTACTGCCCGCTCTTGGAGTCCAGCAGCACGGCGCCGTAGTCGGTGTCGGTGACGACCAGATGCTTGCGGTTGCGCAGTTTCATGCCTGGCTCATCCTTGTCTGTGGGGTGGGTGCCGTCGTCGCTGCGTCGTGTGGCCGCCCGTCAGGCGACGGAACGCAGCCAGACCTCGCAGCTGAGCGTGGAGTTGATGGATCCGTCCTTCAGGTCCGGGGTGCCCGGCCGGCTGCACAGATCCGCGAGACGGGCGGCGTCGATGAGCCCCGCCTTGCCCAGCGCGCTCTCCTGCCAGAGCTCGATGAGTTCCGCGCGGTGCCGGTAGAGACCGCCGACCGCGTCGAAGCTGCCCTCGGCCTTGGAGGTGCGGGCCCGACACGCGTCCGGCAGGATCCCGCGCATCGCCTCCATCAGCAGCGGCTTGTACGCGTAGGGGGTCGCCCGGTCCTCGACGCGTACGGAGAGCGCGGCGTCCACCACGGCCTCGTCGAAGTACGGCATGGACAACGGCACTCCGGCGAGCCGGGAGGCGTCACAGGTGGACGCCATGTCCAGGGTGGTGGTGAGCAGGTTGTCCAGCTCCAGATGCCGGCTGACGACCGGACTGCGGGGCTCCGCCTCCGCGACCACCCGGGCGAGCTCCTTCGCCAGCAGCTCCCGGCAGTCGGCCGTGAGCCAGGACGGCACCACGGGCTGGCGTACCCAGTTCAGCCCGGGGGCGCTGAAGCTGAGATCGCCCGACCCGTCCAGGTCGACGGCGGCCAAGGAGCTGCGGTACGAACCCCGGTTGGCCAGTTGGCGCAGCACGGTGGTCCAGGACCATCCATAAAGAATTCCATATGCGCGAATACGCTGAAGAGAGAGAAGAGGGCGACGGGTCAGCAGGCTGTAATAGTGCGATCCGGAACTGAAGAACAGATGGTCTCCGCCCTGGCCGCCCATATGCAGCCGGGAGCCCCGTTCCGCCATGCGGGACATGAGGATTGTCGCGCGTTTCCGGCTGACTGCGATCATTCCGGGAAAATCGGACCGACAGGTGGTGTCGAGTGCGCCCGAATAGAAGAGCGGCTGTTCCTCGGGAGGGAGCTGGTAATGCTCCACGTGCGGCCATGCGGATGCGGCGACCCGCGCCCAGTGGCCGTCCTCGTTGATGGATTCGTCACCGCCGTTGGTGCAGACGATGAATTCTCCCTCGCCGAGCTGGCCCGCGGCGATCGAGCTGAGCGAGGTGGAATCGAGGCCGCCGGAGAGGTCGGAGCTCATCAGTCCGCCGCGGTGGGTGCGGGCTCGCACCGAGGAGACCAGGGCTTCCCGTACGGCCGCGGCTCCCTCGGCCATCCGCAGCCGGGACTCGGGCGGCCGGTGCCGGCGTACGGTGCGGACCCGTTCGTCGCCCGCGCCGACCACCAGGCGCAGACCGGGCTCCACGGCGTCGACGCCGAGCCACATGGTGCGGCCGTCCAGGTGTCGCGGCACCGGCAGCAGCAGCTTCCAGGCGAGCGCCGACATGTCGATGGAGGCCCCGACGAGTTCGGCCAGGCGCAGCGCCCGGTCCGAGGCGACCACCGTGCCGTCGACCCGGCCGTGGTAGACGCGCCGGGTGCCGTAGGCGGTGCCCTGGACGTGCAGCGCGCCCGCGACGCTGCCGAGCACATGGAAGTCGCCGGGCAGCACCGACGGCAGGTTGTCGAGCGCGGCGGGGGAGCCGTTCATGCGGGCGACCAGGTCCTGGAGCTCGCCCCCGAGCCGGGGAAGGGTGCCGATCAGCGCCACGGAGTCGTGCCCGGCCCGGGCCACGGCCAGGTCTTCGTCGTCCCAGTTGCCCAGGATCCAGGGGCGGCCCGAAGGGTGGTCGACCGACTTGAAGCCGGGGTGCGCGGAACGCAGGCGACGGACCACGGCCGCCGCGTCGTCCCGATCGGGAAAGGCCAGGAAGTGCGGCGTGCCGTGATCCATCACAGTCAACTCCTGAGGAACGAGTTACTAGAACCAGCCGGGGGCGTTCCAGTCGGCCTGGATGATGACGACCAGGCCGGTCTCGCTGCGGAAGGAGCCCGCGGCATTGAACTCAGGGGTCTCGTAGACAGCCTTCTTCATGGATGACACTCCTTTTCTCTCTACGGATGGAGCATGGCGAGGCTTATCGTGCTGACCCGCGATGCGTCGATCAAGAGGAGTGGCAGGTGGGTGCCACAGCGGAATGTGCGTCCCCGGCTATTTCTTCCGGCGGAGTGAAGGCCCTTGTTTCTGTTACTCGCAGCCGCGCTGCCAGTTCCAGCCGATAAACGTGTTTTTCAGGTCGACCTCGAACTCGCAGGACGCGGTTCCGTCGGCCTTGAGGGCGACGGTGGAGCGGTGCGTGTTGGCGTACACGTTGCCCGTCAGGTCGAAGATTCCCTTGTAGGTGAACGAGGCGTCGGCCACGTTGGTGGAGACGGCGCAGTTCGCGACGCAGTCGGCGGAGGTGCCCGAGGACTTCAGCGACCAGCCCGCGTTCCACGGTTCGCGGTTCCACTGCTGGGTCGCTTCGGTGGACGAGGCGGTGACCACCGTGCCGTCGGAGCTCCAGTCGGACGTCGTGTAGAGCCCCGTCATCCGGATGTTGCAGCAGTCGTACATCTCGGACCAGCTGCGGACCTGCCGGTCGCCCTGGGCGGCGGCCCGGGTCGTCCGTGCGGTCGCGGCCGGGCCGGACTTCGCGACCAGCCGTGCGGGGCCGAGCACCGGCTCGCAGTCGGGGCCGATGGAGACGTCCTGCCGTACGGCCATGCCCTCGGGCGGTACGGGCAGGGCGCCCGACAGCTTCACGTCCCCGCACGCACGGGTATCGCCGGATGCCGCCGTCGCGGGCTGGGCCGGAGCCGCGGTGGCGGCGGTGGCGGTGAGCGCGATCAGACCGGTGGTGAGCGCTGCGGCGAGTGCGATTCGATTGCGCAATGTACTTGCCTTTCCTCGGGGTTCGCCGTGGAGCGTAACGGCGCCCCGCCCGCTCGAAACGCAACCGGGAGAGGGTTGGCATGAAGGTGACAGGCGTATGCCGGCGGGATGTGCCCGAACGTGCGGAACCCGGCTCTCGGAGGAGGGCCGGGTTCCGGAAAAGCTGTGTTCACCGAGGTCGTCACGCCCCGTCGGCCGTGCGGGCCTCAGGTCACCCGGGGCGTGCGGCCCCCGGGGGCGGGACGTCAGCTCGACTTCGGCTTGGTCGTGCCCTTGCCCGTGGCCGCGTCCTTCCCGCCGCTCTCGGAGCTGTCCTTCCCGTCGCCCTTGGCGTCGTCCCCGGAGCCGCTCTTCGCCGGAGGCGTGGTCTCGGCGTCGGCGATCTCGTCGACCGCGGCGACCGCTTCCTTCGCCGCCTTCCGGGCGCCCTTGACGATGTCCGAGGAGGACGGGGTCTTCGCACCCGCGTAGCCCGCGCCGTTGTACGTCAGGGTGACGACGACGTTGCCCGTGCGCGCCACGACGGTGGCGTACACGAAGTCCTCGTCCGTCTTGCTGAGGCCGTACGTGACCAGGGTCGCCTCGTCGCCGATGCCGGCGGCGGGCTCCGCGGCGACCTTCTTGGCGCCCTCGGACTCCTTCGCCTTGGTGACCTGCTTCGTGTAGTCGGCGGTGGCGCGCTTGGCGCCGCTGCCCAGCGACTGGTCCGAGTCGAACCGGGTGAAGCCGACGTCCATCCAGCGGTACTGCGAGCCCTTGACGCCCTGGTCGTCCAGGCCGTTCCAGGAGCAGCTGCTGCGGACCGACAGGTCGGAGGACCCGCCCGCGGTGCCGCCCTTCTTCTTGGCGTCGGGCACCAGGTCCTCGATCGTCTTCTTCCCGATCGAGGTGCACGGGTCGGGCAGATCGGAGAACTTCGCCGGTTCGACGGTGGGCTCCGAGGGCTTGGTGCCGGCCGTGCCGGACGCCGAGGAGCCCGCGCTCTTCTTGCCGTCGGAGCCGGAGTCCGACGAGCAGCCGACGGCTACGAGCATCACCGGAACGGCGGCGCAGGCGAGGATGCGGGACAGGCGCGGGGCAGATCGGTGCATGGTTCCTTCACTCGGATGGCACGGAGGGGAGCCCTCGGTGCTGGAGGTCTCGGTTCGTGCGGTGTGCGGGCGGGCTCGGTAGCGGGTCGGTACGTCTTCCGGACAGCCACCGTACGACGGGCGGCCGGCCTGCCGCGCCGCCGCCGGGAGCCCCCGAGGACCGGAGAACCGGCCGGTGGGGGCTCGTCGGAGGGGGCTATTCGCTGAGCGCCTCGGCCAGCTTCCGGGCCAGTGCCTGGGCCTTCTCCTGAAGTTCCTTGCCGTCGGGCACCTGGGTGACGAGGGCCGGCTGCTCGGCGTACCGGACGGTCACGACCACGTTCGATGTGCGGAACACCACGCTCACCCGGTGATGCTGTGCGGTGGAACCTGCCGTTTTGGGTAGATCCTGTAGGAATGCGGCATCTCCGAGGTTGTCGAGGATGCGGGAGGGGAGGGCTTCCTCCGGGCTGCCGCTGCTTCCGGGGGTCCCGCCGGTGCTTTCGCCGTCGCTTCCGGAGGGCGAGGGGTCGGCGGAACCCGTGGCGTCGGCGTCGCCGTCGGCCGGATCCTTCGCCTTCTCGCTCGCCTCGCCCTTCTTGTCCTTCTCGTCGGGCGGGGTCGCCGAGGACAGGCCCGCGGCCTTCTCCTTCTTCGCGTACACGGTGTCGGCGCGGTCGTCGTCGCTGACGGCGGGGTCGTACGAGACGACGCGCTCGAAGTCGATGGAGAGGCTCCGGGTGGCGTTCGGCCCGTCGGCCTTCCAACTGCAGCCGACCTTGCGGTCCGTGTCGTACGTGACGGCCGCCGAGCCCCGGAACACCTTGTCCTGCTGGTCCCCGGGCAGTTCCGCGGCGCCGGGGAGCAGGTCCTTCAGCGTGGAGCGCGGCACGGCCCGGCAAGGGGCGGGCAGGGTGAGGTACTTGCCGGGGGGCGCGGGGGTGACCGTCGGGCTGCCCGCCTTGCTGTCGGCGCCGTTCGCGTTGCCGCCGTCGCCGGCGCTGCAGCCGACGACGAGCGCTGCGAGAAGCGCGACGCCGGGTACGTACGCCATGTGTCGCACCGTCCCAGGCTCCCTTCGGTACGGAAAACGAGTTGCCGCTCGAAGGCGGCCGATGGACACAATGTGTATCGCACGCGCTGCTGTGAATGCCGGTCGGCCGACGGGTTTGCCGACCTTGGCACCGGTTTTGCGCTTTCAGTCTTTTCGGGGGAATCGAGGAGTTATGTCGTACGTAGAGGTGCCGGGGGCGAAGGTTCCCATCCGGATGTGGACGGACCCCGCGTCGGTCGAGGACGTCGCCATGCAGCAGCTGCGCAACGTGTCCACGCTGCCGTGGATCAAGGGTCTGGCCGTCATGCCGGACGTCCACTTCGGCAAGGGGGCGACGGTCGGATCGGTGATCGCGATGCGGGGCGCGGTGTGCCCGGCGGCGGTCGGGGTGGACATCGGCTGCGGGATGTCCGCCGTCAGGACGTCCCTCACCGCGAACGATCTCCCCGGTGACCTGTCACGGCTGCGCTCCAAGATCGAGCAGGCGATTCCGGTCGGCCGGGGGATGCACGACGACGCGGTGGACCCGGGGAGGCTGCACGGGTTCCCCACGGCGGGCTGGGACGACTTCTGGGGGCGGTTCGGGGGGATCGCGGACGCGGTCAAGTTCCGTCAGGAGCGTGCCACGAAGCAGATGGGGACGCTCGGATCGGGAAATCACATGATCGAGTTCTGCCTCGACAGTGAGGGTGCGGTGTGGCTGATGCTGCACTCGGGCTCCCGCAACATCGGCAAGGAGCTTGCCGAGCACCACATCGGCATCGCGCAGAAGCTTCCGCACAACCAGGGCCTCGTCGACCGGGACCTGGCGGTCTTCATCTCGGACACCCCGCAGATGGCCGACTACCGGAACGACCTCTACTGGGCGCAGGAGTACGCCAAGTACAACCGCGCGGTCATGATGGCGCTCTTCAAGGACGTGGTCCGCCGGGAGTTCAAGAAGGCGAAGCCGGTCTTCGAGCCGGAGATCTCCTGCCACCACAACTACGTGGCGGAGGAGCGGTACGACGGGGCGGACCTGCTCGTGACCCGCAAGGGGGCGATCCGCGCCGGTTCCGGGGAGTACGGGATCATCCCCGGTTCGATGGGGACCAGTTCGTACATCGTGAAGGGCCTCGGCAACGAGAAGGCGTTCAACTCGGCTTCGCACGGCGCCGGTCGCCGGATGAGCCGGAACGCGGCCAAGCGCCGATTCACGGTGCGCGACCTGGAGGAGCAGACGCGGGGCGTGGAGTGCCGGAAGGACTCCGGTGTCCTGGACGAGATCCCGGCCGCGTACAAGCCGATCGACCAGGTCATGGAGCAGCAGCGGGACCTGGTCGAGGTCGTCGCGAAGCTCAAGCAGGTCATCTGCATCAAGGGCTGAGGTCTTTCCGGTCCGAGGCGGGTCCCCCCTGGGGGGGGATCCGCCTGCTCCCCGCCCCCGTGCGTCGTGCAGTCCGGCGTCCCCGTCACCGCGAAGATGTGGACGGAGAGGCCCGCCGGGGCCGCCCTTCTTCCTGGCACGGCCGCCCGCGCGGCACGCGGCTCAGCGCGCCGCGTCCGCCAGGTCCGCCTCCGTCAGCGAGGTCACCAGGACCGTGCGCGGACCCGGTTCGATGCCCGGCACCGACGGGACCGCGAGCAGGCGGCACCCCGCGGCCAGGGCGGCGGCCGCGCCGGTGGGGGTGTCCTCGACGGCCAGGCAGTCGGGTGCTGCCACGCCGAGCGCGGCGGCCGCGGCCAGGTACGGGTCGGGGTGCGGCTTCCCCCGCTCCGTCTCGCCCGAGGCGACCGATGCGTCGAAGCGGTGCCGGCCCAGGGTGTCCAGCACCAGGTCGGCCACGTGCCGCTCGGACGCGGTCACCAGGGCCGTCGGTACGCCCAGGGCGCGCGCCCGGTCCAGGAGCCGGAGCGCGCCCGGCTGGACGGTCACCCCGGCCGCCACCCGTGCCGTGAACTCCCGGTCCAGCCGCGCCGCCGCCTGCGCCGGGGACAGCGCGGTGCGGCCGTCGCGTACGAGGCGGTCGGCGGCGTCGGCCAGTGCGGCGCCCGCGAACGGGGCGAGCGTGCCCGGGTCGGCCGGGGAGCCCTGCGCCCGCAGGAAGCCGGCGACGGTGTCCAGCCAGGCGTGCTCGGTGTCGACGAGGGTGCCGTCCATGTCGCAGAGCAGGGCCGCCGGGCGGGGGAGCGGGGGGAGCTGGGCGTGCTGGGGGAGCGGGGGCATGGCTGGGCTCGCTGTTCCTGGGGTCGGGGGCCGGGGTGCGGGAACCGTGTGCGGAGGGCCGGGAGTGGGGGTGCGGGGGGCGTGCGCGCCGGGCACGGGGAGCCGGGCGCGGGGAGCCGCGCGGCGGTCGTGGCCGGCCCGGTCCTCAGTCCGGTGCCGTGCGTACCAGCGGGTTCGCCTGGACCGAGTTGCGTACCGTGAACACCACCGAGTCCGGCTTGTAGCGGTCGTCCGACGTCTCCACCGGGCGGCCGTCCGGGGTGGTCGTGGTGCGGCGCACCCGCAGCAGCGGTGCGCCGCGTCGTACGGCCAGCTCACGGGCGTCCGTGGTGCCCGCGGCGACCGCGTCCAGGTGGTGTTCGCCGTGGCTCATGACCACGCCCGCCTCGTCGTAGAGGCTCTGGGTGACCGACTCGCAGTCGTCCGGGAGGCGTTCGACGGCCGCCGCGACCCACCCGGCGTACACCGTGCGTTCCAGGAGCGCCGGTTCGCCGTCCAGGGTGCGGACCCGCAGGACGTGCAGGACCGCGTCGCCGGGCGCGAGGTGGAGCTGGGCGGCCTCCGCCTCGGTCGCCTTCGCGTGGCGGGAGCCGAGGACCAGGCCGCCGGGGGTGCGGCCGCCCGCCCTGGCCCACTGGGCGAAGCTGCGCAGTTCGGCGAAGCTCTGGCTGGGGGTGGTGGACAGGACCGTGCGGCGGGCGCCCTGCCGGGAGCCGATCAGCCCCTCCGACTGGAGCGTGCCGAAGGCCTGCCGGAGGGTGCCGCGCGAAACGCCGTGGGCCAGGGCGAGTTCGGACTCGGACGGCAGCTCGGAGCCCACGGGGTAGGTGCCGTCGGCGATGGCGAGGCGCAGCTCCTCGGCGATCTGCTGGTGCCGTCGGGTCACGTCTCTCCTAGGGAGCGTCATGGGGCGCCTTGGGGCGTCATGGGGCCTCGGGGCGGCGCGCGGGTGGATGGGCCAGGGTGATCATGTCATCCGTGCGAGGTGTTCCGCATCCTCGTAACTGCGCGCAGTCCATGTTCCCCGCCGAAGTGTGAACCCTGCGTCTTACCAGATTCGAGGAACGTAAACCTACGTCTTCATAACGCTTCTGACCTGCACTTTTTCCTTCCGGAAGGCTTTACCTTCCTGCTGCCCTGCTGCTAGCTTCAGCTCGCTTACTGACGATGGCTTGTCCATACAGGTGGCTCGCCGCAGACCCAGGAGTACGCATCGTGAAGGCACACCATCCCCGCCGCGTCCTGACCGCCGCGGCCCTCGTCGGCCTCACCGCTCTGGTGGCCACCGGCTGTGGCTCCGCCCCCGACAACGCGGGCGGGCAGAACAGCAAGGCGGCGAAGGCGGAGTCGGCGGCGGACCTCGGCGGTATGGAGGAGCTCGTCGCGGCGGCGGAGAAGGAGGGCAAGCTCAACGTCTACGCCCTCGCGCCGGACTGGGCCAACTACGGCGAGATGATCGCGGCGTTCGAGAAGAAGTACGCCATCGAGGTCAACAACGAGGACCCGGGCGGCAGCAGCCAGGGCGCGCTGAACGCGGCGGCCAAGCGCAAGGGCCAGGAGCGGGCCGTGGACGCGCTGGACCTGGGCACCTCGTACATGCAGGAGGCCAAGAAGCAGGGCCTGCTCGCGCCGTACAAGGTCAAGGGCTGGGGCGACATCCCGGACACGCAGAAGCAGCCGGACGCCTCCTTCATGAACAACTACGGCGGCTACATCTCCATCGGCTGTGACGCCAAGGCGGTGAAGAACTGCCCGGAGACGTATCGGGACCTGCTCAAGCCCGAGTACCGGAACAAGGTCGCGCTCAACGGCGACCCGACCGAGTCCAGTTCGGCGCTGGCCGCGGTGATCGCGGCCTCGCTCGCGGCCGGCGGTTCCCTGGACGACGCACAGCCGGGGCTCGACTTCTTCCAGGAGCTGCGGAAGAAGGGCAACTTCGTTCCCGCGAAGTCCACGCTGGCCACCATCCAGCAGGGCGAGACGCCGATCTCGATCGACTGGGACTACCTCAACCTGGGGTACGGCCAGAAGCTCGAGCCCAAGGGCGTCGACTGGCAGGTCGTGGTGCCCGCCGACGGCCTGTACGCGCGCTACTACAACCAGGGCGTCAACAAGTACGCCCCGCACCCGGCGGCCGCCCGGCTGTGGCTGGAGTTCATCTACAGCCCCGAGGGCCAGAACATCTGGCTCAAGGGCTTCTCCCGCCCGGCGCTCCTGGAGGCGATGAAGAAGGACGGCACCGCCGACAAGGCCGCCGTCGCCCGGATCCCCGAGGTCCACGGCACTCCGCAGGCGCCGACCGCGGAGCAGGAGGCGAAGGCCAAGGAGACCGTCGTCCAGGGCTGGGGCAAGGCGGTCAGCTGACCATGCCCGACCAGACCGCACTTCCCGCCCCTGTCACGGGCTCCGTGCCCGTGACGGGCACGGCCGCCCCCGTGCCGCCCGCCCCGGCCGCCGCCGGGGGCGGGGGCGCCCCCCGCCGCCGTGGCGTGCGGGGGCACCGGTGGCCCGTCGTCGTCCCGTTCTTCGCGTTTCTCGCGGTGTGCTTCGGGCTGCCCGCCGGGACCATGATGTACGGGGCGTTCACCGTCCTGGACCCGGAGAGCGGTGCGAGCCGCTTCTCCACGGAGAACGTCAGCGGTTCGCTGTCCGGGGCGTACGCCACCGGGCTGACCGGGAGTGTCGAACTCTCGCTCGTGACCGCCCTGTTGGCGACCGTGATCGGCACGCTGATCGCCCAGGCCGTCGTCACGTCGCCGCGCCCGGCGCTGCGTGGGGTCGTCGTCTCGGCGAGCGGGGTGCTCGCCAACTTCTCCGGGGCGCCGCTCGCCTTCGCGTTCATCGCGACGCTCGGTACGACCGGCACGGTCACCCAGCTCCTCCACCTGGACCGGACCGGCTTCAGCCTCTACAGCTTCACCGGTCTGGTGCTGGCCTACCTCTACTTCATGGTCCCGCTGATGGTGGTGACCGTGCTGCCCGCGCTCGACGGGCTGCGCTCCCAGTGGCAGGAGGCCGCCGCTTCCTGCGGGGCGACCCGGGGGCAGTACTGGCGCCACGTCGGGGTCCCGGTGCTGACGCCGTCGCTGCTCGGCGGCGCGGTGCTGATGTTCGGTACGGCGTTCGCCTCGCACGCCACCGCCGCCGTGATGGTCGGCTCCTCGCAGCCGCTGATCACGATCCAGATCGCCAACGCGCTCAACGGCAACGTCCTGGTGGGGCAGGAGAACCTGGCCCTGGCCATGAGCCTCAACATGGTCGTGATCGCGCTGCTCGTGATGGCCGTACAGATACCGTTGCAGCGCAGGAGTGCCCGATGGCTCGGATGAAGTTGACCTCGCGGGCCGTCGTCCTGCCGCTCGCCGCGCTGTACTTCCTGGTGCCCATCGGCGCCTCGATCTGGTTCAGCGTCAACGAGGTCGAGGGCATCAGCTTCGACGCGTACACCCAGGGGCTCGGCACCGAGGGGCTGACCACCAGCCTGATGCTCTCGGTGCGCCTGGGCCTGGCCACCATCGTCTGCGGGCTGCTCCTGATGGTGCCGACCCTGGTGGCGGTCGCGCTCTATCTGCCGGGGCTGCGCCGGACCGTCGAGATCCTGTGCATGATGCCGCTGGTGGTCCCGCCGATCGCGCTGGTCGCGGGGGTGACCACGGTGCTGTCCTGGGAACAGGACCTGGCCGACACGCCCTTCTACATGACCTTCCAGATGCTGCGGGACGAGAACTTCCCGCTCGTCCTCGTCCTTGTGTACACGGTCATGTCCCTGCCGTTCCTGTACCGCTCGCTGGACGCCGGGCTGCGCGCCGTCGATCTGCGCACGCTCGTCGAGGCCGCCCGCTCGCTCGGTGCCTCCCGGCTCCAGACCCTGTGGCAGGTGATCGTGCCGAACCTGCGGACCGCCGTGGTGGGCGGCGCGGTCCTCAGCCTGGCCATGGTGCTCGGCGAGTACACCGTCGCCTCCGTGCTCTCCTACCGTCCGTTCTCCGTCTGGATGGTGGAGATCAAGGACTCCGAGGCGCAGCTCTCGGTGGCGGCCGCGATGCTGAGCCTGCTGATCACGTGGGGGCTGCTGCTCCTGCTCACCACCCTGGCCGGTGGCCGCAGCCGCCGTCGTACGCCCCCGAACTCCGGACGCGAGAACCGCGAGAACCGAAAGAAGACCGTGTCATGACCGTCCCCGTGCATCTCAAGCAACTGCGCCGGAAGTTCGGCTCCACGGTCGCGCTCGACGGGCTCGACCTGGAGATCGCCGCGGGCGAGATGGTCGCCCTGCTCGGCCCGTCCGGCTGCGGGAAGACCACCGCCCTGCGCATCGTCGCGGGCTTCGAGACCGCCGACGGCGGCGAGCTGCTGATGGGCGGCGACGACGTCACCTCCGTCCCGGCCAACCGCCGGGACATCGGCATGGTGTTCCAGTCGTACAGCCTGTTCCCGAACATGACGGCCGCCGAGAACATCGCGTACGGCCTGCGGGTACGGGGCCGGGGTGCCGCCGAACGCAAGCAGCGGGCGGGGGAGTTGCTGGATCTGGTCGGGCTGCCCGGCCGTGAGGGCCACTACCCGCACCAGCTCTCCGGCGGCCAGCAGCAGCGCGTCGCACTCGCCCGCGCCCTGGCGATCCGGCCCAAGGTGCTGCTCCTGGACGAGCCGCTGTCCGCCCTGGACGCCAAGGTGCGGCTCAGCCTCCGCGAGGAGATCCGGCGCATCCAGCTGGATCTGGGCATCACCACCGTCTTCGTCACCCACGACCAGGAGGAGGCGCTGTCCATGGCGGACCGCGTCGCCGTGATGAAGGACGGCCGGCTCGAACAGTGCGCCGCCCCGAGCGAGTTGTACGACCGCCCGGCCACGCCGTTCGTCGCCGAGTTCGTCGGCACCATGAACCGGCTGCCGGGCACCGTCCGGGACGGCGGGGTCGTCGAGCTGTTCGGGCGGCGGCTGCCCGTCCACGGCGAGCGGCCCGCCGCCGGCGCCGAGGTCGACGTCCTGCTGCGCCCCGAGGGGCTGGCGGTGGGCGCCGCCGACGACGGGGTGGGGACCCCGGCGACCGTACGGGTGGCGACCTTCCTCGGGCCCACCACCCGGCTGCACCTGACCACCGATTCCGGGGTCGCGTGCAAGGCGGACCTGCCCAGCTGGGAGGCGACCGCCCTGGCTCCGGGAGCGCGCTGCACGATCACCCCGCACGAGCACCCCGTGCTCGTCGCCGAGCGGGCCGGTGCCCCGTCCGTCACGGTGTAGATGAAGGGGAGCGAGTCCGCGAGGGCCGGAAAGCCGGCCGCCGCGAGCGCTGCGCGTGATGCCCCTGAACCTGTCGCGTGATGCCCCTGGACCTGTGGCACGGCGGTGCCGAGGCCGCCTGTGGCACGGCGGTGCCGAGGCCGACGACGTCACGGTGGGCCGAGACCGAAGACCACGGGGGCCCGGGACCGGTACGCCGGTCCCGGGCCCCCGTGCCGTGCTCACAGCGTGCGGTGCACCTTCGTGTTGGAGGCCTGGGCGCGCGGGCGGACGACCAGGAGGTCGATGTTGACGTGGCTGGGGCGGGTGACGGCCCAGCCGATCGTGTCGGCCACGTCCTCGGCGGTCAGCGGGGCGTCGACGCCCGCGTAGACCTTGGCGGCCTTCTCGGTGTCGCCGCGGAAGCGCGTGGTGGCGAACTCCTCGGTCCTGACCATGCCGGGGGCCACCTCGATGACGCGGACGGGGGTGCCGACGATCTCCAGCCGCAGGGTCTCGGCCAGGACGTGCTCGCCGTGCTTGGCGGCGACGTACCCGCCGCCGCCCTCGTACGAGGAGAGCGCCGCGGTCGACGAAAGGATCACGATCGTGCCGTCGCCGCTCGCGGTGAGGGCGGGCAGCAGGGCCTGGGTGACGTTGAGCGTGCCGATCACGTTCGTCTCGTACATCTGGCGCCAGTCGGCGGGATCGCCGGTCGCCACCGGGTCGGCCCCGAGCGCCCCGCCCGCGTTGTTGACGAGGACGGCGAGGGAGCGGAACGCGGTGGCGAACTCGTCGACCGCCGCCCGGTCGGTGACGTCCAGGGCGTACGCCGTCGCCTGGTGACCGGCCTCGTTGAGCTCGGCGGCCAGCGCCTCGATGCGGTCCTTGCGGCGCGCGGTGAGGACGACGCGGAAGCCCTCGGCGGCCAGCGTACGGGCGGTCGCGGCGCCGATGCCGCTGCTCGCGCCGGTGACGACGGCGATGGGGGTGGCGGCCATGGCGGATCTCCTCGGGCGGCTGCTGAACGGGTACGGGGCAAGGATAGGCAGGCGTCGCGGGGCGCCCCGTGCGCGGTGCGCGGTGCGCGCCGTTACGCCGGTGGGCGCCCGAACTCGCGGACGGCGTCGGACACGATCGTCTCCAGGTGGCCGTGGTGGGCGCCGCGCCAGTACACCCGGGAGCACTCCGTGCACTGGGCGAACACGTCGTACGCCTCCTGCGTGCCGTGCTCCAGCAGTCCGCTCACGGAGTCCTTGGCGGCCCCGGTCAGGGTCCCGTTGCACGAGGTGCAGCGGGACCACGGGTCCAGGGCCGGGGCGAAGCGGCCGAGCACGTCGCGGAGCTGCTCCGTGGGGCGGTCGCTGTAGACGTACGCCCCCGCCCAGATCTCGCGGCGGCGCAGCAGCCCGCGGTCCCGGGAGAGCAGGACGCGCCGCTCGCGCGCGGAGAGGGCGGCCAGGGCGGGGTCGCCGATGTCCTCGCTCTCGTACGCGGCGTCGACGCCCAGGAGCCGCAGCCGGCGGGCCAGCGTGCCGAGATGGACGTCGAGGAGGAAGCGCAGGGGTGCGCCGGGGACCCGCTGGGGGCGTTCCACGGCGCGTACGTCGACGTGTTCGCCGGGGCCGGGCACGTGCGAGCGGGCCACCGGGGCGCCGTTCACCAGCAGCGTTCCGGCCTCGGTGAGCGGGACGCCGAGGGACTCGATGACATGGCCGAGGGTCGAGGAGCCGTCGGTGACGAGGGGGGTGGGCCCGCCGCGTCGGTCATGCGGGACGAAGAGCCGCAGCTCAGGGGCTACTTCGAGGGTGATCTCGGGGCCGTTCACCCGGTCAGGATGCCACCGGCGGGGGACGGCCTGCCAGGGATTTGGCGGGGCGCGCGGGTGTGCGCCCCGGCCGGTTCAGTGCGGTGCGAACGCCGTCGGGGGCACGCCCACCGTCGCGGTGAAGTCCCGCACCAGATGGGCCTGGTCGCTGTAGCCGAGGTCCGCCGCGAGCCGCGCCCAGTCGACTTCCGGGCCGGACTCGGCGGCCTCCAGCGCCTCGTGGACGCGGTAGCGGAGGATGACCCACTTCGGGCCGACGCCGACATACGCCGCGAACAGCCGTTGCAGGGAGCGGGCGGAGAGTCCGGTGTCCCGGGCGAGCCCGTCCACCCGGCGCACCGTGCGGTCGGTACGCACCCGGTCGACGGCGGCCATCGCGAGAGCCGCCCGGGAGTCGGGGCGCGGCTCCAGCGCCAGCAGGAAGACGTCCAGCGCCGCGACCCGCGCGTCCTCGTCGTCCGGGCCGAGGACCGCGTCGACGGGGGGCGGCAGCCGCAGCACCCCGGCCGCGTCGGCCCGCAGCCCGGTCCAGGCGGAGACCGGGGGCCCGGGGGCGAACGGGCGGAAGCCGCCGGGCCGGAACTGCACCCCGCAGACCCGGCCGCGCCCGGCCAGCTTCCGGGTGAAGAGCCCGGGGTCCACCCCCGCCACCTCGGCGTACCCGGACCGCTCCCGGGGGCTGTCCCCCGCCTCGTACCGCTGGCAGACCAGGTTCACCGACGGGTGCGGGACGACATGGGCGGCGTACGGCTCGGCGAGGTCCCAGTCGATCAGCCAGTAGTGCTCCAGATACGGGCGCAGCGCGGCGGCGGGCTCGCGGCGGCGGAAGCGGACGTGCGCGAAGAGGTCCGGGGCGTCGACGATGCCCCGGGTGTCGCGGCGGGGTCCGGCGGCCATGACCACGATTTTAGTGGGGGCTCCGGTCGAGTGGGGGATCCGGACGTCTGTCGTGTTTCTTCAAGACGCGGGCCGGGCGCCCGGCGCAGGGTGGGGGCATGACTCAGACGATCGGTGAACTGCTGGAAACCGCCGCGGACCGGGCCCTGCCCGTGGTGCGGGGGATCGACGACGGGCAACTGGGCGGCCCCACGCCCTGCGCCGAGTACGACGTACGGGCGCTGCTGAACCACCTGTTCCTGGTGGTCGTGAACTTCCAGGCCCTGGCGGCCCGCGAGGACGTGGATTTTGGTCAGGAGCCGGACTTCGTGGCGGACGGCGACTGGCGGGGCAGGTTCGGCGAGGAGACGGCCCGGCTGGTGGCGGCGTGGAGCGTGCCGGGTGTCGAGGAGGGCACGACGGGGCGGATGGGGCTGCCGGCCCGGACGGTGGGGCTCATGGTGCTCGGCGATCTGACCGTGCACGCCTGGGACCTGGCGCGGGCGACCGGCACGGACTTCGAGCCGGACCGGAGCGTGCTGGACGAGGTGGGCCCGGGGCTGGCGGCGATGGCTCCGCAGGCCCGGGAGATGAATATGTTCGGCGAGCCGTTCCCGGTGCCGGAGAGCGCTACGGCTTTCGAACGGCTGCTGGCGGTGACGGGGCGCGATCCGGGGTGGACGCGGGGGACGGCGGCCGGGGCGAGCGGGACGACCGCGGGCTGAGCCCGGAGGGCGGGCCGGCGGGAGCGGGCGCGTCGGACGGCGCGTCGTAGAGGGGGCCGAGCGCGGCGTACGCGTCGTCGACGATCTCCTCGGCGAGGAGGAGCATCTCCTGCTCTGCCAGCCGGGCCGCCCGGTGGGTGTACGGGGACGGTGGCGCCGGGTGCCTGCGGCGCCACCAGCAGTCGCAGGCGGCGTAGATGCCGCCGCCGAAGACGAGCACGGGGATGGACAGGGCCAGCAGAACGTCGCCCACGGCGGACCTCCTCGATGGTCGGTGTCCTGTCCATCGGCGTGCCGGGCGGGTCGGCTGAAGACCTGTCGTCGGCCAAATACCCCTGAGACCTGGCCGGAATGTGACCGGACGCGTGCGCGTGGGTGCGTCTGTTTGAACGCCTCGACCCGCTGTGCGGCCGGATCGACCGAGAAGAGCCGGGATCAGGGCCAGACCAGGCAGTACGCCTGATGTCCCGCGTCGTGCAGGCGGTGGGAGAAGTCCTGCCACTCGTGGAGCAGCTGGTAGACGTTGAACGCGTCGCGCGGGCCGCCGCGGTCGGGGACCGTGGACCAGATGAAGGCCGCCGCGCCGACCGACTCCTCGCCGACGCCGCGCAGCGGGTCGACGACGGTCATCGGGAGCTTGACCACGGCGTAGTCGGGGTGGAGGACGACCAGTTCCAGCGGGGGGACCTTGTGCAGGGGTATGCCCTGGATGCCGGTGAGGACCATGGCGGCCACGGTCTCCGGCTTGATCTTGGTGAACATGCCGCCCATGCCCAGCTCGTCACCGCCGAGCTCCTCCGGGCGCATCGAGATGGGCACCCGTGCGGCGGTGGCGCCGTCCGGCGCGCCGAAATACTTGTACGTCACCCCCATCCCGCCCCCGCTCCTGGTCCCGGGGGGCGGCGTGCTCTCCGCGCCCCTGCTCTGTGCGCGCTCGGCCCTGCGCCGGTGCCGCCCTCGCCGGGCAGGCTCGGGCCCCAGGTCGTCGGTCCCTTCGCCCACTCCGCCACCGCGATGCATATCTCATCCACCCGACTACTTCTTAGGAGACACAGCCCCCGCCGCGCAACCCGATCATCGTGTCAGTGACCTCCCCCGCGGGAGTGCGGTGAAACACCTGTCCGCAAAGACCGTCCGTGCCTCTGACACCATGGCATGGGTGAGCTTTCCCTGTGACGCCCCAGTTTCGCAGACGCGAGAGCACTGACGCTCTTTCGTGATACGAGGGGAGCGCCCTCCCTGCTCACCGGTGGCCGAGATCGTTCGGGATTTCCCGGCCCGGCCCCTCCGACACCCGAATCGCAGATCAGGACCAAAGTGGCGTATTCATACGAAGCCCCAGTTTCGCAGTCGCTGTTCGACCGGGCGTCCGTCGTGACGCCCGGCGGCGTGAACTCTCCCGTGCGTGCCTTCCGGGCCGTGGGCGGTACGCCCAGGTTCATGGTCTCCGGCACCGGTCCGTACCTCACCGACGCCGACGGCCGTGAGTACGTCGACCTCGTCTGCTCGTGGGGGCCGATGATTCTCGGCCACTCTCACCCCGAGGTCATCGCAGCCGTCCAGGAAGCGGTCTCCCGGGGCACCTCCTTCGGCACGCCGGGTGAGGGCGAGGTCGCGCTCGCCGAGGAGATCGTGGCGCGGATCGAGCCGGTCGAGCAGGTGCGCCTGGTCTCCTCCGGCACCGAGGCGACGATGTCGGCGATCCGGCTGGCCCGCGGCTTCACGGGCCGGGCCAAGGTCGTGAAGTTCGCCGGCTGCTACCACGGCCACGTGGACGCGCTGCTCGCCGCCGCCGGATCGGGCCTGGCCACCTTCGGGCTGCCCGACACCCCGGGTGTCACGGGCGCCACGGCCGGGGACACCGTGGTGCTGCCGTACAACGACCTGGACGCGGTCCGCGCCGCCTTTGCCGCGCACCCGGGCGAGATCGCCTGCGTGATCACCGAGGCCTCGCCCGGCAACATGGGCGTCGTCCCGCCGGCGGACGGCTTCAACGCCGGGCTCAAGGAGCTCTGCGCGGCCGACGGCGCGCTGTACATCTCCGACGAGGTCATGACGGGTTTCCGTACGTCGAAGGCCGGCTGGTACGGCGTCGACGGCGTCCGCCCCGACCTGATGACCTTCGGCAAGGTGATGGGCGGCGGCTTCCCCGCCGCGGCCTTCGGCGGTCGCGGCGACGTGATGGCGCACCTGGCCCCGGCCGGCCCGGTCTACCAGGCGGGCACCCTCTCCGGGAACCCGGTCGCCACGGCCGCCGGGCTCGCCCAGCTGCGGCTGCTGGACGACGCGGCGTACGCGAAGATCGACGCGGTCTCCGCCGAGCTGCGCTCCCTGGTGGGCGACGCGCTGACCAAGGAGGGCGTCGCGCACACGGTGTCGGCCGCGAGCAACATGTTCTCCGTCTTCTTCACCGACCGGCCGGTGCGGAACTACGACGACGCCAAGAAGCAGGACGTCTTCCGCTTCACCGCGTTCTTCCACTCCATGCTGGAGCAGGGCGTCTACCTGCCGCCCTCGGCGTTCGAGTCCTGGTTCGTCTCCACGGCCCACGACGAGCGGGCGATCGAGCGCATCGCCGCCGCCCTGCCCGCCGCCGCCCGCGCCGCATCGGAGGCCACCGCATGAGCCAGAACAGCACCGGCCCCGAAGGCTCCGGCTCCGAAGGCGTCGACCGCGACGAGCAGCTGACCGTGGTGCACGTCGTCCGGCACGGCGAGGTGGACAACCCGGACGGCGTGCTCTACGGCCGCCGCCCCGGCTACCACCTCTCCGACCTGGGCCGGAAGATGGCCGACCGGGTCGCCGAGCACCTGGAGAAGCGCGACATCACCCATGTCGTCGCCTCCCCGCTGGAGCGCGCCCAGGAGACCGCCGACCCCATCGCGAAGGCGCACGGCCTGGACCTGGCCACCGACGCCCGGCTGATCGAGGCCGCCAACGTCTTCGAGGGCAAGACCTTCGGCGTCGGCGACGGCGCGCTGCGCAAGCCGGACAACTGGAAGCACCTCACCAACCCGTTCAAGCCGTCCTGGGGCGAGCCGTACATCGAGCAGGTCGTCCGGATGATGGGCGCGATCGACACGGCGCGGGACGCGGCGCGCGGGCACGAGGCGGTCTGCGTCAGCCACCAGCTGCCGATCTGGATCCTGCGGTCCTTCGTGGAGCGCCGCCGCCTGTGGCACGACCCGCGCAAGCGGCAGTGCACGCTGGCCTCGCTGACCAGCTTCACCTACCGGGGCGACAAGATCGTCTCGGTCGGCTACTCGGAGCCGGCCCGGGACCTGGTGCCCGCGCATCTGCTGGCCGGGGCCAAGCCGGTGAAGGGGAAGGCCGCGAAGGGCCAGTCGAAGGCGTTCGGGGCGTAGTCCGACGCCACGGACGGCAACACGGGGCGCCAACACGGGGCGCCAACACGGGGTGCCAACCCCGGGCGCCACGGCACGACGCCAGGACGAGACGGACGTACGGGACCGGCTGCCGCACACTGCGGCGGGCGGTCCCGTCCCCTTTTTCCGTGTCGCCCGTCCCCCCCCCGCGTCGAACGCTCGGCGGCGCCCCCCCCGGCCGGCACGGCGAACGATCCCCGCGACCGCGCATGAGTTCGACGGGGCGGGGAAGTCGATCCGCTGTCCGTCCGGCCCGCGATCCGCGATCCGCCGGCCGGTGGCAGAACTGCGGAGGGCCGTTCCCGCGTCCCCGCCTTCAGGGTGGCTCGTGAGGATGTGCGAGAGCCGCATGGGCGTCTCGTCGCGATCGGAAGGTAAAGCGCAAAGAAAGTCCCTAAATGCACGGAACCGACGTGTTGCGCACCTCATCTAACCCTGCAGCAGTTTGTATGGACTTGAGATAAAACGACCGCAGATGGGGACGGTATGCGCGACATCGATCGAAGGGGCCTGCTCGGCGCAGGGCTCGGGGCCGCAGCCGCGATCGGGCTCGCCGCCTGTGGCACCTCGGGCTCCGCCGGTGATGGGGGGTCCGGCCGGGGCGGCACGGGCGCGGGCGACTCCGGCGCCGGAGGCAACGGCAGTGGAAACGGTTCGCCGAAGAACAAGGTCCGGCTGATCGGTGACGGTTCGACGGCCGACACCGGCAAGCAGCCCCATCAGCCCGAGGCCCCGGTCCCGCTCGAACCCGGCCAGAAGCCGCCGCAGTTCGTGATCTTTTCCTGGGACGGTGCGGGCGAGGTCGGCAACGGGCTCTTCCCGCGCTTTCTCGAACTCGCCAAGGAACACGACGCGGCGATGACCTTCTTCCTCTCCGGCATCTATCTGCTGCCCGAGTCGAAGAAGTCCCTCTACCGTCCGCCGAACAACCCCCGCGGCGCCTCCGACATCGGCTATCTCACCGATGATCACGTCAAGGACACACTGAAGTACGTACGTCAGGCGTGGCTGGACGGCCATGAGATCGGCACCCACTTCAACGGGCATTTCTGCGGCGGTTCCGGATCCGTGGAGCGCTGGACTCCGGCCCAATGGCACAGCGAGATCAATCAGGCTATGTCGTTCGTCACGGAATGGCGGACCAACACCGGCTGGGAGAACGAGGAGCCGCTCCCGTTCGACTACCGCAAGGAACTGGTCGGCGGCCGCACCCCCTGTCTGCTCGGCCAGGACAACCTCCTGCCGACCGCGCGCAAGCTGGGCTGGCGCTACGACGCCAGCTCGCCCGGCGGTCGTCAGACCTGGCCCGTGAAGCGCGGCGGCGTCTGGGACCTGCCGCTCCAGGCGATGCCGTTCCCCGGCCACTCCTTCGAGGTCCTCTCGATGGACTACAACATCCTCGCCAACCAGTCGAATAATTCGACCAAGGGCATGCCTTCGCGTTATCCCGGCTGGCGGCAGCAGGCGACCGGCGCCTATCTCGCCGGATTCCAGCGCGCCTACGAGTCGAATCGCGCGCCGTTCTACATCGGCAACCACTTCGAGGAGTGGAACGGCGGCATTTACATGGACGCCGTGGAAGAAGTGATCAAGAAGGTCGCGGACAAGGACGACGTGCGTCTCGTCTCGTTCCGGCAGTACGTCGACTGGCTCGACGCCCAGGATCCCGCCGTGCTCGCCAAGCTCCGGACGCTGGACGTCGGACAGGCGCCCGCAGGCGGCTGGAACTCCTTCTTTAAACAGGCTTGACAAGGGGCTTTACGGGCACCGAGGGGGGCGCGCAGATCCCCGGAAACTGCCATGCGAAACTTTTCACATGAGCTTTGGCCGCGCGTCCCGACGCCGCTTCACCCTGCTCGCCGCCACCGCCGTGGCCGGTGCCCTGACACTGTCCGCGTGCGGCGACGGCAACAAGGCCGGGGGTGGCGGCAACACCAACTTCATCACCGGCAGCGGAGGCATCTCCACCGTCGCGAAGGCGGACCGGGTGGCCGCGCCGAAGCTCGACGGCGAGGGGCTGGACGGCAAGCCGCTCGACGTCGCGGACTACCAGGGCAAGGTCGTCGTGCTCAACGTCTGGGGCTCCTGGTGCGGCCCCTGCCGGCTGGAGGCGAAGTACTTCGCCCAGGTCTCCGAGGAGACGAAGGACCAGGGTGTCCAGTTCGTCGGGATAAACACCCGGGACCCCGAGCGGGACAAGGCGATCAACTTCGAGAAGGACTACGGGGTGAAGTACCCCAGCTTCTACGACCCGATCGGCAAGCTCATCCTCCGCTTCCCCAAGGGCACCCTGAACCCGCAGGCCATCCCGTCCACCGTGGTCATCGACCGGGACGGCAAGATCGCGGCCCGCACGCTCCAGGCGCTGAACGCGGACGAGCTGCGCGAGATGATCGACCCGATCATCGCGGAGAAGTGATCCGGTGATCCCGCTCGCCGCCCACCACGAGACCGTCACGCTGGCCGCGTACAACGACACCGTCCTGTCCGGGGCGCTGCTGGTCGCTCTGCCGCTCGCCCTGCTGGCCGGTCTCATCTCCTTCTTCTCGCCGTGCGTCCTCCCGCTGGTGCCCGGCTATCTGAGTTACGTCACCGGGGTCAGCGGCACCGACCTGGCCGACGCACGCCGGGGCCGGGTGGTGGCCGGCGCCTCGCTGTTCGTCCTCGGCTTCACCGCGGTGTTCGCCTCCACCGGCGCGCTCTTCGGCTATTTCGGCCAAGAGCTCCAGGCCTACTCCGAGGTGCTCAACAAGGTCCTCGGCGTCCTGATGATCCTGATGGGCGTCTTCTTCATGGGGCTCCTGCCGGGCGTGACGCAGCGCGAGTTCCGCCTCCACAAACGGCCAGTCACCGGTCTGGCCGGCGCACCCCTGCTCGGCGCCCTGTTCGGGATCGGCTGGACCCCGTGCATCGGCCCGACGCTCTCCTCCGTGCTGGCGCTCTCGACCCAGAGCGCCACCGCCGGACGCGGCGCGATACTGACCGTCGCGTACTGTCTCGGACTCGGTGTCCCGTTCGTCCTGGCCGCCGTCGCCTTCCGCAGGGCGCTCGGCGCGTTCGGCTGGGTCAAGCGCCACTACGCATGGGTGATGCGGATCGGCGGCGGCATGATGATCGTGACCGGAATCCTGCTGCTGACCGGCGTGTGGGCCACGCTCATGCAGCAGATGCAGAGCTGGTCCAGCGGCTTCGTTGTAGGGATCTGAGTCCAATGAGCAAGGCGAACAGCACAGAGACGCGGCAGCGCGAGGAGGAGGACGAGCAGGGCTCCCACGGCGCCGCCGGGGAACAGCTCTCCACCGCGCCCCGCGAGGAGCGCCCCGATACCGGGGCGGGCGTGCCCGCGATGAGCGTGATCGGCTGGGTGCGCTGGTTCTGGCGGCAGCTCACCTCGATGCGGGTGGCGCTGATCCTGCTCTTCCTGCTCTCCCTCGGGGCGATCCCTGGGTCGCTGATCCCGCAGACCAGCGTCGACGACATGAAGGTGCAGGCCTTCAAGGAGCAGCACACCACGCTCACCCCGGTCTACGAGGCGCTCCAGCTCTTCGACGTCTACAGCTCGGTGTGGTTCTCCGCGATCTACATCCTGCTGTTCGTCTCGCTCATCGGCTGCATCGTGCCGCGCACCGGCCAGTTCGTCGGCCAGCTCCGCAGCCGCCCGCCGGGCGCGCCGAAGCGGCTGACCCGGCTGCCCGCGTACACCACCTGGCGCACGGAGGCCGAGCCCGAGGAGGTCCGCGCGGCGGCCCTCGCGATGCTGCGCGGGCGGCGCTTCCGCGGCCACGAGGTGGGCGACGCGGTCGCCGCCGAGAAGGGCTACCTCCGCGAGGCCGGGAACCTGGTCTTCCACATCGCCCTGATCGTGATGCTGATCGCCTTCGCCTCCGGGCAGCTCTTCAAGTCCGAGGGCGGCAAGCTGGTCGTCGAGGGCGACGGCTTCTCCAACACGCTCACCCAGTACGACGACTTCAAGTCGGGCTCGCTTTACGACTCCGACTCGCTGGCCCCGTTCAGCTTCGTCCTGGACGACTTCGTCGGTACGTACGAGAAGAGCGGCCCGCAGCGCGGCACCCCGCGGACCTTCGAGGCCCGGGTGACGTACGCCGAGGGGGCCGACGGCGCGGAGCGCAAGGGCGTCATCAAGGTCAACGAACCGCTCGTCGTGGACGGCACCAAGGTCTATCTGATCGCCCACGGCTACGCGCCCGTCGTCACCGTCCGGGACGGCACGGGCAAGGTCGTCTCGAAGTCCGCCGTGCCGCTCCTGCCGATCGACAACAACATCACCTCGTCCGGCGCGATCAAGGTGATGGACGGCTACAGGGACAAGAACGGGAAGAAGACCCAGCTGGGCTTCAAGGCGTTCTTCGTGCCGACCTTCGCCGGTCACGGCAAGGGCCAGATGTTCTCGCAGTTCCCGGCGCTGGACTTCCCCGTCCTGGCACTCAGCGCCTACCAGGGCTCCCTCGGCGTCGACTCCGGGCTCGCGCAGAACGTCTACCAGCTCGACACGTCCAAGATGAAGGAGTTCAAGGACAAGGACGGCGAGCTGCTCAAGAAGCTGCTGATGCCCGGCGAGAAGCTCGACCTGCCCGACGGCGCGGGGTCCATCACCTTCGACGGCGTGGAGGAGTGGGCCAGCTTCCAGATCTCGCAGCAGCCGGGCAACGGCTGGGCGCTCGGCGGTGCCGTCGCCGCCATCGCCGGACTCGCCGGATCGCTGTTCATCCAGCGCCGCCGGGTGTGGGTGCGGGCGGTCCGGGGTGCCGACGGCGTCACGGTCGTGGAGATGGCGGGCCTCGGCCGCAGCGAGTCCGCGAAGCTCCCCGAGGAACTGGGCGACCTGTCGGCCGCCCTCGTCACGACGGCGCCCGTCGCCCCGGAGAAACCGGACGCGTCCGCCGCGACCGATGCCACCAACGAGGCCGGGAGCCGGCCCGTACACCCTGCCGAAGCACCTGCCGAAGGGGCTGAGAAGTGAATCTCGCCGCCGCAACCAACGAGAGCCTGGCCGAAGCCAGCAACGTGCTGATCTATTCGTCGATGGCCGTCTACACCCTGGCGTTCTTCGCGCACATCGCGGAGTGGGTCTTCGGCAGCCGCAGCAAGGTCGGCCGCACGGCCGCCGCGCTGTCCGCCTCCTCCGCCCGGGCCTCCGCCGCCCCCGCGGTCAAGGCGCAGGCCGGTGGCACGGCCGTGCTGGAGCGGCCCGAGGTCATCACCCGCTCCGCCACCGGTACGCGGGACGTGCCCGACGGCCCGGGTGCGGCGGGCGGCACGTTCAAGGGCGACCTGTACGGCCGGATCGCGGTCTCGCTGACCGTGGTGGCCTTCCTCGTCGAGGCGGGCGGGGTCATCACCCGCGCCCTGTCCGTGCAGCGGGCCCCCTGGGCCAACATGTACGAGTTCTCCATCACCTTCTCCACGGTGGCGGTCGGCTCCTACCTGGTGCTGCTCGCGCTGAAGAAGAACGTCCGCTGGATCGGCCTCCCGCTGGTCACCACCGTCCTGCTGGACCTCGGCATCGCGGTCACCACGCTGTACACCGACAGCGACCAGCTGGTGCCCGCCCTGCACTCGTACTGGCTGTGGATCCACGTCTCGACCGCGATCCTCTGCGGCGCCGTGTTCTACCTCGGCGCGGTCGGCACGATCCTCTACCTCTTCCGCGACAGCTACGAGAACAAGCTCGCCTCCGGCGGCACGCCCGGGAAGTTCGCCTCCTCGGTCATGGAGCGGCTGCCTTCGGCCGCCTCGCTGGACAAGTTCTCGTACCGGATCAACGCGGCCGTCTTCCCGCTGTGGACGTTCACGATCATCGCCGGGGCGATCTGGGCGGGCGACGCCTGGGGCCGGTACTGGGGCTGGGACCCCAAGGAGGTCTGGTCCTTCATCACCTGGGTCGCCTACGCCGCCTATCTGCACGCGCGCGCCACCGCGGGCTGGAAGGGCCGCAAGGCCGCCTGCCTGGCGCTCGTCGCCTTCGCCTGCTGGCTGTTCAACTACTACGGCGTGAACATCTTCGTCTCCGGCCTGCACTCCTACGCGGGCGTCTGAGCGACCCGCGCACGACGCGAAAGGCTCCCCGGACGGAATCCCGTCCGGGGAGCCTTTTCGCTGTGTGCCGGTGGTGCGCCGTCAGGACGCCGGCGGGGCCTTGTCGTCGGGGCCCGTACCGCCGTCGCGACGGCCCGGCTCCTCCTCGGCGTCGGCCTCGGCCTCCGCCTCGGGCTTGCGGTCGTCCTTGAGGGACTTCAGGAAGTCAGGGTTGTCGTCCGGGGCCACCCACTGCTGCCGCCTGCCCGGCTGCCACGAGGCGGGCCCCGCGCCCCCGGCCCGGTTGTGGCGGTTCTTGCCGGCGGCGAGCCAGACGACCGGGCCGACGATCCAGAACAGCAGGATGATGAAGACCCAGGCGATCTTCGGCAGATGCTTGGTGTCCTCCTCCGAGGTGTTCAGGCAGTCGATGAACGCGTAGATCGTCAGAGCCAGCGGGACGATGAACATCAGGGCTCTCATGGTGCGTCCCCCAGGAAGCGGCGGCGGGCGGGACGATTGCCCCGTATCGCGGCCAGGGTACCGGCTCGTCATGAAGGATCCGGGGCGTGGGACGGGGGAGCCCCGGCGGGCCGGCGGGGGCGGGGATGACAAACTGGACCGCATGGCTTACGACGATCTTCGCTCCCTGCTCCGGGCCCTTGAGCGCGATGGCGATCTCAAGCGCGTCAAGGTCGAGGTCGACCCCCACCTGGAGGTCGGCGAGATCGTCGACCGGGTCAACAAGGCGGGCGGCCCGGCCCTGCTGTTCGAGAACGTCAAGGGGTCCTTGATGCCCCTGGCCATGAACGTCTTCGGTACCGACCGGCGCCTGCTCAAGGCGCTCGGGCTGAAGTCGTACAACGACATCAGCGACAGGATCGGCGGGCTCCTCAAGCCGGAGCTGCCGCAGGGCTTCGTCGGGGTACGGGAGGCCTTCGGGAAGCTCGGCTCGATGGTGCACGTGCCGCCGAAGAAGGTGAAGTCCGGCGACGCGCCCGTCCAGGAAGTGGTGCTGACCGGCGACGACGTCGACCTGGACAAGCTGCCCGCGCTGTTCACCTGGCCCGAGGACGGCGGCTCGTTCTTCAACCTGGGCCTCACCCACACCAAGCACCCCGAGAACGGCGTCCGGAACCTGGGCCTCTACCGGCTCCAGCGGCACGACAAGCGCACCATCGGGATGCACTGGCAGATCCACAAGGACAGCGCCAACCACTACCAGGTCGCCGCCCGGCGCGGTGAGCGGCTGCCCGTCGCCATCGCCTTCGGCTGCCCGCCCGCCGTCACGTATGCCTCCACCGCGCCGCTGCCCGGGGACATCGACGAGTACCTCTTCGCCGGGTTCGTCCAGGGCAAGCGGATCGAGATGGTCGACTGCAAGACCGTGCCGCTCCAGGTCCCCGCGCAGGCGGAGGTCGTCATCGAGGGCTGGTTGGAGCCGGGCGAGATGCTGCCCGAGGGCCCGTTCGGGGACCACACCGGCTTCTACACCCCGCAGGAACCGTTCCCCGCACTGACCATCGACTGCGTCACCATGCGCAAGCGGCCGCTGCTCCAGTCCATCGTGGTGGGCCGCCCGCCGACCGAGGACGGGCCGCTGGGACGGGCCACGGAGCGGTTCTTCCTGCCGCTGCTGAAGATCATCGTGCCGGACATCGTGGACTACCACCTGCCCGAGGCGGGCGGCTTCCACAACTGCGCGATCGTCTCGATCGACAAGAAGTACCCGAAGCACGCCCAGAAGGTGATGAGCGCGATCTGGGGCGCGCACATGATGTCGCTGACCAAGCTGATCGTGGTCGTCGACTCCGACTGCGACGTCCACGATCTGCACGAGGTGGCCTGGCGGGCGCTCGGCAACACCGACTACGCCCGCGACCTCACGGTCACCGAAGGCCCGGTCGACCACCTCGACCACGCCTCCTACCAGCAGTTCTGGGGCGGCAAGGCGGGCATCGACGCCACGAAGAAGCTGCCCACCGAGGGCTACACCCGGGACGGCGGGTGGCCGGAGATGGTCGTCTCCGACCCGGAGACGGCGGCGAAGGTCGACCGCCGCTGGAAGGAATACGGGCTGTGAGCAGTGCGGCAGAAGCGGCGTCCGTCCAGGGCCCCGCGCCCTCCAGCGGCAAGGTCAGGTCGTTCCTGCGGCTCGTGATGATCGAGCACTCGGTCTTCGCGCTGCCCTTCGCCTACATCGCCGCGCTGACCGCGATGTTCCGGCTGGACGGCACGATCCACTGGGGTGTCCTGCTGCTGGTCACCCTGGCGATGGTGGGGCTGCGGACGTTCGCGATGGCCGCCAACCGGATCATCGACCGGGAGATCGACGCCCGGAACCCGCGCACCGCGGGCCGTGAGCTGGTGACCGGCGCGGTGTCGGTGAAGTCCGCGTGGACCGGCGCGATCGTCGCGCTGGCCGTCTTCCTGGGCGCCGCCGCCCTGCTCAACCCGCTCTGCCTGGTGCTCGCGCCGGTCGCGGTCGTGCCGATGGTGGTCTACCCGTACGGCAAGCGGTTCACGAACTTCCCGCACGCCATCCTGGGGCTCGCGCAGGCCATCGGCCCGGTCGGCGCCTGGCTCGCGGTGACCGGCAGCTGGTCGTGGGACGCGGTGATCCTCGGGCTCGCGGTGGGGATCTGGATCGGCGGCTTCGACCTGATCTTCGCCTGCCAGGACGTCCGGGCCGACCGGGCGCACGGGGTGCTCTCCTTCCCGGCGCGCTTCGGGATCCCGGCCGCGCTGTGGGGCGCGCGGGTCTGCCACGTGATCACGACCGGGCTGCTGGTGTGGTTCGGGCTGGCCACGGACGCCGAGGTCTTCTACTGGATCGGCATGGCGATCGTCGCCGTGGCGTTCGTCTACGAGCACCGGGTCGTGCGGCCGCACGATCTGTCCCGGCTGAACCGGGCGTTCTTCTCGGTGAACGGCTTCATCGGCATCGCGCTGTTCGCCTGCGCGCTGCTGGACCTGCTGGCGCGGGGCCTGACCCCGTAAGCGCGTCCCGGTCGCGCGGGACGGCTCAGACCGTGACCAGGTTGTCCGGGCCGCGGCGCGTGGACGGGCGGCGGAAGAGGAACGCCGCCGCCACTCCGCCGATCAGCCCGAACAGGTGCCCCTGCCAGCTGACGCCCGACTGGGTCGGCAGGACGCCCCAGAGCAGCGAGCCGTAGACCACGGCGACACCGACGCCGATGAGGATGTCCCAGGGGCGGCGGTCCACGAAGCCGCGGACCAGCAGATAGCCCAGCAGCCCGAAGACCACACCGGACGCGCCGAGCGTGATCGTGTTCTCCGGGGCGGTCAGCCAGACGCCGAGGCCGCTGGCCACGATGACCGTGGCCACGACGGCGGCGAACCGGCGGAGCCCGGCGAGGGCGGCTATGAAGCCGAGGACCAGCAGCGGGACGCTGTTGGAGGCCACGTGCTCCCAGCCGCTGTGCAGGAACGCGGCGGGCACCACGTCCCGCAGCTCGGACATCTCGCGCGGGCTGATGCCGTAGGTGTCCAGGGCGTGGCCGGTGGCCACGTCGATCCCTTCGAGGACCCACAGCAGGGCCACCCAGCCCCCCACCAGAAGTCCGGCGGTCAGGGCCCGCGCGCTGCCGGTGGTGCCGTGGTCCGTGGTGCGGTCGGTGGTCCAGTAGTCGCCCATGGTCTGCCCCTGCCCCCGGGTTGCCCGTCACCCGGAGAACGTCTGTGGCGCCCGCCCGGTTCCGGGTGCCGTGCGCGAAGGCGCGCCGGATAGGCTCGCGGGTGTGGAATCCAGGACTTCAATGACTCAACAGCGGCGACGGCCTTGGATTGTCGGGGTCTCCGGTGCTTCGGGTACCCCGTTCGCGGCCGCCGTCCTGCGCGGGCTCCTGGCGGCCGGCGAGAGCGTCGACCTGGTGGTGAGCCGGGCCTCGCGCCTCACGTTGCTGGACGAGACGGGCATCGCCTTCCGGGACGGGCACTGGCGCGAGGACCTGCGGGTCTGGCTGGATCGCGGCGCCGACGGGAAGCCGGACGCCTTCGCGGTGGGGGACGCGGAGCTGGAGCGCGTACGCCACTGGCCGGCCGGGGATCTGGCCGCCGGGCCGTCCTCCGGGTCGTACCCGGCGAAGGGGATGCTCATCGTGCCGGCCTCGACGGCCTGTGTGGCCGGAGTGGCGCTCGGTCTGTCGAAGGATCTGCTCCAGCGGGCCGCGAGCGTGACGCTCAAGGAGCGCCGCCCGCTCGTCGTCGCGGTGCGCGAGACCCCGCTGAGCGGCCAGACGCTGAAGCAGATGGTGGCCCTGGACGAGGCGGGCGCGGTCGTGCTGCCCGCCTCTCCGGCGTTCTACGCGGGCGCGACGCACATCCAGGACCTGGTGGATTTCGTCGCGGGGCGGGTGCTGGACGCGGCCGGGGTGGAACACCGGCTGTACCGCCGCTGGGAGGGAGAGCTCGGTGGCGGCTCCCGCAGCCCCGAGGGGTGAGAGGCCCGGGTCAGCGCTTCTTGTGCGAGCGCGGGGAGCGGGTCTTGTCGACGCGGTGCGCGGCGGCGGGCTGGTGGGCACGCGAGCGGTTGGCCAGGTCCTGCAGCTCGCGCATCCGGGCGTAGGCCATCTCGATCGTGTACACGGTGAAGTTCACTCCTGAAGATTCGAAAGCGTTTCTTGGATGTTCTAGAAGATTTGCAGGGTGTCGGCCCTGCATGCCTTAGATTCTACACGTAAACTCGCGGTACTGCTGAACAATGGAAGGTTTCAGTCATATGGACGCGGTGGACAGGCAGCTCATCCAGGCCCTCAGGGAGAACGGCAGGGCCTCGTACGCCGAGCTGGGACGGCTCGTGGGGCTCTCCGGGCCCAGCGTCACCGACCGCATCAACCGGCTGGAAACCGCCGGTGTCATCACCGGCTACCGCGCCACCGTCGACTCCGCGTCGCTGGGCCTCGGCGTCACCGCGCTGATCGGGATCTCGCTCTCGGACGCCGCCGACCACGAGGACGTGGCGCACCGCCTCAAGGACCTCGCGGAGATCGAGGACTGCTGGTTCATCGCGGGCGACGACTCGTACATGCTCAAGGTGCGCGTCGGCGACGTGGACGGCCTGGAGAAGACGATCCGCCGCCTCAGCGGCACGAAGGGCGTCTCGCGGACGCGCACGACGATCGTGCTCTCCACCAAGTGGGAGAACCGGGTCGGGGAACTCCCGGAAGAGTCGTAGGCGTACGGTTGGTCGGAGTCTGATACACGGAGATATGGGAGGCGGCCTAGTGGACGCGGGACTCAAGCGCGAGCTGGAGGAGAAGGTCCGGGCCGGCGAGCGGCTGACCCGCGAGGACGGGATCGCCCTGTACGCGTCCGACGACCTGGCGTGGCTGGGCGGCCTGGCGCACGAGGTGCGCACGCGCAAGAACGGCGACGTGGTGCACTTCAACGTCAACCGTCACCTCAACATGACGAACGTGTGCACCGCCTCGTGCGCGTACTGCTCGTTCCAGCGCAAGCCGGGCGAGAAGGACGCGTACACGATGCGCATCGAGGAGGCCGTCCGCCTCGCCAAGGCGATGGAGAACGAGAACCTCACCGAGCTCCACATCGTCAACGGCCTCCACCCGACCCTCCCGTGGCGCTACTACCCGCGCTCGCTCAGCGCGCTGAAGGAAGCCCTGCCGGACGTGGCGCTGAAGGCGTTCACGGCGACGGAGATCCACCACTTCGAGACGATCTCCGGGCTCTCGGCCTCCGAGATCCTCGACGAGCTGATCGAGGCCGGTCTCGAATCGCTGACCGGCGGCGGCGCGGAGATCTTCGACTGGGAGGTCCGCCAGCACATCGTCGACCACCGCACCCACTGGGAGGACTGGTCGCGCATCCACCGCCTCGCGCACGAGAAGGGGCTCAAGACCCCCGCGACGATGCTGTACGGGCACATCGAGGAGCACCGTCACCGCGTCGACCACGTGCTGCGGCTGCGGGAGATGCAGGACGAGACCGGCGGCTTCCAGGTCTTCATCCCGCTGCGCTACCAGCACGACTTCGTGGACATGAAGGACGGCAAGGTCCGCAACAAGCTCCAGGCGCGCACGACGATGGCGACCGGCGCGGAGGCGCTGAAGACCTTCGCGGTCTCCCGTCTCCTCTTCGACAACGTCCCGCACGTGAAGGTGTTCTGGGTGATGCATGGCGTGCAGACCGCCCAGCTCGCGCTCCAGCACGGCGCGGACGACATGGACGGCTCGGTCGTCGAGTACAAGATCACGCACGACGCCGACGACTTCGGTACGCCGAACAAGCTCGGCCGCGACGACCTGCTCGACCTGATCCGCGACGCCGGTTTCCGGCCGGTCGAGCGGAACACCCGGTACGAGATCCTGCGCGAGTACCCGGGCCCGGACGCGGACCTGCGCGAGTCGCCGCAGCCGATGCGCGTCTGAGGTGTGTCCCGTGACGTACGTCTGAGGTGCGTCCCGTGATGCACGAAGCCCCGGCCGCCGTCCCCGGCCGGGGCTTTCGCATGGTCCGGACGAGGTTGAGCCACCCTCGGAGTAATGCTTACTGTTGCACTATGGCCCTTACCTTTGAGTTCGATCCCTCCTTCACCCCCGATCTCCGTGACGGCATCACCGCCCTGTGGGCCGATGTGACCAACGCGGGCGGAGCCGTCGGCTTCGTACCGCCCGTCACCCCCGAGGAGGTCCGGCCCGATCTGCTCAAGCACCTCGCCGCCATGGAGAGGGGCACGGTCAGGCTCCTGGTCGGCCGGGACGAGGACGGCGCGGTCGTCGCCACGGCCTTCCTCACGCTCAACGAGCACCGGCTGATGAAGCACTGGCTGTGGCTCTACACGGTCATGGTCCACCCCCGCCTCCAGGGCCAGGGCTGCGGCCGCGATCTCATGGCGGCCGCAGCCGACGCCGCGCGCTCCATCGAGGGCATCGAGGCCATCCGGCTCACCTGCCGGGGCGGCACCGGCAACGACCGCTTCTACACCGGCTGCGGCTACAAGGAGGTCGGCCGGGTCCCGGACGCCATCCGCCTCGCCCCCGGCGACGACCGGGAGGACATCATCATGCTGCTGCCACTGGGAGCCGCGGCAACCCCCTGAACCGAGAGAATTCGGGCCATGCTTCACTGGACGGGCAGAAGTGTGCCGACAGTCCATGGGAAGAGAGGGCCAGCCGTGTCCGCTGCCAAGCCGAGCGCGATGATCCGTTACACGGCGTTGCGTCTGCTGATCTTCGTCGGCTGCTTCTTCGTCGCCGGTGTCGCCGTCCACTTCGGGCTGATCCCCTCGGGCCTCGGCGGCTCCAACATGATCTGGGTGATCCTCCTCGGCCTCGTCCTCTCCGCCCCGCTCAGCTATGTACTGCTGCGCAAGCAGCGCGACGAGATGTCCCAGCAGATCGTCGCCGGCGTCGACCGCACCAAGGCCCGCCTGGACGCCAACCGCACCCGCGAGGACGCCGTTCAGTAAGGTTCCTCACACGCGCGCCGCGCGACCCCTTCCTCTCTGCCGGACCCCGTACCGGAGCGAACCGCTCCAGCACGGGGTCCGCGGCGTTTTCCGGACAGGTGCGGGGCGGGAACGGCGCCCCTGAGCCAAAGAAGGACTTTGAGGTTCTCAAAGTTCAAGTGTTAACGTATTCAATGTGAAGACAGCTGTGCGCCTCCGTCATGCCGCGAGCCCCCCGCTCGTGGCGCGCCTGCATGTCGACCTCTGCCGCTGTATGTCCGCGGTCTGTTGCCGCCAGGTCTGATACGGCATCATGCAGCGGCGCCGCCCCTCGACGCGGGCGCCGCGACCCCGTCCCCGTTCCATCGCACGACCGCACGGATGGCTTCCGTGTGTCCCGATGCGTCCTCACTGGAGTGTGTCCGTGTCCGCGAACCCCGCGTCCACCGCCCCCGAGGCCGAGCAGCCCACAGGCTCCGGCTCCGGGTCCCGTCCCCGTATACCCAAGGTCCCGTTCTGGGCCCAGATCGTCACCGGTCTGGTCCTCGGTGTGCTGCTCGGCTGGCTGGCCCGCAGCCAGGACCTCGGCTGGCTCGTCACCACCCTCGACGAGATCGGCTCGCTCTTCGTCCAACTGCTGAAGCTGGCCGTCGCCCCGCTGGTCTTCTTCGCGATCCTCGTGTCGATCACCAACCTGCGGCAGGTCAACAACGCCGCCCGGCTGGCCACCCGCACCCTGCTCTGGTTCATGATCACCTCGCTGATCGCGGTCGCCATCGGCCTCACGATCGGTCTGGTCACCAACCCGGGCTCGGGCACCGGCCTGACGCCGAAGGACGGCGCGCTCTCCGAGACCAAGGGCAGCTGGATCGACTTCCTGACCGGCATCGTCCCCGGTGACGTGATCACGCCGTTCACCGAGCTGAACGTGCTCCAGATCGTCTTCATGGCCGCCGTCGCCGGTATCGCCGCCCTCAAGCTCGGCGACAGGGCCAAGCCGATCCTCACCCTCAGCCAGGCGATCCTGGAGCTGCTCCAGAAGGCCCTGTGGTGGGTCATCCGCCTCGCCCCGATCGGCACCGTCGGCCTCATCGGCTACGCCATCGCCGACTACGGCTGGGACCTCATCGGCAAGTACGCGACGTTCACCGCCGACGTCTACATCGGCTGCGCCCTGGTGATGTTCGGCGTCTACCCGCTGCTCCTGGCCACCGTCGCCAAGATCAGCCCGCTCCAGTTCTTCAAGGGCGCCTGGCCCGCGATCCAGCTGGCCTTCGTCTCCCGCTCCTCGGTCGGCACCATGCCGGTCACCCAGCGGGTCACCGAGCGCCTCGGCGTCCCGAAGGAGTACGCCTCGTTCGCCGTGCCGTTCGGCGCGACCACGAAGATGGACGGCTGCGCCGCGATCTACCCCGCGCTGGCGGCGATCTTCATCGCGCAGATCTTCGACGTGCAGCTGGGCATCGGCGACTACCTCCTGATCGCCTTCGTCTCGGTGATCGGCTCGGCGGCCACCGCCGGACTCACCGGCGCGACGGTCATGCTGACCCTCACCCTGTCCACGCTGGGCCTCCCGCTGGAGGGCGTCGGCCTGCTCATGGCCATCGACCCGATCCTGGACATGATGCGCACCGCCACCAACGTGGCCGGCCAGGCGCTGGTCCCGGTGATCGTCGCGGCCCGCGAGAAGATCCTCGACCACGACGCGTACAACTCCGCCTCGCCCTCCCCGATCGACTCCTTCGGCGACGACGCCGACCGCGAAGAGATCCGCGACGCGGAGCCGAAGACCGCGGTGCCCGCCACCGCGTAGCGCACCGGCGGACACGACAACGCCCCCGGGCCACCACGTATCCGTACGTGGACGGCCCGGGGGCGCTGTCGTGGCCTCCCCCGTCAGGGGTGCCGGAAGAGCACCTCGGGATGGGCCGGGGCCGGGCCGTCCAGCAGCCGGGCGGGCCGGCCGCGCAGGCTCCGGTCGAAGAACGCGGTCACATAGGCGCGGGTGATCGTGGTCGAACGGGCCGCGGAGAGCGGGACGGCCGGATCCACGATGCCCAGCTGCTCCCCGATCACCGGGGTGTCCGTGAAGGTGAAGTGCCCGGAGTCCCGGACCGTCAGCCAGCGCTTGAAGCCGTCCAGCCGGTCCCAGCCCTCGTCCCAGGACGTGTCGGCGCCGGGAGCGTGCCCCGCCTCGGTCCCCAGCATCAGGAACGGCCGCCGGTCCAGCCCCCGGGCCGGGAGCGGGTCGAAGAACGTCCCGTCCATGGTGACGCCCGCGTCCACCCGCCGGTCGGCGGCCATCGTGGAGGCGGCCGCGTTGCCCCCGATGGAGTGGCCCGCCATGCCCACCCGCCGCGGGTCGATCGTCCCGGCGTGCCGCCAGGCCGGGCGCGGCCCCGTCAACCGGTCCAGCAGGAACGAGAAGTCGGCGGCCCGCCCGCCGGCGACGGCGGCCAGCACCCTGCGCCGCCCGGCCTCGTCCGGTTGCGCGTCCACCTCGTCACAGGCGGCACAGGGGAGGACCCGCCCGTCGGGCAGCTCCGTACCGGTCGACTCGTACGCGTGGTCCGCCGTCGCCACGACGTACCCCCGGCTCGCCAGTTCCTCCGCGAGCCCGGTCAGCGTGGCCCGGGGCGTACCGAAGCCGGGGGAGAGCAGAACCAGCGGGAAGCGTCCCGGGGCCGGCCGGGCGGCCGTACGGGAATGGGTGCGGGTGGCGGCGACCAGGCCGGGCCACTCGGGGTCGTCGAGTCCGCGCTGCGCGAGCATCGGCCGCGCCTCCGCCTCCGGCATGTACGGGGCGGGCTCACCGCCGCTGCCGGGCCGGGCCGGGTAGTGCAGAGACACCAGCAACCGGCGCGGCCCGGCGGCCGGCACCCAGGGGTCGGCGCGCCCGTGATCGGTGAGGAAGAGGGTGTCGCGGCCGGCGGCGTACGGGCCGGTGGGGCGCGGGAGCGTGAGCGCGGAGACCGAGGCGGGGTTGCCGGAGGCGGGCGAGGCGGGCGCGGCCGGGGAGGCGGCCTTGGGGGCGGCGGCCGACGCAGGCGCCAAAGCCGTTTCCGCTTCCGTCGCAGTCGCAGTCGCAGGCGCAGTTGCAGGCGCCGGCGCCGGAAGCGGCTTTGGCGCTGTCGCTGTCGCCGTCGGCCGGTCGGACGCCGAGGCCGAGGCGGCCGTTCCGGCGAGTGCGGCCAGGGAGGCCAGCGCCAGTGCCGTGGCGGTCGCGGCGGCCCCGGCCCGTCGGTTGCGAAGGGAGATCGTCATGCTCGCAACGCTAGGCAGCGGCCCGGGCGGCCCGCGTCGGACGGCGGTCGGAACCGTGTAGGACCGGGGTATGACGCCGCTCGGGGCCGGATCATCCGGCCGTCCCCCTGATCGCTCCCTGCGACGCCCGGCCGCCCGCCGCCGTAGGGTGGGAAGCGGAGCAGGGCAGTGGGGGCGGGGGAGGAAGCCGGACGTGGGTGCAGTGAAGAGCAAGCGGATGCCGCGCGCCGTGCGCGAGCAGCAGATGATGGACGCCGCCGTGCGGACCTTCGGGCAGCGCGGCTACCGGGCCGCCTCGATGGACGAGATCGCGGAGCTGGCGGGCGTCTCCAAGCCGTTGGTCTACCTGTACCTGAATTCCAAGGAGGACCTGTTCTCCGCCTGCATCCGCCGTGAGGCGCAGTCCCTGCTGGAGGCGGTGCGGGCCGGGGTGGACCCGGGGCTGCCCGCCGACGCCCAACTGTGGGCGGGGCTGCGGGCGTTCTTCGTCCACACCGCCGAGAACCCGGACGCCTGGTCGGTCCTGCACCGGCAGGCCCGCTCGCACGGGGAGCCGTTCGTCAGCGAGGTCGGCTCCATGCGGGACGAGATCGTCGCGTTCGTGACGGGCCTGATCGGGGCCGCCGCCCGCGAGGCCCACAGCGACCCCGCCCTCGCGGACCGCGATGTGGCGGGCCTCGCCCAGGCCCTGGTGGGGGCCGCGGAGTCGCTGGCGGGCTGGGCCAACGACACCCCGGACGTCTCGGCGCGGGAGGCCGCGGCGACCCTGATGAACTTCGCCTGGGCGGGCCTGGAGAACCTGATGCACGCCCGGCCGTGGACGCCCCCGGCCGCCTGATCCTTCCGCGTCCCCGCGCGCACGAGACGGACGCGCCCCCTGCGGGGCCACGGCTGTCGGAAGCCGCCGGAGGACGAGGACTTCGCTGCCGTCGGCTTCGCCATCCGCATCCGCCTCCGCATCCGCCTCCGTGCCGTTGCCACTGACGCACCGAAGGCTGAGTGATCCCGCTCCGCCTCGGAGCGGCGGAGCGCGGCGGACCGTTTCTGCGGTGAACCCCCTCCCCCGGGTGGGGGAGCACGGGGCAAAAGGCTTCGCGGAATGGCGCGCGGCCGATAGAACGCCATAGTGATCAAGAACGCTGTGGCCTCGGCGCACCCTCCCTCACCCCCGTTCCCCTCCTCTCGCCTCCTTCCGTGGAGACGGCCCCCGCGGCGGAGTTGACGGCGCCGGCCGACGCGGTTGGCCTGGTGCCGGTCACGGAGGAGGACCGAACCGGTCGCGCCCGCTCATCGGTCACGCACGGCAGTTCCGGCGACGATCCGGGCGTCGGGTGGAACACCCGCGCCGAGGTGGTCCGCACCGGGGGACCGTGCGAGGACACGATCGTCCGCCACCCTCCGGCCTCCTGACCGTTCCTCTTCCCGGCCCGTCCGTTCGGCGCATCCGAGCGCCGGGTCGAGAAGCCTTCTCGACCGGGCGGCTCTGCGCTGCCCTGCCCCTCCTTGAGTATCCAACGGAGACACGATGACGTCATCGCAACTCGCCCCCAGCATTCCGGCCAGAATCTCGCTTGACCCGGTCGGACTCGAAGAGCCCCTGGAGCAGTTGGTGACCGCTGCTCAGGTCGCGCAGGTGTGGGCCCTGGTTCTCGAAGCGCAGGTGTCCGTCGGCACGGCGGACCCGAGCGATGAGCACGCCATGAACACGGCGCAGGAGGAGGTCAGGGGCAACGCCCGGACCTACCGGAGTGTCCAGCTCCCCTCGGTGATCCACCAGCTCGTCCTGATGGCGGGGGCGGCCGACCTGCTCCAGAGCTTGCATGAGGGGTCTGTGGAGTCCCCGGAGAGCGTGGCCTCCTTTCTGGGCGAGCTGATGCCGATTTTCGAGGAGCACGAGCAGCACGCCCGTGATCTCGCGGACAAGTACGGGGAGTTCTCCAGGGAGACGGAGGCCCGGCTGGAAGTCCTGGCCGGCCGGACGCATGCCGAGATCAAGAAGATCTCCGGGGACGACGGCAGGATCGCCGCCAAGACCAAGGAGTTGGAGGCGATGCAGGAAGAGGTGCGGAAGGACCTGGATGCCGTCATCTCCGCCTCGCACAAGGTGGGCGCGGGTGCACGGAAGATCCTCGACACCATCCTCGACATCTTCAAGGACGCCGCGAAGAAGAAGGGAGAGGACGACGGCAAGAGCAAGAAGGCGGACAAGCCGTCCTCCGGCGAATCCGCTCCGGAATCCTCGGAGGATGTGCACGGGGGGATCGAGGACATCACGTCCGGTGCCGTTGGTGCCGCCCTTCAGAAGCTCCGCAGGGATCGCGCGAAGGTCGAAGCGCTCTACCGGGAGATCGCCGGTTTGAAGTCGGGCCTGGTGACCGTGAAGAGGATCGATTCGGAATGCGGTGCCTACGGCCGCAGCGTGCGTGACGTGATGCGTCCGGCCCAGGAGATCGCAGACGCCTGGACCCAGGTGGTCGCCTCGTTCGCGGCGACGCTGGAAGAGCAGGCGAAGAAGAAGGACGGAGGCGCCTGGCTGGCCACGGAGATCAGCTGGAGCGTCATCAAGTGGAAAACCGTCCAGAGCCAGGTGGAGCGACTGCGCGCCATGATCACCGGAAACTGAAACCCGCTACTGGACGACTGGGAGAAGACTATGAGTGACGCACTTGTCGCCGCCCTGGAAAAGCAGGAGGAAATCGGAGGGGAGGTGGCCGCGCAGGGGTCCCTGACCGCCCTCGTGCAGACGCATGCTCTCAGCATCATGCAGCAGCCGAAGCCGGACTTCAGCGCCATCGACAACGAAAAGATCCGGAAATTTCAGGGTACGGTTCAGGGTGCACTGGATAAATCGGCAGAAAATGCAAAAAAGTACCTCTGGACGGTACAGCCCGAGTCCATCGAGCTCCTGTCCAAGGTCGAGAACTACTTTGTCACCCTGGGCGCCTTCTCGGAGTCTCTCAAGGATGAGCATGATCCGCAGGCCATGGTGGATACGCTGAGGTACCTGCGGGAGCAGGCGGGCGAATTCACGGATCGGACGCGAGGGGTCGCGTTCAGCACGGACAATATGGTCAGCGCCTTCAGTGACGACAAGCGGGAATTTACTGAATGCGCCGTGGAGATCAACTCCATGGTGGGCGGCGAGAGTGGGATTCTGGGAGACTTGGCGAGAGAACTGGAGACTGTGAACTCGAAGATCACCCTCGCGACCGTCGGGGCGGGGGTGAGTGGGGCTGCCATTCTCGCGGGTGCGGCATGCATTGTCATCGGATGCTGCACTTCCCTCCTCACCGGCGGGCTGAGCCTTGCGGTGGCCATCGGTGGTGGTGTCCTGCTTCTCGGTGGCACCGCAGGGGGCATCGGCAGCGGGATCGCGCTGGCGAATCTCTACGACGAGAAGAGGAACCTCCTCGCCAAGCAGCAGCGGATCGAAAGCGGGGTGAAGCTGCTGACGGCGTGCGGTGCCGGACTGGAAGACCTCGGCGCCCAGGCGGGCGGAGTGGCCACTGCGCTGCAGAACACCACCAACAGCTGGACGATCCTCAAGGAATCGCTGAACTCCGCCGCCGACAACATCGAAAAGGCTGGAAGGGCCCAGTCGGACTTCCTCCGAAAGACCTTCTTGAGGACCATCGACAGGTCCCTGCCGCGAAATCTTGAACAGCTCAGGAACACGCGGAAGGCCCTCATCGGAATGGAGACGGTGTCCCAGCCGAACATCCACACCGGGGACCTCATCCGGTTCCAGATGCAGAAGCCCCCACGAATGGCGCGATGACAGCGCTCCGGACATCCGCGCCGCGCCGCTCGGGGCTGTGCCGTGAGCGGCCCCGGCCCGCCGTGGGACGGCACCACGATCCATCTGCCGATGGCCGCGTACCGCGGGGACCTGGCGTGCGGGACGTGCTCAAGGTCCTATGAGACAGCTTGAGGATCGGTGCGACAGGACGTTCTCGTCCTGTCGCACCTACTCCTGATGTCCTGCCGGTGGGAGCGGATGGGCCCGTTTCAGGAAGCTCGCGTCACCGCTCCCACGAGGTGGACGCGCCCCTCCGACCCGCGCAGCGCGAAGGCGTTCCCGGTGGTGTCGGCGGCGTACGTGACGGTGGCGGGCAGCAGGACGGGAGCCCTGAACTCGGCGCGTGCGAAACGGATTTCGGCGGCATCCCCGATCTCGGCCAGGCAGCGGGCGGCCGTCCACATGCCGTGCGCGATGGCCCGGGGGAAGCCGAACAGCCGGGCGGTCAGCGGGTGGAGGTGGATCGGGTTGCGGTCCCCGGAGACGGCCCCGTAGCGCCGGCCGAGGTCACCGGGCAGCCGCCACTCGGCGACGGCGGGCAGGTCGCCGGGGGCGTCCGGGACCGAAGCCGTGCGGGGCGGGGTTCCGGCCGCGTCCGTTGTCGCATGCCGGGACAGATAGCCGCTGCGGGACTCCCACACCAGCTCCCCGTCCACCCGCGCCTCGGTCGCCATCGTGACCTCGGTTCCGCGCCGGTGCGAGGTCAACCCCTGCGCGGACACGGCCAGTTCGAGCGGCTCGGCGGGCTGCACCGCCCGGTGCGGGGTGATCTCGATCCAGGTGTGGACGAGCCCGAGGACCGGCAGCGGGAAGGCGCGCCCGGTCATCAGCCGCATGGTGAGCGGAAAGGCCAGCACATGCGGATACGTCAGCGGCAGCGGGCCGGACTCCGCGAACCCGCAGATCCTCCCGTAGGCCGCGAGCGGTCCGGGTGCGACGGGCGCGGCCGGGCGGGTCAGGCGGCCCGGGGGCACGGTGGCGTCCGGCCGGCCCGCACGCTTGAACGGTGAGGTGAGGGCCCCGCGCACGAGCGAGGCGCTGAGTGAGGTCATCGGTCTCACGCCCCCAGCAGGCTCTGGCCGCAGACGCGCAGCACCTGGCCGTTGACGGCGGCGGAGCCGGGCTGCGCGAACCAGGCGACGGCCTCGGCGACGTCCACCGGAAGTCCGCCCTGGGAGAGGGAGTTCATGCGGCGGCCCGCCTCGCGGATGAACAGCGGAACGGCGGCGGTCATCTTCGTCTCGATGAAGCCGGGGGCCACCGCGTTGACCGTGACGCCGTGTCCGGCGGCGGCGCGCGGGCCGAGCGAGCGGACGAGGCCGATGACACCGGCCTTGCTGGCCGCGTAGTTGGTCTGGCCGTTGTTGCCCGCGATGCCCGCGATGGACGCGGTGGCGACGACCCGGCCGCCCCGGTTCAGCGTGCCCGAGGTGAGCAGTTCGTCGGTGGTGCGGAGCACGCTGTCGAGGTTGACGTCGATGACCTGGGCCCAGCGGTCGGCCGGCATGTTGGCCAGGCGCCGGTCGCGGGTGATGCCCGCGTTGTGGACGAGGACGTCGAGCCCGTCCGGTGCGGCGGCGGCGATGCGGGCGGCGGCGTCGGGTGCGGTGATGTCCAGCGGCAGCGCGGTCGCCCCGAGCCGGTCGGCGGTGCGCACCAGGTCGTCCTGTGCCTGGGGGACGTCCAGCACGATGACGTGGGCCCCGTCGCGGGCCAGCACCGAGGCGACGGACGCGCCGATGCCCCGCGCCGCGCCGGTGACCAGGGCGGTGCGGCCGGAGAGCGGGGCGTCCTGGTCCGCCACGGGGTCCGGGGCGGCGGTGGTCAGCTCGATGACCTGGCCGCTGACGTAGGCGGACCGGGGGGAGAGGAGGAAGCGGAGGGTGGACTCGGCGGCTCCCGGCGCGGCCCCGGCCGGAATCCGCACGAGCTGAGCGGTGGAGCCGCGCCCGGTCTCCTTGGCCAGCGACCGGACGAAACCCTCCAGCGCCTGCTGGGCAGCGGCCTGATGGTGGTCCTCGGAGGACGGGGGCGTGCCGATGACGACGATCCGGCCACCGGGAGCCTGCGACCGTACGACGGGGTGAAGGGCCGCGTGCACCTCGGCGAGCCCCCGGGCGGAGGTGACCCCCGTGGCGTCCAGCACGATCCCGGCGGGGTGCGCCGCCTGCGGGTCGACCGTCAGCCCGGTCGCGGCCAGGGCCTTCGCCAGCTCGTCGGTGATCGCGGAGTTGCCGGCCGTCAGGTGCAGCAGCGGCCCGTCCAGGCGCGGGGTCTCCAGGGTCCAGCGGCGCAGCGGGGCGGGCTGCGGCAGGCCGAGTCGGCGGGCGAGGAAGCGACCGGGTGCTGTGCCGGTGAGGTGCAGATAGCGATCGGCCATTGTCCTGACTCCCTGCTCGGTCATAGATTTACTCTGAAGTAAGGTTACTGAAGAGTCAGGAGCTGGTCGAGATGAACAATCCCGGACCGACCGAGACGAGATGGTCACGATGACGCGCCAGGACCCGTTCGTGCCGCTCCCCGTGCCCCAGCCGCGCCGCGTCGCGGTGCTCGGCGGCAGCCGCACCCCCTTCGCCCGCTCCGACGGCCCGTACGCGACCGCGTCCAACCAGGACCTGCTGACGGCCGCGCTGAACGGCCTGGTCGAGCGGTACGGACTGGCCGGGGAACGGGTCGGGGCGTTCGTCGCGGGCGCGGTCCTCAAGCACAGCCGCGACTTCAACCTGGCGAGGGAGACGGTCCTCGGCTCCTCCCTCGACCCGCGCACCCCCGCCTACGACATCCAGCAGGCCTGCGGCACGGGCCTCCAGGCGGTCATCGCCGCCGCCGACCAGATCGCGCTCGGGTCCGTCGACTCGGCGATCGCGGGCGGCTCCGACACCACGAGCGACGCCCCGCTCGGCGTCAACGACGACCTGCGCCACATCCTGCTCGCCGCCCGCCGCGCGAAGACCACGGGCGCCCGCCTCGCGGCCCTGGCCGCCGTACGCCCCCGCCACCTCGTCCCGGACATCCCGCGCAACGCCGAACCCCGCACCGGCCTGTCGATGGGCGACCACGCCGCCGTCACCGCCCGCCGCTGGGCGGTCACCCGCGAGGATCAGGACCTGCTGGCCGCGACGAGCCACCAGCGCCTGGCCGCCGCGTACGAACGGGGCTTCCTGGACGACCTGGTGGTCCCCTACCGGGGCCTGGACCGTGACCAGAACCTGCGCCCGGACTCGACTGCGGAGAAACTGGCCCGCCTGAAGCCGGTGTTCGGCACGAGCGACCCCGACCCCACCATGACGGCGGGCAATTCGACGCCACTGACGGACGGGGCGGCGACGGTCCTGCTGGCGAGCGAGGAGTGGGCCGAGGAGCGGGGCCTGGAACCGCTGGCGTACCTCTCCCTGTACGAGACCGGCGCGGTCGACTACGTGGACGGCGACGAGGGCCTCCTCATGGCCCCGGCCCACGCGGTGCCGCGCCTGCTGGAACGGGCCGGGCTCGGCATCGAGGACTTCGACCTGTACGAGATCCACGAGGCGTTCGCCTCCCAGGTGCTGGCGACCCTCGCCGCCTGGGAGAAGCAGGGGCTGGCCCCGGTGGACCGCACCCGCCTGAACGTGGCCGGTTCCTCCCTCGCCACCGGCCATCCGTTCGCCGCGACGGGCGCCCGGATCGTGGCGACGCTGGCGAAGCTGCTGGCGGAGCGGGAGGGCCCGGGCCGGGGCCTGATCTCGATCTGCGCGGCGGGCGGGCAGGGGGTGACGGCGATTCTGGAGCGCGCGTGACGCAGTTGTTGCCTTCTCCCCCTGCCGGACGGACGACCCGGCGAACCGACCCGCCCGACCCCCGAACCGAGGAGCCGCACGTGTCAACGCCACCTTCCGCCGTACCCGCATCCGCTGTTTCGCAGCCCCTCCTGATCGAGCCGACGAAGAAGCGCGGCCCGGACGGCCGGGTCCAGGAGGTCTCCGTACCGAAGTTCGCGCCGGTCGTGGAACGCGGCTCGCTGGCCGAGATCCCGTTCGACAACGCCCGGGAGGCCCCGGGGGACCCGGTCCTCAGCCGGAAGGACGCCGAGGGGGCGTGGCAGGACGTGAGCGCCGCCGAGTTCGCCTCCGAGGTCCTCGCGGTGGCGAAGGGCCTGATGGCTGAGGGGCTGCGGGCGGGGGACCGGGTCGCGATCATGGCCCGGACGACGTACGAGTGGACGCTGCTGGACTTCGCGGCGTGGGCGGCGGGCCTGGTGACGGTGCCGATCTACCCGACCTCGTCCGCGTTCCAGGCCCGCTGGATCCTCCAGAACTCGGGCGCGGTGGCGTGCGCGGTGGAGACGAAGGAGCAGGGCCGCCTGATCAGCCAGGAGCGCAAGCAGCTCGGCGACCTGGCGCACCTGTGGCAGTTCGACACCGGGGCGATCGGGCACCTGAAGTCCCTCGGCAAGGACATCCCGGACGCGGCGGTCGCGGCCCGCCGGGCCACCCTGGAACCGCACAGCCCGGCCACCCTCATCTACACCTCGGGCACGACGGGCCGCCCGAAGGGCTGTGTCCTGACCCACGGCAACTTCTTCGCCGAGGTCGACAACGCGATCGAGCTGCTCCACCCGGTCTTCAAGTCGGTCTCGAAGGAACCGGCTTCGACACTCCTCTTCCTCCCCCTCTCGCACGTGTTCGGCCGGATGGTGGCGATCGGCTGCATGCGGGCGAGGGTCCGCCTGGGCCACGCCCCCTCCATCCAGACGGAGGACCTCCTGGCCGACCTGGCGGGCTTTCGCCCCACGTTCCTGCTGGCCATCCCGTACGTCCTGGAGAAGGTCTACAACACGGGCCGGGCGACGGCGGAGAAGATGGGCCGCGCCTCGTCGTTCGACCGCGCGGCGAGGATCGCCCAGCGCTACGGCAAGGCGGTGGAGGCCGCCGAACACGGTACGGGCCCGGGCCCGGGCCTCGGTCTGCGCGCGGCCCGAGCCCTCTACGACCCCCTGGTCTACCGCCGCATCCGGGCGGCGCTGGGCGGCAAGGTCCGGTACGTGATCTGCGGCGGCTCCCCGCTGGGCCGGCGCCTGGCCGCCTTCTACGAGGGCGCGGGCATCGGCATCTTCGAGGGCTACGGCCTGACGGAGACGACAGCAGCCCACACGGTGACGCCACCCCTCAAGCCCCGCCTGGGCACGGTGGGCTGGCCGCTGCCCGGGACGTCGGTGCGCATCGCGGAGGACGGCGAGGTGCTGCTGAGGGGCGGCCAGGTGTTCCGGGGGTACTGGGACGGGGAGCGGGCGGAGGTGACCCCGGCGCTGCTGGCGGACGACTGGTTCCCGACGGGCGACCTGGGCGCGCTGGACGAGGACGGCTACCTGACGATCACGGGCCGCAAGAAAGACATCATCATCACGTCGGGCGGCAAGAACGTCACCCCGGCCCCACTGGAGGACTGGCTGCGCGCCCACCCCCTGGTCAGCCAGTGCATGGTGGTCGGCGACAACCGCTCGTACGTCACCGCCCTGATCACCCTGGAACCGGACGGCCTCCACCACTGGCGCCAGATGACCAAGAAGCAGGACGTCCCGCTGCGCGACCTGGTCCACGACGAGGACCTGCGCACGTCCTTGCAGAAGGCGGTGGACGAGGCGAACCGCCTGGTCTCCCGCGCCGAGTCGATCCGCAGGTTCACGGTCCTGCCGGTGGACTTCACGGAGGAGAACGGCCACTTGACGCCGTCGCTGAAGCTGAAACGGGACGCGATCGCGCGGGACTTCTCGGGGGAGATCGAGGGGTTGTACCGGAGGTAGGGCGGGTGTACCGGGGGAGCAGGGCATTCGGCGAGGGCGGGGCCCCCGGGGGGCGACGCCCCGGGGGCCCGCCCCCCGGGGCGTCGCCGCTCGCGACACCCGCTTGAGGAGAGAGGTGCTCGACCTGTCCGCATCCTGAGGACGGGAGCAGGCCGGCCGGCGCGCTTCAGCGGCGCAAAGGCCGGGTCAGGCCGCCTGGAGCACGTCGCAGGAGCAGTGGCGGAAGGCGAGACCGAGCTCCCGGTCCACGGCCGCACTCGATCGCGTGGCGGCCTCCGACACCTTCTCCCAGGATCCGTACTTCAGGTGGAGCTGGTCGGCGGTCGGGCCGAGCGGGTTGCCGTACTTCTTCTGGTTGCGGGCCTCCAGCTCCGCGATCTGGTCCGGGGTCATGCCGGCGCGGACGACGTCCTTGGCGTCATTGCGCATCTGGACCAGAGTGCGGGCGATGTCCTCCTCCGAGCGCCCCTCGGAACGCATGGCGCACTTCGTGCGCTCCATGTCCTCAAGGAGGGCGTGATACCGCATCCGCTGCCCCCGGGCGATCTCGCGTTCCTGCGGGGTTTCGCTCCGGATGAGACACACGACCGGTTCCGGACTGGTGCAGTCGCCGTGGGCCGGCGGCTCCTGGGAGACAGGGGCGACGACGGCCGAGCCGCACCCGGCGGACGCACCGCACGGGCGTACCGCGTGCGGGGCGGCGAAGGCGGACTGCGACGGGAGGAAGACGGCTTGGGCGACCAGCAGCACGGGAACCACGCGGCGGGCCAGCGAACGCAGGCTGTTCAGTGACATGCGCTCATCGTTTTGCACACGGCGACGAGACCGGAGCAAGGCGGGGCCGGAACGCCTCAGACACCGGCCGACACCACTCCGCCGGGTGAAGCAAGCTCTCCTCCGGGCCGGGACGGGACCCGGAACCCGCACCCCACGCGGGAGGGGGTGCCGCACCCGACCGGAAAGGCACGGCGCGCGGGTCTGTCGTCCCGCCTCGGGTTACGGCACTCTGGTGCCGTTCAACTCGCGTAGACGCGCGGCCGCTTCACGCCGCGGAACTCGCACCCAGGCACTTCGTCATCGCACCTCGCGCTCCACCGCCCGGTTGTCGACCCGAAGGACTTCCCCGCCCATGCGACGCTCGCCCCGCACCTGCCTCCTGGCCCTGCTCGCGCTCCTCGGAGGGCTGCTCACCGTCACCGCCACCGCGTCCCCCGCCGCGGCCGCCCCGAACTTCAAGGCGCCCTACGCCTGCGGCCAGCAGTGGACCTACAGCCACCACTCCGCCGAGGTCAGACAGGCCCTCGACTTCGTCCGCACCGACGGCGGAAGCACGGCCGGCGCCCCGGTCCTCGCCTCGGCCGGCGGGACCGCTTACCGCTACTCCCAGCCGAGCGGCGCGGGCAACTACATCGCCATCGAGCACGGCGGCGGCTGGAAGACGTACTACTTCCACCTCGCCGCGTTCTCCGTCGCCAACGGTGCTCAGGTCGGCCAGGGCCAGCAGATCGGCACCACCGGTTCCACCGGCAACAGCTCAGGCGCCCACATCCACTACGAACAGCTCTACAACGGCGTCGGCCAGACCATCGTGATCAACGGCCGCTCCCTGGCCCCGTATCCGGGCTCGTACTACAGCAAGTACCTGACCAGCGACAACGGTTGCGGTGGCGGCGGGGGCGGCAAGTACTGGGTCGACACCTTCGCCAACGCCACCGGATACGCCGCCGCCAACACCGCGGACGCGCAGGGCATCCTCAACGCCGGGACCAACTACGTGTACTGCAAGGTGTGGGGAGCGCGGGTCGGCACGGCGACCCAGTACAACCACTGGTGGCTGCGCACCGACCTCGACGTCGTGTACGCGGGCAAGAACGGCCGCAACGCGTACGTCTCCGCGTACTACCTCTCCCGCTGGGGCAACGACGAGGCCCGCGACAACAACGGGGCGGTCATCCCGAACTGCTGACGCGCGGTCCCTGCCCCGACACGGCGCGGGGCAGGGACGTACGCGGCCCGGCGCGGAGACACCTCCGTGGTGTGGCGCAAAACCCGTCGATCACCGTCCGCGCGGCCTGGCACCCTTGCGGTACGGGCCCGGCGGCAGCGGATCCGCGGGCAGGGCGTCACGAAGGAGAGGCCGCATGGCCACGGTCGTTGATCTGATCACCTATCCCGTCAAGGGCTGCGCGGGAACGGCCGTGGACAGTACGCACCTCACCCCGGCGGGGCTCGCGCACGACCGCAGTTTCATGGTCGTCGGCGTCGACGGGGTCTACCGCACCCAGCGCCGCGACCCCCGCCTCGCCCTGGTCCGGCCCACCGTCAGCGCCGACGGCAGCAGGCTCACCCTCGCCTCCGCCGCGCCGGGGGGCGGTCACGGCGCGGTGCACCTCGACGTCACCACCTCCGCGCCCGAGCGCGACGTCGACCTGTTCGGCGCGACGTACCGGGGCATCGACCAGGGCGACGAGGCCGCGGCCTGGCTCACGGACTTCCTCGGCGCCCCGAGCCGTCTGGTCCGCGTACCGCCGGGGCACGACCGGAAGACCGACGGGCTGACCCCGGGCACCTCCGGCTACGCCGACAGCAGCGCCCTCCACCTGCTGTCCCGCGCCTCCCTCGCCCTTCTGCACACGCGGTTGGCCGAGTGCGGCGCCCCGCCCCTGGGCATGGACCGCTTCCGCCCGAACGTCGTCGTCGACAGTCTCCCCGGGGGGTGCCGGGGGGAGGACTGGGCGGCGGAACCCCACGCCGAGGACCGGATCCGCCGCGCGACCATCGGCGCGGCCGAGCTGGGCTACACCAAGCTCGCCGTGCGCTGCGCGGTCACGCTGGTCGACCAGGAGGCCGGGGCCCGGGGCGGGCAGGAGCCGCTGCGGACGCTCGCGGGCTACCGGCGCTTCTCGGCGGGCGGGGTGGTGTTCGGCACGAAGTTCGCCGTGGTGCGGCCGGGCAAGCTGTCGGTGGGCGACGAGGTGACGGTGGAGGAGTGGGGCGAGGCGGAGACGTGACGTACCGCGCCCCGTACGCCTGCGGGGTGGCGCGTCACTCGAAGAACTTCAGGCTCCAGCCCTTGTCGGACGTGGGGCCGGGGACGTTGGCGCGGGAGTACGTCGTGTCGCCCCACCAGACGAACGTGCCGGTGTACCAGTGGCGGTTGGCCCAGGAGTACGGGGTGCCCTTCGCGACCGCGTGGTACATCGACGGGAACCTGGGGCCGGCGGGCGGGCTGGTGCCGATGTCTCCGTGGAGCAGGACGAAGGTGTGGTGTCCGGGCCCGTTCACGTACAGCGTCGGATCCCAACCGGCCATCATCGTCGCGCGGTTGGACCCGAACAGGCAGCCGTTCGACTTGTACCAGTCCCATACGTGGGTGGGGTCGCCGCCCTTGCGGAGTCGCAGGTCCGCCAGGCAGTACTGCTCGCTCCAACTGCCGTTGGCGGAGTAGACGATGTGCAGTTGCCCGTTCGGGTCCTTGATCGCCTCGGGGCTCTCGTTGATGAACGGGTTGCCGACCACCCGCTCCCAGCTCTCGCGCGGCTGTGAGATGACGTACCGTGCGCCGGTGGGCCGGGTGGGGCTGCCCATCCGGGCGATGTAGAGGTTCTGCTCGACGTTGGTGTCGCCCGCCCAGCCGGACCAGACGAACCAGCGCTGCCCCTCGAAGGTGAACAGGGTTCCGTCGATGGCCCATGTGTCGTCGGGGAGGGCGAGTCGGGTCTCGGCCCCGTACCCGCTGTCCGGCGAGGCGGAGCTGATGACGAACATGCGGTGGGCGGCCCCGACGCCCGCCGTGAAGTAGATGTAGTACCGGCCGCCGTCCATGACGATCTCGGGGGCCCAGACCTCCCCGCGCCCCCGGCTGTCGGCCCAGACCTGTCGGGCGGGCGCGGTGGCCAGGCCGTCCGTGGACGACGCCTGCCGTACGACGATGCCGCCGCCGGTCGACTGGACGCCGACGTACGTACTGCCCACCCGCAACACGCTGGGGTCGGCCGCACGCAGGCCGGTCTGCCCCTGCGGAGCCGCCTCACGGGCGGGCGGTGCGCCCTGGGCGGTGCCGGGAGGCGACAGGAAGAGCGTCGCGGCGAGGGCACCGACCAGCGCGAGCGCGCCGAGGGCGGACGAGCGGCGGACGGTTCTTCCGGGCTGGCGCGTGGGGTCGCTCATGGGCTCGCTCCTGGGTGGGGGGATTCGATGACGGCGGATGGCGACGGCGGCGGTGACGATTTACATCGATAGAAGAGCGCTCTCGCAGAATCCCGCCGGGGGCGGGACCTGTCAATGGCCTTGGTGGGGACTGAACTTGCTGCGAAACTTCCGGCATGGACATGGGGCGCGAGTCGCGGTGGGAGAAGGACGCGATGACGGTGGAGATCGTCTTCGCCCTGGTGACTGCTGCGGTCCTCGCTGCGGCGGCCTTCGCCGTCGCGCTGCCGCTCACTTTCGCCTTTGACCTGTCCGGTTCGGCATCCAAAAATGTTCTGGCCGGGGGAGCCCTGGTGGGAGCGGCGGTCGGGGTATGGCGTCTGGTGGTGGTGCTGTACCGCTTCGACGTCGAGCGCCGTAAAGGCCACTGACGGCCGGGGCCGGAAGGCCGTTCAGAACTGGAGGGCGCGGATCAGGCGTCGGGCGGCCCCGGCGTCGATCGAGCCCGGCCGTGGGGCCTCGGCCCGAGGGGGGGAGGCCGTCGTCAATCAGCTGGTGGAAAGTCATGGGGCTGGCGACACTGATGCGATGACCGATGATCGTGAGGCTCTGATAGCGAGCTGGAAAGGACCCGGGGCCACCTCGACGCGGCCCGGGCCCACCTCATGCACCGGCCGGGCATCGATCTCTCCACGACGAGGGAGTTCCTGGAACACAACGAACTGGGGCTTGCCTTCGACTGCATGGCCCATCTCGCAGACGACCTCGGTCTGCCCCACGGTTTCTGGCAGCACATGCATCGAGCAGCGCAGGAGATGCGGCTCTACAGCGATGAGCCGCACATGCCCCACCGCAAGGCCTCCGCCTCCTGCCTCCGTCACCTCGCCGCGGCTTCCGGGCGGGAATGATCTGCGGGCTCGGTGGACCTGCGCGGTCAGAGCGCTGGGCAGCACCCCGTGCGGCTCCCCCCGGGCCAGGCGGCTGGTGCAGTCCGGTCGCTACCTCAGGTCCAGCATTCTGGTGGGCTGTCCGGTGGCGCGGGCGATGGTCTCGAAGTCGCGGTCGTAGTGGAGCAGCGTCAGACCCGACTGTTCCGCAGTGGCAGCCAGCAGCAGATCCACGGGGCCGGCGCTTCGGTGCTCTCCCTTGGAGGTGAGTTCTTCCTGTACGGTCCGGGCGCGCCGGAACACCCCGTCAGGCATGGGGCACCAGGTGTACAGCGCTAGACGCTCCCGGACCTTCTCGCGGTCCTCGGCGGAGCGGGCGGAATGGAGCAGTTCCAGTTCGGTGAGGTCACAGAGGGCGACAAGGCCTGCACTGATGCGGCGGGTCCAGTCCTCGGTGCTCTGGCGCAGGAGGATGCGGGCGAGCGCCGATGTGTCGATGAGATAGTCGGCGACGCTCACGCCGCAGGGCCCCCTCGATAGCGGCGCTTGTCGAGAAGAACGTCCATGTCCAGGCCGCCCTCCTGGGCGATGTCCTGCAGTTCGTTCAGGGCGCGCAAGCGGCGGTTGCGCTCGACGACCTCGCGCAGCGCGGTGTTGATCGTGTCGCGCTTCGTCCTGGTTCCCAGCTCTATTGCGGCGGCCGCCAGCGCTTCGTCGTCCAGGTCGATGACTGTTCGACTCATACCCTACCCTTCGATATACACTCGTGTGTGCAAATATACATGATCGAATGTATCCACGGGCCTCGGGCGGCAGGAGATTCACGCGCTCGCCGCGATCCCGTCCAGCCGCCCCCGCAGCTCCGGCGTGAGGGCCAGGTCCGCCGCCGCCGTGTTCTCCTCCAGGTGAGCGATGCTCGACGTGCCCGGGATCGGGAGCACGACCGGGGAGCGGGCCAGCGGCCAGGCCAGGCAGACCTGGGTGGGGGTGGCGTCCAGCTCGGCCGCGACGGCTGCCACCTCCGCGCGGTCGCCCGCCTTGCCCCAGGGCACCGTGCGCCAGGGCAGGAACGCGATGTCCGCCGCCTCACACGCCGCGAGGACCGGCTCGTGTTCGCGGTCGGTCAGGTTGTAGCGGTTCTGGACGCTCGCGATGTCGACGATCTCCCGGGCCTCGGCCAGGACCTCCTCGTTGGCCCCGGCCCCGTACAGGTGGGCCGTGTCGATCAGCGTGATGCCCAGCTCGACCGCCCGGCGGGCCACGGCGACGGCCGACGGCCGGTCCCCGGGCCTCTCGGTGGGCAGGTGCATCGCGCCCAAGCCCAGTCGCCCCACGGTCAGGTCTTGGCCGATACGGAACGTCGTCGATGGCATCGCTGCTGAACTCCCCCTGGCTCGGACGTGCTTGACAGGCCAGGGGGCGTCCGAGGCATCCAGGGGCGTCAGGGCGTTTCCGGGCCCTGGAGGATCTGGAGGTAGTTGCCCACCGGGTCCACGATCGTGGAGAAGAACCAGCCGCCCCCGACCTCCTCGACCGGGCGCACCCACGTGACCCCGAGGGTGTTGAGGTGCCTCTCGGCAGCCCGTACGTCGCGCACGGTGATGTTGATCATCTGCCGGCCCGGCTCGGCCGCCTTGTCCGCGACGTCGTCCCGCTCGTCGAAGCCGATGATCGCTCCCGGGCCGACGATCAGCAGGTGCTCCGCCCAGCGGGCGCCCAAGGGCTCCAGCGCCGCGCGGTACCAGGTGATCAGAGCCTCGGAGTCGGTGCTGCCGAGGATGACCCCCAGCCCGGTGATGCCGTCGGCGTTCTCGGTCGTGGAGGCATTCATGGTGGTTCCTCGCTCGGTCGGTGGGGCGGTGGACCGGTCTGCCGGTCGCGTCGGGAGCCGGGCCGTCCCGGTCGCTCGACGCGTCCCACCCTTCATGACCCGCCCCGGGCCCGGAACTCATCGGTGCTCGCCGCCGCAGCACCCCTCCGCGCGGCCGGATCAGTGCGGCCAGATCGGCGGATCCGTGACGAAGTGGCCGCCGAGACGGGTCTGCGCCGGGTCGGTGGGATCCGGCTCGCCCTGTTCGGCGATGAGTTTCGCCGCGTACGGCTCCGAGTCGTCCTGCGGGGCGTAGCCCAGTGCCCGTGCCGAGGTCAGGTCCCACCACAGGCGGGTGTTGGCGGAGGAGCCGTGGACGACGGTGTGGCCGACATTCCCGGCGGTGAGCGCGGCGTGGAAGAGGCGGGCGCCGTCGGCGGGGCTCAGCCACAGGGAAAGCATGCGTACCGAGGTGGGCTCCGGGAAGCAGCTCCCGATCCGTACCGAGACGGTCTCGACGCCGTGCTTGTCCCAGTAGAGCTGGGCCAGGTCCTCGCCGAAGCATTTCGACAGGCCGTAGAAGGTGTCGGGGCGGTGCGGGGCGTCGGACGGGATCGGCGGGCCCCCGGCGAGCGGCCGCGGCGTGTGGCCGACGGCGTGGTTGGAGGAGGCGGACACGATGCGGCGGACGCCTTCCTCGCGGGCGGCCTCGTAGAGGTGGTACGTGCCTTCGATGTTGGCTCGGAGGATCTTGTCGAACGTGGACTCCAGCGAGATGCCGGCCAGGTGGATGACCGCGTCCACGCCGCGTACGGCTTCGCGCAGCGCCTCCCGGTCGTTCAGGTCGGCGGTGATCGCCCCGGGCTCGCCCTCCACCGGGACCAGGTCGAGAAGTCGCAGGTCGTAGCCGTACGCGGGCAGCAGCCCCCGCATCAGGGTGCCGAGGCCGCCCGCGGCGCCGGTGAGCAGGACGGTACGGGGAGCGGGCATAGGGGTCTCCTCGGGGCGGTGCGATGCGATCCGATGCGGTCCGGCACCGGGCGGGCGTCGTGACACCCCGAGGCGTTGTGCCGCCCCGGGCGTCGTGACACCTCAAGGCGTCGTCCCGCCCCGCCGCTTCACGGCCGTGGACCGCGTTCGCATACGTGGACAAGCTAAGAAGTCCGTGAGGTTACGTCAAGTGGTCGGATCACTCCGAAAGTTGTTCTGTCCTAAGCGTTGACGAAGCGTTCCGGGCGGCTCTAGCTTCATCGCGTCGTACTTCGTACGTCATATATGAGACGCGATACGCGAGATGTGAGAGCCCGTCACCCATGACCTTCGCCCCTGCCCCGATCCCGTCCCGGACCCAGTACGTGCTGGAGGCCATCAAGCACGCCATCCTCACCGCGCAGCTGAGACCGGGACAGGCGCTGGTGGAGACGGAACTCGCCGCTCAGTTCGGAGTGTCCAAGACCCCCGTCCGCGAAGCGCTCAAGACCCTCGCGGGCACGGGGCTCGTGGTCATGAGCCAGTACAAGGGCGTCACCGTGCGGCTCGTCGACGCGACCATGGCCCGGGAGGTGTACGACGTACGCCTCCTGCTGGAACCGGAGGCGCTGCGCCGGTCCGTCAACCGCAAGGCCTCCCTGGAAGCGGCCCAGGAGGCCCTGGAGCGGGCCGACTCGGCGCTCGACAAGGCCGACAGGTCGCTGGCCAACCGGGATTTCCACCGCGCCCTGTACCTGCCCTGCGGCAACCCCCTGCTCGCCCGGATGCTCGACGAGGTCCGCGACCAGGCGGCCCTCGTCTCCACGGTGGCCTGGTCGGCCGTCCCCTCCTGGGAGCGCGAGGCGGCCGAGCACCGGGAGATCCTGCGGCTGGCGCTCGCCGACGACGCGGAGGCCGCCGCCGGGGCTCTGCACCATCACATCGCATCGTTCGTACGCCGTGCCTTCCCCGACGACGAGGACGGGGGCGGTGCCGCGTGAACCGTCTGCTGGAACCGCACCACCACCAGCAATCCGACGAAAGGCCGGTCCGCATGGACTTCTCTCCGCTGAAGGCGGCCCTCGCAGACGTCGTGGCGATCCCGGTGACCCCGTTCGCCGAGGACGGCACCATCGACGTCGCGAACCACCGCGCGCTGACGCGCAGGCTGCTCGACGGCGGTGTCCGCATCGTCACCCCGAACGGCAACACCGGGGAGTTCTACGCGCTCACCCCGGACGAGCAGCGCCTCGTCACCGAGCTGGCCGTCGAGGAGGCCGCCGGACGCGCCACCGTCCTGGTGGGCGTCGGCCACGACGTACCGGCCGCCGTCGCCGCCGCCGAGCACGCCGCCCGGGCGGGCGCGGCGATGGTGATGGTCCACCAGCCGGTGCACCCCTATGTCGCCCAGGAGGGCTGGGTCGACTACCACCGGGCCATCGCCGAGGCCGTCCCGGAGCTCGGAGTCGTCCCGTACATCCGCAACCCGCTGCTCGCCGGCGACCGGCTCGCCGCACTCGCCGACAACTGTCCCAACGTCATCGGCGTGAAGTACGCGGTGCCCGACGCGGCGCGCTTCGGGGCCTTCGCCCGGGACGCCGGACTGGAGCGCTTCGTCTGGGTCGCCGGCCTCGCCGAGCTGTACGCCCCCTCCTACTTCGCCACCGGCGCCACCGGCTTTACCTCCGGCCTCGTCAACGTCGCCCCGGCCGTCTCCCTCGACATGCTGGAGGCGCTGCGCGCCGGGGACTACGTGGCGGCCATGAAGGTGTGGGAGCGCATCCGCCGCTTCGAGGAGCTCCGCGCCGAGGAGCAGTCCGCCAACAACGTCACGGTCGTCAAGGAGGCCCTGTCCGTGCTCGGCCTCTGCCGCCGCGAGGTGCGCGCGCCGAGCCGGGTCCTGCCCGAGGAGCGGCGCACCGAGGTCGCCGAGCAGATAGCCGCGTGGGCGCTGTGACGGAGCACCGGAGAGCGGTCGCGGCGACGGACGACCGGAAAACGGCCCCCCTCGCGCCCGAGGAACTGCGCAGTCACCAGTGGTACGGCACCGACGGGTTGCGCTCCTTCAGCCACCGGGCCCGCACCCGCCAGCTCGGCTACCTCCCCGAGGAGCACCTCGGCAAGCCGGTCATCGCCGTCCTCAACACCTGGTCCGACATCAACCCCTGCCACTCCCACCTGCGGGAACGCGCGCAGGCGGTGAAGCGGGGCGTCTGGCAGGCCGGTGGGTTCCCGCTGGAGTTCCCGGTCTCCACCCTCTCGGAGACCTTCCAGAAGCCGACCCCCATGCTCTACCGCAACCTCCTCGCCATGGAGACCGAGGAGCTGCTCCGCTCGTACCCGGTCGACGGGGCCGTCCTGCTGGGCGGCTGCGACAAGTCGACGCCCGCGCTGCTGATGGGCGCGGCCTCCGTGGACCTGCCCACCGTCTTCGTGCCGGCCGGGCCGATGCTGCCGGGCCACTGGCGCAACGAGGTCCTCGGCTCCGGCACGGACATGTGGAAGTACTGGGACGAGCGGCGGGCCGGGCTGATCGGCGACTGCGAGATGGGGGAGCTGGAGAACGGCCTCGCCCGCTCCGCCGGTCACTGCATGACGATGGGCACCGCCTCCACGCTGACGGCCGCCGCCGAGGCGCTGGGCGTGACCCTGCCCGGGGCCTCCTCCATCCCGGCCGTCGACTCCGGGCATGACCGGATGGCGGCGGGATCCGGGCTGCGGATCGTCGAACTCGTACGGCAGCGAACGACGTTGTCGCAGATCCTCACCGCCGAGGCGTACGAGGACGCCGTCGCGACCGTCCTCGCGCTCGGCGGCTCCACCAACGCCGTGATCCACCTGATCGCCATGGCGGGCCGGTCCGGGGTGAAGCTCACCCTGGACGACTTCGACCGGATCGCCCGTACGGTGCCCGTTCTCGCCGATCTCCGGCCCGGCGGACGGTACCTGATGGAGGACTTCCACTTCGCGGGTGGGCTGCCCGGCTTCCTGGGCAGGATCGCCGACGTCCTGCACCTGGACCGGCCCACCGTCGCGCACGCCACCCTGCGCGAGCAGCTCGACGGGGCGGCCGTCCACAACAGCGCCGTCATCCGCGAGCGCACCGAACCGCTGGCGGAGGAGGGCGGTGTGGCGGTCCTGCGCGGCAATCTCTGCCCCGACGGCGCGGTGATCAAGCACATCGCCGCCGAGCCGCACCTGCTGCGTCACACCGGTCCCGCCGTCGTCTTCGACGACTACCGGGAGATGCAGCGCACGATCAACGACCCGGCGCCGGCACTCACCGCGGACCACGTCCTGGTGCTGCGCAACGCCGGACCCAAGGGCGGGCCCGGCATGCCCGAGTACGGCATGCTGCCGATCCCCGACTACCTGCTGAAGCAGGGCGTCCGGGACATGGTGCGGATCTCCGACGCCCGGATGAGCGGGACCAGTTACGGGGCGTGCGTCCTTCACATCGCGCCCGAGTCGTTCGTCGGCGGCCCCCTCGCCCTGGTCCGCACCGGGGACCTCATCACCCTGGACGTCGAGGCCCGCCTGCTCCACCTCGGCGTGGACGACGACGAGCTGGAACGCCGCCGTGCCGCCTGGAGCCCGCCGCCCGCCCGCTACGGGCGCGGTTACGGGGCGCTGTACCAGGACCAGATCACCCAGGCCGACACCGGATGCGACTTCGCGTTCCTGGCCCGGGAGGGAGACGTGCCCGACCCGTACGTGGGGTGACCCGGGCGACGAGGGCTCCGCGCGGCGGGGCGCCCGGGCCGCCCAGCGGTCATGAGAAAGCGCTTGCTGTCTTGTGTGTCCTGTGCCGTGTGGGGCGGCAGCCCCTCGGCACAGGCAGAGCGACAGCAGGTCCGCACATCCAGCGCATCGAGCGCGTACCAGAGATCGGAGACGTGTCATGGCCCAACCCGCCGCCGTGGCCACCCCGCCGCCCAAGGCGCCCCGCCGCCGCACGGCGGCCCCCCGCCGCCTGCCGTATCTGCTGATCGCGCCCGCGGGTCTGCTGATGCTGGGCTTCATCGCCTACCCGGTGCTCAGCGTCTTCTACTACAGCCTGCAGAACTACAACGTCACCAAGCCGTGGCGGAACGGCTTCGCCGGACTCGACAACTTCCGGCGGATCTTCACCGAGGACGACCAGTTCTGGTCGACGCTCGGCTTCAGCGCCCAGTGGGTCTTCACCCAGGTCTCCCTGCAACTCGTGCTCGGGCTCGCGCTGGCCCTGATCGTCAACCAGACCTTCATCGGCCGGGGCATCTCCCGGGCCATGGTCTTCTCGCCCTGGGCCGTCTCCGGCGTGCTGACCAGCACCATCTGGATCCTGCTCTACAACTCCTCGACGGGATTCAGCCGTTACCTCGCGGACGCCGGGATCGGGGAGTACGGCACCTCGGTGCTCTCGGACACCGGAACCGTCTTCTGGGCGGCCACGGTCACCGAACTCTGGCGCGGCGTGCCCTTCTTCGCCATCCTCATCCTCGCCGACCTCCAGTCCGTCTCCAAGGAGCTGTACGAGGCGGCGTCGGTCGACGGAGCGGGCAGGCTCCGGCAGTTCTTCCACATCACCCTGCCGCACCTGCGCGACGCGATCATCCTCGCCACCCTGCTGCGCGGGGTCTGGGAGTTCAACAACGTCGACCTCCTCTACACCCTCACCGGCGGCGGACCGGCCGGCGAGACCACCACGCTGCCGCTCTACGTCGCCAACACCGGCATCGAGGGCCACGACTTCGGCTACGCCTCCGCGCTCACCACCGTCGCCTTCGTGATCCTCCTCTTCTGCTCGATCGTCTATCTGCGCCTGAGCAAGTTCGGAGGCGACAACAAGTGACCGCCGTACTCACCGAGAAGAGCGGCGCCGCCCGGACGCCCGTCCACCCCGGCGGCCCGCCGCCCCCCTCGCGCCGCCGCTCCGGACGCGAGCGCGCCTTCGACGACGTACCGCGCTGGCAGATCTACCTGCCGCTCGGCCTCTACCTGCTGTTCACGCTCATCCCGTTCTACTGGATGCTGCTGTTCGCCCTGCGGCCCGCCGGCTCCACCGCGCTGGTGCCCTGGCCGATGACCGGGGAGCACTTCTCCAAGGTCTGGAACGAGCGCAGCTTCGCCGTCTTCTTCCAGAACAGCATGATCGTCGGCGTCGCCACCCTGATCGCCACCACCCTGGTCGCCCTGGCCGGCGGATACGCCCTGGCCCGGTTCGACTTCAGGATCAAGGGCGCGTTCATGCTGGCGCTGCTCTGCTCGCAGTTCATCCCCGGCGCCCTGATGCTCGTGCCGCTCTTCGAGATCTTCCGGAACCTCCAGATGATCAACTCCCTGTGGAGCGTCGTCATCGCGGAGACCGTCTTCCAGCTCCCCCTGTCGATCATCCTGATCAGCGGGTTCATCAAGAACGTCCCGGTCTCGCTGGAGGAGGCCGCCTGGGTCGACGGGTGTTCGCGCTTCACCGCCTTCCGCGCGGTCGTCCTGCCGCTGCTGCGCCCCGGACTGATCGCCGTCGGCTCCTTCGCCTTCGTCCACAGCTGGAACCACTTCCTGTTCGCGCTGATGTTCCTCAGCGAACAGGACAAGCAGACGATCCCGGTCGGCCTCAACACCCTGATCGGAGCGGACAGCGTCGACCTCGGCGCACTCGCGGCGGGCGGGGTCATCGCCGCCGTACCCGTGGTGATCGTCTTCGCGTTCATCCAGAAGTGGCTCGTCACGGGCTTCAGCGCGGGGGCGGTGAAGGGATGACCGGCCCCACCCGCCGCACAGCCGCGGCCGTGCCGCTCCCCGTCGTGCTGGCCGGCGCCCGGGGCCACGGCCGCTGGCACCTGGCCAACCTCCGCCGGCTCCAGCACCAGGGCCGGGTACGGCTGGCCGGCATCTGCGAACTGGAGCCGCTGACCACCGACGAACTGGCCGCCTTCGACCTCGTGGGCGACGCCCGACCGGAACAGTCCGCCGACTTCGGGGCGCTCCTCGACGCGACCGGAGCCCGTGCCGCCGTCGTCTGCACGCCCATCCCGACCCACACCGACCTGGCCCTGACCGCCGCGTCCCGGGGCGTCCACCTGCTGCTGGAGAAGCCGCCCGCCGCGAGCTGGGCCGCGTACGCCCGGATGGCCGACGGCGTACGGCGGGCGGGCACCGCCTGCCAGGTGGGCTTCCAGTCGTTCGGTTCGCACGCCGTGCCCGCGATCCAGGAGCTGGTCCGCACCGGGGCGATCGGGACGCTCACGGGGATCGGCGCCGCCGGGGCCTGGGTCCGCGACGACGCCTACTTCCGCCGGGCGCCCTGGGCCGGGCGGCGCAGGATCGGCTCCACCGACGTGGTCGACGGCGTCCTGACCAATCCGCTGGCGCACGCCGTGGCCACCGCGCTCGAACTCGCGGACCGGGGTACGGCCGAGGACGTCCTGTCCGTGGAGACGGAGCTGTTCCGGGCCCATGACATCGAGGCGGACGACACCAGCTGCGTCCGGATCACCACCACCGGCGGCCTGCCCGTCACCGTCGCCGCCACCCTCTGCGCGGAACGGGCGGGGGAGCCCTGTGTGATCGTCCACGGAGACCGGGGCCGGATCACCTTCTGGTACAAGCAGGACCGCGTCCTGATCCAACGCGCCGGCCACGGCCCCGTGGAGAGCGTCCACGGCCGGACCGACCTCCTGGAGAACCTGGTCGACCATCTGGAGCAGGGGACACCGCTGCTGGTGCCGCCGGAGCGCACGGGAGCGTTCATGCGGGTCGTCGAGGCCGTACGCACTGCCCCCGAGCCCGTCGCCCTGCCCGCCGACGCCTGGGAGACCCGGTACGACGCCCCCGGCGGAGGCGCGCGCCGTACGGTCCACGGCATCGACGGCCTGGTCGCCGCCGGGGCCGAATCCCTCGCCCTCTTCTCGGAGCTGGGCGCCGCCTGGGCCCGCAGCAGCGAGGCGGCGGCCTCATGAACCGTCCCGCCACGCCCTCGTCCGCCGCCCGGCCCGTACAGCCCGCGCTCCCCGCGCTGCCCGTGGAGCCCGCTCCGTCCGAACTCCTCGACTGCGCCGGACGCACGGTCGCCCACTACGGCTACGGGGCCGCGGCGGACGGCCGCCCCCGCCTGCACCCCGTCACCACGCTCGCCGGCCGCACCGTCACCCAGGACCGGCCCGCCGACCACCGGCACCACCTGGGCGTCTCCATCGCCGTGCCCGACGTGTCCGGCCGCAACTTCTGGGGCGGGCGCACCTACGTCCGGGGGCAGGGGCCCACCGAGCTCGACAACCACGGCGTCCAGCGCTGCCTCGGCCTGGAGCGGCACGGGCCGGGCGGGTTCACGCAGTCGCTCGCCTGGGAGGCGGACGGCGTCGAACTGCTGCGGGAGCACCGCACCGTGGACACGGTCGAACTCTCCGCCACCGCCTGGGCGTTGGACCTCTCCTTCGCGCTCACCAACCACTCGGCCGACGACCTCTCCGTCGGCAGCCCCGCCACCAACGGCCGCCCCGGGGCCGGTTACGGCGGGTTCTTCTGGCGCGCCCCCAAGGAGGCGTCGCCGCCGGACGTGTTCACCGCAGGCTGTGCGGGCGAGGAGGCGGTGCACGGCCGGGCCGCCGACTGGCTCGCGCTCGCCGGGGACGGCTGGACCCTCGTCTTCGCCGGGGCGGGCGAGGAGACCCGGCGCGATCCGTGGTTCGTGCGGACGGCGGAGTACCCGGGCGTCGGCTCCTCCCTCGCGGCCCACGAACGACTGCCCGTGCCCGCCGGGGCCACCGTCGTACGCCGGATCGTCACCGTCGTCGCGGACGGCCGGCTGGACCGTGAGGCCGCCGCCGGGTACGTCCGACGGGCGGTGGCCCCGTGAACCGTCCCTGGACCGCCGACCTCGGGGACGGCACGTACCGCAACCCCGTGCTGAACGCCGACTGGTCCGACCCGGACGTCGTCCGGGTCGGCGCGGACCACTACCTCACCGCGTCCAGCTTCGGCCGGGCCCCGGGCCTGCCGCTCCTGCACTCCCGCGACCTGGTCAACTGGACGCTCGTCGGGCACGCCCTGGACCGCGTCGAGCCCGCCGCCGACTTCGCCCGGCCGCGCCACGACGCCGGGGTGTGGGCGCCCTCGCTGCGCCACCACGCGGGCCGCTTCTGGATCTTCTGGGGCGACCCCGACCACGGCGTCCAGCAGATCAACGCCGAGAGCGTCGAGGGCCCGTGGAGCGCGCCGCACCTGCTCAAACCCGGCCGCGGGTTCATCGACGCCTGCCCCCTGTGGGACGAGGAGACCGGCGAGGCCTACCTCGTCCACGCCTGGGCCAAGTCCCGCTCCGGGATCAAGAACCGGCTCACCGGGCACCGCATGAGCGCCGACGGACGCGTACTCCTCGACGAGGGCCGGACCCTGATCGACGCCGACCGGATACCCGGCTGGTTCACCCTGGAAGGCCCCAAGCTCTACCGCCACGACGGGTACTTCTGGATCTTCGCCCCGGCCGGCGGGGTGGAGACCGGCTGGCAGGGCGCGTTCCGGTCGCGGGACTTCTCCGGCCCCTACGAGGAACGCGTCGTGCTGTCCCAGGGGCGCACCGACGTCAACGGGCCGCACCAGGGCGGCTGGGTGCGGACCGCCGCCGGCGAGGACTGGTTCCTGCACTTCCAGGCACGCGGTGCGTACGGGCGGGTCGTCCACCTCCAGCCCATGCGCTGGGACGCGGAGGGCTGGCCCGTCATCGGCGACGCGGGCGAACCCGTCTCCACGCACCGCAAACCGGCCGCCCCCGACCAGCCCGTGGCAGCGCCCGCCGTGGACGACGACTTCCCCGGCGGCGCTTACGGCAAGCAGTGGCAGTGGACGGCCAACCCCCGCCCCGACGTGTGGGCCGAGGGCCCCGGGCACGCCGGGCAGCCCGAGGGCCCCGGGCACTTCGGGCGCCCCGCCGACGGGCTGCGGCTCACCTGCCTCCGCACGCCGGACGCGCACGACCTGCGGCTGCTCCCCAACGTCCTGGTCCAGCGCATGCCCGCCGAGGAGTTCACCGTCGAGGTGGACCTCGAACTGCACAGCGACGAGCCGGGCGCCAAGGCGGGCCTGGCCGTGCTCGGGGACGCCTTCTGCTGGATCGGTCTGGAGGCCGGGGCGGACGGGACGCCCCGCCTCGTGCACCGGTACGCCGAGGGCGCCGCGGAGAGCGAACGCGACGCGGCCGGGGCCCGCGCCTCGCCCGGCGGCAGGGCCCGGCTGCGTATCGAGGTCACGGCCGGGGCCCGCTGCCGCTTCTCCGCCGACACGGGAGACGGCTTCCGGCCCTCGGGGCAGGTCTTCGCCGCCGCCCCGTGGCGCTGGGTCGCCGCGCTCCTCGGCCTCTTCGCCACCGCGCCGGCCGGGACGGGCCCCGCCGGCACGGCGCTGTTCACCACCTTCCGCGCCACCCGATGACCCCCCTCGCAGAAGCGCAGACGTACGGGAGCGCAGACGTGCAGTACCACCCCGACACATCCGACAGGGAAGAGCCGACCATGACCATCTCGAAGACCCGGCGGGGGCGTACCGCGTCCGCCGTCTCCCTCGTAGCAGCGCTCGCACTGACGGCCGCCGCGTGCGGTGACGACGGCAGCGGAGCAGGCACGGAGGGGAGCGGCAAGGGCGAGATCACCTTCTGGGACAACAACGGCGGGCCGCGCACCGCCATCTGGACCGAGATCATCAAGGACTTCGAGAAGCAGCACCCGGACATCAAGGTGAAGTACGTCCCGATCCCCATCGCCGACGTCCAGTCCAAGTACGACACCGCGATCGCCGGCGGCGGACTGCCCGACGTGGGCGGGGTCGGCACCGCCTACCTCGCCAACATGGTCTCGCAGGAAGCCCTGGAACCGGTCAACAAGCGGCTGAAGGGGTCCGCCCTGGAGGGCAAGCTCGTCGACTCCATGGTCGAGAGCGTCAGGGCGGCCGCCGGCCGGGGCGACGACATCTACTCCGTACCGACCTCCGCCAACAACGGCGTGCTCTGGTACCGCACCGACCTGTTCGAGCAGGCCGGGCTGAAGGCCCCCGACACCTGGGCCGACTTCTACACCGCGGCCGAGAAGCTCACCGACGCCCGGAACAACAAGTTCGGCTACACCATCCGCGGCGGCGCCGGCTCCATCGCCCAGGCGCTGGACGCCATCTACGGGCAGTCCGGCATCACGGAGTTCTGGGACGGCGACACGACGACGCTCAACGACCCCGAGAACGTCGCCGCGCTGGAGAAGTACGCCGGCCTCTTCAAGCGGACCACGCCCGCCGCCGACGTCAACAACGACTTCACCAAGATGGTCGCCCAGTGGGACACCGGCACCATCGGCATGCTGAGCCACAACCTCGGCTCCTACCAGGACCACGCGAAGGCCCTGGGCGAAGGCAAGTTCGCCGGCATCCCGGCCCCCATCGGGGACAGCGGAACCCGCGTGCAGGTCTCCAACCCCGTCGACGGACTCGGCCTCTTCCGGTCGAGCGACAACAAGACCGCGGCGTGGAAGTTCATCGAGTTCGCCGCCTCCCACGCGTCCAACAGCAAGTGGAACGAGTCGGCGGGCGCCATCCCGGCCAACACCGAAGCGGCGAAGGACCCCTGGATCAGCAAGACCGAGCCGACCGCGCTGGCCGCGAAGGCGCTGACGGACGGCTCCACCAAGGTCGTCGACCTGCCGTACTACCTGCCCGACTGGAACAACATCAGCAAGGCGGACAACGAGCCGGAGTTCCAGAAGCTGCTCCTCGGCAAGATCACGGCGAAGCAGTTCCTGGACAAGATGGCCGAGGAGCTGAACGCCGCCAACAAGGAGTGGAAGGAGCTGGGCAACGGCTGAGGCCCCGCCCGCTCCGGACCCCGATGACGGACCGGCGGCGGCCCGGGCCGAGCCCGGCCGCCGCGCTCCCTCCCTTCCCGCTTCCCACCCCCCGTACGCGAGCACGCCCTTCGAGAGAGGCAGCACCTCGTGTCACTCACCCGCAGACAGACGGCCACCTCCCTGCTCACCCTCCCCCTCGCCCTCACCGCCACGCCGGCCCTCGCCCACGGCGGTGGAGCCGGCCGCCCCCGCCCCCGTACGCTCCACATCGCCGGTGACTCCACGGCCGCCGTGAAGTCCGCCGACGCCGCGCCCGAGACGGGCTGGGGCATGGCCCTCCCCTTCTTCCTCGCCCGCCACCTCCGGGTCGCCAACCACGCGGTGAACGGCCACAGTTCCAAGAGCTTCATCGACGAGGGCCGCCTCGCCGCACTGCTGGGCGGGGTCCGCCCCGGCGATCTGCTCCTCGTCCAGTTCGGCCACAACGACGAGAAGACCGAGGACCCGGCCCGCGGCACCGACCCCTCCACCACCTACCGCGCCTACCTGCGCGAGTACATCCGGGGAGCCCGCGCCCGACGGGCCCGGCCCGTGCTCCTCACCTCCGTCGAGCGGCGCCGGTTCGGCCCGGACGGCGCCGCCCGGCCCACCCACGGCGAGTACCCCGCCGCGATGCGCGCCCTGGCGGCCGAGGAGGGCGTCCCGCTCCTCGACCTCCAGGCGCTGTCCCTCGCCCGCTGGCACCAGCTGGGGCCCGACGGCACTCTGCCGTACTTCCTGTGGCTGAAGCCGGGCGAGTCGCCCAACTACCCGGACGGCGCGCAGGACAACACGCACTTCAGGCCCTCGGGCGCGATCGAAACGGCCCGGATGACGGCGCGCGCCCTGCTGGACGAAGACGTACTCACGGCCCGCGACCTCCGCCGCCTCGGCGACCACGTCCCGGACGAGTGGATCACCTGGGACGGACCGGCCGCACCTGCCGGGCCTGCCGGACCCGCCGGGCATGCCGGACCCGCCGGGCATGCCGGACCCGCCGGGCCTGCCTGACCGGCACCTCACCGCACCGCGCCTCCCCCTTTCCTTGCCCCTCCTCCCTTCCTGCCCTTCCTCTCCTCCCCTTCCTCTCCTCCCCTTCCTCTCCTCTCCTCTCCGCTTCCTCCGACCACAGAGAAGGTTTCGCCATGCCCGCACGCACGCGCCACACCCGGGCCGTAGCCGTCACCCTGGGCTGCGCCTCGCTGGCCCTCGCGCTGAGCGCCCCCGCCCAGGCCGCACCCCGGCCGGGCCCCCACGGCAAGGGGATCGAGCGCGCCGTACTGCCCGCCGGGGACGGCTGGGCCGCCGCGGAAGGCTCCACCACGGGGGGCTCGGACGCCGCACCCGAGCACGTCTACACCGTGACCGACCGGGCCGAACTCGTCGCGGCCTTCGAGGAGGCGGGCGACGCACCCAAGATCGTCAGAGTCGCCGGCACCATCCACGGCAACTCCGACGCCGACGGCACCCCGATCGGCTGCGAGCGGTACGAGACCGACGGCTACACCCTGGAGAAGTACCTCGCCGCCTACGACCCGGAGGTGTGGGGCGGGGACCGGGTCCCCGAGGGCCCGCTGGAGGACGCCCGCGCGGCCTCGGCGAAGCTCCAGCAGGCCGCCGTGAACGTCCGGGTCCCGTCCAACACCACCCTGATCGGGGTCGGTGCGAACCCCGAGATCATCGGCGCCAGTCTCCAGGTCCGGGGCGTCTCCAACGTCATCATCCGCAACATCTCGTTCGAGGACACCTACGACTGCTTCCCCCAGTGGGACCCCACGGACGGCAGCGGGGGCGCCTGGAACTCGGAGTACGACAACCTCGTCGTGTACGGCTCCCAGCACGTCTGGGTCGACCACAACACCTTCAGCGACGGTGACCGTCCCGACTCCGAACAGCCGCGCTACTTCGGGCAGCTGTACCAGCAGCACGACGGACTCTTCGACATCGTGCGCGGCTCCGACCTGGTCACCGTCTCGTGGAACGTGCTCAAGGACCACGACAAGACGATGCTCATCGGCAACAGCGACAGCGCCGGCGCGACCGACCGCGGCAAGCTCCGCGTGACGCTCCACCACAACCTGTTCAAGGACGTCAAGGAACGTGCTCCGCGCGTCCGCTTCGGCCAGGTCGACTCGTACAACAACCACTTCGTCGCCACGCGCGGCAGTTCCTACGGCTACTCGTACGGCATCGGCGCCGAGTCCCGCCTGGTCGCCGAGTACAACGCGTTCACCCTGGCCGGCGACGTGGACCGGGCCAGAGTCCTCAAGAAGTGGTCGGAGGCCCCGCTCACCGCGGAGAACAACTACGTCAACGGACGCAGGACCGATCTGATCGCCGTGCACAACGCCGGAGTCCCCGGCGAGCAGCTCGCCGAGGGCGCGGGCTGGACCCCCGAACTGCGTACGACGGTCCACCACCCCTGGGCCGTTCCCGTGCTGGTCGGCCTCAAGGCCGGGGCGGGCAGGCCGGCGTCCGGCCTCCGGTGACCGGCGCGTACCCCCGATGAACCGGCCGGAGCGGCACCGCATGCTTTCCAGCACCCCGGAGAGCGCCGCTCCGGCCCTTCGCCGTCCACCCGCGGCCCGTCGCCGCGCACTCGTCACCCGCCGCCGCCCCTCCGGAGGAGCACCGCCATGACCACTCGACGCACCGCCCTGTCCCTGATCGCCGGCACGGGCGCCACACTCGCCCTCGGCGCACCGGCCGCCCTCGCCCGGCCCGCCGCCGGACCCCGCCCCTTCGGCCGCTACGGCTCACCGGCCCGCCGCCACGACCCCCGCACGCTGTACGTGGACGCGCACGGCCGGGGCGACCACACCGACGTCCAGTCCGCCGTGGACGCGGCCACCGGAACCGGCCGCACCATCGTGATCGCCGCCGGCGTCCACCGGGCCACGGTCGTCGTCAGCGCCGCCCACCGCGACCTCACGCTGATCGGCGCGAGCGCCGACGCCCGCGACACGGTCCTGGTGTACGGCAACGCGGCGGGCACGCCCCGGCCGGACGGCACCGGAACCCTCGGCACCAGCGGATCGGCCTCCGTCACGATCAGGGCGGAGGGCTTCACCGCCCGCGATCTGACCTTCGCCAACGACTGGCTGCGCTCCGACAACCCCGAGTACACCGGCACCCAGGCGGTGGCGGTCAAGGTCCAGGGCGACCGGTCGGCGTTCCACCGCTGCCGGTTCCTGGGCCACCAGGACACGCTGTACGCCGACTCGCCCTCCCGCGACGTGTTCGCCCGGCAGTACTACCGCGACTGCTACGTGGAGGGCGACGTGGACTTCGTCTTCGGCCGGGCCTCCGCCGTCTACGACCGCTGCCACTTCCGCACCCTGGTCCGCCCCGACCTGACCTCGGCGCCCCACGGCTTCGTCTTCGCGCCCAGCACCGCCGGGGCCGGCCCGTACGGCTTTCTGGTGCTGCGCTCCCGCGTGAGCAGCACGGCCCCCGACGGGTACTACAAGCTGGCGCGCCCCTGGGTGCCGTCCTCCGACCCCACCGCACGCCCGATGCTCACCGTCCGCGAGAGCCGTCTCGGCGCGGGCGTCGACGCGTCCGCGCCGTACGCCACCATGTCGGCCGGCCACCCGTGGCAGGAACAACGCTTCGCCGAACACCGCAACACCGGTCCCGGCGCCCGGATCACCGTCCCGGCGAACCGGCCCCAGCTCAGCGCGTCCGAGGCCCGTGCGCACACCCCGGCCCGGTGGCTGGGCGACTGGCGGCCACTCGGATGATCCGGCGCGCCGCCGCCGTGCGCCCGGCACCGGGCAGGGCCCGCACCCCCCGTCGAGCGGGGGGCGCGGGCTCTTGCGGGTGTGCGGGGAACGGGGTGCCGGAGCGGGGCGCCGCACGGCGGGTCGCCGGGCGACGGCGCCCGTCAGCCGGCGTAGGTCTCGTACTCGGCGATCCTCGGGGAGCCGGTCGAGCTGACGATCTCGAAGGTGATCTTGCGCAGGGTGGTGCGCGGGAAGGAGATGGTCCCCGCCCCGTCGCCGGAGGCCAGGACGGTTCCGGCGTCGGCGTCGAGGAGCCGCCAGGCCCCGATGGCGCCGGTGGATCCCGCCGCCTCCCGGATGACGACCGAGGACACGGCGGTGGCGGAGTCCCACTTGATGGAGGCGTGACCGGTCGAACCGGCGGGCGACCAGTAGGTGGTGAGGTCACCGTCCCGCAGATGGCCGAAGCTGGTCCCGGGGGCCTTGCTCGACCCGTCGGACCCGGCGCCGATGCTGAGGTTGGTCCCGCCGGGCGGCGTGGGGTCGGTGGGCCCGGGGGTCGGGTCGGTGGGGCCTGGCGTGGGCTCGGTCGGGGGCTGGACCGTGCAGGTGCCGTCCGAGACCTTCAGGCCCTTGCCGGCGCCCGCCGTACGGCTCACGACGTCCGGCACACAGCCGGCCGCGTCGGGGGAGTAGGCGTAGGGGATGCTGACGGTGGTGGTCGACTTCATGTCGGGCCCGGCCGGGTTGTTGTCCTTGCCGGGGCTCGACCAGGTCACGTTGTCCAGCGTGTTGCCGGAGGTCTGCCAGTAGCCGGCGGCGTCGGTGTAGAAGGTGCCGAGGACGTCCTTGGAGTCCTCGAAGTAGTTGTTCTCCACCTTGGCGCGGGCGCCGGCCCGGGAGTTGATGCCGGACGAGTTGAGCCGCACGTAGTGGTTGTTGAACATGTGGCCGACGCCGCCCCGCAGCAGGGGGGCGCGGGAGTCGATGTTCTCGTACAGGTTGTGGTGGTAGGTGACGAACCCGTTGGAGACGTCGCTCTCGCTGGATCCCACCAGACCGCCGCGTCCCGAGTTGCGCAGGATGCTGTAGGAGAGGGTCACGTACCGGGTGTCGGCCTTCATGTCGAAGAGGCCGTCGTATCCCTCGGACTCGCCGCCCGACGCCTCCAGGGTCGTGTGGTCGACCCAGACGTTGCGGACGCCGGACTCCATGCCGATGGCGTCACCGCCGTTGGAGGTCGGGGAGCCCGACTTCTTGACGTTCTTGACGGTCACGTTCTGGATGATGATGTTGCTGGACTCGCGTATGTGGATGCCGATCTGATCGAAGACGGCGCCGCCGCCGACGCCCACGATCGTGACGTTGCTGATCTGCTTCAGCTCGATCACGCCGTCGGCCGTGTTGCAGCTGCCGCCGGACACCTTGCTGGTGTTGCCGTGGTTGATGGTGCCTTCGACCTCGATGACGATCGGCGTGCCGGCGGCGGCGCGGCCGCACAGGGCCGCGTGGATCGCGGTGCCGGTGGTGGCACGCACGGTCTGTCCGCCGGCGCCGCCGGTGGTTCCGCCGTTCTGGGTGGCGTAGCCCGTGGCGCTGCCGGCCGCGGCCGAGGCCTCGGCCGCCGTCAGGACGATGCCGCCGGCCGCGGCGGCGAGAGCCAGGGTGGCCAGTGCCGCCTGCAGCCGTCGTGTGACGGGTTGCCTCATGTTCGTCTCCCTGTGTCTGCGGGTGATCCGTGATGCGTTTCATGGCAGGTGCATGTCAAGTTGTGCTCGCGTGTCCGCCCTCGCGACCCCTTTCCCGGGAGGTTCTCCACGGTCAACTAGAAAGCGCTTTCCCCATTCCTGTTCGGCGAACATAGAGGGGGGTCGACGGCTCGGGCAAGAGGCGTGCGGCTGTTGTGTTCTCGCGCCGCGCGGCGCCTTGGCGATCGCGAAAACACCTGGTGAAAGGGGGTGCCGGAGAGTGTTCGGCCGGTGAGGCCGAGGATCCGGTGATGTCGGATCGGGCGCATACGCGGGTGCGCCTCCCCTTGTCTGATGGCCCGTCAGGTATGACGATGGCGGCCGTCGCCCGGGGCGGGACCGTTCCGGGCCGGAGGGGAAGGAGGCCGCCGTGCCGCTACCGCCCACGCCGTCCGCACCGTCCGCACGGACCAACGGGCCGCTGTCGTACGGGATACAGCTGCCGGTCCAGTCGCAGAGCGCCATCTACGCGGAACCCTGGGAGGCGGCGGCGACCCCCGCCGATCTCGTCCGCGTCGCCCGTGCCGCCGATCGCGGGGGTTTCGCCTACATCGCCGGCTGCGACCACGTCGCCGTCCCGCGGCGGCTCGCGGCGGGCATGAGCACCGTCTGGTACGACCCCGTCGCCACGCTCTCCTTTCTCGCCGGGGTCACCGGGCGCGTGCTGCTCATGAGCCATGTCGCCGTCGTCGGGCTGCGGCATCCGCTGATCACCGCCAAGCAGTACGCGACCCTCGACCACCTCAGCGGTGGCCGGCTGATCCTCGGGGTCGGGGCCGGGCACGTACGGGAGGAGTTCGAGGCGGTCGGGGCCGACTTCGACGGACGCGGAGGTGTCCTCGACGAGAGCATCGACGCGCTGCGGGCCGCGCTCGGGCCCGAGGAGTACCCGGAGTTCGCGGGCGAGCGGTTCGCGTTCAGCGGGCTCGGGCAGCTGCCCCGGCCCGCCCAGGAACGGGTGCCGGTCTGGGTGGGCGGCTCGTCGCCCGCCGCCGTGCGCCGGGCCGCCGTACGCGGCGACGGGTGGCTGCCGCAGGGCGACCCCCGGGACCGGCTGCCCGCGCAGATCGCCCGGCTGCACGCCCTGCGGGAGGAGGCGGGCGTCGCAGCGCCGATCGTCGTCGGCGCGATCACCGAGCCGCTGTACGTGGGTGAGCCCGGGTGGTCCGTGGGGCGGCGCACGCTCGCCGGGAAGCCGGAGGAGCTGGCCGAGTCACTGAGGGAGTACGCGGCGATCGGCGTGCACCAGATCCAGGTGCGCTTCCGGAGCCGGAGCGTGGACGAACTGACGGACCAGATGGCGGCGTTCGGTGCGGACGTGGCTCCGCACCTCGGCAGGTAGGGGAGTGGGTCATGGGCAAGCTGGACGGGCGGGTCGTCCTCGTCACCGGGGCGGCGCGCGGGCAGGGCGAGCAGGAGGCGCGGCTCTTCGCGGCCGAGGGCGCGCGGGTCGTCGTCGCCGATGTGCTGGTCGAGCAGGGGGAGGCGCTGGCGAGGGAGCTGGGTGAGTCGGTCGCCCGCTTCGTGCGGCTGGACGTCGGGAGCGAGGAGGACTGGGCCGCCGCCGTCGCCGAGGCCGGGGAAGCCTTCGGGAAGATCGACGGGCTGGTCAACAACGCGGGCATCCTGCGCTTCAACGAACTGGTGGACACCCCGCTCGCGGAGTTCGAGCAGGTGGTGCGGGTGAACATGACCGGGGCCTTCCTCGGGATCCGCGCCGTCGCGCCGCAGATCGAGGCCGCGGGCGGCGGGACGATCGTCAACACGTCCTCGTACACCGGTCTGACCGGTATGCCGCTGGTCGGCGCGTACGCCGCGACCAAGCACGCGGTGCTGGGGCTCACCAAGGTCGCCGCCATGGAGCTGGCGGGGAAGGGGATCCGGGTCAACGCCGTCTGCCCGGGGGCCGTCGACACCGCGATGACCAACCCGGCTCTGCTGGACCCGGACGCCGGTCCGACGACGTCGGGCGCGGCCCTGGAGGCGTACTACCGCAAGCTCCTCCCGATGGGCCGGATCGGGCGGCCGGAGGAGGTCGCCGCCCTTGTGCTGTTCCTGACCTGCGACGACTCCTCGTACATCACCGGTCAGCCGTTCGTGGTGGACGGGGGGTGGCTGGCGGGCGTCAGCCCCTTCTGACCCCTCCGAAGCACCACGTCTGACTGGGCGTCAGCTATTGACGGGCCGCGATCCCGGTGGAACAGTCGGTCGCATCACAATCTGATGAACCGTCAGAAAACTTGTTCGGGAAGCTGTCGGGAAGACTTGAGGACGGTGAACCTCCGTGGAATTCGGGCTCTTTGTTCAGGGGTACGTGCCCGCCGCGCGTGCCAAGGTGGACCCCGAGGCAGAGCACAAGGCGCTGATCGAGGAGACCGAGTACGTCATCCAGGCGGACAAGTCCGGCTTCAAGTACGCCTGGGCCTCCGAGCACCACTTCCTGGAGGAGTACTCGCACCTCTCCGCCAACGACGTGTACCTCGGCTACCTCGCGCACGCCACCGAGCGCATCCACCTCGGCTCCGGCATCTTCAACCCGCTGGCGCCCGTCAACCATCCGGTGAAGGTCGCCGAGAAGGTCGCCATGCTCGACCATCTCTCCGAAGGCCGCTTCGAGTTCGGCACCGGGCGGGGTGCGGGCAGCCACGAGATCCTCGGGTTCATGCCGGGCATCACCGACATGAACCACACGAAGGAGCTGTGGGAGGAGACGATCGCCGAGTTCCCCAGGATGTGGCTCCAGGACGAGTACGTGGGCTTCCAGGGCAAGCACTGGTCGCTGCCGCCGCGCAAGATCCTGCCGAAGCCGTACGGGGGTGCGCACCCGGCCATGTGGTACGCGGCCGGGTCGCCGTCCTCGTACGCCATGGCGGGCAGGAAGGGGCTCGGCGTGCTGGGCTTCAGCGTGCAGAAGGTCTCCGACATGGAGTGGGTCGTCGAGTCCTACAAGAACGCGGTCAAGGACGCGGAGCCGGTGGGGGCGTTCGTCAACGACAACGTGATGGTGACGTCCACGGCGATCTGCGCCGAGACGCACGCCAAGGCGGTGGAGATCGCGGTCGGCGGCGGGCTGAACTACCTCCAGTCGCTGCTGTTCCGCTACCACGACACGTTCCCGCGGCCGGAGGGGATCCCGGAGTGGCCGGAGCTGCTTCCGGAGTACACCGAGGAGATCGTGGAGCTGCTCATCGCGGAGGAGCTGATGATCTGCGGCGACCCGGACGAGGTGCTGAAGCAGTGCCGGCGGTGGGATCGGGCGGGGGCGGACCAGCTGAGCTTCGGGCTGCCGATCGGGATCGGTCCCGAGGACACGATGAACACGATCCGGTTGATCGGGGAGCACGTGATTCCGCGGATCGACACGGATCCCGTGCATCGGACCTCGCGGTTCCGGGCGGCCGCGACCTGATGCGGGGCCCTGCCCCGGACCCGCTCCTCGGCCGCCGGAGCGGCTGAAACGACTCGCCTCGAACCCCGGCGGGGCTGAAACGACTCGCTTCCAACCCCGGCGGGGCTGGAACCGGGCGGCGTCTTCCCGGACCGTCGCCCTGTGAGCCGGGGTACGTACCGCGGCCGAGAGCGTGCGTACCCCGGCTGTCCCACCCCACGCGGAGAAGTAGCCCACGAGAAGGGACTCCGTCATGCTCGACCACCTCATCCGCCGCGCGACCGTCGTGGACGGCACCGGCGGGCCCGCGTACACCGCCGACGTGGGCATCCGCGGCGGCCGCATCGCCGTCATCGCCGGGCCCGGCACCGTCACCGAGGAGGCCGTCACCAGTGAGGACGCCGCCGGGCTCGTCCTCGCCCCCGGGTTCGTCGACCCGCACACCCACTACGACGCCCAGCTCTTCTGGGACCCCTACGCCACCCCCTCCATGAACCACGGCGTCACCACCGTCGCGGGCGGCAACTGCGGGTTCACCCTCGCGCCCCTGCACCCCGACCGGCCCGAGGACGCCGACTACACCCGGCGGATGATGTCGCGGGTGGAGGGGATGGCCCTCGCCGCCCTGGAGGAGGGCGTCGACTGGACCTGGTCCACCTTCCGCGAGTACCTCGACGCCCTCGAAGGGCGCATCGCCGTCAACGCCGGGTTCATGGTCGGGCACTGCGCCCTGCGGCGGCACGTCATGGGCCCCGACGCCGTCGGAGGCCGGCCGACCCCCGCCCAACTGGACGCCATGCTCGCGCTCTTCCACGACGCGATGGACGCCGGGGCCTGGGGGCTCTCCACCACGCAGTCGTCCACCCACTCCGACGGCGACGGTGCACCCGTCGCCTCCCGGCACGCCCGCCCCGAGGAACTCCTCGCGCTCTCCCGCGCGGTCGGCGAGCACGAGGGCACCCAGCTCGAAGCGATCGTCGCGGGGTGCCTGGACCAGTTCTCCGACGAGGAGATCGACCTCCTCGTCGACATGACCGCCGCCGCCGGACGCCCGCTCAACTGGAACGTCCTCACCATCGACGCCGCCGTCCCCGAACGCGTACCGCGCCAGCTGGTCCCCAGCGAGCGGGCCCGCCGCGCCGGCGGCCGGATCGTCGCGCTCACCATGCCGATCCTCACGCCCATGAACATGTCGCTGGGCACCTTCTGCGCCCTCAACCTCATCCCCGGCTGGGGCGAGATCCTCGCCCTCCCCGTTCCCGAGCGCATCGAACGCCTGCGGGACCCCGCCACCCGCGCCGCGATGCTGCGCCGCGCCGACAGCAAGGAGGCCGGGGTCTTCCGGCGGCTCGCGAACTTCGGCCGGTACGTCATCGGGGACACGTACAGCGCGGCCAACGAGGGCCTCAGCGGGCGCGTCGTCGAGGACATCGCCGCCGAACGCGGCCAGGACCCGTTCCACTGCCTGGTCGAGATCTGCGCCGCCGACGGCCTTCGTACGGTCCTGTGGCCGATGCCCACCGACAACGACCCCGGCTCCTGGGCGCTGCGGCAGCGCACCTGGGAGCACGAGGACGTCATGCTCGGCGGCTCCGACGCGGGCGCGCACCTGGACCGGATGTGCGGCGCCCCGTACACCACGCGCTTCCTCGGCGACTGTCTGCGCGGGCGCAAGCTCCTCCCGCTGACCACCGCCGTCCGCATGCTCACCGACGATCCCGCGCGGCTCTTCGGACTGCGCGAGCGCGGCCGGATCGCGGAGGGCTTCCACGCCGACCTGGTCCTCTTCGACCCCGAGCGGATCGACGCCGGACCCGCCACCCTCGTCCACGACCTGCCGGGGGACAGCCCGCGCCTGGACGCCAAGGCGATCGGGATCGTCTCCGTACGCGTCAACGGCGTCGAGACCCTGCGCGAGGACAAGGTGACGGGGGCCGTGCCGGGGACGGTGCTGCGCTCGGGCCGCGACACCCGGACGGTGAGCACGGTGAGTACGGCGTGAGCGACCACAGCCCCGGGAAGCTCTTCATCGGCGGGGAGTGGGCCGAACCCGCCGACGGGCACTACGAGATCGTCGACCCCGCCACCGAGGAGGTCGTCGGCCTCGCCCCCGAGGCGAGCCGCGCCCAGGTGTACGAGGCGGCAGCGGCGGCGAAGGCGGCCTTCCCGGCCTGGTCGCGGACCCGGCCCGAGGAGCGCGCCGCGATCCTGGACCGGGCGGCGGACATCATCCAGCGCGACTTCCCCGCCCATGCCGAGCTCGCCCGGCGGGAGAGCGGAGCCACCGCCTCCACCGCCCGGGGGATGCAGGTGGGGGTGGGCATCGCCCGCTTCCGGCGGTACGCGCGCGGCGCGCTGGAGCCGGTCGAGGAGGCCGTCGCACCCCAGATCAACGAGGCCGGGCCGATGGGGCGGGCCGGGGTCTTCGGGGCGCTGGCCGTCCGTCAGCCGGTCGGTGTGGTCACCTGCGTCACCTCGTACAACAACCCGTGGGCCAATCCGGCGGGCAAGATCGCACCGGCCCTCGCGATGGGCAACACGGTCGTCGTGAAGCCCGCCCCGCAGGACCCGCTCTCCGTCCTCCGGATGGCCGCGGTTCTCGCGGAGGCGGGTGTTCCGCCGGGCGTGGTGAACGTGGTCACCGGCTCGGGCGCACAGGCCGGTGAAGCCGCCGTCGACTCCCCGGACGTGGACATGGTCAGCTTCACCGGCTCCACCGCCGTCGGGCAGCGCATCGCGGAGGTGTGCGGGCGCGGGATGAAGCGACAGCTCATGGAGCTGGGCGGGAAGGGGGCGGCGGTCGTCCTCGACGACGCGGATCTGGACTTGGCGGTCGCGGGCATCGGGACCACCTTCTCCTTCTACAGCGGACAGATCTGTACGGCTCCGACCCGCGTCCTGGTCCACCGGTCCCGGCACGACGAGCTGACCGGCCGGCTCGCCGCGTACGCGAACGCGCTCACCGTCGGCGACCCCGCCGACCGGGCCACGGTCGTCGGCCCCGTCATCTCCGCCGCCCACCGCGACCGGGTGGAGGCGTACGCGGAGCTGGGCCGGAAGGAGGGCGCGCGGGTCGTCACGGGCGGTGCCCGGCCCGCCCACCTGGACCGGGGCTTCTACGTGGCCCCCACCCTCCTCACCGACTGCACCCCGGGCATGCGGGTCGTCCGCGAGGAGATCTTCGGACCGGTCGTGGTGGTCGTCCCCTTCGACGACGAGGAGGAAGGCATCGCGCTGGCCAACGACAGCGACTACGGCCTCATCGACTACGTCTGGTCCGGCGATGTCGCCCGCGCCTTCCGCGTCGCCCGGCGGCTGCGGGCGGGCGGGGTCGGCGTCAACACGGTCGGGCGGAACATGGAGGCCCCGTTCGGCGGGTTCAAGAAGAGCGGGGTGGGGCGGGACGTGGGCTCGTACGCCCTGCACGCCTACAGCGAGACCCAGGCGATCGTCTGGCCGGGCTGAGCCCACAGGCGCGGGCGCGGAGAGGGCGCGGAGAGGGCACGGAGAGGGTGCGGGAAAATTTTGAACCCACCCAAAACGGACAGGGCTACGGTTACCGTACGTCGTCACTCGCGGCCGAGTGGCATGCATTGCAAGGTTTCACGCACATGTAACCTTGCATTAAGGAGGTGTTTCGGGGGAGTTGGCTGCTGCATCCAAGGGTGAGACGTTGGAGTCTCACGCTCCGGATGTGGATATCGCAGCGCATAGCGTCCTTCTCATGACTCAGCTGGACGCGCGGCCACGGGCCGGAGACACGGTACGGGGAAGCGCCCCGGCCGACGGTGGCAGTGACAGCGGCGGCGTGCGCGGCAAAGGGCTCGGCGGGAACTCCGTCGGCCTCATGGGCAGCGCGGTCATCGGCGTCTCCACCGTCGCGCCCGTCTACTGCCTGACGTCCACCCTCGGCTCCACCGCCGGAGAGGTCGGCGTGCAGATGCCCGCCGTCTTCCTGGCCGGGTTCCTGCCGATGCTGCTCGTGGCCTTCGCCTACCGCGAGCTGAACAAGGCGATGCCGGACTGCGGCACCTCCTTCACCTGGACGGTGAAGGCGTTCGGCCCGCGCGTCGGCTGGATGTGCGGCTGGGGCCTCGTCATCGCGACGATCATCGTGCTGTCCAACCTGGCGGGCGTCGCCACCTCGTACTTCTGGCTGCTGGCGGGCGAGATCACCGGCAGCGCTTCGGTGGCCGCCCTGGACGACAGCAAGCCCGTCCACATCATCACCTGCCTCGCCCTCGTCGCCGTCGCCACCGCGATCAGCTACCGGGGCATGACCGCCACCAAGGGCATTCAGTACGCCCTGGTCGGGCTCCAACTGGTCGTCCTCGCCCTGTTCGTGACGATGGCGCTCGGCAAGGCCGGCAGCGGCGGCCCGGACTTCGCGTCCTCGCTCGACTTCTCCTGGTCCTGGCTGAACCCCTTCGCCGTCCAGTCCTTCGCCGCCTTCACGGCGGGCCTCTCCCTCTCCATCTTCATGTTCTGGGGCTGGGACGCCTGTCTGACCGCCAACGAGGAGACCACCGGCAGCGAGAAGACCCCCGGCCGCGCGGCCCTCATCGCCATGGTCGTCCTGGTCGGCTCCTACCTCGCCACCGGTGTCGCCGCCCAGATGGCCGTCGGCTCCGGCACCTCGGGGCTCGGCCTCGCCAACCCGGACACCTCCGACAACGTCTTCGCCGCCCTCGCCGGACCGGTGATGGGCCCCGGCCTCGGGGTCCTGCTCTTCCTCGCGGTCCTCGCCTCGGCCGCCGCCAGCCTCCAGACCACGTTCATCCCGGTCGCCCGCACGGTGCTCGCGATGTCCGCGTACGAGGCGATGCCGGCCTCGTACGCCGAGGTCCACCCCCGCTTCAGGACGCCCGGTCGGGCCACGATCACGGCGGGCATCGGCACCGGCGTCTTCTACACCGTGATGACGCTGGTCAGCGAGCACGTCCTGGTCGACACCATCTACGCGCTCGGCCTCATGATCTGTTTCTACTACGCGCTGACCGCCTTCGCCTGCGCCTGGTACTTCCGGGCCGAACTGACCCGCTCCGCCCGGGACCTGGTCTTCAAGGGCCTCTGCCCGCTGCTCGGCGGCATCCTGCTCGCCGCCGTCTTCGCCAAGACCCTCTACGACATGTGGGACCCGGCGTACGGCTCCGGCTCCTCGGTGTTCGGCGTCGGCTCGGTGTTCGTCATCGGGGTGGGGCTGCTGCTCCTCGGTGTGGTGCTGATGGTCGCGATGGAGCGCCGCAGCCCGGCGTTCTTCCGGGGCGAGGTGCTGACGAAGGAGACCCCGGCGCTGGTGGTCGAGGACTGAGGTCCAGGGGCGCGGCCGAGGGGGCGACGGGCGCGGCGGGGCGGGGCCTCGGCCGTGGGGGCTCCGCTCGTACGATGGGGCCATGACACGAGCTTCGGCGGGACGCCTGCTCCAGGTGGTCGGAATCGCTCATGGCGCCATCGGTGCGGTGATTTACCGCGATGTGTTCGCCGATATCGGGCGGGGGCCCGTCGTCGGCTCCGTCCCCGACCGGGGCGACCGGGCCGCCGCCTTCTGGTTCATGGCCGCCGCCCCCACGCTGTGGCTGGGCGGCCGGCTGCTGCGCTCGGCCGAGGAGCACGGGGACCTGCCGGCCCAGCGCGCGGCGGGCGTCGTCCTGGCCGCCGTCGGTGCGGTGGGCACGGCGGCCATGCCGAAGAGCGGCTTCCCGAGCCTGGTGGGGATCGGCGGGGTGCTGCTGCGCAGGTCGCTGCGGTCCACGGGCGCGTAGTCGCCGCGTCCCCAGGTGGGTGGTTGCCGCGGTTGGCGGGTGCGCGAAGGCCCCGGCGCGCCCGCTCGCCGGGGCCCGTGGCCTTCTCGGGCCCTACGGGCGCCAGTAACCCAGCGCGTTCACCCGCTCCTTGGGCAGGCCCAGCTCCTTGCGGAGGTACGTCGACAGGGTCCGGGTCGTCGACGTGTCGCAGGCGACCCAGACGTACGCGTCCGAGTGGTCCGCGCCCAGCGCCTCCGGCAGGGCCGCCTTCACCTCGGCGACCAGGTGGGCGCCCGCCTCGCGGCGCTCCACGTGGTGCAGGGTGTGGTGGGCCTCGTCGAGGCGGAACGGCAGCTTGCGGTCGTCCTCGTGCGCGGTCTCGAACCAGAGGGTCGCCGGGGTCGACGGGACCGCGTCCAGCAGGGAGTTGATCGCGGGCAGCGCTGCCGCGTCGCCGATCACGAAGAGCCGCTCCGGCGCCGGGTCGGGCAGCGTGAAACCGGTGCCCTGGAGCGTCGCGTCGATCGTGTCGCCGGGCTCGGCCGCTCGCGCCCAGTCGCAGGCGGGGCCCTCGTGGAGGGCGAACTCCAGGCTGAAGGTCCCGGCCTCGGGGTCCGGGTCGACCAGCGTGTAGGCGCGCTGATGCGGCTTGCCGGCCTTCTCGAACCAGAGCCGCACCCACATCGTGGGGTGCGCCCCGCCGGTCGCGGCGAGCAGCCCGCCGTCGGTCAGGTGCACCCGGCGGTAGCGGTCGGTGACTTGCTCGGCGCCGGTCACGGTGAACGTGAAATCCCGCCCCCGCAACAGTTTGAGAACGACGCCTTCCCAGCCATGCCCCACGGTGCTCCCCACCCTCTCCTGTCGCCCCGGCCCACTGCCTGAAAGGGCGCTTTAGGTTAGGCTAACCTAAATCTCGGGGGCTGGGGAGTGGCTGAAAACCACCGGGAGCAGGGGATGGGCAGAGCAATGACCGCTGACGTCGACAGCGAGCGAGCGGGCGACGGACCGGGCGAGAGACCGGACCGGGCGCGGGGGGAGGGGTCCGGGGACCACGAGCTCTTCCGGGACGACTGGGGGATACCTCATCTGCGGGCCGCCGACGCCCTCGCGCTGGCCCGTGCGCAGGGCCACGCCACCGCCCTCGACCGGGCGTGGCAGCTGGAGACCGAGCGCCACCGGGTGCTCGGCACCAGCGCCTCCCACCTCGGCGCGGACGCCGTCGACTGGGACCGGTTCGTCCGGCGGGCCCGGATCGCCGACACCGCCCGCCGCTGCTTCGACCGCCTCGCACCGCGGACCGCCGCCTGGGTGTCGGCGTACGTCGACGGCGTCAACGACGGCCTCGCCGAAGGGGCCGAGCAGGCACCCGAGTTCGCCGCCGTGGGCCTCACGCCCGGCCGCTGGGAGCCCTGGACCCCGCTCGGCGTCTGGCTCTCCACCCACATCCTGTTCGCGGGGTTCCCGACCAAACTCTGGCGCGAAGAGGTGGCCCGCCGGCTCGGCGAGGACCGGATGACCCTCTTCGCCACCGACGGCCCCGGCACCGCGGGCAGCAACGGCTGGCTGCTCACCGGCGCCCGCACCGCCACCGGCGCCCCGATCGTCGCGGGCGACCCGCACCGCTTCATCGAGGACCCCGGCGTCTACCAGCAGATCCGGCTCGCCTGCCCCGAGTTCGACGTCGTCGGCCTCGCGGTCCCCGGCATCCCCGGCATCGCCCACTTCGGCCACACCGGCCACGTCGCCTGGGCGATCACCAACGCCATGGCCGACTACCAGGACCTCTACCGGGAGCGGTTGCGCCGCACCCCGGACGGCGGGGTGGAGGCGCTCGGCCCGGACAGCTGGTACCGGGCCCACGCCCACACCGAGACGATCGAGGTGGCGGGGGCGGACCCCGAGCGGGTCGAGGTGATCGAGACGGACCGGGGGCCGGTGATCATCGGAGGCGGCCCCGAGTCCACCGCCCCCGGGCCCGGGGAGGGCATCAGCCTGCGCTACCCGCCCCGCGTCACCGGCGAGCTCGGCTTCGACGCGCTCCCCGCGCTGCTCCGGGCCCGTACGGTCGCCGACGTCGACACCGCCCTCGACCGCTGGGTCGAACCCGTCAACGTGGTCCTCGCCGCCGACACCGCCGGAGGCACCCTGCACCGCGTCGCCGGGCATGTGCCGGTGCGCCCGTACGCCAACCGGCTGCGGGTCGTTCCCGCCGATGACCCGGCGTACGCCTGGCGCGAGGGCGAGGCCGCCCCCCTGCCCCGTACCGAGGTCGACGGCTCGGACCGCTCCGGCGCTTCCGACGGCTCCGGCGACTGCGGCGGGATCGCGGTGATGGCGAACGAACGCGGCCTCGCCGCCCCGCTCGGCGTCGAGTTCGCACCCCCGCACCGGGCCCGCCGGATTGCGGAGTTGCTCGGCGCGGACACCGACTGGACCTCCGCAGCCCAGGCCGCCGTCCACACCGACACCCTCCTCGCCTCCTCCCGCCCACTGTTGTCGCTGCTCGCCTGCGCCCCGGACCTCGGCCCCTCCGCCGAACGCCTCCGGGACCGGCTGCTGCGCTGGGACCGCCACATGGAAGCGGACAGCACCGACGCGAGTCTCTACGCCCGCCTGCGCAGCGACGTCGTCCACCGGCTGGCCGCCCACCCCGCCCTGGAGAGCATCACGGGCGAGGACGATCCCTGGCGCTCGGCCGCCTACCCCGCGCTCTTCCGCCCCTGGCTCGCCGCCGTACCCCGGATCGGCTACGCCCTGGAGAGCCTGCTCACCGTCGGACTCCTGCCGTACGAGGACCGGTTGGCGCTCGTCGCCGCCTCGGCCGAGGCCGTCGCGGCGGCGGCCGAGGAGACCCCGCCCGGCCCGTGGGGCGAGCTGCACCGGCTCTCCCCCTGGCAGGCCCTCCCGGACCGCCCGCCCGCCGGCTCCGCCGACTCCGGCGACTCCGGCGACTCCGGCGCGGAGGCGATCCGGCCGGGGGTCGCGGGCGACCACGACTGTGTGCTGTCGACCTCCAGCGTCCCCGGCGTCACCGATCTGTTCGCCCGGGGCCCGGCCGCCCGGTACGTCTGGGACCTGGCCCGCCGCGAGGACAGCCGGTGGGCGGTCCCGTTCGGCGCGTCCGGAGCCCCCGGATCCGCCCATAACCGCGACCAGACGCCCCTGTGGGTACGGGGCGAGCTCGCCCCGGTCGTCACGGACTGGAACCTGCTGCACCGCACGACGCACCACCGCACGACGACGTCCCACCGCACGACGCGCCATCCCGAGGAGAACCCCGCCGTGACCGTTGCCGAACCCGTCGCCCCCGCCCTCCGCCCGGCCGTCCACGAGCAGAAGGTCGAGGGCTTCGGCACCGTCCGTCTCGTCCCGGTCGACCCGGCGGCCGACGCCGAGCTGCTGCACGGCTGGGTCTCCGAGGAGCGGGCCCGCTTCTGGGGCATGCTCGGCCACACCCGCGAACAGGTCCGGGAGATCTACGAGTTCGTCGACTCGCTCCCCACGCACCACGCCTACCTCGTCCTGCGCGACGGGGTCCCGGCCGCGCTCTTCCAGACGTACGAGCCGGACGCCGACCCGGTCGGCGAGTGCTACGACGTCCAGCCCGGAGACTTCGGCATCCACCTGCTGATCGCACCCGCCGAGGACGAAGGAGCGGTGAAGGGGTACACGGATGCCCTGCTCACCGTGTTCATCGCCTACGTCTTCAGCGACCCGGCCCGCCTGCGGGTCGTCGTGGAGCCGGACGCCCGCAACGAGAGGGCGATCGCCCGGATGGTCCGGATCGGGTTCGAGCTGGGCCCGGAGATCCGGAAGCCGGAGAAGACGGCCCGGCTCGCGTTCCTGACGAGGGCGGCGCTGGGACTGGCGTAGACGAGGGCGGCGCTGGGGCCGGCGTGACGGAGTTCCGGCGCCACGGAGTTACGGAGCCGGGTCCGCCCCGTCCGGGTGCAGCGCGCCGCCCGGGCGGAACAGCCGCTTGGCCACCGCGTGCCCGCGTTCCGCCGCCATCCGGAACCACGGCTCCGCCGCCACCAGTCCTTCGCGCTGCTCGACCAGGCGGCCCAGCTCCCACATCGACTCCACGTCACCGGCCTTCACCGCCTGCCGCAGCAGCCGCTCGGCCGTGTCGGGGCGCCCCTCGGCCCGCGCGGTGAGAGCGAGCGTCCGCAGCCCCCGCACCGCCCGGGCGTCCCCGGCGGCGGCCGCGGCCGCCAGCGCGCGCGGGTCGGCGGGGCGGCGGTACCGGTTGCCCAGGACCAGCAGGATCCCGAGCACCCACATGATCCAGCTCAGACTGATCAGCGTGCCGTTGCCGGTGATCACCCCGGTCAGGCTCAGCGCGCCGCCCGCCGGCAGCAGGAAGTACCCCAGCCCCGGCCCTGGCCCCGCGCCCCGCCCCACTCCCGGTCCCATGCCCGCTCCTCTCGGCCCGGCCTCTCCGCCGTGCGTGCCTCGTCCCTTCCCGCTTCGCGGCCCGCCGTACCGGCCCTCGCGTCGAGGAAGACCGGATTGGTGAGCGCCGCGAACGCGCCCGGCAGCCCGGGAGGGGCCGGTGCGTGCCGGATCTCGGCGCGCACGTACGCGGCGTGGGCGGGGTCGTACGCCACTCCACCACGCCCGCTCCCGCCGTGGGCAGCGGGGTCGTCAGCAGGACCCCCCTGATCGGTGACCAGGCGCACCGTGCAGTCGGCGGCCGCCTGGCCAACGCCTGGCCAACGCCTGGCCAAGGTCAGGCCGGTGGCGGCGGTGGCGGCGGTCGCGGCGAGGAGGCCGCGCCGGTTCACGGCGGAGTCCGGGGCGGAGTCCATGGCGGTCACGGTCTCGGATTTCACCGGCATACGGCTTACGTTGGCGCTTCGCGCGGACGACGTACAGAAGGACGAAGCAACAGCCGACGTAACAAGACGACGTGCGGAACGACAACGGCCATGGAGGTGGCTTCGATGCGGATTTCCACCACGATCTTCCTCACCGACGAGACGGTGACCCCGGTCCGGCTCGCCCGCGAACTGGAGCAGCGGGGGTTCGGCGGACTGTATCTGCCCGAGCACACGCACATCCCGGTCAGCCGCCGTACGCCGTACCCGATGGGCGGTGAGCTGCCCCGCGAGTACGGCCGCACCCTGGACCCGTTCGTCGCCCTCGGCCAGGCCGCCGCCGTCACCGAGCGCCTCACCCTCGGCACCGGCATCACGCTGGTCGCCCAGCACGACCCGATCGACCTGGCCAAGCAGGCGGCCACCCTGGACCATCTCTCCGGCGGCCGGTTCACGCTCGGCGTCGGCTACGGCTGGAACGTGGAGGAGGCCGCCGACCACGGGGTGGAGTGGGCGACGCGCCGGGACCGGGTCCGGGACCGGATGGCGCTGATGCGGGCCCTGTGGGCGGACGAGCCGACCGGGTACGCGGGCGCGTCCGGATCGGTGCAGGCGAGCGAGGCGCACCCCAAGCCCTTCCAGCGGCCCCGCGGCCCGGTCAACGGCCCGCGCACCCTGATCGGCGGCGGCGCGGGCCCGAAGCTGTTCGCGCACATCGCGGAGTACGCCGACGGCTGGCTGCCCATCGGCGGCGGGGGGCTCACGGAGTCCCTGCCGAAGCTGCGGGCGGCCTGGGAGGAGGCCGGGCGGGACCCCAAGAGCCTCCAGGTGGTGCCGTACGCGGTCCGGCCGAGCCCCGGGAAGCTCGCCCACTACGCGGAGCTGGGCATCGAGGAGGTCGTGCTCCAGCTGCCCCCGGCGGACGAACCGGAGGTGCTGCGGACCCTGGACGCCTACGCCGCGTTCCTCTGACCTCCGAGCACGGGCTCTCCGGGGCCGCCGGTGCAACCGGGCCGGCCGACAAGGCATCCTTACTCACCGGGGAACGCACACGCGGGCCGGAGGCCCGCCCGGGGTGGGGAGCGGAATGAACAGGCCGTTGCGGCACATAGCCATCTTCTGCGGGCTGCTGGTGCTGGGCCTGCTGCTGCGGGCGAACTGGCTCCAGCACGTCGACCGCCAGGAGCTGGCCCAGCACGAGCACAACGCCCGGGTGCGGTTCGAGCGGTTCGCCACCCCGCGCGGCGACATCATCGTCGGCGGCAAGGCGATCACCGGGTCGAAGGAGACCGGGAGCCGGGACTACGCGTTCCGCCGGACCTACAAGAACGGTCCGATGTACGCGCCCGTCACCGGCTACGCCTCCCAGGCCCGGGGCACCTCGCTGCTGGAGCGGACCTACGACAGCATCCTCAGCGGCCAGGACGACCGGTTCGCCTTCCGGCACGCCAAGGACGTCCTGACGGGACAGCCCCGGCGCGGCGGCGATGTGATCACCACGATCGACGCCAAGGCGCAGAAGGCCGCCTACAAGGGGCTGACGGACCTGGGCGCCCGGGGCGCGGTGGTCGCCCTGGACCCGCGCACCGGGAAGGTGCTGTCGCTGGTCTCCACCCCCTCGTACAACCCCGAGGTCTTCGCCGGCATCACGTTCAAGGAGAGCGAGCGCTTCACCGCGCTGGAGAAGAAGAAGGGCAAGCCGCTGGCCAACCGCCCGCTGCGCGAGACGTACCCCCCTGGCTCCACCTTCAAGATCCTCACGGCCGCGGCGGCGCTGGAGCACGGCGTGGTCACCGACGTGGACGCCCGGACGGACGCGGTCTCGCCGTATCCGCTGCCGCTCTCCTCCAACAAGATCGGCAGCGAGGCGGGCGACGCCGTGTGCAGCAAGGCGTCCATGAAGACCGCCATGCAGTACTCCTGCAACAACGTCTTCCTCGACGCCGCCGCCGAGCTGGGCGAGGACCGGATGCGGGAGACGGCGGAGAAGTTCGGCTTCAACGAGGACGTGTACGCGGAGGAGTTCGGCGACATGCTCGCCACGAAGAGCCTCTACCCGCCGAAGCTCGACAAGCCCGGCACGGCCCTCACCGGCATGGGCCAGGGCAGCCTGACCAGCACCCCGATGCAGATGGCGATGGTCACGGCGGCCCTCGCCAACGACGGCAAGCTGATGCAGCCCTACATCGTCGACGAGTTGCGCGGCCCGGACCTCTCCACGCTGGAGAAGAACGAGCCGATGGAGATGAGCCAGGCCGTCTCGCCGGAGACCGCGAAGAAGGTCCAGGAGATGATGGAGCACACCGCGAAGGAGGGCAGCGCCCAGCGCGCCCTGATCGACGGTGTCACGGTCGGCGGCAAGACGGGCACCGCCCAGCGCGGTGTGGACGTCCGCGACGAGGTCCCGTACGGCTGGTTCGTCAGCTACGGCAAGAAGGACGACGGGCGTTCGGTGGCGGTCGCGGTGTTCATCGACCCGACGGACATGGACATCTCCCGCTCGGACATCTCGGGCGGCCGGCTGGGCGCCCCGATCGCGAAGAGCGTGATGCAGGCGGTGCTGGGGGACTAGGTCCTGTCGTCAAACTGCCGTCTGCCGTGCGACGCCCGGCACGCACGCTCGCGGCGTTGCCTGAATGCCCTGGTAGCTCCGCTACAAGACCATTCAGGCGCCTTGCGATCGCACGCACCGGACGCCGCGCGGCCGCCCTCCGGGCGACGACGGCAGTTTGACGACAGGACCTAGGGCCGGTCCACCCCAGCCCGTCCGGCGTGGGCCCGCGGTCCCAGCCCGTCCGGCGTTTGAGGACGGAACCGTGCAGGTGCGCCTGGGGCACGCAACGGGGTGCCGGGCCCGAGGCCCCGAAACCCTCAGGGGGCGAGCAGGGCGGTGAGCATCCGCCGTACGACCAGGGTCAGTTCGGCCGGGTCCGGTGCCGGGCGGCTCGCGGCCGGGGCGCCGGCGATGCGGTCGTACAGCAGGCCGTCGGTCCAGGCGACGAGCAGGTCCGCCGCCTGTTCCGGATCGGGGGCGCCGAGCGACGCCAGCAGGGTGGCGGCCCTGGCGCGGGCGGCGCGGCCGGCGGTCTCCAGGCCGGCGCGGAGTTCAGGGCGGCGGGTCGCCTCCAGGCTCAGCTCGAAGCGGGCCAGCTGGCGGTCCCGTCCCGCGGTCAGCCAGTGGTGCAGCAGCGCGGCCAGGGCCTCGGCGGCGGAGTCCGGGTCCGGGACGCCGTGCCGGGCCTCCCAGCGGTCCACGTCGGCGACCGTCAGCGTGGCCAGGCGGAGGTAGCAGGCGCTGATCAGGGCGGATCGCGTGCGGAAGTAGTACGACGTACTGCCGGCGGGCAGCTCCGCCGCCGTGTCGACCGCGCGGTGGGTCAGGCCGCGCAGACCTGCGGCGGCCACGGTGGCGATGGCGGTGTCGGCGATCAGGTCCCGGCGGTCGGGGAGGTGAGCAGGCATGGTCCGCACTCTATAGGTGTAGAGTGCGGCCCATGAGCCTCTACAGGCGTAGAGGGTGCGCGTGGGGAGGCGATCCTTGTGGGTGTTCGTCATGCTGTCGTGGCCGGGGGCGGGATCGGTGGCCTGACCGCCGCGGTGGCGCTGAGCCGTCGCGGATGGCGGGTGACCGTGTGCGAACGGGCCTTGGCCCTCACGGGGATCGGCGCGGGGATCGTGCTCGCCCCCAACGCCCTGCGTGCCCTGGAGTCGATCGGCCTGGGGCCCGCGGTGTCGGTGGGCGAGTCCCTGGCCGGTGTGCTCGGACTCCGTACCTCCGACGGGGCGTGGCTGAGCCGGACCGGCGCCGCGGCCTCCCGCTACGGGCTTCCCGCCCGCGCCGTCCACCGCGGCTTCCTGATCGACGCCCTCGCCGCCGCCCTGCCGCCCGGCGCGCTGCGCCTCGGCGTCTCGGTGGGCGGGGTGGACGAGGCCGCCGAGGGTGCGGTCGTGGTGCGTACGTCGGCGGGGGAGCTGCGGGCCGATGCCGTCGTGGCGGCCGACGGACTGCGCAGCGCGCTCCGGGGGCAGCTCTTTCCCCGGCACCCCGGTCCGCGCCACGCCGGTGAGACCGGCTGGCGGGCGGTGCTGTCCGGCGCCGGCCTGCCCGCGCTCCCGGCCGCCGAGACCTGGGGGAAAGGGGAGCGGTTCGGGATCGTCCCCCTCGCCGACGGCCGGGTCTATGTGTACGCGACCGCTGTCGCTGGCCCCGGTACGCGGCCGGCCGACCACCGTGCGGAGCTGGTCCGCCGCTTCGGCGGCTGGCACGATCCGATCCCGGCACTCCTGGACCGGCTGGACCGGCGTGAGCCCGACCCCGTGACCATCCTCCACCACGACTTCCACGAACTCGCCGTGCCCCTGCCCCGGTTCCACTCCGGCCGGGTGGCCCTGCTCGGTGACGCCGCCCATGCGATGACACCCAACCTGGGCCAGGGCGGCTGCCAGGCCATCGAGGACGCGGTGGTCCTGGCGCACCTCCTCGCGGGCGACACTGGTGTACCGGCCGCGCTCGCCGCCTACACGGAGGCCCGGCTCGGGCGCACGACGCGGATCAGCCGCCGTTCCCGGCGCATGGGGGACTTCGCCCGGCTCTCCCATCCCCTGGCGGTCTCCGTCCGCAACTTCGCCGTACGGGCCACGCCGTCGGCAGTCACGACCCGAGGGCTGGACACGCTCCTCGGCTGGCAGCCCCCGCCCGGCCCGGCCCCGGCGCTCGGTTCGGCCCAGTCCTCAAGCCGGTCCGTCGACATCAAGGGGGAGGAGCAGCAGCGATGAACACCGCGACCGCCGCCCGGACTTCCACCGGATCCGACCCCGTACGGCCTTTCAGGATCGGCGCGTACGGATTCGTCGTCCTCGGGGCCGGTCACCTCGCCTTCACCGCCGCGAGAGCCTCGGCCACCCCGACCCCCGAGCAACGTACGGCCGACACGGCGATGCGGGAGTCCACGTTCACCCTGCTCGGCCTGGAACGCACCGCCCTCGACGTCACCCACGGCATGAGCATCGCCATGGCCCTCTTCGTCATCGCCTGCGGCCTGCTGATGCTCGCCGCCGTCCGCCACGCCCCTGACCTCGTCCGGCGGCGGACCGCCTTCGGCCGGGTGTCCCTGGCGGCCTCCCTGGCCGCCCTCGGCCTCGCGCTGCTCCTGCTGCCCGCCCCGCCGATCGTCATCCTGCCCGTCACCAGCTACGCGTTCGCCCTGTCGCTGAGGAGAGGAGCCAAGGCCTGACGTACGGACGCGGCCTCCGCGTCCAGGGCGCGATGCCCCGCCGTGCCGCGCGCGGCGGGGCATCCTGCTGCTCGGTTCCTCAGACGGTGTCGAACGTCCCGCTGCGGACGCCCGCGACGAACGCCGAGAACGCGGTGAGGGGGACGGCGACCACGGGCCCGTCCACGACACTGGAGTCACGTGGCGCTCCGCCGTAGGAAGCCCCTGGCCTGGGCATCGCGCGTGAAGCGTGAGCCGACTCGCGGAGCACGGCTCGCCTCGTCGGCGATGCGGAACCGAAAGGGTTCGAACAGCCCGCAGGGAAGAGCAGCGACAGAAGGGCGCCTCAGGAGGTGGGCGGCCCGACCTCTCCCGCGAAAACGATGATCTGGTCGATGAGGCTGCGCCGCAGATGAACGATGTCGGTTCCGGTCAGGCGGGGGCCGCCGTCCGGCGTGGTGAAGACCCACTGGTACCGCGCCCACTCGTCAGGCATGTCCACCGCCGAGCAACGCACCATGGTGCCGGTCCCCGCCGGGTGGCGCCGGATGTCCAGCACGAACCGTTCGACTGCGGCGATTCCCTCGCTGCGGCCCAGCGGCCCCCAGAAGACCACGTCCGAGGTCAGAGCCTGGGCGAGCAGGGCCGTCACATAGCTGTCGTCCGAGGCGTTGAACGCGGAAATGAACGTGTCGATCGCGGAGCGGGCGGTCTTTTCCTGCATGCCCCAGTAATACCAGCCGATTCGCGTGCGGTCGTCCCGCAAGCCGCTTTCCGGTCACGCCGGATCAACGCCGTCGCGGCACGAAGGGGGCGCCCCGGCCCCGCCGTTCAGTACACCTGACGCACCGACCGCAACGCCCCGCGTCGTACCACCTTCGTCGTGCCCTCGGGGGAGGCATCCGACGCAGGCGATCCGTCCGACGCAGGCGATCCGTCCGATGCAGGCGATCCCTCCGACGTCGTCGAGCCAGTGGCCTCCTTCGCCCCCACCAACCCCACCAACTCCGTCAACGCGTCGATACGGAAGTCCGCCGTCTCCACCACGTCCGGGTGGTCCGCCCACCAGTGCCCGTACGGCCCCCGCCGCAGATGCGCCGTCCGCAGCCCCGCCGCGGCGGCCGGGAACAGGTCGTCGGCCGGGTGGTCGCCCACGTACAGCGTCGCCTCCGGGGCCGCGCCCGACGCCTCGGCCACCCGCGCGAAGAACTCCGGATCGGGCTTCCGTACGCCCCACTCGTCCGAGGTGACCACCAGGTCGGCGGGCAGGTCCAGCGCCCGCAGCAGCTCCCCGGCCCGGACCGTGCCGTCCCCCGCCACCACGACCCGCACGCCCGCGGCCCGCAGTTCGCCCAGAGCGGGCCGGACGTCCTGGTAGAGGTCCGATTCGTCGAGGTGTTCGCCGCGCCCGGCGGCGGCCCGCGCGCGACATGCCTCCTCGACGTCCATGCCGGGCCGCAGGATCCGCAGCGCGTCCGTGGCCTCGCGGCCCTGCGAGACGGCCGCGCCCACCAACGCACCGAGCGTGTGCGGCGGTACACCGAGCCAGTCGGCCCAGGACGCCCAGTGCCGGTCGTCGCGTACGAGGGTTTCACCGATGTCGAGGACGATCGTTTCCATCACCGTTCCGACCTTAGGCGTGAGGACGCCGTCGACCGGCGCTCATCCGGGTGAGTCGGCCCGCACGAGTGACCGGGAGCACCCGGCGGCCTGCGCATACAGGTCCCAGGCCCTGGTCCGGGGCGCGCGCCTCGCTCGTATGCTCGGTTCATGACCGATCCCGATCCCGATCCTCAGAGCGGACGTCCCACCTCCAACGCCATGCGGCGTGCGCTCAAACGAGCCCGCGACGGTGTCGCCCTCGATGTGACCGAGGCCGCCGTCCTGCTCCAGGCGCGCGGCGACGACCTGAAGGATCTGGCCGCGTCCGCCGCCCGCGTCCGGAACGCGGGCCTGGAGGCCGCGGGCCGGCCGGGCGTGATCACGTACTCCCGCAAGGTCTTCATTCCGCTCACCCGCCTCTGCCGCGACCGGTGCCACTACTGCACCTTCGTCACCGTCCCCGGCAAACTGCGCCGCGCGGGCCACGGGATGTTCCTGTCCCCCGACGAGGTGCTGAAGATCGCCCGCGAGGGTGCGGCGATGGGCTGCAAGGAAGCGCTGTTCACGCTCGGCGACCGCCCCGAGGACCGGTGGCCCGAGGCGCGGGAGTGGCTGGAGGCGGAGGGGTACGACGACACCCTCGCGTACGTACGCGCCATGGCGATCCGGGTGCTGGAGGAGACGGGCCTGCTGCCCCACCTCAACCCGGGCGTCCTGACCTGGACCGACCTCCAGCGGCTGAAGCCCGTGGCCCCCTCGATGGGGATGATGCTGGAGACGACGGCGACCCGGCTGTGGTCCGAGCCGGGTGGCCCGCACCATGGCTCCCCGGACAAGGAACCGGCCGTACGGTTGCGGGTGCTGGAGGACGCGGGGCGCTCCAACGTCCCCTTCACCACCGGCATCCTCATCGGGATCGGCGAGTCCTACGAGGAGCGCGCCGACTCCCTCTTCGAGCTGCGGAAGACGGCCCGCGCCTACCACGGCATCCAGGAAGTCATCGTGCAGAACTTCCGCGCCAAGCCGGACACGGCGATGCGCGGGATGCCCGACGCGGAACTGGAGGAGCTGGCCGCCGCGATCGCCGTGGCCCGGCACATCCTCGGCCCCTCCGCCCGGATCCAGGCGCCGCCGAACCTGGTGGACGCCGAGTACGCGCTCCTCATCGGCGCGGGCATCGACGACTGGGGCGGGGTCTCGCCGCTGACCCCCGACCACGTGAACCCGGAACGTCCCTGGCCGCACATCGACGAACTGGCGGAGAAGACGGCGGACTCGGGCTTCCAGCTCCGCGAGCGCCTCACCATCTACCCCGAGTTCATCCAGCGCGGCGAGCCCTGGCTCGACCCCCGGCTCCTCCCGCACGTCCGCGCCCTGGCCGACCCGGAGACGGGCCTCGCCCGTGAGGGGGCGATCCCGGAAGGCCTGCCCTGGCAGGAGCCGGACGAGGGCTTCACCTCCTCCGGCCGCACCGACCTGCACGCCACCATCGACACCGAGGGCCGCACGGGCGACCGCCGCGATGACTTCGACGAGGTGTACGGGGACTGGGAGGCGCTCCGCGAGGCGGCGGCCCCCGGCATGGTCCCGTCCCGCATCGACGCCGACGTGCGCCAGGCGCTGAGCCAGGCCGCCGACGACCCGACGAAGCTCACCGACGACCAGGCCCTCGCCCTGCTGCACGCGGACGGCCCGGCGCTGGACGAGCTGTGCCGGATCGCGGACGCGCTGCGCCGGGACGTGGTCGGCGACGACGTCACGTACATCGTCACGCGGAACATCAACTTCACCAACGTCTGCTACACCGGCTGCCGTTTCTGCGCCTTCGCCCAGCGCCGCACCGACGCCGACGCGTACACCCTCTCCCTGGACCAGGTCGCGGACCGGGCGGCGCAGGCGTGGGACGTCGGCGCGGTCGAGGTCTGCATGCAGGGCGGTATCCACCCGGACCTGCCCGGCACGGCGTACTTCGACATCGCGCGGGCGGTGAAGGAACGCGTCCCCGGCATGCACGTCCACGCGTTCTCGCCCATGGAGGTCGTCAACGGGGCCACCCGCACCGGGATGTCGATCCGCGACTGGCTGACGGCCGCCAAGGAGGCCGGGCTCGACTCGATCCCCGGTACGGCGGCGGAGATCCTGGACGACGAGGTCCGCTGGGTGCTCACCAAGGGCAAACTGCCCACGGCCACCTGGCTGGAGGTCATCAGAACCGCGCACGAGGTGGGCCTGCGCTCGTCCTCGACGATGATGTACGGCCATGTGGACCAGCCCCGCCACTGGCTGGGCCACTTCCGCACGCTGGCCCGGCTCCAGCAGGAGACAGGCGGCCTGACGGAGTTCGTGACGCTCCCCTTCATCCACACCAACGCCCCGGTCTACCTGGCCGGCATCGCCCGCCCGGGCCCGACGGACCGCGACAACCGCGCCGTCACCGCGATGGCGCGACTCCTCCTCCACCCGCACATCACGAACATCCAGACGAGCTGGGTGAAGCTCGGCACGGAGGGTGCGGCGGAGATGCTCCGCTCGGGCGCGAACGACCTGGGTGGCACGCTGATGGAGGAGACCATCTCCCGTATGGCCGGGTCGAGTTACGGCTCGTACCGCTCCATCCAGGACCTGAAGGCCATCGCCGACCTGGCGGGCCGCCCGTCCCGTCCCCGTACGACGCTCTACGGCGAGGTCCCGGCCGAGCGTGTCGCGGCGGCCACGGCGTCGGACGGGCACCTGCCGGAGCTGCTGCCGGTGCTGCCGAACTGAGGGAACTGGGGGCGGGGAGGGAGGGGGCTTGGTTCCCCCTCCCTCTAGCCCGCGCAGCCCACCCGGGCCTGCGCTTCGACGTCGGTCCGATGTCCACACTGGCGGCCGGCGACGGCGAACTCGGCGGCATCCTGGCGTTCTACTCCACCCACCACCTGCCTCCGGCTGAACTGCCGCAGGTGTACGGGGAGTTCTACCGCGTCCTGGCCCCCGGCGGGCGCCTCCTCCTCGTCACCCGGGTCGGCGAGGAGGAGCACCAGCGGCGTACGTACGGCTGCGGTGACGGCGACCCCGCCCCCTTCGACAGCTACCGGCTGCCCGCGGACCGGATCGCCGGGCTGCTGGAGCGCGCGGGCTTCGCGATCACGGCGCAGACGCTGCAAGCGCCGGAGGAGGGCGCGAAGCGGCCGGTGGTCAGTTTCCTGGCGAGAAGGCCGACCACGGTCGAAGCACCGTAGAAACGCCTGGGCTTACGCAGCTGCGCGTTCGCCCACCGGCCGCCTGCGCTGGGCCACGTCGGTCAGGGAGGGCGGAGTCCACACGCAGTCCGGCGGGTAGACGTCGGTGCCGGGGGCGACGATTGCGTCGATCCGGTCGAGCGTCTCGTCGTCCAGCGTGAGCGAGGCGCCCTTCAGCAGCCCCTCCAACTGCTCCATCGTGCGCGGGCCGATGATGACCGAAGTGACGGCGGGGTGGGCGAGGGGGAAGGCGACCGCCAGCTCGGGCAGGGTCGTCCCGATGCTGTCGGCCACGGCGACGAGCTGCTCGACGACGTCCAGCTTGGTGGCGGTCAGCGGGGCGTCCGGGTCGAACCGGTGCGGATGCAGCGCCGCCCGCCCGCTGGTCAGGTCGATGGCCCCGCCCTTGCGGTACTTACCGGTCAGGAAGCCGGAGGCCAGCGGGGACCAGGTCAGCACGCCCATCCCGTACCGCCGGCAGGTCGGCAGGACGGCCCGCTCGATGCCGCGCGCGAGGATCGAGTACGGCGGCTGCTCGGTCCGGAACCGCCCGAGCCCGCGCCGTTCGGCGACGACGTGCGCCTCCACGATCTCCTCGGCCGGGAACGTCGAGCAGCCGAAGGCGCGGATCTTCCCCGCCCGCACGAGGTCGGTCAGCGCGGAGAGGGTCTCCTCGATGTCCGTGGTGTGGTCGGGGCGGTGCACCTGGTAGAGGTCGATCCAGTCGGTGCCCAGGCGGCGCAGGCTCTCCTCGACCGCCTTGACGATCCAACGCCGCGAGTTCCCGCCCCGGTTGGGCCCTTCGCCCATCGGGAAGTGGACCTTGGTGGCGAGGACGACGTCGTCGCGCCGTCCCTTCAGCGCCTTGCCGACGATGGTCTCGGACTCACCGGCGGAGTACATGTCCGCGGTGTCGACGAAGTTGATGCCCGCGTCGAGGGCGGCGTGGATGACGCGTACGGAGTCGGTGTGGTCGGGGTTGCCGACCGAGCCGAACATCATCGTGCCGAGACAGTGCGCGCTGACCTCGATGCCGGTGCCGCCGAGTGTGCGGTAGAGCATGGTCGAGCTCCCTGGTGGGTGCGGGGTTGCTGGGGCCGGATCCGGGTCCGTGCGCGCACTGTAGGACTTCGAGTGGACTCGATGGCAAGCGCGCCGCCAGCCCTGCGGCTGCCTCTTCCCTCACGTTGGCTTTGCCCCTTGATCGTTTGCTGGGTGGGCCACTGCTGGATGACGCCCGGCAGGTGGGGGGCGGCCTTCCGTTTCTTTCTGTCATGACCCGGGCAAGTCTTGCGGGAGTCACACCAGCCGTGACGTGCTGCCGAGTCAGGAGCGATAGAGGTCATGCGAACTTCGTCGATGCCGGATTTCCTCCGCAAGGTCCGCAGGAAGGCACCCCCGGCCGCAGCCGGATCACGTCCCTTCCGCAACCGAAAAGTCGGCCGCACCGCCACCACCCTCGCCGCCGCAGGCCTCCTCGTGCTGGGTACCGCCTCCGCCGCCCACGCCGACCCGCCGCGCAGCCTCCCCCAGAACGCCGGTGGTTACGAGCAGACCTTCTCGCCCGCCTACGACTACGACGGCGACGGCTGTTACGCCACTCCCGCCATCGGTCCGGACGGCACCCTCGCTCCGGGGCTCAGGACGACCGGTGCGATCAACGGCAGTTGCCGGGACCGGTGGGACCTGGACAACTCCCAGACGTACGCCCGCTCGAAGTGCAACAACGGTTGGTGCGGCATCGTCTACGCGAGCTACTTCGAGAAGGACCAGGCCGTCCACGGCAGTGGGCTCGGCGGGCACCGGCACGACTTCGAGCACGTCATCTCCTGGGTCAACCAGGCGTCGAACCAGGTGGATTACGTCTCGACCACCCAGCACAGCACCGTCAAGACCTACCCGCGCTCACAGGTACGGTTCGACGGTTCGCACCCCAAGGCCGTCTACCACAAGGACGGTCCGAGCACGCACTTCTTCCGTCTCGCCAACGGCAACGACGAGCCGCCGGAGAACCACTACGGCAACTGGCGCTACCCCCCGATCGTCGACTGGAACGGCTTTCCCAGCGCGGAGTTGCGCGACAAGCTCATGAACGCCGACTTCGGGGCCGCGACCATCAAGGTCACCGACAAGGACGACCGCTTCCGCCATCTCCTCAACAACTCCAAGCCCGCCGGGATCCCCTTCGATCCCTGGGCGTGAAGGCCACCGGGGCCCGATGAGTCGTTGCGCCGTTGCGCCGTTGCGCCGTTACGCCGGAGGAGAGGCGCGTCGGTAGTCGCTCGGTGAGGCTCCGATCGGGGGGCCTCGACCGTCGGCGGGCGGTCGAGGTGCGCCCGGGCCCAGCCCAGTACGGGCGCCGCCCCCCGTGGTCAGGTCGCCCGGGTGCCCGACGTCCGCTGGTCCTGGCCCTGGTCCTGGTCGTGGTCCTGGTGCCGGAGCGGACCGTGATCCCCGTCCCGGCAGGCCAGGCCGCGCAGCAGCAAGTCCAGGTAGCGGGCGAACGGCGGCTCCTTGGGGGCGTTGCCCGTGGCGGCCAGCCACCGGACGACGCCGAGGCCGAAGAGGGCCCAGTTCTCCTCGGCCTGCCGTACGTCGGCGCCGCCGGCCCGGAACGCGGCGACGGCCCGGTCGCGCAGCCGCCCGAAGGACTCGGGGTGGTGGCGGTGCGGCCGGGCCACATGCGCGGCGTATCCCGGCACCGCCAGGAACTCGTCGTGCATCGCCCACGCCAGTCGCGTCAGCCAGTCGAGCCAGTTCTCGTCATCGGGCTCGTCCTCGGGGAGCACCCGCTCGACCATGACCTCGCTGACGAGGTCCAGCACACCGTCGCGGTCGGGCACCCACCGGTACAGCGACGAGTGCGAGACCCCGAGCCTCGTCGCGAGCTCCCGCATGGTGAGCGTCGCGACGTCCCCCTGGAGGGCGGCCTCGGCGATCCGCTCCCGGCTCAGCCGGGGTGGCCGTCCGGGCCGCGTTTTCCCTCCGGTGCTGTTCATCGGGGCAGCGTACGCAGAGAAGGCGCGCGCCTATTAGTGACCGTTGGTCGCTAATGCTGCTACCGTCGCCCGATGGACGTACGGAGAGTGGTACAGGAACCACGGGAGATCGACGCCTCGGGACTGCCCATGGAGCACGCCCAGGCGGTGATCCTCGACGAGTTGCGCGCCCTGACGGAGCGCGAGGAGCCGTTCGCGGCGGTCCTCCGGATGCCCGCACCGCCGGAGGGGCGTACCCCGTCGGCCTCCGGCGACGTGCCCTCCGCCGCCGACCGCGTCCGGACCCTCAAGTCGATCCGGCCCGGCCTCGCGGAGTTCTGCCGCGGGCTCGCCTTCGTCGCGCCGGGGGACATCCCGGCGGAGCGCGCGGCGGCGATCCACAGCGGTGAGCAGCTCTGGGGCTGCCCGACGACGGCCACGCAGGACGTGACGGCCGCCCATGCCTGGGCCGAGGCGCGTATCAGGGCCTGAGAGCTCAGCCCGGAGTGGGCTGGAAGTAGGCCGTCTTTCGGTAGCCGGGGCGCGGAGGGGGGCCTCCAGCGTGACCGGGGCGCCCTTCCGGGTCGGCTTCAGGCGGACCGGGACGGTGCGTTCCGCGCCCTAGGGGATCGGCGGCGCGAGGGCGGAGGCGACCTCGTCCCGGTTCAGCCGGCTCACATGGTGGCCATGAGCGCCGGAACTCACGGGCGGTCGAGTAGGCACGAGGGTCCGCGCACTGTCCGGTGAGGACGTGGGCGCGGGCCCTGCGGTGTACGGGGGCCGCCGTACGGTTCGCGCTGACGCCGGCCGTCCTCTTCCCGCGGGACGTGCTGCTCGTCGCGCCCAGCCGGGGGCTGCGGCTGCCGGACGCCGGCGATCCATGAGGGACGGCGGCGGCTCCCGTGGGGCCTTGGCCGCTGACAGACTGACCCCATGTCGCCGTCCAGTCCCCGCCGCCTCTCCCTCCAGCAGATCGTCGAAGGCCAGCGCCGCGCCGCATTCGTCGGGCGAGAGGCCGAACTGGCACTGTTCCGAGGCAACTTCACCCTGCCGCCCGAGGACCCCCGGCACCGGTTCGTCTTTCACGTGCGAGGGAACGCCGGGGTCGGCAAGACCTCGCTGTTGCGGGAATGGCGCCAAGCCGCAGGGGAGTTCGGGGCGCTGACCGCGTCGGCCGACGAGAGTGCCGACTCCGTACCGGACGTACTCGCCGCGTTCGCCGCGCAGTTCGCCGAGCAGGGGCATCCTCTCAAGGCGCTCGACCGGCTGCTCGCCACCTACCGGCGCGCGCTCCACGAGGCGGCGGGGCGGCTCGCGGCGGACAACGAGGCATCGGCCGGGGCCCCTTCGCCCGGGGCGCTCGCCGCCGCGCAGGCCGGGCTGCTCGCGGCCGGGGCGATACCGGTCGTCGGGGCGCTGGCCGGGGGCATCGACCCGGCGGTCGTGGCGCGCGGCGCGGGCGGACTGCGGGCGGTGTTCGGCGGGCGGGCCCGGCAGCAGGAGGAGGCCCGGCTGCTGGCGGAACCGGTCCAGGTCCTCCCCCCGGTGTTCGTCGCCGAACTCGACCGGGTCGCGGACGCCGTGCCCTGGATCGCCCTGTTCCTGGACACCTACGAGCGCACCGCACCCCAACTGGACCGGTGGCTCGCGGACCTGTTCACCCCCGGGCGGTACGGCGAACTGCCCGCCAACCTCGTCCTCACCCTGGCCGGACAGCGCCGCCTCGACCCCGCGCACTGGGGCGACCGGGGCCGGCTCGTCGCCGATGTGCCGCTGGGGCCGTTCACGGAGGAGGAGGCGCGTCAACTCCTCCATGAACGCGGCGTGGTGGCCGAGCCCGTCGTACGGGAAGTGCTCCGGCTCTCCGGCGGGCTGCCGGTCCTGGTGTCGACGCTCGCCGCCAACCCCGGCGCGGCCGGTGAGGCCAACGCGACCGCCGTCGAACGCTTCCTGGCCGGGGAGAGCGACCCGGCCCGCCGGGCGGCCGCTCTCGCCTGCGCGCTGCCCCGCCGGTTCGACGAGGACCTGGTCGCCGTCGCCGTACCGCAGGACGGGCCGCACACCGTGCCGGGGCTCTACGACTGGCTGCTCGGACTGCCCTTCGTCGCCGAGCCGTACAGCGGACGCTCCCGCTATCACGCCGTCGTCCGGGCCCCCATGCTGCGCCTCCAGCGCACCGGATCCCCCCGGCGGTGGAAGGCGGCGCACGACCGGCTGGCCGAGGCCTTCGCGGCCCGCCGGGACGCGGCGGCCGAGGGTGTCGACCCGGAACGGCTCTGGGCCGAGCAGCCCTGGCGCCGGGCGGCCCTGGACGTGCTCTACCACCGGCTGTGCGCCCGCCCGCGCACCGCACTGCCCGAGGCCCTGCGCGCCGGGATCGAGCTGCTCGCCCAGCGGCCGTCCCGCGCCCGGCACTGGGCCCGGACCCTGGTGGACGCGGGCGAGGACGCCGACAACGCCGTACTGCGGGAGTGGGGCCGGGACCTGCTCGCCGCCATAACCGACCACGGCCCCCGCCCCACCGCCGCCCTCGGGCTCCTGCTGACCCGGGCCGAGCTGACCGACCGGGATCGGGCGGCCGCCCTCGTGGCGCGGGCCTGGGACCGCTTCCGGGCCGGGGAGCTGGACGCCGCGCTCTGCGACCACGGGCGGGCCGTCGCCGTGGACCCGCGCAGCGAACGCGCCCACCAGGGACGGGCGGTGATCCTGCGGTCGCTCGGCCGGTACGAGGAAGCCCTCGCCGACCTGGACCGGGCCGAGGAGATCGCCCCCGCCTGGGCCTGGGCGGTGCGGGAGCGGGGCGAGACGTACCGGCGGATGGGCCGCCTGGAGGAGGCCCTGACCGTCCTGGACCGGGCGCACGCGATGGACCCGTCCGACGCCGTGCCGCTGGGCAGCCGGGGCCTGGTCCGCCACGCCCTGGGCCGGCACGAGGAGGCGCTCGACGACTTCGACCGGGCGATCGCCCTGTGGCCGGAGTACGCGTGGGCGCTGGTGCGGCGGTCCCGGGTCCGTTCGGTCCTGGGCGACCCGGTGGGCGCCCTCGCCGACCTGGACCGGGCCGAGGAGCTGAACCCCGGGCGGGCCGGGACGGAGGGGGAGCGGGGCGAGGTGTACCGGGCAACGGGCCGGTACGAGGAGGCCGTCGCCTGCTACGGACGGGCGCTGGCCCTGGACCCCGAGTACGCCTGGGCCCACGGCAGCAGGGCCCTCGCCCTGGAGGCCCTGGGGCGGTTGCCGGAGGCACGGGCGGACCTGGACCGGGCGCTGGAGCTGGATCCGGGATACGGGTGGGCCCGGACGCAGCGGGAGCGGCTGGGGGCGGCGGAGCGGTGAAGCTCCCGGGCCGGACCGGGACGGGACGTAGGGTCGTGGGCATGCGCGATGCACGGGTGGTGCTGATCGGCGGGACCTCGAACACCGGGAAGTCGACCGTCGCCGAGGCGGTGGCGGACCGGCTCGGGTTCGAGCGCCGCTCCACGGACGGTCTCGCCCGCCACCCGGGGCGGCCCTGGCGGACCCCGGAGCACGAGGTGCCGCACCATGTCGCCGAGCACTACGGGACCTTGACCACCGACGAGCTCGTCGCCTCCGTCCTCGCCCACTACGAAAGGCTCTGGCCGCGTATCGAGGAGCTGATCACCGACCACGCGCGGGACGGGGCACCGGGTCTGGTCCTGGAGGGCTCGGCGCTGTGGCCCGAGCGCGTCGCCCGGCTGACGGCGCCCCGTACGGCCGCTGTGTGGCTGACCGCCGACACCACGGTCGTACGCGACCGGGTGCGGGCGGCGGGGCGGTACGCGGAGGCGACGGAGCGGGAGCGGCTGCTGATGGACCGGTTCCTGGCGCGCACCGGCCGCTATCAGGCGCTGATGGCGGACGAGGTCGAGGCGCGCGGTCTGGACCGGATCGACGTCGGCGGACGTACGGTGTCGGAGCTGGCCGACGCCGTGCTGGCGGCAGTCGAGGGCCAGTCACGCCCGGGATGTGGAGGCGGTGCCGGGGGCGGCTTCTTCGTCGCGGATGAGGAGACGCACGACCTGGGCGGCCCCATCACGCGTGCGGACGTGCGCCGGATCATGACCGAGGGGCCACGGGGCGGGGAGCGGGCCTGAGGGCATGTCCGCCCCACCGCCCAAAACCGACCTGCGGGACGTCCGTCGACATACCCGTACGTACCCCGGTCGCCCCCTCTACCGCCCGTTCCCGTTCGATTACAGTGCTTGCGCGGTCGCCCGCAGGGGCCCGCGCGCAGGCGAGCACGGGGTACCGGGAGCGGTGACGGGAGGGGGCGGGGTGAGCACAGGGACCGCGGCGGTCTGGGGCCGGGCCGAGCAGCAGGACTTCCGTAGCCGGGTCCGCGGGGCCCTGCTCGGCGGGGCCGTCGGGGACGCGCTCGGGGCTGGGGTCAGCGGGCTCGTGCTGGAGGAGATCCGCGCCGCCCACGGGGTCGAAGGGGTCGCCGACTACGTCCCCGCGCACGGCAGACGCGGCGCCGTCACCGCCCTCACCCAGCTCACCCTGTTCACCGTCGACGGTCTCATCCGGGCCCAGGTCCGCCGCGACACCGGAGCCTGGCACCCGCCCACCGATGTGCACCGCGCCTATCTGCGCTGGGCCGCCACCCAGCACGACTGGGGGCCCGACGAACGGCGCGAGGACAACGGCTGGCTGGCCGCAGAGGAGTGGCTCTACGCCCGCCGCGATCCCGCCCGGGAATGTCTGGCCGGCTTCGGCGACACCGTCATGGGCACCCTGGACCGGCCCAAGAACCCCACCGCCCGGGACGCGGGCGCGCTCACCCGGTCCGCGCCCTTCGGGCTCCTCGTGGGCTGGGAGCCGGGGCTCGTGCTCCAGCTCGCCGTCGAGTGCGCGGCCCAGTCCCACGGCCACCCCGCCGCCCAGCTGTCCGCCGGAGCCTTCGCGGTACTCGTACACGGTCTCGCGCGCGGCGAGAGCCTGGACGGCGCCGTCCAGAACACGCTGGCCCTGCTCGCCGAACGCCCCGGCCACGAGCCGGTGACCGAGGCCCTGCGGCAGGCGCTCGGCTCCGTGCGGCAGGGCATCCCGGGGCCGGCCCTGATCGAGGCGCTGGGCGCGAGCGACGCCGCCGAGGAGGTCCTCGCGGTCGCCGTGTACTGCGCGCTGGTCAGCGAGGACATCCGGCACGGGCTGCGGCTCGCGGTGAACTACAGCGGGCCCTCCCGCGCCACCGGTTCGGTCTGCGGGGCGCTGCTGGGAGCGCTGCACGGGGAGACCGCGCTGCCGCCGGCCTGGCTCGCGGAGCTGGAGGGGCGGGCCACCCTCCTCGAACTGGCCGACGACTTCGCGATGGAGATGACCCAGGGCCCCGCCCTGCACAGCCCGGCGGCCGTCGCCCCGGGCTGGCTGGCCCGCTACCCGCGCGGCTGAGGGGCCCGAGCCGCTGAGGCCCGCCCGGCCGCGCGGACGTTCGCCGGCTACCCGCGCGGCTGAGGTCGCGGGGTCGGGCCGCCGTCCTGCGCGGGGACGGCCGCGGACGCCCCCGTACCGTCGCCCTCGCCCTCGCCCTCGTCGCCGTCCGCGCCGTCCTCGTCCCCGTTCTCTCCCCTCTCGTTGATCCGGGCCAGGACCGCGTCCCGCTCCGGGGTGTCCTCCGGCTTCACGAAGCCGATCAGGACGTACAGCACGAGCGAGACCGCCAGCGGTACGGACACCTGGTACTGGAGCGGCACCCCGCCCGCGACGGCCCAGTCGACCGGGTAGTTGACCAGCCAGAACGCGATCAGGCCCGCCGCCCAGCTGACCAGTGCCGCCGTCGGGCCGGACTTCCGGAACGGGCGCAGCAGGCCCAGCATGAACGGGATCGCGATCGGGCCCATCAGCCCGGCGACCCACTTGATCACGACGGTGATGATGTCCTTGAACGTGGGCGAGTTGACCTGGGTCGCGATCGCCATCGACAGCGCCAGGAAGGCCACCGTGGTCCAGCGGGCCGCGATCAGCCCGGCCCGCTCGCTCCAGCCGCGCGCCGCCTTCGAGAGGACCGGGGCGATGTCCCGGGTGAAGACGGCGGCGATCGCGTTGGCGTCCGAGGAGCACATGGCCATCGTGTGGGAGAAGAAGCCGACGATGACCAGGCCCAACAGGCCGTGTGGCAAGAGCTCTTCGGTCATCAGGGCGTAGCTGTCCGAGGCGTCCGGCTTCTGCGCGTCGACCAGCAGCGGCGCACACCACATCGGGAAGAACAGCACCAGCGGCCAGACGAACCACAGCACCGCCGAGAGCCGCGCCGAACGGGTCGCGGAGGCGGCGGAGTCGGTGGCCATGTACCGCTGGGCCTGGTTCCACATGCCGCCGTTGTACTCGAAAGTCTTGATGAAGAGGAACGCCAGCAGGAAGGTCACCGTGTACGGTCCGGCGGTCGGCTCCGCGTGCCCGTCGGGCAGCTTGTCCCAGACCGTCCACAGGGTGGAGAAGCCGTCGAGCTCGCTCATCACGGCGAGGAGCATCGCCAGTCCGGCGAACAACTGGATGATGAACTGGCCCAGTTCGGTGAGGGCGTCCGCCCACAGACCGCCGACGGTGCAGTAGATCCCGGTGACGACCCCGGTGATCAGGATGCCCTGGGAGATGGTCAGGCCGGTGAACACGGACAACAGGGTGGCGATGGCCGCCCACTTGGCGCCGACGTCCACGATCTTCAGCAGCAGCCCCGACCAGGCGAGCGCCTGCTGGGTCCGCAGGTCGTAGCGGTTCTTGAGGTACTCCAGCGGCGAGGCGACCCGGAGCCGCGAGCGCAGCCGGTTCAGCCGGGGCGCGAAGAGCTTCGCGCCGATGAAGATGCCGATGGCGATCGGCAGCGACCAGGTCACGAAGGACGTGACCCCGTACTGGTAGGCGATCCCGGCGTAACCGGTGAACATCACCGCGCTGTAGCCGGACATGTGGTGCGAGATGCCCGACAGCCACCACGGCATCCGGCCGCCGGCCGTGAAGAAGTCGCTGACGTTGTCCACGCGTTTGTGCGACCAGAGCCCGATCGCGACCATGACGCCGAAGTAGCCGATGAGTACAGCCCAGTCGAGACTGTTCATGTCCCCTCCAGGGGTCCGCCTTGTGAACGGGAGCGCACTTCGCCGGTACGGCCGTTCAGCGGCGTCCCCTTGCGGGAGCGGGGACTTCGGGGATTGAACCCTCTTCGGTGGGGCTCGGTCAAGGCTGGCGCGGGTCATGGATGTGAACACAAGTCATCAAGGGGAACGGTTTTACTCGCTCTTGGCTTTGTGGGGCGTTGTCGCGAGCGTGATCGCGGCCACACGATGGGCGGGCACTTCGTCAGGCTGTGCAAGAGAGGTTCGGAGCAGTTCGGAGAAGTCGGGGAGCGCGCGGCGACGCGCGAAGGCCGCACGGGATGCGGGTCCCGTGCGGCCGAAGCCCGGAGAGTCGGAGAGTCGGGAGGAGGATGCCGCGGGTACGGGTACGGGTACGTGTGCGCGTACGAGTGTGTGTACGAATGCGTCAGCGCATCAGCGCATCAGCGCATCAGCTCACCCGCGTTGACCAGCAGCGACTGGCCGGTGATGGCCCGCGCCCGGTCGGAGGCCAAGAAGGCGACCGCCTCCGCCACGTCCCCGTCCGTGGCCGGTTCGGGCAGTGCCATCCGCTCGGTGAGCCGGGCCAGCACCTCGGACTCCGGTACGCCTTCGGAGTCGGCGGTGAACCGGACGTACGCCTGCACCGGCGGCCCCCACATCCAGCCCGGCAGTACCGTGTTGACCCGGATGCGGTCCGGGCCCAGCTCCCGCGCCAGCGAGTACATCGCCGAGGTGAGAGCCCCCTTGGACGCCGCGTACGCCGCCTGCCGCACCTGGGAGGGTGCGGCCACCGCGGACTGCGTGCCGATCATCACCACCGAGCCGCCCCGCTCCTTGAGCGCGGGCAGGCAGGCGCGGGTCATCCGCAGCGTCCCCAGCAGGTTCACGTCGATGACCGACTGCCAGGAGGCGAAGTCCGCGTCCTGGAGTCCGCCGAAGTGGCTGTCCCGGGCGGCGACATGCACCACCGCGTCGATCCTCCCGAACCGCTCCACCGCCAGCGCGGCGAGCGCCTCGCACTGCGCCTCGTCCGTGATGTCGGTGGGTGCGAAGGCCGTGCGGCCGCCTTCCGGATCGATCCCGGCCGCCGACTCGGCGAGTTGCGCCGCCGTACGCGCCCCGAGCACCGCGTGCCCGCCGTCACGGACGACGGCCTCCGCGACCCGGTGCCCGAGCCCCGGCCCGACGCCCGAGACGATGACGGTCTTCCCCGCGAGCAACATCGGTGCCTCCCGGCCCTGGCAGTTCATCTGACGGGCCGTCAGGGTAGAGGCGACCGGTATCCGATGGAAGGGAAGGGGGGATCCGATGAGCGAAGACGCCGGAACGGAGGAGGGGCCCGCCGGAACGGGGGAGGGGCCCGCCGGAACGGGGAGTGAGCGGTACGCGGAGCTGGCGGGGACGGGGCCGTACGGGGTCCGCCCCGGGCATGCGCTGATCACCCTGGTCGAACCGCATCCGGGCCATGAGTACGCGTACAACCGCTGGTACGAGGACGACCACTACTACGCGGGCGCCACGGCCATGCCGTGGATGTTCGCCGGACGTCGCTGGGTGGCCACCAAGGACCTCCAGCAGCTGCGCTACCCGGAGGAGTCGGCGGTCGCCCAGCCCGTCGGCGCGGGGTGCTATCTGTCGACGTACTGGGTGACCGAGGGGCGCTACGACGAGCACATGAAGTGGACCGTCGCCATCAACAAGCGGCTCAACCGGGACGGCCGGGTCTACCGGGACCGGACCCACGTCTTCACCGCGTTCCAGGACCACGAGGCCACCGTCTACCGCGACGGGGCGGCGGGCCCTCGGGACTTCCACGCCCTCGACCACCCGTACGCGGGCCTCGTCCTCCAGGTCATCGACGCCGAAGGGCCGGGGCAGCGGGCGGAGTTGCTGGAATGGCTGCGTTCGCGCCATCTCCCGAAGAGGCTGAAGGGGTCGCCCGCGGCGATGGTCACGGTGTTCCGGCCGACGCCTCTGCCCGGGGACCGGATGACGTATGTGAAGCAGGTCGAGGGGGTCGACACCCGGCTGACGCTGCTGTGGTTCCTCCAGGAGGACCCGCGAAGCTGCTGGGCCGAGCGCTTCGCCGGTCTGGACACGGCGGTCGCGGAGGTCGGTCTCGGGCGGGTGGAGCTGGTCGCCCCGTTCGTGCCGACCGTGCCGGGGACGGACCGTTACGTCGACCGGCTGCGGTGACATCGGGCCCCGGACGCCGGAAACATGCCGAGCCCCCTCGGCCAGGACGGCGAACCGGTCGAGAGGGCTCCATCAGGTGGTGCAGAGTGGTGCGGTGGCGTGTGAACGCCGCCGGCTGATCAGGCGTTGATCGAGCCCGTGGCGACATCGCGCACGAACGCGTTCCACGCACCGGGGACGAAGGTGAGCGAGGGGCCCTCGGGAGCCTTCGAGTCACGTACGGCGATGGAGAGGGCGACCGGGGACTTGACCTCGACGCACGCGCCGTTGCCGCCGGAGTACGACGACTTCGTCCACTGGTCCGTAGCACCCTGAAGAATTGCCATGTTCACTCCGGTTCAGAGAGTTGGGGGAGTCGCACCAACCTGATTCCGATTGGCGTGATCGACGCTACTCGCCAAGCCCCGTCCATGAGATGGCCGTTCACTCGACCGGATGGTCTTTCCCCGGTAGCTCTTCTGTTGTGAGTGGGCGGCGGTGTACCATCCCGCCGCCGCTCACTCCACTGTCCGGATTCAGCTGGTGTACGACTTGGCGATCTTGCTGATGAACTCCCGGGTCTGCTCCACGTTCAGCGCCTGCGCCCGCAGATGCTCGTACATCACGCTGTAGCGCTGCACGTCGTTGGCCTTCTCCAGATAGAGATCGCTCGTGACGCCCTCGATGTAGACGACGCTGGAGTCCGCGGCGTCCGGGAACTCCAGGATCGCGTACTGGCCGTTGATGCCCGGGTGCGCGCCCATCTCGAACGGCAGGACCTGCACGGTGACATGCGGAAGGTGCGACTGCTCGACGAGGTGTTCCAACTGGTCGATCATCACCTGCTTGTCACCGACCACCCGGCGCAGCGCCGACTCGTCGATCACGGCCCACAGCCGCAGCGGATTCTCCGGTGCGTTGACCCGGTCCTGCCGCCGCGACCGTACGTTGACACGCTTCTCGATGTCCGACGGCGGGGCCTCGGGCAGCGCGCCGCTGATCAGCGCCTCGGCGTAGGCCCGGGTCTGGAGCAGGCCCGGAACCATCTGCGGTTCGTACACCCGCAGCGACTCCGCGTCGGTCTCCAGGCCGATGTAGACGCTGTACGGGATGTCGCCGAAGGCGTGCCACCAGCCCTGCTGGCGCGAGTCCTTCGCCATCTGCATGAGCGAGTCGACGATGCGGTGGTCCTCGACCTCGTACACCCCGCAGAGATCGCGCACGTCGCGCTGGCTGATGGAGCGGCGGCCGTTCTCCAGGCGGCTGATCTTCGACTGCGAGACCAGCAGCCGCTCCGCCACTTCCTCGGCCGTCATGCCTTTGAGTTCGCGCAGGCGGCGCAATTCCTGGCCCAACCTGCGTCGCCTGACAGTGGGATTGACGTTGGACGGCACGGAAACGGCACCTCCGGCTATGTAGCTGTGCGTATCTACTGCTCAGCAGATTGCCACCCCTTGCCCCGGCCGCGCTGGGAAATGGCCACACGTGGAGCCGGGGGCGTACGCATCGGTGCGAGCGGCGGCGCGCAAGCGCACGGGGCAGCCGGTGGTGGTGACTACCGGCTGCCCCGTGCGTGGTGCGGCTCCCGGACCGGGTCGATGACGACTGACGACGGTGCGGCGGTGTGCGGTTTTTCAGCTCGCGGCGGTGTGCGCCATGCTGCCGCGCCGGGCCTGTGCTTGCGGCTGCAACGGAACGCCCGCTGCCTGCTGCGAACGGCGTGGCTGAACCGCCACTCCGTTCTGGACGTCCATCACGGCGTGCGCCACGAGTCCGCCCATCGGGTCGTGCCTGATCAGGTCCCGGAGCCGGGAGCGCGACGAGCGCCCCTCGTTCCCGGGGTACAGGTGCTTGCCGAGTCCGACCGCGTGGGCCAGTGCGGCGAGCGCCGCGGTCCGCGGGTCCGGCGGTACGCCGGTGCGGATCGCACTGTCCAGCCGGTTCCTGATGTCCCGGCTGATCGCCGTCTCCGTCGCCTGGTAGCGAGTCGTCGGCAGCACCCCGCACATCTGGCCCGCCACGGCATGCACCATGCCGCACCGCTCCAGATGAGCGAGATAGATCTGGCGCAGCCCCAGCCGGGGCCCGCCGATCCAGTGGACCGCCCGGACCGGGCTGCCGCGACGGCGCAGCAGTTCCAGTGCGGAGTCCAGAGTCGGATCTCCTGTCGGCCGTGGCATCACCACGGCGATACGATCCCCGTCAGGGGCTATCCGTCCTGCCAGAGCCAGCTCCACTAGCTGTGCCCCGGCCAGGCCGAGGTCGAGCGACTGCGGCTGCGCTGTGGTACCCGTGGTCGGGTCCAGAGCGAGCAACAGAAGCTCCTCCGGGATTGTTCTGCGGCTCCTGCCCATCCATGCCTCCCCGCGTGGATGTCTGACAGGGTGACCCCTCTCACATTCATCTGTCGAGAGCGCCTGGTCGCTTTGTACGGGAACCAGTAGGTATGTCGTTCTCGTCTAGCAGCTCGGCCAGGGGTTCACACAGGACACTGGTAGATGGTTCGGACAGCGCGGGGTGGCCCCGCAGCGCACGAGGAGGCATCGGTGGCGGGCGAGTCCCCCGACAAAACGGAGCAGCGGAAGTCGTCGGGGACGGCTGCGGAGGAACGCGACCCGCGCTTCGCCGTGTTCCGTGACCCCGGCGCGGACGCGGACGCGGATGCGGACGTGGACGCCGGTACGGACTCCGGTACGGATGCGGACGCGGACGCCCGTACGGGCACGGGTGCGGACTCGGGAGCCATGTCGGACACGGCGACCGCGGTGTTCCGCCCCCGGCTGCCGGAGGACGCGGCCCGGCGTGAGCCCGGTTCCGAGCCCGAGGGAGACGCCGAGAGCGCGCCCGCGACGGCCTCTGCGGCCTCTGGAGACGCCGACGCGCCTTCGGAGGGCTCTTCGGAGGGCTCCGGAGGCGCGGGGGCCGCGGAGGGCCGGAGAGCCCCGGACGCGGACGCGGGGAAGCCCGAGGCCGAGGGGGCGGACGCGGAGACGGACGCGGAGACTCGCGCCGGAGGATCGGCGGACGAGCCGGAGGCCGGGGAGCCGGAGACCGGTGAAGGGGACGGGGACGGCCGGCTGCGTGCTGCCGTGGCCGCCTGGGTCGATGCCGCCGCCGAGGACAAGCCGAAGGCGGAGGAGGCGGAGGAAGCCGAGAAGGCGGAGGCTGCTGCGCCCGAGCCCGAGTCCGCCGCGAAGGCCGAGCAGGACGACGCGTCGAAGCCCGAGCCGGAGGCCGCGGAGAAGCCGAAGACGGCCGAGAAGCCCGAGGCCGACGCCGAGCCGAGGGCCGACGCCGAGCCGTACAAGGCGCCCGACGCCGAGACCGAACCCGAGCCCGAATCGGATTCCGACTCCGACACCGGCTCCGACTCCGAGCCGGCCGCCGCCGACGCCTCCGAGCCCGCCGCCGACGCCTCCGACCTGCGAGGAATCGATCAGCCCACCGCCATCTTCAAGGCGGTCAGGCCGACCGACCGGGTCGACCAGGCGACGACCGCGCTGAAGCTCCCGCCCCGCGAGGACAAGTCCCAGGACAAGTCCCAGGACAAGCCCAAGTGCGGCGCCGGGACCGGAACCGGGACCGAGCCCGAGGCCGACGCCGAGCGCACGAGCACCTTCGTGCCGCTGCGCTCCGACGACGTACGCACCGCCCCCGCGCCCCGCAAGCCGGAACCCGAGCCCCAGCCCGCCCCCGGAGCCGCGGCCGGACCCGAGGCGCCCGTGCGCACCCCGGAGGCGAGCCCGGCAGCAGTCCCGTCCTGGGCCGCGGCCGAGCGGACCCGGCAGCAGCCGCTGCCGCCGAAGCCGCCGCTCGACCTGCTCGCCGAGCTGACGAACACCCCGCCGCCGCCGGAGACCCCGGTCCGGACCGCCGTGCGACGGGTCAAGATCTGGACCCCGCTGGTGCTCCTCCTGCTGATCGTCTTTGCGATCGTGCAGGTGATGCGTCCGCTTCCGGAGCCCTCGCTGGAGCTCACGGCGAAGCCGACGTACACCTTCGCGGGCGGGGAGACGGAGCTGTCCTGGCCGGGCCAGGGACAGTCGGCCGTGATGGTCGAGGGCGTCGGGTCGCTCGGTTCCGAGGGTGCGCAGAAGCCAGCGCCGATCGCCAGCGTCGCGAAGGTCATGACCGCCTACGTGATCCTTCAGGAACACCCCCTCAAGGGTGACGAGGGGGGCGAGAAGATCACCGTCGACCAGCAGGCGGAGGACGAGTCCAAGCGGCCCGACGAGTCGACGGCCCCGCTGACCAAGGGGCAGGAGCTCACCCAGCGTCAGCTGCTCCAGCTGCTGATGATCCCCTCGGGGAACAACGCGGCGCGGCTGCTCGCCCGCTGGGACGCCGGGACCGAGGAGGCGTTCATCGACAAGATGAACGACGCGGCCGAGAAGCTCGGGATGACCGGGTCGACGTACACGGACCCCAGTGGACTGAAGAAGACCACCGTCTCCACGGCCACCGACCAGCTGAAGCTGGCGCAGGCCGTCATGCGCAACGACGTCTTCCGGGAGATCGTGGACATGCCCCAGGTCGAGATCGAGGGCATAGACGGCACCATCTACAACAACAACAATCTCCTGCTCCAGCCCGGCGTGAGCGGCATCAAGACCGGTTCCTCCACCCCGGCGGGCGGCAATCTGCTCTGGTCCGCGAACACCAAGGTCGACGGCAAGCTGCTGTGGATCTACGGGGCGGTGATGGGCCAGCAGGCGGGGACCGGCCGGGTCTACGACAGCCTGGAGCTGTCGCTCCAGAACAGCCTGAAGCTGATCAAGGACGCGCAGGAGGCCGCCACCTCGGCGACCGTCGTCAAGAAGGGCGACGTCGTCGGGTACGTGGACAACGGGTTCGGCGGGCAGGCCCCGGTGGTCGCCACCAAGAACCTGAAGGCGGTCGGCTGGTCCGGTCTGGAGGTCGAGCTCAAGGTCACGGACAACGGCGAGGGCATCGACCACGCCGCGAAGGCCGGGACCGAGGTCGGCTCGGTGACCGTGGGCACCGGCACCGGAAAGGTCACGGCGCCGGTGGTGCTGCGGAGCGATCTGCCCGAGGCGGCCTTCGGCGACAAGCTGACCAGGATCGGCTGAGAGCCGGGACACCGGAGCGGTGGGGAGCGGGCCCCGCCCCACACCGCTCCGGTGGGTGTTTATGACAGAGAAGCGTGCCCGAGGTACGTGTTAGCGTCCCCGGACAACTCAAGGGCGCCGGGACGCGTCCTTGAGGACGTACCACCAGGTACGCAGAGGTACGGGGCCGCCGGAGGACGGGGAGAGCCGTAGTGACCACCGCGGAGCCGAAGCCCGGCCGTGAGGCGGACGGGACCACCGGTGCCGGGGGCGACGCCCTGCACGTGCGCGTGCCGTCGCCCCGCGTTCCGGAGCCTCCCGCCGAGGGCACCGCGTCGTCAGGGAACGCGGACGCGGACGCGTGCGAGCGCGAGGGCGAGGGCGAGGAAGCCGCCGAGGCAGCCGTGGCCGCCGAGACCCCGCGTGCCCGGGCCCGCCGGCTGCTGCGCCACCCCGTCACCATCGCGACGGCGGCCGCGGCCGTGCTCCACCTCCTCTGGTTCTTCTTCTTCGCCAACACCGGCGGGGACATCGCCGCGCAGGACGCCTGGGCCGAGTTCGTCGGCCGGCACCCCGGCACCGCGTACAACCTGGCTTGGTACGGGGGCATGCACCCCGTCTCGTACAGCGTGGTCTCGCCCTACCTGATGTCGCTGCTCGGTGTCCGTACGACGATGATGATCGTCGGCACGGTCTCCTCCGGGCTGACGGCGCTGATCCTGGTGCGGGTCCCGGCCGTCCGCAATCCGCTGGCCTGCTCGCTCGCCGGGGTCTTCGCGTTCCTGTGCAACGCGCTGTCGGGCCGGGTGACGTTCGGGCTCGGCATGATGTTCGCCGTCGGGGCGGTGGCCGCGGTGTTCTGCTGGCCCTACCGCTGGCGGTACAAGCGGTGGGCCAAGGCCGCCGTCGCCGCCCCGCTCGCCGGGCTCGCGACCGCGGCCAGCCCGGTCGCCGGACTCTTCCTGGGCGTCGTCGCGGCGGCGCTGTTCCTGCACAGACGACGCCCCGGCGCGTACGCCGTCGGCCTCGCCCCGGTGGCCGTGGTGGGGCTCTCCGCCTGGCTGTTCCCCTTCTCGGGTACGCAGCCGATGTCGCTCGGGACGCTGTCGCTGCCGTTCCTCTTCGCGGTGCTGGTCTTCGTCCTCGTGCCCCGCGACTGGAGCACGGTCCGGACGGCCGCCGCCGTCTACGGACTCGGGACGCTCCTCACCTACGTCATCGACTCGCAGATCGGGTCGAACATCACGCGCATGGCGATGCTGTTCGCCGGGGTGGCGCTGCTCGCCGCCCTGCCGTACACCGTGCCGCGCAGCCGCCGCTGGTACGCCCTGATCCTGGCCTTCGTGGGCCTGAACTTCTGGATCGGCTTCAAGGGCGTCGACGACATCGTCCGGACCGCGCCCGAAGCGTCCTGGAACCGCGAACTGGCCCCGTTGATCAACCAGCTCCAGCAGGTGGGGGCGGAGCGCGGCCGGGTCGAGGTGGTGCCCGCGAGCAGTCACCGCGAGTCATCGGCGCTCGCTCCGTACGTCAACCTGGCGCGCGGCTGGAACCGCCAGGCGGACATGAAGCGCAACCCGCTCTTCTACGACGACACGCTCGACCCGGTGAACTACCGGGAGTGGCTGGACCGCTGGGCCGTGCACTACGTGGTGCTGCCCAAGGACCGGCCGGACAACGGGGCGGTCCAGGAGGCGGAGCTGGTCGAGCAGGGGCAGCCGTACCTGCGCCAGATCTGGGGCGACGCGAACTGGAAGCTCTTCCGGGTGCTGGACCCGGTGCCGCTGGCCGACCCGCCGGCGACGGTGGAGCGGGCGGGCGCGGACGAGCTGACGATCACGGTGAAGTCGGCGGGCCGGGTGCTGATCCGGATCCCGTACACGCGCTGGCTCGCGCTCGTCGACGAGGACGGCAAGAGCGTGGAACGCCCGCTGGAGACCGAGGAGTCGAAGGAGCGGTCGCAGCTGGACGACACCGCGCCGAAGACGTATCTCAACCTCCACGGCTGTCTGAACAAGGTCGAGGAGGGCCCGTACGGCGACGAGTGGACCGAACTGCTCGCGCCGCGGCCCGGGACGTACCGGCTGGCGGCCCCGTACCAGCTCCAGCCGGGCACACCGTGCCCGGAAGAACTGAGCTGACGGACCCCCTCGCCCGTCCGTGCGTGCCCGTCCGTGCGTGCCCCGTCCGTGCGTGCCCGTCCCGTGTACGGGCCATCGGGTGCGGGATCTCCCTCTGCGGGCGGCGCACTGGCAAGGTGTGCTGCCATGAACGCCACGAGGTGCCAGTACTGCGGCGGCGGACGCCGGGGACCGCTGCCCGGAATGGTCTGCCCCGGCTGCGGGGCCGGGGCGTCCCGCACGGCGGGGGCTGACGGATCATGGGTCGCGCGCGAGACGCTGGCGGGCCGCCTCTCCACGCTGCCCCGCCGACGCAAGGCCCTGCTCGCGGCCGGCGTCGTGGTGGCGGCCGGCAACCTGGTCACCGCCGCCTCGCTGCTGGTCCCGGCCGGTGGCGGCAGCCGTACGGACGCGGCGGACCGGGCGGGCGCGGTCCCCGACCGGATCGGCGGCGCGGCCCCCACGAGGATCGTGCCCGGCCCGGGCGCGGAAGCCCCGTCGGCCCCCGCGCCCTCGGGGTCCTCGTCGAAGCCCCCGCCGGACGGCGCACGCTTCACGCAGTGGGCGGGCCCCGGCTGCGCGACGGGGACGTACAAGGAGCGCGGCCGTTTCGAGAGCGGGGACGCCGGCTGGTACACGGTCGAGAACGGCGGCTTCGACGGCGACGGGTGCGACGGCCGGTTCAGCGCGGTCCCGATGTCGGGCAGCCCGACGGAGGACCGGGGCTCCACGGCCACCTGGTCCTGGCACCTGGGCCGGGGCTTCAGCGAGTGCGCGGTGACCGTCTTCGTCCCCGACAGCGGCCGCCCCGGAGACGCGGCGGGGGAGCCGACCGTCTACCGGGTGCTCTCGGACCCGGACGACGCGGACTCCGCGTACACGGGTTTCGCGGTGCTCCAGACGGAACACCGGGGGAGCGAGGCCCCGGTGCGCAGCTATCCGGTCAAGGGGGACGTCTTCGCGGTCCAGCTCATCGACCGGGGCCGGGACTGGGGCGACGCACGGCGGGTCGGCGCGCATCACGCGGCGGCGCAGATGAGGGCGTCCTGCCACTGAGCCCACTACGGCGCGGCCGTGCGGACGTGGACCCGCCGACCCACCGGCCTCTCGACGCACCGGCCCCCTCGCCCTGCCCACCCCTCGCCCTGCCACCCTCGGTCTACCGTACGAAGGCACGGTCGTGCGGCAACAGGTCGGTGCCGGGTCCGGCGGCGCGCAGGACGGTGTCGAGGGCGCGGTCCGGGTCGGCCTCGTAACACCCGCTGACCCAGGCCGCGTTGGCCTCGATCACGGCCCATCGGCCCTCGGTGTCCCGCCCGATGTCGACGACGATCGCCGAGGGCAGGGCGTCCCCGGCGGCCGCGAGCACCTCGCGCCCGAAGGCGAGCGCGGCACCGTTCGGCGGCCCGAGCCGCAGCCGGCCGGCCTCGGCGTACTGCGAGGCCGTGTGGACGGCCCCGTCGAGGAGGAACAGCCGGTACTCGACGGCGAAGGTCATCACGTCGCTCACCAGCACCACGGTGGCCGGGTCCACGGCATCCGGTCCGGGCAGCCGGGACCCGTCCGCGTACACGAGCGCCGGAATGCCTTTGTCGTTGGGCGACTTGACGAAGGCGGGGCGGCGCAGCCGGTACGCCTCGCCGATGGGCATGACCCGGATCTCCCGCTGGGTGAGCGCGCGCGGGAGCCGGGCGAGCCAGTCGGCGGGGGCCTCCAGGAGGGCGATCCCGAGGGCGGGGGCCACGACATCGGCGAAGGAGGGCCCCGCGTGCAGATGCACGGCGTGCGCCTCACCTCCGGTGCCCGCCGCCCACTCCGGTCTCCCCGGCCCGTCGGACACGGCGGAGGCCGCCGCCTCCACGACCCGCAGCCCGCGCCGCAGCGCGGTGGTACGTAACCTCACTGCGGAGGCGGTGAGTTGGGGCGGAAGCACGAGGGTGCGCGATGCATATGTCATGGGCGCAGATCCTCTCGTACGGATGCGTGACGCCGCACCGATTTTCGAACGAGAAGGGGCGCCCTCCGGAGGGGCGACGAGGCGGCAACGGGGCAGAGCCCGGGGTCGAGACGTTGTGCGGCCCCGGGGCCACCTGGTTCGATCACCGCATGATGGTTGAACCCTCGCTCGTACGCGGCCTGATCGCCGCCCAGTTCCCGCACTGGGCGGACCTGCCCGTGGAGGCGGTCGACGCGAGCGGGACGGCGAACGCGATCTACCGCCTGGGCACGGACATGGCCGTACGGCTGCCCCGTACCGAGGGCAGTGCGGCGGATGTGGCGACGGAGCACCGCTGGCTGCCACGCCTGGCCGGGCAACTGCCGTTCCCTGTACCGCTCCCGCTCGCCCGGGGAGTCCCGGACGAGGCGTTCCCCCGCCCCTGGTCGGTCTGCACCTGGCTGGAGGGTACGAACCCGCGCCCCGGCGACGCCGCCTCGTCCTCCGACCTGCTGGCGGCGGACCTGGCGGAATTCGTGCTGGCGCTCCGCCGGATCAGCCCGCAGGGCGCCCCGCCCGCGTACCGCAGCGAGCCTTTGGCCTCCCGCGACGCGGTGACCCGCGAGGCGCTGGCGACCCTGGACGGGGTGGTGGACGCGGAGGCGGTCGCCGCGGCTTGGAAGGAGGCCCTGTCCGCCCCGCCCTTCACGGCTGCCCCCGTCTGGGTCCACGGGGACCTGCAGCCGGGCAACGTCCTGGTCGCGGACGGCCGCCTCGCCGCGGTCATCGACTTCGGCTGCACGGGCCTGGCCGACCCGGCCGTCGACCTGATCGCGGCCTGGTACCTGCTGACGGCGGGGGCCAGGCAGACGTTCCGCACGGCGGTGGCGGCCGACGACGCGACCTGGGCGCGGGGGAGGGGCTGGGCGCTGTCCATCGCCCTGCTGGAGCTGGCCCATTACCGGGAGTCGAACCCGGTGATGGCACGGATCGCGGCGTGGGTGATCGAGGAGATCGTGGACGCCGGACCCCGCTGAGCGGGAGCGCCGCGCCGGCACCGTCCGCTGGGCGAGCGGGCGCCGGCACCGTCCGCTGGGCGAGCGGGTGCCGGCCCTGAGCCGCGCCTCAGTCCGCCGGTATCAGGTGCGCCCAGACGGTGCGGAGTGCCTGGAGCCGGGCACGCTGCTCGTCGATCCAGCCGCGGTCGACCTCGAAGGAGAGGGCCAGCCTGGTCGTCTGCTGGTCTGCAACGGTGACCGTGATCCCGTCGTGGTCGTCCTCCCGCCGGTCCAGGCGGATGCCGATCTCGGCGACTCGCGAAGCCTCACGCCAGACGGCGTCGCGCCCCGCAGCGACCTCGTCCAGGACGTGAGCCCAGCCGGCCAGGTCCCGGGGATCCACGGAGGTGTCGAGGACACCGGCCACAAAGTCGTTGTGGACCAGGAGTTGAGCCTCCACGTCCGGAATGCCCGGGGCGTAGGAGTCGTTCAGTTCGACCGCGACGCTGCCGCCGTACTTCCCGGTGATTCGCAGCAGCACGAACCGCTCGGGCTCCTTCATCTCCCACCCCTGGGTGTTCGGTCCAGCGCTCATGTGCGCCTTTGCCCGGCGCCGTTGAGGTCAGCCGTGGAAGTCAGGTGGCCCCTCGGCCACCCACCCGTGACTCGCGCTTGTGTGCCTCCCGGCGTTCCCGGGCTTGTCTGTTGTCTCCCCTGATGGTCCGGATCTCTTGCCGGATACGGAGAGAGAACCAGCAAGCGAGTGCTGCGAGGCACAGGCCGCCGATCACCAACGAAGGTACCGATGTCGTGTCGCTGAGGCCCACGCAAGCTGTGATGCCCAGAAAGGCGACACCGTACTTCGTGAACTCACGGTTCACGTCTCCTTCAAGGGCGGCCCGTATCTTGCCGGAGACCGGAGCCTAACGCCTGCTTCGCACTCCCGTCCGAATCCTTCGGAATCCTCCAACCGTCCTCCAACCGTCGTCCGCTCGTCACAGCCCGTAGAAGAGCGCGCGGCCGGGGCTGCGGCGGGCGAGATAGTCGGACGCGCAGCGGGAGGCGACCAGTCACACGGATCGGCCGCTCAAGAGGCGGCGGCCCGGCCGTGAGCGACCGCCCGCGTTGACGCCAGACGCTGCGACACCCGCTTTATGGAGTCTTCTCTGATCAAGGTTGTGACCTGGGGAAACTCCGCCATGACCACGTTTGGCCCGGAGAAACATGTCTCGGTGGTTCTTGCAGGTTCCCAGGGTTTCCCGGCCTCATGTGTGCTGAATCCGTTCCGGGCCGACTGCAGGGGGTGACCTCGTGCCACCGGTCGCGGGCGCGCGTGGCGTGGCCAGGGGAGGCACAAGACGCACTGGAGTACGCGCCCGTGTTGGTGGATCATCGCCCTGCTCACTGGGCCTCAGTTGCCGTGCTGGTCACGGCTGTGGGTGCGCCAGGCTCCGTGTTCGACAACTCCAAGTCTTGCGTTCTTGAGAACGGACAGGAACTTGTCCGCGGACAGAGGTGTGGCCCCCTTCGCTGCACCTTCACCCGGTGCGTCAGGGGCGGTCGGCCGTGCCCGGTGGCGCCGGGCCGGTCCCTCAAGGACGAAGGGCACTTCGCTGCCGGCGCAGGGCCGTCCTGCCGGCGGCCGGAATCTACGGCTCTCTGCGGCATACCCGCCTCGTCGGATCTGCTGCCAGGAGGGCCAAAAACAGGAGATGGCAGGACGAAGGTCCACAAGGCCGAGTACGTTCGACTCGGCCCGCTGGCTTCCGGACGGCATCGGGGTTACACCGGCCGTCTCTAGCCCTCGCGACAGGAGTCGTTGCCCCATGACCTACCGGTTCAACCCGCCGCCCACCTGGCCCGCTCCGCCGGAGGGGTGGAGCCCGCCACCCGGCTGGGAACCGGATCCCGCATGGCCCACACCCCCAGGCTGGCAGATCTGGATCCCGGAAGGGGCCGTGCCGCAGCCGAGCGCACCCGTTCCTCAACAGTCGGCCTACGGCCCCCAGGCGACGATCCCGGCCACAGGCGGGGGTCTGTTCGGCCGGCGCCGTAAGCAAGCGGAGTCCGAGGCGGCGCGTCTGGCGGGCGAGCTGGCGCTGATGGAAACACAGGTACGCGGGCTGCAGGAAGACAACCGCCACCTGACGGAGCAATTGAGTCGTCTCATCGGATCCGACAGCGCTCAGATAGCCGCCGAGCAGCAGCGACTGCGCCGCGCGCATGAGGAGAAGCTCCAAGAGATCGGACGGATCGACGCTCTCCTCGACGAGAAGATAGAGCACGCTGCCGAGAGCGCCGCGCAGTCCCTGGTTGACGTGCGCCGCCAAGCCGACGATATGGCTCACCAGGCGGCGGAGGCCGAACAGCGCCTCACGGCCGCGCGCCGGGATCTGGTGCTCACTGATGAGACGCGGATGCTGCAAGAGGCCGGCATCTACGAGTACCGCCATCCGCTCGCCGACGCGCTCGCCTACAAGGACCGGCTCGACAGTCTCAAGGCCCGCTACAAGCAGTTGGCGAAGGACGACCGGGCTGTGCTCGGGAACCAGTACTGGATGGTGGACGGCTCAGCTGCCAAGGGCCGCAAGATGGTCCGTGACTTCTCCAAACTGATGCTGCGCGCGTACAACGCCGAGGCGGACAACGCGGTGCGCGGCATGAAGCCGCACAGGCTCGACTCGCTGATCGACCGGCTCGGCAAGACGCGGGAGTCGATCGCCCGGCTCGGCGCCACCATGCAGATCCGCATCGGCGATGATTACCACCAGCTGCGGGTCCAGGAGTTGGAGCTCACGGCGGACTACCTGGTGAGGAAGGAGACTGAGCGGGAGGAACAGCGAGAGCTACGAGCCCAGCAGCGCGAGGAGGAGCGCCTGCAGCGCGAGATCGAGCGCGAACGGCAGCGGCTGGAGAAGGAACGCAGCCACTACGAGGGCGCCCTGCGCCGCCTGCGCTCCGGCACCGGCGATGAGGCCAGCATCGCGGAACTCGAAGGAAAACTCGCCGATTTGGGCGCCGAACTGGATGCAGTCGAGGCCCGCGAGGCCAACATCCGGGCCGGATACGTCTACGTCATCTCCAACGTCGGAGCGTTCGGCGAACGCATGGTCAAGATCGGTATGACCCGGCGCCTCGATCCCATGGACCGCGTCATCGAACTCGGGGACGCGTCCGTCCCCTTCCGCTTCGACGTGCACGCCCTGATCTTCAGTGAGGACGCCGTCGGCCTGGAACGCCGCCTGCACCAGGAGTTCGAGTCCCGCCGCGTCAACCGGGTAAACCTGCGCCGGGAGTTCTTCTACGTCACACCGGCAGACGTACGCGCCGCCCTGCAGCGGCTCGCCGGACAGCACCTCCTGGAGTTCCAGGACACGCCCGAGGCTCCTGAGTGGAGGGCCAGCCAGACCGCTGCCGGGCGGTGACGGGCTCGACTCGGGCAAACTCGTTGGATGCGTCCAGACGGCAGGCGGCGCCACCCAGACTGATCCAGGTGACCCTGGAGGTACTTCTCCCGCGAGGTGAGCGGTCACTTCTCCGGTTCGGTGATCGCGAGCCACACGGCCACCTACACCTCGCTGATGCCCCAGTTCGAGCAGGAGGCCGCCTACGCCCCGCGGGGGGTCGGTCGAAAACTCCGTAACCAGGGCGTCGCGTGGCGTTACGCCCCCGCAGACACGAAAACAGCCCCCTCTGTCGATCCGAGGGGGCTGTTCGAAGGTCCGTGCCTGGTCAGGCACTGTGCCCCCGGCAGGATTCGAACCTGCGACACCCGCTTTAGGAGAGCGGTGCTCTATCCCCTGAGCTACGAAGGCGGGGCTTGCCGTACCCTGCCGGAAACCCCCGTGGGGAATGCCAGGCGGAGTGAGGTAAACGCCCTGGTCATACGAGTCTGTGGCGGTGCCGCAGGAGAGATCCGGAAGGACGCTTTCCACGAGCAGGCGCACGGGTAGATCGACTGACCGCTGACAGCGTAGCGGATGGGGATCGCGGAGGTCGCCCCCATTGCCGCTGTGCGCCGCGATACCTTCGTGCCGCCCTTCGGCACGGTTCCCGGGATCCGGGCCCGGCCTCGAAAAGCCCGGCGGGCGGCACCCCTCCCGGGATGCCGCCCGCCGGGGCGTACGGTCGCACGGGGCGCGTCCGGGTCAGAGCGAGCCGGCCGGAATGCGCTCCCGCGGTGTGGCGTCCTGGTCCGATGCGTCCCAGCATTCCACCTCGCCGCGCAGGCCCGGGACCTGGTCCTTGCGGAAGACCGGGTCGAGGCCCTGGCGGCGCTGGGCCAGGTAGTCGTCGAGGAGGCGGAAGGCGACCGCGCCGAGGGGGATGATCGCGATCAGGTTGACCAGCACCATCGCACCCATCGTGACGTCCGCGAGGCTCCAGACCAGGGGGACGGAGCCGATCGCGCCGAGGACGGCGCAGGCGATGACCACCACGCGGTACGTGCTCATCACGTGCTTGCTGCGGGTGATGAACTGGATGTTGGACTCGCCGTAGTAGTAGTTACCGATCATGGAACTGAAGGCGACCATGAAGACCACCAGCGTCAGCAGGTGACCGGCCCAGTCGCCGAGCGCGCTGGTGAAGGCGGCCTGGGTGACGTCCGCGCCGCCGCGCTCACCGAGGGTCGGGTTGGCGGAGAGGATCACGAAGGCGGTCATGGTGCAGATGACCAGGGTGTCGAAGTAGACGCCGAGGGTCTGGACCAGGCCCTGCTTGACCGGGTGCGTGGTCTCCGCGGCCGCGGCGGCGTTCGGGGCGGAACCCATGCCCGCCTCGTTGGAGAACATGCCGCGCCGTACGCCCTGCAGGATGGCCGTACCCACGGCGCCGCCCGCGACCTCGCGGAAGCCGAAGGCGCCGCCGACGATGTCGCCGAGCATGCCGGGCACGTTGCCGAGGTTGAGGAGCACGATGACCAGGCCGACCAGCAGGTAGAGCGCGGCCATCACCGGGATGATGACCTTGGTGACGGCCGTCAGGCGCTTCACGCCGAAGAACACCGCGAGCGCGAGCAGCGCGGCGAGCGCGACGCCCAGGACGGGGTTGAACCAGGAGGCGTCCGAGCCGAAGGAGCCCTTCGTGGCCACCGTGATCGTGTTGGACTGCACCGCGGTCAGCACGAACCCGAACGTCAGCGTGATCAGAACGGCGAAGACCACGCCGAGCCAGCGCATTCCGAGCGCCTTCTGCATGTAGTAGGCCGGGCCGCCCCGGTACGTACCGGGCTCCGTGTCGCGCACCTTGTACAGCTGGGCCAGGACCGACTCGACGAACGCCGAGGCACCGCCGATCAGGGCCATCATCCACATCCAGAAGACGGCGCCGGGGCCGCCCATGGTGATCGCGGTGGCCACACCGGCGATGTTGCCGGTGCCGATCCGCGCCGCGGCGGAGATGGTGAAGGCGCCAAAGGGGCTGACGCCGGACTGCGGCTTGTCCCTGAAGACGCGGAACATTTCCGGGATCAGGCGGATCTGCACGCCCTTGGAGCGCAGCGTGAACCAGACGCCGGCGACGGCGACCAGCGGAATCAGCAGATAGGTCCAGAAGATGTCGTTAAGGTCGACGACCCAGGTTTCCAACGTGCCCATACAGATGTTCCCGGTTCCTTGTGAGTCGGGGAATCGGCCCGGTCTCCGTGTGCGCGTACAGGTCGTGTACGGAGCGGAGGGGTGGGCCGGACAGAGCGGAGTCGAATACTCCGCAAACGGAAAGGACTGTAGGCCGGGGTGACGGCCCCTGCCTATGGCGCCCGAAGTGGCCTATCTCATAGAGGACCGATATGCGCGGGAAATCCCTGGCCGCGGCCGTCGTCAGGGCTGGTCGCCGACGCCCGCTCTGCCGTCGGTCGCCCGGTGCCGGCTCTGTCCACGAGAACGGGCTGGGCGCGGCAGCGGCTCCGCGGACCGGTGATCGCGCGCCCGGGGGCTCATGCCGACCGTGCGGCGGCCGACGCGCGGTCGCCGTGACGCAGGTCACGGGAGCCTGTCCGGGTGAGCGGACGAGCCGGGGGGTGAGCTACTCGACGCGTACGCGTATCCGGGCGGGGGCCCCGAATCCGGTCGGGGGTCCCGAATCCGGGCGGGGGATCCCGACGCCTTCCGGGAGGTGTTCCGCGATCATGCCCAGATCGCCTACCGGTGCGCCGTCCGGACCGGCGGGGACCGGAGTGCGGCCGAGGGCGTCGTGTCGCTGACGTTCCTGGAGGCGTGGCGGCTGCGCGGGAAGCTGCGGGGCGAGGGGGCGAGCCCGCGCCACGGCGGCCAGGGTGCCGGGCGGCGTGGACGGAGTCCAGGACGGCCCGGTCAGCGGGGGTCGTGATGTCGCTGCCGCCTGTACGAACTCGGGCCCGCGTACGGCCAAGTGCGGGTCCGGCGGGCCGAGGCCGACGGCCTCGTCCGAGAACTGATCCACTGACTGTTCGTCACCACCCGGTTTCTGATAGTTGTTTCCGTGGGGTACGGGCGCATGCCCGTGGCGGTGTCGCCCGGCACCGCAGGGAGGACGCACATGAGCACCACCACTCGGGACGAGATCCTCGCCGGCGAGCAGCGGGCGGTGGACCACGCATACCACTGCTACACCATGAAACTGGCCGAAATGAGCGGCACTTCGGCCGCCACCGCCTCGGCGAGCGGCAAGGACGGGATCGCCAACCGGGCCGAGGCGGAGGCGCGGGCCGAGGCCTACGGAGGGCTGGGCGACGAGGCGCTGGTCTTCGCCCGCGTCGATGCGCCGGAGGACCCGGGAGGGGAGCCCCGGCCGTGGTACATCGGGCGCCGCGGGGTGAAGGACAGCGCGAATGACCCGGTCGTTCTGCTGTGGACCAGCCCCCTGGCGAAGACCTGGATCGAGACCCGGCGCGAGAGCCCGGGCGAGGTGGTCCTGCGCCGGCAGCTCCGCTGCGTGCGGCAGGTCGTCGAGAGCTACTTCGACGAGATCTCCTCGCTGGAGGCCGCTCCTGCGCCCTCGGTCGAGCCGGCGCCCGAACCCGTTGCCGTACCGGAGCCCCGCCAGGCCGCCGACGACAGCGCGCCGGAGGAGCCGGGCGCGCCCCCTGCCCTGGAGCGCACCCCTGCCCCGGAGCGCACCCCTGCCCCGGAGCGCACCCCGGCCCCCACTCCCGGCGATGTCGTACGGCGGCAGCGGCGCAAGGCGCTCCAGCCGGACGACTTCCTGCTGCGGGAGCTCCAGCGGTCGCGCGGCGGGCGGATGCGGGACATCGTCGAGACCATCCGCCGTGACCAGATGCAGCTGGTGACCGGTTCGCCGTCGGACATCCTCGTCGTGCAGGGCGGTCCCGGTACCGGCAAGTCGGCGGTCGGTCTGCACCGGGTGACCTGGCTCGTCAACAACGAGCACTTCAAGGCCCCGGACATCCTCGTCATCGGCCCCCACCAGCGGTTCCTCGACTATGTGGGGCAGGTCCTCCCCACGCTCGGCACCCGGGGCGTCAACGCCGTCCAGCTGGAACGCCTGTGGGAGGGGGAGATCCTCGGCGTCGACCCCCCGAAGGCGCGCCTGGTGAAGTCGGACGACCGCATGGCGGCCGTCCTGCGGCGTCGCGTCGAGAGCGACTACCGCCCCGAGGCGCTCGACCCCCTCACCGCCGTTCCCTCGTTCAAGGGCGACGAACCCGGGATCGTCGTCAACGCCGGCAGTACGACCCTTCGTGTTCCGAAGTCCGAGGTCCTCGCCCTCCTGGACCAGGCCCATGCCGGTGACGGGCCTTTCCGGGAGCGACGCGACCGTTTCCGGGGCCTCTTCGTCGACCGGCTCCTCCAGGAGCTCGCCGGCATCGCGCCGCGCCGCGGGCAGGCCGGCACGATCCGCCGCGACCTGGAGCGCAACCGGCGGGTCGAGCGCCTCGTCGAACGCGTCTGGCCGTCCCCCGGCCCCCGGGAGGCCCTGCGCAGCCTCTACGACTCGGCCGACCTCCTGCGCGACTGCGCCGACGGCATCCTCGACGGGGACGAGCAGGCGGCCCTGATGCGAGCCCGCGCCGCCAGCGCCGACGCCGACCCGTGGACCCTCGACGACCACGTCTGCCTCGAAGAGCTCCGCATGCTGATCAGCGGCGACACCCCGCCGAGATACGGCCACATCGTCGTCGACGAGGCCCAGGACCTCACGCCGATGCAGGCCCGCTCCCTGCGGCGGCGCTGTGCCGTGGGCGGTTCGATGACCGTGCTGGGCGACCTCGCGCAGGCGACGGGCGCCCACACCCCGACGAGCTGGGACCTGCTGGGCGCCCTCCTCTCCGACCACGGCGACTGGAGCGTGGCCGAGCTCACCACCAGCTACCGCGTCCCCGCCGAGGTCATGGAGTTCGTCGCCCCGCTCGCACGGGCGATCGCTCCGGCCCTGCCCTACCCGGAGGCGGTCCGGGAAGCGGGAGCGGACGCCGTACGGACCGTGGCGACCGAGCCGTCGAAGCTGCTCGACGACACCGTCGCCCACGTGGCCCGGCTGACGGGCACCACGGACGGCAGCACCCCCCGCTCCGTGGCCGTCATCGTCCCCGACGACTCGGAGTGGCTGGACGCCATCAGCCGCAGGATCGTGGAGGACGGCGCCATCGGCGAGCGGAACCGTGAGGCCGTCTCCGTGCTGGCCGCAGCCCAGGTCAAGGGCATGGAGTACGACCACGTCCTGGTCGTCGAGCCCGCCACGATGGCCGACCGCGGTCCCGCCGGGCTGCGCCAGTTGTACGTGGCCCTCACCCGCGGCACCCAGAGCCTGACCGTCCTGCACACCGCCGCGCTGCCGGAGGCGCTCACCGGCACCGGGGACGCCCAGGCGCCGGCGGTGCCCGATCCCCGGCCGGAGGGCAGCGGCGTCGGCAGGCTGCCCCGGATCGGCACCGATGTCCGGGTCGAGGTCGTGGACCGGGTCCCGGGTGGTCGCTACAAGGTCAAGTCGTTGTCGCCGGTGATCGACCGACCGCTCGTCCTGACCGTCCGCCACGGATCGGTTCCCCCGCTGCTGGGAGAGCAGCTGGACTGCTGGGTCTTCGCCAACGAGACGACCCAGACCGTGCTCACCGGCGACCAGCGCGGCCGGTCGCCCATTTCGGAGCGGATGGCAGGGCGCTACGTCGCGGCGCTGGATGTTCTCGGAGAGCTGGCCGAGAGCGACGGCGAAGTTCCCGACGCCCGCAGCCGTCTCTCCGAACTCCAGGGCATGGCCAACCGCATCCTCCGGCGGGACCAGGCCGACTGGGTCGATGTGCTTCACCTGTTCGGAGATCCGGACAGAGAGCGACTCGGAGTACTCCGCGACCTCGCCGCGACGACCAACCGCGCGCTCAAGGAGGGCACTCTCGAGGCGGCGCAGCTCGCGGAGGAGCTGGCGGCCTCCGGCTGGGCGGAGGCCCTGTCCGAAGCGCAGAGAGAGATCCAGGCGCGCTTCGGCCCGGCGACGAAGCCGGATCCCGACGGCGCGGTTCCCGTCGCCCCGACGGGGGCCGATCAGAAGGAAGAAGTGCAGATGACCACCGCGGACACCACCGCCGCACCACCGGCCGCCACCACGAAGGACGGCTTCCTCCGCGCGCTGGAAGCGGCCGCCGGGGCCGACCGTACGTGCAAGAAGCACGAGGCGGTCCGCCACGCGCTGAAGTCCTCGCTCCTCTGGGCGGACCTCCAGCCGGCCGACTCGCCTGTCGTCGACGTCAGCTGCGTCACCGAACACGGCCTCTTCCTCTACGAGGCCCTGGGCGCGGGACGCTCCACCTACGCGGACCTCCGCTCGGGTGCGACACGCTTGCTGGAGATCAACCACACGCTGCCCGCCCCTGCCGACGGCCTCTACCTCGTTCTCTCCGAACCGCCGTCCGAGGACTGGTCTGTTGACACGATTCGCGACGTCTTCGGTGTCAAGGTCATGTGGCGCAGCCCGGGTGGCTGGGGTGGCGAGAACGCAGACGCCGCATTCGGCTCCTCCGGGGGCGAGTAGGGCGAGCAGGGCGGGTAAGGGGTCCTAGCTGTCGGTCAGTCCGCTCCGGCACCCTGCCGAAGCGGACGAAGCAGGCGCAGGCGGCGGCGCACGGGTGTCGCCCACGCGGCGACGGCGACGGCGAAGTCGGCCACCTCCAAGAGCGCTGCGATGGCCGCCGCCCCACCGCGCTCGACGCGCCGCACGAGGTGACCGTGCGCGTAGTGGCCGGTGTCCGGGAGCAGGCGCCGGGGGAGCATCTGGATCGGATCGCCACGCCGGGGGCGACTCCCTCGTGGAGAAGGGGCTCCTCCCCGGCGCGAGTCCCGGACCCGGCCGCAGAGGGCCCCTGCGTCCCGGACCCGGCCGCAGGGGGCCCTGGCCCAAGCCCCCCGGCCGGCCGCTGAAACGTCGGGGCGCCGCGCTACCGGTTAACGTCACTCCCACCCAGCCAGCGCAAGAAAGGCCGCCGCCGTGCCGCACACCGACCCGCCCCCGAGCGGGAAGCCGGACTCCGAGCGCGCCGAGCGCATCCACGCCCGTCTCACCGGCCCCGGCGCGCCCTTCGCCGTGGTCCTCGGTGAGCGGGGGACGCCGGAGTACGCCGACGGGCCCCGTACGCTGCGCGAGTTCGTCGAGACCACCTGGGCCTACGGGGACACGCCGTTCCTGATCGCGGGTGAACGGACCTACTCCTACGGGGAGTTCTTCGCCGCGGCCGCCGCCCTCGCCGTACGCCTGCGGGAGCGGTACGGGCTGCGCTCCGGCGACCGGGCTGTGATCGCGATGCGGAACCATCCCGAGTGGCAGATCGCCTTCTGGGCGGCCCAGCTGGCCGGTCTCGTCGCCGTACCGCTCAACGCCTGGTGGACCGAGGGCGAGTTCGTCCACGCCCTTGACGACTGCGAGCCCGGCGTGCTGCTCGTGGACGGGGAGCGGCTGGGCCGGGTGGCCGGCTGGGCCCGGCGGACCGGGGCGTACGTCGTCCTCTTCCACGGGGAGCACGAGGAGCGAGGCGAGCACGCCGACGACGCGGAAGCGTCCGGGGCGCAGGCGCTGCGCCTCGACCGGTACGACGACTTCCCCGCCCCCGATCCGCTGGCCGCGCCGCCCGACGTCGAGCCCCGGCCCGAGGACGACGCCACGATCCTCTACACCTCCGGCACCACCGGCCGCCCCAAGGGCGCGGTGGCCACCCATCTCGCCCAGGCCGGGGCCGCGCTCAATCCCCGCTACCACGCGGCGGCCTCCGCGCTGGGGCGGGGGGCCGTGCCGGGGATGGGGCCCGCCCCGATCTCCCTGATGACGTTCCCGTTCTTCCACGTCGCCGCGTTCACCGGCTTCTACGGTGCGATGGCGGCCGGCGGCACCCTCGTCCTCATGCGCAGGTGGGACGCGGACGAGGCGCTGCGGCTGATCCGGGCCCATGGCGTCACGCACTTCGCGGGGGTGCCGACGACCGCCCTCCAACTGCTGGACGCCGCCGAGCAGACCGGGGACGGGCTGGCGAGCCTCACCCTGTTCAGCACCGGGGGAGCCGCGCCCCCGCCGGCCCTGGTGTCCCGTCTCACCGCCCGGTACGGCAAGCGCGTCGAGCCCCGCAACGGCTACGGCCTCACCGAGACCAGCGGCGGCGTCCTCGCGCACTTCGGGGACGACTACCGCGCCGACCCCGCCGGCTCGGGCCGCCCGACCCCCGTCACCGAGGTCCGGATCGCCGGGCCGTCGGGCGAGGAGCTCCCCGACGGGCAGACGGGTGAGCTGTGGCTGCGCGGCCAGTCGCTGTTCCGCGGCTACTGGCGCGACCCGGCGGCGACCGAGGAGGCCTTCGGTGACGGCGGCTGGTTCCGTACGGGGGACCTCGCCGTACGCCGCGAGGGGCAGGTCTCCGTGGTCGGCCGGCGCACGGACATGGTGATCCGGGGCGGCGAGAACGTGTACTGCGTCGAGGTCGAGGGCGTCCTGCACGACCACCCGGACGTGTCCGACGCCGCCGTTCTCGGCGTCCCGCATCCGGTGCTGGGGGAGGAGGTGGCGGCCGTCGTCCGGCTGCGCGCCGGGGCGACGGTCACCGCCGGGGAGCTGCGGGACCACGTCGGCGGGAGGCTCGCCGCGTTCAAGGTGCCCGCCCGGGTGCTGTTCACCGACGAGCCGCTCCCGCGCAACGCCACCGGGAAGCTCGTCAAGCAACGGATCCGAGCCCTGGCGGAGGCGGCCGCGCCGCTCACGGGCACGCGGTCCGGGCCGCCGGCCCACCCCGTCACGGGCGGCTGACCCGCACCCGGTAGTTGCCGTCGTCGTCCTCGTCCAGCACGGATATCCGTACGCCGTTGGCCCGGTCGGTGAAGGTCTGGCCGGGCCGGAAGGGGGCGTCGGACAGTTCCGCGTGGACGTTGGGGCGTCGGGTGCAGCCGCCGCTGTCCTCGGTGGCGTCGGCGACGGAGACCGGGCCCTGGCCGGTGTCCACGTCGGAGCTGACCTTGTAGATCAGCACCCCGGGCCGGCAGACCGCCTCGTCGTTGCCGGCCGCCGTGCGGACCTCCACGGCGTAGCCGGACTGGGCGCTCAGCGGGACGAAGGCGAGCTTGGTGCCGCCCTCGGTGGCCAGCGGGCCGAGCGTGTGCTCGCTGACGCCGGGCTGCGACGCGCAGCTGATCTGCTCGTTGTCGAGCCAGCCGAGCTTCCACTTGTGCCAGGCCAGGAAGTCGTTATTGGCGCCCCAGTCCTCGGACATGATGTCCCAGTGCCCGACCGAGCCGCCGCCCTCCATCGTGTAGAGGTCGGGCAGTCCGAAGACATGGCCGTTCTCGTGCGGCAGGACGCGGTAGCCGGTTTCGGCGTACGACCCCGAACCGTCGTCCTGGCGGCTGTAGACGAACGAGGTGTTGGCGAGCGGCGCCCCGTCCGCCTCCGGGGCCTCGTCGTTGCCGGAGAAGGTCACCGAGAGCACGGTGTCCAGCGCGGAGGGGCCGGCGTTCGGGCTGACCAGGATGTTGACCAGGTCGTACTCCGAGAAGTCGACGCGGGGGTCGGCGGCCGCGACGATGTCCTTCACCAGCTGGCGGTAGCCCGGCTCGAACGGTGAGCCGCGCTCTATCCCGTACTCCGTGAACGCCATCGGCATCCGCAGCCAGTCCTTGACGGGGGCCTCGGGCCGGTAGACGAGCCGGCCGTAGGAGCTGGTCCTGAACCAGTCGGAGGTCTGCGGGAAGAACTCCGCGAACCGGTCCGTCGCGGGTTCCGTCCCCTCCGCGTCCGGGAAGTCGATCATCAGGTTGAGCGCCCTGATCTCACCGGTCGACCGGGCGTAGCCGGGCGGGGTCGGCAGGCCCTCGGACATCTGTACGCCCATGGCCGCGGTGATCCGGCACGGGGCGAGCGCGGAGTCCTGGGCGGTGGCCGCCGGGCCCGCCGAGGCGCGGCCGGCCGAGGGGAGGGTGGTGCTGGCCGAGGCCATGGCGGCTATGACCAGCGCGGTCGCTCCGGCCAGGGCGACCGGGCGGCGGTGTCTGCGTATCCGGTGGCGGGGCTGCTGCATAGAGGCGCCTTCGGGGTCCGCGGCAGTCGGCCGACCCCTGACTGCGCTCTGGCGATCAGCCTGTGCCGGGTGGTGCGGGGCCGCTCGCTGGGTGCGCCGATCGGTGGGTTTCCCGCGAAATGATGTGATGCAGGTCACGCGGTGGGTGGGAAATAAGCGGGGAACCTCTCCCCGTTTGCATACGTGTCCCCGCTAAACGGGGAAACGGTCCCCGGTTACGGAGGGGGTCCGGCCGGCTACGCAAACGAAAGCCGACCGCAGAGACGGAAGGGAGGAGGGTCGCAGTGAGGACCGTCGCCAAGGACGCCGTTCAGGCCGTCGCCGGGAAGAGCGCCGCGCCGGCACCGCCGTGCCGCGTCGCCCGTCCGCGGGCCGACGCGCTGCGCAACCGCGAGCGGATCATCGCGGCCGCGCGCGAGCTGTTCGTCGAGCTGGGGCCGGACGTGGCTCTGGACGACGTCGCCCGCCGCGCGGGCGTCGGCAACGCCACGCTCTACCGGAACTTCCCCGACCGCGCCGCCCTCACCCACGAGGTCGTCCTCGCCGTCACCTCCCGCACCACGCTGAGGGCCGAGGAGGCCGTCGCCGCGGAGTCCGACCCGTTCGCCGCGCTCAGCCGCTTCGTGCACGCGGCCGCCGACGAACGGATCGGCGCCCTGTGCCCGATGATCTCCGGCGTCTTCGACAAGGACCACCCCGATCTGCTCGCCGAGCGCGACCGCCTCGAAGAGGCCGTCGCAGGGCTCGTGTCGCGCGCCCAGTCCGCGGGGCGGCTGCGCACCGACATCGCCGTCGGTGACGTACTCGTCGCCCTCTCCCAACTCACCCGGCCGCTCCCCGGCATCGCCTGCCAGGGCATCGACCGGTTCACCCACCGTCATCTGCAGTTGTTCCTGGACGGCCTGGAGACCCCGGCCCGCTCCGAACTGCCCGGATCGGCGGCGACCTTGGAGGATCTGCGGCGCTCCTGACGGCCGCACCGACCTGAACCTTCCGGACCCGCCGACCCCACCGGCCTCACAGTCCCGCCCCACCCGAACACCGGCCCGTACGCCCCTGTCATCCACGGGGGCACACGCGGGCGGGCCCACGTAACCGTCGCGCGTACGCCACACCGCGTACCGCCGACGCCCACTCGGCGACGCCTCGGCGCCCTCATATGTCCTTAGGTGGCTACACCCATGTCAAAAACGGCCGGCCCGTCCCGAACGGCTGACACCGCCCTTCCCGATCCGAGTCGCTGGAAAGCCCTCGCCTTCATCGCGCTCGCCCAGCTGATGGTCGTCCTCGACGCGACCATCGTGAACATCGCGCTGCCCTCCGCCCAGGCCGACCTCGGCATCTCCGACGGCAACAAGCAGTGGGTCATCACCGCCTACGCCCTCGCCTTCGGTGGCCTCCTCCTCTTCGGCGGCCGGATCGCCGACCTCTGGGGCCGTAAGCGCACCTTCGTCGTCGGCCTGATCGGCTTCGCGCTGGCCTCCGCGCTCGGCGGGGCCGCCCAGAACGAGGCGATGATGTTCGGCTCCCGGGCCCTCCAGGGTGTCTTCGGCGCCCTGCTCGCCCCGGCCGCGCTCTCGCTGCTCGCCGTGATGTTCACCGACGCCAAGGAGCGCGCCAAGGCCTTCGGCATCTACGGGGCCATCGCCGGTGGCGGTGGCGCGGTCGGGCTGATCCTCGGCGGCTTCCTCACCGAGTACCTGAACTGGCGCTGGACGTTCTTCGTCAACATCCCGTTCGCCGTCGTCGCCGCCGCGGGCGCGTACTTCGTGATCCGTGAGCCCTCCGGCACCCGCAACCGCGCACCGCTGGACATCCCCGGCGTCGTGCTCTCCACGCTCGGCCTGGTCGCCCTGGTCTACGGCTTCACCCGCGCCGAGTCGGCCGGCTGGTCGGACGGCCTGACCGTCTCGATGTTCATCGCCGCCGCCGTGCTGCTGCTGGCCTTCGTCGTGACCGAGGCGCGCGTGAAGTCGCCGCTGCTGCCGCTGCGCGTCCTCACCGAACGCAACCGCGGCGGGGTGTACCTCTCGCTGGGCCTCGCCATCATCGCGATGTTCGGACTGTTCCTCTTCCTGACCTACTACCTCCAGGTCGTGAAGGGCTACTCCCCGGTCAAGACCGGTTTCGCGTTCCTCCCGATGATCGCGGGCATGATCACCGGCTCCACCCAGATCGGCACCCGGCTGATGACCCGGGTCCCGCCGCGTCTGCTGATGGGCCCCGGCTTCCTGGTCGCCGCGGTCGGCATGCTCCTGCTCACCCAGCTGGACCTGAACACCAGTTACGCGGCCGTCATCCTGCCCGGCATGCTGCTGCTCGGCCTCGGTATGGGTACGGCGTTCATGCCGGCGATGTCCCTGGCCACGCACGGCATCGAGCCGCGTGACGCGGGAGTGGCCTCCGCGATGGTCAACACCTCGCAGCAGGTCGGCGGCGCCATCGGCACCGCCCTGCTGAACACCATCGCCGCGAGCGCCACCACCGCGTACGTCGCCGATCACGCGGCCCGCGCCACGGACCCGAAGCTCCTGGAGCTCCAGGCCATGGTCAGTGGTTTCGCCGCCGCGATCTGGTGGGCGGTCGGCATCCTCGTCGCCGCGGCCGTCATCGCGATCGGCCTCATCAACACCGGCCGCCCCGGAACGGGGACGGGCGGCGCGGAGGGCGCCTCCGGCGAAGGCGCCGACGACGCCGAGGCCGAGTTCAAGATCCCGGTGGTCGCCCACTGACGGCCGTCACCGGCCGTCCTTCGACGGCGGCCGGCCCTTGACGGGGGCCGGCCCCCGGATCTGCCCTGGCTCCGCTCAGCGGAGCCAGGGCAGATCCGCGTCCGCGCCCTCCGGTTCCAGACCGGTGGCGAGCGTCCGCATGATCTCCCCGAGGCTTCTGACCTGCTCGTCCGTGAGCCGGTCGAACATCGCCTGCCGTACGGCCTCGACATGGCCCGGCGCCGAGCGGCGCAGCATGTCGAGGCCGTCGTCGGTGAGCACCGCGTTCTGGCCGCGCTTGTCGGAGGGGCAGTCCTCGCGGCGGACCCAGCCGTTCTTCTCCAGCCGGGCGATGGCGTGCGAGAGCCGGGAACGGGTGATCTTCGCGTTCCTGGCCAGCTCCGTCATCCGCATCCGGCGGCGGGGGGCCTGCGAGAGCTGGACGAGCAGTCCGTAATAGGTGTGCGGCATACCGGCATCGCGCTGCAACTGGCGGTCGAAGTGATCCTCCAGCAGCGTGGTGGCATGCAGATAGGCGCGCCAGACGCGCTGCTCCTCGTCGGAGAGCCAACGCGGTGCGCTGGTGGATGCCGTGGTCATGGACTCCACTGTACGACCTTTTCTTGAAAGTTGAACTAGATAGAGCTAAGGTCTCCACAGGTAGGACCTTGAAGTTTCAAGAAGCCTTCCCGGGAGGCTCCCGGCCGGGGGACCCGAGGGGGGCTCGCGCGGAATTCCGCAGGGCCCCTGGACCACGTTCCCCCGGATGACCTCGGGGAACTACCGCTCTGACGAACTCGTGACCGGATCCGGTGACCCGACGCCCAGCACGGCGCCCGGCCGCCCGGGATCCGGCGCCCAGTGGATGGGGAGTGCCATGACAGCCACCGCGGAGCGCATGCCCGCCCTCTACCTCTCGCACGGCGCGCCGCCCCTGGCCGACGATCCCGTCTGGCCCGGCGAACTCGCCGCCTGGTCCGCGGACCTGCCCCGCCCCCGCGCGATCCTGATCGTCTCCGCCCACTGGGAAGAGGCCCCGCTCGCCCTGGGAGCCACCGAGACCGTGCCGCTGGTGTACGACTTCTGGGGCTTTCCCGAGCACTACTACGGGGTGCGGTACGCGGCCCCGGGCGCGCCCGCTCTCGCCGACAGCGTCCGCAAGCTGCTGCGCGGCGCCGGTACGCCGGTCCAGGACATCCCGGACCGGGGGCTGGATCACGGGGCGTACGTCCCGCTGGTGGAGATGTTCCCGGACGCCGGCATTCCCGTACTCCAGATCTCCCTGCCGACCCTCGATCCGCAGAAGCTGATGAACGTCGGGCGCAGGCTCGCGCCCCTGCGCGACGAGGGCGTGCTGATCGTCGGCAGCGGCTTCTTCACCCACAACCTGGCGGCTCTGCGGCACCAGGGCGGCGGGGTGCCCGGCTGGTCGGCGGAGTTCGACGACTGGGGTGACCGCGCGCTGCGGGCCCAGGACATCGACGCGCTGATCGACTTCGAGCACACGTCCCCGGCCGGAAAGCTCGCCCACCCGCGCACCGAGCACTTCGCTCCGCTGTTCGTGACGCTGGGCGCGGCCGAGGGCGAACTGGACCGGGGCCGGAGCGTCATCGACGGCTTCTGGATGGGGCTGGCGAAGCGCTCGGTGCAGTTCGGCTGAGGGGCGAAGCCGCCTGCTGCGCCGACGGGTTCAGAACACCGGCGGGTCCCTGAGATCGGCGGGTTCAGAGCACCGGCAGCTCCAGGAGATCGGCGGGTTCGGAACACCGGCAGGTTCAGAACGTCGGCGGGGTCGGCTCGATCGCGCGCCGGGCGGTCAAGAACGCGAGCGCGTCGCCCACCTCCAGGGCCGTGTCGGTGACCTTGTGGGTGTGGTCGTCGCCGTGCGCCGCCGCCCGCGCGAACAGCTCCCCGGCGTCCGTGGTCACCGGCCGGATCGGCCGGTGGGCCTGGGCCCTGGCGTCAGGCTGCCGTCTGCCGTGCGACGCCCGTCGCGGACGTCGTGAGCAACCCGAACGCCACCGCAGCCGTCTCTCGGGGTGGAGCACGGCGTTTCGGGCGGGAGTACGGCGCTTCGGGTGGACGCGCCGATTCCGGGTACCCGGCCGGAGAGCCGACAAGGGGCGGAGAAGGGGCCGGCAAGGGGGCCGGAACACCTTCCGCACCGGCTCTGACCTGCGATTCCGACGGGATCCGCAAGCGGTGTCCGGTGGTCGGAGCCGGACAGGGTACTGCATGATCACGAAAATGAATGTGCCGCATGGGAATTCTGTCCGGATTCCAGTCGTTGTTTCCATCGGATGCAGGGCACCCGGAAGGGTGTCGCGACCTACTCAGCAAGGGAGCACGCATGGCAACCCGTGCCGTCGCCCGTCGTACGTCCGCCGCCTCCGGTGAGACCGACCGGGCAAGCAGTGTTCGCGCCGTGGGCGGGGAGATCGCCGATCGCGACCTGGTCGGCATGTACCTGGACGAGATCGCCCGCACACCGCTGCTCGACGCCGCCAAGGAAGTCGACCTCTCCCAGACCATCGAGGCGGGCGTCTACGCCCAGCAGATCCTCGACGGCGAGGTGGAGAGCGATGCCGGTGACGCGAAGCGTGAGGAGCTGGAGGCGCTGGTCGCCGAGGGCGAGCGCGCGAAGGACATATTCATCCGTTCCAACCTCCGGCTCGTCGTCGCCGTGGCCCGCCGCTACCCGCGCGCGGGACTCCCTCTGCTCGACCTGATCCAGGAGGGCAACGCCGGCCTGGTGCGCGCGGTCGAGAAGTTCGACTACGCCAAGGGCTTCAAGTTCTCCACGTACGCGACCTGGTGGATCCGGCAGGCCATCACCCGGTCCATCGCCGACCAGTCCCGTACGATCCGGCTCCCCGTCCACCTGGTGGAGGAGCTCGGCCGGATCCGCCGGGTCCAGCGCGAGTTCAACCGCGAGCACGGGCGCGACCCGGAGCACTCGGAGATCGCCGCCGAGCTCGACTCCAACGCCGAGCGCGTAGGCAACGTCCTGGACTGGGCCCGCGACCCGGTCAGTCTCAACATGTCCGTGGACGACGACGGCGACACCCAGTTCGGCGACCTGCTGGAGGACACCTCCGCCGTCTCGCCCGAGCAGTCGGTGATGACCCTGCTCCGCAGTGAGGAGCTGGAGGACCTCATCGGCAAGCTCGACAACAGGACCGCCTCGATCATCAAGATGCGGTACGGCATCGAGGACGGACGCGAGCGGACCCTGACCGAGGTGGGCAAGCAGCACGGCCTCACGCGGGAGCGGATCCGGCAGATAGAGAAGCACGCACTGCTCGAATTGAAGCGAATGGCTCACGACACGGGCTTTGACGCTGCGGCGTGAGCCATTAACCCGTAATCTCCCCATCAAGCCGGTTCGCACCGGCCGACCGACCGGGTCGTTCCGGTCACCCGACCGGTTTTTCACCGGTCCACGAGCTGAGCCCCGGCGTCCACCCCCCCCCGGCGTCGGGGCTCATCCCTGTTCCGGGCCTTGTTACGGGCCGGCCTCCAGCTCCTGCTCCGGGCCGGCCTCCAGCTCCTGCTCCGGGCCGGCCTCCAGCTCCTGCTCCGGGCCGGCCTCCTGTCGCGGTTCCGTCCCGGCCCCGGCGGCGGCCCGGGTCAGCCGGGCGCCCAGGTCCTCCAGGTACGCCGCCAGCTGCGGCGGCCCCTGCACGGAGAACTCGCAGTCCACCAGCGCCAGCCGCAGCGCCACCCACTCCAGCGAATCGGTGCACGAGGCGCGCAGCCGGCAGCCGCCCTCCCCGTCCGGCTCCGGCGCCCCGAGGTGCGCGGGCAGCCGCGCCGTCACGAACTCCGCCGGCGCGCCGAACCGCACGTCGAGCCGCAGCTCCGGCTGCATCCGCCGCATCGACCGGGCCAGGAACGTCGCCGCGTCCCCGTTCCCCGCGTCCTCGCCCCCGGCGCCCGCTCCGCTCCCCGCGCCCTCGACGGGCAGCGGCCTCGGGGCGAAGCGGGCCCCCGTGGCGTACGGCTCGCCGATCCGGTCCACCCGGAACGTACGCCAGTCCTCCCGGCCGACGTCGTACGCCACCAGGTACCAGCGCTGCCCGGTGCTCACCAGCCGGTACGGCTCGACCTGCCGCTTCGTCCGGGTGCCGTCGCCGCTGCGGTACGCGAACCTCAGCCGCTCCCGCCCGGTGGCCGCCGATGCCAGCGTCGTCAGCGTCCGCGGGTCGATGGTGGAGCCGTCGCCCCGGGTCAGCGGAACCGTGGCGTTCTGGAGCACGGAGACCCGGTGCCGCAGCCGGGAAGGCAGCACCTGTTCCAGCTTCGCCAGCGCCCGTACGGAGGCCTCGTCGACGCCCTCGATCGCGTGCCCCGCCCCGGCCCGCAGCCCCACCGCGATGGCCACCGCCTCCTCGTCGTCCAGCAGCAGGGGCGGCATGGCGGCCCCCGCGACCAAGCGGTAGCCGCCGACCGAGCCGCGCGAGGCCTCGACCGGATAGCCCAGGTCGCGCAGCCGGTCTACATCGCGGCGGATCGTGCGCGGGCTGACGTCGAGCCGCTCGGCCAGTTCGCCGCCGGGCCATTCGCGCGGGGTCTGAAGGAGGGACAGCAGTTTCAGCAGACGTGCCGGGGTATCGGACATGGCCTCAGGATGGCGGACCATCAGGTCATGATCTGACCTAATGGACGCCTAGGTTCTTCCCATGCCTTCTTCCGCACCGCCGCCGCCCGCGGCCCCGCAGCTCGCACCGCTCACGTCGCCCGCACCGCTCACGTCGCCCGCACCGCTCACGTCGCCCGCACCGCCCGTCTCCTCGGCTGCCCCGGCCGACCGGCGTCGCTGGTTCGCGCTCGCCATCGTGATGACCGCGGCCTTCATGGACCTCGTCGACGTCACGATCGTCAACATCGCGATTCCCAGCATCACGCGCGAGACCGGAGCCTCCGTCTCCGCGATCCAGTGGATCACCGCTGGTTACGCGCTCGCGTTCGCGGCCGGGTTGATCACGGGCGGCCGGCTCGGCGACATCTACGGGCGCAAGCGGCTCTTCCTCATCGGCATCGGCGGATTCACGCTCGCCTCGGCACTGTGCGGCTTGGCGCCCAACCCCGAGATACTGGTCGCCGCCCGCATTCTCCAGGGCGCGACGGCGGCCCTGATGGTGCCCCAGGTCCTCTCGATCGTGCACGCCACCTTCCCGGCCCACGAGCGCGGCAAGGTCTTCGGGCTCTTCGGCGCGGTCGTCGGACTCGGCGCGGTCTCCGGTCCACTGCTGGGCGCCCTGCTCACCGAGTGGGACCTCTTCGGGCTCGGCTGGCGGCCGATCTTCCTGATCAACCTGCCCGTCGGCATCGCCGGACTGATCCTCGGCGCGAAGTTCATCACCGAGTCCAAGGCCCCCAAGGCGGTCCGCCTCGACCTGCCCGGCGTCGCCCTGATCACCCTGGCGATGCTGATGCTCATCTACCCGCTCACCCGGGGGCACGAGCTGGGCTGGCCGCTCTGGGGCCATCTCTCGATGGTGGGCAGCCTGTTCGTCTTCGCGGCGCTGGTGACCCACCAGCGGCGAAAGGCCCTGACCGACGGTTCGCCGCTGATCGAACTGTCCCTGTTCCGGGTGAAGAGCTTCGCCGCCGGTATCGCCGTGCAGCTGACCTTCGGCGTCGGCCTCGGCATCTTCTTCCTGGTCTGGACCCTCTACATGCAGATGGGTCTCGGCTGGAGCGTGCTGCGCGCCGGTGTGACGGGCATTCCCTTCTCCGTCTCCGTCTCGGTGGCCGCCGGGATCTCCGTGCAGAAGCTCGTGCCCCGCTTCGGCCGCAAGGTCCTCCAGGCCGGTGCGCTCCTCATGATCGCCGGGCTGCTGATCTACCTCTGGGAGAGCGAGCAGTACGGCATGGGCATCAGCTCCTGGCAGATGGCCGTCCCGCTGGTCGTCATGGGCGCGGGGATGGGGCTGATCGTGGCTCCGCTGACCGACACGGTCCTTTCCGAAGTGCCGCAGGAGCATGCCGGTTCGGCGTCCGGCCTGATCAACACCGTGCAGCAGATGGGAACCGCGCTCGGCCTCGGTCTGGTCTCCGTCGTCTTCTTCGGCGCGATCGGCGACCGGCTGGCCCCGGAAGCGGTCGGGCCGGCGTTCGTCGACGCGTTCCAGGGGGCGCTGTGGTGGGTGGCCGGGGTGCTCTCGGTGATCTTCCTGGTGATGTTCGCGCTGCCCGCCCGGCCGCGCGCCCACGCAGAGTCCGGCCCGATCTGATCTGACCGGTGCGGCAGGGGAGCCGGCCCCGGGGGCAGTGGCCTTGAGGGGCCGCGGGCCCGGGGGGTTCGGTCCCAGGGGTGCGGGTCCCCGGGGTGCGACGCCTCCGGGTCTCGCACCTCCGGGCCCCGTAGGCGCAGGCCCCGGAGGCGCAGGTTCCGGAGACGTGGTTCCCGGAGGTGCAGGCCCCGGAGACGTGGGTCAGCAGATCCGGGTGCGGTTCTCCATCGCCGCGCGGGCGGTGTCCTCGTCCTCGTACACCTCGCACATGTGGCGGCCGTCGGGGGTCGCCGTGTGCTCGACCTCCCACAGGCTCGTCTCGCTGCCGTCCAGCAGCAGGAACGCGTGCTCGTAGAGCGTGAATCCGGCGGGTCGGCCGTCGACGTCGCACTGCCGCCCGAAGACCTGGGTGATGTGGTGGGCGAAGGCGGCCCGCAGCAGCCGCGCCTTCTCCTCGCCGGGGCGGTCGGCGTTCTCCGCCCGGCGCAGCACGCGGCGGGCGTGGTCCGCGGAGTTGTCGGGGGCGTACGTCCGGGGGAGCGGGGTCGGCGGGGCGGACATCAGGACCGTCAGCATCTCCAGGTCCCCCGGCGCCTCCGGCATCCCCTCTTCGCCGAAGGCCGGGGAGTCGGAGAGGCTCCCCGCCAGCCGGGACGCGGCGATACGGGCGTCGCCCTCGTCGTCGTACAGCTCGTGCCGGCGCGGGCTGTGCACGTCACGGCCGCCGCTGTGCACCAGCTCCCACAGAGTGAGCGCGGAACCGTCGGCGAGGAGATACGTGTGACGGTAGGTCTCGCGGTGCAGCGCCGAGCTGTGGTGCGACGAGTGCAGCGAACTGCTGTGGGCGAGCGCCGTGCCGAGACGGTCGACCGTGCTGTCGGGGAGGTCGAAGGAGTTCAGGGCGCGTCGCAGGAGTCGGTCGAGGTGGTGCTCGGTTGTCTCGCACGGATCGCTCAAGGTGGTGTCTCCAGGCCGTCGCCGCGTGTTACTCGATGCGTGCTTAACGTAGTCCCTGGGCCTGACATCGTGACCGGGGTTGGATGAAAACGTAAGGCGCCCGCTGAAAGTTCCCCGCCCGCGCCCGGTGCATTTCGGGCGCTTGGGAGGAACTCCCTTACGCGGACGGTGAGTCGGCCATCCGCGCGCGCCCCCGGCTCACACCGCGCGCCCCCCGCCGCGGCCTCACCGCGGCCCGTCCCCGTACAGCTCCGTGTACGAGAGGAACGTGCCCCCCGGCCCTCCGGCGCTCCGGGTCGCGCGCACCGCCTTCACGATGGCCCGCGCCAGGACGTCGGCGCCCGCCGCCAGGATCTCGTTGACGGCGACCGGGTTCCCCGGCTCCACCGGCGCCTGCCCGGTGGCCAGGGTGAACACGGTGTCCCCGTCGGTCAGCATGTGGACCGGGCGCACCGCGCGGGCCAGGCCGTCGTGCGCGGTGCCCGCCAGCTTCTGGGCCTGCGCCCGGGTCAGGTCCGCGTCCGTGGCGACGACCGCGATCGTCGTGTTGAACGGCGGGACCCCGCCCCCGGCCGCCTCCATGGCCTCCCGCTCCCGCGCGAGCCGCCGCTCCGCCGCCGCGTGGACCTCGGCCGGAGGGTGGACCGGCGGCTCCCCGGCCCCGTACTCCCCGAACAGCACCCCGGTCCGGGGGTCGACCACCGAGCCCGCCGCGTTGACCGCGACGACGGCGGCCACCGTGACGCCGGAGGCGAGGCGGACGCTCGCCGTGCCGATGCCGCCCTTGAGTGGGCCGGCCACCGCGCCGGTGCCCGCGCCCACCGAGCCCTCGGCGACCGGCGCCCCGGGGTCCGTGGCAGCCGCGGACTCCACCGCGGCGCGGCCGGTCGACGCGTCGGGGCGGGCCCGCCAGTCGCCGCCCCGGCCGAGGTCGAAGAGGGCGGCGGCCGGAACGACCGGCACCACCTGGGTGGGCCCGGGGCCGACCCGGACGCCCCGGCACTGCTCCTCCAGCCAGGCCATCACGCCGGACGCCGCGTCGAGGCCGAAGGCGCTGCCGCCCGTGAGGACGACGGCGTCGACCCGCTGCACCAGGTTGCGCGGGTCCAGCGCGTCCGTTTCCCGCGTACCCGGCCCGCCGCCCCGGACATCCACTGCTGCCACCGCCCCGCCCTCGGGCGCCAGGACGACGGTCGTGCCGCTCAGCGCGCCCGCACCGGCGACCTCGGCGTGGCCGACACGGATGCCGGCCACATCGGTCAGCGCGTCCAGCAGGGGCGGGAGTTCGGGGGTCTTGCCCTCGCGCGTCATCGTGCGGCTCCTCCGGTCGGGGTCGAGGCCCGCCGAAGAACACGGGCCACTGCACCTCGAACGTACCGGCGACCCGGAAGCGGCGTCCGAGACCCCGTACGGCCGCTGCGCCGGGCCCCGCGCGAGCAGGAGGCCCGGGTCCGGTCCCGGCGAGGCGACCCTTGCGACTGTCCGGGCGACCCGGTCACCCTCTCACCCCCTAAAACGGGTTCAAACTGCCCAAACAGCCCTACGGTGGCCGGGTGACCGAGCCCTCAGAAGCCACCGCAGCAGCCGAGCCCCCCGCCCCCGGCGAACCCTCGGCCACGCCTCCCGCGCCGACCGGCCCCCGGTCCGTCACCACCCGGGCCACCCTCGCCGGAGTGGTCGTCTCCGCCCTCCTGATCCTCGCGATCGTGCTCGGCAGCCGCATGCTCCGCAACTTCGACTCGGCCCTCCTCCCCTACGCCGTGGCCACGGTCTTCCTCGCCTTCGGCGTCGCCTACCGCTACACCGTCTGGATCTCCGCCCCCGGTGCCCGACGCCTCTTCAAACAGGGCTGGCGCAGCCTCTTCTCGATGGAGAACTTCCGCCGGGCCCCCACCGCCCTGCCCAGGATGATCGCCACCTACCTGGGCTTCCAGAAGTTCCTCGGGGCCCGCTCCCACGCCCGCTGGGCCGCCCACCAGCTGATCTTCTGGGGCTGCGTCCTCGCCGCCCTGATCACCTTCCCGCTCACCTGGGGCTGGTTCACCTTCACCTCCAGCACCGGATCGGGACCCGGCTACGAGATGCGGATCTGGGGCTTCAAGATCCTCGGCTTCGACTCCCTGAACCTGCTCGGCTGGCTGATGTTCCACGGTCTGGACATCGCCGCCGTCCTCGTCATCCCCGGCGCCTCGTACTTCCTGTGGCGCCGGATGAAGGACCGCGGCGCCGTCACCGGCCAGCGCTTCGCCTACGACCTGGTGCCGCTGATCGCGCTCATCGTCATCTCCGTGACCGGCCTGCTGCTCACCTTCTCCTCGGTCTTCCTGCACGGCGGCGGCTACCAGTTCCTGGCGATCCTGCACATGGTGTCCGTCGTCTTCACCCTGATCTACATCCCGTTCGGCAAGTTCTTCCACATCGTCCAGCGCCCGGCCGCGGTCGGCATGCAGCTGTTCAAGTACACCGGCCGCAAGGACGACGAGGTGTTCGCCTGCCGCCGCTGCGAGGAACCCATCGACACCGGGCCCTACGTCGAGAACCTCCGCGGCACCATGCGCGACCTCCGCCTCGACTTCGACGCCTGGGCCGAATACTGCCCGCGCTGCAAGCGGGTGCTGCGCGGCAGCGCCTACCTCTCCCATGTGAAGAAGGGCTTCAATTGACCGCGGATCCGCGAGCTGCTGCCGACCGCCGCACGTTCATCCCCCTGGACCCCTCCCTCGCTCCGCCCGGCACCCGCGCCTTCCGTGACGCGGGCGGCATCCCGGCCGACCGGTGGCACGCCGACCAGAACGGCGAGACGCTCGTCCCCACTCACTGCTGCTTCTGCGGCGTCCAGTGCGGGATGTATCTGCGCGTGGACCACGGCGGCAAGGTCTTCGGCGTCGAACCCCGCAACCACGACATCAACCGGATGCGGCTCTGCCCCAAGGGCATCAACGCCTATCAGCAGGTCAACCATCCCGACCGGCTGACCGCCCCGCTGATGCGCCGCTCCCGCGACGAGGAGTTCCGGGAGGTCTCCTGGGAGGAGGCCCTCGACTTCACCGTCTCCGAGGTCAAGCGCATCCAGCAGACCTATGGCAACGACGCCTTCGGGCTCCTCGGCGGGGCCAGCCTGTTCTCCGAGAAGACCTATCTGGTGGGCAAGTTCGCCCGGGTCGCGCTCAAGTCCCGGCATGTCGACTACAACGGCCGCCTCTGCATGGTCAGCGCCGCGGGCGCCAACAAACTGGCCTTCGGCATCGACCGGGCCGGCAACCCCTTCTCCGACATCCTGCTCACCGACTGCCTGCTCATCGCGGGCTCCAACGTCGGCGAGTGCTTCCCCGTGATGACGCAGTACGTCTGGGGCGCCCGGGACCGCGGCGCGACCCTCATCGTGGTCGACCCGCGCGAGACCGCCATCGCCCGGACCGCCGACATCCACGTCGCCCTCAGACCCGGCACCGACTCCGCCTTCTTCACCTCCGTCCTGAACGTCGTCATCGAGGAAGGGCTCACCGACGAGGACTTCCTCGCCGACCACGCCGCCGGGTGGGAGGAGCTCAAGGCCAAGGCCGCCGAATACCCGCCCTCCCGCGCCGCCGCGATCTGCGGCATCCCCGCCGAGCAGATCGTCCAGGTCGCCCGGGCCTTCGCCCGCGCACCCAAGGCCATGGCCTGGCATGCCCGCGGCATCGAGCACCACTCGCAGGGCGTCGAGAACTGCCTCTCCGTGATCAACCTCTGCACCGCCACCGGCCACATCGGCAAGCCCGGCGCCGGCTACGGCACCATCACCGGGCAGGGCAACGGGCAGGGCGGCCGCGAGCACGGCCAGAAGTCCGACCTCCTCCCCGGCGGACGCTCGATCATGAACGAGGAGCACCGCCGTCAGATCTGCGAGATCTGGGGCATCGAGGAGTCCGAACTCCCGCCCGCCGGCACCTCCATGATGGAGATGGTCTGGCAGATGCAGCGCCGCGAGATCCGCGGCCTGATCGGCATCTGCAACAACCCCTTCGTCTCCCTGCCCAACTACCGGGTGGTCAAGGAGGGGTACGACGCCACCGAGTTCCACGCCCAATTCGACTTCTTCCTCTCCGAGACCGCCGCCAACGCCCATGTCGTCTTTCCCGTCACCACCTGGGCCGAGGACGAAGGAGTGATGGCCAACGCGGAAGCCCGCGTGGTCAAGCACAACAAGGCCCAGGACCCGCCGCCGGGCGTCCGGACCGACACCTGGGTGATCTGCGAACTCGCCCGCCGCCTCGGAGCGGGCGAGAAATTCGACTTCCCCGACTCCCGGTCGGTCTTCGACGAGCTGCGCATCGCCTCCGCCGGGACCGTCAACGACTACTACGGCATCACCTACGAACGGCTGGAGGAGACCGGCGGCATCGCCTGGCCCTGCCCCGCCACCGACCACCCGGGCACCCCCCGGCTCTTCGAGGACGGGAAGACCTACCACCCCGACGGCAAGATCCACCTCCAGGTCGTCGAATGGCACCCGCCGATGGATCCGTACGACGACGAGCACCCCATGTCCCTCACCACCGGCCGCACCGTCGCCCACTTCCTCTCCGGCAACCAGACCCGCAGGCTCGGCGCCCTCGTCGAACAGACCCCGCGCCCCTGGGCCGAGATCCACCCCTCCCACGGCTTCCGCAACGGCGAACCCGTCCGGGTCGTCACCCGGCGCGGCAGCGAGGTCTTCCCCGCTCTGGTCACCGAGGCGATCCGCCCCGACACCGTGTTCGTCCCGTACCACTGGCCCGTCCCCACCGCGGCCAACGCCCTCACCATCGATGCCCTCGACCCCCGCTCCAAGATCCCCGAGTACAAGGTGTGCGCCTGCCGTATCGAGCACGCCGAGCGGATCGACGAGGTCCCCGCCCCGCCGGTCGCCCCTGGCCATGTCGCCTACCCGGAGACCCAGGTCTCCCGGACCGACCCGCTGCCCCCCACGGCCCCGCAGGGCCGTGGCACCTCGGAGAGGAGCTGAGGCCCATGATGGGCAGAACGATCTTCATCGACCCGGGGCGCTGCATCGGCTGCCAGGCCTGTGTCTCCGCCTGCCGCGAATGCGATTCGCACCGGGGCAAATCGATGATCCACCTCGACTACACCGACGAGGGCCGGTCCGTCGCCTCCCTTCCGACCGTCTGCATGCACTGCGAGGACCCGGTCGCGCCGTGCGCCGAGGTCTGTCCCGCCGACGCGATCCTGGTGACAGCGGACGGTGTGGTGCAGCAGGCCGACACCACCCGCTGCATCGGCTGCTCCAACTGCGTCAACGCCTGCCCCTTCGGCGTACCGAAGATCGACCTCCAGGCCAAGCTCCAGATGAAGTGCAACCTCTGCTACGACCGCACCGCCTACGGCCTCGCCCCCATGTGCGCCACCGTCTGCCCGACCGGAGCGCTCTTCTACGGCACCGTCGAGGAGCTCCAGGCGGAGCGCCCCGGCGTCCAGGTCGCCGACACCTTCGTCTTCGGCGAGACCGAGGTCCGCACCGGCGTGGCCATGGTCGTCCCCGCCGAACGGGTCCAGTGGCCGGTCCCCGGCGGTCTTCCCGTCGTCGAGATCAACGGGAAGGACGTCCGCCGATGAGCGTCACCGACCGGTCGTCGGCCGGCGAGCACCCCGCCGGGGGAGACCCGCGCGAGGCGCTCCAGGACCGGATCGCCGCCGACTCCCTCACCACCCGCCGGGACTACCTCCGGATCGTCACCACCGTCTCCGGCGGACTCGCCGTCGGCGGTATCGGAGTGGCCGCGGGCATCCTCCACCGCCACGGCGACGGCGAGGAGGGCAAGGCCCCCGAGCCGAAGCGCATCGCCGGCGGGCTGCTGCCCGGCGAGTCGATCGCCTTCCGCTACCCCGGCGAGGAGGACCGGGCCGTCGCCGTCCGCCTCGACGACGGCACCCTCGTCGGCTACTCCGCCGTCTGCACCCACCTCGCCTGCGCCGTGCTCTGGCGCAAGGACCGGGGCACCGAGGGCGAGCTGTACTGCCCGTGCCACGAGGGAGTCTTCGACGCCCGGTCCGGCGAGGTCACCGCGGGCCCGCCGCCGCGCGGGCTGCCCAAGGTCGTGGTCGTCGAGCAGGACGACGGAAGCGTCTGGGCCGTGGGGACCACCCGGTCCGGCGAGAGCGTCGAGGAGGGTCTCTGCCGCCAGCTCGGCGGTGAGCGCCCCGACCTCGCGGCCCGTATCGGCTGCCCGGGCATCGACGGTGGAGCCGAGTCCCCGCCCCGGGCCGCCGGGCCACGCGCCCGGAGCCGGACCACCGGTGAACGGCCCGGACCTCGGGCCGACGACGCTCCCCGGACCGGCGACACCCCTCGGGCCGGCGGCGTACCCCGGACCGGCGGAGCGGCCCGGACCACCGGTGCCGTGTCCGCCACCGTCGAGAACCCGGGCGGGCGGGCATGAGCGACTCCCCGCGCCCCGAGCAGCCGCTGCCGCCCCCGGGTAGCCACTACCCGGCCTACCACCCCGGCAGCGCCGACCCCGAGCTGAACCGGCCCGTCCACGAGCGGTACCCACAGATCCGCCCCACCAGCGGATACGGGGATCCCCGCGTCCGGCACACCGGCCCCGGACCCGGCGCGGGCACCGACCAGAGCCCCGAGCGCTCCTCGAAGCTGACCGCCCGCCTCGCCCTGGCCATGACCGTCGTCATCGGCCAGCTCTGGGGGCTCACGGTCCTGATCGACGAGTGGATGGAGGGCAACACCGGCACGGCCTGGTGGGGGGCCGGCTTCCTCTGCCTGTCGTTCCTCGTCGTGCTCGGCCTCTGGCTCCTCGACCCGAAGGACCGCTGACCCCCGCCGCCCGGCCCCTCGGCGGCTCACCCCCCGCGGTGAGCCGCCGTACCCTGGAGACATGAGCGCCGCCCCCGCCCCCAGCCCGCGTGATGCGAAGCAGCAGCAGCCACAGGAGCAGCCGCACCGGGAACCGAAGCCCAAGCCGGTTCTGATCTTCGACGATCCGCTGGACCGGCAGTCCGCGGACGATACGGACCAGGGGTGGGGTGAGCGGCCTCCGGCAGGCAACAGCGCCGCGGACCTCGCGCGCTTCCTGGACGAGAAGCCGCCCCACCACATCTGAGCGGTCGCCCGGAGGGCTACCGGCCCTCGCGCGGACCGGCAGCGGTCCCGTCGGCCCCGCCCGAGCCGTCGCCCGCACCCGGCCCCGGCGCGCCCCCGGTGCGCTGCGCGACCAAAGCGTCGCGGATCTCCTTCAGCACCTCCAGCTCGCTCACCTCGATCGTCTCCCGCACGCCTTCCTTGGCGGCCTGCATCGCGGCCCGCCTGGCCAGATACTTGGCCATCGGAAGCACCATCAGGAAGTACACGACGGCGGCGGTGATCAGGAAGCTGAGGGTGGCGCTGAGCACCGAGCCCCACAGGATCTCGATCCCGTCCATCTCCCCGGTCTTCGGGTCCGTGGTGCACGGGCCCTGGAGGCAGGAGCTGTAGTTGTCCAGGTCCTGCGTGCCGAACGCGCCGACCAGGGGGTTGATGATGCCCTTGACGACCGCGTTCACGATGTTGGTGAAGGCGGCACCGATGACGACAGCCACCGCGAGGTCGATCACATTGCCGCGCATCAGGAAGGCCTTGAAGCCCTCCAGCAGACTGACCTTCTTCTCGCTCACGGACGAGCCTTCTTTCGCATGGACGGTGAGGGAAGCGAACTGCTTCACCACCCAAGGCGGTTGAAGGCGACACTGTCCAATCCTCTGAGGCCCACGGGGTCGGTGGCAGAACGTCAGTGCGCATCGGACACCGCCACGGCCAGCCGCCCCGAAGTGCCCGCGCCGAGCAGCGCCGTCGCCGTCGGCCGCTCCACGGACAACACCACCAGCGCCCCGGCCCCCGTATCGGCACCGTCCGCCAGGCGGCCGCCGGCCCCCGTGGACGCGGGCGGCACCTTCGCCACCCGTGCTCCTCGGGCCACCACGCGCGCGTCGCCGCCGCCCGCAGCGCCCACCGCGATCACATCGACCCGGTCTCCCGGCCGCAGCAGCCGTACCGTCTCCGGATCCGCGATCCGGACCGGCGCGGAGACCAGCCGCACCGGCGCCCGGCCCGCCCCCGGCGGATCGTCCGGCGGGCCGGCCCCGCCGTCGGCGCTGCTCAGGCCAGTGGTGGCCAGCGCGGCCCCCGCCAGCGCGAGCCCCGCGGCCGCCGCACGCCGTTGTCGGCGCAGCATCCGCCGCAGCCGGTCCGCGCCACCGCCCCGCACCCGCAGGGGGCCGAACGGTCCCACCCCGCACGGCGCGGGCACCGGGGCAGGACAGGAGAGGGGAGAGGAAGAAGTGGACATGGCACCACCTGGGATCAGTGCGGACGAGCGCAGGGAAAGGCGCAAGGGAAAGGGGAGCCCGGACCGGTGCGACCCGGCCGGACTCCCCTCACTTTCCACCGTTCCAGCAGATCCCGCTGGGCCCTGTGGACAGCTCCCGCACTGTGGACAACTCCGTCACCCGATCCGGTGAGCCCGCTCTGCCCGAGCGGCGGTCGTCCCCGCTACGGCAGCGTGATCCCGGTGTCGAGCCCGTCCAGCGCGTGGGCGCACGTGCAGTTGCGGCTCTCGTTCTTCGGCAGCCCGGCCACCGCGTCGAACAGCACCGAGCGCAGCCGGTCCACATTGGCCGCGAACACCTGGAGCACCTCCTCGTGCGAGACGCCCTCGCCCGCCTCGGCCCCCGCGTCCAGGTCGGTCACCAGGGTCATCGTGGTGTAGCAGAGCCCCAGTTCCCGGGCGAGGACCGCCTCCGGGTGCCCGGTCATGCCCACGACGGACCAGCCCATCGCCGCGTGCCAGCGCGACTCCGCGCGGGTCGAGAACCGCGGGCCCTCGACCACCACCAGGGTGCCTCCGTCCACCGGCTCCCAGTCCCGTCCGCGGGCCGCCGCGAGCGCGGCCTTGCGGCCCTCGGGGCAGTACGGGTCGGCGAAGCCCAGGTGGACGACGTTCGGCACGGTTCCGTCGGCCCGGGTCTCACCGTCGTAATAGGTCTGCACCCGGGCCTTCGTGCGGTCCACCAGCTGGTCGGGGACGAGCAGGGTGCCCGGCCCGAACTCCGGCCGCAGCCCGCCCACCGCGCACGGCCCGAGCACCTGCCGGACCCCGACGGAGCGCAGCGCCCAGAGGTTGGCCCGGTAGTTGATGCGGTGCGGCGGCAGGTGGTGGCCGCGTCCGTGGCGGGGCAGGAAGGCCACCCGGCGGCCGGCGAGCTCGCCGAGGAAGACCGAGTCGCTCGGCTTGCCGTAAGGGGTGTCCACGGCGACCTCGGTGACGTCCTCCAGGAAGGAGTAGAAACCCGAGCCGCCGATGACACCGATCTCCGCGGACCCCTCGGCCCCCGCCGTGCCCGTACCCGTACCGGAGTTCGTTTCCGTATGTGCGTTCACCATGCGGTCACCGTATCCGCAGGGGCGCCGGCCCGGGGAAACGCCCGGACCCCGCCGAGCTGTCTCGGCGGGGTCCGGTGAAAAGCAGGTGGGGCGAAAGCAGACGGGGCGTACGCGGGCTCAGGCGGCCGACGTACCGCTCGACGACGAGGCCGGCGCGGGGGCCGACGACGAGGCGGAGGCGGACGACGAGGCGCTCGACTTCGTGTCCGAGCCCGTCGACGACGAGGACGAACCCGAGTCGGACGACTTCGAGGACGACGACGCCGGCGTGCTGCTCGACGAGGAGCCGCGGCTGTCGTTCCGGTAGAAACCGGAACCCTTGAAGACGATGCCGACCGCGGAGAACACCTTCTTGAGGCGTCCGTCGCAGCTCGGGCATACGGTCAGGGCGTCATCGGTGAACTTCTGCACCGCCTCAAGGCCCTCGCCGCACTCGGTGCACTGGTACTGATAGGTCGGCACTTGCTCCTCCTGGCACTCTCACTCAATGAGTGCTAACGACGCTCCATACTGACGTATTCCGTCGGATCAGTCCACCGTGACCGGCTCGCGGTGACCGATCCCACGTGCGACCGTGCGTCCCTGGGACCTCGGAGTCAGCCGGGAGCGCAGGGCGAGCAGGGTCATCAGGGCCAGTGCGGTTCCGGCCAGGGGGACCAGGAAGCCGGTGCTCGCGCCGTGGGCGTCGGCGAGTCGGCCCGCCACGGTGACGGCCGCCGCCTGGCCGAGCGCCACCGCACCCGTCAGCCAGGTGAAGGCCTCGGTCCGGGCGGTGGCGGGAACCAGCGCCTCGACCAGGGTGTAGCCGCTGATCAGGGCCGGGGCGATGCAGAGGCCGACCAGCAGGCCGAGTCCGGCCAGCAGCGGCACCGAGTGCACGGCCCACAGGCCGGACGCTGTCAGGGTCAGCGCCACGTACCCGACGATCAGGCGGCGGCGCGGGCTGCTCTTCCAGGCGATGGCACCGCAGGCGATGCCCGCCAGCATGTTGCCCGCCGCGAAGATCCCGTAGAGGACCCCGTTGACCCCTGGGTGGCCGATCTCCTCGGAGAACGCGGTCAGCGAGACCTGCATCCCGCCGAAGACCGCGCCGATGCCCAGGAAGGTGACGGCCAGGACGCGCACGCCAGGAACGGAGAGCGCCGAGGCGTGCGGTTCGGCGGCGGTGGCCTTGGCGCGCGGGGCGGGCTGGGTGGCGCGCTGCGCGGCGAAGAGGAGGCCGCCGACCAGCGTCAGGGCGGCCTCCGCGATCAGGCCGGCCGCCGGGTGCACGCCGGTGCACAGCGCGGTGGCGATCACCGGGCCCAGGACGAACGTGAACTCGTCCGTCACCGACTCGAACGCGGCCGCGGTGGACATCAGCGGAGAGGCGGGCCGGTCGGGGGTCGCCCCCAGCATCGCCGCCCAGCGGGCCCGCACCATGGGGCCGATCTGCGGGATCGACGCACCGGTCGGCACGGCGGCGGCGAACAGCGCCCACAGGGGCGCGTCCGCCAGCGCCAGCACGGTCAGGGCGCTCACCGAGACGGCGTGGAGCAGGACCCCGGGCACCAGGACGGCACGCTGGCCGAACCGGTCGGCGAGTTTGCCGCTCTGCGGGGCGAACAGTGCCATGGAGACACCGGAGACCGCCGCGACGGCGCCCGCGCTGCCGTACGAGCCGGTCGTGTGCTGCACGAGGAGGACGATGCCGATGGTGAGCATCGCGAAGGGCTGCCGTGCGGCGAAGCCGGGGAGGAGGAAGGTCCACGCACCGGGGGTGCGCAGCAGTTGCCCGTATCCGGGGCGGTCGGAGACCGTGGTCGCCACGGTCCTTGCCTTTCTGCCGCCTGGTGGCACTGCTTCCCGGCGCCTTTGTGGGGCGGGCCGGACGGAAGCGGCCGAGAGCTGTCCTCTTCGCGCGGAACTGCGGTAGATGCCGGGCGACTCGCTGCCATCGGCGAAGAAACGCCGGGCGAAGAGGCACCACGACCGCCATACGGTCGCGCCAGCTCTGCATCAGACAGAGTTGGTCGATCAGGTTTGCCTTCATGGTACAGGCAGGAATCCCTGTGCACCTGCGATTGCGCACGGGGCTTCCGTATCAGCCTGTGATCTACGACGCGTTCGTCGCGGGTCGCCTGTGTTGTCACCTCTAAGAGGCCCGGGACTCAAGAGGCCCGGGACCCAGGAGGCTCAGTGGCGGGTTTTCGTGCCGCCGCCGGCACCGCCGCTCCCGTTGACGCCGGTACGGGTGCCGGCACCGGCACCTCCGAGCTTCTTGGCCAGTTTCATCGCCTGGGGGATGGCCGACCCGCCCTGCGGGCCCTTGACGCCGGGGCTCCGGGAGGCGGGAGATCCGCCCGTGCCCAGCCAGCCCGCCAGCTTGCCGCCCTCGGCGACCGCCCGCAGGCGTTCCTCCACCCGGTCGCGCACCGGGTCGGTGGCCACCACCAGCAGCTCGTCGCCGCGCCGCAGGACCGTCGCCGGGGACGGCACGAAGCTCTGGTTCTCCCGGACCACCAGCGTGACGGCGGCCCCGGCCGGGAGCCGGAGCTCGCCGACCTCGACACCGTGCATCTTCGACTTCGTGGGGACGGCGACCGACAGCAGATGGCCGCGCAGCCGCTCCAGCGGGGCCGACTCGATGCCCAGGTCGTCGGCCTCGGCCGGGTCCTCGGCGATGTTCAGCTTGTTCGCGACCCAGGGCAGCGTCGGGCCCTGGATCAGGGTGTAGACGATGACCAGGATGAAGACGATGTTGAAGATGCGCGTACTGCCCTCCACCCCGGACACCATGGGAATGGTCGCCAGGATGATGGGCACCGCCCCGCGCAGCCCGGCCCAGGACATGAGGATCTTCTCGCGGGCCGGCAGCCGGAACGGCGCGAGGCTCAGGAAGACCGATACCGGCCGCGCCACCATGGTCAGCACCAGGCCCACCGCGACGGCCGGCCAGAAGTCGTCGACCAGGTCGTGCGGGGTGACCAGCAGGCCGAGCAGCACGAACATGCCGATCTGGGCCAGCCAGCCGAGCCCGTCGGCGAAACCGCGCGTGGCGGGCCAGTGGGGCAGCTTGGAGTTGCCGAGGATCATCGCGGCCAGGTAGACGGCGAGGAACCCGGAGCCGTGGGCCATGGCGCCCGCCGCGTACGCCGAGACGGCGATGGCCATCACGGCGATCGGGTAGAGACCGGAGGCGGGCAGGGCGACGTGCCGCAGCCCCAGGGAGCCCAGCCAGCCCACCGTGACGCCGATCGTGGCGCCGATGGCCAGCTCCATCGCGATCTCCGCGACCAGGACGTACCAGTGCTCGACCGGGCCGACCGCGGAGAACGCCACGACCAGGATGACGACGGGAGCGTCGTTGAAGCCGGACTCGGCCTCGAGGAGACCCGTGATCCGGGGCGGCAGGGGCACCCTGCGCAGCACGGAGAAGACGGCCGCGGCGTCGGTCGAGGAGACGACCGCTCCGATGATGAGCGCCTGGCGCCAGTCCAGGCCGACGAGATAGTGCGCGGCCGAGGCGGTGATGCCCACGCTGATCGCGACACCGATGGTGGAGACCACCGCGGCTGCGGGCAGGACGGGTCTGACCTCTTTCCACTTCGCCCCGAGTCCGCCCTCGGCCAGGATGACGACCAGGGCGGCGTAGCCGATCACCTGCGTCAGCTCGGCGTTGTCGAACTTGACGTCGAAAATGCCGTCCTGCCCCAGGGCGATCCCGATGCCGAGATACAGGAGCAGGCTGGGGAGCCCGCTGCGCGAGGAGATCCGTACCGCCACCACGGCGACGAGCAGGACGAGCGAGCAGACGAGCAGGAGTTCGTTGAGCGCGTGGACAGTCAGGGTCCGTTCCTTCCCTGCGTGCGCCTGCCGGATCGGCCCCCGGCAGCCAAGTACTTCGTTACCTTACCTAATCGTTAACGATTCCTTGACGGCTTCGAGTGTTCGTGCGAGGAAGACGCAAATGGATGCATCCCTATACCGCGTCCGAGTGGCTTCTCCGCTGCGCCTATGGTTGCTCCTGCACTCCCAGGACCACCCTGCCCCCTCGAAGGACAGCGATGCCCGCCAACACAACCGACTCTTCCGGCCCTTCCGAAGCGAAGAAGCCCGGCAGGAAGAAGGGGCGACGCGCCCGCCTGATCGTGCTCGTCCTGGTGCTGGCGCTCGTCGCGGGTGTCGGGTACGGGGCGTACTGGTCCGTCTCCACCGTGCGGGCGTCGTACCCGCAGACCACCGGGTCGATAACGCTCGACGGCCTTTCCGGCGACGTCGAGGTCAAACGCGACTCCTACGGTATTCCGCAGATCTACGCGGACTCCGACGCCGACCTCTTCCGCGCCCAGGGCTTCGTCCAGGCCCAGGACCGCTTCTGGGAGATGGACGTCCGGCGCCACATGACGTCCGGCCGGCTCTCCGAGATGTTCGGTTCCGGGCAGGTGGAGACCGACTCCTTCCTCCGTACGCTCGGCTGGCGGCAGGTGGCACAGAAGGAGTACGACGAGGTGCTCGACGAGAGCACCAAGAAGAACCTCCAGGCGTACGCGGAGGGCGTCAACGCGTATCTGAAGGGCAAGGAAGGCCGGGACATCTCGGTCGAGTACGCGGCGCTGGGCCTGACCAACGACTACAAGCCCGGTGAGTGGACCCCCGTCGACTCGGTGGCCTGGCTCAAGGCGATGGCCTGGGACCTGCGCGGCAACATGCAGGACGAGATCGACCGTTCGCTGCTGACCAGCCGCCTCGACCAGGACCAGATCGAGGACCTGTACCCCGGCTACCCGTACAAGCAGCACAAGCCGATCGTCGAGCAGGGCGCGATCTCGCCGGTGACCGGGAAGTTCGACCCCGAGGCGACCCCGGCGGACACCATCGGCTCGGCGACTCCGCAGGGCGCAGGCGAGGGCCTGACGACCCAGCTCGCCGCGCTCTCCGACACCCTCGACGAGATCCCGGCGCTGCTCGGCCCGAACGGCAACGGCATCGGCTCGAACTCCTGGGTCGTCGGCGGCGCGCACACGACGTCCGGCAAGGCGCTCCTCGCGAACGACCCGCACCTCGCGCCGATGCTGCCCTCGCTCTGGTACCAGATGGGCCTGCACTGCCGGAAGCTCTCGGCGACCTGCCAGTACGACACGGCCGGCTACACCTTCTCCGGCATGCCCGGTGTGATCATCGGCCACAACCAGGACATCGCCTGGGGGCTGACCAACCTGGGCGCCGACGTCACCGACCTCTTCCTGGAGAAGGTCTCCGACGACGGCTACCTGTACGACGGCGCGACCAAGCCGTTCAAGACCCGCGAGGAGACCATCAAGGTCGCGGGCGGCCGGGACCGGACGATCACCGTCCGCGAGACCAACAACGGGCCTCTGGTCTCCGACCGCAGCAAGGAACTGGACAAGGTCGGCCAGAAGGCCCCCGTCAGCAACGCCGCCCCCGACCGGGCCGACGGCTACGCGGTGGCGCTGAAGTGGACCGCGCTCCAGCCCGGCAAGTCCATGGACGCCGTCTTCGCGATCAACCGGGCCAAGGACTTCACGACCTTCCGGGCCGCCGCCCGGAACTTCGAGGTCCCCTCGCAGAACCTCATCTACGCCGACACCGAGGGCAACATCGGCTACCAGGCCCCGGGGAAGATCCCGGTCCGCTCCGCGGGCTTCGACGGTACGGCCCCGGCGCCGGGCTGGGACCCGAAGTACGCGTGGAAGGGCTACATCCCCTTCGACGAGCTGCCCTACGAGTACAACCCGGACCGCGGCTACATCGTCACGGCCAACCAGGCCGTCATCGACGAGGAGAAGTACCCGCACCTCCTGACCAAGGACTGGGGTTACGGCGCGCGCAGCCAGCGGATCAACGACCTCCTCGCCCAGAAGATCAAGGGCGGCGAGAAGGTCTCGACCGATGACATGCAGAAGATGCAGATGGACAACTTCAGCGAGATCGCCGCGCTGCTGGTGCCCGAGCTGAAGAAGATCAACATCTCCGACCCGAGTGTCCGCGAGGCCCAGAAGCTGCTGGACGGCTGGGACTACGCCCAGGAGTCCGACTCGGCCGCCGCCGCGTACTTCAACGGTGTCTGGCGCAACATCCTGAAGCTCGCCTTCGGCAACAAGCTGCCCAAGGAGATGCGCGTCAAGGGCGACTGCATCTATGTGCCGCCCGCCAAGAACAGCGGCCCGGCCGACCAGCAGAGGAAGCTCGTCCGCGAGTGCGGCCAGCGCGACGGCGACACTGCGCAGCCGGACGGCGGCGACCGCTGGTTCCAGGTGGTCCGCGAGATCGTGGGCGACCAGGACAACGCGTGGTGGAAGGCGCCCGCCCGGGGCCGCGAGGCTGCCCTGGAGAGCCGGGACGACCTGTTCGCCCGGGCGATGGAGGACGCCCGCTGGGAGCTGACCTCCAAGCTCGGCAAGAACATCTCCACCTGGAGCTGGGGCCGGCTGCACCGGCTCACGCTGACGAACCAGACGCTCGGCACCGAGGGCCCCGGCCTGCTCCAGCGGGCGCTCAACCGCGGCCCCTGGAACCTCGGCGGCGGCGAGGCAGCGGTCAACGCCACCGGCTGGAACGCGGCCGGCGGCTACGAGGTCGTCTGGGTGCCGTCGATGCGGATGGTCGTCAACGTCGGCGACTGGGACAAGTCCCGCTGGATCAACCTCAGCGGGGCCTCCGGGCACGCGTTCAACGCGCACTACACCGACCAGACCGACAAGTGGGTCGACGGTGAACTGCTCGACTGGTCCTTCGGGAACGAAGCGGTCGACGCGTCCACGGTCGACACGCTGACGCTGAAGCCGTAGGCCCTACAGAGGGTCCGCGAAGCGCCGCGCTCCGGCCGGTGTGACGACGGCGTCCACGGGGTGGTCGTGCGGTTCCGACGGGACCCGCGCGACCACCTCGTTCTCGTACAGGAGCACGAGGAGCGACGGGTGCGCCCCGGCGGCCGTCAGCCGGGCCAGCACCCGGTCGTAGCTGCCGCCGCCCCGCCCCAGCCGCATCCCGGCCCCGTCCACCGCCAGTCCGGGCAGCAGTACCGCGTCGGCGGCGAGGACGGCGTCGGGGCCCAGGCGCGGTCCGTCCGGCTCCAGGAGCCCCCGTCCGGCCGGGAGCAGGTGCGCCGGTCCCTCGTAGGCCGCCCAGTCCAGGTCGTTGTCGGTCAGGAGGACCGGCAGCAGCACGCGCACGCCGCGGCCGCGCAGCGCTTCCAGGAGGGCGCGGGTGCCCGGTTCACGGCCGACGGAGACATACGCGGCGACCGTACGGGCGTCGGCCAGTTCGGGGAGACGCAGCGCGGCGTCGGCGAGAACCGCGGCGGCCCGGAGAGCGTCCTCCTTCGTCAGGAGGGCCCTGGCGGCGAGCAGTTCGCGCCGCAAGGGGCCCTTCGCGGACGTCTTTCCGGACTTGTCGGTGTTCATTGGTGACTCGCACGATTCTCGTATGGGCATATTTAAGGACGAAGTTAACCGGAATATCAGCTTCCGGCCGTGTGCACCCGTTAAGGTCGGCACATGACTCAGTCGCCCTCCAGGATCAGCAAGGCCGTCATCCCGGCAGCAGGTCTCGGCACCCGGTTCCTGCCCGCCACGAAGGCCACTCCGAAGGAGATGCTGCCTGTCGTCGACAAGCCGGCCATCCAGTATGTCGTCGAGGAAGCCGTGGCAGCGGGCCTCTCCGACGTACTGATGATCACCGGTCGCAACAAGCGGCCCCTGGAGGACCACTTCGACCGCAACTACGAGCTGGAGTCCGCGCTCACCCGCAAGGGCGACGCCGAACGCCTCGCCAAGGTCCAGGAGTCCAGCGACCTGGCCACCATGCACTACGTGCGCCAGGGAGACCCCCGCGGTCTCGGGCACGCCGTGCTGTGCGCCGCCCCGCACGTGGGTGACCAGCCCTTCGCGGTGCTTCTCGGCGACGACCTGATCGACCCGCGCGACGCGCTGCTGGCCCGGATGGTCGAGGTCCAGGAGCGAGAGGGCGGCAGCGTCATCGCGCTGATGGAGGTCGACCCCGCGCAGATCCACCTGTACGGCTGCGCCGCCGCGGACGCCACCGTCGACAGCGACGTCGTCCGCGTCACCGACCTGGTCGAGAAGCCCGACGCGGCCGACGCCCCCAGCAACCTCGCCATCATCGGGCGGTACGTCCTGGACCCCGCGGTCTTCGGCATACTGCGACACACCGAGCCGGGCCGCGGCGGCGAGATCCAGCTCACCGACGCGCTCCAGCTGCTCGCCGCGGACGAGAAGATCGGCGGTCCCGTGCACGGCGTCGTCTTCAAGGGCCGCCGCTATGACACCGGCGACCGCAGCGACTATCTGCGCGCCATTGTCAGACTGGCGTGCGAACGTGAAGACCTGGGGCCGGACTTCCGGACCTGGCTGCGCAAGTACGTCGCTGAGGAGATGTAACCCCGTGAGCAGCACGATCTGGTCGGTCGACGAGCATCTGGACGACATCCTCGCCTCGGTGAGGCCGCTGGAGCCCATCGAGCTGCAGCTGCCCGACGCCCAGGGCTGCGTCCTCGTCAAGGACGTCGTCGTGGAGGTGGCCCTGCCGCCCTTCGACAACAGCTCCATGGACGGTTACGCGGTCCGCGTCGCCGATGTCGAGGGCGCCAGCGAGGAGTTCCCCGCGGTCCTCACCGTCATCGGTGACGTCGCCGCGGGCAGCGCGGGGCTCGCCGACGACCAGGTCGTGGGACCGGGACAGGCCGCCCGCATCATGACGGGCGCCCCGCTGCCCGCCGGTGCGGAGGCCGTGGTCCCGGTCGAGTGGACGGACGGCGGTACGGGCGAGGGCCCGGCCGACGGGATGCGCGCCCACGCCGACGCGCCGGAGGGCGCCACCGGCGAGGTCCGCGTCCACCGCCCGGTCACGGCGGGCGCGCACGTGCGCAAGCGCGGCAGCGACGTCCAGCCGGGCGAGCCGGCCCTGGCGGCCGGATCGGTCGTCGGCCCGCCGCAGATCGGCCTGCTCGCGGCGATCGGCTGCTCCACCGTGGTCGTACGGCCCCGCCCCCGCGTGGTCGTCCTGTCCACCGGCAGCGAACTGGTCCAGCCCGGCGAGGCGCTGACGGGCGGCCAGATCTACGACTCCAACAGCTTCGCGCTCACCGCCGCCGCCCGGGACGCCGGAGCCATCGCCTATCGCGTCGGCGCGGTCGCCGACGACGCCGAGACGCTGCGCGCCACCATCGAGGACCAGCTGATCCGCGCGGACATCGTCGTCACCACGGGCGGCGTCAGCGTCGGCGCGTACGACGTCGTCAAGGAGGCGCTGTCCTCCGTCGGCGACGCGGACGAGCCGGGCAGCGGGGTCGAGTTCCGCAAGCTCGCCATGCAGCCGGGCAAACCCCAGGGTTTCGGCTCGATCGGCCCGGACCACACCCCGCTGCTGGCCCTGCCGGGCAATCCGGTCTCCGCCTACGTCTCCTTCGAGCTGTTCGTCCGCCCCGCGATCCGCGCCCTGATGGGCCTGACCGATGTGCACCGCCCCACGGTCCGCGCCGAGCTCGGCTCCGACAAGGCGCTCACCTCGCCGGCCGGCCGCCGTCAGTTCCTGCGCGGCCGCTACGACGCGGAGGCGGGCACGGTCACCCCGGTCGGCGGTTCCGGTTCGCATCTGGTCGCCGCGCTGGCCCAGGCCGACGCGCTGATCGTGGTCCCCGAGGACGTCACCTCGGTCGAGCCCGGCACGGAGACGGACGTGGTCCTGCTCCGCTGACCGCCGCCCGGTGGCGGTACGGTATCTGCCGCCGTGCCTTCCGGAGGTCCCCCTCCGGGCCCGAGGCCCATCGGTGCCCCTACCGCTAGGCGGAGTGAGTTGAGTACGCAGAACAGGCTGACGCACATCGACGAGGCGGGCGCGGCCCGCATGGTCGACGTGTCGGCGAAGGACGTCACCACCCGCGTCGCCCGCGCGTCCGGCCGGGTGCTCGTCGCGCCGCGCGTGATCGAACTGCTGCGCGGCGAGGGGGTCCCCAAGGGCGACGCCCTCGCCACCGCCCGGATCGCCGGGATCATGGGGGCCAAGCGCACCCCGGACCTGATCCCGCTCTGCCACCCGCTGGCCGTCTCCGGTGTGAAGGTCGACCTGAGCGTGGCCGACGACGCGGTGGAGATCACGGCCACCGTGAAGACGACGGACCGCACGGGCGTCGAGATGGAGGCCCTGACGGCGGTGTCGGTGGCGGCCCTGACCGTCGTCGACATGATCAAGGCGGTCGACAAGAGCGCGGTCATCACCGACGTACGGGTCGAGGCGAAGTCGGGCGGCAAGTCCGGCGACTACCGGCGCACCGCACCGGCGGCACCGGCGGGACCGGACGCGTGACGCCGCCCGAGCAGACCGCGGCCCCCGGCCCCGAGCAGCCGGCGCGGGGACCGGAGCCCACCGGAGCCGCGCCGGGCGCTTCGTACCGCGCCCTCGTCGTCACCGCCTCCAACCGCGCCTCCGCCGGTGTGTACGCGGACAAGGGCGGCCCGCTGATCGCCGAGGCGCTGACCGGCCTCGGCTTCACGGTCGACGGCCCGCAGGTCGTCCCCGACGGTGACCCGGTCGAGGCGGCCCTGCGCGCGGGCGTCGCCGCCGGGTACGACGTGATCGTCACCACCGGCGGTACGGGCATCTCGCCCACCGACGCCACCCCCGAGGCCACCCGCCGCGTCCTCGACCACGAGATCCCCGGCATCCCGGAGGCGATCCGGGCCGAGGGCCTCGCCAAGGTCCCGACCGCGGCCCTCTCCCGGGGCCTCGCGGGCGTCGCGTCCCGCACCCTGATCGTCAACCTCCCCGGCTCCACCGGCGGGGTGAGGGACGGGCTCGCCGTCCTCGGCCGGCTCCTGGTGCACGCCGTCGACCAGCTCCGCGGCGGCGACCACCCCCGACCGGGGAGCCCGAGCTGAACATCGCGACCTGGCCGGTGACGCTGACCGACGGCGAGATCGTCCTGCGCCCGATAAAGATGCGGGACCAGCGGGTCTGGCGCGAGGTCAACCGGCGCAACCGCGACTGGCTGCGCCCCTGGGAGGCCACCGTCCCGCCGCCCGCTCCCGGCGGCCCGATCGCGCAGCGCCCCACGTACCGGCAGATGGTCCGCCACCTGCGCGCCGAGGCGAACGCGGGGCGGATGCTGCCCTTCGCCATCGAGTACGAGGGGCGGCTGGTCGGCCAGCTCACGGTCGCGGGGATCACCTGGGGCTCGATGTGTTCCGGGCATATCGGCTACTGGGTCGACCGGAGCGTCGCCGGGCGCGGAGTCATGCCGACGGCGGTGGCGCTCGCGGTGGACCACTGCTTCCGCACGGTGGGTCTGCACCGGATCGAAGTCTGCATTCGCCCGGAGAACGCGCCCAGCCGCAGAGTGGTGGAGAAACTCGGATTCCGCTCGGAGGGCGTGCGCCTGCGCTATCTCCACATCGACGGCGCCTGGCGCGACCACCTGATCTTCGCGCTCACCGCCGAGGAAGTGCCCGAGGGGATGCTCAGACGCTGGCGCCGGTCACGGCCCATGACGCCGGGAGGCCCCGGGCCGACCGAGGAAATAAAATAAGTGTTCGAATTTGATCGCTGGATGACCGCAATGGTTAGGGCTATCGGCGTCTGCTGATCCGAACCATCACAAAAAAAGTCCGTGATATCAGCCGGATCGTGCGACACACCGGGCCAATTGGCGGATCCTTCCGCGCAAACCCCTCTACGGTGTGAGCGTGAGCAGCAGCGGCCTCATCTACGCAGTCATCGTCGGGGCCTGGGCCGCCTACTTGGTGCCGATGTGGCTCCGCAGGCAGGACGAGCTCAACGAAGCCCGTCCGACGGAACGCTTCAGCACCGCCATCCGGCTGCTGTCCGGCCGGGCGGCGATGGAGCGCCGTTACGCCAAGGAGCTGCGGGAGCGCACCGCCGAAGAGGCGGGGCCCGAGGTCGACCCGGACCGGGAAACGGACCGTATGGAGTCCGTGGACGTCCGGGCCTTTGCCGCGCCTCCGGCGCACACGGAAGCCCGGCTGAGCGACCCGGCGCACGCGCCCGAGCGCACCCCGGGCCACCGGGCATCCGACCGCCCGGCGCACGACCGGCGCCCCGGCAACCAGCCCCCGGACCATCAGCACCCGGACCGCCCGGCGCACGAACGCCGGTCCGGCGAGCGCCCCGCGGAGCACGTGCCTCCCGCCCGGCGGCGCCCGAGCCCCGGTGCGGCCGACGCCGAGCGGGCCAGGCGCGCCCGGCGCTCCCAGGTCCTGGCGCGGCGCAGGCGGACCACGATCGTTCTCTTCCTGGCCTTCACCCTCGGCGCGATCGTCGCGGCGGTCGGCGGCCTCGGCTTCCTCTGGGCCCCCGCGGTGCCGGCCGTGCTGCTGAGCACGTACATCGTGCATCTGCGTGCCCAGGAACGCCGGCGGTTCGCCTTCACGATGGACCGCCGCCGGGCCGAGGACGCGGCGCAGCGGCTGCGCGAGAACCGCCCGCGCCGCAACCAGCCCGCCGCCCCCGACTCCGCCGAGCCGGACGACGACTCCGAAGCGCACCACGCGGAGCCGGAACCCACCCCCACCGTCTCCCCCCAGGAGGCGGGCCGCCGCGCCCTCGTCGAGCAGACGGACCACGCGGAGTGGGTGGACCAGCAGCGCGAACGCGGCCGCGTCCAGGGCGACAGCTGGGAGCCCGTTCCCGTACCGCTGCCCACCTATGTCACCGCGCCCGTCGCCCCCCGGGCCACGGGCGGGGTGGAGGTCGGCGACCCGGAGACCTGGAGCGCGGCCCGCTCCAGCACCGCCGAGCCCTCCCAGACGGGCACGTCGCACCCGGCGGCCCCGGCCCCCGCGGTCGACCCGGCCCCGCGCCAGCGCACGAACCAGTCCCGCCGCAACCGCGACCGGGGCCGGACCCCGCTCTTCGACCAGTACGACGACGAGGACCGGCCGCGCGCGGCCAATGAGTGAGGCCCCCGGGGACGCCCGGGGGCACCGGGAAACCCGACACCGCTGACCAGCGGAGGAACGGATTTCCAAGCACCCCGGTGAGGGTGCTAGAGTTTCACACGTCGCAAGGGCCTGTGGCGCAGTCTGGTAGCGCACCTCGTTCGCATCGAGGGGGTCTGGGGTTCAAATCCCCACAGGTCCACAAACGACAGTTCTTGAGTAGCTCTCAAGAACGTCACGAAATCCCGTCCGGTTGCATCAACTGGGCGGGATTTCGCGGTTATCGGGCTGGGTACGCTGTCGCGCCCCCCGACTGCTCCGGCGCCGCCGCCAGCGTGTTGGCGTCGGGGCAGATGCCCCGCCGAAGTTCTCGTGGTGGCGCCGCGTGCCGGGGATCCTGGACAGCTCCGGCTGCCAGTTGTGCGGCGAGATCCCGTTCTCCGAGGAAAACCGCACGCCGTCAGGGGTGTTGAGCACCAGCGAGTGGTTGCCATCGATGTCGTCCGGACCGGCCCGGGCCCGTGCAGGGCGTCGCCGGGTCCGGCGTAGTTGCGCGGGACCGTCCGCTCGATCACCTTCCCGCCGGTGGCCCCGGCGGTCGGCTTCCGCAGGTGGCGAAACCGGGGCATCAAAGTTCACGGGCCACCACGGCGGGCCTCAGGTCGTGGCTGGTGACCGGGACGGGCTCGTCCTCGGAGGCGCCCGCCCCCGGAGGGATCGCGAACCGTCCCAGGAACTCCGGTTCTCGCGCGCCGTTCCGTTCCGGGCGGTGGCCGTTCGGGGGAGTGCGGCGTGCCGGGGGGCGTGCACGCGGGCAGAGTGGAGGGGAACGGTGGCCCTGGCCGCCCAGGGATCGGGACGGAGTGTGGGGTCCGATGGCAGCCAGGAGCGACGACCCTCTCGACGTGGGGCACTCGGCGGGGCTCGTGGTGGACGCGAGGGGGACGATCCTGAGGTCCACGCCGGCGGCGGAGTCCCTCCTCGGGCGCTCGGCGGCGGAGCTGAGCGGTGGGCGGCTCCAGGACCTCCTCGCGGTGCCCGGGAGCTGGCCGGCGCTCCTGGAACAGCGCGACGGGCCGGTGTGGGAGGGGCGGGCGGAGCTGGCCCCGCACCTCGGGGGCGAGGTGGAGTTCCGCGTGCTGCCCCTGAGCGGCGAAGGGCCGGCGGAGGAGTTCCTCGTGCTCGCCGCCCCGCAGGTCCTGGCCGCACAGTGGCGTCAGGGCCACGCCTTCCTGCGCGAGCTGTTCCTCCAGGACCGCATCGGCCTCGCGGTGTTCGACAACGAGCTGCGGCTGGTACGGACGAACACCCACCTCCTTCCCTACCTGGGTGTGCCGGACGAGCTGTACGGGGCCCGCCTGGGCGACTTCCTCCAGGAGGCGGACGCCCGGGCGGTCGACACCCGCCTGCGGGACGTCCTGACGACGGGGACCCCCCTGGTCGGGTTCGACATCGACGTCCACACACAGGTCGAACCGGGAGCGGGAAGGACCATGTCCATCTCGGCGTTCCGCCTCCAGGGGGCGAACGGCCACGTCATCGGCGTCACGGGGCTGTTCGTCGACGTGACGGACCAGAAGCTCTCCCGCCTCCGGCTCGATGTCCTGCACCGCGCGACGGCGGTGCTCAGCACGACGCTCTCCGCCGCGGAGAGCGCCCAGGACCTGGCGGACGTGCTCGTTCCCGCACTCGCCGACGTGGCGGTCGTCGATGTGGCCGAGGCGGTCTTCACCTACGACGAACCCGCTCCCGAGGACCACGGCGACCACCTGCTGCGCCGCACGGCGGTGGCCGGCGCCGCCCCCGGCGGCTTCGCGACCGGCACGGTGTTCGACGTGAGCACCGGCGGGACACTGTCCGACCGCATGTGGTCGCACCGGTCGGAGGAGGGCGCCGAGCCGGCCGACGTGCTCGGCCGGCCGCACGGGATGAGTACGTGGCTGCGAGCACGAGGATCGCTCCTCGGCCGTATCCGGGTCGGCCGGGGCCTCGACCGGCCGCCCTTCACCGGCGACGACCTCGACCTGCTGGCGGAGACAGCCTCGCGCGCCGCCCTCGTCGTGGACAACGCACGCCGCTACGCCCGCGAGCGGAACGCCGCGGTGGGGCTCCAGCGCAGCCTGCTGCCGTCCTCGACGACCGACACGGCCGCGGCGCACACGGCGAGCGTCTACCTCCCGACGGATACGGCTACGGGGGCCAGCGGCGACTGGTTCGACGTCATCCCGCTGTCCTCCGCCCGGGTAGCGCTGGTCGTCGGCGACGTGGTGGGGCACGGTCTCCGGGCCACGGCGACGATGGCGCGTCTGCGGACCGCTGTGCGGACCCTGGCGGACCTCGACCTCGACCCCGACGAACTGCTGACGCACCTCGACGACCTCGTGTCCGAGCTCGCGATCGGCACCGAGGACGCCGAGGCCTCCTTCGGGTCGTTCGGTGCGACCTGCCTGTACGTGACGTACGACCCCGTCACCCGGCAGTGCCTGGCGGCCAGCGCGGGGCACCCGCCGCCCGCCCTGGTGGCTCCGGACGGCACCGCAGCCCACGTCGACCTCAGCCCCGGTCCGCCGCTCGGGGTCGGTGGCCTGCCGTTCGAGCCCGTGGCGTTCGAGGCGGCGGACGGCAGCGTCCTCGCGCTCTGCACGGACGGCCTCATCACGCGCGGCCGCCCCGATCCCGACGAGGGGATGGCCGCCCTCCGGCACGCGCTGTCGGCGGCGCTCGCATCCGGCCGGCCCCTGGAGGAGATCGGCCCCGAGGTGGTCGGGGAACTGGCACCCCGCCCGCTGGCCGACGACGTGACGCTGCTGCTCGCCGGGGTCCGCGGGGTGGCCCCGCAGGACCACGCCTCCTGGACCCTCGCGGCGGACCCGTCGGTGGTGTCCGACGCACGCGCGCACGTGCTGGCTCAGCTGTCGCTGTGGGGCCTGGACGACCTGGCCTTCACCACGGAGTTGGTGGCCAGCGAGCTGGTCACCAACTCCGTCCGCTACGCGGGCGGGCCCATCGGGCTGCGCCTGATCCGCACGTCCTCCCTGATCTGCGAGGTCTCCGACGTCAGCAACACGCAGCCGAGGATGCGCCGGGCCCGGGACACCGAGGAAGGCGGCCGCGGTCTGTTCCTGGTCGCGCAGCTCACCGACCGGTGGGGAAGCCGGTACACGCGCTCCGGCAAGACCATCTGGACGGAGCAGGCGCTGCCACCGGGCCCGTGACGTCCTGCCCGGTCCGCCACCTGCGAGCGTGCCCCGGGCGTCAGCCGGTGCGGTTGTAGATCGCCGTACCGGGGCAGGCCGTGAAGCCGAGGCGCGTGCCGCAGCCGGAGTACTGGGCGGATCCGTTCCACCACGCCCAGCCGCCGATCGTACGGCCGTTCAGCCAGGTGTACCGGCCGTTGTAGTTGGCGTCGTACGTGCGCAGGGACCAGTGCACGTGGGCGCCGGTCGCGGAACCGCCGGCGCAGGTGTCGGTGCCGATGCTGCCGAGCAGGGCACTGCGCGCGATCGACGTCCCGTTGTAGTAGGTCGTGTTCCGCAGGTGGTAGTAGTCCGTGGAGAAGCCGCCGGGGTGGATCACCCGGGTCCACCCGCCGCCCGCGCCGCACATCGAGGTGGCCGTACCCTCCCGTGACGAGCGCACCAGACCACTGGCGTTGCCGCCGGCGAAGTCGAGGGCGCTCCAGTAGCCGGTCGCACCGTCGTGTGCGTGGGGGCCGCCGGTCAGGGTCATGTAGTAGTCGGGCATCCAGGGCAACAGCAGTCCACCGGTGTTGGCCAGGGCGCCGGCCGGCGCGGCCTGCGCGTCCGGGGTCACCTCGCGTTCGGCGTAGGCCTTCATGGTCCGCCGCTCCGCCGCGCCGACCAGCGGGGATCGGGCCACATGGTCGGCGAACTCACGGTCGCCCTCCAGGCCCGGGACCCACCGCCCGTCCGTGCGGTGGGCGATGTAGAGCCAGCCCTCCGGTGCGCCGTGCCGCGTGCGGGACGCCTCGACGTAGGCGACGCCGCGGGCCCAGTCGCCCGAGACGTCGCGTACGTCGACGACCACCTTGCGGCCCTCGTCGGCGAGTTCGCCGACGGCGGCACTCGGGGCGAGTTCCCTGGCGTCGTGGGACCGCGAGAGGACGTCCGCGGAGACGGCGTCCAGCAGCGCCTCGCGTTCGGCGCCGAGACGGTCGGCGACGGCGGCCGGCATCTTCACGACCACCCCGGCGGACGGGTGCCCGGGGCCGGGCGAGGAGCTCGCCGGAGCGGCGGGGGCGGCGGCGAGCAGGCCGGTGACGGCGAGGGCGGTGGCGGAGAGGGCGGTGACGGCGGTCCTTATGTACGCGGACACACTCGGTCTCGGCAGCACGGGCAATCCCCTGTCTCTGGTCAGCCGGTCAGGTGCATATTGTCATGGACCTGACTGAGTGTGGGTCCCTTGTCAACGCGCGTCAACCAGGCAGGAGTTCCGTCATTTGTCGGCCCAATGGCGGCGAGGCCCGGAGCGTCGTTCCTCCGCCGGTGGAGGTCATGAGTTCGGCGCACGCCGTGGGCGGGCCGCGCGAACCGGCAGGATGGGGGAGACCGACGGCCCCTTCCCGGGGCGGCACGAGGAGAAGGCCACCCGCCATGACCACGAAGCCCACGCCGTTCGACGAGCTCGACCGGAAGATCGTCGCGACCCTGATCGCGAACGCCCGGACGAGCTTCGCCGAGATCGGCACGACCGTCGGGCTGTCGGCCACCGCGGTCAAACGCCGGGTCGACCGGCTGCGCGCCACGGGGGTGATCACGGGGTTCCGGGCGACCGTCCGCCCGGCCTCGCTAGGCTGGCGCACCGAGGCGTACATCGAGGTGTACTGCGACGGCGCGGCGCCGCCCAGGCGGCTGTCGGAGGTGGCGCGCAAGTACCCGGAGATCGTGGCGGCGATGACGGTGACCGGGGCCGCCGACGCCCTGTTCCACATCAGGGCCACCGATGTGGAGCACTTCGAGGAGGTGCTCGAACGGATCCGCAGCGAACCCTTCATCCGCAAGACGATCAGCTACATGGTGCTGTCCCACCTGCTGCCGGACAGCCCGGAGGCGGGAGTCAGTGAGTCCGCGCCGGACGCCGGAGAGGGGGTGGGCGGTGGCGGTGACGCACTGAACCTGCTCTGAGTGACGTATCTGCGCAGCATTCCTGCGTATGTGTGCAGCTTTTCGTTCTTGTCGGGCGTGCGGGCTGCTTTCTACGGTGATGACATTCCCATCGTCGCCCGGAGAAGGCGGAGGAAAGCCGTGCCCGTAGAACGTGGCCCGCTGGGCCGTGGCCCGAGCCTCAGGCGCTATCTGATGTGCGAACCCCGCCATTTCGAGGTGCGTTACGCCATCAACCCGTGGATGGACACCGGCACGCCGGTCGATCTCCCGCTCGCCCGTGACCAGTGGCTGACCCTGGTCGAGGCGTACCGGGCCCACGGCCACACCGTCGAGACGATCGCCCCGGTCGCCGGTCTGCCCGACATGGTGTTCGCGGCGAACGCGGCTCTGGTCATGGACGGCAAGGTCTTCGGCTCGTCCTTCCACGCGCCCGAGCGGCGGCCCGAGGCGGCGGCGTACGCGCAGTGGTTCAAGGAAGCCGGGTACGAGGTCCGCCCCTCCCGGTCGGTCTGCGAGGGCGAGGGGGACCTCGTCCCGGCCGGACGGTACGTACTGGCGGGAACGGGCTTCCGTACGCACAGCTCCGCGCACCGCGAGGCGCAGGAGTTCTTCGGCAGGCCCGTGATCGGCCTCGACCTGGTGGATCCGCGCTTCTACCACCTGGACACGGCTCTGTTCCACCTCGGCGGGGAGCCGGACGGCGGCGGGGCGGACGCGGGGAACATCGCCTACTACCCGGCGGCGTTCTCCCCGGGCAGCCGTGAGGTCCTGCGGCGCCTCTACCCGGACGCGGTCATCGCCACGGAGGAGGACGCCCTGGCGTTCGGCCTCAACTCCGTCTCCGACGGCCTCCACGTCTTCGTCGCACCGCAGGCCCGCGGCCTGATCGACGAGCTCGCCCGCCGTGGCCATGTCCCCGTTCCCGTCGACCTGTCGGAGTTCCGCAAGGCCGGCGGGGGCATCAAGTGCTGCACCCAGGAGATCCGCTGATGACCGACACCGTCACCCCTTCCCCCGCCGCCTTCGGGACGCGCTCGTCCAAGCAGCTGATCCGGGCCGAGGCCCCGGTACTCGCCCACAACTACCACCCGCTGCCCGTGGTCGTCGCCCGCGCGGAAGGCACCTGGGTCGAGGACGTCGAGGGCCGTCGCTACCTCGACATGCTGGCCGGCTACTCCGCTCTCAACTTCGGCCACCGCCACCCCGCCCTCATCGAGGCCGCGCACCGCCAGCTCGACGAACTCACCCTCACCTCACGCGCCTTCCACCACGACCGGCTGGCGGGTTTCGCCGAGCGCCTGACCGCGCTGACCGGCCTCGACATGGTGCTGCCGATGAACACCGGCGCCGAGGCCGTGGAGAGCGCGGTCAAGGTCGCCCGCAAGTGGGCGTACGAGGTCAAGGGCGTCGCACCGGACCGGGCGACGATCGTCGTCGCCGACGGCAACTTCCACGGCCGGACCACGACGATCGTGAGCTTCTCGACGGACGGGACGGCCCGCGCCGGCTTCGGCCCCTTCACCCCCGGCTTCCGGATCGTCCCGTACAACGACCTCGCCGCCCTGGAGTCCGCCGTGGACGAGACGACGGCGGCCGTGCTGATCGAGCCCGTCCAGGGCGAGGCCGGCGTGGTCATCCCCGACGACGGGTACCTCACCGGGGTCCGTGAACTGACCCGGCGGACAGGGTGCCTGTTCATCGCCGACGAGATCCAGTCGGGCCTGGGGCGCACGGGCCGCACGCTGGCCGTCGACCACGAAGGCGTGGTCCCGGACATGCTGCTCCTGGGCAAGGCCCTGGGCGGTGGCATCGTCCCGGTCTCCGCCGTGGTCGCCCGCCGCGAGGTGCTCTCCGTGCTCGGGCCCGGTGAACACGGCTCGACGTTCGGCGGCAACCCGCTGGCGGCGGTCATCGGTTCGGCCGTCCTCGACCTGCTGGCCACCGGCGAGTTCCAGCGGCGGGCCGCCGAGCTGGGCGAGGTGCTGGACCGCGGTCTGGCCGCCCTCGTCGGCGCGGGCGTCACCGGCTACCGGGCCCGTGGACTGTGGGCGGGCGTGGACATCGACCCCGCGATCGGCACGGGCAGGGAGATCAGCGAGCGGCTCCTCGCCGAAGGGGTGCTGGTCAAGGACACCCACGGCTCGACGGTCCGGCTGGCGCCGCCGCTCACCATCACCGAGGAGGAACTCGGTTCGGCACTGACGGCGTTGGCGAAGGTGCTGGCGTAACGGCGTGCCGCGCCGGGCAGGGGTGCGGTCCCGGTCATGTACGCCGGGCCGCACCGCTGCCGTACGAGCGGGGCGGTCGCCCCACGAGCCGGTCAGTTCGTGACGGCGGGCTTCTCCGGCGCCAGCGAGTTGCCCGCGGGGATGCGGCCGCAACTGGTGGGGGCGGTCTTGCCCGCGAACCGGTCGTCGAGCCAGGACATCGCACGCGGGGTCCAGTACGGCATGGCGCCGAGATGGCTGAGCAGGTTGTACTGCTCGTACCGGATCGAGGAGTTGCCGGTGGCGCAGTACTGGTTGGCGAGCGCCCGCACGTCGCCGGCGACCATCACACCGTCGCCCGTGCCGATGCCCGGCGGCCTGTTGAACGTTCCCTCCAGCACGCCCGCGTTTCCCTGCCCGATGAAGCCGGGGACGGTCGGGGTGGCCGCCTCGCCGAGGTTGACCTTGTTGACCGCGTCGACGAAGGCGGGAATGGAGTTGGGGTCCTTGTACTCCGGCTTCGCCAGGTCCTTCCAGGTCATCCCCGGGTAGCGGCCCAGGGCGTCGACGATCGAGCCGTGTTCGAGCTCGTCGAAGACCGCGATGCCCTTCGGGTTCAGATAGCGCTGGATGTCGATGCCGTAGGCACGGGACACGCCGATGACCGCCATCGGCATCACGCCGTTCCACACCAGGGAGCCGTCGACGTACTTCAGGTTGTGCGCGGGGGCGACGAGCAGCCCCGCTTCGGCGAAGCCGACCAGCCGCTGGTTGACGTCGGGTGCGTACGTGGGGGCCAGGGCCGCCGCCCAGTTGGTGGCGATGGCCCCGCCGGAGTAGCCGAGCAGACCGAACCGGGTGCCGCTGTGCAGCCCCGTCGCCCCGGTCCGGGTGCTCGCCCGGATCGAGTCGAGGGTGTTCGTCCCGTACGCGGGACCGGCCGCGAACTCGGCGGTCTGGCCCTCGGTGTCGGGGATGACGAGGTCGTAACCCTTGAGCAGCAGCGGCGCCATGACGATGGACTCGACGTTGGCGATGATTCCGCCGAGGGTGACCTTCCCGGCGATGGCGCGGGAGGGGCCGTCCTCGGGGTCGAGGGAGTCGTAGAACGACTGGTACGAGACGGCCTTGCTGCCGTCGCCCCGGTGACTGCGGACCACCGTGGTCACGTTGGCCGACGGCCGGCCCTGGGCGTCGGTCGTGCGGTAGAGCAACTGGACGGCCTTGACCGGCGTCGGGATGCCGAGGACGTGGTAGTCCAGCGTGCGCTTCTTCAGCACGTCGCCCGGCGCGTACGAGGACAGCGGCTCGCTGCCGTCGTAACGGTAGAACGGGTCGGACGCCCTGCTGTCGGTCTGCGCGGCTGCGGCTGCGGCTGCCGCTGGCGCGACGGTGGCGGGCGTGGCCCAGGCCGTCGGCGCCGCGCCGACGGTGAGAGCGGTGACGACGGCGACGGCCAGCAGGCCGACGGTGCTCCGGTTCATGATTCCCCCGGTATCCGAATCTGGGTGGACGAGGCGGCACTACCTGGTGGGCACAGTGGCATAGCCCTTACCGCGAGGTAACTTACTGGGGGTAACGGTGCGGCGTACAGATGCGCGCGCAGGCTTCTCGGTCGCGGCGGCGCGTGCGGCGCCCGGGGCGGGCCCCAGGTCCTGTCCGGCGGATCGTGCCGGGGGCGCGGGGCTCGGCACGCGTCTGCGGCGTACGAGGGGCGTCGACCGGATCTGGTCCGATCCTCCGGACAGACCCTAGGATGGCTCCTCATGGGCTCCCTCACCGACGACGTGCCGTTGCTGGAGTTGCTGTGCGCTGCTGACGCGGTGCGGGTCCCCGGCGAACTGGAGTCGTCGCGCCCTCACGAGAACGCTCCCGACGCGGTAGTGGACACATACGCGGTCGACGGCGGTCGGCTCCTTCTCACTCTGTGGCGCGGCCGGCTGCATGAGGTGATCTACCAGACCCCGGCGGAGTCCGGAGAAGACGCGTTGCGGCGCAATGACCGACTGTTCGCGCACTACGGACAGGGCGACGGCTGGACCGAGATTCTCGACAACGGTTTCGGCAAGACCTATCGCCGTGCCGATCAGCAGCGGTACGCACTGTGGAGCTACGTGATGGACATCGCGACCTTCGGCACGATGGACTTCCATCAGGTCCAGTGGTAGATCCCGTTCACCACCACGCGGTGATCACACCAACGCCCTCCCCGGCCACCCGGCGGCGGCAGACGCGGCTCCAGAAGTGACCACGCACGATGCGTCAGGTCCCCCCGACTCAGGACCAGGCCAACGGCCCGTCGGTCAGTAGGTCGCATGACCCGCCGGACGGGACCTGATGCTCGTTCCGGGACAGGTCCGCCAGCAGGAGCAGATGCTCCGGGGCCACCCCGGCGATCGCCTCGACCACCTGGTCCCAGGGGCCCAGGGCCAGTGCTTCGACGAGCAGGACGCGGCCCCGCGGGGTGGGGCCGTGGGCACGGGCGACGGCCGCGAGGGCCTTGCTCCGGTCGCCCGGGTCGGTGATGGCGTCGGCCAGGGCGTGGGCTTCGTGCGTCGCGCCCGCCCGGACCGACGCGCTGACGATCTTCTCCATGGCCCTGTCGCGCAGCCCCGGTCCGGGGATCTCGTCGAGCAGGGCGACCGCGCCGGGGAAATCACCTCCGGCCGCCATGCCCGCCGCGATGTGCATGAGGCTGCGGTCGCCTTCGACGGTGCCCGTCAACTCCTCGGCGAGTCGCCCCGCCTCCGCGTGTTCGCCCGCCCGCACCAGCTTCTCCACGACACCGGAGCGGAAGTCGTCCAGCACGTCGTCCGGCAGGGAGCTGACGAGAGCCAGGGCCTTGTCGAAGTCCCCGGCCGCCAGACAGGCGCCGGCCGCGCAGTATCTGTGCCACCCCTGCTGGTACGCGCTGTCCAGGGTCTCCGCCCTGTCGAGGAGTTCCCGAGCCACCTCCCTCGCCAGGTCGGGGCGGCCTGTCTCACCGAACGCCTCGGCCACGCGTTGCAGGGAATCGGCGTGTTCCAAGTGGTGCGCCTGCTGCCGGGTCTCTTCCAGCAGGGCGGACAGCACGGCCACCTTGTGGTCGTCCTGGCCGATCGCGTGCAGCCCGCGCGCCACGTCGACCAGGCGCAGCAGCCGGAGGTATCCGCTCTCCGCTTCGGCCGACTCTGCCGCCCGGTCGACGAGCCGGTGTGCTTCCCACCCGGCACCCGCCGCCGCCAGAGCCCGGGCGACGGCGATCTGCGCGGTCACATCGCCCCGGGGCGTCGTGCCGTTCCGGGCGAGAGCCGTCGCTGTGGCCGCCACGGCCTCGGCCTGTTCCCTCTCGCCCGCCCGGAGCAGGAAGTCCGACGCGTCGGTCCGGAACCCCGCCTGCCAGGCCTGGTCGGACACTGCGTCGGTCAGCGTGAGAAGCCGCCGGGCCAGCCGCGAGATCTCGGCCGGGGCGGCCGGCGGCGCCGTCCTCCTTCCGACGGCGACCAGAATCCTGGCCACGTCGATCGGGTCGGTGAGGCGGTCCGCGACCTCCAGCGCCCAGGACGGGTCGCCGGCGTGTGCCGCCGCCCTGGCGGCGGCACACAGCCCCTCGTCACGGTCGGCCGGGTCGGACAGGATCCCGGCGACCTGCTCCGCGCGCTCGTACTGCCCGGTCGCCGCCAGGCCCGCGGCGACCTGAGGGAAGAGCCACTCGACGCTTCGGGGGTCGTCGATCGTCTCCGCCAGCCCGGCCGCGTCACGGGCGATGCTCGCGGCACGCCGCGCCAGACCCGGTGCCGGTGCGAGGCGTACGGCTATGTGACCCAGATTCTGGGCCTGCCGGAACGTCCCTTCGTCGTCCGAACGGTTCCGGACGGCCAGGTCGACCGTCTCCTGCGCCCGCCCCTCGTCTCCGAACAGGGAGAACGCGCAGGCCAGATCGGCGTACAGCTCGCCCTGCTCGACGCCGCGAACCGTCGCGACGGCCTGCACCGCCTCGGTGAGGTGCGGTGTGATCGTCTCCGCCCCGACCCGCCCGTGCGCCGCGTGGTCGTCGGCCGCCCGCCTGACCGTCGCGACGAGAGCCTTCGCCGGCCGGTCCGTGCCCTCCATCCTCGCGACCGTCCGGAACGCCTCGCCGTAAAGGCCTGCTTCCGCCAGGCCTTTCGCGACGGCCTCAAGGAGGAGGGCCTCGTCCTCGGGGTTGTCCGCGTCCGCCGCCAGCGCGTCCGCCCGCTCCCGGTGGCCGGTCGCGGCGAGACAGGTGGCGACAGTGGTCAGGGCGCTCACCCGGTTGTAGGAATCCCGCTGCGACTGCGCCAGGCTGATGGCCCGGCCGGTGTGCCCGAGCCGGGCCCACAGGCCGATGAGGTCGGCGGGCAGGACAGCCGTCCGCTCGTGCAGCCCGTCGCGGGCGGCGGCCAGGCGCAGAGCGGCCGAGACGTCCAGGTCGCCGCTCTGCCTGCCCTGTCCCAGCAACTGGTCCAGTGAGGCCGACAGCTCGCCGAGCGCTTCCAGGTCCGCGCCGGTGACCTGCCACAGCCGCTCGTGCCGTGCGGTGTCGCACACCAGCTCCACCAGCTGCCCGGTGCTTCCCAGTTCCCGCAGGAGCCGTGCGTAACCGCGCAGCAGGTACTCGGGCGTCGTGGCGGGCCAGCCCGCGCTCCGGTACGTCCGGGCCCACGTGTGCAGCCGTGTGCGGCAGTCCGCCAGCTCCGCGTCCGTGATCAGGTCCGCCGCGCTGCGCTGGATCTCCTCGTGGGCCAGGAGGTAGACCGCGGGACCGTCGGACGCCCAGTGAACGGAGCGCCGCCGGAAGCTGCGCCCGGTCACCGCCGACAGTTCGCGCTCCACGAGGCGGGTCCGGCTTCCCGTCAGTTCGGCGATGTCGCTCGCGCTGAGGCCACCGCCCGCCGCCACCGTCAGACCGACCAGCTCACGCCCCAGTCCGCCGCCTTCGAGCAGCCGCAGCAGGTTCTGCTCCGCGTCCCAGCGGACCACCTGGGCGTGCGGGGAGGGCGCCAGCCAGTGGTTGATCTCCGTGGTCCGCAGCGGGTGGTCGCCGGGCACGTCGTCCGGAACGGGCGGGTGCGGGCGTCCGGCCACGATGATCCGCATGCCGTGCGGGGGCGTACGGGGCAGCAGCGCGGCGATGCTGTGGCAGTCGGGACCGGCGGTGACGCCGTGGTCCTCGTCCAGCCCGTCCACCACCAGGACGAGCCGTCGGCCCTCCGCCGCGCAGTGCTCCGCCGCACGGTCCATGGCGAGCCGCAGCTGTTCGTCCCGGGTGGCCGGCGTGCTCAGCGGCTCCTCCTCCCGCAGCAGGGCGTACAGCTGCCGCTGGACGACCTCGCAGAAGGCGGCGGCGTCGTTCTGGCCCGCCATGCGGGAGGTGATGAAGAACGCCACGACGTCGATTCCGGGCGGCGGATTCAGGACGAACTCCGCCAGCAGAGCGGACTTTCCGGCCCAGGCGGGGGCCAGCCAGCGCCAGTAGTTCTTTCCTGCCACGGCCCGCGAAGGTTCCTCCGTGCTGAAGGACGCCAGTTCCGAAAGCTCGGCGCCACGGCCCCGGAAGTCGGCCGCCGCCATCCTCTCGACCTGGAGCAGATAGCCCGATACTGCGGGCCGTCGCGAGGAGGAGGAAAGGGTCACCGGACCGGTGATGACCCCGGTGTTGGAGAGGGCCGCGCCCCCTTGCGCCGACGCGTCGCCCGTTTCCTTCGCCCCGATCCTGCCGCCGGTCACAGCTCCGCTACCCCTGCCGGAATCCGGTGTTCGCGCTGCCTCCGTCGGCCTCCGCTTCGCCGGTGTCGCTGACGGAAACCGAGCCGGGTGCGGTGGGGGAGGACGGGGCGACGAACCCGGTGTTGGCCTCGCCGCCGCCACGGGCCACCGCCCTTCCCGTGCCCGAGACCTGCACGTCGGGGCCCCGGGCCGGGCCGAGTGCCCCGTACACGCCGACTCCCAGGGCGGCCACGCCCACCACGGCGGAGACCACTCCGGCCACCTGGTCGGCCCGGTCCCAGCTGAGGAAGGACAGCGTTCCCGCGAGCACGGCGACCGCCAGGCCCGTCCACATCAGTACCGTTCTTCGGCCTCTGTTCACGCCGGTGTCCCCCCTCATTCGGAAGGCAACTCTACTGCTGGGAAAGGGTGATCGGGGTGGACTCCCGGGCGGCTTCCGGGGCGGGCGTACGGCCCGGCGCAAAGGTCCGCACCAGCGCTTTCCGCCGTTCTCTCTACAGTTCTCGGCCAGTTCTGTAGAAAAGAGCTCCACCGCCCCTTCTTGTCGCGGCAGTTCCGGCTGCGCCAGAGTTCGAGTCGCGGCGACAGGAACATGTCATCGCCGCCAGGCAGTGTCCATGGAACACATCGCGCTTCCCCAGGCGCGGTGTGGCCACCCCCCCCATTGTCTGGACGCTCGCCTGCGTAGCGGAAGGAATCGCGTGAAGCACGGAAAGAAGAACGCGCGCAGATACATCGTGGCCGCCTCGATCGGCGCCCTTCTGTCGGCCGGAGTCGCCACAGGGGCCTACGCCGGTACGGCGGAGGAGGCCTCGGCGCCCGCGGCGGCGCCGGCCTACCAGCCGGAGATGGTCAAGGCGCTCGCCGTGACCCTGGGCGTCAGCGAGAAGGCCGCGATCGAGCGGCTGGACCGCGAGGCCGAGCAGCAGGACCGGTTCGCACAGCTGCGGAAGGACCGGGTCGACACGCTCGGGGCCTTCTTCGCCAAGGACGGTTCGCTCGTCGTCAACGCCGCCGACGCCGAGGCGGCGAAGGACGTCCGGGCCGCGGGTCTCAAGGCCCGGGTCCCCGAGCGGGGCGAGGGCGAACTCGACCGCATCAAGGCCCAGCTCGACGCCAAGGCCCTCAAGAGCGCCCCGGCCGGGGTCTCCGCCTGGTCCGTCGACCTCGCGTCGGACACCGTGACCGTCGAGGTCAACGGCGACACCGACGCCGCCACCCGCAGCTTCCTCAAGGCCGCGAAGAGCAACGGCGACGCCGTGCGCGTCGTGAAGGGCCAGGAGAAGCTGGAGACCCAGGCCGTCGTGCCGCCCGGCAGCCGGATGACCTTCAACGGCTACCTCTGCTCGGTCGGTTACGGCGCCAAGGACCGCAACGGCAATCAGGTGCTCGTGACCGCCGGGCACTGCATCGAGGATCTGCCCGAACTGGCCTACAACGGCACCCGGTTCGCCAAGGGCACCCACACCCGGTTCGCGCTCGGCACCCGCAGCGTCGACATGGGCATCGCGGCCGTCGACGCCGGCAGCTCCATCGGCCTCGACATCACCACGTACGGCCGGGCCGGCACCGTCCCGGTCCGGGGCAGCAAGCGGGCCCCCTCCGGTGCGGCGCTCTGCAAGTCCGGCCAGACCACCCAGTGGACCTGCGGCAGGGTCGGTTCGTACAACGTCAGCGTCACCTACACCGACCGGAACGGCGGCCCCGACACCGTCGTGACCGGCCTGGCCAGCTCCAGCGTCTGCACCCAGGGAGGGGACAGCGGCGGCGCGTACGTCTCCGGTGACCAGGCCCAGGGCATGACGTCCGGCGGCCCGAGCAACCAGCGCTGCAACGGCCAGGTCAACGCGCGCGGCTCCTCGTACTTCCAGCCGCTCGACGACGCCCTCGCGTACTACGGGCTGACCCTCAACACCAAGTAGTCCCACCGCAGGAACAGACCGGCAGAAAAGGCCACCCCCCAGACGCGGGAGACCGTCCACTCATCCTGGGCGGTCTCCCGTTCCATTGGGCCCCGTCGCGTACTCCCAGGCCACCCCGTGGACACCGGGCTTGCACCGGGAGGTGAGCACATGGACGTCGTGCGCCTCGCTCAGCGGGATACGGCGGCGGCCCCGGGGCGGGTCGCCGACCTTGTCCCGGACGTAGCGGTGGCAGTCGGCGGGCAGGGCGCCGGGGTGGAAGAAGACCTGCTGGAGGTATTCGTGGAGGTTCGTCCGCGACCAGCGTTCGTAGTGCGTGGCCGGGGTCTCGGACGGGCTCACCTCGACCGCGTAACTCACCACCGTGGTGTCCAGCTTGGCCAGTTGCCGACCGAAGTGGATCTCCAGCACCAGGGACTTGAGCCCCTTCAGGTACGTGGCCTCCGCCAGGCGGCCGCAGGTGACCTTGATGTCGACCGGCTCGGCGGCCTCGTCGTCGAAGCTGAGGACGAAGATCGCCCGGTCCGCCCCCGCCCGCTTGGCCCGCAGCACGTTCGTGGTGGAGATCCCGCTCAGCGTGCCGCTTTCGCCGACCCTGACGATGTCGTGGACCATCAGCGAGCTGGTCTCCCGGTTGAAGTGGCGGAAGCGCGCGCCGAGCGCCTTCTCCACCACCGAGTCCTCGCCGAGGATCTGGAGCGCCGCCCCCTCCGCGTCGGGCGGGGTGGTCCGGCCGCGCGGGCGGCGCGGGCCGAGCAGCGAGCGCAGCGACCCGGCGGGCAGCTCCAGGATCTCCTCCAGCACGTCCACCGCCTGGAGGGAGCGGGCCCGCTCGGGCTGGCTGCGGCCGCGCTGCCAGCTGCTCAGGGTGGCCTGGCTGATGGTGATGCCGCGCACCCTGAGCCGTTCGCTCACCCGCTCCAGGGAGAGCCCGCGGCGGTTCAGCGCCTCCCGCAGGACCCCGGGGAAGGTGTCGGCTCCGGTCGCCGCCGCGTGCAGGGCCGAGGTGGTGATGGCCTCGCCCGTCCGCGCGGCGGTGGCGTGCGCCTCGTCGGTGTCCGTGTCGCTCGACATGTCTCTCCCCGCTCCCGGCACTCTCCCGGCGGGACTGCCTGCCGGCCCCCGCATACTGGTTGACCACTGGACGGGGGGCGGATAACAAAACCCCCAGGGGTGACCTGGCCCACATTCCGGTGGCGAACCCGAACGAAGGGCGTGAACGGCGTGGACAGCACCGCTCTGGTCATCGCGGCGAGGAACGGCGACCGGGCCGCCGGGGAGCGGCTGGCCGCACAGTATCTCCCGCTGGTCTACAACGTCGTCGGGCGCGCCCTCAACGGCCATCCGGACGTGGACGACGTGGTCCAGGAGACCATGCTCCGGGCGCTCTCCGGCCTGCCCGCCCTGCGCGATCCGGCCCGCTTCCGCTCCTGGCTCGTCGCCATCGCCATGAACCAGGTCCGCAGCCGCTGGTCCAACCTCGGCCACCGCCCCGCCCCGCTGGAGGAGACCAGCGACCCGGCCGACCCCGCAGCCGACTTCGTCGACCTGACGATCCTGCGCCTGGAACTCTCCGGGCAGCGGCGCGAGACGGCCGAGGCGACCCGTTGGCTGGACGACGCCGAGCGCGATGTGCTGTCCCTGTGGTGGCTGGAGACGACCGGCGACCTCACCCGGTCCGAGCTGGCCGAGGCGCTCGGTCTCTCCCCGCAGCACGCCGCCGTACGCGTCCAGCGGGTCAAGAACCAGCTCGACGTCGGCCGCACCGTCGTCCGGGCCCTGGCCTCCGATCCCCGCTGCCCGGCCCTGGAGGACCTGCTGGGCGACTGGGACGGTACGCCGACGCCGCTGTGGCGCAAGCGGATCGCCCGCCATGTACGGGGCTGCGCCTCCTGTTCCGACGGCAGTGCGGGGCTGGTCCCGCCGGAGGGCCTGCTCTCCGGGCTCGCCCTCGTGGTGCCGCTCTACGACAGCGGGCAGCAGGTGGCGGTGGCCGTCGCCTCGTCGGCCGCCCCCGCCACCGCATCGGCCACCGCCGCCGCTCCGTCCGCCTCCGGCGCCGCACACGCCGCCCCGGCCGCCTTCTCGGCCGGGAAGGCGGCCGGGCTCATGGCCGGGGCTGCCGCCGTGACCGCCCTCGCCGTACTGATCTGGCCCTCCGCCCCCGCCGGGCCCGAGTCCCGGGGCGGCGGGGCCACCTCCAGCCCCGCGCCCGCGCCCCCGCCCGCGGCCGCCTCCGCCTCCGCCGAGCCGGGCCCCAGCCCCTCCGCGGTCTCGCCCACGCCGACCCCGGGCAGGACCGCCACCACCCGGCCGCCCACCGTCCCCCCGTCGCCCTCCGCCTCGCCGGCGCCCGCGCCGCGCCCCGGCCCGGACGCCCGCGTGGTCACCCGGGTCAACACCCTGCGCGCCGCGAACGGCTGCCCGGAGCTGGAGACCGACCCCCGGCTGACCGAGGTCGCCCAGCGGCACTCCGAGGACATGGCCGCGCGGAACTACTTCGACCACACCGACTCCTCGGGCCGGGGAGCGGGCGACCGGGTCGGTGCCGCCGGCTACGACTGGTCGGCCGTCGGGGAGACCATCGCGACCGGCATGAGCGATCCGGCGGCGGTCGTCGAGGAGTGGCGCAACAGCCCCGGCCGCGACGACGACATCTTCAACTGCGCCTTCGTCCACGTGGGCGTGGGCATCGCCGACTCCCCGCGCGGCCCCTACTGGACGCAGGTGCTCGCCACCCCGAGGTGAGCGGCCGGGCCGATGGTCAGTGGCGGGTGCCAGACTCGGCCGGCATGGAGAGCGTGGAGAGCAGCGTGCAGCTCAGGAATGTCGTGCCCGAGGACCTGGAGGTGTTCCTCGCGTACGAGCACGATCCCGAGGCGGTCCGGCGGTCGCGTTTCACTCCCCGGGAGAGGGACGCGTTCATGGCGCACTGGAAGACGCGGGTGCTGGGGGACCCCGCCAACTTCGTGCAGACGGTCGTCGTGGACGGGGAGACCGCGGGGAACATCGTGGCCTGGTGGGAGGAGGACCGGCGCTTCCTCGGCTACTGGCTCGGCCGTCCGTACTGGGGCCGGGGCATCGGCACCGAGGCGTTGACCGCGTTCCTGGAGCGGGAGACGGCCCGCCCGCTGTACGCGGACCCCGTCTCGGGCAACACCGGCTCCGTACGCCTGCTGGAGAAGTGCGGGTTCACGGTGACCGGCACGGTGCGGCACGGGGAGGACGAGCACGTGGTCCTGGTGCTCGGCGGGGGTGTGTGACCGGCCGCCGGGCCCCGTGACGCGGCGGGGGCGCGTGCCCGGCCGCGCGGTCCCCGTGGCCGCTACGGCTGCCGCAGCGGCTTGGCCATGCAGATGCTGCTGTCGTACGTCCGGTAGTGGCCGAACTTCACGTCGCAGACGGTGTAACCGCACGAGGTGTACAGCGCGACGGCCTCGGGCTGCTGGTCGCCGGTCTCCAGGACCATCCTGGTCCGGCCCGCGGCCCGGGCGTCCTCCTCCAGGGCGGCGAGCATCCGCCGGGCCAGGCCCCGGCCCCGGCCCTCGGGGATCACGAACATCCGCTTGATCTCGGCGTCGCCGTCCTCGTAGCCGTCGGCGTTGCGGTTCTGGGTCCGCCAGCCGCCGGTCGCCACCGGGCGGACCTGCTCGTCGTAGGCGAGCAGATACAGACCGTGCGGCGGCACGAACATCGACGGGTCGAGCGGTGTGACATCGCCCTCGTCGCCGTAGCGCTCGGCGTATTCGAGTTGCACCTGGTCGTTGAGTTTGACGGCGTCGGGGTGGTCGAAGGGCCGAGATTGAATAAGCATGCTGAGTATCGTATATCTGTGCGCTGGGGTGGAGTAGGTACTGTTCGGGGATGCTGACCGTTACCAGTGTGAATGTTAATGGGCTCCGGGCCGCCGCCAAGAAGGGCTTCGTCGAGTGGCTGGCGGCGACCGACGCCGATGTGGTCTGCCTCCAGGAAGTGCGGGCCGAGTCGGCTCAGCTGCCCGAAGGGGTGGGCTCTCCCGAGGGGTGGCACACCGTCCACGCGCCCGCCGCCGCCAAGGGCCGCGCGGGCGTCTCGCTCTATTCGCGGCACGCCCCTGAGCGGATCCAGATCGGCTTCGGCGGCCACGGGGCCCCCGGGGCGGAGGAGTTCGACACGAGCGGCCGGTACGTGGAGATCGACCTCCCCGGGGTCACGGTCGCGAGCCTGTATCTGCCCTCCGGTGAGGTCGGCACCGAGCGCCAGGACGAGAAGGAGCGCTTCATGGCGGCCTTCCTGCCCTACCTCCAGGGTCTGAAGGCGCGGGCGGCGGCGGACGGACGCGAGGTCGTGGTCTGCGGCGACTGGAACATCGCGCACCAGGAGGCCGACCTGAAGAACTGGAAGGCCAACCGCAAGAGCTCCGGCTTCCTCCCCGAGGAGCGCGCCTGGCTGACCCGGGTCCTGGAGGAGGCCGCGTACGTCGACGTCGTGCGGTCGCTGCACCCGGATGTCGAGGGGCCGTACAGCTGGTGGTCCTACCGGGGCCGGGCCTTCGACAACGACGCCGGCTGGCGCATCGACTACCAGATGGCCACCCCGGGGCTGGCCGGGCGTGCGGTGAAGGCCTGGGTCGAGCGGGCGGCCACGCACGGCGAGCGCTGGAGCGACCACGCGCCCGTCACGGTCGTCTACGAGCGGTAGTGCCGTCGGGGGCCGTCGCGCGGCCCCTGCGGCGCGGGGCCGTACCGCGGCTCCCCGGGTGCGGTCACGCCTTCGGGGGCTGTGTGCCGTCCTCGCGGCGCAGCCTCCGGTCCAGCGCCATCGACAGCTCCGCGTCCACCACCGCGCGCGCCAGCGGTCGGAGTTGGGCGGGTTCGGTCTCCTTCGTGTGGGCATGCAGTACCCGTACGAAGATTTCCGCGAGCGCCTCCGCGTGCTCGCGGACGCGGCGGCCCGAGGAGAGCACCGTGGCGAGCGGCACCCCTTCCCGTACGAGCTCGGCCGACACCTCCAGGAGGCGGCGGCTGATGTGCACGATCTCGTCCCCGTCGGTGGCGAGATAGCCGAGATCCAGCGCGGCGGCGAGGTTCTCCGGCGTGACCTCGCCCTCGAAGTAGTCCGCGAGCTGCTCCGGGGTGAGCCGGACCGGGGTCTCCTCGGTCGGTTCGCCCAGGCCCAGCACCTCGGCGACATCGCGGCCGCTCTCGAAGGTCGCCGCCAGGTCGGCGATGCCGTTGAGCGTGTGGCCGCGCTCCAGCAGGCCCGCGATCGTGCGCAGCCGGGCCAGGTGGTGGTCGTCGTACCAGGCGATCCGGCCCTCGCGGCGCGGCGGCGGGATCAGTCCGCGCTCCCGGTAGAAGCGCAGGGTCCGCACGGTGATGCCGGCCTCCTTGGCCAGCTCCTCCATGCGGTATTCGCGGTGCTCGCGTCCTTCAGCCACAGGGGCACCCTATGTTGTACCGCCGGTAACTTTCCTTGGTCCGCCCCCTACCCATCAGTACGGACCTGCTCTACTCTCCGAACCATGCCAGTGATTGCTGGCAAAGTCGCGTGACGTACCGCGGGAGGCGGCAGCATGGCCCAGCAGGAGCACGTACGTGTGGCGGTGATCGGTACCGGATTCGGGGGCCTGGGGGCCGCCGTCCGGCTGCGCCGCGAAGGCATCACCGATTTCGTCGTCCTGGAGCGGGCCGGATCGGTGGGCGGCACCTGGCGCGACAACAGCTATCCCGGCTGCGCCTGCGACGTACCGTCCCACCTCTACTCCTTCTCCTTCGCGCCCAACCCGGACTGGCCGCGCACCTTCTCCGGCCAGGAGCACATCCGGGCCTACCTGGAGCGCGTCGCCGACACCTTCGGGCTGCGCCCGCACATCCGGCTGAACCACGAGGTGAAGCTGATGAGCTGGGACAGGGAGCATCTGTACTGGGTGATCGAGTCGGCCAACGGCACCACGCTCCACGCCGATGTCGTCGTCTCCGCCACCGGTCCGCTCTCCGACCCCAAGATGCCCGACATACCCGGGCTCGACTCCTTCCCCGGCAAGGTCTTCCACTCCGCGCGCTGGGACCACGACTACGACCTGGCCGGCAAGCGCGTCGCGATGGTCGGCACCGGCGCCTCCGCGATCCAGATCGTCCCCGCGATACAGCCGAAGACCGCGAAGCTCACGCTCTTCCAGCGCACCCCGCCCTGGGTCATGCCGCGCATGGACCGCACCATCAGCAAGGCCGAGCGCGCCCTCCACCGCGCGATACCCGCCACCGGCACCGCGCGCCGCGGACTGCTGTGGGGCATACGGGAGTTGCAGGTCAGCGCCTTCACCAAGCACCCCGACCAGCTGGGCCTGGTGGAGACGATAGCCAAGTCCAACATGGCGCGGGCCATCAAGGACCCGGCCCTGCGGGCCAAGCTGACCCCCGACTACCGCATCGGCTGCAAGCGGATCCTGCTCTCCAGCACCTACTACCCGGCGCTCGCCCAGCCCAATGTGGACGTGGTCGCCTCCGGGCTCAGCGAGATACGCGGCTCCACCGTGATCGCCGCCGACGGCACCGAGGCCGAGGTCGACGCCATCATCTTCGGTACCGGCTTCCATGTGACGGACATGCCGATCGCCGAGCGGGTCGTCGGAGCGGAGGGCATCACCCTCGCCGAGACCTGGAAGGACGGGATGAACTCGCTGCGCGGCGCGACCGCCGCCGGGTTCCCCAACTGGATGACGATCATCGGCCCCAACACGGGACTCGGGAACTCCTCGATGATCCTGATGATCGAGTCCCAGCTGAACTACATGGCCGACTACCTCCGCCAGTTGAACGTGCTCGGCGGACGCGCCGCGCTCGACGCCCGGTCCGGCTCCGTCACCGCGTGGAACGACAAGGTCCAGCAGCGGATGAAGCGCACGGTGTGGAACACCGGCGGCTGCACCAGCTGGTACCTGGACGAGGCGGGCCGCAACACCACCGTCTGGCCGGGCACGACGGGTGAGTTCCGGCGGCAGACCCGGTCGGTGGACCTCGCGGAGTACGACGTCGTCCGGGCCGGCGGCGCGGGCGGTGAGCGGCGAGCCGGCGGGGCCGGCCGCGTCCCCGAGCAGCCCGGCCGCACCGACCGTGAGACCGTCACCGCCGCCGCGGAAGCCGGACCCGTCGCCGAGGAGGCCACGCGATGAGCCGGCTCCCCCACCGCGGCACCGTCCCGCCCGTGCCCGCCGCCGAGCTGACCGCGCGCTCCGCCGACGGTGCGCGGATCCACGTCGAACTGCACGGCCCCGAGGACGCGCCCGCCGTCGTCCTCGCCCACGGCTGGACCTGCAACACCCGCTTCTGGGACGCCCAGATCCGCGACCTGGCCGCCGACCACCGCGTCATCGCCTACGACCAGCGCGGCCACGGGCTCTCCCCCGAGCCCGGCCCCGGCGGCTACAGCACCGACGCCCTGGCCGACGACCTCGAAGCGGTCCTCGCCGCGACGCTCGCCCCGGGCCGCAAGGCGGTGCTCGCCGGGCACTCCATGGGCGGGATGACGGTGATGGCGGCGGCCGGCCGGCCCGGACTGCGCGAACATGCCGCCGCCGTGCTGCTCTGCTCCACCGGAGCCACGCGGCTGACCGCCGAGGCCCTGGTCCTGCCGCTGCGCGCGGGTGCGCTGCGGACCCGGCTCACCACCGCCGTCCTCGGCGCGAAAGCGCCCCTCGGGCCGGTGACCCCGGTCTCCAGGAAGATCCTCAAGTACGCGACGATGGGGCGAGGTTCGGCCCCCGACCGGGTCGACGCCTGCGCCCGGATCGTGCACGCCTGCCCGCGCCGCGCCCGGGTGGCGTGGGGCCATGTGCTCGCCGAGCTCGATCTCGCCGCGGGCGTACGGGCGTTGCGGGTGCCGACGGCGGTGATCGCCGGCACGGACGACCGGCTGACCCCACCGGCCCACGCCCGGGCCATCGCGGACGCCCTGCCGGTCGGCCTCGGCCTGACCGAGCTGACGGGCATGGGACACATGACGCCGGTCGAGGCCCCGGAGGCCGTTTCGGCGAAAATCAGGGAGCTGGTCACCCGGTACGCCGCCACGGGCGCGGGCGCCACGGCGGAGAAGGAGGATGTCGCATGAGCGGCAAGCGGAATCTGGAGGGGCAGGTCGTCGTCGTCACCGGCGCGGCCCGAGGGGTGGGCGAACTGCTCGCCCGCAAGCTGTCCGCACGCGGGGCGACCCTCGCGCTCGTCGGCCTGGAGCCGGACGAGCTGAAGCAGGTCTCCGACCGGCTGCACGGCGAGAGCGACCACTGGTTCGCCGACGTCACCGACCACGAGGCGATGGCCCAGGTGGCGCGTGAGGTCAAGGAACGTTTCGGCAAGGTCGACGTGGTCGTCGCCAACGCGGGCGTCGCCGCGGGCGGTCCGTTCGCCGACTCCGACCCGGCCGCCTGGCGGCGGGTCATCGAGGTCAACCTCATCGGCGGCGCGGTCACCGGACGCGCCTTCCTGCCGGTGCTCACGGAGAGCCGGGGCTACTTCCTGCAGATAGCGTCGCTGGCCGCGATCACCCCGGCCCCGATGATGACCGCGTACTGCGCGTCCAAGTCGGGCGTCGAGGCCTTCGCGCACAGCCTGCGCGCCGAGGTCGGCCACAAGGGCGTCAAGGTCGGCGTCGGCTATCTCTCCTGGACCGACACCGACATGGTGCGCGGCGCGGACCAGGACGACGTCATGCGCGAGCTGCGGCAGCGGCTGCCGTGGCCGATGAACCGCACCTACCCGCTCGGCCCGGCCGTCGACCGGATCGTGGACGGCATCGCGCGGCGCTCCCCGCACGTCTACGCCCAGTGGTGGCTGCGCGGGATGCAGTCGGTCCGGGGCTATCTGCCCTCGGTCATCGCGATCGGCGGACCGCGCGAGATGCGGCGCTTCGAACCACGTCTCCACACCGTGTCGAAGGGCTTGGTGGGAGCCGGGGGAGCGGCGGACCAGGAGGCGCGCGCGGAGCGTACGTAACGGGGCGGACCGGCACCTCCTCACGGTGGGTAGCGGTCCGAAATGCGCGGGATGTCGGGTCGTGCAACGCTGAGCACGGCCCCGCTGGGGCCACCCCCACATCCGTTCCCACGCATCCCACAGGAGTGAACAGCATGGGTATCGCAGACCAGTTCAAGGACAAGGCGCAGGAGCTCGCCGACCAGGGCAAGCAGAAGGCCGGTCAGGCCAAGGACCAGGCCGAGGAGCGCGGCCGGCAGGACCGCGACCAGCGGTCGGACTCCTCCTCGGGCATGCAGGACCGTGCCCAGGACGCCGCGGACCAGGCGCGCGAGCGTTTTGACCGTTGACGGTCGCTGAGGTGTGACGCGTACGTGCTGCGGTCAGCGCGTGCGTACGCGTCGCGTCAGGAGGCGCACCCGGGCTTGCCGGGTGCGCCTCCTCCTTGTGCGGCGGCCGTACGGACTCACAGCGGCACGCCGTTGGCGCGCAGGACGTCGCGGACGTCCAGGATCAGCGAGAACACCTCGTGGTTGCGGTCCTCGCCCTGTTCGTCCCACGCCCGCTGCTCGGCCTCGACGGCCCTGCGGTCCTCCGCGAAGACCCGTTCGGTGAAATGCCGGATGAACGGCCAGGCCACGCTCAACGCCGCCGGAATCCTCGGCTTCTCGATCATGAGCAGCCCGTACGCGTGGCAGACGCGCTGCTCCGCGTCCTCGGGGACGTACACCGCCCAGAGACGCAGTGCCGGGTGGTCGGCCTTCTCCGGGACCAGGTCCAGCGTCTGGTAGGGGTACTCGGTCCGGATGGTCATGACGTCGCTGGAGGGCCGGCCGCCCAGGCCCTCGGCGGCGAGCAGGCTCGCGCTGCGGTTGCGCTTGCCGCCGGTGTGGGTGAACAGATAGCGGGCCTCCACCGAGGCCGGGCCGCTCTCGTACCCCAGCAGCTTGGGCTGGAGCTTGCCGACCACGCCCCGGTGGAGGAACTGGTGGTTCATGTCGAGCAGGTTCTCGTGCAGGAACGAGTAGTGGCAGCGCACGGTCCGGGAGAACGTCATCGTCCTGTACCGCGGCGAGGCGAAGGCGGGAATGTCCGGCAGGGGGGTGACCGTCGCCCTCTCCGGGTCGCCCGGGAAGACGAACACCAGGCCGTACGCCTCGCGCACCGGATAGGCGCGCACGCCGCGCGGCGGCCGGGCGTCCCCCTTGGCGAGGTAGGGGATCTGCGAGATGCGGCCGTCGCCCCGGTAGGCCCAGGCGTGATAGCAGCAGCGGAGCGTCTCGCCGTCCACGACGCCCATGCTCAGCGGCACCTGGCGGTGGGCGCACCGGTCCTCCAGCGCGTGGACGGCACCGCTCCGGGCGCGGTAGAGCGCGATGCGCTCCCCGGCGAAGACGGCCGCGGCCACCCCTTCCTTCCGTACGCTCCGGGAGAGGGCGACCGGGTACCAGAAGTCCGGGCCGGCCCCGATCCGCCGCAGGTCGGGCGGGGCGGGGGCGGGGCCGGGATCGTCCCCGGGCCGGCCGCGTGCGATCCGGTCCGAGCGGTTCTCCCTCATGCTTCTCCCTCGTACGTGGGCAGCCCCTTCCATCGTGTCCGCCGCCGGCACACGAGCGCCCGCCCGGCACGCCCGGACGGGTGCTCACTACGCACGCACGGGGGATCGGGAGCCGGTTGACCGCCCGTCACCTCGGCGGCAGCGGCGGCCTCCGCAGGTTCGGCGCCGTGTCGTACGACGGGGGCGTCGCCGCCGGGTGGGCCGCCAGCAGGTCCAGCGCCAGGCGGACCGCGTCGTCCAGGACCGCGTACCGCCCCTCCGCCCAGTCCAGCGGGGTGCGCAGGGCCTCCACGTCCGGCTCCACACCGTGGTTCTCCACCGACCAGCCGTACGTGTCGAACCAGGCCGCGTTCATCGGCACCGTGATCGACGTGCCGTCGCCGAGCCGGTGGCGGCCGGTCATGCCGACCACCCCGCCCCACGTGCGCTGGCCCACCACCGGCCCCATCTTCAGCAGCCGGAACGCGGCGGTGATCATGTCGCCGTCCGAGGAGGTCGCCTCGTCGGCCAGGGCGACCACCGGGCCGCGCGGCGCGTTGGAGGCGTAGCTGACCGCCTGCGCGTTACGGGTCAGGTCCCAGCCGAGGATCGTGCGGGTGAGCTTCTCCACGACCAGCTCGCTGATGTGGCCGCCCGCGTTGCCCCGTACGTCCACGATGAGCGCGGGCCGCGCCACCTCCAGGCGCAGGTCCCGGTTGAACTGGGCCCAGCCGGAGCCGCCCAGATCCGGGATGTGCAGATAGCCGCACTTGCCGCCGCTCAACTCCCGTACGACGTCACGGCGTTTGGCCACCCAGTCCTGATAGCGCAACGGGCGTTCGTCGACCAGCGGCATGATCGCCACCCGGCGGGAGGGGCCGCCGCCCGCCGGGGTGAAGGTCAGCTCCACCGTGGTGCCGCCCGCCGCCGTCAGCAGCGGGTACGGGCCCGCCACCGGGTCCACCGGCCGGCCGTCGACGTGGGTGAGGACCGCGCCCTCCCTGATCCCCGTACCGGCCAGCGGAGAACGTGCCTTGGAGTCCGAGGAGTCGCCGGGCAGGATGCGCTGGATCGTCCACGCGCCGTCCCGGCAGACCAGGTTGGCGCCCAGCAGGCCGATCGCCCGCTGGTAGTGCGGCGGGCCCTCGTTGCGGCGGGCGGGGGAGACGTACGCGTGGGAGGTGCCCAGCTCGCCCAGCACCTCGCGCAGCAGATCCGCGAACTCGTCGGGCGACGCGACCCGTTCGACCAGCGGGCGGTACTGGTCCAGCACCCCGTCCCAGTCGATGCCGCACATGTCAGGTTCCCAGAAGTAGTCCCGGATGATCCGGCCCGCTTCCCCGTACGCCTGCCGCCACTCCGCGCCCGGATCGACCTCGTGCAGGATCCGGCGCAGGTCCAGGTAGACCGTGGTGTCGCCGTCGCCGGGTTCGGTGGCGGGGACCGCGCGCAGCTCGCCGTCGTCCATCACGACGAGCCGTGAGGAGTCGCCGCTGACCGCGAACCAGTCGAGGTGGTCGACCAGTTCGGTCCTGCGGGCCTTCGCGATGTTGAAGTGCTCCAGGGTGGGCCGCCCCGACATGTCGGCCGGGTTGGCGAACGTCTCGCCCAGCGCCCCCGAGATCGGCCAGCGCAGCCAGACCAGGCCGCCGCCGCTCACCGGGGCGAGCGCCGAGTACTTGGAGGCGGAGACCGGGAACGGCGTCACCCGGCTCTCCAGCCCCTCGAACTCCACCATCACCGTCGACCCCTCCGACGTACCGCCGTCCGGCACGTCCACCGGGTCGAGGCCGCCCGCCGCCGGGCGTCCGTCGGGCGAGAGCGCGAAGGGGGACGGGGTCGCCGAGGAGAGCGGCACCAGGTAGGGGCGGCAGCCGAGCGGGAAGGACAGGTCGCCGGTGTGGACGTCGTACACCGGGTCGAAGCCGCGCCAGGACAGGAACGCCAGATAGCGGCCGTCCTCCGTGAAGACCGGGTTCTCGTCCTCGAAGCGGCCGTTGGTGACGTCCACGATGACCGGCGCGCCGGGGCCGGAGATCCGGGCCAGCTTGATCTGCCGCAGCGAGCGGCCGACGCCCGGGTGCGACCAGGTCAGCCAGTCGCCGTCGGGGGAGAAGGCCAGATCGCGGACCGGGCCGTTGACCGAGCGGATCAGCTCGGTGAGCCCGGGGTGCTCGTCGACCGGCACGGCGCCGGCCGGGGTCGCCGCGCCGGTGGCCGCGTGGAGGTCGGCGCGGGTCGAGCCGCTGGGGGCCTTCTCCACGGGCTCCACGGTCTCCAGGGGCTCCGCCCCTGCCTCCGCCTCTCCCGTGTCCAGGAGCAGCAGCCGGCCGTCGTTGGAGGCGATGGCCAGGCGCTTCCCGTCCGGGTCGGAGATCATCTCCTGGACCCGGCCCAGCAGCCCGGTGGCCAGCCTGCGCGGCGGCCGGTCGCCGCTGGCGCGCGGCAGATAGGCGATCTCGACCGCGTCCGGGCCGTCCGTGTCGGTGACGTACGCGACCTGCCCGCCGCTGCCGAGCATCTCCGGCAGCCGCACGCGTACGCCCGGGGTGTCGGCGATGGTGCGGGCGGGGCCGTCGCGGTGGGTGAGCCAGTAGAGACTGCCGCGCACGGTGACGGCGCTGGCCCGGCCCGTCTCGTCGACGGAGAGCGAGTCGACGTTGCTGGCGGCGGGCACCTGGTGGACACGCCGGCCGGTGCGCGGGCCGCCGAGGCGTACCTCCAGCTTGCGCGGGGTGGCGTCGGGCGACTCCAGGTCCTCGGCCAGCCACAGCTCGCCCGCGCACTGGTAGATCACCCGGTGCCCGTCGCTGGAGGCGTTGCGGGCGTAGAAGGCGTCGTGGTCGGTGTGGCGGCGCAGGTCGGTGCCGTCCGTCCGGCAGGAGTAGAGGTTGCCGACGCCCTCGTGGTCGGAGAGGAACGCGATGCGGCGGCCGACGAACATCGGGTTGGCGAGGTGCCCGTCGATGTCCGGGAGCAGCCGCTCGCCGTGCAGCCACAGGCGGCCCATGGCCCCGCCCCGGTAACGCTTCCAGGCGGCCGGTTCGTGCGGGGGCGTGCCGGTGAGCAGCAGGGTGCGGCGCTCGCCGTCGATGTCGGCGACCGCGATGTCGGAGACCGGGCCCCAGGGGAGCCTGCCGCCGGGGCTGCCGTCGGTGGGGACGCTGTAGGCCCAGGAGAAGTACGAGAACGGCTGGTTGTGCGAGGAGACGGCGAGGATCTGGCAGGCCTCGCCCGGATCGGGGCTCCAGCCGCAGACCCGGGCGTCCGTCGAGCCCCAGTAGGTGAGCCGGCGCGCCGGGCCGCCGTCCACCGGGGCGAGGTGGATCTCGGGGTCCAGGGTGCGCCAGGTCGTGTAGGCGATGGTGGTGCCGTCGGGCGAGAAGCGCGGATGGCTGACCCGGGTCCGGTCGACGGTCACCCGCCAGGCGCGTCCGGGCCGGTGCCCCGCGGCGGCGAGAGGGGCGACCCAGAGGTCGTCCTCGGCCGCGAAGCACAGCAAGTCCTGGTGGAGGTGCGGGAAACGGAGATACGCGACGTCGTCACTCACCCCCCAATGTTTTCGGTGCGCGGGGCCCGGGGCAACTTGTGGTGCAGGACACAAGCGAAACGGTTTCGTTTCGCTGGCGGGCGGGGGTACGGTTCAGGTGTACGAAACGGTTTCGTTCGATGCCGAGCGAGGCCGTCGGCAGGTGAAGCGAACGCGAAGGAGGTCGGCACATGGCACGCACCAGGCTGACCCCCGAGCGTGAGGGCGAGCTCTACGAGGCCGTCCTCGACCTGCTCCGCGAGGTCGGTTACGACGCCCTGACCATGGACGCCGTCGCCGCCCGCACCCGTTCGAGCAAGGCCACTCTCTACCGCCAGTGGGGCTCCAAGCCCGAGCTGGTCGTGAAGGCGCTGCGGCACGGCAAGCCGGTGAGCCTCACGGACATCGACACCGGTTCGCTGCGCGGTGACTTCCATGCCGCGCTGAGCCGGACCGACGACTGCCAGATGGAGAAGGACGCCGCGCTGATGCGGGGTCTGAGCCATGCCGTCCACGAGAACCCCGAGCTGCTCCAGGCCCTGCGCGAGCTGCTGATCGAACCGGAGATGACCGGTCTCGACCAGCTGCTGCAACGGGCGGTGGACCGGGGCGAGCTGCGTCCGGACAACCCGGCGCTGAAGTACATCCCGCACATGCTGGTCGGCGCGCTGGCCGCCCGGCAGCTGATCGAGGACCGCCCGCTCGACCAGGCGTTCCTCATGGATTACGTGGATGCCGTGATTCTCCCCGCTCTCGGCGTCTGACGTCCCCGCACCACTGCCCGTACGGCTTGGTCCCCGCGTACGGCACGTCCCACCCGCACGGCCCTCTCCCCGAAGCTCCACCTGACACGCCGCTCTCGTCGTCGGGCTGGTTCCTCACGCCCACGTTCCACTCATACGACCTGACCGGGAGTACGCCCCCGTGGCCACTTTCCTCTACAAGCTCGGACGGCTCACCTTCCGCCGCCGCGGCTTCGTCGCCCTGATCTGGGTGGCGTTGCTGGCGGTCGGCATCCTCGGTGCGGCCACCGCGTCCACCGCCACCTCCAGTTCCTTCTCGATCCCCGGTACGGAGGCGCAGCGCGCCTTCGACCTGCTGGAAGAGCGCAACCCCGGAAGCAGCGCCGACGGCGCGACCGCCCGGGTCGTCTTCAAAGCCCCCGAGGGCGAGAAGGTGACCGACGCCGAGAACAAGCGCGAGATCACCGGCATCGTCAAGGAGCTGCGGTCCGGCTCCCAGCAGATCGCCAAGGTCGACGACCCGTTCGAGGCACAGGCCGTGAGCCAGAACGGTTCGACGGCGTACATCTCCGTCTCGTACCAGGTCAACTCCATGGAGCTGACCGACGCGACCCGGGACTCCCTGGAGGACGCGGGCAAGGACGCGCGGAAGAGCGGCATGAAGGTGGAGATCGGCGGCGACGCCCTCCAGGTCATGCCGCACACCGGAACCGCCGAGATCATCGGCGTCATCATCGCCGCGATCGTCCTCGTCATCACCTTCGGCTCGCTGGTCGCCGCCGGGCTGCCCCTGCTGACCGCGCTCATCGGGGTCGGCATCGGGGTCTCGGCGATCACCGCGCTGGCCAACGTGCTGGATCTCGGCACGACCACCTCGACCCTCGCCATGATGATCGGCCTCGCGGTCGGCATCGACTACGCCCTGTTCATCGTCTCCCGCTACCGCGCCGAGCTGGCAGACGGCCGGGAGCGCGAGGAGGCCGCCGGACGGGCTGTCGGCACGGCCGGATCCGCCGTCGTCTTCGCCGGTCTGACCGTGGTCATCGCTCTGGTGGGCCTGGCCGTCGTCAACATCCCGATGCTGACGAAGATGGGCTTCGCCGCCGCCGGTACGGTCGCGATCGCCGTCGTCATCGCCCTCACTCTCGTCCCGGCCCTGCTGGGCTTCGCGGGCAAGCGGATCATGGGCCGCAAGGCGCGCAGGGCGGGCGAGCCGGGGAACGGCGCCGACCTGACGAAGAGCGCCGACGCCAAGCCGAACATGGGCACCCGCTGGGCGCGGTTCGTGCTGCGCAAGCCGGTCTGGGTCATGCTCGTCGGCGTCCTCGGCCTCGGCGCCATCGCCGTACCGGCCGCCTCGCTGGAGATGGGTCTGCCCGACGACGGCGCCCAGCCGAAGTCGACCACGCAGCGCCAGGCGTACGACATGCTCTCGGACGGCTTCGGCCCCGGGTTCAACGGTCCGCTGATGGTCGTCGTCGACACGAAGGACAGCTCCGACGGCAAGGCCGCCGCCGCCCGGGTCGCCGAGGAGGTCGAGTCGATCGGCGTCGTCGCCGTCGCCCCGGCCCGGTTCAACAAGGCCGGCGACACCGCGACGATCGTGGTCATCCCGAAGGACCGGCCGTCCTCCCACGCCACGGAGGAGGTCGTCCACGACATCCGTGACGCGGGCAAGAGCATCAAGGCCGACACCGGGGCCGAGGTCCTGGTCACCGGCGCCACCGCGATGAACATCGACTTCTCGCAGAAGATGAACGACGCCCTGGTGCCCTACCTGGCGCTCGTCGTCGGCCTCGCGTTCCTGCTGCTGATGCTGGTCTTCCGCTCGATCCTCGTCCCGCTGAAGGCGGCCCTGGGCTTCCTGCTCTCGGTGGTCGCGGCCCTCGGTGCGGTCGTCGCGGTCTTCCAGTGGGGCTGGCTCGGCTCGCTCTTCGGCGTCGAGCAGACCGGTCCGATCATGAGCATGATGCCGATCTTCATGGTCGGTGTGGTCTTCGGTCTCGCGATGGACTACGAGGTCTTCCTCGTCACCCGGATGCGCGAGGCGTACGTCCACGGCGAGAGCCCGGGCCAGGCCATCGTGACCGGCTTCAAGCACGGCGCACGGGTGGTCACGGCCGCCGCGGTGATCATGATGGCGGTCTTCGCCGGATTCATCGGCTCCAGCGAGCAGATGATCAAGATGATCGGCTTCTCGCTCGCCATCGCCGTCCTCTTCGACGCCTTCGTGGTGCGCATGGCGATCGTGCCCGCCGTCCTGGCCCTGCTCGGCCGGAAGGCCTGGTGGCTGCCGCGCTGGCTGGACCGGGCGCTGCCCAACGTGGACGTGGAGGGCGAGAAGCTCCAGCAGCAGCTGACCGACCCGTCCGACTCCACCGGGTCCGGTGACGGTGGCGGCGAAGGGGAGCGCGAGCTCGCCCGCGTCTGACCCGTCCGGACGGTGAAGACTCCGGGGCCCGCGTCTGAGCGGAGCGCGGGCCCCGGAAGCGCCGGTTACCTGTGGGGACGGGGACCGGGGCACAGCGAAAGCCCCCGTGCGAACGGCACGGGGGCTTTTCGCGTGTGCGCTCGGTGACGTCACACCGCGGCCGGTCCGGCCCGCGCCGGCCGGACCCGAGGCATCTTGCTGCCATCGAAGGTTGACCGGCATCCGGAAACCGACCGGCACCGACCGATGCCCCGTCAGGGGTCACGTGCTCGCCCACCGGGATCGCACGTCACCTTCCTGCCATCTGCTTGCTCCGCCGGATCTCGCGCGAGTACGACTTGTGAACGCCGGATGGGTCAAGGCGCGACCGCGCGACGGGCGGCGCCTCGTCCATCCGGTGCCGTGCGTACGGACTCTGTGTCCAGCGCCTTCACCGGACGCGGCCCGGCCGCAGACATGACGTATCGACTCATCAGGGGGCCGGGATGGCGGGGACCGCCGCGAGCGTGCTACCTACCAGGCAAGTGCGGCACGACAGCGGCGTCCTCTCCGCGCCGACCGTGCCGTCGAGACGCCTGCCGGGGATCGGCGACCTCCTCAAGCTGCGGTCGAACCTGCTGAACGCCATCCAGTACGCCGCCCTGGACGGCGGCGAGCTCTCGCACTTCGCCGTCGGACCCAAGCGCATGGTGTTCGTCAACCGGAGCACCGCCGCGGACATCGTCCTCTCCGACATCCACACCTTCGGCAAGCCGAACGCCGACAACCCGCTGCGACTGGTGCTCGGGGACGGATTGATCAGCAATCCGTTCCACGACCAGTGGCTGCGGCGGCGGAGGGCCCTCCAGCCCATGTACAGCCGCCCCAGCCTGGCCGGCATGCGGCAGAAGATGGCCGACGTGACAGACGAGCACACCGGGCGCTGGGAGAGCCGCGACCGCACGGAGTTGCGCGTCCACGAGGAGATGCTCTCCTTCGCCCTCGACATCGTGGCCAGGTGCATGTTCAGCCGGTCCGGCGACACGGTGTCCGACGTCCTGACACCGGGCACGATCTCCTTCCTCCTGGAGTTCGTCGAGCGCCGCCTGCGGATGCCGCTCTCCTTGCCGGTCGGCGTACCCAGCCGACGGAACCGGGACTTCACCGCGACCATGCGGGGCCTGGACGACCTCGTCCACCGGCTCATCGCAGAACGGCGCACCACCGGCGAACACCACGGCGACCTGCTGGACATCCTGCTGGCGGTCAAGGCCGGTGACACCGGGGAACCGTTGACCGACACCGAGGTCAGGGACGAGATGCTGACCACGTTCGTCGCCGCGTACGAGACCACGGCCAGTGCGCTGACGTGGATCCTGTATCTGCTCGCCTGCTATCCGGACGTTCAGCAGCGCGTTCGGGAAGAGGTGCGTCGGACCGCCCTGCCCACCTCGGGGAAACAGCGGGAAAGCACTCTTCTCGAGCGCGTCATCAACGAGGGGATGCGGCTCTTCCCGCCGTCCCCGACCATCCCCCGACAGGTCACGAAGGATGTGCTCATAGGCTCGTCGAAGATCCCCGAGGGATCCTTCGTGATGCTCAACGTGGCTGCCATCCACCGGGACCCGACCGTCTGGGAACGGCCGGACGAATTCCTTCCGGAGCGTTTCATGAACGGCATCCCCGGAAAGGGGCGGTTCCTTCCTTTCGGGGCCGGCGCTCATATGTGCATCGGCAAGGGGTTCGCCATGATGGAGATGAGCATGCTGCTGGCGGCCATTCTCGACAAATTCGAAGTATCGCAGCGGGATTCCACCGGGCCTGCCCCCAGGGCACTGCTCACCCTGCGGCCTCGTGAAGGTTTCAGGGTGACCCTCACGCGTATGTGACTTCACTTCGGGTGCGTATTCGCCAGAGGCGGCACGATTTCATGAGAGAGGTTCGGCCCATGCGTCGTATGACGCGCTTCAACGCGGTGGTCAAAAACGTGCGCCCTCGCACGCTCCTGGTCAGTCCGCTCTCCTACTGCGTGGGCGTGGCGGTGGCCGATCACCGCTTCGACCTCACGGTGCTGTTCGGCGTCCTCTTCCACGTGCTTGCCCCTCTGGCCGCCAACGCCCACAACGCCGTGACCGACCTCGTGGAGGACGGCAAGAACGTGCCGGGCCGCTTGAAGCTGGTCGAAACGGCCGGCGAGGGTCTGCTCAAGGGAGTCCTGTACACGTGCCTGGGCATCATGCTGGTGCTCTCGCTGCTGATCTCGTTCGCACAGACGCTTCTGTGGGTCTTCAGCGTTTTCCTGGTGCTCGGATACTCCTCGAAGAGGTTCCGCCTGAAGGGCCGCCCGATCGTGGGGATGGCGGTCTTCTCGATGGCGGTCACAGAACCGTACATCGCGGGTGCGCTGCTCGGTGACTCGTGGTGGGACATCCCCCATTACGACTCCTACCAGCCGGTCGCTCTGGGGGTGTTCCTCTTCTGCTGGTACTTCGCCAAGGGCATCATGAAGAACGTCCCCGACTACGCCGGGGACAAGGAAGCCGGGCTGCGGACGATCCCGGCTCTCCTGCCGTCACAGCTCGCCGGCGCCTGGGTCGCCGCTGTTGCGACCACCCTGGTGTACGCCGCGTTCCCGGTGCTCGTCCTTCTCGCCGATATGCCCGACCGGCTGGCCTGTGCGGGCGTCATGGTGATCCCGGCCGTGGCCAACATGGTCTCCATGGTCCGGGCCCGGACGCCCGTCGAGTACAACCTGGTCGGCCAGCGCGACATGTACGTATCCGTGGTCTTCCTCGGCCTTCTCCTCTTCGGGGTGCGGCCCTCGGTCGGGACAGCGCTCATCGGCCTTCTCGCTGTCGCGGTCATGGCCGGGGCGGATCTGTCCGGTTCGGATTCCCGAGTGAGTCGTCACATCACCCGGCTCGATGCGAAGGTGGACATTTCCAGTGGAGGAGGGCGGGACAGGTGACGAGTGACCGCACGCGCGGCAACAAGAGTTCCGAAGTGCACGGGATCTTTCAGAAGATCGCCGGGTACTACGATCGAATGAACTTTCTCATGACGCTCGGCCGTCATGAGAAATGGTGCCGGGAGGTGGCCGCACGGGTCGCACCCGCCGGGGGCGGACGGTTTCTGGATCTGGCCACGGGCACGGGGGTGATCGCGCTGGCGGTGGCCCGCAGGAGCCCCGACGCCACGGTGACCGGCGTCGACTTCTCCGAGGAGATGCTGCGCCGGGCCCGGACGAAGCCCGGGGCGGACGCGGTGCGCTGGCAGCACGGGGACGCGGCCGATCTGCCGTTCGAGGACGAGTCCTTCGACGGAATCACCGAGGGCTACCTCCTCAGGAACGTCGAGGACCTGGACCGGGTACTCCGCGAACAACACCGGGTCCTCAAGCCCGGCGGCCGCCTCGTGATCCTCGAAACGTGCCCCCCGAGTGGCCTGGTGAAGCCCGTCGTCAAGTGGGGATTGCGCGTCATCGTCCCGCTCCTGGGGCAGGTCGTCGCGCGTGACCGAAGGTCCTACACCTATCTCGAGTCCAGCACCCGCGCCTTCGAGTCGCCGCAGAGCATCGCCGGCGCACTGAGCGGGCTCGGCTTCACGGACATCGGGTGGCGCAAGAAGTTCTTCGCCACCAACGTCATTCTGTGGGCCACCAAGGCGAATTGACGGCGCACATCGGCAGCACGTCGACGCACTGAGAACCTCTTGCCGAACATGGGGGAAAACTTGTGAGCAAGCCTGTTCCGGACAGCCACGCGGCTGTTCCTCACATATCGCACGTCAAGAAGGCGCTGGAGCACTGGGCATCGGAACACCCCGACCTCATCGGATCCATCGGAACCGACGGCGAGGGGCTGACCTGGCGGGAAATCGCCGCCTCGACGCGGACCCTGGCCGACCGCATCGCGGCGGCCGGGGCCGGTGCGGGCGATCGGGTCGCGGTCATGGCGGGCCGGTCGCGCTACGCGCTCAGCAGCCTGCTGGCGATCTGGGCCAACGGATCGTCGGCGGTGCTCCTCGACGAACGGCATCCGGCCGAGCGCCTGCGCTGGATCGTGGCGGACTCCGGGTGCGAAGTGCTCGTGTCGTCCGAGCCGGACGCCGTCGAACTGGGCCTCAAGCTGGTCGAGACGCACGGCTCGCAGGTCCACTCCGCCGCCCCGCGGGCCGGTGAGTCCGACGGGGCCGAGTGGGCCGAGTGGGCCGACGGCGAGGGCCGGTTTGAGGCATACGTCGTCTACACCTCGGGGACCACCGGCCGCCCCAAGGGGGTGCGCGTCGGCTCCACCGCCCTGGGAAACCTCCTGGCCAATGCCGAGTCGCTCGGGTACCGGCCCGGCGGCCGGGCCGTCTCGGTCGTCTCTCCGGGGTTCGACGGCTGGCTGTGGTCGGTCCTCACCCCGTTCGTCAACGGCGTGACCTGCGTCGCCCTCGACCCGGCGCTCGGAAACCTGGAACAGGCCCTGGCCGCAAGGGAGATCGACCACCTCTGCATGACCCCCTCGCTGTACGCCACGCTCGCCGAGCTGCCGAAGGCCGAGGTCGCCGTGGTGGCGGGCGAACGCTGTCCGGACGCCCTGGCCGACCGCCTCCGGAGCGTCGCCGACCGAGTGATCAACGTGTACGGGCCGACCGAGACCACCATCGCCGCCACCATGGCCGACACCCTGCGCCGCGACGACCCCCGCACCATCGGCCGTCCGCTCGCCGGCTACACGGTCACCGTCGTCGACGCCGACCTGAACGAGGTCCCTTCCGGTGTCACCGGCGAGATCCTCATCGGCGGCACCGGAGTGGCCCTCGGTTACGTCGACGCGCATGCTCCGGGCACGGACCGGTTCATCGACCACAACGGCGCCAGGCACTTCCGTACCGGGGACTTCGGGGCACTCCGTACCGATGGACAGGTGAGCATCCTCGGCAGGGCCGACAACCAGGTCAAGATAGGCGGCTTCCGGACAGAACTCGAAGAGCTGGAGAACATCGCCTGCGAGGTACCCGGCATCGAGGGCGCCGTGGCCTATACGCGCGGTGAGCCGCCCACCCTGGCCATCGCCCTCCAGACGGCTTCCGGGAGCCCCCTCGACGACGACCTGCGCACCCGGCTCTCCGCCCACTTCGCCGCACGGTTGCCACGCCAGCTGTGTCCGACCCTGATGCATCGCATCGCCGACATACCGCTGGCGGCGACCGGCAAGGTCGCACGGGACGCGGTAGCCGAGCTCGGCGATGCCGAACTGGCCGGGCGGCGTGCCGACGCGGAGGGTGCCGGGCCCGCACACGCCGACCCCTTCCTCGGCTGCGTCCTGGAGGCATGGGGCAGCGCCTTCGGGCACGCCGTCGCCCAGGACTCCGACTTCTTCGCCATCGGCGGACACTCACTGCTCGCGGCCCAACTGGCGTCCCACATCGAGACGGAGCTGGGGGTGACGGTCTCGATCAACGACGTCCTCACGACCAGGACCCCCGGAGCGCTGGCGAGACGGATCGACGAAGCGAGGGCGGCATGACGTATCTGCGCCCCTTCACCGCGGCCGACGAGAGCGCCACCGCGACCGTGGTGGTGTTCCCGCAGGCGGGCGCCGGCTGCCTGCGCCTGCGCGCGACTGCGGCGGCGCTGGCCCCCGGAACGCACCTGCTCGGCGTGCAGTTGCCGGGACGCGAGGACCGGCTGGAGGACGCGGCGGCCGACAGCCTGGCCGAGGTGGTCGACCACATCAGCGGCGAGCTGCGCGAACCGGCGCGGCGTCGCCCGCTGGTGCTGCTCGGCGTCAGCCTCGGCGCGCTCATCGCCTACGAGGTGGCGAGACGGCTCGAGTCCACGGGCACCGCGGCCCACTCCCTGGTCGTCGCCGCGGCCCGGTCGCCCGAACACTGGATGACTTTTCCCTCGGCGAACCCGTCCCAGGCGCAGCTGACGGCCCTGCTCCACCCATCGGTGCGCGAAACCCGGCACGCCCCGTACGCCCTCCTGCCGCTCCGTGCGGACCTGCGTCTCATGACCGGCTACCGGGTCCCTTCCGCACCTCTGGCCAGCACATCGCTGCGATCGGTCTCGGGCCACCGCGACCGGGTCGTCACCGCCGGGCAGATGGCCCGGTGGCGCGAGAGAGCCACTCACTACCGAGGACATCAGGTGATCGACGCGGACCATCACGGGTTCATGGACCCGGACACCGTCATCGGAATGCTCTCGGACGCCGTGTCCGGGACCGCTCCGCTCCGGGCGGTGTGCGGATGACGCGGCTGACAGCGCCGGACCTGTTCGAGCCGGGTCTCTTCGAGGGCACCGGGTTCTACGACGTCTTCGCCTGGTACCGGGCGAACGACCCCGTGTCCTGGCAGCACCCCGCCGGGGAGCCGGAAGGCTTCTGGAACGTCACCCGGTACCACGACGTGGTCTCCGTGCACCGCGACAGCACTCGCATGAGTTCGGCGAAGGGCATGCGGCTCGGCTCGGCGGACCGGGCGGTCGACGCCGTCGCGAACAAGATGCTGATCGTCGCCGACCCGCCCGACCACACACGGATGAAGCGGGTGCTCAACCAGCCGTTCTCGAACGAAGTCCTGTCCAGGGCCGAGGAGTACGTGCAGCAGGTCGTCGCCGACGTCGTCGCGAGGGCCGTCCGGAACCCCGGTCCGAATCTGATCGCGCAGCTCGAACGGATCCCCACCGACGTCATCTGCGCCATCATGGGGCTGCCCCGCACGGACTGGGAATGGATCGGGAGAAAGACCACCGAGGCATTCGAATCCCCCTCCGAGGTCCGGCGCATCACGGCGAACGGCGAGATCTTCAAGTACTTCGGCGACCTGGTGCGCGAGAACCACAAGTCCGGCGCGAACGCGTTCATCAGCGGTCTCACCGCACAGAACTCCGGCGGCGCCCGGCTGACGGACCAGGAACTCGTCTTCAACTTCAGCGGCATCCTGGCCGGTGGAAACGAGACGACCCGGTTCACGCTGGCCGCGCTCACGCTCCAACTGGCGGAGCACCCCGACCAGTGGGCCCGCATCGTACGCGGGGAGGCCGAGCCGGAGGTCGCCACCGAAGAGGCGCTGCGCTGGTCGGCGCCCGGCATGCATGTGCTGCGGACCGCCACCGAGGCGCTGCGGATCGGGGACGTCGAGGTCGAGCCCGGCCAGCGCGTCGTCACCTGGATCGGCTCGGCCAACCGGGACGCGGAGGTGTTCGACGCCCCGGACACCTTCGACGTCGGACGGACCGGCAACCGGCATCTGAGCTTCGGCGCGGGCCGCCACATGTGCCTGGGGAGCCGGCTCGCGCGGCTGGAGATCACCGCGTACCTGCGGGTGCTGCGTGACATGGTGCGATCGATGACGCTGCGGGGCCGGCCGCGCTACAACGGGTCGAACTTCACCTGGGGACTGAACGAGCTGCCGGTGGTGCTGCACGCATGACACGGACAAGGTCCGCCTCCCCGGTGCGCGCCGTGACTCTCTGCCTCCCCGACGAGGTGTTCCAGGGGGGTCGGCCCGACACCGCCGGCATCGTCCGGTACGGCGAGAAGATACTGGCGGTCAGTGACGAGATCACCGATGCCGGGTACGAGGTGCAGACGGTGCGCCTGTCCAGCCCGGCACTCGACCGACCGCTCCACCACGACCAGCTCCACGCGCGAGCCGCCCGTCTCGTCGAGGGGTGCCGGCGGGCGGGCGTGGGCAGCGCCTCGCTGGGCGTCCTGCGGCCTTCCGCGCTGGTGGGGCTGGAACCCGCGGACGTCGCGGACGTGCTGGTCACGCACCCGTCCCTGTTCCTCGCCGTCCTCGTCGCCGACGGCGCGGAGGTCGACCATGCCGCCGTGGCCTTCAGCGGGGCCGTGGTCCGCGCCCTGGCACATCGCGACGGGGAGGCCAACTTCCGGTTCGCGGCAGTCGCCCATCTGGGCGCCAACGCTCCGTTGTTCCCCGGCTCGTACAGCGACGGGGGCGAAGCGGGGGTGAGCGTGGGGCTCCAGTCGGCGGGCCCCCTGCTCGCCCGCGCCCGCGAGGCGGCGGCACTCGACCTCACCGGGGCGACGACCCTGACCAGGAGCTGGCTGCATGAGCAGCTCGACCCCCTCGACGACCTGCTGCGGCCTGCCTGCGAGCGCCACGGCCTGCTGTTCCACGGCTTCGATCCCTCCCCGGCCTGCGCCCCGGACGCCAGCATCGGGGAGTTCCTGGAGACCGTCGGCGGTATCCGCTTCGGATCTCCCGGAACGGTGGCAGCCTGCGCGGCGGTCACGGCGGGCATCCGCTCGGTCGGCCTGCCCACGGTCGGCTACGCGGGGCTGATGCTTCCGGTCCTGGAGGACGAGGTGCTCGCACTGGCCTGGCAGCAGGGCCGTATCGACAGCGCATCGGTGCTCGCGTACTCATCGGTCTGCGGTGCCGGGATGGACACCATCCCCTTGCCCGCGTCGACCCGGGAACACGAGATCGTCGCCATGATCGCGGACATGGCGGCGCTGTCGGCCCGCTGGGCGAAACCGCTGTCCGCCCGGTTGATGCTCGCGCCTCCGGGGGCCGATCCGCGCCGTACGGAGTTTCGAGCGGAACAGATCATCAACATCGACTACCCCACCGCTTAGCGGCCGCGCACGCCGAGCCGCGCCTCAGCCGCGGGCCGGCTGGGCGCCCCGCTCCTCCGTGGCGCCCTGCTCGGCGCTCCTGCCGGGGCGGGTGGTGCGGGACGGCGGCCGCGGTCCGCCGCCCGCGTCCGGTGACACCCCCGGACTCTGCGTACGGTGAGTCCGGGCGAGGAACCGGACCAGCGTCCGGATCTCGAACTGGAACACCTCGACCCCGTCCGTCGAATGCAGCTCCACGATCAGCTGCGTACGGCCGCAGGGCCAGACGCGGACGGCGCCGCGCTCGATCGGTGTGCGCAGACCGCGTTCCAGGAGGTCGCGGCCGAACGCCCAGTCGGTGCCGTCGGGCAGGCCTATGTGGACGGTGCGCCGCTCGTCGGCCGGGTCGTAGCGCAGATCGACCGGGACCGGACGGGTGAGAGGGCCATCGGTGATGAGCCGGGCGCGTGCGTGTTCTTCGATCACAGGGGACATGGGCCGGCTCCTCCTCTATGTATCGTTCTGCTCTCTAATGTCCCATATTTTGCTGAAATAGCGCGATGAGCGCGTACGCACCGTGACCGTGAGTGCATCTCAGCTGCCGAACTCCCGCTCTTGCGTATCTTGCGCAAGAGAGCACTATTATTGATGGGTTCATGACCCCGCCCGCAGGTCCGTGCCCCAGCGGACGCGGACACCGTGCGGAACCGCAGAAAGCGGGAGTCTCTGACATGCATGTACCCGATGGATTCATCGACGCACCTGTCTCCGTCGCCGCCGGGGTGTTCGCGGCGGGCGCGGTGGCCGTCAGCCTCCGCGGCGCGCGCCGCGAACTGGACGAGCGCACCGCCCCGCTCGCCGGGCTGGTGGCCGCCTTCATCTTCGCCGTGCAGATGCTCAACTTCCCGGTGGCCGCCGGTACCAGCGGCCATCTGATGGGAGGGGCGCTGGCCGCGATCCTTGTCGGGCCCCGCACAGCGGTGCTCTGCCTGTCCGTGGTCCTGCTGTTGCAGGGCGTCTTCTTCGCGGACGGCGGTCTCACCGCGCTCGGCGTGAACGTCACCGTCATGGGCGTGGTCACCGTCGTCGTCGCGTACGCGGTGTTCCGCCTGCTCACCGGCCTCCTGCCGCGCGCCCGCCGGTCCGTGACGGCCTCGGCGTTCGTCGCCGCGCTCGTCTCCGTACCCGCGTCGGCCGCCGCCTTCACGCTGCTCTACTGGATCGGCGGCACCACCGACATCCCGATCGGCAAGGTCTTCACGGCCATGATCGGCGTCCACGTCCTGATCGGGATCGGTGAGGCGGTCATCACGGCCCTGACGGTCGGCGCGGTCCTCGCCGTACGCCCCGACCTCGTCCACGGTGTCCGGGGCGGCCCGGCCGCCCCGCTGAAGCTCCGCGTCGACGGCGCACTGGTCGACGCGCCCGCCGCCACCCGCGACCCCGAGCCCGCCGCCGCGCCCCGCTCCAGCCGGGGGCTCTGGATCACCGGCCTGGTCTCGGCGTTCCTCCTCGCCGGGTTCGTCTCCTTCTACGCCTCGGCCAGCCCCGACGGCCTGGAGCGGGTCGCCGCCGACCAGGGCATCGACGAGAAGGCGCAGGAGCACGGCGCGGCCGGCTCCCCGCTCGCCGACTACGGCGTCGGCGACATCGCGAACGCCCGGCTCTCCGGCGGCCTCGCCGGGGTGATCGGCGTCAGCGCCACCGTCGTCGTGGGCACCGGGGTGTTCCGGGTGATCCGCCGCCGCGGGGAAGAGCCCGGCACGGCGCCCCACGACCGCGACCACGAGAACGCCTGACATGGGCGCGGGCCACGCCCACAAGCTCTACCGGCAGGGGCACTCGCCGGTCCACGGCCTGCCCCCGCACTGCAAACTCGTCGCCGTCTTCTGCTTCGTGCTCGTGGTCGTCTGCACCCCGCGCGAGGCGATGTGGGCCTTCGGGCTCTACGCGGCCCTGCTGGGCGCCGTCGCCGCCGCGGCCCGGATCCCCGCCGGCTTCCTGCTGAAACGGCTCGTCGTCGAGGTGCCGTTCGTCGCCTTCGCCCTGCTCATGCCGTTCGTGGTGCCGGGCGAACAGACCACCGTCCTCGGCGTCTCCGTCAGCGTCCCCGGCCTCTGGGGCGCGTGGAACGTGCTGGCCAAGGCCACCCTCGGCGTGGCCGCATCGGTGCTCCTGGCCTCCACCACCGAACTGCGCGCCGTCCTGCTCGGCCTCCAGCGCCTGAAGCTGCCGCCGCTGCTCGTGCAGATCGCCTCGTTCATGATCCGGTACGGGGACGTCGTCACCGACGAGATGCGGCGCATGGCGATCGCCCGCCGCTCCCGGGGCTTCGAGGCGCGCGGCGTACGGCAGTGGCGGGTGCTCGCCGCCTCGGCGGGGGCCCTGTTCATCCGCTCCTACGAACGCGGCGAACGGGTCCACCTCGCCATGGTGAGCCGGGGGTACGCGGGCACGATGCCGGTGATCGACGAGGTGACGGCGGACCGGCGGCAATGGGCGTACGCGGCGACGCTGCCCGTCCTCGCGCTCGCGGTCTGTCTGCTGGGATGGACCCTGTGACCCCCATGGATGACGCCTCGCCCCACACCCCGCCGACTGCCCCGTCGCTGGAAGTCAGCGGCCTCGCCTACGCCTACCCCGACGGCCACCAGGCCCTCTTCGGGGTGAACCTGACCGTGCGGCGCGGCGAACGCGTCGCGCTCCTCGGCCCCAACGGCGCGGGCAAGACCACGCTCGTCCTGCACCTCAACGGCATCCTGGAGGCGGGCTCCGGCACGGTCCGGGTCGCCGGACTCCCGGTGGCCAAGCGGAACCTGGCCGAAATCCGCCGTCGGGTCGGCATCGTGTTCCAGGACCCGGACGACCAGCTGTTCATGCCCACGGTCCGCGAGGACGTCGCCTTCGGCCCCGCCTGTGCCGGACTGCGCGGACCGGAGCTGGAGGAACGCGTCCTGCGGGCGCTGAAGCAGGTCGGCATGGAGGAGTACGCGGCCCGCCCGCCGCACCACCTCTCCTTCGGGCAGCGCCGCCGCGTCGCCGTGGCCACCGTCCTCGCGATGGACCCGGAGATCCTCGTCCTGGACGAACCCTCGTCCAACCTGGACCCGGCCTCCCGCCGCGAACTGGCCGATATCCTGCGGTCCTTGGACGTCACGGTGCTGATGGTCACCCACGATCTGCCGTACGCGCTGGAGCTCTGCCCGCGCGCGGTCGTCCTCAGCGAGGGCGTCATCGCCGCCGACGACCGTACGCAGGACCTGCTGCGCGACGAGGAGCTGATGCGCTCCCACCGGCTGGAGTTGCCGTTCGGCTTCGACCCGGGAGCGGTCGACGTTCCGTCACCGTAAACAGATGGTGACGGCCCGGTGGTGACGGAGACCCGCTCCCCGAACACCCGGCCGGGGCGTGCACCATGGGGGGATGAGCGGGAGCACGGGAGTGAGCACGACGGGTACGGGCGCGGAAGCGGAATCCGGCACGGGCCCGGAGTCCGGCACGGGGGCGGAGTCCGGCACGGAGGCGGCAGCGGCCACGGACGTGACCGTGACCGTGACCGAGGACAGGGCCGTGGACGTCCGGGGCACGGTGACCCCCGGGTACGAACCGGTCGCCGACGCCTTCGTCCGGAACTTCGAGCAGCGCGGCGAACGCGGCGCGGCCGTCGCCGTCTACCGCCACGGACGCAAGGTCGTCGACCTGTGGGCCGGTACGAGAGACGTCGACGGCACCGAACCGTGGGCCGTCGACACCGTCCAGATCGTCCGCTCGGCGGGCAAGGGCATCGCCGCCGCCGTCCCGCTGCTCCTCCACCAGCGCGGGCAGGTGGACCTGGACGCCCCGGTCTCCACCTACTGGCCGGAGTTCAAGGCGAACGGCAAGGAACGCGTCCTCGTCCGCGACCTCCTCGCCCACCGGGCCGGGGTCCCGGCGCTCGACCGCGCCCTCACCCCGGCCGAGGCCGCCGACGGGGTCTCCGGGCCCGCCGCCGTCGCCGCCCAGCGCCCGCAGTGGGAGCCCGGCACCGACCACGGCTACCACGCCCAGACCTACAGCTGGCTGATCGGCGAACTGGTCCGCCGCGCCACGGGCCGCACCATCGGCCGCTGGATCGCCGAGGAGATCGCCCGCCCGCTCGGCCTGGACTTCTGGTTCGGACTCCCCGCCGACGAGGCCCACCGCATCGGCCGCATCGGCCCCGTGGAACCCCCGGCCGCGGCCGCCGCGTCGGGCGCCCTGCGCGTACGCCCCAAACGCTCCGTCGTCGAGGCGTACCGCGACCCCGAGTCGCTGACCCGCCGGGCGTTCGGCGCGATCGACCCGTTCCCCGACGAGAACGACCCCGCTTACCGCGCGGCCGAACTCCCCGCGTCGGGCGGCATCGCGACCGCCCGGGGCCTGGCCCGCTGCTACGCCGCGATGATCGGCCCGGTCGACGGCCACCGACGGCTGTTCGCCCCCGCCACGCTGACCCTGGCCCGTACGGAGGAGTCGGCGGGCCCGGACCGGGTGCTGGTCGTCAACACCCGTTTCGGCCTGGGCTACATGCTGCACGGCCCGGCCGCCCCGCTGCTGGGCCCCGGCTCCTTCGGCCACCCGGGCCGCGGCGGCTCCCTGGGCTTCGCCGATCCGGAATCCGGCATCGCGCTCGGCTACGTCACCAACGGCCTCCAGAAGGGAGTCACCGCGGATCCCCGTGCCCAGGCGCTGGTCAGGGCAGTACGGTCGGCGCTATGACACCTGTGACATCTGCTCGTTTCGACGGCCACAGCATCCTGATCACCGCCGCAGGCCAGGGCATCGGCGCGGCAACGGCCCACCGCCTGGCGGCGGAAGGGGCCTCGGTCCTCGTCACGGACCTGGACGCGAAGCGCGCGTCGGACACGGCGGCGGCGATACGCGAGGCGGGCGGCACCGCCGCGTCCCTCGCCTGCGACGTGGCGGACAGGACGGCCGTGGAGGCGGCGGTGGCGTACGCGGTCGAGACCTTCGGCCGGCTCGACGTCCTGGTCAACAACGCGTACGCGGCGAGCGAGGACGCCGAACTCTTCGAGGACGAGCCGGACGAGAGCTGGGAACGCGACCTGGACATCACCCTCTCCGGCCCGTTCCGCTGCGCCCGCGCCGCCCTGCCGCACCTGGTCGCCTCGGGCCGGGGCGCGATCGTCACCATCGGCTCGGTCAACGGCGAACAGGACTTCGGCGGCCACGCGTACAGCGCCGCCAAGGCGGGCCTGGCCAGCCTGACCCGTACGCTGGCGGGCCACGCGGGCCCGCGCGGCGTCCGGGTCAACCTGGTGGCCCCCGGCACGATCCGCACGGACGCCTGGGCGGGCCGCGACGCGGAGTTGGCCCGCGCGGCGGCTCTCTACCCGCTGGGCCGGGTCGGCACCCCCGAGGACATCGCGTCGGCGGTGGCCTTCCTCGCCTCGTCCGACGCGGCCTGGATCACGGGGACGACGCTGCGGGTGGACGGCGGGATCGTCGCGGTGAACACGGGATTCCGGCAGGCGATGGCGCAGCCGTAATTCCGTGGTCGGGTACCGCGATGGGGGCCTACCCTGCGCGGATGATCAACCACGGACACACCGACAAGACCGGCCGCCCCGTCACCCTGCGCGCGGTGGACGCGGACAACTGGCGGGCAGTCGCGGACTGCGCGCCCCGCGACGACCAGCGCGACTGGGTCCCCGCCCTGGCCGCCCGCTACCTCGTCCTGAGCAGCCGCGAGGACACCTGGAACTCCCTGGCCGTCCTCGCGGGCGACGAGGTGACCGGCCACATCATGTGGGGCCGGGACGAGGACGGTTCGCACTGGATCGGCGGCATGCTGATCGACGCCGCCCACCAGGGCACGGGCATCGGCCGCGCGGCCGTGCACACCCTGGCGGACTGGCTGTCGGCCCGCGAGGCGGGCACCGCCGTACGCCTCTCGTACGCCCCGGAGAACGCGGTGGCCGCCCACCTGTACACCGCGCTCGGCTTCCGGCCGACGGGGGCGGAGGAGGACGGGGAGATCGTGGCGGAGCGGATGTAGCGGCGGCGACGTGAGTGTGCGTCCCGCCCGCCGCGCCGCTACGTCGCCGGGCCGAGCGTCATCAGCCTCGTCGGGTCGGGCACGGGGGTGAACCCGACCTTGGCGTACAGCTCGTGGGCGTCGAGCGTGGCGAGCAGGGTGCGCTTGAGTTCGTACGGGGCGAGGTGGTCGCGGACGGCGGTCGCCAGGCGTACGCCGAGGCCCCGGCCCCGGTGCGCGGGGTCCACGTAGACGTCGCAGAGCCAGGCGAAGGTGGCACGGTCGGTGACGACCCGGGCGTACGCGACCTGCGTCCCCTCGCCGTCGTACACACCGAAGTTGAGCGATCCGCGCAGGGCCCGCTCGACGAGGTCCCGGCTGCGGCCGAGCGCCCAGAAGGCGTCGGTGGAGAGCCAGTGGTGCACGAGGTCGAGGTCGATGCGGTCCGGGTCGGTGTCGATCTCGTATGCGTGCACGCCCGGCCCGGCGCTGGTGCTGGAGGTGGTCATGGGCCGGGATGGTAGTCGGGGACGAAGGTCCGGCCGTCGGTCCGGGCGGTCGCCGTCCGTGACGCCCGGCGCCGCCGGATAAATGGATGGCGTGGGCGGGCATCGCGCGGCAGGATGCCCCGCATGACCTTGCCCACCCCCGAGTTGACGACCGAGCGCCTGCGCCTGCGGCCGTTCACCGAGGCCGACGCGGAGCCGCTCTACGCGCTCCAGAGCGACGCCCACGTGCTGCGCTACTGGGACTCCCCGCCGTGGACGGACCCGGCCCGCTTCCAGACCTTCCTCGCGACCTGCCGGAGGATCGAGGAGGAGGGCTCGGGGGCGCGGGTGGCCGTCGAACGCGCCTCCGACGGCTCGTTCATCGGCTGGTGCGGCCTGTTCCACTGGAACCCGGACTTCCGCAGCGCGTCCCTGTGCTACGTCTTCGACGCCGCCACGTGGGGCAACGGCTACGCCACGGAGACCGCGCACGCCGTCCTGCGGTGGGCCTACGACACCCTGGACCTGAACCGCGTCCAGGCCGAGACCGACACCCGTAACGTGGGCTCCGCCCGGGTCCTGGAGAAGCTCGGCTTCGTCCGCGAAGGCACCCTCCGCGAGGACTGCGTCGTCAACGGCGACGTCTCCGACTCCTGGGTCTTCGGCCTCCTCCGCCGCGACTGGCAGGCGACGGCCGGCCGCTGAGTTCGAGGGCTGGAACCGGAAGCAGTGCCGAACGCGTTGGCCGCCGACGAGGTCCCGCCGGGCCTGGTGGCGTCGTACGCCATGGGCTTCGGCGAGGCAGGCAGAGCCTGGGTCGCCGAACTGCCCGCTCTCGCCGCGGACATACTGGAACGCTGGCAGCTGCGGCGGGACGGCGCGGTCCGGTCCGGCCAGGCCTCCTTGGTGCTGCCGGTCCTGCGCCACGACGGCACACGCGCGGTGCTCCGACTTCAGCTGCCCCGGGAGGAGACCGCAGCCGCGCTGATCGGACTCCGCACCTGGAACGGCGCGGGAGCGGTCCGGCTCCTCGATCACGACGCCGCGACCAGCAGCATGCTCCTGGAACGGCTGGACGGAGCCCGCACCCTGGCCTCGATCGACGATGACGACGTGGCCATGGGCATCCTCGCCGGGCTGCACGCGCGGCTGGTCGCGGTCGCTGCGCCGCAGGGACTGCCCGGCCTCGGTGACGTCGCCGCAGCGATGCTGGAAGAGGTCCCGCAGGCGATCACTCATCTGACGGACCCGGCCGACCGGCAACTGCTCCGGGGCTGGGCCTCGGCTATCGCCGAACTGGCCGACGACCCCGGGGACCGGTTGCTGCACTGGGACCTCCACTACGACAACGTCCTCGCCGCGCAGCGTGAGCCGTGGATCGCCATCGACCCCGAGCCGCTCGCCGGTGATCCGGGGTTCGACCTGTGGCCCGCCCTGGACAGCCGGTGGGATGACGTCGTCGCGAAGGGCGAGCCGCTGCGTGTGGTGCGACGCCGGTTCGACCTGCTGACGGACACCCTCGGCCTGGACCGCGCACGGGCCGCCGGCTGGACTCGGGGGCGGCTGTTGCAGAACGCCCTCTGGGACATCGAGGACGGCGAGAGGCGGCTCGCGCCGTCCGCCGTCGCGATGGCGAAGGCCCTGCGCAGCCGGTGATCTCGGCTCGCGACCGGTCAGGCGGCGGCCTGCGCGTAGGCGGCGCGGGTCTCGCGGCAGTCGCGGCAGTGGCCGGGCGTCGGGGAGCGGAAGGCGCGGTCGCAGTCGTCGCAGGTCTGGAAGGGTGTGACGACGACCCGGGGGCGAGCGGCGAGCGCGGCGAGGTCGTCGACGCCGGGAGGTGTCGGCGGGAGCAGTTCGGTGAGCCGGTGGGCGAGGAGTTTGGCCGGGTGCCTGAGGGGCTGGGGCGGGTCGTCGGTGAGTGCGCGGCGGATGGCGTCCGGACGGGCTGCGCGTTCGAGCCAGGCCGCCACCCCGGGAACCAGCCGACGGACGTCGTCCTCGGAGAGGGTGAACTGGGGCGCGTGGCGGCGCAGATCGCTGAGGAACGTGGTGGCGGCGCGGTCGAGCTCCGGGGTGAGGTCGCTGGGCTGGGGGAGAGGCCGACGAGGTGCCTTGGGCGCGGTCGGGGGCGGTACGCGCCGTTCGAAGACCGGGGGCGGCGGGGGCAGTACGGGCGGGGCTGAGGGGGCCTTCGGCGCGGGAGGCGCAGCCGTCGGTACGGGTACGGGCGCGGGGACGGCGACAGGTACGGGCGCGGGTACGTGCACCCGGGCAGGCTTACGTACGGGTACGGCTGCCGACGCGGTGGGTCGGGGTCGTGCCTCCGCTGCCGGGCGGGGTCGGGGGTGCAGCAGCGCGGTGGGCCGGCTGCAGAAGACGGTGCGGGTGATGACCTTCTGGCCGGGCAGCCGGTGGCGGAAGCGTCGCAGGTAGCCGTGGGCTTCGAGTTCGCGCAGGGCGGCGGCGATGCGCTTCTCGCCTTCCTTGCAGCGGGCGGCCAGGGCCTTGACGCCGATCTCGGTGCCTTGGGGCAGGGACTGGATGAGTACGGCGAGTCCGACGGCGGTGCAGCTGAGGTCGGGGTGCTGGGCGAGGTGGTTGCCGACGACGGTGAAGCGGTCGGTGTGGGGGAAGGTGATGTGGATGACGCCACGGGTGGGGAGAGGTCCGGGAACCTCCGCCAGGGCGCGGGTGAGGGCAGTATTCTGCTGGGTATCCATCGGGAAGCCCTAACTTCCTTGGTGGCCAGGCCCTCGGTTGGGATTGCAGTCCCGGTCGGGGGCCGACGTATGTGTGGGATGTGGTCTGGCGTGAGCATATGCCGGGCAAGCTGCCCGAAAGCGAGCTGAGTTGGGAAATATCACCCGTGTGAGTGACGGAGCCCCGAAAGCCCCTGGGGTCCGTCAGATGGCCACCGGGTGGGTTGGGTGGGGTTGGGTTCTTTCTCTTGGTTCTTTAGAAGTCATCTCAATTGGCCCGATAGGCTGTGGCCTGTGGCGAGGATCGTTGAGCGGC
>NZ_BMSG01000008.1 GCF_014649035.1 Streptomyces sindenensis
GACCACGAAGATCACCGCCGTCGACTACAAGCAGCAGTTGATCAGTTACCCAACACTTTCTTAGGCGGGCCCGTCCGGCGCCCGAGGGGTGGGCGGGGGCCTTAGGCCTACGCGGGTGCTCAGCCGGGTCAGCCGCCGGCCGGGGTGCCCGCGCTGGGCAGGGAGACGAAGAGGCCGAGGTACATGCCCGCCGAGACCCCAGGGGCCCCGATGGGAGCCCCCTTGACGCCGGGCGTGCGCCGGAGCTCAGCGCCCTGCGCGGGCCTTCCACTCCGGGGCGAGGACCGACCAGACCTCGGAGTCGTGGCGGACGCCCCGGTAGAGGTAGTTCTGCCGGAGCACCCCGTCCCGGGTCATGCCCAGCCGCTTCGCCACCGCGATCGACTTCGTGTTCGCGGCGGAGGCGACCCACTCGACGCGGTGCATGCCGCGCTCGTGCACCGCCCAGTCGATCAGCCGCTCGGCGGCCCGGGTGATCAGGCCGCGGCCCTGGGCCGCCGGTTCCAGCCAGACGCCGATCTCGCAGTTGCCGGAGGCCGTGTCGAAGATCCGGAAGAGGACGCCGCCGACGAGGGTGCCGTCCAGCCAGATCCCGTACAGCCGCCCGGTGTCCGCGGCCTGCTTCTCCGCGTACCGCCGGAGCAGGTCGCGGGCGGTCTCCCGGTCCGTGGCGAAGGAGGCGAAGGGGATCCAGGGGTCGACCAGCTCGCGGGCCCGGTCCATGTGGGCGAGGAACTCCTCGTCCTGCCAGATCTCCAGCGGCCGCAGCTCCGCCTTGTCGTCACCCAGGGATATGGCGAACATCGTGCTCCTCCTCCGTCCGCGCGACGCCCTCCTCGGTGGCGCGCGCCCCGGGGATCTTCGCATGGAGCGGTACGCAGTCGGGCGGCTCGATGGAGATCCGGGGCAGCCGCTTGTCCAGCCAGCCCGGCAGCCACCAGTTCGCGCCGCCGAGCATGTGCATCAGGGCGGGCACCAGCAGGGTGCGCAGGACGAAGGCGTCCAGGGCGACGGCGGTGGCGAGCGCGATGCCGAACATGGCGATGACCCGGTCGCCGCTGAGCACGAAGGCGAGGAAGACGGAGATCATGATCACGGCGGCGGAGTTGATGACCCGGCCGGTCTCGGCGAGGCCGACCCGTACGGAACGCCGGTTGTCGCCGGTCTCCAGCCACTCCTCGTACATCCGGCCGACCAGGAAGACCTGGTAGTCCATGGAGAGGCCGAAGAGGACGGAGACCATGATCACGGGGAGGAAGGGTTCGATGGGCCCGGCGCTGCCGAGGCCGAGCAGTTCGCTCCCCCAGCCCCACTGGAAGACGGCCACGACGACGCCGAAGGAGGAGGCGACGGCGGCCACGTTCATCACGGCGGCCTTGATCGGGATGCCGATGGACCGGAACGCCAGGAGCAGCAGGAGGCAGCCGAGTCCGATGACGACCCCGACGAACAGGGGCAGCTTCCCGACGATGATCTCGGCGAAGTCGTCGTAGCTCGCCGTCACCCCGCCGACATGGGCCTCCAGCGAGGTGTTGGCCTGGACCGGCGGCAGCACGTCGCCCCGGATCCGGTCGACCAGCTCGCTGGTCTCCTGCGACTGGGGCGAGGAGTCGGGGACGACGGTGAGGAAGGCGGTGTCGCCGCCGCTGTTGTACGTGACCGGGCTGACGGACGCGACGCCTTCGGTGGTGCGCAGTTTCTCGGGCAGCGAGTCCAGGGCGAGCCGGTCGTCCGCGCCGTCGAGCTGGGCGGCGATGGTGAGGGGGCCGTTGACGCCGGGCCCGAAGCCGTCGGCGAGCACGTCGTAGGCCTGCCGGGTGGTGGCGGTGGCCGGGTTGTTGCCCTGGTCGGACGTGCCCAGGTGGAGGCCGAGGGCGGGCAGGGCGAGCACCAGCATGACGACGGCCGCGACCCCGCCGAGGAGCCTCGGGTGGCGCTCGACGAAGGCGGACCAGCGGGCGGCGAAGCCGGTGGGCAGTTCGGGGCGCGGTCCGTGTTCGGCGAGCTGCCGGCGTTCGCGGCGGCTGAGCGCCCGCATCCCGATGAGGGAGAGCAGGGCGGGCAGCAGGGTGACCGAGGCCAGCACGGTGAGGACGACGGTGAGCGAGGCGGCGATGGCGACGCCGTTGAGGAAGTCGAGCCGCAGGATCAGCATGCCGAGCAGGGCGATGCAGACGGTGACCCCGGCGAAGACGACGGCGCGGCCGGTGGTCGCGACGGCGTTCTGGGCCGCTTCGGGCACGGACATGCCGCGCCGGAGTCCTCTGCGGTGCCGGGTGACGATGAACAGGGCGTAGTCGATGCCCACGCCGAGCCCGATGAGCATGCCGAGCATCGGGGCGAAGTCGGCCACGGTCATCAGGTGGCCGAGAAGCACGGTGCCCGCGTAGGCGGTGCCGACGGAGACGAGGGCGGTGGCGATGGGGAGCAGGCTGGCGGCCAGGGAGCCGAAGGCGAGGAAGAGCACGACGGCCGCGACGATCACGCCGATGCCCTCGGCGAAGTGGACGGAGGGCGCTTCGGTGAGGGCGACGGCGGTGCCGCCCAGCTCGACCTGGAGCCCGTCGGCCTCGGCGGCCTTCGCGGTGTCGACGAGGGCCTGGGCCTGGGCGGCGGGGATCTCGTCGGCGGGGCGGTCGAAGGTGACCGTGGCGTAGGCGGTGTGGCCGTCCTGGCTGATCTGGCCGGGGCCCGCGGTGCCGTAGGGGCCGGTGACCGCGCCGATGCCCGGCAGGTCCTCGATCGCGTGGAGCGTGCGGGTCATCGTCTGTTCGACGTCGGTGGCTGTGACCGTGGAGTCGGCGGTGTGCCAGACGACGGTGTCGGTGTCGCCGCCGAGGTCGGTGAAGCCGCGGGAGAGCAGCTCGGTGGCCCGGCCGGATTCGGTACCGGGGACCTCGTAGTCGTTGGAGTACGCCGAACCGGCGATGCCCGCCGCCGCGGCGGTGCCGCCGAGGGCGGCGAGCCAGATGAGGACGGCGACGAGGCGGTGCCTGATGCACCAGCGGGCGATGGCAGCCAACGGACGAGCTCCCTGCGGGTTCGAGGACCTTTACCCGCAGATGACGTGATCTGCCCGTAAACGTCTCATGACCTGAGGCCGCCAACTCTGACAGCAGATCGTGATCCTTTGTCCGTTTCGTGGCCATGGTCACAGGGCCTGATCTGCCCCTTATACGGGACAGATCAGGCCCGTCGGCCGCCGCGGTCGGTCAGCCCGAGACGCTCTCCCGGCCGTTCTCGATGTGCCCCATGAGCCGCCGCCGGAAGCCGTCCTCCCCGTCGACGGTGATGTCGAGGTCGTACCAGCCGTGGGCGTCGGCCGCCGAGTGCACCAGCGACCGGCTGCGGCCCGGCTTGACCGTGACGCGGCGGGTCCAGTCCCGTACGTCGTCCTCGTCGACGTAACCGAGCGGCCGCACCAGGAAGGTCAGCGGGCGGCGGCCGGTGTTGCGCAGCGTGAGGTGGATGTCGCGGTCGCGGTGGTCGATGCGGCCGGCGACCTCCGCTCCCCCGTCGGCCGGTCCGGCGAACTCGCGCCGGAAGCCGTTCGGCCCGGTGACCGTGAAGCGGTACGTCTTCCCCGGCACCGGGACCGTCCAGTGCGCGCGGCCCCGGACGTCCTTGTGCTGCGGGGCCGGGAACTCGCCCGCGTACGGGTAGAGCGCGAAGTGCGCCGACGACCGGCCGCTGTTCTCCAGCTCCACCCGCAGTCCGTCCTCCACCCGGCGCGCCCGGGCGTCCGGCCGGTAGGGCAGCGGGCGCGCCGGGCGCAGGCCGGGCTCCTGCTCGGGGAGGTGCTGGACGGCGGGCGGCTTCGGCTGCCAGCGGCCCTCGAAGGGCGGGATGGCTCCGGGGCTCTGCACGGCGGGCTGCCGGCGGGCCCGGGTGAAGTCGAAGGCGGAGGTGAGGTCGCCGGTGACGCGGCGGCGCCAGTCACCGATGTTGGGCTCCTTCACCCCGGTCCAGCGCTCCAGGAAGCGGATCACGGAGGTGTGGTCGAAGACCTCGGAGCAGACGTAGCCGCCGACGGTCCACGGCGAGACGACCAGCAGCGGCACCCGGATCCCGAGGCCGGTCGGGCGGCCCTCCCACTGCTCCTCGGTCACCTCGGGGGGTGCGACGGGCGGCGGGACGTGGTCGAAGAAGCCGTCGTTCTCGTCGTAGTTGATCAGCACGGCGGTGTGCCGCCAGACGTCGGGGTGCCTGCCGAGCGCGTCGAGGATCTTGTAGACGATGGTGGCGCTGTGCACCGGCGAGGAGGTGCTCGGGTGCTCGGAGTCGATCGCCGAGGGGACCAGGTAGGAGACCTCCGGCAGCGTCCCGGCCGCCACGTCCTTGGCGAACTCGTCCGCCAGGGTCCCGGTGGGCACCCGGCGCAGCCCTCGCTCGAACAGGCTGCGCTCCTGCTTGGTGAGCGTGGCGACACCCTCCTCGAGCAGCCCGAGCAGCCGGGCGCGCTCGGCCTCGGAGGCGCCGCGGACCTTGGCGTAGAAGGCTTCCATGTACGTGTGGTCGCCGGTCTTGGCCAGGGCCTTGCGGGCGATCGCCTTGAAGGTGGCGTAGAACTCGATCTGGTTGTCGGTGAAGTTCTCCCACTCGGTGTACGTCCGCCACGTGCGGCCCGCCTTCTCCAGCCGCTCGGCGTAGGTGGACCAGTCGTAGCCGGGGTGGGTGCCCTCGTTGTAGGCGTCGTTGCCGACGGCCCGTTTCCCGTTCGCCTCGAAGCCGGTCCTGCCGCTCCACAGGTGGTTGCGGTTGGGGCTGGTGGAGGTGTGGATGGAGGAGTGGTAGGCGTCGCAGACGGTGAAGGTGTCGGCGAGCTCGTAGTGGAGCGGGATGTCGCGGCGGTCGTAGTACGCCATCGTGGCCGCGGTCTTCGCGCTGATCCAGCCGTTCATCCAGCCGCCGCCCCAGGCCTTCGCGCCGCCGTTCCAGGAGTGGTCGAGGGCGCCGATGTACTGGAGGTCCTTCTTCTGTTCCTCGGCCGCGCCGCGTACGGGGAAGGGCAGCACGGCGGAGCCGGCCGGCCCGGGCTGCTCGAACACGGTCCCGCCGGTGGGCAGCTCGATGGCGTTGCGGTCGCCGAATCCGCGTACGCCGCGCAGGGTGCCGAAGTAGTGGTCGAAGGACCGGTTCTCCTGCATCAGGATCACCACGTGCTTGATCGACCCCAGCCCGCCGGACCCCGCGTGGGCGGGCTGCGCGGCGATGGCGGCCTGGAGCGACGGCGGCAGGAACGATCCGGCCGCAGCGGCGCCGAGTGCGCCGCCGCCCAGCGCGAAGAGCCGTCGCCGTGACATGTCCGTGGTCAAAAGAGCCTCCTGGTCGCGGTGGTTACAGCCGGGAAGCTAGTCAGACCGGGTGGCGGCGGGAAGGACTGCGTACGGCCCGGTGGTGAACGTCCAAGAGGTCCGACCCGAAAGTCCAACCCGGAGTGACCGCGTCCTCACACCCCGACGAGGTGCAGGGACCCCCAGAGGGCGAGGGTGGAGGCCAGCAGCGTCGCCGGTACGGTCGCGATCCCCAGCCGGGTGAAGTGGCCCAGCTCGGGGGCGTCCCCGTGCACGTGCAGGATGCGCCGCCACAGGAGCGTGGCCAGCGATCCGACGTACGTGAGGTTCGGCCCGAGGTTCACCCCGATGAGGGCGGCGAGCAGTGGTCCGGGCCCGGCCGCCGCGACGATCGGCAGCAGAGCGAGGATCGCGGGCAGGTTGTTGATCAGGTTGGCGAGCAGGGCCGCGACCACGGCGACGCCGAGGAGGGCGGGCAGGGTGTCGCCGTCCGGCAGCAGGGCGGCGATCCCGTCGCCGAGGCCGTTGTCGACGACCGCCCGGACGACGACGCCGAGCGCGAGGACGAAGAGGCAGAACAGCGGGTTGGCCGAGCGGACGACGGCGAGCGGTGTGGTCTCCCGCTTGGCGAGCGCCCGTACGGCGAGCACCAGGGCCCCCGCCAGCGCCGCCCAAAGCGGCTCGGCCCCCTCGAACGAGGTGACGACGAACCCGGCCAGGGTCAGCGCCAGCACGACGAGCGTGAAGACGGGGACCGGTGTGCGCTCCGCCCCGGGATCCGGCGCGTGCGCCCCGGCGGCCAGGTCGTCCCGGAAGGCCCGGCGGAAGACGACGTACTCGACGGCGATGGCGGCGAGCCACGGCAGCGCCATCAGCGCGGCGAACCGGGTGAAGGAGAGACCGCTCGCGGTGAACGCCAGGAGATTGGTGAGGTTGGAGACGGGGAGCAGGAGGGAGGCGGAGTTGGCGAGGTGCGCGCAGGCGTAGACGTACGGGCGGGGCCGGGCGCCGACCCGGGCCGCCGTGGCGAGGACGACCGGGGTGAGCAGGACCACGGTGGCGTCCAGGCTGAGCACGGCGGTGACGGTCGAGGCGACGACGAAGACCCCGCCGAGCAGGGGCCGGGTCTGCCCGCGACAGGCGCGGGCGACGAGATCCCCGGCGGCCCGGAACAGCCCTTCGTCCGCGCAGAGCCGGGCCAGCACGAGGATCGCCGCGAGAAACCCGACGACGGGCAGCAGCTCGCCGACCTGTTCCCGCGCCTCGGGCCAGGACACCGCGCCCAGGGCCACCACGAGCACGGCGGCGGGCACGGCGACGGTCGCCTCCGGCAGGCCCCGGGGGCGCAGGACGGCGAAGGCGAGGACGCCCAGGAGCAGGGCGAAGGAGACGGTCTCGGCGGTGACGGTGTTCAGGGGGGTCTCTCGGAGCGAGGGTCCACGAGGGTTCACGGATGAAGGGGCGGTGCGCCCGCGAGTACGTGAGTACGTACGGGTGCACCGCCCCTTCGGGGACGATCGGGTGATCAGCCCTCGACGCCGAGCTTCTCCAGGATCAGCTCGCGGACGCGCGCGGCGTCCGCCTGGCCCCGGGTGGCCTTCATGACCGCGCCGACGAGCGCGCCCGCCGCCGCGACCTTGCCGCCGCGGATCTTGTCCGCGATGGCCGCGTTGCCCGCGATGGCCTCGTCGACGGCCGTGGACAGCGCGCCCTCGTCGGAGACGACCTTCAGGCCGCGCTTCTCGACGACGGTGTCCGGGTCGCCCTCGCCCGCGAGGACGCCCTCGATGACCTGGCGGGCCAGCTTGTCGTTGAGGTCGCCCTTGGCGACGAGCGCGGCCACCCGGGCGACCTGCGCCGGGGTGATCGGGAGCTCGTCCAGGCCGCGGCCGGTCTCGTTGGCGTTACGGGCGAGCTCGCCCATCCACCACTTGCGGGCCTGGTCCGAGGGGGCGCCCGCCTCGATCGTGGCGACGATCAGGTCGACCGCGCCCGCGTTGAGGATGGACTGCATGTCGTGCTCGGAGACGCCCCACTCCTCCTTGAGCCGCGCCCGGCGCAGCCGGGGCAGCTCGGGGAGGCCCTTGCGCAGCTCCTCGACCCAGTCGCGCGCGGGCGCGACGGGGACCAGGTCCGGCTCGGGGAAGTAGCGGTAGTCCTCGGCGTTGTCCTTGATGCGGCCGGCCGTGGTGGAGCCGTCCTCCTCGTGGAAGTGCCGGGTCTCCTGCACGATCGTGCCGCCCGAGGACAGCACGGCGGCGTGCCGCTGGATCTCGAAGCGGGCGGCCCGCTCGACGGAACGCAGCGAGTTCACGTTCTTCGTCTCGGAGCGGGTGCCGAACGTCTCGGTGCCGTTGGGGCGCAGCGACAGGTTGACGTCGCAGCGCATCTGGCCCATCTCCATGCGGGCCTCGGAGACCCCGAGGGCCTTGATCAGCTCGCGGAGCTCGGCGACGTACGCCTTGGCGACCTCGGGGGCGCGGGCCCCGGCTCCCTCGATCGGCTTGGTGACGATCTCGATGAGCGGGATGCCGGCCCGGTTGTAGTCGAGCAGGGAGTGGGACGCGCCGTGGATACGGCCGGCGGCGCCGCCGACGTGGGTCGACTTGCCGGTGTCCTCCTCCATGTGGGCGCGCTCGATCTCCACGCGGAAGATCTCGCCGTCCTCCAGCTGGACGTCCAGATAGCCGTTGAAGGCGATCGGCTCGTCGTACTGCGAGGTCTGGAAGTTCTTCGGCATGTCCGGATAGAAGTAGTTCTTCCGGGCGAAGCGGCACCACTCGGCGATCTCGCAGTGGAGCGCGAGCCCGATCTTGATGGCCGACTCCACGCCGATCTCGTTGACGACCGGCAGCGCGCCGGGCAGTCCGAGGCAGACCGGGCAGGTCTGGGAGTTGGCGTCCTGCTTCAGCTCCGTGGAGCAGCCGCAGAACATCTTCGTCTTGGTGCCGAGCTCGACATGGACTTCGAGGCCCATGACGGGGTCGTAGGACGCGAGCGCGTCCTCGTACGACACCAGGTCAGTGACAGTCACGGTGAAACTTTTCCCTCTCAGCCCAGCAGAACGTCGTCGTCGCCGAGACGCTTCAGTTCGCGATAGAGGATCGCGAGTCCGGTGACGATGGCGGCCGCGGAGACCGCCGCGTCGACGAGCCGCAGCACGTCGTTGTCGTTGCGGGCGAGCTTCGCCTGCTTGGCGACGCTGATCGCGCCGAACGCGGTGCTGCCGAGCGAGACGTACAGCCCGGTCTTGGACTTCTTGAAGTTACTGGCCTTCTTTGCCATGGCACTCACAGCGACGGAGCCTCCTCAAGCAGCGGGTGCCCCCACTTTTGCACGAAGGCGGCCTCGACGGCCGCTCCGACCTTGTAGAGCCGGTCGTCCTTCATGGCGGGGGCGATGATCTGCAGTCCGACCGGCAGACCGTCCTCGGGGGCCAGGCCGCAGGGCAGCGACATGGCGGAGTTGCCGGCCAGGTTGGTGGGGATGGTGCACAGGTCCGCGAGGTACATCGCCATCGGGTCGTCGGCGCGCTCGCCGATCGGGAAGGCGGTGGTCGGGGTCGTCGGGGAGACGATCACGTCGACCTGCTCGAAGGCCTTCTCGAAGTCCTGGGTGATGAGCGTGCGGACCTTCTGGGCCGAGCCGTAGTACGCGTCGTAGTAGCCGGAGCTGAGCGCGTACGTGCCCAGGATGACGCGGCGCTTGACCTCGTCGCCGAAGCCCGCCTCGCGGGTGAGGGCGGTGACCTCCTCGGCCGACTTCGTGCCGTCGTCGCCGACCCGCAGGCCGTAGCGCATGGCGTCGAAGCGGGCCAGGTTGGAGGAGCACTCGGAGGGCGCGATCAGGTAGTACGCGGAGAGCGCCAGGTCGAAGGACGGGCAGTCCAGCTCGACGATGTCGGCGCCCAGCGACTTCAGCAGCTCGACCGACTCGTCGAAGCGCTGGAGGACACCGGCCTGGTAGCCCTCGCCGCGGAACTGCTTGACGACGCCGACGCGCATGCCCTGTACGGAGCCGTTGCGGGCGGCCTCGACGACCGGCGGGACCGGGGCGTCGATGGACGTCGAGTCCAGCGGGTCGTGCCCGGCGATGGCCTCGTGCAGCAGCGCCGCGTCCAGGACCGTACGGGCGCAGGGCCCGCCCTGGTCGAGGGAGGACGAGAAGGCGACCATGCCGTAGCGGGAGACGCCGCCGTAGGTGGGCTTGACACCGACCGTGCCGGTGACGGCGGCGGGCTGGCGGATCGAGCCGCCGGTGTCCGTGCCGATGGCGAGCGGGGCCTCGTAGGAGGCGAGGGCGGCGGAGGAGCCGCCGCCGGAGCCGCCGGGGATCCGGGTGAGGTCCCAGGGGTTGCCGGTGGGGCCGTAGGCGCTGTTCTCGGTGGAGGACCCCATGGCGAACTCGTCCATGTTGGTCTTGCCGAGGATGACGACGTCGGCGTCGCGCAGCTTCCGCGTGAGCGTGGCGTCGTACGGCGGGACCCAGCCCTCAAGGATCTTGGAACCGACGGTGGTCGGCATGTCCTTGGTGGTGAAGATGTCCTTCAGCGCGAGCGGGACGCCGGCCAGCGGGCCGAGCTTCTCGCCCGCCTCACGCTTGGCGTCCACGGCACGGGCCTGGGCGAGCGCGCCCTCGCGGTCGATGTGCAGGAAGGCGTGCACCTTCTCGTCGACGGCGTCGATCCGGGCGAGGTGCGCCTCGGTGACCTCGACGGCGGTCAGCTCGCCGGAGGCGATCTTCGCGGCGATCTCGGCCGCGGTGAGCTTGATGATGTCCGTCATGGCTGTTTAGTCCTCCCCCAGGATCTGCGGCACCTTGAAACGCTGCTGCTCCTGGGCCGGGGCGCCGGAGAGCGCCTGCGCGGGGGTGAGCGACGGACGGACCTCGTCCGCGCGCATGACGTTGGTCAGCGGCAGCGGGTGGGAGGTCGGCGGTACGTCTTGGTCGGCGACCTCGGAGACGCGGGCGACCGCGCCGATGATGTCGTCGAGCTGACCGGCGAAGTGATCGAGCTCTTCGCCCTTCAGCTCCAGACGCGCCAGCCGGGCGAGGTGGGCGACCTCCTCGCGCGTGATGCCAGGCATGCAGCGATCCTCAGGGGTTGGTGTGTGGTTTTGGCTGGGGGTCGGTGGCACATTTCCACCGTCCGGCCGAAGGACGGGCCGGTGGAAATGTGCCACCGACCCCCAATCCTATGGGGTCTCCCGGGGGCGGGTGCCCCCGCCCGATCGGGCTACGCCTCTGCCTGGTCCGCTCCCCGGGATCTTCAGGGGGCGTCCGGCTCCGCCGCGCTGTTCACCGCTCCGTTCACCGCGCCGTTCAGCGACCCGTTCATCGAGCCGGTCGCCGAGGCCGTCGCCGACCCCGCGGCGGCCGCGGCCTGGGCCTTCAGCTCGGCGGGCCTGCGCCAGCCGTGCTCGCCGCGCGCCCGCAGCCAGGCCGTGGTCTCCTGCGGCGGCATCGCGGCCGCCACCAGCCAGCCCTGCACCGCGTCGCACCGCAGATCCCGCAGCCGCTCCCACGTCGTATCGTCCTCGACGCCCTCGGCGACGACGACCAGGCCGAGCGAGTGGGCCAGGTCGATGGTGCAGCGGACGATCTCCGCGTCCTCGTGGTCGACGGCCAGCCGGGCCACGAACGAGCGGTCGATCTTCAGCTCGCTGACCGGGAGCCGGCGCAGGTGGACCAGCGAGGAGTAGCCGGTGCCGAAGTCGTCCAGCGACATCTTCACGCCGTGCGCGGTGAGTCCCGCCAGGGTGTCGGCGGCGCGCTGCGGATCCTCCAGCAGCACGTGTTCGGTGATCTCCAGTTGGAGCGCTCCCGCCGGCACGCCGTGGCGGGCGAGGCGGGCCGCGACGCCTCCCGCGAAGCCGGGGGTGTGGACGTCGCGCGGGGAGACGTTGACCGCGACGGGCACGCACAGGCCCTGCGCCCGCCAGCGGGCGACCTGGGCGAGCGCGGTCTCCAGGACGTACTCCGTGAGGTGCGGCATCAGGCCGGAGGACTCGGCGATGGCGATGAACTCGTCCGGGGGGACCCGGCCGCGCTCCGGGTGCACCCAGCGCACCAGGGCCTCAAGCCCTGCGACCTGCCCGTCGAAACGGACCTTGGGCTGGTAGTGGAGTTCGACCTCGCCCGCGTCCAGAGCGCGGCGCAGATCGCCGAGGAGCCCGAGCCGGTCGGGGGTGTTGCTGTCCCGCTTGGACTCGTAGACCTCCACGCCGGAGCGGTCCCGCTTGGCCTGGTACATCGCGACGTCCGCCCGGCGCAGCAGTCCTTCGGCGTCCAGGGCGTGGTCGGGGTAGACGGCGACCCCGGCGCTGGCCTCCAGGACGAGGGTGAGCCCGTCGAGGTCGAGCGGCGAGGACAGCTCGGCGACGAGATGGCGGGCGACCTGCTGGGCGCTGGTGGTGGAGTCGGTGTGCGGGAGCAGGACCGCGAACTCGTCGCCGCCGAGGCGGGCCGCCTCCGCGCCGCGCGGCAGGGCGAGCCGCAGTCGCTCCGCTATCTGGAGCAGCAGCCGGTCCCCGGCCAGGTGGCCGAGGGTGTCGTTGACCGCGCGGAAGCGGTCCAGGTCGATGAGGACCAGCGCGGAGCGGGTTCCGATGGACTCGGCGTCCTCCAGCGCCGACCAGGTCCGCTCCAGCAGCCACTGGCGGTTGGGCAGCCCGGTCAGCGGGTCGCGCAACTGCTCCTCCGCGCGGGCGCGGGCGATCCAGAGCGTGGAGTCCAGGGCGATCAGCGGCACCGCGAAGAGCGGCAGCAGGATGGGCATGGACATCGCGACGGCGCAGATCAGCGGGGCGAGCCCGAGGAGCGCGACGGCGACGAGCCCCTGGCGCAGCATCGCGGTCCGGGCGATGGTGGGCAGCCCGCCGTTGTGCGGGGCCTGGGTGTACCACAGGAGGACCCGGGTGACGAGCAGGTACGTCGACGCGGTCAGGAGCAGCTCCGGGACGGCCGCGATGCCCCAGTCGAGTGGCCGCCAGGGCTCCTCGACGGTGGGGACCACGCCGAACGCGGCCAGCACGAGCGCCGCGGCGCCGATGCCGAGCATGTCGACGCCGCCGTGCAACAGCCCCTGCCACCAGCGGTGCCGGCGGGCGGTCCCGACGAGCACCACGACGGCGAGGCTGACCAGGACGGCCGGCAGCCAGCCGTACAGCAGGAGCACGGCGAGGGTGAGGGCGGCGCCGGAGCCGGTGCCGCCCCACCAGCGGTCGCGGCCGAGGGCCACCAGATGGCCGACGATGGTCCCGGTGAGCACGGCGAAGGACCAGCCGACCACCCCGTCCGGGAACAGCGCGTGGCCCTGCTGGACCGTCCGGTAGGACCCGGCCACCAGCAGTAACGCGGCGATCCCCACGACCACGGCTCCCGCCGGGGGCGTGAGGCCGACGAAACCTTGCAGCCGCGACACCGGGGCGGCGCTCTCGGTCGGTTTCATTCCGTCCCTCTCACAGCCGGCGGTGCCGATGACCCTCGGTGGCGCCCGATTCCGTGGCGCCACGGCCCGTCGAGGGGCCGTGCACGGCGGGCGCACCTCTCAACAGTAGGCCGCGAAAGGCTTCCAGGGGCAGCGCTCTACAGCTCTTGCCCGAATGCGAACCGACCACCCGTCACCATCTGCTATTGGTCCGAACGAGTGGTACGGCAGGGCCATTCGGGGAGTGACCGACCCTACTTCACCCCTCTGCCCTGTTTCCTTCCCCGCCCGGGCCGCGCCACGCCGGGGCATCGTCTCGAAGGCGTCTCGATCCGGGGAACGGGCGGCGAACGGCGGCCCGGCGGGCGGTCACTCCCCGTTCACACCCCCGGCTACGCCCCGTCCGCACCCCCGCCTACGCCCCTGTCCGCACCCCGCCTACGATCCGCTGTCCTCCGGGGCGGCCTCGGGCCCGGCTTCCGGGACGGACAGGGCGGCTTCCCGGGCGCGTTCGGGGCCGTCCTGGAGCAGGATCGCGAATCCGTCCTCGTCCAGCACCGGCACCTTCAGCTGCATCGCCTTGTCGTACTTGGAGCCGGGGTTGTCGCCGACGACCACGAACGCGGTCTTCTTCGACACCGATCCGGTGACCTTGGCGCCGAGCGTCTGGAGCGCCTCCTTGGCGCCGTCGCGGGTGTGGCCGGCGAGGGTGCCGGTGACGACGACGGTGAGCCCTTCGAGGGGGCGGGGGCCCTCGTCCTCGTCGGAGCCCTCGTCGGCCATCCGCACCCCGGCCTCGCGCCACTTGCGCAGGATCTCGCGGTGCCAGTCCTCGGCGAACCACTGCTTGACGGAGGCTGCGATGGTCGGCCCGACGCCGTCGGCGGCGGCCAGCTCCTCCTCGGTCGCCTCGTCGATGCGGTCGACGGACCGGAACTGACGGGCCAGTTCCTGGGCGGCGACCGGGCCCACGTGCCGGATCGAGAGGCCGGTGAGGATCCGGGCGAGGGGCGCTTCCTTGGCGGCGGCGATGCCCTCCAGCATGGCCACCGCGTTCTTCTTCGGCTCGCCCTGCTGGTTGGCGAAGACCGTCGCGATCTTCTCCTCGCCGGTCTTCGGGTCGCGCTTGGGCAGCCCGCTGTCCTGGTCCAGGACGTACGCCCGGATCGGCAGCAGTTGCTCGATGGTGAGGGAGAACAGATCGCTCTCGTCCTTGAGGACGGGCTCGGCGGGCTCCAGCGGGCAGGTCAGGGCGGCGGCGGCCACATAGCCGAAGTGGTCGATGTCGAGGCTCTTGCGCCCGGCGAGGTAGAAGACGCGCTCGCGCAACTGGGCGGGGCAGGTGCGGGCGTTGGGGCAGCGGAGGTCGATGTCGCCCTCCTTCATGGGGCGCAGCTCCGTCCCGCACTCGGGGCAGTGGGTCGGCATCTCGAAGGGCTTCTCGGTGCCGTCGCGCTTGTCGACGACGGGGCCGAGGATCTCCGGGATGACGTCGCCCGCCTTGCGCAGGACCACGGTGTCCCCGATGAGGACGCCCTTGGCCTTGACCACGTTCTGGTTGTGGAGGGTGGCGAACTCGACTTCGGAACCGGCCACTTCGATCGGATCGACCTGTGCGTACGGGGTGACGCGACCCGTACGCCCGACGCCGACGCGGATGTTGACCAGCTTGGTGTTGACCTCTTCGGGGGCGTACTTCCAGGCGATGGCCCAGCGGGGGGCGCGCGAGGTGGAGCCGAGGCGGCCCTGGAGCGGGATCTCGTCGAGCTTGACGACGACGCCGTCGATCTCGTGCTCCACGGAGTGCCGGTGCTCGCCGAAGTACGCGATGAACTCCCTTACGCCGGCGAGGGAGTCGACGACCTTGTTGTGCTGGGCGGTGGGCAGGCCCCAGGAGTGGAACAGGTCGTAGGCCTGGGAGAGGCGGTCGATGCTCAGGCCCTCGTGGGCGCCGATGCCGTGCACCACCATGTGCAGCGGGCGGCTCGCGGTGACCTTGGGGTCCTTCTGCCGCAGCGATCCGGCCGCCGCGTTGCGCGGGTTGGCGAACGGCTTGTCGTCGGCGGCGACCAGCCGGGCGTTCAGCTCCTCGAAACCCTCCATGGGGAAGAAGACCTCGCCACGGATCTCGACGAGCGCGGGGACGTCCTCGCCCTTGAGGCGGTGCGGGATCTCGGCGATGGTGCGGACGTTGGGGGTGATGTCCTCGCCGGTGCGGCCGTCGCCGCGGGTGGCCGCCCGGGTGAGGCGGCCGTGCTCGTAGGTGAGGTTGACGGCGAGGCCGTCGACCTTCAGCTCGCACAGGAAGTGGTGGTCGGGGGTGCCGGTCTCCCTGGCGACGCGGTCGGCCCAGGCGGCCAGTTCCTCGTCGTCGAAGGCGTTGTCCAGGGAGAGCATCCGCTCGCGGTGCTCGACGGAGGTGAACTCCGTGATGTAGGGCCCGGCGACCTTCTGGGTCGGGGAGTCCGGGGTGCGGAGCGCCGGGTGCTCCTTCTCCAGGGCCTCCAGGGAGCGCAGCAGCCGGTCGAACTCGGCGTCGCTGACGACCGGCTGGTCCTTCACGTAATACCGGAAGCGGTGCTCCTCGATCTGCTCGGCCAGCAGCGCGTGCTCCTCCCGCGCGTCCGCCGGGACAGAACTGTCCTGCTCCACCCGCTCTTCGCCCGCCATCGTCCCGTCCTCCTGTGTACCCGTCGTCCCCGTCACTCAGGGTTGTCCGCGAGCGACTTCGCCGCCCGGGCGCTGTGGGCGAGCGCGGTACGGGCGTACGCGGGCGACGCACCCGCGAGGCCGCACGACGGGGTGATCGTGACGGACTCGGCGAGAGTCCCCGGATTCAGCCCCAGCCTGCGCCACAGCGTCCTGACTCCCATGACGCTACCGCCCGGGTCCGACAATCCCTCCGAAGCCGCGTCGGTGGAGGGCACCACGCCCAGGAAGAGGTGGGTGCCGCCCTCGACCGCTTCCCCGATCGTCTCCTCCTCACGCTCGGTGAGCAACGAGAAGTCGAGCGAGATACCGTCGGCCCCGGCCCGGCGCAGCAGCGCGACGGGCACCTCGGGGGCGCAGGAGTGGACGAGGGTCGTCCCGTCCTCGCCGGCCGCCGCGAGGACGTCGCGCAGGGTCGCCTCGACGATCTGGCGGTCGACGGCGCGGTAGGTGCGGTAGCCGCTGGCCGAGCGGACCCGGCCCAGCAGGACGGCGGTCAGGGAGGGTTCGTCGAGCTGGAGGACGACGTTCGCCCCGGGCATCCGGCGGCGGACCTCCGCGAGGTGGGCGCGGAGCCCCTCGGCCAGGGATCCGGCCAGGTCACGGCAGGCGCCCGCGTCGGCCAGCATGGCTTCGCCGCCGCGCAGTTCGAGGGCGGCGGCGAGCGTCCAGGGCCCGACCGCCTGGACCTTGAGCAGCCCCTCGTACCCCTGGGTGAACTCCTCCAGGGCGTCCAGGTCCTCCCCCAGCCAGGAACGGGCCCGGCGGGTGTCGCGGCCGGGCCGGTCGCTGATCCGCCAGCCGCTTGGCTCGACGTGTCCGTACATCTCGACGAGCAGGCCGACGCTCCGGCCGATCATGTCGGCGCCCGGCCCGCGCGCGGGCAGTTCGGCCAGATACGGCATGCCCTGACCGTCGGCGAAAGACCCGGTGACGGTCTTCGCCGCCTCCCTCGCGTCTCCCCCGGGCATCGAACCGATGCCGGTCGCCGGACACCCGCTGAACTTGCTCTTCTCGCTCACCCGGGAAGCCTACGGTCACCGGCGGGGCGTCCGCTCGCCAGGGCGTCAGCGGCCGGGCCGGACCGTGAGGTCGTTGACCTCGGCATCGCGCGGCAGGTCGATCGCCATGAGGATCGTGGTGGCCACCGACTCGGGGTCGATCCAGCGCTCGGCGTCGTACTCCTTGCCCTCCTGCTGGTGCACCTTGGCCTGCATGGGGCTGGCGGTGCGGCCCGGGTAGACGGAGGTGACGCGCACCCCGTTGCCGTGCTCCTCGTGGCGCAGCGAGTCGGCGAGCGCCTTGAGGCCGTGCTTGCTCGCGGCGTACGCGCTCCACCCGGCATGGGCGTTCAGTCCGGCGCCAGAGTTCACGAAGAGGACATGGCCCCGGGCGACGCGGAGTTGCGGCAGGAGAAGGCGGGTGACCTCGGCGGGGGCGATCAGGTTGGCGTCGATCTGGAAGTGCCAGGCCTTGGGGGTGAGCTCCCCGACCTCGCCGAGTTCGACGACGCCCGCGATGTGCAGCAGGGTGTCGATCCGCTCGGGCATGGTCTGCTGGCCGAACGCCCAGGACAGCCGGTCGGGGTTCCCGAGGTCGCCGACGAGCGTGCGCGCGCCCGGATAGCGCTCGGCGAACTCCTTGGCGCGGCCGGCGTCGCGGGCGAGCAGGACGAGGTCGTCACCGCGCTCCTGGAGACGGCGGGCGACAGCGGCGCCGATGCCGGAGCCGGCGCCGGTGATGAGGTGGGTAGCCATGGATCGATCCTAGATCCGGGCCTCTTACCTGCGACCGGCGGACTCCTCCGGGTGGACGAGCGGCCATCCCGGATCAGGCCGCTCACTTCAGGGCCGCTCACTGGAGTCCGGCGGCCTCCTCCAGGTAGGCGAGCGCACCGACGCCGTCCTTGGCGAAGAAGACGAGGTCGGTCAGGGGCAGCGGCAGGAAGCCCTCGTCCTCCATACGCTGGAACTGCTGGCGCAGGCCGTCGTAGAAACCCGCCGTGTTGAGCAGGACGACGGGCTTGGTGTGCTTGCCGTGCTTCTTCAGCTCCAGGATCTCGGTGGCCTCGTCGAGCGTCCCGGTCCCGCCGACCATGATCACCACGGCGTCGGCCTTCTCCAGGAGGAGCGCCTTGCGCTCGGCGAGGTCACGGGCGATGACCATCTCGTCGGCGTTGGTGCGGGCCTTCGCGGCGAGGAAGTCGACCGATACGCCCACGAGCCGCCCGCCCGCCGCCTGCACGCCGTCCGCGACGACCTTCATCAGCCCGCTCTCCGATCCGCCCCAGACGAGGGTGTGCCCGCCTCGGCCGAGCAGCTCGGCGAACTCGCGGGCCGGCACGGTGTAGCGGTCGTCGAGGTCGGCGGCGGAAAGGAAGACGCAGATGTTCATGGGGCCACCGTACGACCCGCCTCGGACACTCCTCCGTTCCGGGGACGGATCACGGGCCGATCACGGGCCGATCAACACAGGGGTTCGGCGTACGGGGAAGAACCCGGCCCCCTACGCCGCTGATACAGGCATGACTGCAACCCGAGGACACCGCATCACCGTCGAGCAGGGCACCGAGCACGTCCGGGTCGTGCACGACGGACAGGTGCTGGCCGAGAGCCGCCGCCCGCTCGTGCTCCGCGAGACCGGCTGTCCGGTCCGCTACTACCTGCCGCCCGAGGACGTCCGCACCGAACTGCTCGCCCCGTCGGACACCTCCACCCACTGCCCGTTCAAGGGCGACGCCTCATACTGGTCCCGGCCCGGGGCCGCCGATCTCGTCTGGGCCTACCCGGACCCGAAGCCCGAAGTCGCCGCGATCAAGGACCACTTCTGCTTCTACGCCACGGAGACGGTGGCGGACTGATCCTCGATCCGCTCGCCCGGGAAAGTTTTTCTCCGGGCGAGCGATGAGTTTTCCGGGCCGCCCCGGTCTCCCCTCCCATGGACAGGATTCTCTCCGCCGACGGCACGCCGATCGCCTACCGCCGCCAGGGCGAGGGACCGCCGCTGGTGCTGGTCGGCGGGGCGCTGAGCGCCGCGGCGACCGACGCCGTGCTGGCCGCTCTGCTGGCACCGCGCTTCACGGTGGTCACCTACGACCGGCGGGGCCGGGGCGCCAGCGGTGACACCGGGCGCTGCACCGTGGCGCGGGAGGTCGAGGACCTGGCCGCCGTCGTCGGTGCGGCCGGGGCGGGCACGTCGGTGTTCGGGATGTCCTCCGGCGGGGCGCTGGCCCTGGAGGCGGCCGCCGCCGGGCTGCCGGTGGAGCTGCTCGCCGTGTACGAGCCGCCCTACACGCCGGGGACGTCCGGGCTGCGGTTCAAGGCCCGCTGCACGGCCCGGCTGCGGGGGCTGCTGGCGGCCGGGGACCGGGGCGGGGCGGTGGAGCTGTTCCTGTCCCTGACGGGGGTCGCCGAGGAGACGGCCGCCCGGATGCGGCGCACCCCGGTGTGGGCGGAGCTGGAGGCCATCGCGCACACGCTGGCGTACGACGACGCACTGCTGGGCGACGGGGCGATCCCCGCCGAGCGGTTCTCGGCCGTCACCGCCCGGGCCCTGGTGATCTGCGGGGGCTTCAGCAGCGCCCCGGCACGGGCGGCGACCCGGACACTGGCCGAAGCCCTGCCGCGCGGCCGGCACCGCACGCTGACGGGCCAGATGCGCGAGGTGGCGCCGCAGGTGCTGGCGCCGGTGCTGACGGAGTTCTTCGCCAGGGACGTGTACGCGTACGGGCGGGCGTCGTAGGACGTGTACGTGTACCGGCGGGCGTCGTAGGACACGTACGCGTACCGGCGGGCGCGTCGTAGGACACGTACGCGTACCGGCGGGCGCGTCGTAGGACACGCACACGTGCCGGTGGGGGCCGTGGCCGGTACGCGGCGCCGGTCTCAGCCGCCCGCCGCCACCCGTTCGCGGCGGACCGTCGTGGCGATGGTGGCCGAGCCGACCACGCGCGTGCCGTCGTAGAGGACGACCGCCTGGCCGGGGGCGACGCCCCGGACCGGCTCGGTGAAGGTGACGTGCAGCTCGGAGCCGTCGACCAGCTCGGCGGTGACCTCGGTCTCGCCGCCGTGGGCGCGCAGCTGGGCGGTGTACGTCCCCGGGCCGGACGGGGGTGTTCCGCACCAGCGGGGCTTGATCGCGGTGAGGGCGGTGACGTCCAGGGCCTCGACGGGGCCGACGGTGACCGTGTTGTTCACCGGGGAGATGTCGAGGACGTAGCGCGGCTTGCCGTCGGGGGCCGGGTGGCCGATCTTCAGGCCCTTGCGCTGGCCGATGGTGAAGCCGAACGCGCCCTCGTGGGTGCCCAGCTTCGTACCCGACTCGTCGAGGATGTCGCCCTCGGCCGGGCCGCCGAGACGGTCGGCGAGGAAGCCCTGGGTGTCGCCGTCGGCGATGAAGCAGATGTCGTGGCTGTCGGGCTTCTTGGCGACGGCCAGGCCCCGGCGCTCGGCCTCGGCGCGGATCTCGTCCTTGGTGGTGAGGGTGTCGCCGAGCGGGAACATGGCGTGGGCGAGCTGCTTCTCGTCCAGGACGCCGAGCACATAGCTCTGGTCCTTGGCCATGTCGGACGCACGGTGCAGCTCGCGGCTGCCGTCCTCGGTGAGCACGACCGTGGCGTAGTGGCCGGTGCAGACGGCGTCGAAGCCGAGGGCGAGCGCCTTGTCGAGCAGCGCGGCGAACTTGATCTTCTCGTTGCAGCGCAGGCAGGGGTTGGGCGTGCGCCCGGCCTCGTACTCCGCGACGAAGTCCTCCACGACATCCTCGCGGAAGCGTTCCGCCAGGTCCCAGACGTAGAACGGGATACCGATGACGTCGGCCGCGCGGCGGGCGTCCCGGGAGTCCTCGATGGTGCAACAGCCGCGCGCGCCGGTCCGGAAGGACTGGGGGTTCGCGGACAGGGCGAGGTGGACACCGGTCACGTCGTGGCCCGCCTCGACCGCGCGGGCGGCGGCGACGGCGGAGTCCACGCCGCCCGACATCGCGGCGAGGACACGCAGGGGGCGCTGGGAAGTCTGAGTCATAGCCCCTCCAGGGTACGGGTCACCGGGAACCGAACGCTCACGGATAAGCGTTGACGACCACATGGGGAAGAACGGGAGCACCCGGGCCGGGCGAAAGCCGTCGGGAAAGCCTTCGCGGAAGAAGCCGGCGGACGGCGTCAGCCGCCGCGCGCTGCTGATCGGCGGTGGCGCGGTGGCGGCCGCCGGTACCGCCGCCGTGCTCGCGCGCGACGAGGTGAAGCGCCTGTGGTGGCAGGTCCCCGGCGTCGAGAAGCCCCGGAAGCCGGGCGAGCTGGACTACCCGGGAGCGACCTGGGTGGCCGCGTCGGAGGCGAACTGGCGGCGCGCGGACCGGCCCGACGACTTCCGCGTCGACCGGGTGATCATCCATGTCACCCAGGGCAGCTTCGCCAGCGCGGTGAAGGTGTTCCAGGACCCCGCGCACCGGGCCGCGACGCACTACATCGTGGGGCAGGACGGGCGGGTGGTGCAGATGATCCGCGAGCTGGACGTGGCGTACCAGGCGGGCAACCGCTCCTACAACGAGCGCGCGGTCGGCATCGAGCACGAGGGGTTCGTGGACCGGCCGAAGGACCTCACCAAGGAGATGTACGCGGCGTCGGCGCGGCTCACGGCGTCGATCTGCGCGCGGCACGGCATACCCATCGACCGGGAGCACATCATCGGGCATGTGGAGGTGCCGGGCACCGACCACACCGACCCGGGGCCGCACTGGGACTGGGACCGGTACATGAAGCTGGTGCGGCGGGCCGCGACGGCCCCGCCGAGCCCCACGCCCTCGCCGACGGCGAAGGCGTAGCGCCTCTGGGGGGCGGCCCTCGTCAGTTGAGCCCGGCGTGCGCGCCCCCAGCTGAGCCCGGCGTGCGCGCCCGCCTCAGCTGAGTCCGGCCGTCCTCGCCCGCTCGACCGCCGGGCCGATCGCCTCGGCCAGCGCCTTCACGTCGTCCTCGGTCGAGGTGTGGCCGAGCGAGAAACGCAGGGTGCCCCGGGCCAGGTCCGGATCGGTCCCGGTGGCCAGGAGTACGTGGCTGGGCTGGGCGATCCCGGCGGTGCAGGCGGAGCCGGTGGAGCATTCGATGCCCTGTGCGTCCAGCAGCAGGAGCAGGGAGTCGCCCTCGCAGCCGGGGAAGCTGAAGTGGGCGTTGGCGGGCAGGCGGCCGGCCGGATCCGGGTCGCCGCCGAGCACGGCGTCCGGCACGGCGAGGCGCACGGCGGTCACGAGCTCGTCGCGCAGGGCGCCGACCCTCCGGGCGAACTCCTCGCGCCGCTCGGCCGCCAGCCGTCCGGCGACCGCGAAGGAGGCGACGGCGGGCACGTCCAGGGTGCCGGAGCGGACGTGCCGCTCCTGGCCGCCGCCGTGCAGCACGGGCACGGGGGTGTGGTCGCGGCCCAGCAGCAGGGCGCCGATGCCGAACGGGCCGCCGATCTTGTGCCCGCTGACCGTCATCGCGGCCAGTCCCGAGCGGGCGAAGTCGACCTCCAGCTGACCGAAGGCCTGGACCGCGTCGGCGTGCATGGGGATCCCGAACTCCGCTGCCACCGAAGCCAGTTCCCGTACCGGCATGATCGTGCCGATCTCGTTGTTGGCCCACATCACGGTGATCATCGCGATGTCGTCGGGGTTGCGGAGGATCGCCTCGCGCAGGGCCTCGGGATGGACACGGCCGTGCCGGTCGACGGGGAGGTGGTCGACGTTCGCGCCCTCGTGTTCGGCGAGCCAGTCGACGGCGTCGAGGACGGCGTGGTGTTCGACGGGGCCGGCGAGGACCCGGGTGCGGCGGGGGTCGGCGTCGCGGCGGGACCAGTAGAGGCCCTTGACGGCGAGGTTGTCGGCCTCCGTGCCGCCGGAGGTGAACACCACCTCGCTGGGGCGGGCGCCGAGGGAGTCGGCGAGGGCTTCTCTGGACTCCTCGACGGTGCGGCGGGCCCGGCGTCCGGCGGCGTGCAGCGAGGACGCGTTGCCGGTGACGGAGAGCTGGGCGGTCATCGCCTCGATCGCTTCGGGAAGCATCGGGGTGGTCGCGGCGTGGTCGAGGTAAGCCATGGTGGGGCCGATTCTACGAGCCCGGGGTGGGGCGCATGCCGGGCGCGTCACGGCCCGGCCCCCGCGCACGCTTCAAAGGGGGCGGCGGACCGGCGCGAAGGGCGGCCGAGGACCCCGGCCCGGAGCCCGATCCGGTACGGGGAGAGCGGCTCGCGGGTACGCGTGGAGGCGTGCGTTTCCGCCGCCGATGCTCCGGGCGGCGGCTCGCGGGGCCGCGAGGGGCCGTACGTCAGCCGCCGACGCTCCAGGCGACCGTGCCGTTGGCGGTGACCAGGGCGGCGAGCACGGCGAGATCGGCGACGCCCAGGGCGAGTCCGAGCCAGGCACGTCCGCGACGGCGGGTGTGACGGACCAGGGCCAGCAGCCCCATCACGATCGCCGTGGGCCCGAGCACGATGTTGAAGACCAGCAACCCGACCAGCCCGAGGACGAACGAGGCGACGGCGAGACCGTCCGCCTCACGGCCGGGGGCCCGGCGCGGAGCGGCGTCGCGGATCTCCTCCGGTTCCGGCACCGCGCCCGGGTCGACGACGCCCTTGCCGACGTTCTTGTCGATGCCCTTGTCAGGGGCCGCGTCCGTGCGGCGGGTGCGGTCGATGAGGGTGAGGGTCATGGTGCGAGCTCCTTCGGATCGGTCCGGGAAACGGCAGGCTCGGCGGGTGCGGGTGCGGGTGCTGCGGATCGGTGCGTGCGGCGGGTCAGTGAAGGCGGCGCGACGCGCGCTCGCGTACGGCGAAGATCAGCAGCCAGCAGCCGATCACAGCCGCGGCGGCCAGGCTCAGCGGCAGCGGGAGGTGGGCGACCGCCCCGAGGAGGATTCCCAGCAGGAGCAGCGCGGCGACGAGGACGAGCACGGCGGAACCTCTCTGTGCGACGACGAAGGCCGTTCGGAGTACGAGTGTTCACTGACTTGAAAGTCTAAACCCCGCACCCTTCCCCTGACTCGGAGAACGGTTGTTTACTGAATGGCATGAGTCACACTCCCGTCGGCGTTCGCCGGACCCAGAAGCTCAGGACGCGCCAGGCCCTCCTGGACGCGGCGCTCGACCTCCTGGAGCACCAGAGTCTGAGCAGCCTGGGACTGCGGGAGGTCACCCGGGCCGCCGGGGTCACCCCGACGGCCTTCTACCGGCACTTCGAGGACACCGCGGCGCTCGGCGTGGCCCTGGTCGAGGAGACCCTGGGCAGCCTGCACGGGCTGATCGCCGCGGTGCTCGCGGAGACGGGCGACAGCGAGGAGCGGCTGGACCGCAGCGTGGCGGTGATCGCGCGTCATGTCGGCGCGCAGCCCGCCCACTTCCGGTTCATCGCACGGGAGCAGCACGGTGGGGTCGGCCCGGTGCGCGCGGCCATCGCGGCTCAACTGCGGCGGTTCGCCGAGGAGGTGGCGTGCGCGCTCGGCCAGGAGCCGGGGTCCGCCGGCTGGAGCGAGGAGGACCTGCTGATGCTCGGCGGCCTCTATGTGGACCACATGGTGATCACCACGTCGACCCTGCTGGAGGCCGGGCCGGAGGGTGAGGCGGAGGTCGTCCGGGTGGCCCGGCGGCGGCTGCGACTGGTCACCATCGGCCGGGCGCACTGGCTGGACGAGGGCTGACCGCCCCCCACCGCTCTTGGCCCCTGGACGCCCCAGGGAACGCCCCGGTCACCCCCGGCCGCCCTGGACGGCCCATGGAACGCCCCCGGCCGCCCTGGACGGCCCATGGAACGCCCCCCGCCGCCCCCGGCCACCCCGGCGCTCCTCGGTCTCCCTCGGTCGCCCTTGACCCTCCCGTAACAGGAGGCTCTACGGTCCCCGGGTATGAAGATCGTCGTCCATGACACCGCGTCCGCCCTGCTCGACCTCCTGCACCGCCCCGTGGCCCAGCGGCCCGACGCCCTGCGCGAGATATTCGCCCCGTTGCAGGAGGTGATGTCCGGGGTGGGGGTCGGCGACCTGGTCGAGACGCACCGCGCCGGCAGCGGATTCCCGATCGACCGGGACGACCCGCGCCTCCTGCCCGCCCTGGGCCGGATGCGGGAGGCCGGGGTGTGGCGGCGGGTCGAGGACTCCCTCGCCGCCGCGCGGGAGCTGCTGGGCGCGGCGGCGCCCGGGGTGCGGACCGCCGGCACGGTGCATGTGGTCCTGGTGCTCGGCGACCCGGACGACCCGCTGATGGCCCTCAATCAGGGGTACTTCGGCCTCGGCGGCATCCCGGGCGCGATCCTGCTGATGATGTGGCCCACCGGGACCGCTCTGGCCAAGATCGAGCACGCCGCCGCCCATGAGCTGCACCACAACGTCCGCTACGCCAACGTGGCCTGGGACCCGATGGCGGTCACGGTCGGCGAGCAGGTCGTGGCCGAGGGGCTGGCCGAGGCGTTCGTGCGGGAGCTGGCCGGCGAGGCCGCCATGGGCCCCTGGACGGCGTCCCTGCGCGGCCCGGAGCTGGACGAGGTCTGCGCGAAGGTGGCGGCCGGGATCGACGTGGCGGGGATGCGGAACCTGTCCCCGTACGTGTTCGGCGACCGCACCGCGTTTCAGCTGGGGCAGCGGCCGGTGGGGCTGCCGGACTTCGCCGGGTACGCGGCCGGGCTGCGGTTCGTGGACGCCCACCTCGCCGCCACCGGGCTGACCGCCGCCGCGAGCGTCGCCCTGCCCGCCCGGCAGATCCTCGGACGCGCGGGCGTGGCCACGAGCGCGTGACCGGCCGGCCCGCGCCCGCCGCGCCCCGGCCACGGGAGACTGGTCCGGTGAGGGACAAGGACCACCGCCCCGGGGAACCGCCCGCCGACGGGCTGACCGTGGGGCGGACCGCCGCGCTCGTCGGGGTCAGCGTGAAGACGCTGCACCACTGGGACGCGATCGGCCTGGTGCGGCCGGGCGGACGCACCCGGTCCGGCTACCGGGTGTACGGGGACGACGACGTCGCCCGGCTCCACCGGGTCCTCGTCTACCGGGAGATCGGCATCCCGCTGTCCGCGATCGGGCGGCTCCTGGACGACCCGGAGGCCGATGCGCGCGAGCATCTGCGCCGGCAGCGGGGGCAGCTCGTGGACCGGATCTCCCGGCTGGAGCGGATGGTCGGCGCGGTCGACCGGATGCTGCTGGAGTCGAGGCCCGGCATCCGGCTGACGCCCGAGGAGCAGGTGGAGATCTTCGGGGCCGACTGGCAGCCCTCCTGGACCGAGGAGGCCGAGGAGCGCTGGGGCGGAACGGAGCAGTGGGCGCAGTACACGCAGCGGGCGGCCGCGATGAGCCCCGAGGACTGGAAGGACGTGGCGGCGGCCAACGAGGCGCTGGAGGCCGGCCTGGCCGCCGCCCACCGCGACGGCGCCGCACCGGGCTCGGACCGCGCGAACGCCCTCGCCGAACGGCACCACGCGCTGATCTCGACGTACTTCGACTGCACGTACGCCCTCCAGGTGTGCATCGGCCGGACGTATGCCGAGGACCCCGGGTGGGTCGCGCACTACGACTCCGTCGCCCCGGGCCTGGGCGGCTGGCTGTGCCGGGTGATCACCGCGAACGCCCGGGCCCACGGGGTGGACCCGGACACCCTCTAGGAAGTCCGCGGGGCCTTGGCGAGCTGCCGGGACTGGGCGACGAGGCGGTCGGCGCTGTCCCAGACCTCGGCGTCCTCCTCCAGGAAGCCGCCCGCGAGGTTGCGGGTGGTGATGGCGACGCGCAGCGGGCCCGGGGCGGGGCGGCAGCGGATGTGGGTGGTCAGCTCGACGGTGGGCGTCCAGCCGGTCAGGCCCAGCTCGAACGAGGTCGGCGGCAGGGCGTCCACGGTGAGGAGCAGCGACAGCGGGTCCGGATCGCGGCCGTCGGCCAGGCCGAACCAGCCGCGCATCTCGCCCTTGCCGGAGGGTGCGCCGACCGCCCAGCCGACGGTGGCCGGGTCGAGCTTGATGTCGAGGCGGTCGGTGATGGCGGAGCTGCCGGGGATCTTGGGTGCCCCGTCGCTGGGGCCGAGGCAGTGGTCCCGGTCGGGCATGGCGGGCGGCAGGGCCGTGGTGCGGACATCGTCGGGGAGCGTGTCCAGGTCGCCGTAGGTGGCCAGGACCCGGATGCGCTCGACCTCGCTGCCGTCCTCCGCGTACTGGAAGAGGGATGCCTGACCCGTGGAGAGGGTCCGGCCGGTCCGGACGGTCTGGGTGCGGATCACCGCCGGGCCGGGCACGGAGGCGGTGAGGTAGTGCGCCGAGACGGAGAACGGGTCCGGGTGCGGCAGGGCCTCGCCCAGGGCCCGGCCGAGCAGGGCCAGCAGATAGCCCCCGTTGACGGCGTGGATGATCGTCCAGCCGGCGGAGAGCTCGGCGTCGTAGACGCCGTCCTCGCGCAGGGTGACCGCCGTGTCCCGGTCGAACTCGCTGTCGCCGATGGTCGCCGGTGCGGTCGGCGCCGCTCCGGTCACTGCCTCAGTCGCTGCCTGTGCCATGGCATGCACGGTACATCCACCACCCTACTGAGCGGTAGCTTTTTGTGAGCTCCGTTACCCGGCCGACCCGCCCTACGTCGCCGCCGGCCCCTCCTCGGCCCGTGCGGAGGTCCGGTTGTAGGCCCGGGGCGCCCGCCAGTGGAAGCGCAGCGCCAGCAGCCGCAGGACGAACGCGGCGATCACCGCCATCCCGCTGGTCAGGGCGTTGAGGGTGTCGAAGCGGATGCACAGCACCACCATGGTCGCGCCGACGATCGCGGGCACCGCGTACAGGTCCCGGTCCCAGCGCAGCAGCGAGGGGACCTCGTTGGCGAGCACATCGCGCAGCACACCGCCGCCGACCGCCGTGGCCAGGCCGAGCGCCGCGGACGCGGTGAGCCCGAGGCCGTACTCGTACGCCTTGACCGTGCCGGTCACGCAGAACAGGCCGAGCCCCGCCGCGTCGAAGACGTTGACGCCGACCTGGATGCGCTCCACGTGCGGGTGGAGGAAGAAGACCAGGCCGGCGGCGAAGAGCGGGGTGATGAAGTAGCCGAGGTCGGTGAAGGCGGCGGGCGGGATCGCGCCGATCATGACGTCACGGAACAGCCCTCCGCCCAGCGCTGTCACCTCCGCGAGAACCGCGATGCCGAAGACATCGAAGTTCTTGCGGACGGCGAGCAGCGCGCCCGAGATCGCGAAGACGAAGATCCCGACGAGGTCGAGCGCATGCTGGACGGAGGGCGTGAACAGTTCGGTGAGCACCGGGCAATTGTGCCGGTCCCGGACGTTCCCTAGGTCTTGGGGCTGTCCTCCGCCTTCTCCGGGGCGTCCGCGGCCTCTTCCGTGGCGTCGGCCGCCTTCGTCCTGGCCTCCCCGGCGTCCGTCGCCTTCGCCCTGGCGTTCGCGTCGGCCTGGGCCGGTACGGTCGCGGGCTCCTTCTTCGGGGCGTCCGCTGCCGGGGCCTCGGTCTCGGCCTCCGAGACCTCCTCGGCCTCGGCCGCGACCGTCTCCGTACCGACGACCGCCTCGATGCCGGTCGCCAGGGTCCGCTTCACCGTTCCGGCCTCGATCTCGGCCGTGAAGTGGCAGGCCACCTTGTGACCGTCGCCGGTGTCCAGCAGCGGCGGGCGCTCCGTGGCGCACTTGGTCTCCTGCACCCACGGGCAGCGGGTGTGGAACCGGCAGCCGGCCGGCGGGTTCGCCGGGGAGGGCAGGTCGCCGTGGAGCAGGATGCGCTCGCGGCGGTCCTCGATCTCGGGGTCGGGCACCGGGACGGCCGACATCAGCGCCTTGGTGTACGGGTGCCGGGGCCCCGCGTACAGCGCGTCGCTCGGGGCCTCCTCGACGAGCCCGCCGAGGTACATCACCCCGATGACGTCCGAGATGTGCCGGACGACCGCGAGGTCGTGCGCGATCACCAGGTAGGTCAGGCCGAGGGACTCCTGGAGCTCCTCCAGCAGGTTGATGACCTGCGCCTGGACCGAGACGTCGAGCGCGGAGACCGGCTCGTCGCAGATGATCACGTCCGGCTCCAGGACCAGCGCGCGGGCGATGCCGATGCGCTGGCGCTGGCCGCCGGAGAACTCGTGCGGGTAGCGGGAGAGCGCGTTGGACGGCAGGCCGACCTTGGCCAGGATGTCCTTGATCTTCTCCCGGCGCTCCGCCTGGTCCTTGCCGATGCCGTGGGCGGCCATGCCCTCGGACAGGATCGACTCGATGTTCTGCCGGGGGTTGAGGCTGCCCAGCGGGTCCTGGAAGACCATCTGGAGGCGGCGGCGGAAGGCCCGCATCTCCTCGCCCGGCAGCTTCGCCAGGTCGGTGCCGTCGAAGACGACCCCGCCGTCGGTGATGTCGTTCAGCCGCAGGACCGCGCGGCCGAGCGTCGTCTTGCCGCAGCCCGACTCGCCGACCAGGCCGTACGTCTGGCCGGCCTCGATGGACAGCGAAACGCCGTCGACCGCGTAGACGTGGCCCACCGTACGGTCGAAGAAGAGGCCCTTCTTGACCGGGAAGTGGACCTTGACGTCGTCCAGTTCGAGAAGGCTCATGCCGGGACCTCCGCCGTGGGCAGGACCGGGTTGACGCAGCGCACCTGGTGTCCGGCCGCGCGTGGTTCGGTCAGTTCGGGGGTGCCGGTGAGGCACTCCATCGTGTAGTGGTCGCACCGGGGTGCGAACGCGCAGCCGTCGGCCCAGGCGATCTTGTCGTTGATGGAGCCGCGGATCGGGTTGAGCGGCTCGCCGCGCGGTGCGTCCAGTCGCGGGATGGAGCCGAGCAGTCCGTGCGCGTACGGGTGGGTGGGGTGGGCGAACAGCTCGCGGCGGCCCGCCGATTCCACCGCCCGTCCGGCGTAGAGGACGTTGACCTCGTCGCAGAGACCCGCGACGACGCCGAGGTCGTGCGTGATCATCAGCAGGGCGGTGCCCTCCTGGTCGACCAGTTCCTTCAGGAGTTCCAGGATCTGCGCCTGGATGGTGACGTCCAGGGCCGTCGTCGGCTCGTCGGCGATCAGCAGCCGAGGGGCGCAGGCGACCGCCATGGCGATCAGCGCCCGCTGGCGCATACCGCCGGAGAGCTGGTGCGGGTACTCCTTGAGCCGCCGCGTCGGGTCGGGGATGCCGACCCGGTCGAGCAGGGACGCCGCTTCCTTCCGGGCCTTCTCGCCCTTCAGGCCGCGGTGGCGCTGGAGGATCTCGGTGACCTGGATGCCGATCGGGACGACCGGGTTCAGCGAGGACAGCGGGTCCTGGAAGATCATCGCGAGCTGGCTGCCGCGCATGTCGCGGAGCTTGCGCTCGTTCATGGTCAGCAGGTCCTGGCCGTCGAACTCGGCACGGCCGCCGATCCGCACGCCCTTGCGGGGCAGCAGCCCCATCAGCGCGAGCGAGGTGACGGACTTGCCGCAGCCCGACTCGCCGACCAGGCCCACGACCTGGCCCTGGTCGACGGCGAAGGAGACGCCGTCCACGGCCGTGGCGTCCTTGCGGCCGCGGGCGGTGAAGGTGACGCTGAGTTCCTCAACGGAGAGCAGTGACATGGGGCTTCAGCCTCGCAACTTCGGGTCGAGGGCTTCGCGCATGGCCTCGCCGAGCAGGGTGAAGCCGAGGGCGGTGATGATGATCCCGATGGCCGGGTACGCCGCCATCATCGGCTCGTTGTCGAAGAAGCGCTGCGCCTGCGAGAGCATCACGCCCCACTCGGGAACGGCCGGGTCGGGGTTGCCGAGCCCCAGGTAGGACAGGGCGGCGGCCTCGATGATCGCGGTGGCCAGGCTCAGCGTGGCCTGGACGATCACGGGGCTCAGCGAGTTCGGCAGGATCTGCGTGAGCACGATCCGCTTGCGCCGGATACCGACCGCCTTGGCGGCCAGCACGTAGTCCGCGCCGCCCTGCACCAGCATCGAACCGCGCAGCAGGCGGGCGAAGATGGGGATCTGGACGACACCCACGGCGATCATCACGGTGGTCAGCGACTGGCCGAGCACGGCGGCGATGGAGACCGCGAGCAGCAGCGAGGGCAGCGACAGCATGATGTCGGTGAAGCGCATGATCACGGTGTCGATGCGCTGCCCGGCCTTGCCGCCGAGGGTCGCGGCGGCTCCGGAGAGCACACCGACGAGCGCGCCGACGATCAGGCCGATGAGCATGGAGACCACACCGACGAGCAGCGTCTGCCGGGCGCCGACGAGCCAGCGGGAGAACATGTCGCGGCCCAGGTGGTCCAGGCCGAACCAGTTCTCGCCGCGCATGCCGATGAACTTGCCCTGGTTGGGGAAGACCTCGCTGCGCCAGGTCTGCGCGGTCGCACCGTGCGGGGCCAGCATCGGCCCCACGACGGCGACGAGGACGAACGCGGCGATGATCGCCGCGCCGATGATCGCCATCTTGCTGGAGCGCATGCGCCGGAACGCCTCGCGCCACAGGCTGCTGCCGTTGACGCTCTCGTTGCTCTGGGTCAGCTCGGCAAGACGGTCGATCTTGTCTGCTTTGTTGGTCAGGATCGTCACGTCAGTGCACCCGCACTCTCGGGTCGATGATGCTGTACGCGAGGTCGACCAGCAGGTTGATCAGCACGTACACCATCGCGATGAAGAGAATGAACCCGACGAGGACCGGGTAGTCGCGGCCGTCGATCGCGGTACGGATGAAGGAGCCGATGCCGCCGAAGTCGAAGACGGACTCCGTGAGCACCGCACCGGAGAGCAGGCTGCCGGTCAGCAGGCCGACCGCGGTGATCACCGGCAGCAGCGCGTTGCGCAGCACGTGCCGGCCGCGCACGGTGCCCTTGTCGAGGCCCTTGGACTCGGCGGTACGGATGTAGTCCTCGCCGAGCACCTCCAGGACGCTGGCCCGGGTCATCCGGACGATCACGGCGAGCGGGATGGAGGCGAGGGCGACGGCGGGCAGGACCAGGTGCGTGATCGCGTCCCAGCTGGCGTCGAACTCGCCGGTCAACAACCCGTCCAGTACCGCGAATCCGGTGACGTCGGTGGCGTTGATGCCGGTGGTGAGGCGGCCCTGGCTGGGGAACCAGCCCAGCTCCACGGAGAAGATCCCGCGCAGCAGCATCGCCAGGAAGAAGACCGGGATGCAGATGCCGAGCAGCGATCCGGAGACCGAGGCGACGTCCAGCCAGCCGCCGCGCCGCTTGGCCGCCAGGTAGCCCATCGGGATGCCGACGGCGACGGCGATCAGGATCGCGGCGACGCTGAGCTCCACGGTTGCCGGGAAACGCAGGGCGAACTCGTCCCACACCGGCTGGCCGGTCTGGGTGGAGGTTCCGAGGTCGAGCTCGAAGATGCGCTTGAGGAAGCGCCAGTACTGGACGTGCACCGGCTCGTCGAGCCCGAGTGCACGGTTGATTCTCGCCACTTCGGCTTCGGTGGCCCGCTCGCCCAGGATCGCTGAGGCGGGTCCGCCGGGCAGTCGGTTCAGCCAGAGGAACAGCAGGACCGACAGGCCGAGCAGGGTGGGAATGAGCTGGAGAAGTCTTCTTACGACGAGTCGCAGCACCCCGCATGCCCCTTTCTCACGTGCGTCGATGCGGGTCCGCCCGGCCACCTGGTTGCTGTGGCCGGGCGGACCCGCTGGTGTGCGATTACTTGAAGGAGACCTCGGCGAAGTTCTCCTGCGTCAGCGGGGAGACCTTCGGCGGGTTGACGTTCTTGGCGAACGCGATGGCCGGGGGCGACGAGGAGATCGGCACGCCCGGGACGTACTCGGCGATGGCCTCGTTGGCCTTCTTGTAGGCCTCGGTGCGGCCGGCCGGGTCCGTGACCTTCGAAGCGGCGTTCACGGCGTCGAAGACCTTCTGGTCCTTGAAGCCCCACTGCTTGTCCGGTCCGGCGAACCAGGTGCCGATGAAGTTGTAGCCGTCGTTGAAGTCACCGGTCCAGCCGAGCATGTGCAGGGCGCAGGAGCCCGCCTCGGTGGCGTCCAGGTAGTCCGGGGCCCACTTCATGGCCTTCGGCTTGACGGTGATGCCGGCCTTCTCCAGGTCGGCCTTCATCAGCTCGAACATGTCCTGCGGGGCAGGCATGTACGGGCGGGTGACCTCGGTCGGGTAGCAGAACTCGATGGAGAGCTTCTCCTCGCCGGCCTGCTTGAGGAGGTCCTTCGCCTTGGCGGTGTCGAACGGGTAGGTCTTCACCTTGTCCGAGTAGCCGGCGACCGTGTCGGGCATGAACTGGGTCGCGACCTTGCCGCCCTCGGGCAGCTGGGTGTTGACGATGTTCTCGCGGTCGATGGCGTGGGTGATCGCCTGCCGGACCTCGGGCTTCTTCAGCGCCGGGTTGGCGGACTGGCTCATGCCGAGGTAGAAGATGTTGAAGACGTCACGGGTCGGAACCTCGTAACCCTCCTTCTCCAGCGTCGTCACATCGGCCGGCGCGACCAGGTCGTAGCCGTCGATGTCACCCGCCTGGAGCGCCTGACGGCGGGTCTCCTCGGTGGAGATGGTGCGGAAGACCAGGTTCTTCACCTTGGCCTTCTCACCCCAGTAGTCGTCGAAGCGCTCCAGGGAGACTTCCTTGTTCCCCTTGTTCCACTTGACGATCTTGTACGGGCCGGTACCGGCGACCGTGCCGGCCTCCTGGCTGTACTTGGGGTACGTGATCGCGTCGCCCTTGGCGGTCGCGTCCTGCTTCTCGTACTCCTTGATGGCCTTCGGCGAGTGGATCGCCAGGGCCTGGAGCGAGAAGCCGCCCGGCAGGTTCGCCGAGGGCTCGTTGACCTCGATGACGGCCGTGTTCTCGTCCTTGGCGGTGCAGGACTTGTAGTTGGGCTCGGGCGCCTCGGCGTCCTCGTTCTTCGCGAACCCGCCCATGATGGTCTGCCAGTAGTAGGAGACCGCGCTGGACTGGTACGTGCCCTTCCAGTTGAACCAGTGGTCGTAGTTCGCGCAGACCGCGGCGGCGTTGAACGCCTCGCCGTCGTGGAACTTGACGTTCTGGCGGAGGTTGAACGTCCAGACCTTGCCGGCCTCGTCGCTCGACCACTTCTCGGCGAGACCGCCGACGAGCTTGCTGCCGCCGGGCTCGTGCTCCAGCAGCGCCTCGAAGGCCTGACGGGTGACGCGGAACGTCTCGCCGTCGCTCGCGAGGGCAGGGTCGAGGGAACCGGGGTCACCGGCTCCGGCGAAGACGAAGGTGTCCTTGTCGCCACCCTTGGCGTCACCCCCGTCCCGATCGCTGGAACAGCCCGTGGCGACCAGACCGACAGCGACCGCCGTCGTGATCGCCCGGACAGCCCGGGACTTGAATATTCGCATGGGTCCACCCCTGGTTCGCCATGTGGTGAGGTTTGATGGCCGCACACTACAGACGGTGCCTGCCGCAAGAGAACAGTCCGGATAGCGGTGAGACCTAGTCGAGACCCGGACAGTTAACAAACCGTCCAGTTCCGGGACATCCTCACGGGGGAAGTTAACAAGCCGGACATCGAGGGGGGTTCGACGGAGGGTGACCGAGGGCGGAGCTCTTCCCCGCGACGGGGGTCCTTCGGTTCTGCGGGGCCCTTCGGCTCAGCGAGGAAGCGGCGGGTAGCCGTAGCCGGGCGCGGCGGCCTGCGCGGGGCCCGCCGGGGCGTGGGCCTCGCGGTCGTAGAACGGGCGCGTGTTGGCGCGCAGCCACATGCCGACCGGGTCGTACTCGTCGGACAGCGCGACGGTGGAGACCGGCAGCCCCTCGGGGACCGCGCCGACCGACTGCCGCATCATCTCGCGCGCCGATTCGACGGAGGCGCGGCCGGTGTCGTAGAGGTCGAGGCCGATCGCGAGATACGGGACGCCGACCGCGGGGTGCACCCAGGCGCGGCGCAGGGAGCGGATCGCGGGGGTGCGGTGGGCGTTCTGGGTGAGCAGGGCGTAGAACTGCGGGAGCTCGATGGCGGGTTCGCTCAGCCGGAGCGGTCCGGCGGGCAGCCGGTCCAGGCCGGTGGCGATACGGCGCAGATCGAGCCAGGGGATGCCGACGCCGCCCCCGGGGGCGTGCGGGTTGAGCCAGATGCCCCAGCGGTCGGGGAAGAGGGCGCGGGCGATGTCGCGTCCGGTGACCAGCTCGTGGGCACGGTTCCAGCCACTGGCGGAGAGCTCCTGGGCGGAGGTGACGCAGGGGGCGTACCCCAGGCCGTCGATCTCCATGTTCCCGTACTGGGCGTCCGGCGAGCCGGCCGTGCCGTGCCAGAGCAGCATCCAGATCCGGCCCTCGGCGACAGCGGAGAGCAGCTCCTCGTAGGCGTCGTAACGCCCGGGGGTCACCTGGCGGAGCACATGCTCCACCTTTCCGGCCGCCGCGGTGCCTGACGCACTCACCCTGGGTTCCGCCCCTCGTCGATCCGTCGCAGATCCGTCGCATTCACGCCATCGTTCCCGGGCACACGGGAGCGACCACGCCATCAAACCAGCTTATGCGCCACTTCAGACACCGACTTGACGCCACGGTCCCGCGGCGCCCGGTCCCGGGGCTCTCGGTGGCCCTCACGCCGGTGGATACGATGGGCCCCCGGTGGCCTCCACGCCGACGGGTCCGGTGCCCTCAGTGGCCCTCGCGGCGGTAGAACGGGCGTACCTTCTCCCGCATCCAGTCGCCGACGAGGTCCTGGGCCACATCGAGCAGGACCAGGTTGACCGGCCAGGGCACCTGGACCCGGCCGAGCGCGCGGCCGATGGCGTCCATGGGGGCGCTCTGCCCCGCTCCGTCCCAGGTGGCGAACTCGACGCCGACGAAGAGGACCGGGTCGCCGCCCTCGATGCTGGCCAGCGTCCGGCGGGCGGTGCTCACGACTCCGGTGGCCTCGAACTCCTCGGACACGGCGGTGAGGAAGTCGACCGGGTCGTGCTGCCAGTCCGGCTCGAACAGCCGGACCCGGCCGCCGGTGGCGGGCCCGTCCAGGGCGGTGCGGCCCGCCCGGCAGAGCTCGGCGACGGCGGGCGGCGGCAGCGGTATGCCGACGGCGCCGCCCGGGTTCACGGCGATGCCGACCTGCGGGGGCAGGCCGCGGGCGAAGTCGCGGGCGGGCGCGACGGTGAAGGACATGTGGCTGCCGACGCAGCTGAGGAACTGGGCCTCGGAGCTGAAGACGGGGACGAAGGCCGCGCCGTCGATCTCCATCATCGGCAGGTCGAGGTCCGCGCTCGCGGGGGTGCCGCCGTTCGGCAGGGGCACCCAGACGGAGCTGCGGCCGAGCACCTCGACGAGGCGGCCGCCCGCGTCCGGGACGCCGATCGAGGCCGACAGCACCTCTTCGAGCTCGTTGGCGGGCCACCCCTGCTGGGGGTGGGCCGGTGCGGGTGCCGGAATGTCCACTGGCTCTGTGCCCTCTCTCAACCGCCCGGGCCGCGCCGCGGCGGCCCTCTGCTCCGGCCAGCACCCTAACCTCAGCCGGCGGTGGAAGCTCCGGCGTCCGCGAAGGAGATCCGGCCGAGCGCCCCCGCGGACTCGCGGTCGAGCAGCACGGCGGAGGTGCAGCCGGCGGGCAGGAGGCCCTGTTCGGTGTCGCGGAGCAGCCGGGCCACCGCGTGCCGGTGGCGGGCGAAGGCGTAGCCGGAGACCCCGCGCCCGCGTGCGCGCTGCCCCTGCCGGGCCACCTCGGGCGTCACGTCGAGCAGGATCAGGTGGAGGGTGCGGCCCCGGGCGGCCGCGTGCCGGGCGAGCCAGCGGCGTACCCAGGTCTGGGTGCCGCAGTCGTGCACGACGACGGATTCACCGGAACGCAGGGCTTTCCGGAGGCCGAGGTAGTGCGCGGCGCGCACGAGGGGGCGGTAGAGGGCGTAGGGCAGTAACCCGGGCATGGCGGCGGCCCAGCTGTCGCGGGTGTTCTGGGAGTCGATGGCACGCCCCTGCACGGCCCTGCGGATGAGGGTGGACTTGCCGCTGCCGGGGAGTCCGGAGACCACGACGATGTCACCGGCGGCGAGATCGAGGCTGTGCGGGCCGTAGCCGGTGCGCCCGCGCAGGTCACGTACCACCGGCGCGCGGGTCCCCAGCAGCTCGCGCACGGGTGCGCCGGGCTGTGCGGGCATCGCGCCGTGCGCGACCCCCGCGGTCGGTACCGACCGCTGCAACGTCATCGCCCATCCCCCTGCCGTCGGGTCTTGCACGTCTGCCCCTGAAGTGTAAAGAAAAGGCAATACGGCACAACCGGCTTCGGGCCTGTCGGCGATGCCTTCACCTGCGGGGAGACCTGACCCCCCACTCTCCCCCGATGCGTGCGATGATGACCCCGCCAACTGCATACCGGCCGTTCGAATCCGCGCGGGAGAGTTCCGGCCACAGTGTGAGCCGGGCGCCGAAGGAGCAAGATCCTCCCTTGAATCTCTCAGGCCCCGTACCGCGTGGATGAGGCAGATCTGAAAAGCGAGTCGCCCCGCGACTCCACCCAAGGTGCAAGCCGAGCCCCCTGAACAGGGGCGCCCTCCGGGGGCACACCCCGTCAGGGGCTATCGGCGAACCTCTCAGGTTCCGATGACAGATGGGGAGGATTTTCCGTCCTGACGTCGTCATGCCCTGGAGCCGTATCCATGAGCACTGCCCCCCGTCTCACCGCCCTCGACGCTTTGCACCGCTCGCTCGGCGCCACCATGACCGACTTCGCGGGCTGGGACATGCCCCTGCGGTACGCCAGCGAGCGCGAGGAGCACAACGCCGTACGCACCCGGGCCGGTCTCTTCGACCTCTCCCACATGGGCGAGATCACCGTCACCGGGCCGGAGGCCGCCGCCTTCCTGAGCTACGCGCTGGTGGGCAACATCGCCACCGTGGGCAACGGCCGGGCCCGCTACACGATGATCGTCCAGGAGGACGGCGGGATCGTGGACGACCTGATCGTCTACCGCCTCGGAGAGACCGAGTACATGGTCGTCGCCAACGCGGGCAACGCCCAGATCGTGCTGGACGCGCTGACCGAGCGTGCCGGCGGCTTCGACGCCGAGGTGCGCGACGACCGGGACGCCTACGCGCTGCTCGCGGTCCAGGGCCCCGAGTCGCCCGCGATCATGAAGGCCGTCACCGACGCCGATCTGGACGGGCTGAAGTACTACGCGGGCCTGCCGGGCACGGTGGCCGGGGTTCCGGCGCTCATCGCCCGTACCGGCTACACCGGCGAGGACGGCTTTGAACTCTTCGTCGCGCCCGAGCACGCCGAGCAGCTGTGGCAGGCGCTGACCGAGGCCGGCGCGCCGCACGGCCTGGTCCCGTGCGGGCTCTCCTGCCGGGACACGCTGCGCCTGGAGGCGGGCATGCCGCTGTACGGGCACGAGCTGACGACCGCGCTGACCCCGTTCGACGCGGGCCTCGGCCGGGTCGTGAAGTTCGAGAAGGAGGGCGACTTCGTCGGCCGCGAGGCGCTGAAGGCCGCCGCCGAGCGCGCCGAGACCGCCCCGCCGCGCAAGCTGGTCGGCCTGATCGCCGAGGGCCGCCGGGTCCCGCGCGCCGGTTTCCCGGTCGTGGCGGACGGTCAGGTGATCGGTGAGGTGACCTCCGGCGCCCCCTCCCCCACCCTGGGCAAGCCGATCGCCATGGCGTACGTGGACGCGGCCTTCGCCGCGCCGGGCACCGAGGGCGTGGGCGTGGACATCCGGGGCACGCACGAGCCGTACGAGGTCGTCGCGCTGCCGTTCTACAAGCGCCAGAAGTGATATCCCGGAGGGAACGGCGCATTCCGGGCCCTCCGCACCGGCACGCAGGCGTCACGGAAGTGACGTACCTCCGTCTCACACCGCAAGACCACCGTTCATCAGCACTCCCCCGCGTACAGGAGAATTCAGGTCATGAGCAACCCCCAGCAGCTGCGGTACAGCAAGGAGCACGAGTGGCTGTCGGCCGTCGAGGACGGCGTGGCCACGATCGGCATCACGGAGTACGCGGCCAACGCGCTCGGTGACGTCGTCTACGCCCAGCTCCCGGAGGTCGGTGACACGGTGACCGCGGGCGAGACCTGCGGCGAACTGGAGTCGACCAAGTCCGTCAGCGATCTGTACTCGCCGGTGACCGGTGAGGTGACGGCGGCCAACCAGGACGTCGTGGACGACCCCTCGCTGGTGAACTCCGCTCCCTTCGAGGGCGGCTGGCTGTTCAAGGTGCGCGTCGCGGAGGAGCCGGCCGATCTGCTCTCCGCCGACGAGTACACCGCGTTCTCCGGCAACTGAGACCTTAAGGGACCCCCTGATGTCGCTTCTGAACTCCTCCCTCCACGAGCTGGACCCGGACGTCGCCGCCGCCGTCGACGCCGAGCTCCACCGTCAGCAGTCCACCCTCGAAATGATCGCCTCGGAGAACTTCGCTCCGGTCGCCGTCATGGAGGCGCAGGGCTCCGTCCTCACCAACAAGTACGCCGAGGGCTACCCCGGCCGCCGCTACTACGGCGGCTGTGAGCACGTCGACGTCGTCGAGCAGATCGCGATCGACCGGATCAAGGCCCTGTTCGGCGCCGAGGCCGCGAACGTCCAGCCGCACTCCGGTGCGCAGGCGAACGCCGCCGCGATGTTCGCGCTGCTGAAGCCGGGCGACACGATCATGGGCCTGAACCTGGCCCACGGCGGTCACCTGACCCACGGCATGAAGATCAACTTCTCCGGCAAGCTCTACAACGTGGTCCCGTACCACGTCGACGAGAGCGGCACCGTGGACATGGAGGAGGTCGAGCGCCTCGCCAAGGAGTCCCAGCCGAAGCTGATCGTGGCCGGCTGGTCCGCCTACCCGCGCCAGCTGGACTTCGCCGCCTTCCGCCGGATCGCGGACGAGGTCGGCGCGTACCTGATGGTCGACATGGCGCACTTCGCGGGCCTGGTCGCGGCCGGGCTGCACCCCAACCCGGTGCCGCACGCCCACGTCGTCACCACCACCACGCACAAGACGCTGGGCGGTCCGCGCGGTGGCGTGATCCTCTCCACCCAGGAGCTCGCCAAGAAGATCAACTCGGCGGTCTTCCCCGGTCAGCAGGGCGGTCCGCTGGAGCACGTGATCGCGGCGAAGGCGGTCTCGTTCAAGGTCGCGGCGGGCGAGGAGTTCAAGGAGCGCCAGCAGCGCACCCTGGACGGCGCCCGGATCCTGGCCGAGCGCCTGGTCCAGCCGGACGTCACCGAGGTGGGCGTCTCCGTCCTCTCCGGCGGCACCGACGTGCACCTGGTCCTCGTCGACCTGCGCAACTCCGAGCTGGACGGCCAGCAGGCCGAGGACCGGCTCCACGAGCTGGGCATCACGGTCAACCGGAACGCCATCCCGAACGACCCGCGCCCCCCGATGGTCACCTCGGGCCTGCGGATCGGCACCCCGGCGCTGGCCACCCGCGGCTTCGGTGCCGAGGACTTCGCGGAGGTCGCGGAGATCATCGCCTCCGCGCTCAAGCCGTCGTACGACGCGGACGACCTGAAGGCCCGCGTCGCCGCGCTGGCCGAGAAGTTCCCGCTGTACCCCGGCCTGAAGTAGCACCTGGCCTGCGGTTCCGCGCATCGTGACGGGGCACCGCGCACACTGGAGAGGTGAGCGCGGTGCCCTGTTCCTTGCCTCCGTCGGTCCGTCTCATCCCGCTTGCCCCGCTTGTCCCGCACCACCCAGGCAGACAACGGCGTCTTCCCACCCCCCAAGGAGTCCTCCCGTGGCCATCTCGGTCTTCGACCTCTTCTCGGTCGGCATCGGCCCCTCCAGCTCCCACACGGTGGGCCCGATGAGGGCCGCCCGGATGTTCGCGCGCCGCCTGAAGAACGAGGGCCTGCTCGCGCACACCGCCTCGATACGGGCCGAGCTGTACGGCTCACTCGGCGCGACCGGCCACGGGCACGGGACGCCGAAGGCGGTCCTGCTCGGCCTGGAGGGCGAGTCGCCGCAGACGGTCGACGTGGAGAGCGCCGACACGCGCGTGGACGAGATCCGCTCCAGCGGGCGGATCAACCTGCTGGGCATGCACGAGATCCCGTTCGCCTTCGACGACGACCTGGTCCTGCACCGCCGCAAGGCGCTCCCGTACCACGCCAACGGCATGACGGTCTTCGCGTACGACACCGAAGGCGCCCCGGTCCTGGAGAAGACGTACTACTCGGTCGGCGGCGGCTTCGTCGTGGACGAGGACGCGGTGGCCGGGGAGAACCCGATCGTCCCGGACGACACGGCCCTCAAGCACCCCTTCCGCACCGGCGACGAGCTGCTGCGGCTCTCCCGCGAGACCGGCCTGTCCATCTCCTCGATGATGCTGGAGAACGAGCTGGCCTGGCGCACGGAGGCGGAGATCCGCTCCGGTCTGCTGGACATCTGGCGCGTCATGCAGGCCTGCGTCTCGCGCGGCATGTCCCGCGAGGGCATCCTCCCCGGCGGCCTCAAGGTCCGCCGCCGCGCGGCGAACTCGGCCCGCCAGCTGCGCGCCGAGGGCGACCCGCAGGCCCACGCGATGGAGTGGATCACCCTCTACGCGATGGCGGTCAACGAGGAGAACGCGGCGGGCGGCCGCGTCGTCACCGCCCCCACGAACGGCGCGGCGGGCATCATCCCGGCCGTTCTGCACTACTACATGAACTTCGCGTCCCACGGCTGCACCGAGGCGGAGAAGGAGGACAGCGTCGTCCGCTTCCTCCTCGCGGCGGGCGCGATCGGCCTCCTCTTCAAGGAGAACGCCTCGATCTCCGGCGCCGAGGTCGGCTGCCAGGGCGAGGTCGGCTCGGCCTGCTCGATGGCGGCCGGCGCCCTGGCCGAGGTCCTCGGCGGCTCCCCCGAGCAGGTGGAGAACGCCGCCGAGATCGGCATGGAACACAACCTGGGCCTGACCTGCGACCCGGTCGGCGGGCTCGTCCAGATCCCCTGCATCGAGCGCAACGGCATGGCGGCGGTGAAGGCGGTCACGGCGGCGCGGATGGCGCTGCGGGGCGACGGCAGCCACAAGGTCTCCCTCGACAAGGTCATCAAGACCATGAAGGAGACCGGGGCCGACATGAGCGTGAAGTACAAGGAGACGGCTCGGGGCGGGCTCGCGGTGAACATCATCGAGTGCTAGGCGGATGGGCCCCGGCCGGCGCGTTCGCCGCTTTCAGCGCTGCCGGGGACTTCCCTGCCGGCGCGGCGGGAAGTCCTTCAGAACCCCCTGGGACAGACGTGGAAGTCCTGGAAAAGTCCCTGGGTTGTGCCGGAAGCAGGCGAAAGGCGCGCACGTCAGACATTAGGATTCCATGGGGCTGCCGAAGGAGACCACGGCCGACTGCGTCGCACAATATCGAATGCATGTTCTGCGTTGCGTCCTGCGCGACTCGTTCGCGTGATTCGATCACCCGATCGCCGGATACCCCGGCCTCGGGACTTGTTCGTTATCCGGACGCGAGAGGCGTGCCGACGGGTTCGGAGAAAGGTTTCCTCCGCCGACTCTCGACACCATTCGACATCACATGACCAACCGGGGGCACCACCATTCACCACGACCCGACCAGTCGCTCGGGCCCGGCCCCTGCGGCGGCTGACCTCCCGCCCCCGACGCCCGAGTCGGCCTTCGACGCGCTGTACCTCTCCACTGTGCAGGGCCTCACCCAGCAGGCCTATGTCCTGACCGGGTGCCGCACGCTCGCCTTCGAGTCCGCCGAACACGCCTTCCGCCAGGTTTGGGAACACTGGCCCGAAGTCGCGCGCGATCCCGACCCCGCAGGGTGGGCGCGAGCGCGCACCCATGAATACGCGCTGTCTCCCTGGCACCGATTGCGGCCCGGCCTGAACCGCCCGGATCCGCTGTCCTCCGACCCCGTGGTGCAGGCACTACTGGAACTTCCGCAGTGGCAGCGCCGAACGGTGCTGCTCTGCGACGGCTTGGACTTGAGTGTGGCGGAAGCCGCGTTCGAGACGCAGGCGAGCACCACCGCCACCGCCGCCAGGCTCCAGAATGCCCGCACCGCCTTCCGCCGGCAGATGCCGGACACCTCGGCCGACAGCTCTCGCCAGGCACTCAGAAAGCGCGTCAAGGGCGCGTCTGTCGCCACCTTCGTCCAGCCCTGGTCCATCCGGACCGCCAGCGAACGCCGTGCCAGCACCCTCAGCCGCGCCGTGTTCGGGGCTACCGCGACCTTCATGGCCCTTGTCGCCGTCATGAGCGCCACCGCTCCGTCGAACGGGGACCCGGTCGACGACAGACGCGCTGACCGGCGCACAGCCCAGACGGCGCAGGAGTGACGCGGGGTCAGAGTGCGGGCGCTCGACGCTCACCGCCGGCCTGCCTGCGTGGCCTCATGCGGAACTACAGGCTCAGTCGATCCGATCCGAGGGGTCACCTCATTTTCGCAGGCCAGCCTACCCGCCGCGGAGGTATCACCACCTTCGAGTGAAGATCTGTTACTGGCCAGGACATTCCGGCAGCAGAAACGTTGATTCAGCCATGGGTCCACAGCAGTCCTGGAGTCACCACAAGGTTCTGGCGGAGGAGTTCTGTTTGCACGATGAGCAAGTCGGATTCGCGGAAGCAGCGCTCCGCGAAGCACAGATGCGGCGCAGTCGCTCGCTCGCCGCATTCGCTGTCACAGTGGGCCGGGACAGGTCCGTTGCCGATCTGTTGGGCCTGCAGGAACGTGAGGTCAGGTCGGTCCGGCGCGAGGTGGGCAAGAACAGCGCCCGGGCCGCTGCGGACGACTTGCTCCATGCCTCAAGGGCTTCCGACGACGGCCCTCGAACCGAATGGACCACAGACCTGGACGCCGCTCTCAGCCACGGCTGGAGCCAAGGAGTGGATCTGCAGGTGCTTGCGGCCCAGGTCGGCACCGATGTAGCAAGCATCGTGGATCGGTTGAAGGACTTGTCCACGCTGGGGATGCTGCGGGAAGACAGCGGCACCCCGGCAAGGGGCCGCCACCGTAAGCGAGGCAACGCGGCCGACTCGCCCCCGGCCGAGGCCGCTGCGCACTCGCAGCCCCGAGAGCGGCCGGCAGAACCCCGACCGACCAGTCAGCAGATGGCGGAGAGTTGGGCCGCGTGGGAATCGCAGCTCATCCCTGAGCCGAACAGCGCCGCTGCGCAAGGAAGCAGGGGTGTCGTCCTGGAGGGCGTGGTGTATCCGCCGTCCCCGTACGACCACTGAGAAGGGCCTTGACCCTGATTCCGAACATGTCTGTGCGGCATGGGGGCAGGGGCGGCAACCGCAACGATCTCCCCGCGGGCACGTCCCTCACCGAACCGGCCCCGAGGGCCGCTCGCACGACCAGGCGAACGGCCCCCGGTCGCACCTGACCCCCATTTCGGGACAAAACACCCGCCCTATTGCTAGCTTTCCCTGGTTGGCCGATGACCGCATCGACGAGGGAACCCATGAGCCACCCCGAGGCCCCGCCCCGCCCGGCCGCCAAACTGTCGCTCCTGACCCTGACCGCGATGGTGGTCGGCTCGATGGTCGGGGCCGGAGTCTTCTCGCTGCCCAGTCGGTTCGCGCAGGAGACCGGGGTCGCGGGGGCCCTGATCGCCTGGGCGGTCGCCGGGACGGGCATGCTGATGCTCGCCTTCGTCTTCCAGGCGCTCGCCGTGCGGCGGCCGGACCTGGACGCCGGGGTGTACGCGTACGCGAAGGCGGGGTTCGGGGAGTATCTCGGCTTCTTCTCCGCCTTCGGCTACTGGGCCAGCGCCTGCGTCGGCAATGTCACCTACTGGGTGCTCATCATGTCGACCGTCGGCGCGGTGGCGCCCGTGCTGGGTGACGGCGACACGGTGACGGCGGTGGTCGTCTCCTCGGTGGGGCTGTGGGGGTTCTTCCTGCTGATCCGGCGAGGTGTGAAGGAGGCGGCGGCGATCAACCGGATCGTCACCGTCGCGAAGGTCGTGCCGATCCTCTTCTTCGTCGTCCTGGCGCTCTTCTACTTCGAACCGTCCGTCTTCGCCGACAACTTCAGCGGGACCGCCGAGGCCGGCACCCTCTTCGACCAGGTCCGGGGCACCATGCTCGCGACCGTCTTCGTGTTCCTCGGTGTCGAGGGGGCCAGCGTGTACTCGCGGCACGCCAAGCGCCGCGAGGACGTCGGCCGGGCCACCGTTCTGGGCTTCCTGAGCGTGTTCGCCGTCTTCGCCTCCGTCACGATCGTCAGTTACGGGCTGCTGCCGATGGCCGAGATCGCCGACCTGCGGCAGCCGTCGATGGCCGAGGTGCTGGAGTCGGCCGTCGGCACGTGGGGGAAGGTCTTCATCAGCGTCGGCCTCATCGTCTCCGTGCTCGGCGCCTACCTCGCCTGGACCCTGATGGCCGCCGAGGTCCTCTTCGTCGCCGCCCAGGACAAGGACATGCCGCGCTTCCTGGGGCAGTCGACGGCGGCGGACGTGCCCGTGAACGCGCTGCTCCTGACCACGTGCCTGAGCCAGGTCGTGCTCGTCGTGACCCTCTTCTCCGACGACGCGTTCACCTTCGCCCTCGATCTGACCAGCGCGCTGAGCCTGATCCCGTTCCTGCTGGCCGCCGCCTTCGCGGTGAAGGTCGCGGCCCGGCCCGAGCGCTGGGGCGCGGTCGGGCGCTCCGCCCGCCGCGAGCTGGTCATCGCCGTCGTGGCGACGCTCTACACCGCATTCCTGCTGTACGCGGCCGGGCCGAAGTTCGTCCTCGTCTCCTTCATCCTCTACGCCCCGGCGACCTTCCTCTTCGTCATGTCCCGCCGGGAGCAGGGGCGCCGGGTCTTCTCCCCCGGTGAAGCGGTCATCTGCGCGGTGTCGGTGGCGGGTGCCGCCGTCGGCGTCGCGGCGCTGGCCCTCGGCTGGATCGAGCTGTGAGCGCCGGCCCCGTACGGACAGAACCCCGATGCATCGAGTGAAAGGCTCACCGTGACACCCACCGGCCCCGCTTCCGTCCTCGGCGTCCACTCCGAAGTGGGGCGGCTGCGCAAGGTCCTGGTCTGCGCCCCCGGCATGGCCCACCGCCGGCTGACCCCGACCAACTCCGACGATCTGCTGTTCGACGACGTGATGTGGGTGGAGAACGCCCAGCGGGACCACGCCGACTTCGTTGCCCAGCTCACCGACCGCGGGGTGGAGGTCGTCGAACTGCACGCGCTGCTCGCCGCCACCATGGAGATCCCGGAGGCCAGATCCTGGCTGCTCGACCGGAAGATCGACGCGAACGAGGTGGGTCTCGGGCTGGTCGACGACACCCGCGCCTTCCTGGATTCCCTGACGCCGCGCCGGCTGTCCGACCATCTCATCGGTGGTCTGGCCATCGCGGATCTCCCGGCGGAGTTCCGTTCGGCGTACGTGGGTCTCGCCCGGGAGGGCACGGGGGCGCGGGAGTACCTGATGCCGCCGCTGCCCAACACCCTCTACACCCGGGACACCACCTGCTGGCTCTACGGCGGGGTGACGCTCAACCCGCTGTACTGGCCCGCCCGGCACGACGAGACCCTGCTGATGAAGGCGATCTACACCTTCCACCCGGACTTCCGGGGCTCCACGATCTGGTGGGGCGACCCGGAGAGGGACTGGGGCCGGGCCACGTTCGAGGGCGGGGACATCATGCCGGTCGGCAACGGCGTCGTCCTCATGGGCATGAGCGAACGGACCTCCCGCCAGGCGATCACCCAGGTCGCGGCGGCGCTGTTCGCCGAGGGGGCGGCCGGGCACGTCATCGTCGCCGGGATGCCGAAGCTGCGTTCGGCGATGCACCTCGACACGGTGTTCACGTTCGCCGACCGGGACATCGTCACGCTGTACCCGCGCATCATGGATGCCGTCCACACGTTCTCGCTGCGGCCCTCGGACCGGGCGCCCGGGATCGAGATCACCGACGAGGGTTCGACACCGTTCACCGAGGTCGTGGCGCGTGCCCTCGGCCTGCCCCAGCTGCGGGTGATCGAGACGGGCGGCGACGTCTACGCCTCGGAGCGCCAGCAGTGGGACAGCGGCAACAACGCGGTGGCCCTGGAGCCGGGGGTCGTCTTCACCTACGACCGCAATACCCAGACCAACGCCCTGCTGCGGCGGGCCGGGGTGGAGGTCATCACGATCGTCGGCGCGGAGCTGGGGCGGGGCCGGGGCGGCGGGCACTGCATGACCTGCCCGCTGATCCGCGACGCGGTGGACTTCTGACGCGGTACGGCCACGGGTACGGATCCCCGTGGGGCGCGGCACCTCGTGTGCGTACCGTACGGGCTACCGCCCCGCGCGCGCCCGCTCCTTCGCCAGCCACGGGCCGAACTCGCTCTCCAGCACCAGCCGCCCCAGCTTGCGGTACTCCTGGAGAACCGCCGTGATGAGCTGGTCCATGGTCAGCGGGGCCCCGGCCTCCGCCGCGAGGTAGGCGGCGGTCACCGCGCAGGCCCGGATCGAGCCGCCCGCCAGCTCGAAGCGGTCCGCGCAGAACTCCAGGTCGAGCGTGGTGTCGCGCGGGACCGCCGGGCCCAGGCAGCGGTCCCACAGGGCGAGGCGCTGGCGGGCGTCGGGCATCGGGAACTCGGCGATCACGTCGAGGCGGCGGGTGAACGCCTCGTCGAGGTTGGACCGGAGGTTGGTGGTGAGCACGGCGATGCCGTCGAAGGACTCCATGCGCTGGAGGAGGTAGGCGGACTCCATGTTGGCGTGTTTGTCCCGGGAGTCGTTCACCTGGGAGCGCTTGCCGAAGATCGCGTCGGCCTCGTCGAACAGCAGGATGCCGTTGACGTCGGACGCCTCGACGAAGATGCGCTCCAGGTTCTTCTCGGTCTCCCCGATGTACTTGTCGACCACCGTGGACAGGTCCACCACGTAGAGTTCCATGCCCAGTTCGGCGGCGACCACCTCGGCGGACATGGTCTTCCCGGTGCCGGACTCCCCGGCGAACAGGGCGATGACGCCTCTCCCCCGGCCGCCGCCCGGCCGCATCCGCCACTGCCCGAGGACCGTCTCGCGGTGGCGCGCGCGCAGGGCGAGTTCGGCGAGCTGGGTGCGGGTGGCCGGGGGCAGCACCAGGTCGTCCCAGCCGACGCCGGGCTCGATGCGGCGGGCGAGCCGTTCCAGGCCCGCGCCGTTCTGGGCGCGGACCGCCGCCCGCAGGTCGTCCGGGCCGACCGGTCGGGGCTCCAGGGCGGCGAGCCGGGAGGCGACGGTCGCGGCCCGGCGCAGCTGGCCGGAGTCGAGCCGGTAGGCGACGGCCGCCTCGATCAGCGTGTCGTCGGCGGCGGCGTGCGCGGTGGAGAGGCCGGCCGAGCGGCCCGCTTCGGCGAGCGCCCGCCGCCACTGCCGGGCCATGCCGTCGGGGCCGGGGGGCGGGACGGTGACGGGCACCGGGCTCTCCGGCGTCCACAGCGGGTCCCAGTTCTTCTTCCCGTACGCGATCAGGGGCGTGGAGCCGAGCGCCGCGCACAGGGACCCGAGCAGCCGGGCCCCCTCGGGGCGTTCGGGGGCGAGTGTTTCGAGCGGGCCGAGGACCACTCCGGCGCGGCCGAGGCGGGCTTCGGTCGCCAGTGCCCGTACGAGAGCGGTCGGTTGGGGTGCGATCGCGAGCGCGGCGATGTCGACGACGAGCGGGCGCCGGGCCGCTGCGCGCAGGGCCGCGACCGCGAGGCCGTGCGGGTCGCCGCCCCGGTCGAGCAGGTGCACCAGGCCGCTGCCCGTGCCGAGGGCGGCGGCGATCCGGGGGACCTCGGGCCGCTCGTCCGGCTCCGGGGTGCGGGTGTCCTCCCGGACGATCCCGCGCAGTCGGCCGTCGATCCCGTCGTCGCCGAGGAGATACGCGGTGACCCGGTCGGGTACACGCAAGAGCCGCGAGAGCAGGGGGCGTTCGGGCTCTGCGATCTCCAGCAGGCCGCCCGCGACGAGCGGGGCGGCGGGCGCGAACCGGAAGCGGCCCGGACCGGCGGCGGGCAGCCCGCGCAGTTCCAGGGCCAGGCCGATGGTGGGGCGGCGGCGGGTGAGATCGTCGTTGAGGTACCCGTACAGCCGCTCGAACCGGGGGTCGATGTCCGGGGCCAGGGCGATGAGCAGGAGGTCGACGTCCGGCGGCGCCAGACCGAAGCGTCCGGCCAGTTCGCCGAGCCGGCCGCCGTCCCCCGCGCCGGAAGGAACCCGGTCCCCGTCCCCGTACGCCGGTACGGGCGTGAACGCGTCGCGAGTCTCCAGGATGCGGGCCGCCGCCTCGGGGGTGAGGTACTGCCCCCGGTAGGGGTCGTCGGGGTCCGGGTCGGCGGCGCGGCGGGCGGCGACGGCTTCCCTGACCCGCTGTTCGACCTGGCCGAGCCGCTCCCAGAGCACCTCGGTGCCGGCCGACTCGCGTTCCTGTCCGTCCTGTTGTGCTACCAGGGTCATCGTGCGGCGTTCCCCCGCCTGCGTCGGCCGGGCGGCAGTCGCCGTTCCCGGGGTGCGGCGAAACCCTGCCCGCCGGGGTCGGCCGCCCCGTCGTAGCGCAGGCGGCGGCCGGGGTCGCCGGGTTCGCCGTCCACGTGCGGTGCGGCCTTCATGACGAGGCCCTCGGTGACCGGAGGTCCGGCGGCGGTGCGTTCGCCGGCCAGCGGGGCGAGGACCCGGAGGTCGATGGCGGCCTTCAGCTCGCCGCCGAGCGCGGACCAGACGTCGGAGGCGGACGGGCCGCCGGCTCCGGGACCCGCCGCCTCCAGCTCGACGGTCAGGCCGAGTTCGGCGAGGCTGCCGGTGTGCAGCCGCGCAGGCAGCGTGTCCGTACGCACGAGGGTCCGCAGCACCTCGGAGAGCAGACGGTGCTCGTCCTGCGGGCGGTTGGTCCAGGCGGTGACCAGATAGGTCAGCTCGAACCAGCGCGGCGGGGTCCGCCACCCGGTGACGACACCCTCCTCGTCGTGCGTCCCGGCCGTGCCGGTACGCCGCCGGGCCGCGTCCTCGCGGATGCCGTGCAGGAAGACGCTGATGGTCGGGGCGTTGCGGCGGGCGGACCAGTCCTTCGTCGGGGCGTCGAAGACCAGGTCGACGCCGCTGTCCTCCAGTCCGGCCTCGGCGAGCAACAGCCGCAGCCCCTCGTCGACTTCGTGGATCATCGGCGGATCACCTCGTCGGGCGGGGTGATGGTGCCGAGCACGACGAGGAAGTCCGTCTTCACCGGGCTGAACCCGGGGCCCTTCGCCGTGATGTCGCGCGGCCCGATCTCGTCCTTGGCCAGGATGAGGAGCTGGGCGATGAACGTGCCGTCGCCCAGCGGCCGGGCCGGGGCGGCAGCGGCGGTGATGCCCGGCTTCCAGCTGAGCGTGACAGGCGCGCCGGGCGGGAAGTCCTTGCCGCGTACGGAGGTGACGAAGCCGGGTTTGCCGACCTTGGGCACCGCGATGATCCGGGGCTGGAGGATGCGCAGCGGGATCCGGGAGACGTTGTCGCGGAGGTTCGCGTCGGTGCCGGTGGTGGTGAGCGACGCGGTGATCGTCGTACGGAGCGCCTTGTCGGGCGAGAGGACGACGCTGATGACCGTGGCGGCGCCGGGCGCGAGGTCGGGGAGCGTGCAGGCGCCCGCGGCGCAGCCTGCCGGGAGCGGGCCGGCGGGGGTGCCCCGGGGCAGTCCGAGGTCCAGCCGGAGGCCTGTGGCCAGGGCGTTCCTGCCGTTGCGCACGGTGTACGTGACGACCACCCTGCCGCCGACGTACCCGGGGCTGGGCTGGGCCCGCACGGTGACGGCGGGTCCCGCCTCGGGCGCGGGCGGCAGGGGTGCGGGGGCCGGGGGCGGCGGGGGTGTCGTCGTGGGCGGCGGGGTGGGTGCGGGGGGTGTCGGCGTGGCGGTCGGGGGCGGCGGAGGTGTGGTCGGCGGGGCCGTGGTCGGTGGGGGTGTCGTCGGGGGCGGGGTGGGCGGTGGGGCGTCCTCGACCGGGACGATCGTGCCGGTGGCGTTGTCCGTGGGGCTGGGGTCGATGACGGCGCCGGTGACGGACCAGTTGACGCGCTGGATTCCGGTGGTGACGCCGGTCAGCCGTGCGGTGATCTCCACGTCGGTGCCGGGCGGGACGGTGCCCAGGTCGCACTGGGGGGTGCCGGGTGCGCAGGTCGCGGTGTCGGTGGAGAGTTCCTCCAGCCGTACGCCGGGCGGGGCGTCGACGGTGAGGGTGGTGCCGGGCGAGGGGGCCGGGCCCCGGTTGGTGACGGTGATGGTCACCTCGGTCTCGGAGCCGACCTCCACGGCGGGCCGGTCGGGCGGCGCGGTCAGCGACAGGTCGACGGACTGCTGGAGGGCGGGCTCCTTCTGCCGTCCGGCATGCGTGTCGTCGACGGCGGTCAGGTCGCCGGAGGCGATGTCGAGGACGGAGAGCTGCTCCATGGAGTTCGGGGCGAGTTCGCGGCGCGCGGTGAACACGAGCTTGTCGCCGCCGGGGGTCCAGGCCACGTCGCGGGGCTGGTGGGGGCCGGTCACGGTGGTGTCGGGGACCGGCAGGTCGCAGCCGTCGGGGTTGTCCTTCTGGACGGAGGGCAGCACGACGCGGCAGCCGCCGCCGCGCAGGGGCTTGATGAGGACGCCGGCCTGCTGGTTGACCCTGCCGCCGCCGTCCTTGCGGTTGAACGCCACCTTCAGGCCGTCCGGGGAGAACGCGGGGCTGTCGTCGATGACGTCGCAGTCGCCGGGGCAGATGGTGGAGCTCAGGTCCCGCTGCCGGCGGAGGTCGGCGACCGGCACGACCCAGATGTGCTTGTTGCCGCCGTGGCCGTTGATGACGTGGTTACGGGTGAAGGCGAGGTTGACCCCGTCGGAGGACCAGGTGGGCTGGGCGTCACCGCCGGTCTGCTGCCCCTCGGGCGGCCGGATCTCGTCGAGGATCTCACCGCTGGCGACATCGGCGAGGAGGATGCGGCTGGGGCCCGCCGCGTCGCCGGTGCCGCCGGGCGAGGTGCGGGTGAAGGCGAGCTTGGTGCCGTCGGGCGAGAAGGCGGGGTCGGTGTCCCAGTCGTTCGGGCCTCGCCCGGCGAGCGGCAGCACCGCCGCGTTCCCGCCGTCGGCGTCGGCCATCCAGATCCGCTCGGTCCGCCCGGCGTCGGTGTCCTCGAAGCGGGTGACGACGATCCGGCGGCCGTCGGGGGTGTAGCTCTGCCGCTCGGTCCAGGGGTCGAAGCCCGCGGCCGGACTGAACAGCGGGTCCACGGCGGGGTTCTCGTTGGTGCGGGCCGCCGGGTCCTCCTTGAGGATGGTGAGGCCCAGGTCGCGGGGGTCGGAGCCGTCCTGGCGTACGTCCTGGAGCGTCACGATCTGCGCGGCGGCCAGGAGTTCGTCGGGCTTCCTGACGGTCTCGGGATCCGGTGTGATCCGGGGGACGACGACGGTCCCGGCCGGGGGGAACCAGGTGGGCGGCCCCACCTGGCGGTTCTCGTTGACCAGTTGGTCCGGCGGGTTCGTGCCGTCGAAGGCGGTCACCCGGTAGACGTGGTCGAAGTCGTCGCAGCCGCAGGTGTGGTACGGGCTGAGGAAGACGACGTCCTTGCCGTCGGGCAGCCAGGAGGCCGACCGGGTGCCCCACTCGGCGTGCCCGCCGGCCAGCAGCGGGCGGTCGGTGCCGAGCCCCTCGGTGGCCCGCAGTTCGGTGCCGTCGTCGACGTCCGGGTCCGGGTCGGTGGTGAGGGTGTACGCGACGGTGTTCCGGTCGGCGGGGTCGGTGCCCGGGTTCCAGGACGGCTCGGTGGCGTCGCCGGCCCCCGCGTCGCTGATCCGGGTCTGCGGGCCGCCCGCGACGTCCCGCACGTAGATCTGCCAGCCGCGCGGGGCGTCGCCGTCGCAGGCGTACGCGATCCTCGTGCCGTCCGGGGACCAGGTCGGGGACTCCTCGTTGTCGGCGGTGTCGGTGAGCCGCCGCGGGTTCGAGCCGTCGACACCTACCGACCACAGATCGCGCTGGACCGTTCCGCCGGGGCCGGGCTCCGCCGAGTCGAAGACCACGGTCCGTCCGTCCGGGGAGAGTTCGGGGCGGGCCGCGTCCCGGCCGTCGGTGAGCCGGCGCACCGACCCGTCCGCGCCGCGCAGGTACACCTGGGGCTTGGCGCTGTCGCGCAGGCTGGTGAAGACCAGGACGTCACCGCGGGCGGAGGGGTCCTGGTCGTAGTGGGCGGGCCCGTCGCCGAACAGCGGGTCGGTGTGGTCCTGGTCGTTGGCCCGTCCCAGGCTGCGGTGTTCGGTACCGGCGAAGGCGATACGCCCCGCCTGGGCCGGTCCGGTATCCGCCGGAGCGGCGACGGCCTGGCCCGCCCCGTCCGGTGCGGCGGCCGAACCGACCAGCAGCAGCGGCGCCAACAGCACCACCGCGCCGGTCAGTCGGCCCAGCCGGGAACGCTTCGCCGGGCCAGCAGTGCCGGTCACGGCCCACCTCACAGTCTGTCGATCGACTCTCCACCGGCCAGCCTCGCGCTCGGGCGGGGCCGGGGAACAGGCCGCGAGTACCCGGAACGGGGGAAGGGACCGCTGCCCTTTGCGGCGGTCGCCCCGCGGACCGCCGCCCCTTCGCGGCGGTCGTCGCGGGAACCACTGCCCCTTTGCGGCGGTCATCGCGGGAACTACGGCCCCTTTGCTGCGGTCGCCCCGCCTCAGATCAGCCCGTGGCGCATCGCGTACCCCACCGCGTGGGCCCGGTTGCGCAGTTCGAGGCGGGTCGCGACCTCGTGCAGCACGTTCTTGACGGTGCGTTCCGAGTACGAGGTCTTCCGCGCGATCTCCGCGGTGTCGCAGCCCTCCGAGACCAGCCGGATCATCTCCGCCTCGCGCGCGGTGAGGGTGGACAGGGTGAGCCCCCGGGGGTCGAGGACCGTGCGCTGGAGGGAGCTGACGTGGTCGAGGAGCTTGCCGAGCAGATCGCCCGGCAGGACGCCCTCACCGTTGGCCATCGCCCGCACCAGGTGGACGAGCCGGTCCTGGTCGGCCTCACCGCGCCGGAGGACGGCGGCGACCCCGCACTCGATCATGGTCTGGAGGGCGCCCGACTCGAAGTACCCGACGACCAGTCCGGTGCGGGTGGAGGTGTTGCGCTGGAGGCGGTGCAGGAGCTGGACGGTGTGCTCGCCCACCGTGTCCACCACGACCAGGGAGACCTGCGCCCGGTCCGCCTCGGCCTCCGGCAGCAGTTCTATCTCGGGACGCACGCGCAGTTGGTGGATCATGCCGGTCTGCAGGATCAGGTCCTCCGCGTACACCGCGACGGAGACCCTGCCCCCGGGCGCTCCCCCGGCTCCGGGGGTGCGGCGGTCGGCTGCGTCGGGCCTGCGGTACTGCCCGCGCGCCGCCGTGCTGGTCGTCGTTTCCGTGATCGTCATCGTTCCGTGCCCGTCTTCCTCAGGTACTTCAGCCCGATATGCCTGCTGTGCTCGTGATCGCCCGTGCCGGCCGGGGCAGGGCGAGCGGGCCCGGCGCGGGGGCGCGGGGACACCGTGCCGGTGGGCCCGCGGGGCACCACCGCTGCCCGCTTCTTGCCCTTGCGTCTCTGCTGCCGGGCCGCACCGGCGGCCTAACGTCGCAGAGTGACCACATCTGCCGAACTCGCAAGCCCCACGGTGACGGTGTCGCCGGGCGGCACCGCGACGACCACCCTGACCGTGCGCAACGACGGCGACATCGTCGAGGCCTACTCCCTCGCAGTGGTCGGTGACTGTGCCGCCTGGACCACCGTCGAGCCGGCGCGTGTGTCGCTCTACCCGGGCACCTCCGAGACGGTGACCCTCACCTTCGCCCCGCCCCGATCCCACGAGGTCCGGGCGGGCGAGACCCCCCTGGCCGTACGGGTGCTGCCCGCCGAGCGCCCCGAGTCGGTGGTGGTCCCCGAGTCCACGGTGACCGTTGAGCCCTTTCACGAGCTGCGCGCGGAGCTGGAACCGCGCCGCCGCCGGGGCTGGCTGGGGGCCCGGTTCCGTACCGCCGTGCAGAACAGGGGCAACACTCCGGTCGACGTGGCCCTGACGGGCCGGCAGGACGGGGAGGATCTGCGCCTCGCCTTCACGCCGGACAAGAAGCGGCTGGAGCCGGGCGAGTCCGCGGAGGTGGCGCTGAAGGTCCGGGCCCGGAAGCTGATCTGGTTCGGCGAGCCCGTCACCTGGCCGTTCGAGGTCCTGGCGGCCGAGGGCGGTGAAGCGGACGCCGAGGCCGGGACGGCCGCCGAGGCCGGACAGCCCGGTGAAGCCGAGCCGCTGCCCGGGGAGTTCGCGCAGATACCCGTGCTGCCCAAGTGGCTGCTGATCGTGCTGGCCGCGCTGCTGGCCCTGCTGCTCGCCTGGTTCGCCCTGGTGCGGCCCGCGGTGCGGAGCACCGCCGAGCAGGCCGGAACGAAGGCCGCGCAGGAGGAGACCGAGCGGGGCAAGGAGCAGGGGTCGGCGCCGCCCGGCGGTGCGGAGAACCCGGCAGGCGGCCAGGGCCGGGGGACCGGTCCGGACGGCACGGGCCCCGGCGGGGCCGGATCCGGCCCGGACTCCCCCGGCGGGGGCGGCGGCACGGGCGGGAGCGGTGGCGGCGGGGGCGAGCAGGCCTCCAGGACCATCGACGTACAGACCCGTGCGGGGGCCACGGGGGAAGGCACCTACAAGGTTCCGGCCGGGAAGGTGTTCCGCGTCACGGACGTCGTGGTGGCGAACTTCCAGGGCGACGAGGGCCTCGTGACGATCTCCTTCGGCGAGAACAAGATCACGACGATCGCTCTGGAAACCTTCCGCAACCAGGACTATCACTGGGTCACCCCCATTCAGGTTCCGGAGAACGCCGCCGTCACCGCTTCCGTCACCTGCGCCAAGCCCGGCACTCCGGCAACCGGAACACAGGCTTCCGGGTGCCATCAGGTTCTGAATGTCAGCGGCGTACTGAGCGATCTCGCTCGATAGAAAGACGTTAGAAGGACATTGGAAGGACGCTGGAGGGGCGTTGAAGGGACGATAGAAGGACGGCGGAAGGGCAGGAGAAGGGCGCGCGGAGGGCGTTCGGAGCACGGCGGAATCAGCGACGCCGAACCCTCTGTCGCGCCTCTTGACGAGACAACAACAGAAACCCGGCCGGGAGGAAACCCGGCGTGCCGGGCGGTGGCGAATACCCCCTCCCCGCCGCGCCGAAGATCTCCCCCGATTCGGTCGTCCGCGACGTCAGCGGCACCGGAAGAATATCTGCTTCCGGTGGCCGTGCGCACGAACAAGCCTGCTCAGAAGCGGTTCTGATGGTTCGACGAAGGTCGACTGATGCCCGTTCGGAGCGCTTTCGCGCCCGTTTCCCTCGTCCGCACCCGATCGAATCCGCCAGTCTTCGCGACCCATTCTGGCCGAATCACATCACCTCGGCGCGCTTGCCCCGCACCCCCCGGACGGATATGGGCCGTCGACGGTTTACCGGGAAAAAGAGATACCCAACACATGGGGTCCCCGGCGCGCCGTCTACCCTTCCCCCGAGCCCGTGTGATGTGGCCGGTTTGATCCCTTCCGTAACACGGTGTTTTCCTTCTCTTCACGAGGAAGGTGAAATGCGCGTGGGTGAACGGGAATAGCGGCGAAGGGTTGCGACCTGGCCGCCGAGGGCAGGGTTACCCGGCGTACGAGAGCCCGGAAAGGGCAGTCTCCTTGCCCCGTGTCCAGGACTCCGGGGCCTACTCCCGGCCCGTGCGGCCGGTCAAGACTGGGCGGTGATCGAGTGACCGTCCAGAAGGAGCGAGCATGCCGTCGTACCTCACCCCCGGTGTTTACGTGGAGGAGGTGCAGTCCGGAGCACGGCCCATCGAAGGAGTCGGCACCGCGGTCGCAGCCTTCGTCGGCTTCGCGGGGACGGGCCCCTTCCACCAGCCGACGCTGGTGACCAACTGGGACCAGTACGTGCAGACGTTCGGTGCCTTCACCGCCGACACCTATCTGGCGCACGCCGTCCACGGCTTCTTCGCCAACGGTGGCGGCGCGGCCTACATCGTGCGCATCGGCGGCCCCGCGCAGGGCGCCGAGCCCGCCGGCCAGGGCTCCGTCGCCCAGGCCCCCGCCCCCGTCGCGCTCGGCGGCTTCCTGGTCGCCGCCAGGCCCGGCACGGGCGACGGCCTCTCCGTGGAGATCGCCGACGCCGAGGGCGAGAACCCGCCGGAGGACCGCTTCCGGCTGCTGGTGCGCCAGGGCGGCAAGGCCGTGGAGACGTACGACGTCTCCACCCGCAAGAACGTCAAGGGCTATCTGGTCACCCAGACCCGCGACTCCAAGCTCATCCAGGTCACCGAGCAGCCCGGCACGGCGCAGAGCCGCCCGGAGAAGCAGACCGTGGCCCTGGCCCCCGCGGCGGCAACGGCGCCCGGCAGCGGCGTGGCCCGGCTGGACGCCTCCGAATACGTGGGCGACGCCTCCGCGCGGACCGGGTTCGCCGGGCTCGAAGCGATCGACGAGATCACGATGGTCGCCGTCCCGGACCTGATGAGCGCCTTCCAGCGCGGCGACATCGACGCCGAGGGCGTCAAGACCGTGCAGCTCGCGGTCATCTCGCACTGCGAGCAGATGGGCGACCGCGTCGCCGTCCTCGACACCCCGCCCGGCATGAACGCCCAGCGTGTCCGCACCTGGCGCAACGAGGACGCCGGCTACGACTCCCGCTACGCCGCCCTCTACTACCCGTGGGTCAAGGTCTTCGACCCGGCGAGCGGCCGCAACTCCCTGGTCCCGCCGAGCGGTCACGTGGCCGGTGTCTGGGCCCGCAGCGACAACGAGCGCGGAGTCCACAAGGCCCCCGCCAACGAGGTCATCCGGGGTGCCGTGGACCTGGAGATCCGGCTCTCCAAGGGCGAGCAGGACCTCCTCAACCCGATCGGTGTCAACTGCGTGCGCGCCTTCCCCGGCCGCGGCATCCGCATCTGGGGCGCGCGCACCCTCTCCTCCGACCCGGCCTGGCGCTACCTCAACGTCCGCCGGCTCTTCAACTACCTGGAGGAGTCCATCCTCCTGGGCACCCAGTGGGTGGTGTTCGAGCCGAACGACGACCGCCTCTGGTCGAGCATCCGGCGCAACGTCACCGCGTTCCTCACCGAGGAGTGGCGACGCGGAGCGCTGTTCGGCCGCACCGCCGAGGAGGCGTTCTACGTGCGGTGCGACCGGAGCAACAACCCGCAGGAGTCGATCGATCTCGGTCAGGTCGTCTGCGAGATCGGGGTGGCGCCGGTGAAGCCCGCGGAGTTCGTGATCTTCCGGCTCTCGCAGTTCTCGGACAGCACCAGCCTCGTCGACGAGTGACCCTCGCGGCCCTTCCCCACCACCCGCAGCACCATCGCAACCGGAACAGGTGACACACAGTCATGGCAGAGGGCGACGCTCTTTCCACCCACATCTTCGGCGTTCAGCTCGGCGGCTATCTCGTGGAGTCCATCCAGGAGATCAGCGGCATGACCGTCGAGGAAGAAGTCGTCGAGGTCCGCCAGGTGACCGCCGACGGCAAGCAGATCATCCGCAAGCAGCCGGGTGCCCGCCAGGCGGGCGAGGTGACGATCACCCGCGGGCTCGACAAGAGCAGCGAGTTCACCACCTGGATCAAGGAGACCCTCAACAACGGGGCCGTCGACACCGCCCGGCAGAACCTCACGATCGAGATCAAGGACTCGACCGGTGAGACCGTCCGCCGCATCCAGCTGATGCAGGGCTGGGCCTCCAAGTGGGAGGGCCCCTCGCTCAAGGCCGGCGAGTCCAGCGCGGCGACGGAGACGGTGACCATCACCTTCGAGGAGATCGTGGTCGAATGAGGCGCCGGACCGTCACGCCGGGCGCCGGGCTCGAAGAGACCCTCGACAACCTGGCCGCCGCGACCGCCACCCGCCAGGAGGCTCCGGCCGCCCCGGCGCCCGCCCGTGCGCCCCGACGCGAACGGGACACGTTGCAGACGGAGTTCGCCTTCGAGCTGCCGCGCGGGTACGTCGACGACGAAGGCCAGGTGCACCGGAACGGCACCATGCGGCTCGCGACGGCCCGGGACGAGCTGAAGCCCCAGATCGACCTGCGGGTGAAGGAGAACCCGGCGTACCTGTCCGTGGTGCTGCTGGCCCAGGTGATCACCCGGCTCGGCCCGATCACCGACGTCCACACGGGGATCGTCGAGCGGATGTACGCGACCGACGTGGCGTTCCTCCAGGACTTCTACCGCCGGATCAACAGCGAGGGCCACACGCATGCGGCGGTGACCTGCCCGCTGTGCCACGGCTCGTTCGAGGTGGATCTCTCGGGTGGGCGCCTGGGGGAATCGTGACGTACGCGCTTCCCCGGCTGCGGGAGGAGATCGCGTACGTCGCCTACCACTTCCACTGGCAGCGTGAGGACATTCTCGACCTCACCCACGGCGAACGTCAGCAATGGGTGCGGGAGATAGCGCGGATCAACACCCGCGTCAACGAAGGCGGGTGATCGTGTGGGGTTCGGGGACTGGCTGCGTCGGACGGACCGTCGGCGGTCCGTGACACCGTCGCGGGAGAGCGGGACGCGGGGCGGGGGCGGGCGCGACGACGTGTCCGCCGTGCCGACCGGGCCTGCCGGGGCCACGGTGTCCGGCGAGGCCGGTGGCGGGGGCGCCGACGGCGGTGGCTGGGACGGCGGATGGCGGCGGGTGGCCCCGCCACCGGTGACCGTCGCCCGGTCGTCGATCAGTGTGAGCGACGGTCTGCGGTTCCGCTCGCGCCTGGCCTCCTGGCAGAACCCGTCCCTCGGCGGCGAACTCGGCCATGCCGTCCTGCCGTCGGCCCCGGTCGGCCTCATCCACGGAGTCGCCCGCCCGGGCTCCGCACGCCCCTCCGCCGCGTCCCCCGGCGGCCCGCTGCTGCTCCGCGCGGTCCGGCCCGTCGGCACCGATGATCCGGCCGAGTCCCCCGGGGCCGCTTCGGACCTGCCGTCCGCCTCGGCGGGGAGGACATCCGCACGCGGTACGGCGGCGGGGCCGGGGTCGGGGAAGTCAGGTCCGGCGTCGCCGCCGGTCCAGCGGTCGGCGGCTTCCGGGGCGGACCGGTCGTCGTCGGGCGCGGCGGGGCCCGGCAACCGGTCGTCCTCGCGTGCTCCGGGGGCCGCGTCGCGGTCGTCGACCGGCGCTTCGGCGGCCGGGCCGGGGGCGTCGGGTGCCCCGGGGCCCGCGGATCCCGGGTCCGGGAACCCGTCGTCGTCAGGTGCCTCCGGACCCGCCGCCCGGTCGTCATCGGCGGGTACCCCAGGGACGGTGTACGTGTCGCGCTCGGCAGCTTCGACCGGATCCACGGCCACGTTCGGTACGGCGCGCTCGGCGGGGCCCGCCGACTCGGCCCCTTCCGGGGAGGCGTCCGGGAGCTCGAACGCGGCGCGGTCCGGGCCGGTGTCCGGGCCGGCGAACGCGGCCGGGTCCGGGCCGGCGCCCTCGTCCGCGACCGGATCGGCGACCTCGTCCAACTCCTCGCCCCGGTCCGGCCCGTCGGGCTCATCCCGCTCGTCGGCCGCGGTTGGCCCGGGCGGCTCATCGGGTTCGTCCGACCCGGTCGGCCCGTCCGGCTCGGTCCACCCGGTCGGCCCGTCCGGCCCATCGGGTTCGGTCGGCTCCGTCGATTCCGCGGGGGCCCTTCCCGCTCCCGGGCGGCCCACGCTCGGCCCCGGCAACAGCGCTGAGGCTGCCGTCCGCGTGCCGTCGCGGCCCGCTGCCGTGCGCCCGGAGCGGATCGGGCTCGCGCCGCCACTGACCGTGGCCCGACGTCCGGCCATGCCGCTGCGGCAGATCGCCGCGCTGGCCCCAGCCGCGCCTGCCGCACCCGTCGGCCCACCCGTCTCCGCCTCCCCCTCGGGGGCGTCCTCGACAGCCTCACCCGCCACCGTCCAGCGAGCCGCTGCCGAGCGGCGGAGCGGTCCGGAGCGTACGGGGTCCGTCACCCCGGACCGTCCCGCCCCCGCGCCCTCCGACCTCGGCTCCCCCCTCGACCGGCCCGCCCCCGAGGCGGTACGTCCGGCCCCCGAGGCGGTACGTCCGGCCCCCGAGCCGGTACGTCCGGCTCCCGAGGCGATACGTCCGGCCCTCGGCAAGCCGCTGCGCGCGCTGCCTGCCGGGGCCAGGCCGGCCGGTACCGGCGGACCGGCGGACGGTGTTCCGTCCGCTCCCGGGCCCGTGGCTTCAGCAGCGGCCATGCCGGTGCTGCAACGCCGGACGCCGGAGCCGCCGGACCCGCAGGGCCCCATGAGTCCGTCGAGCCCTCCAGCCGCGACACCCACGAAACCCGCGACACCCGCGAAACCCACGGCGCCCGCGAAGCCCACGCCGACGGCGGCTGACGCCGAGGCCCCGGCACGGCGTCAGCCGTCCTCGAAGCCGGCCCCGCCCTTCCTCTCGGTGCAGCGCGCACCGGCACCCGGTCCGAACGCCTCCGCACGGGTACGCGGTGGGATCGGTGCGCCGCTCTCCTCGCTGCCGCCGACCGCCCGGCTCGGCGGTGCCCCCCTGCTCGGTGACCTTCCGCCCACCGTGACGCGCCCGAGGACGGACCGGGCTCCGGGCCCCGCCCCGGCGCCGCCGACCCCACCCACGGCGATGCCCGTGAGGCCGGCCCCCGCCGTTCCGGGCAGGCCCGCCGAACCCATCGCACCCTCGACCGGGCCCGGCCCCGCCCCCGTCCAGCGCTCGACCACCACCGCTCCCCCGCCCCCCGTGCGCATCCGGCCCCTCCCCCGGGACCGTACGGCTGCGACACCCGCGTCCGTGCCCTCGCACTCCCCATCGGTCCAGCGGGCACGCGCCCTGCTCCCGAACCGCCAGCTGAGCATCAACACCGGGTCCGCCGAAGGGTTTTCGGGACCTCCGGCGTCAGCAGGCGGCGGCTCCTCCCGCCCGGTCGTGAGGGCCGCCTGGCGGCGCGACGTACCGCAGCCGGGCGCTGCCCACGCACCGGGTGGCAGCGGGCCGGGCACCAGGGCCCAGCCACTGGCGGCACCCGCCGGTGCGGCGCCGGCACCGACGGTCCAGCGCTCCTCGATGGCGGGCCCCGGTCGTGGAGAGGCCACTCACTCCCCCGAGCGGGGGCCCGGGCGCGGGCCGTCCGCCGGTGGCGGGCTCCGGACTCCCGTCGCGCAGCCGCCGCATCAGACGTCCGGACCTGCGGCCCGCAGTGCCCAGCGACCCGGCCCCGCAGGGCAGCGGCCCCCCGTCGTCCGGCTCCGGCCGCCCGCCGCACCCCGGTCGGCGGAGGCCGTCCCCGTACAGCGTCAGGCGATGCCGGTCGTGCCCGACCGTGCCGGTCCGCCGGCCTCCGGGCCTGCGCCCGTGGGCGGTTCCGCTCCCGGCGGGCCCCCGAGCCCTTCCGTACGGGTACCGGCCCGCCCCGCCGCGCAGGGCGCCGGACCGGGCCGGCCGGAGACCGGGGCCCAGGCCGTCCAGCGTGCGGCGGCGGACGCCGGGATCACCGGGGTGCCCGTCCGGGCCGCCCCGGCGCAGCCCGCCGGGAAGGGCGCGGGACCGGCGGCCGAGGACGCACCCGGCGCCTCCTCCCCGGCGAACCGGCTGAGCGGAACAGAGATCGAGGAGCTGGCCCGGCGGCTCCTCGATCCGGTGAGCCGGCTCATCCGCGCCGATCTGCGCCGGGGCCGGGAACGCAGCGGGCGGCTGCACGACGGCCGCCGCTGACCACACCGCCCCCGGACCGCCCCGTACGACAGACCGCAGGAAAGACGAGAGACGCATGACCGACAACATCTTCGCGACGAGCGTGTTCTTCACGCTCGCGATCGGCGGCAGCGATCTGGGCGCGTTCCACACCTGCTCGGGCCTGGGCGCCGAGGTGGAGATGGAGACGTACGCCGAGGGCGGCAACAACGGGTTCACCTGGCAGCTGCCGGGGCGGATCACCTGGACGAACATCACGCTGACCCGCCCGGTGACCACCGACACGCTCAAGATCGCGCGCTGGCTGAACGAGACGATCCAGCGGGTCGAGCCCAAGGACGGCGAGATCGTGGCGCTCCGTCCCGACCTGAGCCGGATCATCAGCTGGCAGGTCCACGGCATCGTGCCGGTCCGCTGGCAGGGACCGTCCTTCGATCCGGCCAACTCCCAGGCGGCGATCGAGACGTTGGAGATCGCGCACGAGGGCCTGGCACCCTCCTGACCGCACACAGCACATCCAGCAGGACCAGGACGCAGAAAGGAGGCACGCCATGTCACCCGCTCTCCGCGCGAGCCGCGCTCGTGCCCAACTGACCATCATGGAGCCACCGTCGTCCGTCGGCGCCAAGCCCGGCGGCACGCTCGCCCGTCTCACGTTGCAGTTCAACCCCGCCAAGCTCTCGCTCAGCAAGAGCACCGAGTGGCGGCGCACCCCGTCCCGGATGGCCGGGCAGTCCGCGCTGCCCGAGTTCGTCGGCAGCGGGCCCCGCGCCCTGTCGCTGGAGGTGTTCCTCGACGCGACCGCCACCCACGACAACTCCGTGGAGAAGGCCGTGGAGCAGTTGATGACCGCCTGTGTCCCCACCCCGAGCAGCCTGGCCCGCAAGACGCCCGCCAGCCCCTGGGTGCGATTCGACTGGGGGACGTCGAAGACGACCTCGTTCGACGGGGTGCTCTCCAACCTCTCGGTGTCGTACACCCTGTTCGACGTCGACGGCAAGCCGCTGCGCGCCACCTGCTCTCTCTCGATCGAGGAGGCAAGCGTCGATCCGGCGGGCCAGAACCCCACCTCCGGTTCGAAGGAGGCGCGGCGCACGCACCGGGTGGTGGCCGGGGACAGCCTGCCGCTGCTGGCCTGGCGGGAGTACGGCGACGCCACCGCGTGGCGCACCATCGCGTACGCCAACGACATCGACGACCCGATGCGGCTGACGCCCGGCCAGGAGCTGCTGGTGCCGGGTCGCGAGAACCACCTGGCGGAGGGCGGCCGATGAGCGGGAAGGAAGCGCCCGGCCGCTCGTTCGCCGCCGATCCGATCGTCGAGGCGCCCGCGGAGCTGCCCGCCGCCTGGGCCACCCAGCTGGTGAGCTGCGTGGTCGACGAGAACGTGGGCCTTCCGGACACCGCCGTCCTGATGTACCGGGACCCCGACCACACCTTCCTCACCCAGACCGGCATCGGCATGGGGACCCCGCTGAAGATCTCGGTGGTGACCGTGAAGGACCGGGGGCGCGAACGGCTGTTCACCGGGGAGGTCACCGCGGTCGAGCTGGACACCGACACCACCGGGTCGTTCACGGTCGTCCGGGCGTTCTCCCGGGCGCACCGGCTCCAGCGCGGCCGGAAGGTGGTGGCGTACCGGAACATGAAGACGGCCGACATCGTCCGCAAGGTCGCGGCCGGGGCGGGTCTGGGGGTCGGGAGGATCGAGTCCGCGCCGGTCACGTACAAGCAGCTGACCCAGCCGAACGTGTCGGACTGGGAGTTCCTCCAGCACCTCGCGGCCGAGAGCGGGGCCACCGTACGGGTCGACGACCAGGGCCTGTTGCAGTTCACGAAGCCGGACCCGGCGTCCTCGGCCCCCTCGCCGTCGACGTCCGCCACGCGCGACCCGATGGTCCTGGAGTACGGGAACAATCTGCTGGCCCTGCGCGCGGTGCTGACCGGGGCCGACGGGGCGGACAGCGTGGAGGTGCGCGGCTGGAACGTCGACACCAAGACCCGGCTGGTGGCCCGGCAGCAGTCCGTGCGCAGCGACACCGTCGCCCCGGGGATGAACCCGTCGGACGCGGCGCGGATCTTCGGCTCCGGCGGCTCCCGGACGACGATCGCCGACACCCCGTACCGCACCCAGGCGGAGACCCGGGCCGTGGCCGGGGCGCTGGCGGCATCCGTCAGCGCCGGGTTCGGGGAGGTCGAGGCGGTGGCGTACGGGAATCCGCAGCTGCGGGCGGGCATGCCGGTGGCGCTCGGCAACGTGGGCCCCGCGTTCTCCGGCCGCTACACCGCGACCGCCGCGCACCACGTCCTCGAACCGGACACCGGCTACCGCACGACGGTGATCGTCAGCGCCTCGCCGGACCGGTCGCTCTCAGGGCTGACCGCCGGTGCGAACGCCCCCTCGCGCGGCCCGCGCATACCGGGTCTGGCCATCGGGGTGGTCACCGACATCCGCGAGGAGGGCAAGGGCCAGCGCGGCTGGGTGCGGCTGAAGTTCCCCTGGCTCGACGACACGTACGTCACCGACTGGGTCCGCACCGTGCAGTGGGGCGGCCAGGGCGGCGGCGGGGTGTTCAGCCCCGAGGTCAACGACGAGGTGCTGGTCGGGTTCGAGCAGGGGCTGCTGGACAGCCCGTACGTGCTCGGCGGGCTCTACAACGGCGTCGACAAGCCCTCCCCGCACGACGTCCCGCTCGTCGACCCGACCAGCGGAAGGGTCAACCGCCGTTCCTTGGTGTCCCGTTCGGGGAACCGGCTGGAGCTGCTCGACGCCCCGCGCGGTCCGGCGGGAGTGCGCATCGCCACCGGCGACAAACGGCTCGACGTCGTCCTCGACGAGAAGAAGGGCGAGATCACGCTGACCGTCAAAGCCCGAGGTGGCACACGGCAGTTGAGCTCGGTGACGCTGTCCGCCTCGGGCATCACGCTCGACGCGGGCGCCACCGGCGACGTGAACATCAAGGGCCGGTCGGTGACCGTCAACGGCACGTCGGGGGTCACGGTCGACGGCGGACTGCTCGCGGTCCTCAAGGCCAAGCTCATCAGGATCAACTGACCACCCGCCCCTCTCCTGTCCATCCCCGAAGTCCCTTTCACAGCAAGGAGAACCTGGCCATGCCCCCCGCAGCCCGCACGGGCGACAGCACCGCCCACGGCGGTCTCATCGGCACCCCGCCCCCGGGTGCGCCGGCCGTGGCCACCGTGCTCATCGGCGGCCGGCCCGCGGCCGTCACCGGGAGCCTGCACGGGTGCGTCGTCCCCCCGCACGCGGCGCTCGGCCCCGGCAACGTGATCATGCCCGACCCGGCCGCCGCGATCGGCGGTGCGGTGTTGATCGGCGGGCTGCCCGCGGCCCGGATGGGCGACAGGACGACCTGCGGGGCACCCATCATCAGCGGTGCGTTCGACGTCCTGATCGGGGGCCCGATGTGAGCGGCGACGCATACGCCGGACGCGGCGGCGGATTCATCGGGCGCGGCTGGGGCTTCCCGCTGCGGACCGGGCCGACCGGCGGCATCGCCCTGGTCGAACGGGACAAGGAGATCGAGGAGGCCATCGGGCTGATCCTCGGCACCGCGCCGGGCGAGCGGCCGATGCGCCCCGAATTCGGCTGCGGTATCCACGAGTACGTCTTCGCGCCCGGCGACGGGGCGACCGCCGGGCGGATCGCACAGGAGGTCCGCACCTCGCTGGAGCGGTGGGAGCCGCGCATCGAGGTGACGGATGTGGTCGTCGCCTTCGACGCGGTCGAGGAGGGCACGCTCTACATCGACGTGCACTACACCGTGCGGGCCACCAACGACCTGCGCAACCTGGTCTTCCCCTTCTACACGATCCCCTCGTCCGAGAGCTCGGCCCCGGCGGGTCCGGTGTCGGACACCTCCCGGAAAGCGGGGAGGCTCTGATGGCTCTGCCCTCCCCCAACCTGGACGACCGGCGCTTCCAGCAACTCGTGGACGAGGCCAAGCGGTTCGTCCAGCAGCGCTCCCCCGAGTGGACCGACCACAATGTGTCGGACCCCGGGGTCACGCTGATCGAGACGTTCGCGTACATGGTCGACCAGTTGCTGTACCGGCTGAACCGGGTGCCCGACAAGAACTACGCGGCCTTCCTCGATCTGCTCGGCGTGACGCTGTTCCCGCCGACCGTGGCGCGGGCCGAGATCGACTTCTGGCTGTCCGCGCCGCAGCCGGAGACCGTGCGTCTGCCCGCCGGCACGGAGGTGGCCACGGCGCGCGGCGAGGCGGAGGAGCCCGTGGTGTTCTCCACCTCGGAGGATCTGCCGATCGTGCCGAGCTCGCTGGTCCGGCTGGTGACCGCGCCGGTGTCGGGCGAGCAGACGGACCGGACGGCGCCGCTCGGCGCGGGGAAGGACATCCCGTGCTTCCAGGCCCGGCCGGAGCCCGGTGACGCCCTGCTGTTCGGGCTGCCGACGGCCGTGCCCCGGTGCATCGTCGCCGTGCGGCTGGACAGCCGGGTGGAGGGCGTGGGCGTCGATCCGCGGCAGCCGCCACTGGTGTGGGAGGCGTGGGACGGGGCCCGCTGGGTGGCCTGTGCGACGGGCACCGACTCCACCGGCGGGCTCAACCGGCCCGGTGAGGTGGTGGTGTTCGTCCCGGCCGGGCACACGGCGTCCGTCGTGGCCGGGACGCGGGCAGGGTGGCTGCGCTGCCGGGTGACCGCTCCGGAGCCGGGCCAGCCGTTCTACTCGGAGTCGCCGACGATCCGGGAGGCCGAGGTGTTCACGGTCGGCGGCACGACGGCGGCCGAGCACGCGGAGACCGTCCTCGACGTGCCGCTCGGGGTGTCGGAGGGCGTCGCCGGGCAGCGGTTCACGGTGGGCCGGGCGCCGCTGCTGCTGGACGGAGACCCGCCGGTCGTCCAGGTGTCGACCGACGAGGGCTGGGAGATCTGGACCCCGGTCGAGCACTTCGGCGCGTCCGGGCCCGGCGACCGGCACGTCCGGGTCGACGCGGTCGCCGGGGAGTTCGCGTTCCCGCCGGAGGTGCGGGAGCCGGACGGCACGATGCGCGCGTACGGGGCGGTGCCCGCTAAGGGCGCCCGGCTCCGCGTCCCGCGCTACCGCACGGGTGGCGGGTCGGCCGGGAACGTCGCCCGGGGCGCGATCTCCGTGCTGCGCAGTTCCGTGCCGTACGTCGCGGGCGTGAACAACCGCGAGGCGGCGACCGGGGGCGTCGACGGGGAAACCGTCGAGAACGCCAAGGTGCGCGCGCCCACGATCCTGCGGGTGCAGGAGCGGGCGGTCACCGCCGAGGACTACGAGCTGATCGCCCGGGAGGCCGCGCCGTCCCTGCGCCGGGTGCGGTGTCTGCCCGCCGTGCCGGGCGAGGCGGGTGCGGTACGGGTGCTGGTGGTGCCGGACGCGGTGGCCGACGAGGACGGGCAGGTGCGGTTCGAGCAGCTGGTCCCGTCGGACGCGGTGCTCGCGGCGGTCACCGAGCGGCTCGACGAACGGCGCCTGGTGGGAACCCGGTTGATCGTCGAGCCGCCCGCCTACCAGGGCGTCACGGTCGTCGCCCGGCTGGTGGCCGCGCCCGGGGACGTGGACCGGGTGCGGGCGCAGGCGCTGGAGGCGCTGTTCCGCCACATCGATCCGTTGCGGGGCGGGGCGGACGGGCGGGGGTGGCCGTTCGGCAGGCCCGTGCAGTACGGGGAGGTCTTCGCCGTGCTCCAGAACGTGGAGGGGGCGGGGCTCGTGGAGGACGTCCGGCTGTTCCCGGCGGACCCGATCACGGGCAGGCGCGGGGCGGCGGTGGACCGGGTCGACGTGGCGCCGGGGGCCCTCATCTTCTCGCACCAGCACCAGGTGGTGGTCACCGCGAGCGGGGCCGGTGAGGCCGTATGACGCGGGCGGCGGTGCCCGGGCTGCCCAGCCGCTACCCGATCGGCGAGCTGCTGCCCGCCCTGTACGCGGACGACGACCTGGCCCAGCGGTTCACGGCGGGCCTGGACACGGTGCTGGCCCCGGTCCTGTCGACGCTGGACAACCTCCCCGCGTACGTCGACCCGGCGCTCGCCCCGGCCGACTTCCTGCCGTGGCTGGCGTCGTGGGTGGGGGTGGAGGCCGATCCGGCGTGGCCGGTCGAGCTGCGCCGGGCGGTCGTCGCGCACGCCGTCGATCTGCACCGGTGGCGCGGCACCCGGCGGGGTCTCGTCGAGCGGCTGCGGCTGGTCTGCGGGGTGCACGCGGAGGTCCGGGACGGCGGGGGCGCCACCTGGTCGGCCGAGCCGGGGGCGGCGCTCCCGCCGCCGCCGACCGGTGAACTCCTCGTCCGGGTCTGGCCGGTGCGCGGGCCCGACGGGGCCGGCGGGGTGGACGCGGTGGACGTCCACCGCGTTGTGGAGGTCGCCACCGCCTCGTGCCCGGCGCACCTGACCTGCCGGGTGGAGGTCCTGCCGGACCCGCCCGGAGAGCCCGAACAGACAGGAGGCTGACGCGATGCGTTCGTGCCCGGCATGCGGTACGGCCAACGGCGAGACCGACGACTTCTGCGGCAACTGCGGCGGCTACCTGGGCTGGTCCTCGGAGCCCGTACGGCGGGGGCGGGCACGGGAGCCCGAACCGGTGCCGGAACCGGAGCCCGCCCCCGAACCGACGGCGCATCCGGCGGCCGAGCCGGAGCCTGAGCCGGTCCCCGAGCCCGCCCCCGAACCAGCGGCGAACCCGGCGGCCGAGGCGGCGGCTCCGGCCCCGGAGACCGCGCCCGACCCCGGCCCGCCCGCACGGCCAGAAGCCCCCGCGCGCCCCGGACAACCGCCGGAGGCACCCCGGCCGGTTCCCGCGCCCCCTGCGGGACCCGCGCCCACCCCCGTACCCGAGCGGCCTTCCGCACCCCCACCGCCGCCCGAAGCGGCCCGGCCCCCCGTACCCCCGGTTCCACCGGCGCGGCCCGCCCCCGCCCCCGTACGCCCCGGAGTTCCGGCATCCGCGCCGACGCCCCCGAGCGCGTCCGAGGCGGACAGGGCCGACGAGCCGGTCGGGGCGGTGCAACCGGGCAAGCCCGTGGCGCGGCGGCCCGTCGTGCGGCCGGTGGCGGCGGACGAGGCGCCGGACGGGCCGCCCTGCCCGGCCTGCGGTACGCCGAACCTGGCCGGGCGGAGGTTCTGCCGGCGGTGCGCCGCTCCGTTGCAGGTCCGGGAGCAGCCCGCCGCCCTGCCGTGGTGGCGCACGGTGTGGCCGTTCCGCCGCCGGGTGCGCGGCGGTTCGGGCCGGGCGCTGCGGCGGACCCTGCTGGTGCTGGCCGTGGCCGCACTGGTGCTCGCGGGCTTTCTGTTCTTCCCGCTGGGGCGGTACGTCTTCGAGGACGTCCGGGACAAGCTCGGCGGCACGGCGGAGATCAGCCCCACCGGGGTGACCGCGAGCGCGGCGGCCCCCGGGCATCCGGCGAGCGCGGCGATCGACGGTCTGACGAACAAGTACTGGGGTGCCCCCGCGCTCGGCGCCTCCCTGACCTGCTCGTTCCGGACGCCCTTCCGGCTGGTCGGCATCGTCGTGCACACCGGGGTGTCGAAGGAGCCGCAGGAGTTCCGGCGGGGCGCGCGGCCGACCCGGGCGGAGCTGCTCGTCACCACGGAGGACGGCAAGGTCCACCGGAAGGCGGTGTCCTTCAACGACAAGCCCGGCAAGCAGACGGTACGGATGGGCATCAGCGACGTCCGCTCCGTCGAGCTGGTGCTGCGGGAGGCGACCGGCCAGGGCGAGGGTCGCCCGGTCGCGGTCGGCGAGGTCGAGTTCTTCCGGCGCACCTGAGCCGGGGCTGTCGTCCCAGACGTTCACCAACGCCTCAGTAACGATCAGAGAATTATTGACGATCAAACAATTTCAGTCACGCATGCTTCCCTCAGCACCCCCACCCGGGGTTGACTGGGCATCACCCATGGTGACGCACCCGCCCACCGGTTCGTCGGCCCTGCCCCGGCGCCGCGACTCCCGGCGGAGGAAGGAGCACAGCGATTGGCCAGCCCTCCTGCCCCTCGGCGCCGCTCGGCCGCCCGGCCGCCGAGGCTCCCGGCAGCCGCTTCCCGACGGGCCCGTCCTCTGCTCCATCACCCGGAATGTGCCGTTCACATCGTCCGCCCGTATGCATAGACGAGGGGCAGCAATGAGCCAGATCACGTTACCGGCGTTTCATATGCCGTTCCAGAGTGCTGGATGCCACCCAGGCCTGGCGAAAACCCGTGAGGCCGCCTGGGAATGGGCCGAATCCGAGGGACTCGACCTGTCCGTACCGGCCCGGAAGAAAATGATCCGGACCCGTCCCGAACTGTGGATCTCCCTCATCTTCCCGAAGGCGTCGCAGAACCATCTCGACCTGTTCTGTCAATGGCTCTTCTGGGCCTTCCTGGTGGACGACGAGTTCGACGACGGCCCGGCCGGACGCAATCCGCTGATGTGCGAGAAGGCGATCACCCGCCTGGTGGACGTCCTCGACGGGGCAGCGCCGACCGGACCGATGGAGCGGGCGCTCGCCGGGCTGCGGAACCGGACCTGCCCGGGGCGGTCGTCGCAGTGGAACCGGCAGTTCCGGCGGGACACCGCCGCCTGGCTGTGGACGTACTACGCCGAGGCCGTCGAGCGGGCCGCCGGGCAGGTGCCGAGCCGGTCCGAATTCGCCAAGCACCGGCGGGATTCGGTCGCCATGCAGCCCTTTCTCTGCCTCCACGAGATCACCGCGGAAATCGATCTCCCGGAATCCGCCCGGAGCCTGCCCGCGTATATCGCCCTGCGGAACGCGGTCACCGATCATTCCGGCCTCTGCAATGACATCTGCTCCTTCGAGAAGGAAGCCGCTCTCGGCTACGAGCACAACGCCGTACGTCTTATTCAGCGCGACCGGGGATGCACCCTCCAGGAAGCCGTGGACGAGGCCGGGATCCAACTGGCCCGGGTAGCCGAGCGGGTACAGCGGGCGGAAAAGGAACTGATCGAGGAGATCGAGGCGGCGGGGATCACCGGCCCGACCCGCGCGGCCCTGGAGCGCTGCGTCCAGGACTACCGGGGGCTCGTCCGGGGCGACTTCGACTATCACGCGCGCGCCGAGCGCTACACCCGTCCGGATCTGGTGGAGCCGGACGAACGGGACTCGCTGTCCCAGTACTTCGCGGCCTGAACGGCCCGAACGGCTGAGCGCGCGGATCGGCCGGGGTGGCCGGGCCCCCGAGGGCCCGGCCACCCCGGTCCGAGCGCATGGAAGACTGGGCCCGCACACATGTCCCGGGTCGCCCCACCGACCGGGCCGACGACACCGTCGCGCCCCCGGTCAGCGACCGACCGGCCGGAACGCCCTGCCTTCCCGTCCACGTCGTTTCCCGGGGATCACACGTGAAAGCTCAGCGAAGAATCTGGACCACGGCCGCCGTCACCACGGCCGCCGTGGCGGGTGTCCTGGTGTTCCAGGGCATGACCGGCACCTCCGGCCCCGGCCCCGAGGGACGCGCGGCGGACGCCAAGGCCGCCCGGGTGAAGGCCGATGTGCACCGGACCGCGCTGAAGACCTCCGCCGACGGCGGCTCCGCCTCGCTCGCGCCCCGCGACACCGAACCCTTCAGCCTGCTCGGCGTCACCTGGACCGACCCGGCCGCGAAGGTGACGGGCCGGGTCGAGGCCCGCACCCGGTCGGCCGCCACCGGCGAATGGACCGGCTGGCTGCCGCTGGACACCGAGGTCGACGGGCGTACCGAAGCCGGCCGGTCCGGCGTCCGGGGCACCACCGAACCCCGCTGGGTCGGCCCCTCCGACGGCGTCGAGGTCCGGGTGAGCACCGCCGACGGCGCTCGGGCCGGGCTGCCCGAAGGGCTGCGGCTCGACACGGTCGACCCGGGCGGCGACCCGGCCCCGCTCGCATCGGACACCGCACCGTCCGGCGCCGAACCCTCCCCGCTCGCCGCCGAACCGGCCGCGTTCACCGCGGACGAGCCCCCCTCCGACGAGCCCTCGCCCGGCGAGGAGCCCCCGGTCACGCCGCCCGCGGAGGAGCCGGGCGCGACACCCACGGACGAGCCGTCGCCCACCCCGACCGTCGAGTCCCCCTCCCCCACACCGCCGCCGAGCCCCACCCCCACCCCGAGCACCACGTCCCCGACGCCGTCCGCCTCGCCGACGACGACGCCCACCGGTTCCCCGTCGCCGACGGTCCCGCCCGCGCCGCCGTCCACCGTTCCGCAGCCGCCGATCGTCTCCCGTACGGACTGGAAGGCGGACGAATCCCTCAGCAGCGAGGCGCCCGACTACCTGGACGGGGTCAAGGCCGTCTTCGTGCACCACACCGCGCAGACGAACGCGTACTCCTGCGCCGACTCGGCGGCCATCGTGCGCGGTCTGCACGCGTACCACGTGAAGTCGCAGGGCTGGAAGGACCTCGGCTACAACTTCGTCGTCGACAAGTGCGGCACGGTCTTCGAGGGCCGCAAGGGCGGCGTGGACCGGCCCGTGATGGGGGCGCACACCTACGGCTTCAACCGGGACACCACCGGGATCGCCGTGATCGGCATGTACACGGACACCAGGGCCGCGACCGCGGCCACCACCGCGGTCGCCCGCGTCGCCGCGTGGAAGCTCGGCCAGTACCGGGGCGACCCGGCCGGTTCGGTCCAGCTGACCGCCGGGGCGAACGGCAAGAACTTCGCCGGAAAGCAGTTCACCGCGGGCCAGGCCTACCCCTTCCAGCAGATCTCCGGGCACCGCGACGGGTTCAACACCGAATGCCCCGGCGGAAGCCTGTACGCCCAGCTCCCCGCCGTCCGTTCGCTGGCCGCCGGGCCCGTCACCGGGCTCGCCATCGCCTCGGTGACCGGGGCGAGCGCCTCCGGCTCCACGTACTACACCCGGTCGAAGATCACCGTCGGGTGGCGGGCGACCACGCCCGCCTCCCTGGTCAGGAGTTACGAACTGCTCGTCGGCGGAAAGCCCGTGGCCACCGTCGAGGGCAGCGTCACCTCGGCCGCCGCCACCCTCGCCGCCGGCAAGCACGCCGTCCAGGTCCGTGCCACCCACCAGTCGGGGAAGACGTCGCTGTCCCCGGTCGCGACCGTGGTCGCCGAGACGACACCGCCGGTCTTCTCCACCAAGCCCGCCCTCACCCTGCGCACCGGCACGGTGAACGCGACCGCCGTCCCGCTCACCCTGAAGTGGAAGGCGACCGACACCGCCGCGCTCAAGGGGGTCCGGCTCAGCGCGCCGGTCGCGAAGACGTACGGTCCGACCACGGGCAGCGCCTCGCACACCGCCAAGCCCGGCACGGCGACCGCGTGGAAGATGACGGCGTACGACCACGCGGGCAATACGGCCGCCGCCTCCGTCTCGGGCACCCCGGTGATCCTCCAGGAGTCCGCCGCCACGAAGACCGGCACCTGGACGACGAGGTCCTCCAGCAGCTATCTGGGCGGCAGGTCGTACTCCAGCGGCACCAAGAACGCCAGCCTGACCTGGACGTTCACCGGCCGGTCAGCCGCCTGGGTGGTGTCGCGGGCCGCCACTTCGGGGCAGGCATACGTCTATGTCGACGGCAAGAAGGCCGCCACGGTGGATCTGAAGTCCGCCACCACCAAGTACCGGGACGCGATCTGGACGACGTCGTGGCCCGTCAGCGGCAAGCACACGGTCAAGATCGTCGTCGTCGGCACGACGGGCCGTCCGACCCTGACCACGGACGGGCTGGTCCATCTGAAGTAACCGCCCGCGTCCTGGGCGGACGGCCGCACCACCGCACCGCGAGAGGAGTTGGCAGGCACCATGACCGACATCGTGGCGGAGGCTCCGGAGGTGACGACCCGGCACGGCACCGTGCGCGGGGCGGTGGAGCGGGGCGTCGCGGTCTTCCGCGGCATCCCGTACGCGGCCGCGCCGGTGGGCGCGCGGAGGTTCCGCGCACCCGAACCGCCGGAGCCGTGGACCGGGGTGCGCGAAGCCGTGGCGTACGGTCCGACCGCCCCCAAGCGGCCCTACGCCCCGCCGCTGGACCGGCTGCTGCCGGACCCTGCGGTGCCCGGCGACGCGTGGCTGAACCTCAATGTGTGGACGCCCTCGCCGCGGCCGGACCGGTCCGGCGGGCTGCCCGTCCTCGTGTGGATCCACGGCGGCTCGCTGGTGCACGGCTCCTCGGCGGTACCGGTGTACGACGGGTGGGCGTTCGCCCGGGACGGGGTGGTACTCGTCTCCGTCAACTACCGCCTGGGCGTCGAGGGCTTCGGCGTCCTCCCGGACGCGCCCGCCAACCGGGGCCTGCTGGACCAGCTGGCCGCCCTGGAGTGGGTGCGCGACAACATCGCGGCGTTCGGCGGCGACCCGGACCGGGTGACGGTGGCCGGGGAGTCGGCGGGCGCGATCTCCGTCGCCGGGCTGCTGGCCGCGCCCCGGTCGGCGGGGCTCTTCCGGCGGGCGGTGCTCCAGAGCGGGGCGCCCGCCGCGCTGCCCCCGGACGCGGCGCGCGGGACCACCGAGCTGATCGCGAAGCGGCTCGGGGTCCCCGCGACGGCCGCCGCACTGGCCGCCGTGGACCCGGAGGAGCTGCTGACCGCGCAGACCGAGGTCACCAGCGGCGGAAACCCCCTGACCGGCCGCAACTCCTTCCAGCTGGTCGTCGACGGCGACCTGCTGCCGCAGGACCCGGCGGAAGCGCTGCGGACGGGCGCGTCCGCCGGGGTCGACCTGTTGCTGGGGACCAACACCGAGGAGTACCGGCTCTGGTTCGTGCCCGGCGGCCTCACCGAGCGGATCGGCCGGCTGAAGCTGCGCCTGGCGCTGCTGAAGTTCCGGGTGCCGAACGGGACGGCCCGCACCTACCGCACCAACCGCCCGGACGCCACGCCGGGTGAGATCCTCGGCGCGCTCGCGACGGACCTGCTGCTGCGGGTCCCGCTCAACCGGCTGGCCGACGCCCGGGCTCACGCGCCCGGTGCCACGTACGTGTACGAGTTCGGCTGGCCCACCCCCGTACAGCGGCTCGGCGCCTGCCACGCGCTGGAGCTGGGCTTCGTCTTCGACACGCTCGCCCATCCCGACACCCGGGCCCTGACCGGCCCGGACGCCCCGCAGGAGCTGGCGGACGCGATGCACCGGGCGTGGGTGGCCTTCGCGACGGGCGGGGATCCGGGGTGGCCGGCCTGGGACGCGCGACGGCCGGTCGGGGTCTTCGGCCAGGGCGGCCGGGCGGGTCCGGCCGTGGTCCTGTCCCCGCGCGACGACGAGCTGCGGAGCTGGGAGCGGGATTAGGGGCGCAGCGAGATCCAGTGCGGGTCGGGGACGACGGTGAGGACCGCCGAGACCACCACGACCAGGCCCAGCACGACCTGTTCGCGGCGGGCGAGGCGGTGCGCGACGGCCGGGTCGGTGTCCCGGAGCATCCGCCGCCGCGCTGCCAGGGCCAGCACGCTGACGACGGCCATCAGCGCCAGCTTGAGCAGCAGGGTGCGGCCGTAGGCGGAGGTGAACACCACGTCCAGCGGCAGCCGGCGCAGGGTCGAGGCGGTCCCGGTGGCGGCGAGGGCGACGTACAGCCAGATCGCCAGGCGCGCGTACCGGCCGAGCAGGGCGCGGGCCGCGACCGGTGAGCCGCGCCAGAGCCACATGGTGCGCAGGACGTACAGCAGGCCGCCGGTCCACAGCGACGCGGCCGTCAGATGGACGACGGTGAGGGAGGCGCCGAACTCCGGGCTGTACGCCTCCGGGTGGGCGCGCAGGGCCTCCGCGCCGATGACGACGGCGAGCGGGGCGAGTGCGAGGGCCGGGCGTCTGCTCGCGGCGCAGAGGGCGGCGACGACCAGGCCGTTGGCGATGAGGAGGAGCAGTCCACCCTCGCGGGTGCCGTAGGTCTCGGTGATCCCGAGGTCGCTGACGGCGGCGAGCCGGACGATCTGCCCGGCCGCGGCGGCGGCCCCGGCGAGCGAGGCGAGCACGGCCCAGCTCCGTACGGCGGTGCGGGGGCGGCCCCGGACGGGCCGGATGAGCTGCGGGGCGACCAGCTCGCCCAGGTGGAGGGCGAGCGCGGCGAACAGGACGGTGCGGAGCACGGTGGTGAGCCCCGCGCCGGGTATCCGGAGCTCGCCGGTGCCGCGGGCCACGAGGCCGGGCCCGAACAGCGCGATGAGGAGGGCGAGGAGGCCCGCCGCGCCGAACAGGAGGAGCGCCGTCCACGAACGGCGGGCCGGCGTCGGCTCGATCGCCCGCCCGGGTATCTCGCCGGGGCGCGGCACGCCGTCGGCCGACGTCGTCGGCGTGATCGGCGTGGCCGGGTCGGCCGGGGGTCCGGAGAACATCACGGCTCGATCCTCGTCGGTGGACAAAGCCACAGCAAGCCGCGCACGGCGGGCGGGAGGTGGCCCTCCGGACGTACCGGGCGGCGGCCGGCCCCGACGCGAGAGGGACCGGCCGCCGCGAGGAGTCCCTGATCAGGCCTTGTTCTGCGCGGCCCAGAACTCGTCGAAGGTGAGCTGACCGTCGCCGTTGGCGTCGTGTGCGTTGATGATCGCCTGCGCCACCGTCTCGGTGACGAAGGGGTCGCCCAGCTGGGCCATCGCGCTCTTGTACTCGTTGGCCGTGATGAGGCCGTCGCCGTTCGCGTCGAACTTCTCGAATACCGCGCGCGCCGACTCGATGTCCGCCACTGTTCCGCCCCTTCGTGATGCCGAATGTCAGGGGTCAGATTATCGGGCCGTCCGGGTGACGGCGGCGGCCGGTCGGTCCAGCAGCTCCGTGGCCGTCACCGCGCGCAGCCCCCGGCGGCCGATCTCGGCGAGGAGCAGCGGCAGCGCCGCGACGGTGACCGGGCGGCCGAGGCTCAGCTCCACCACCGATCCGTTGCGCAGTTCCCCGGCGACCTTCCGGGTGACGGCGGCGACGCGGGTGGCCGCGTGGTCGCGTGACTCCACGTCGCAGCCGAGGACATGGGGGTAGCCGGCCCGGCGGGCGAGGCGCTGGACGACCGGGGAGGCGTACGCGGTGGGCGAGGGCCGGAACCAGGTGCCGATGGAGCCGGTGAGCCGGCGCAGCCGCCGGGCGCAGACGGCGATCTCCTCGTACGCGGCGCGCTCGTCCAGGGCCGCGAGGTCCAGGTGGCGCTCGGTGTGGTTGCCGATCTCGTGGCCCCCGTCGAGGATCCGGCGGGCCAGTCCCGGGTGCTCGGCGAGCCAGGTGCCGACCGCGAGGACCGTGACGCGCGCCCCGGCCCGTTCGCACCGGGCGAGCGCGGCGCGGGCGAGGTCAGGGTCGCCCCGCCCGTCGAAGGTGAGGGCGACGCGGGGCCGGTCGCGGGGGCCGTGCGCGATCAGGAAGGGCAGCCCGGGGAAGCGGCGCGGGGCGGCGGGTGCGGCGGCCGGGGCGGCGGAGCCGGTGGGGCCCGGGGCGCTGGGTCCGGGAGCGGCCCGGCTGCCGGGGGCCGGGGCGGCGCAGCCCGCGGCGAGGGCGGCGGCCAGCACGCCGGCCCCCGCGCCCAGCACGTCACGGCGGCCCATCGGAGCCCTGCGTCCGTCCATGCCCCGACCACCTCACGTTCCACGGGTACGACCGGTTCCCGGGGACACAGTAGGGGCACGCCGACCGAAATGAGGTGATTGCGCAGTTCAGCAGATGATCAATGAATCATTCAAGTGCTGCCATAAAATACGCAGAAAGCCAGGCGAGTGATCGAGCACACCTGCGATTCAATCGAGAGTTGCCCGTTTGTTCCCTAAATATTCCGACAAGTCGCTTTGGCGCGGGGTCGCCCATCTGCCATAGTCGGAGCCACGACCCCCTTGACCCGGGCCCAGGTCGTCACAAGCGGCCGCGGACACACCCCCCATTCTGCGGCCCCCCACAGAAGCCCCCGCAGCGCCGCACCACGGCCGACCGGGGGCTTCTGCGTTCCGGCGGGGCGGCGGGGCGGAGCCCTCCCCGCATCAGCGGTCCGAGATCCGCATCTCGAACCAGGTGGTCTTGCCGCGCGGCAACAGGTCCACACCCCACCGGTCGGAGAGCTTGTCGACGAGGAAGAGCCCGCGGCCGCTGACATCCATCTCGCGCACCGGCATCAGACACGGCAGCCCGCGCGAGGGGTCACGCACCTCGACGCGGATCCACCCCCGGCGGCGCACCATGCGTAACCCGAAGACCCGGGCCCCGGTGTGGCGCACGGCGTTGCCGACGAGCTCGGAGACGAGGAGCACCGCGTACTCGGCGGTCTGCGGCGAGAGGGCCCACTGGCGGAGCACGACGCAGGAGGTGAGCCGACGGGCCGTCGCCGCCGACTCCGGCCGGGACGGCAGCCGGACTTCCCCTTCGGTCGGATTTCCGAACAACTCCAGCACCTTGAACGCCTGTTCGTCATCCATGACCGACGAACTGCGTGCCGCCGCCGCACTGCTGCGCGGTCGCGGCTGATCCACACCCTCCAGGCCCGCCATGCCCACCATCATGGCCGCACACCTCGCCTTCCGGGGCCGTTCCGGGGGAATCCGCACCCCCGTCCAACGCGGTTCACGGAAGGCTTTCGGCATATGCCCGTGGCAATCCAACCCCGCAAACAACCCACCTGAGCTGCGACGACGCCTCACCCGCCACGAACATCCCGTACGACGACGACACCGGGCCTTAAGGTTGTCTTAAGGCCCGGATAATCCGCCCTGATTGATGAACCCCCGCGAGGGGCCCACCCGACCCGACTATCGGCGGGCCCGACCTGACTACGGATCACGAGTCATCTGACTACGGATCAGCGGAACGTGGCCTTCCCCGGCCCCTCCTCCACGAAGCTGCGCATCCCCCGCTCGCGGTCCTCCGTGGCGAACAGGCCGGAGAACCAGTTCCGCTCGATGGTGAGTCCGGTGTCGAGGTCCGTCTCCAGGCCCGCGTCGATCGACTCCTTGGCCGCGCGCAGCGCCAGGGCGGGGCCCTTGGCCAGCTTGGCGGCCCAGGCGTGGGCCTGGTCGTAGACCTCGGCGGCCGGGACCACGCGGTCGACCAGGCCCAGGGTCAGGGCTTCCTCCGCCTTGACCATGCGGCCGGTGAAGATGAGGTCCTTGGCGCGGGAGGGGCCGATCAGGCGGGCCAGGCGCTGGGTGCCGCCGGCGCCGGGGATCAGGCCGAGGAGGATCTCCGGCTGGCCGAGCTTGGCGTTGTCGGCGGCGATCCGGTAGTCGGCGCAGAGGGCCAGTTCGCAGCCGCCGCCGAGCGCGTAGCCGGTGACGGCGGCGACGACCGGCTTGGGGATGCGGGCGACGGCGGTGAAGGCGTCCTGGAGGCCCTTGGAGCGGAGGACCATCGCCGTGTGGTCCATCGCCTGCATCTCCTTGATGTCCGCGCCCGCCGCGAACACCTTCTCGCCGCCGTAGAGGATCACGGCCCGCACGTCCTCGCGCCGGGTCGCCTCCTCGGCCAGCTCCCGCAGCCGGTCCTGGATCGCGACGTCCAGGGCGTTCATGGGCGGCCGGTCGAGCTGGATGGTGCCGACGCCGTCGCGTACTTCGAAGGTCACAGTCATGGCTAGAGGTTAACCACCGCTAACGGCGGCGGGCCCGGTGCCGTTGGTCACAGCACCGGGCCCGCCGGGTCGAGCAGGAGAGGCAGGGAGGGGAAGAGGGCTACTTCTTCCACTCCTCCCAGTCCATGTTCCAGCCGTTGAGGCCGTTGTCCGGCTGGATCTGCTTGTCCTTGGAATTCTTCACGATGACCACGTCGCCGATCATCGACTTGTTGTAGAACCACGCCGCCGGGGTCTGGTTGTCGTAGCCGCCGCGCACATCGCGCAGGCCGACACAGCCGTGGCTGGTGTTCGTGTTGCCGAAGATCGAGGACGCGCCCCAGTAGTTGCCGTGCAGGAACGTGCCCGAGGTGGACAGCCGCATGGCGTGCGGGACGTCCTTGATGTCGTACTCGCCGCCGAAGCCGACGGTGTCGCCGTTCATCCGGGTCACCTTGAGCTTCTCGCTGATGACCATCTGACCGTTGTACGTGGTCGTCGCCGGGGCGCCCGCGGAGATCGGGATGTCCTTGATCTGCTCGCCGTCGCGGACCACCTTCATCCGCTTGCTGCTCGCGTCGACGGTGGAGACCTGGCTGCGGCCGATGGTGAAGCTCACCGTCTTGGCCTGCTTGCCGTAGACGCCCGGCCGGCCCTCGACGCCGTCGAGGTTGAGCTCGACGGTCACCTTGGTGCCCGGCTTCCAGTACTTCTCCGGGCGGAAGTCGAGGCGGTCGTTGCCGAACCAGTGGCCCTCGATCTCGACGGCCGGCTCGGCCGTGACCTTGATGCCCTTCTCCACCGCGTCCGGGTCGGTGATGCCACGGGTGAAGTTGATGGAGACCGGCATGCCGACGCCGACGGTGGAGCCGTCCTCGGGCGTGTAGTGCCCGATGAAGGTGTTCGCCGGGACGAGCGTGGTGAAGGTGGTGTCCTTGGCCGACTCACGGCCCTCGGAGTCCTTGGCGACCGCGTGCACCGTGTACTTGGTGGAGGCGGCGAGGTGACGCTCGGGCGTCCAGCTCGCGCCGTCGGCGGAGATCTCGCCCGCGACCTCGTTGCCCTTGGGGTCGGCGACCTTCACCGTGGTCAGCTTGCCCTGCTCGGCACCGATCTTCAGGACGCCGCTGGTCGCCACGGACTCCGCCCCGTCCTTGGGCGCGATGGTCACGACCGCCTGCGAGGCCGTCGTGTCCTCCTTCTTCGTCCCGCCCGCCGGCCCCTTCTTGTCCCCCGCGTCGGCGCTGCCGCCGCCTCCGCACGCCGTCACCAGCACCAGTAGCGCTCCCAGGACCAGGGCCAAAAGCCCCGCTCCGCCGCGCCGCTTCCCGCTCGCCTCGGCCGATGCCCCCGATATCGGCTGCCCGTTCACTGTGGTCGTCTCCCCTCGCACGGCCCGGCTCCCGCCAGGGCCCGCACCCCCGCGCGCTACACCTGCACGCCCGTCGCAAGATAATCACATCGCGAGCGCGGTGAACTCCCTTCGGAATGTCACCGTTCCGTCCCAACTGGTTCGGACGCCTCCGCGGGGAGCTGTGCAGGTGGCGCGGGGTGCCGGGGCGGAGCGGCCGGGGTCCGGCTCCGGGCACGCCGGACCCGGGGCCTCAGCGCAGGGCGGAGCCCGCCGTCCACTTCTTCCAGGTCATGTTCCAGCCGCTGAGCCCGTTGTCCGGGGCGACCTTCTTGTCCTTGGAGTTGACCACCTCGACCACGTCACCGATCAGGGTCCGGTCGAAGAACCAGCCGCCGGGGGTGGAGCCGCCGCCGCCCTTGGCGTCGCGCAGTCCGATGCAGCCGTGACTGACGTTCTCCTCGCCGAAGACGGACTCGTCGGCCCAGTAGTTGCCGTGCAGGAAGGTGCCGGAGGTGGTGAGCCGGATCGCGTGCGGTACGTCCTTGATGTCGTACTCGCCCTTGCCCTCCTTGTCCGTGAAGCCGACGGTCGCCCCGTTCATCCGGGTCACCTCGTGCATCTCGGTGACGACCATCTTCCCGTTGTACGTCGTCGTCTTCGGGGCCCCCGCGGTGATCGGGACCGTGCTGACGAGCTCGCCGTCCCGGCGCACCTCCATGGTCTTGGCCTCCGCGTCGACCCGGGAGATCTGGTGGCGGCCGACGGTGAAGACGACGGTCTTGTCCTGGCTGCCGTAGACGCCCGGGGCGCCCTCCACGTCCCGCAGCCCGATGTCGACGGTGACCTCGGTGCCGGGTTTCCAGTACGTCTTCGGCCGGAAGTCGAGCCGGTCCTTGCCGAACCAGTGGCCGGCGACCTCCACCACCGGATCGGACGTCACCCGGATGGCCTTCTCCACCGCGGCCCGGTCCGCGATCGGCCGGTTGAAGGCGAAGGAAACGATCATGCCGGTGCCGACGGTGGACCGGTTCTCCGGTTTGAAGTAGCCGATGAAGCGGTGCTCCGGGACGAGCGTGGTGAACGTGGAGTGCCGGGCGGAGCGGCGGCCCTGTGCGTCCACGGCCACCGCGTCGATGCTGTACTTCGCGGCGAGGGCGAGCCGGGCCACCTTGGGCTCCGGGGCCCAGGAGCGGCCGTCCTCGGCGATGCGCCCCGCCACCGTCTGCTGCTGCGCGTCCTCGATCCGCATGACCTTCACGCTCTCCAGCCGCCCGTCGGGGACCTTCACCGCGATCCGGGTCTCCTCGTCGACGCCCTCGGCCCCGTTCTCGGGGAAGACGCTGATCACGTCGCCGGGGGACCGTGCCTTGCCGTTGAGCAGGGCCTCGCGGGTGTCGGTGCAGCCGGTCAGCAGGGCCAGCACGGTCAGCAGTCCTGCCCAGGTCAGCACGGCGGCCGAGGAGGCGCGTGCGCTCTTCGCTGTGTGGTTCACGCTCCCCCAACGACCAGGGCCGGTCGGGGGAAACGTGAGTGCGGGCCGCACGGTGGGCAGAACAGAGGGGAGGGCTGTCCGGAGGGCGCCGCGGCCGGGACGCCGCGCGCCCCCTCGCAGGTGCCCGTCCCACGAGCCGCGGGAGGCTACACGGTGTCGAGCGCAGCCGAGCAGGAGGCAGTACAGGATTCCGAGCGGGAGGCGGTGCGGGAGGCGGGGACGGTGGCCGCCGTCCGGGCGGAGATCGTGGAGGTGCGGCGCGCCGGACACGCCGAGGCCCAACGAGCCGCCGCCCCGGCCCCCGCCGTGTGGCCCGGGGCCCCGATGCCGCTGGGGGCCCGCTTCCGGGTCGGGCCGGACGGGGTGGCGGGGACGAACTTCGCGCTGTGGGCGGGCGGGGCCGAGGCGGTCGAGCTGTGCCTGTTCGACGAGCGGGGCGTCGAGACGCGCTGCCCGCTGACCGAGCTGACCCATGAGATCTGGCACGGCTTCGTCCCCGGCGTACGGCCCGGTCAGCGCTACGGCTACCGGGTGCACGGCCGCTGGGACCCGTGGACGGGGGCCCGCTGGAACGCGGCGAAGCTGCTGCTCGACCCGTACGCCCGTGCGGTCGACGGGACCTTCAGCCTGCCGCCCGAGGTGTACGGGCACGTCCGGGACTGGCCGGACCAGCATGTCGCCGACACCGTGCGCGACGACCGGGACTCGGCCCCGTACGTCCCCAAGGGGGTGGTCGTCCACGATGACGACGACTGGGTGGAGGACCGGCGGCCCAAGACCCCGTGGGCCGACTCCGTCATCTACGAGCTGCACGTACGCGGCTTCACCAAGCTGCACCCGGACATCCCGCGCGAGCTGCGCGGCACGTACGCCGGTCTCGCGCACCCGGCGGCGATCGGGCACCTCACCCGGCTCGGGGTGACCGCCGTCGAACTGCTGCCGGTGCACCAGTTCGCCCACGAGGACCATCTGCTGCGGCGCGGGCTGCGCAACCACTGGGGCTACAACTCCATCGGCTACTTCGCCCCGCACGCCGACTACTCCTCCTCCGGCACCGCCGGCCAGCAGGTCGGCGAGTTCAAGCGGATGGTGCGCGCGCTGCACGACGCCGGGATCGAGGTGATCCTCGACGTCGTCTACAACCACACCGCGGAGGCGGGCGAGCTGGGGCCGATGCTGTCGCTGCGCGGCATCGACAACCGCGGCTACTACCGGCTGGAGGGCGACCCGCGCCGCTACGCCGACTACACCGGCTGCGGAAACACCCTGCACGTGGTCCAGCCCCAGGTGCTGCGGCTCATCACCGACTCGCTGCGCTACTGGGTCACCGAGATGGGCGTCGACGGCTTCCGCTTCGACCTGGCGGCGGCGCTGGCCCGCTCGATGCACGACGTCGACATGCTCTCCCCGTTCCTCGCGGTGATCGCCCAGGACCCGGTGCTGCGCCGGGTGAAGCTGATCGCCGAGCCGTGGGACGTCGGCAACGGCGGCTACCAGGTCGGGGCGTTCCCTCCCCTGTGGACCGAGTGGAACGACCGCTACCGCGACGCCGTGCGCGACTTCTGGCGCGGCGCGCTCCCCGACGTACGGGATCTCGGCTACCGGCTGACCGGCTCCAGCGATCTGTACGCCTGGGGCGGGCGCCGCCCGTACGCCTCGGTCAACTTCGTCACCGCGCACGACGGCTTCACCCTGCGCGACCTGGTCTCCTACGAGCACAAGCGCAACGAGGCGAACGGGGAGGGCAACCGGGACGGGACGAACGACAACCGGGCGTGGAACTGCGGGGCCGAGGGCGAGAGCGACGATCCGGGCATCAACGCGCTGCGCCGCCGCCAGCTCCGCAATCTGCTGACCACGCTGCTGCTCTCCACCGGGGTGCCGATGCTGGTGGCGGGCGACGAGATGGGCCGCACCCAGGGCGGGAACAACAACGCCTACTGCCAGGACAACGAGACCGGGTGGGTCGACTGGTCGCTGCTGGACCAGCCGCAGTGGCGGGAGCTGGCCGCGCTGACGGCCCGGGTGCTGACGCTGCGCCGGACCCACCCGGTGCTGCGCCGCCGCGCGTTCTTCTCCGGCCGGGCGCAGGCCCCGGACGGGCTGCGGGATCTGGCGTGGTTCGCCCGGGACGGCCGGGAGATGACGGAGGGCGACTGGTACGCGCCCGCCGCCACGCTCGGGCTCTACCTCTCCGGTCGGGACATCCCCGGTCGGGACGCCCGGGGCGAGCCGGTGTCCGACGACAGCTTCCTGGCCGTCCTGCACGCGGGCGCGGAGCCGACGTCCTTCGCCCTGCCGGGGGCGCCGTGGGCAGACGCGTACGAACTGGTCCTGGACACCTCGCGGGAGGAGCAGGCCGAGGCTCCGGGCACGCTGCTGGACGGCGGTTCGGAGCTGACGGTGCCGGCCCGGTCGGTGCTGCTGCTGCGGGTGGTGGAGTAGCGGGGGCGGGGCGGGTCAGCCGAGGATGCCCCGGTCGTAGCCGATGGCGACGGCCGCGGCCCGGTCCTTGGCGCCCAGCTTGGCGAAGACATGGGTGAGATGGGTCTTCACGGTCGCCTCGCTGATGAAGAGTTCGGCGGCGATCTCCCGGTTGGTGGTGCCCCGCGCCACCAGGACCAGCACCTCCCGCTCGCGGGCCGACAGGGAGGTCGCGGCGGGGTCGGGGGCGGGGGTGCGGACCCGGGTCATCAGCCGGGAGGCGACGGCGGGCGACAGGACGCTGCGTCCGTCGGCGGCGGCCCGGACGGCGGCGAACAGTTCCTCGCGCGGGGCGTCCTTGAGGAGGTAGCCGGTCGCGCCCGCCTCGATCGCGGGGAGGGTGTCGGAGTCGGTGTCGTACGTGGTCAGCACCAGGACCTTCGAGCGGGCGCCGCGCCGGGTCAGCTCCGCGATGGCCGCCACGCCCCCGCCGCCGGGCATCCGCAGGTCCATCAGGACGACGTCGGGGTCGAGTTCCGCGACGACGGCGAGCGCGTCCACGCCGTTGGCCGCCTCGCCGAGCACCTCGAAGCCGGGGGCGGCGGTGAACATGCCGCGCAGGCCGTCCCGCACGACCGGGTGGTCGTCGACGACGACGAGGCTGACGTTGCGGGCGGGGGTGTCGGTCATGATCGCACCGTACGGGGGGTCACGGGCCTCTGACCAGGGACTGGGGCGGGGCCGCTCACGCGGGCCCGGTCGGGTTGCCCCACAGGGCCGTTCACGGGTGTCTGACCAGCGGGACCCTGGCCGATACCGCCGTGCCGCCGCCCGGTTCCGACTCGACCTCGACCGCGCCCGCGATGCGCTCGGCGCGGGCGCGCATGCCGCCGAGGCCGAACCCACCGGTGCGGCTCGCCGGTGCGGCGGTTTCCGGATCGAAGCCGCGGCCGTCGTCCCGTACGTCCAGGGTCAGTTCGTCGTCCATGAACGACAGCGTCACCCCGACCCGGGAGGCCCCGGCGTGCCGGCCGGTGTTCGCCAGCGCCTCGCCCGCGATGCGCAGCAGGGTGGCGGCGATTTCGTCGTGGACCGGCTCGACGGTGCCGGTGACGGTGAAGTCGGCGCGGACGCGGTGCCGTTCGGCCCATTCGGTGACCGTCTTCTTCAGCGCCCCGGCCAGTTCGTCGTGCTCCAGCGCGGAGGGGGCCAGGTTGTGCACGGAGCGGCGGGCCTCGCCGAGGCTGTGGCGGGCGAGCGCGGCGGCGCGGTCCAGGTGGACGCGGGCGGTCTCCGGGTCGCGGTCGGTGAGGGAGGTGACGACCTGGAGCTGGGCGATGATCCCGGTGAGGCCCTGGGCGAGGGTGTCGTGGATCTCGGCGGCGAGCCGGCGCCGCTCGTCGTCGACCCCGGCCTCGCGTGCCTGGACCAGGAGCTGGGCGTGCAGGGCCGCGTTCTCGGCCATGGCCTGCTCCAGCCGGAGGTTGGTGCGCTCCAGCTCGGCGATGGTCTCGGCCTGGATACGCGCCTTCTCGTCCTCGCGCATCCCGACGTGCCAGAAGAAGAGGGCGAGGGCGGCGTTGACGACGTAGAGCACGCAGAAGGCGACCCAGTTCATCAGGGAGGCGGGCGGCAGGCCGCCGCTCTGCGAACCGGCCAGGGTGACGGCGGTGGTGAGCAGGCCGGCGCGGGTGAAGCGCCTGGGCAGCAGGGGGTCGACGTCGAAGTAGCTGAGCGCCGCGTAGATCGCGAAGAACGGGTTGAGCCAGGACAGCGCGAAGGCGAGGGCGGTCCTGGCGGTGTAGTAGGCCACCCCGGCCGGGGCGCCCGGAACGGTACGCGGGCGGGCACGGCCCCACCAGATCTGGAGCCCGTACGCCGCCGCCACCAGGGCCCCGGCCGCGTACATCTCGGTGCGGGTCATGATCAGGTCGGCGGCGACACCCCCGACCAGGGCGGACAGCGTGAGGACGGCGTAGGGGCCGTACCGGTGGAACTGCTCCCAGCGGTGCTCGATCGTGCGGGGCCCCGTCGCACCCGAGGGGTACGAGGAGCGGGGCGGCAACGTCATGTCCGGAGTCTCCGTCACTGCCACCGGAAGAGTCGAGCGGCCGCGACGCCCAGGACAACGGTCCACAGGGCGAGGATCCCCAGGTGGATCCAGCCCGGCCAGCTCCCGGACGCGGCCTGCCCCAGCGCCTGGGAGGCGGCCCCGAACGGGGTGATCTGGACGATGCGGCGCAGGGCGTCGGGCATCGCCTGGACGGGCAGCCACACCCCGGCGCTGAACATCATCACGAGGTAGGCACCCGTGCCGAACGCGGTGGCCGCCTTCGCCGTTCGGGACACGGCGCAGATCATGGAGCCCAGGGTCAGCGCGGCGGAGACGGCGAGCAGCAGCGCCAGCAGGTAGCCGGGGAGCTGTTCGGGCAGCGCGACTCCGTAGGCGGTCCGGCCGACGGCGGTGACGAGGAACGCGGAGAGGAGGCAGCCCGCTCCGTGCAGCAGGATCTGGGCGAAGAGCAGGGCGGAGGCCCGCACCGGGGTGGCGGACATCCGGCGCAGGATGCCGCGCTCGCGGTAGGCGGTGAGGACCGGCGGCATCGCCTGGACGGCCGCCGTGATCATGGCGAGCAGGATCGAGATGGGAACGTACAGGTCGATGACGCGCCGTCCGCCGAGGTCGTCCTGCGCCTCCTTGAAGGCGGGGACGAAGCCGAGGATCACCAGGAGGACGGAGGGGAAGACGAAGATCCAGAACAGGTTGCCCGGTTCGCGGAGGAAGAGCCGGGTCTCGGCGATCAGGACGGCGGCCGCGGGGCCGCGTCGCCGGGCGACGCGGGGCTCGGGGGCGGCGGCCGGTGCGGTGGTGGTCTCGGTCTCCATGTCAGATGTCCTCTCCGGTGAGGTCGAGGAAGGCTTCGTCGAGGCTGGTTCCGGTGATGCGCAGCCGCTGGGCGGTGACGCCGAGTCCGGCGAGCAGGGCGACGAACGGGGTGACCGTCTCGTCGGTGCCGTGCAGCGTGAGCACCCCCTCGCGGTCGGGCGGGTGCACGGTGGCGACGCCGGGAAGCGCGGTGAGCCGGGTGAGGTCGGGGCCGGTCAGTGCCCGGGAGGGGACGAAGGAGATGACCGTGGAGCCGGTGGCCCGCCGGATGAGCCCGGCCGGGGTGTCCAGGGCGGCCACCTTGCCGCGGTCGATGACGGCGATCCGGTCGCAGAGCCGCTGGGCCTCCTCCATGAAGTGGGTGACGAGCAGGACGGTCACCCCGCTGTCGCGGACCTCCTCGATGAGCTTCCAGGTGTCGCGGCGGGCGCGCGGGTCGAGGCCGGTGGTCAGCTCGTCGAGCACGACGACCTTCGGGTCGCCGATCAGGGCGAGGGCGATGAACAGGCGTTGCTTCTGGCCACCGGAGAGCTTCGCGAAGCGGGTGGCGAGCCGGTCGGACAGGCCGAGCCGGTCGGCGAGCGGCCGCCAGTCGACGGGGGCCGGGTAGAGGGCGGCATAGAGCTCCAGGGCCTCCCGTACGGTCAGTTTCGCCTGGAGCTCGCTCTCCTGGAGCTGGGCGCCGAGCAGCCGGGTCACCCGGTCGTGGTCGGCGACGGGGTCGAGCCCGGCGACCCTGACCGTGCCCGCGTCGGGGATCCGCAGGCCCTCCACGCATTCGACGGTGGTGGTCTTGCCCGCCCCGTTGGGGCCGAGGATGCCGAAGATCTCGCCCTCGTCGACGGAGAACGAGACGCCGTCGACCACGTGGCGGCCCGCGTACGTCTTGCGCACCTCGTTGACTTCGATGATGGCCATGCCCTCAGGGTTCCGGCGGGCGGGCCGGGCCGGTATCCGCCGTCACGCTCGACGTCGTGTCAGCCGATCGGTTGAGGGAGGAGTACGACCGGGTACGACCGGACCGGTCGAGGGGGGGTGAGCGAGCGGCGGGCGGCCGGAAAAGGGGAGGCCCGATGTCAGTGGTGAAACGTAAAGTCGGCCCTGATGCCCAAAATGCCTGCAGAGCGCACGGACCGGTCCGCCGTGCGCTCCCTCCTGCGCCTGTGGCCCTATGTCCGACCCGTGCGGGTGCGCCTGTTCACGGCCGCCTTCGTGGCGATCCTGGCGTCCTGCCTGAGCCTGGTGATCCCGCTGGTCCTGAAGTGGATGGTGGACGGCCCGGTCGCCGACCGCGATCCGGGCGGGGTGTGGCTGGGGGCGCTGTATCTGCTGCTGCTCGGTATCGCGGAGGCGCTGCTGTTCGGGTTCCGGCGGTGGCTGGTGGCGCGTCCGCTGGCCGGGGTCGAGGCGTCGATGCGGGCGGATCTCTTCCGCCATCTGCAACGGCTGCCGGTCGCGTTCCACGACCGCTGGGCCTCGGGCCAGCTGCTGTCGCGCGGGACGACGGACCTGATGCTGCTGCGGATGTTCCTGGCGTTCCCGCTGACGTTCCTGGTCGTCAACACGGCGACGATCCTCGTCGGGTTCGTCCTTCTGTTCGCCCAGGACTGGACGCTCGGTCTGGTGCTGCTGGCGCCCGCGGTGCCGCTGATCATCCTGTGCTCGCTGTTCGAGACGAAGTACTCGGTGGTCGCGCGCCGGGCCCAGGACCAGGTCGGCGATCTCACGACGGTCGTCGAGGAGAGCGTGCTGGGCATCCGCATCGTCAAGGGTTTCGGCCGCCACCGCAGCCAGGCGCGGGCGTTCAGGGCGCTGTCGCACCGGCTGCGCGACACGGAGCTGGGCAAGGCCCGGCTGCTCGCCGGGATCTGGGCGCTGATCACCGCCATCCCGGAGCTGGCGATCGGCGCGGCGCTGGTGCTCGGCACGATCCAGGTGGCGGACGGGACGCTGTCGGCGGGCACGCTGGTGGCGTTCCTGTCGACGGCGCTCGCGCTGCGCTGGCCGGTGGAGTCGATCGGCTTCCTGCTGGCCATGAGCCAGGAGTCGGCGACCGCCACCGACCGGTACTTCGAGGTGATGGACGTGGCGGAGGAGCGGGGCGCCGTCGCCGTACGCGAGGGGGCTCCGGCCACCGCCCCGGGGATGGTGTTCGAGGACGTCGCGTTCCGTTATCCGGACGCGGACCCGGACTCCCCGCCCGTCCTGTCCGGGATCGATCTGCACATCCGGCCCGGTGAGACGCTGGCCCTCGTCGGGGGCACGGGGTCGGGCAAGACGACGCTGACGGCGCTGGTGCCCCGGCTGCACGAGGTGACCGGCGGGCGGATCACGCTGGACGGCGAGGACATCGCCACGATGGAGCGCTCGCGGCTGCGGGAGCTGGTGTCGGTGGCGTTCGAGGAGCCGACGCTGTTCTCCGCGACGGTCGGTGAGAACGTGACGATGGGCGCGGCGGACGCGGACGAGGCGCAGGTGCGCCGGGCGCTGTCGGTGGCCCAGGCGGACTTCGTGCACGAGCTGCCGCGCGGGCTGGACACGGAGGTCGGCGAGCAGGGCCTGAGCCTCTCCGGCGGTCAGCGCCAGCGGCTGGCGCTGGCGCGTGCGGTGGTCGGTGAGCCGCGCTTCCTGGTGCTGGACGATCCGCTGTCCGCGCTGGACGTGCACACGGAGACGCTGGTGGAGGCCGCGCTGCGGGAGGTCCTGGCGCGGACGACGGCGGTGGTCGTGGCGCACCGCCCGTCGACGGTGATGCTGGCGGACCGGGTGGCGCTGCTGTCCGGGGGCCGGATCGCCGCGGTCGGCACGCATCAGGAGCTGCTGCGCGACAACGCGGAGTACGCCTGGCTGATGTCGGGCGCGGAGCCGGGTCCCGTGCCCGGACGGAAGACCCCCGCGGCGGCGCCGAGCGCCCCCGCCGAGAAGGTTCCCGCCGAGCAGAACCCCGCCGAGGAGGGCAGTGCCCGATGACGACGACCACCGACGACGCCGCGCTTCCCGCGGCCGAGGACGACGGACTGCGGAAGAAGGGGCCGGCCACGCCCGAACCCCGGTCCTCCGGCGACCCGTTCGACCAGGACGACCTGCCCGCCCCGCCCGGGGCGACCCTGGCGCTGCTGTTCTCGCTGCTGGCCCCGATGCGCGGCCGGGTGGCGATCGCGGCCCTGCTGCTGGTGGTGCAGCAGGTGGCGATGCAGGCGGGCCCGCTGCTCGTGGCGTACGCGATCGACAGCGGGGTTCCGGCGTTCCGGGACCACGACTACGGGCCGCTGGTCGCGGTCGCCGTCGGCTACGCGCTCTGCTCGGTCGGCGCGGGCGTCCTCCAGTACGGATTCATCCGGGCCGCCGCACGGATCAACCAGGACGTGCTGCTGGAGCTGCGCGGCAGGATCTTCCGGCACGCGCAGGCGCTCAGCATCGACTTCCACGAGCGCTACACCTCGGGCCGGCTGATCTCGCGCTCGACGACCGACGTGGAGTCGCTGCGGGAGCTGCTGAGCGAGGGGCTCCAGGAACTGATCGGGGTGGTCCTCTCGTTCGTGTCGATCGCCCTGGTGCTGCTCTGGCTGGACCTGGGGATCGGCGCGATCGCCACGCTCTCCTTCGTACCGCTGTATCTGATGGTCCGGATGTACCGGCGGCGGGCGTCCGTCGCGTTCACGGCGCGGTCCACGGCGATCGCGGCGGTGATCGTGAAGTTCGCGGAGACGATGAACGGGATCCGCCCGGTCCAGGCGTTCCGCCGGGAGCGGAGCAACGACGCCGCCTTCACGGAGCTGAACACCCGCCACGAGCGGTCGAACGGCGACGCGATCCTGGAGATGGCCCGCTATGTCGTCGGCTCCCGGCTGATCGCCAACACGGCGGTGGCCGGGATGGTGCTGTGGGGCGCCTACCGGGTGGCGGAGGGCACGCTGGCGCTCGGGGTGCTGGCGGCGGCGGTGCTGTATCTGCGCCGGCTGTACGACCCGATCGACCGGCTGGGGATGTTCCTCAACTCGTACGAGTCGGCGGCGGCTTCCCTGACGAAGATCGCCGGGCTGCTGGCCCAGACGCCGAACGTCCCGGAGACCGACCACCCCACCGAACTGCCGCCGCGCTCGGGCGATCTCCCGGGCCGGGAGGTCGTGTTCGACGGGGTGCGGTTCGCCTACCGTACGGGCGGCGAGGTGCTGCCCGCCTTCGACCTGCGTATCCCGGCGGGCCGGACGGTCGCGGTCGTCGGCTCCACGGGCGCGGGCAAGTCGACGCTGGCCAAGCTGCTGGCCCGCTTCTACGACCCGACCGAGGGCCGGGTCCTGCTGGACGGCACGGACCTGCGCGACCTGTCCACCGCCGAGCTGCGCCGGGGCGTGGTGATGGTGACGCAGGAGGCGTTCCTGTTCTCCGGGACGGTCGCGGAGAACATCGCGATCGGCCGCCCGGACGCCACCCGCGAGGAGATCGAGCACGCGGCGAAGGCGATCGGCGCGCACGACTTCATCGCCGCGCTCCCGGACGGCTACGACACCGACGTACGCAAGCGGGGCGGCCGGATCTCGGCGGGCCAGCGCCAGTTGGTGGCCTTCGCCCGCGCCCTGCTGGCGAATCCGTCGGTGCTGATCCTGGACGAGGCGACCAGCTCCCTGGACATCCCCGGCGAGCGCGCGGTGCAACGGGCCATGGACACGGTGCTGCACGGCCGTACGGCGGTGGTGATCGCCCACCGGCTCTCGACCGTGGAGATCGCGGACCGGGTGCTGGTGATGGAGCACGGCCGGATCGTGGAGGACGGCGCGCCCGCGGAACTGATCGGCGGGACGGGCCGGTTCGCGGGGCTGCACCGGACGTGGCGGGACAGCCTGAGCTGAGGGGGGCGACGGCGTCCAGGATCCGCGGTCGCCGGGTCCGGACGCGCTGTCGTCGCGTCCGGCCCGGCCCCGGATGCCGGGCCGGGCGGCATCGCCGAGAATCGGACCGGAGGTGGTAAGGGTGACCGGTCGTCGGCCCTCGCGCGGAGCCGCGCGGTTCCTGGCCCGGTGCGCGCTGGTGGCGCTCGCGGCCGTGGTCGCGGTGCTGTGCCTGGCGCTCGTCGACGTCGGGGCTCTGGTCTTCGTCGCCGGGATCGCGGGGCTCGTGCTGTCCGCCGTCGGCCTGTGGTGGCTGCTCTCCCTGCGCGGGCTGCCCCGCCTGCTCGGCGCACTGCTCGCGGTCGCCGCGCCGGTCGCGGTGCTCGTCTACTACATCTGGCGGGGCGTCTGGGTCTGGGCGCTGCTCGCCCTGGCGCTGTACGGCCTGGCCCTGGTCTGCGGGCGGGCGGCGATGCGCGCGCACGGCAAGGCGTATGTGGTGCGCGGCAGCGCCGGAAGGCAGCCGCGGCAGCCCTTCGTCATCATGAATCCGCGCTCCGGGGGCGGGAAGGTCGGCCGCTTCGGGCTCGTGGAGAAGGCCGAACGGCTCGGTGTGCGGGTGCACGTACTCGATGCCGAGGGCGGTGGTCCCGATGTGGAGGAGCTGGCGCGCGAGGCCGCCGCGAACGGTGCCGACCTGCTCGGCGTGGCCGGCGGTGACGGTACCCAGGCGAAGGTCGCGGGGGTCGCGGCCGAGCACGGGCTGCCCTTCCTGGTGATCTCGGCGGGCACGCGCAACCACTTCGCCATGGACCTCGGCCTCGACCGCACCGACCCGGCCCGCTGCCTGGACGCGCTGACCGACGGCGAGGAACTCCGCGTCGACCTGGGCATGGTGAACGGGCTGCCCTTCGTCAACACCGTGTCCTTCGGGGCGTACGCGGATATCGTGCAGCGGCCCGAGTACCGCGACGCGAAGGCGGGGACCGCGCTCGCACTGCTGCCCGACCTGCTCGGGGCGGAGGGCAGGCGCCTCGACGCGGTCGCCGGGGAGAAGCCGCTCACCGAACAGCAGGCCGTTCTCGTCACCAACAACCCCTATGCCGCGCCCGATCCGCTCTCCACGGGCCTGCGTCCGCGCCTGGACCGCGGCAAGCTCGGGGTGATCGCCGTGCGCGTGGAGAGCGCGGCCCAGGCCGCCGACCTCGCCGTGCGGGGCGAACGCGCACAGGGCGTCGTCTTCGCGACGGTGCGCGGAGTCGAGGTGACAGCCCCGGACGACGTGATTCCGGTCGCGGTGGACGGAGAGGCGCTGATGCTGCCCACCCCGGTCGTCTGCACGGTGCGCCACCGGGTCCTGCGCGTCCTGGTCCCCCGCACCCGGCCGGGCACGGTGGCGCCGGCTTCACCGCTGAACTGGCGCTGGATCACGGCGCTGGCCCTCGGGCGGGCGCGATGAGGGCGGCGGACGGACACAGCACCGCCGGTGTTCCCGACGCCGGGACGGGCGGGGTGCGCCGGGCGGGGACCGCGGGGGCGGTCGTCGCCGCCGCGCTGCGCGACCTGCGCGCCGTCGACGGTGCGGTGTACGCGGCGGTGGCCGGCACGCCCACACCCACGCTGGACGCGGCGCTGCGGCGGCTGTCGCGGGCGGCCGACCACTCCAAGCTCTCGCTGGGGATCGCCGCCGGGCTCGCCGTCTTCCCCGGACGGCCCCGGCGGGCGGCCTGTGCGGGGCTCGGCGCGGTCGCCGTGGCCTCCGTGTCCGCGAACCTGCTAGCCAAACGCCTGGTCCGCCGACGGCGCCCCGACCGGGAGGCGGCCCGGGTCACGGTCGCACGCCAGGTCCCCATGCCCGCTTCCGCCTCCTTCCCGTCCGGCCACACCGCCTCGGCCGTCGCGTTCGCCGTAGGAGTCGGCGCCGTCCTGCCGGAGGCCCTGCTGCCGCTCTGGAGCCTGGCGAGCGCCGTCGCCTACTCCCGCGTCCATACCGGCGTCCACTACCCCGGCGACGTGACCGCGGGCGCGGCCCTCGGCATCGCAAGCGCGGCCGCGGCAGGCCGGCTGCGCAGGGGGCTGCGCCGGGGAGGACCCCGCTGACAGCGGGGAATCGCAGCCGGGGTTCAGACCGTCTTCCGCGGTCCGCTGCGGCGGTACCCCTCCCAGACGGGACCGCCCGCCGCGTCGAGGACCTCCGTGACCAGTGAGGTCAGGCCCTCCGGCGCGCCGCGCAGCGCGGCCTGCGCGGCCTCCTCCAGGCGTTCGGCCAGGCCCGGCGCGACGGGTTCGAGGCGCCGGGCCAGCCACTTGCCGCCGCCGAGCCACGTGCCGTGGGTCAGCAGCGCCAGCTCGCCGGTCCGCCGGACGAGTTCGGCCACGACGAACAACCGCTCCCCCGCGTCCGTAACGGCGGCGAAGTCGTCGAGCAGATCCGTCAGCGCGTACCGGGCGTCTTCGAGCTTCGTGACGGTGGCCGGGGGCGGCCCCGCGGCCGCGAGACGTTTCGCCGTCTCCGCAATCCGTGCTCCTGTCCCGTCCGCGTCGAGCAGCAGCACCCCGTCGGCGCACATCCACAGCAGGGGCGATCTCCGCTGCGCGATCTCCGGGATCACGAAGCTGTGCCAGGAGTCCTCGGTGTGCGCGAACAGTTCCACGGGCCAGTCCCCGTACCGCAGGCTCTCGCGGTACGGGGCGGGTGCGCCGTCGAGCAGGACGACGACGTCCAGGTCGGACCGGGCGGTGCGGCGGCTCGTCAGGACGCTGCCGCCGAGGAACGCGGCGTGGGCGTCGGGGTGACGCTCCAGGACACAGGCACGGGCGATTTCGAGTACGTCCATGCCCCCACTCTGCCGTGGCCCCGCGTGGTCCGGACGTCGCGGGGCGCTGTCAGTGGCGGGTGGCAGCATCGGTCGTATGACGGATGTGACGCCATTCACGGTCTACCCGCCGGACGCGACCGCCTGAAGCCCGCACCCTGACGGACCGGCGCATTCCGGCGCGCGGATCTGGCCAGAACCCGACGCCGTCTCACCTGACGGTCATCACGCCCCTCCCCACCCGCGGCGACCCGGTGGCCTTTGCGCGCGAAACCTGTGACCACCCTGTGAACTCCGGCCTCCGGAACGCCCCGTAACACTGCGGCAACGATCGACGAAACGTCCGCTTAACGAACATGACCTTTCCGGCAACGAACGAAAATCGGCCAAGTTGTTGACGCGCTCCTGACAGACACCGTCGTCTGCTGACACTCTTCACCCCGTTCTGCGCACCGCCTGCACCGTCCGGACGGCCCCTCCAGGCCGCCCGGTACCCCCCATCGCAGAAGGAGTCCGCGTGAGATCCACGCCCAGCCGTCGCGCCACCGCGACCGGCGCTCTCATAGCCGCCGCAGCCCTCATAGCCGTCGCCGTTCCGTCCGGTGCCGCGACCGCCACCTCCGCCCCCGCCTCGGCCCCGCTCGGCGGGATCACCGCCGGCACGAAGGCCGATCCGGGCTCCCTGCCCGCCAAGCTCTCCCCGGCCCAGCGCGCGGAGCTGCTCAAGGAGGCGAACGCCACGAAGGCGGCCACCGCCAAGGAGCTCGGTCTCGGGTCCACCGAGAAGCTCGTGGTCCGTGACGTGGTCCAGGACCGCGACGGCACCACGCACACCCGCTACGAGCGCACCCTCGACGGGCTCCCCGTCCTCGGCGGCGACCTCGTGGTCAAGGAGTCCGCCACCGGGCGGACCGAGGGCGTCAGCAAGGCGTCGAGGGCGACCAGCGCGCAGCTGAAGGCCGTTGGCCTGACCGCCGACGTGGCCCCGGCCGCCGCCGAGAAGCAGGCGCTCGGCGCGGCCGCGGCCGAGGGGTCGAAGGCCAAGAAGGCGGAGAACGCCCCGCGCAAGGTGGTCTGGGTGGGCGGCGGCGCCCCGCAGCTCGCCTACGAGACCGTGGTCGGCGGACTCCAGCACGACGGCACCCCGAACGAGCTGCACGTGCTCACGGACGCCACCACGGGCGAGAAGCTCTACGAGTGGCAGGCCGTCCACAACGGCACGGGCAACACGCAGTACAGCGGCCAGGTGACGCTGGGCACCGCCCCCTCGTACACCCTGACCGACACCGGGCGCGGCAACCACAAGACATACAACCTGAACCGGGGCAGCTCCGGCACCGGGACGCTGTTCTCCGGCCCGGACGACGTCTGGGGCGACGGCACCCCGGGCAACGCCGAGACCGCGGGCGCCGACGCCCACTACGGCGCCGCGCTCACCTGGGACTACTTCAAGAACGTGCACGGCCGCAACGGCATCCGGGGTGACGGCGTCGGAGCGTACTCCCGCGTCCACTACGGCAACAACTACGTCAACGCCTTCTGGCAGGACAGCTGCTTCTGCATGACGTACGGCGACGGCGACGGCAACGCCAAGCCGCTGACCTCCATCGACGTGGCCGCCCACGAGATGACCCATGGCGTCACATCGAACACCGCGCGCCTCGTCTACAGCGGTGAGTCCGGCGGTCTCAACGAGGCGACGTCCGACATCTTCGCCGCCGCCGTCGAGTTCAGCGCGAACAACGCCCAGGACAAGGGCGACTACCTGGTCGGCGAGAAGATCGACATCCGCGGCAACGGCACCCCGCTGCGCTACATGGACAAGCCCAGCCGGGACGGCAGCTCCAAGGACTACTGGTACTCCGGCATCGGCAACGTCGACGTCCACTACTCCTCGGGCCCGGCCAACCACTGGTACTACCTGCTCTCCGAGGGCAGCGGCACCAAGACGATCAACGGCGTCACCTACGACTCCCCGACCTCCGACGGACTGCCGGTCACCGGCATCGGCCGGGACAAGGCGTCGCTGATCTGGTTCAAGGCGCTCACCACCAAGTTCACCTCGACGACCAACTACGCCGCCGCCCGCACCGGCACGCTCGCGGTCGCCAGTGAGCTGTACGGCGCCACCAGCCCCGAGTACGCGGCCGTGGCCCACGCCTGGGCCGGCATCAACGTCGGCTCGCGCCCCGGCGGCGGCGACCCCGACCCGGGCGGCAAGGTGTTCGAGAACACCACCCCGGTGAACATCCCGGACGCCGGCGCGGCCGTCACCAGCTCGGTCACCGTCTCCGGTGTCGCGGGCAACGCGCCGAGCACCCTCAAGGTGGGCGTGGACATCACGCACACCTGGCGCGGTGACCTGGTCATCGACCTGGTGGCCCCGGACGGGTCGTCCTACCGGCTGAAGAACTCCTCCTCCGGCGACTCCGCGGACAACGTGGTGGCGACCTACACGGTCAACGCCTCGTCCGAGGTGGCCAACGGGGTCTGGAAGCTGCGGGTCCAGGACGTGGCACGGTACGACACCGGCCGGATCAACAGCGTCAAGCTCACCTTCTGATCCAGCTCACCGCGGCCGAGCGGCCCGGGAGGGGTTCGCCCCCTCCCGGGCCGCTCGCGCGCGCTCAGCGCATCAGCACGCCCGCGCCCTCCCCCGTCGCCTCGGTCGGCAGCGCGACCAGGCCCAGTTCGGCGCTGGTGGCCAGCAGCCGGTGGGCGGGCAGGACGCGCACGGTGTAGCCGTACGGTCCCGTCCGGTCCGGGGTGAGCGGGCCCTCGTACAGCCAGCGGTCCTCCAGGTCCTGACCGCCCGCCGGCTTCAGCGGGAAGGTCTGGGCGTCCGCGATGGCGTCGCCGGAGTCGACCCGGCCCGCGACCACCTGGACCTCCACGTCGTCCGGCTCCAGGCCGCCGAGCGCGATCCGCACCCGCAGCGCCAGGGTGGCCCCCAGCTCCGCCGAACCGCCCGCGGCGTCCCCGGCGACCGTCTCCACATGGTCGACGGAGACCCCGCGCCAGGCGGCCCTGACCTTGGCCTTCCACGCGGCGAGATCCCGCGCCACCGCGGGCTCCAGCGCCCGGCGGGCCCGGGCGGCGGGGGCGTACAGGCGCTCCACGTACTCGCGCACCATCCGCCCCGCGAGCACCTTCGGGCCGAGGTTGACCAGGGTGGAGCGGACCATCTCGATCCAGCGGTCGGGCAGGCCCCCGGCCCCCCGGTCGTAGAAGCGCGGAGCGACCCGGTCCTCAATCAGGGCGTAGAGGGCGTTCGACTCCAGTTCGTCCCGGCGGTCCTCGTCGACCGCGGAGCCGTCGGCGGTGGGGATCTCCCAGCCGAAGTCCGGGTCGAACCACTCGTCCCACCAGCCGTCGCGCACCGACAGGTTGAGGCAGCCGTTGAGCGCCGCCTTCATCCCGCTCGTGCCGCAGGCCTCCAGCGGGCGCAGCGGGTTGTTGAGCCAGACGTCGCAGCCCGGGTAGAGCTTCTGCGCCATGCCCATGCCGTAGTCCGGCAGGAACACGATGCGGTGGCGCACCCGGGGGTCGTCCGCGAACCGCACCAGCTCCTGCACCAGCCGCTTCCCGCCGTCGTCGGCCGGGTGGGCCTTGCCCGCGACGACGATCTGGATCGGATGCGTCGGGTGGAGCAGCAGCTCCCGCAGCCGGTCGCGGTCGCGCAGCATCAGCGTCAGCCGCTTGTACGAGGGGACGCGGCGGGCGAAGCCGATGGTCAGGATGTCCGGGTCGAGGACGCCGTCGATCCAGCCCAGCTCGGCGGTGCCCGCGCCGCGCCTGCGCCAGGAGGCGTAGAGGCGGCGGCGGACCTCGGTGACGAGCCGGCCGCGCAGGTCCCGGCGCAGGTCCCAGATCTCCTGGTCGCCGATGCCGGTCACCGCGTCCCAGCGGCGGGGCGTGCCGGTCCGCGCGGAGGCCTCGTCGTCCACCGGGCCGCCGGACAGCACCTGGTGGGCGCGGCCCTCGCCGACCTGGCCCGCGCCGAGCCGGAACACCTCGGGGGCGACCCAGGTCGGGGCGTGGACCCCGTTGGTGACGGAGGTGATCGGCACCTCGGCGGGGTCGAAGCCCGGCCAGAGCCCGGAGAACATCTCCCGGCTGACCGCCCCGTGCAGGGTGGAGACGCCGTTGGCGCGCTGGGCGAGCCTGAGGCCCATCACCGCCATGTTGAACAGCTCCGGTTCGCCGCCGGGGTAGGTCTCGGTGCCGAGCGGCAGGATCTTCTCGACGGGTACGCCGGGCAGTTCGCCCTCGTCGCCGAAGTGGCGGGCGACGAGCCCCCGGTCGAAACGGTCTATGCCGGCGGGCACCGGGGTGTGGGTGGTGAAGACGGTCCCGGTCCGCACCACTTCCAGGGCGGCCTCGAAGTCGAGTCCGGTGGGCATGAGTTCGCGGATGCGCTCCAGACCGAGGAAGCCGGCGTGGCCCTCGTTGGTGTGGAACACCTCCGGCTCCGGGGTGCCGGTGAGGCGGCACCAGGTGCGTACGGCACGCACCCCGCCGATGCCGAGCAGCATCTCCTGGAGGAGGCGGTGGTCGCTGCCGCCGCCGTAGAGCCGGTCGGTGACGTCGCGTTCGCCGGGGGCGTTCTCCTCGACGTCGGAGTCGAGGAGGAGCAGCGGCACGCGGCCGACCCGGGCGAGCCAGACGCACGCGTGCAGCGAGCGTCCGCCGGGCAGCGCGAGGACGACCCGGGCGGGGGTGCCGTCGGCCTCGCGGACCAGGTCGAGCGGGAGTTCGTTGGGGTCGAGGACGGGATAGTGCTCCTGCTGCCAGCCCTCGCGGGAGAGGGTCTGACGGAAGTAGCCGTGCCGGTAGAGCAGCCCGACGCCGATGAGCGGGACGCCGAGGTCGCTGGCGGCCTTGAGGTGGTCGCCGGCCAGGATGCCGAGGCCGCCGCTGTACTGGGGCAGGGCGGCGGTGACTCCGAATTCGGGCGAGAAGTAGGCGACGCCGGAGGGGAGTTCGGCTCCGGCGGCCCGCTGTTCCTGGTACCAGCGCGGGCCGTCCAGATACTCGGCCAGATCGGCGGAGGCCGCGGCGAGGCGGCCGAGGTACTCCGCGTCCCCGGCCAGTTCGGTCAGTCGCCCGGCGGACAGCGAGCCGAGCAGGCGTACGGGGTCGGCGTCCGCCGGCCGCCAGCCCTCGGGGTCGGCGGCCCGGAAGAGCTCGCGGGTCTCGGTGTGCCACGACCAGCGCAGGTTGCGCGCGAGGTCGTGGAGGGGTCGGAGGGGTTCGGGGAGGACAGGACGCACGGTGAATCGACGAATGGCCTTCACTGCTCCACCTTTACAGGGGACTTGCGCATCCGAGCGGACGCACCACGGTGTGCGTCCCTTCCGTCACCCCTGACGGTAGCGGCCGTCCGTGGCGGGCTGCCACGGCGCGCGGGCGGCGCGCCCGGCCCGGGGCGCGGCCGCCGCGCGCCTCCCCACAGACGCCCCACGCACCCCACCGGTGATCCCCCGCCACTCCTCCCACCTGGGGGTTTGGCCGATTTCCCTCCCGTACGCAGCCTTGTGGACCTTCCTGTCACAGGGAAGGCTGCCGTGTGGCGCCGCAGAACGGGTATCCGGAACCCGTGGGGGCGCTTCGGGTCTGCCGCGCCCACCGGGGCGTGCGCGCCGCGTGCGGCGGAGCCCGAGCGGCCCGTTACGACCGAGTAGTTAACACGGCGCCGGATTTCCCACCCTCCGACGCGGGGAAGGCTTCACCGGTACACGGCACGACCCGGCCCGCACACGTCCTCCCGTGCATCCCGAAACATGCGCGAAACCCCCGCGACCCACCCATTCGAGTGCCATTCGAGTGAACGCGGACAGGAGCGGCCATGCCCACAGCCCGTCAGCGGACAGCTGAGCAGTTACAAAGGACAGATCCCCGTCTTCGCGGCACACGCGGTCGGTCCTCCGCGCCCGTGCCGTCCCCCGTGCACGCCGAGCTCCTCCAGCCCTCAGGTGATTCCATGATCGGTCGTATTCCCGTCCTGGACGTCCGTCCCCTCGTCGACTGCGGCAGACGGGCGGCGAAGGCCGTCGTCGGTGAGACCTTCCAGGTCACCGCCACCGTCTTCCGCGAAGGCCATGACGCGGTGGCCGCCAATGTCGTGCTGCGCGACCCGAGCGGGCGGGTCGGGCCGTGGACCCCGATGCGCGAGCTGGCACAGGGCACGGACCGGTGGGGTGCGGACATCACTCCGGACGCCGAGGGCCGCTGGACCTACACGGTGGAGGCCTGGAGCGATCCGGTCACCACCTGGCGGCACCACGCGGCGATCAAGATCCCGGCGGGCATCGACACGGACCTGGTGCTGGCCGAGGGCGCGGCGCTGCTGGAACGGGCCGCCGCCGGCGTGCCGAAGAAGTACGGCCGCGAGGCGGTGCTGGCCGCGGTGGACGCGCTGCGCGACACCGCCCACCCGGCCGAGGCCCGGCTGGCCGCGGCCCTGACCCCGGCCGCCGAGGCGGTGCTGGCCCGCTATCCGCTGCGCGAACTGGTCACCCGGTCCAAGCCGCTGGCGGTGCGGGTGGAGCGCGAGCGGGCGCTCTTCGGCTCGTGGTACGAGCTGTTCCCGCGCTCCGAGGGGGCGAAGCGGGTGCCGGTGGATCCGGCGGACACCTCGCCCGACGCGCCGACCCGGCTGGTCAGCGGCACCTTCCGGACCGCCGCCGAGCGGCTGCCCGCGGTCGCCGCGATGGGGTTCGACGTGGTGTACCTGCCGCCGGTCCATCCGATCGGGACGACCCATCGCAAGGGCCCGAACAACACCCTGACGCCCGGGGAGCACGACCCGGGCGTGCCGTGGGCGATCGGTTCGCCGGACGGCGGGCACGACGCGGTCCACCCGGAGCTGGGCACGCTGGAGGACTTCGACCACTTCGTGTCGACGGCCCGGAATCTGCGGATGGAGATCGCGCTGGACTTCGCGCTCCAGTGCTCGCCGGACCACCCGTGGGTCAAGGAGCACCCCGACTGGTTCCACCACCGCGCCGACGGTTCGATCGCGTACGCCGAGAACCCGCCGAAGAAGTACCAGGACATCTACCCGATCGCCTTCGACAAGGACATGCGCGGTCTGGTGGCGGAGACCGTACGCATTCTGCGCTTCTGGATGGACCACGGGGTGCGTATCTTCCGGGTCGACAACCCGCACACCAAGCCGGTGGTGTTCTGGGAGAAGGTCATCGAGGAGATCAACGGCACCGACCCCGATGTCATCTTCCTGGCGGAGGCGTTCACCCGCCCGGCGATGATGCACACCCTCGGCGCGGTCGGCTTCCAGCAGTCGTACACGTACTTCACCTGGCGCAACACCAAGCACGAACTGACCGAGTACGTCACGGAGCTGGCCGGGGACGCCGCCTCGTACATGCGGCCCAACTTCTTCGTGAACACCCCCGACATCCTTCCCGGCTACCTCCAGGAAGGCGGCCGCCCGGCCTTCGAGGCGCGGGCGGTGCTGGCCGCGACGCTGGCCCCTTCCTGGGGCGTGTACGCGGGATTCGAGCTGTGCGAGAACACCCCGGTCAAGCCGGGGAGCGAGGAGTACCTGAACTCGGAGAAGTACGAACTGCGCCCGAGGGACTGGGAGTCGGCGGAACGCGAGGGCCGCACGCTGACCCCCCTGATCACCTCGCTGAACCGGATCCGCCGGCGTAACCCCGCTCTGCGGCAGCTGCGCGACATCCACTTCCACCACACCGACAACGAAGCGCTGATCGCCTACAGCAAGCGCTCCGGACCGAACACCGTTCTGGTGGTCGTGAACCTCGACCCGCACCACACCCAGGAGGCCACGGTCTCGTTGGACATGGAGCGGCTCGGCCTTTCCTGGCACGAGCGCGTACCGGTGCGCGACGAGCTCACCGGCGATACCTACCACTGGGGCAGGGCCTTCTATGTGCGCCTAGAGCCGGGCATCACGCCCGCGCACATCGCCGTCCTGCGACCGTCCCCGCCGACCGGAGGGTCACCCACACCATGATCGTCAATGAGCCTGTCCCCGACACGTTCGAGGACACCCCCGCAAAGGACCGCGATCCCGACTGGTTCAAGCGAGCCGTCTTCTACGAGGTGCTCGTCCGGTCCTTCCAGGACTCCAACGGCGACGGAATCGGCGACCTCAAGGGCATCACCGCCAAGCTGGACTACCTCCAGTGGCTCGGTGTCGACTGCCTCTGGCTGCCGCCGTTCTTCAAGTCGCCGCTGCGCGACGGGGGCTACGACGTCTCCGACTACACCGCCGTGCTGCCGGAGTTCGGCGATCTCGCCGACTTCGTGGAGTTCGTGGACGCCGCGCACCAGCGCGGTATGCGCGTCATCATCGATTTCGTCATGAACCACACGAGCGATCAGCACGAGTGGTTCCAGCAGTCCCGCACCGACCCCGACGGGCCGTACGGCGACTACTACGTCTGGGCGGACGACGACAAGCAGTTCCAGGACGCCCGGATCATCTTCGTCGACACCGAGACGTCCAACTGGACCTTCGACCCGGTGCGCAAGCAGTACTACTGGCACCGCTTCTTCTCGCACCAGCCGGACCTCAACTACGAGAACCCGGCGGTCCAGGAGGAGATCCTGGCGGCCCTGCGGTTCTGGCTGGACCTGGGCATCGACGGCTTCCGGGTCGACGCGGTGCCCTACCTCTACCAGCGCGAGGGCACCAACTGCGAGAACCTCCCCGAGACCCACCACTTCCTCAAGCGGGTCCGCAAGGAGATCGACGCCAACTACCCGGACACCGTGCTCCTCGCCGAGGCCAACCAGTGGCCGGAGGACGTCGTCGACTACTTCGGCGACTACGAGGCGGGCGGCGACGAGTGCCACATGGCGTTCCACTTCCCCGTGATGCCGCGGATCTTCATGGCGGTGCGCCGGGAGAGCCGCTACCCGGTCTCCGAAATCCTGGCGAAGACCCCGGCGATCCCGAAGAACTGCCAGTGGGGCATCTTCCTGCGCAACCACGACGAGCTGACCCTCGAAATGGTCACGGACGAAGAGCGCGACTACATGTACGCGGAGTACGCCAAGGACCCGCGGATGCGCGCCAACATCGGCATCCGCAGGCGGCTCGCCCCGCTGCTGGACAACGACCGCAACCAGATCGAGCTGTTCACCGCGCTGCTGCTGTCGCTGCCCGGCTCCCCGATCCTCTACTACGGGGACGAGATCGGGATGGGCGACAACATCTGGCTGGGCGACCGGGACGCGGTGCGCACCCCGATGCAGTGGACGCCCGACCGCAACGCCGGGTTCTCCTCCAGCGATCCGGGGCGGCTCTACCTCCCCACGATCATGGACCCGGTCTACGGCTACCAGGTCACCAACGTCGAGGCGTCGATGGCCTCGCCGTCCTCGCTGCTGCACTGGACCCGCCGGATGATCGAGATCCGGAAGCAGAACCCGGCCTTCGGTCTCGGCGAGTACACCGAGCTCCCCTCCTCCAACCCGGCGGTGCTGGCGTTCACCCGCGAGTACGGGGACGACCTCGTCCTGTGCGTGCACAACTTCTCGCGGTTCGCACAGCCCACGGAACTGGACCTGCGATCGTTCAACGGACGTCATCCGGTGGAACTGATCGGCGGGGTGCGCTTCCCGGCCATCGGTCAGTGGCCCTATCTGCTGACCCTTGCGGGACACGGCTTCTACTGGTTCCGGCTGCGCAAGGACGCGCCGCCGGCCTGAGAAGGCGCCGGTCGCGTGCGGGGCGGTTTCCACCGCCCCGCACGGGGCACTCTGAGCGAAACGAAGGCCCCGGGCCCTCACCGGTTCCTCGCCCCGGGCCTTCACGGTTCCGCCGTTCGAGTCCGTAAGCACCTTCCTCTCCCGACACGTCCCGCACAGCCGGACAGCCATTGCCGCAATCCGGGACACTCTTCGCATCCTGTGTGCCCGGGGAAAGGACGCGATGCCATGTCGGAGGCTGCATCCACTCACGTCGCCCTGGCGAAGAGCACGAGGAACAGCGCGACCACCGGCAGTACGACGGACGGAGCCCTGCTTCCGTCCCTCGCCCCCCTGCTCCACGCATGGCTGCCCCGGCAGCGCTGGTTCGCCGGAAAGGGCCGGCCGGTCACCGGCTTCCGGCTGGTCTCGGCCACCGAGATGGTGCCGCTGGACGGCACGGCGGGCCCCGGACTCCTGCATCTGCTGCTGCGGGTCGAGCAGCCCTCCGGGTCAGTCCGGGCGGGCGAAGACTGCTACCAACTGCTGCTGGGCGTACGGACGTCACTGCCTCCGCTGCTCGCCGGAGCGCTGGTCGGCCGGGTGGAGCGGGGGCCGCTCGCCGGACGGACCGTGTACGACGCGCTGCACGACCCGCGGCTCGCCGATGTGCTGCTGGAACGGTTCCGCCGGCCCGGCAGCCTCGGTTCGCTGCGCTTCGAGCGGACCGCCGAGATCCCGGCCGGTCTCACGCCCCGGGTGCTGGACGCCGAGCAGTCCAATTCCTCACTGGTCTACGGGGACGCGTTCATCCTGAAGATCTTCCGGCGGGTCTTCCCGGGCACCAACCCGGACCTGGAGCTGCCGCTCGCGCTGACCGGCGAGGGGTGCGAACGGGTGCCCGCCCCGGTCGCCTGGTTCGAGGCCCCCGGCTCCGAACCGCTCACCCTCGGCGTCCTCCAGCCCTTCCTGCACGGGGCGCGCGACGGCTGGCAGCTCGCGCTGGCCGCGCTCGCCGCGGGACGCGACTTCCTGCCCGAGGCTCGGGCGCTGGGCCGCGCCACCGCCGAGGTGCACACCGCGCTCGCCGCCGCCCTGCCGACCCCGGCGCTGCGCGGCACCCAGACCCGGCAGCTGGTGGCCCGGATGACCCAGCGGCTGGAGGCCGCCGCCCAGGCGGTCCCGGCGCTCGTGCCGTACGTCCCCGGGCTGCGCGCCGCGTTCGACGCGGTGACGGATCTCGGGGTCCGGGGCAGCGGCTGGGCCCAGCAGCGGGTGCACGGCGATCTCCATCTCGGGCAGACGCTGCGCTCCGCCGACGGCTTCTGGTCGCTGATCGACTTCGAGGGCGAACCGGCCCGCCCGCTGCCCGAGCGCCGGATGCCCGCGCCCCCGGTGCGCGATGTCGCGGGCATGCTGCGGTCCTTCGACTACGCGGCCCGCTCGCACCGCCCGTGGAACCCGGAGTGGGCGGCCCGCTGCCGTGCCGCCTACTGCGAGGGGTACGCGCAGGCCTCGGGCAGCGATCCGCGCGGCGAACCCGAGCTGCTGCGCGCCCACGAGACCGACAAGGCCGTGTACGAGGTGGTGTACGAGGCCCGGCACCGCCCCGACTGGCTGCCGGTCCCGATGGCGGCCATCCAGCGGCTGGCCCAGTCCGCGGCGGCCTGAGCCCACTCCCCCTCGACCCCTGAGACCCTCCGCCCCCCCCGCCCGCGCTCTCCCCCTTCACTCCCGAGGAGGCAGTCCCTGTGACCGCCCGCAAGCCGTCCCGCAAGGCATCCCGCAAGTCCCCCGAGGTCCCCGCCGAGGTGGCTGTGGAGACCGTCGCCGAACCCGCTGCGAAGACCTCCGCAGCCGAGACCTCCGCAGCCGCTGCGGCCGCGCCCGCGCCGGCGCCCGCCGCCACCGCCACCAAGGCCGCGCCCGCCGAGCGCGCCCGGAAGAAGCGGGCGGACGCGGGTCCGCCGCGCCCCCGGCAGGCCGGTGACGGCCAGGGCGCCCGCCCCGCGCCGGCACTGGACGGTGCGGACCGCGGCCGGCTGCTGGCCGGCGACCACCACGCCCCGCACGACGTGCTGGGCGCCCACCCGATCCCGGGCGGGGTGCTCGTCCGGGCGCTGCGGCCGTTCGCCCGGACCGTCACCGTGCTGGCGACGGGGGTGCGGGCCGAGCTGCACGACGACGGCGACGGCTTCTTCTCCGGTGTGCTGCCGGTGCCGCAGGTGCCCGCGTACCGGCTGGAAGTGGCGTACGACGACAACACCATCGAGGTGGAGGACCCGTACCGCTTCTGGCCCGCGATCGGTGAGCTCGATCTGCATCTGATCGGCGAGGGCCGCCACGAGGAGTTGTGGCGGGCGCTCGGCGCGGAGCCGATGGTCCACCAGGGGGTGGCCGGGACCCGGTTCACGCTGTGGGCGCCGAACGCGCGGGGGGTGCGGATCACCGGTGACTTCAACTACTGGGACGGCACGGGCTTCCCGATGCGTTCGCTCGGCTCGACCGGGGTGTGGGAACTGTTCCTGCCGGGGGTCGGCGAGGGCGCGCTGTACAAGTTCGACATCTGCCGCCCGGACGGTTCGCACACGGTGCGGGCCGACCCGATGGCCCGGCGCACCGAGGTGCCGCCCGCCACCGCGTCGATCGTCACCGCCAAGCACCACGAGTGGCAGGACGCGGACTGGATGGCGCACCGGGGCGACCGGCCGGTCCACGAGGCCCCGTTCTCGGTGTACGAGGTGCACCTCGCCTCCTGGCGGCCCGGCCTGACATATCGTCAACTGGCGGAGCAGCTGCCCGCGTACGTCAAGGATCTCGGGTTCACGCACGTCGAGCTCATGCCGGTCTCGGAGCACCCCTTCGGCGGCTCCTGGGGCTATCAGGTCACCGGGTTCTACGCGCCGACCTCGCGGCTGGGCACGCCGGACGACTTCCGCTTCCTCGTCGACGCCCTGCACCGGGCGGGCATCGGCGTCATCATGGACTGGGTCCCGGCCCATTTCCCGCGCGACGACTGGGCGTTGGCCGAGTTCGACGGACGTCCGCTGTACGAGCACGCCGACCCGCGGCGCGCGGCTCACCCGGACTGGGGGACGCTGGAGTTCGACTACGGCCGCACCGAGGTCCGCAACTTCCTGGTCGCCAACGCCACGTACTGGTGCGAGGAGTTCCACATCGACGGGCTGCGGGTCGACGCGGTCGCCTCGATGCTCTACCTCGACTACTCCCGCGAGGACGGCCAGTGGTCGCCCAACGAGTTCGGCGGCCGGGAGAACCTGGACGCGGTTGCCTTCCTCCAGGAGATGAACGCGACCGTCTACCGTCGCAACCCGGGCGTCGTGACCATCGCCGAGGAGTCCACCGCCTGGGACGGTGTCACGCGCCCGACCGACAGCGGCGGCCTGGGCTTCGGGCTGAAGTGGAACATGGGCTGGATGCACGACTCGCTCCAGTACATGGCGAAGGAGCCGGTCCACCGCAAGTACCACCACAACGAGATGACGTTCTCGATGGTGTACGCCTACAGCGAGAACTACGTGCTGCCGATCTCGCACGACGAGGTGGTGCACGGCAAGCAGGCGCTGGTGACGAAGATGCCCGGCGACTGGTGGCAGCGGCGCGCCAATCACCGCGCCTACCTGGGCTTCATGTGGGCCCACCCGGGTAAGCAACTGCTCTTCATGGGACAGGAGTTCGCCCAGGGCGCGGAGTGGTCGGAGGGCCACGGTCCGGACTGGTGGCTGCTGGACCCGTCCTACGAGGCGTCCGGCGACCACCGCGGGGTGCGGACCCTGGTGGGCGATCTGAACGCGGTGTACGGGGCGGTGCCCGCGCTGTGGCAGCGGGACACCTCGCCGGAGGGGTTCAGCTGGGTGGACGGCGGGGCGGCCGAGGACAACGTGTTCGCGTTCCTGCGGTACGACGCGGACGGCTCGCCGCTGCTCGCGGTCTCGCACTTCTCCCCGGCGGTCCGCACCGACTACCGCCTGGGAGTGCCGGAGACCGGTACGGAGGGCTGGGTGGAGGTCCTCAACACCGACGCGGCCCGGTACGGCGGGGGCGACGTGCGCAACGAGGAGCCGGTGAAGGCCGAGGCGGTGCCCGCACACGGCCGGCCGTCCAGCATCTCGGTGACGCTGCCGCCGCTGGCGACGGTGTGGTTCCGCCCGGCGTGATCCGTACGGGCCCGTGAAGGGCCGGGGCCGGTACCGCGTCCGGTGCGACGCGGTACCGGCCCCTTTCCCGCTCCGGGCCCGCTCAGCGGTCGGCCGCGATCACCTCGATGATGCTCGACCAGGACGAGGAGCCGTGGCCCTCGGCGATGGCCCGGTCGGTGACCGACTTGAGCCCCGCCAGGTGCGAGACGTCCAGGTGGTGGTCCCTCGCGGTGTGCAGAATGTGGTCGACGCCGGCCGCCATCATGGCGAGGTTGCCGCCGTCGTTCCCGTACGTACGGGTGTCGACGTCGACGGCCGTGAGCTCGGCGATCGGCGGCAGGATGGCCGCGATCGTGTTGAGGTACGGGACGAGGGACGCGCCGTCGATGCCCTCGGCGCGGGCCAGGGCGAAGGCGTGGACGAGGCCGCCCATGGCCCCGTAGAAGAAGTCCAGCATCGCCATGTCGTGGGCGGCGGCGAGGCCGTGGTCCTCGCCGAGATAGGTGGCGGGCTCGCCGAGCGCCTTGAGGGTGGCCTCGTGCGCGGCGAAGGCGGCGCGGTCGCCGGAGTGGAAGACCAGGGCCTCTGCCGTGCCGACCACGTCGACCGGCACCATGATCGCCCCGTCGAGGTAGGACAGGGAGTGCTTCGCGGCCCAGGCGGCGGTCTGCCGCGAGCGGGCCGGGGTGTCCGAGGTCAGGTTGACCAGGACCCGCCCCTCCAGCGCTTCGGCCAGGGGCTCCAGCACCGCGTCGGAGGCGTCGTAGTCGACGAGGCAGACCACGACGAGCCCGCTCGCCCGCACGGCCTCCTCGGCGGACGCGGCGCGCACCGCGCCCAGCGCGACGACGTCCTCGCCCTTCCCGGGCGAGCGGTTCCAGACGGTGGTGGGGTGGCCGGCGGCCAGGAAGGCGCGGGCCAGAGAGCGGCCCATGTCACCGAGGCCGAGAACGGTGACGGGTGCGGAATCGGTGGTCTTGTTCGCTTGCTTCATAGGGCCATGCTGGGCGCGCGAGCAGGGCGTGACCAGAACCCACTTGGCTGTCAGATACGTACTTCGGGGAAAGGATGCAGGTCAGCGGCCGGCCGGGTCGAGAACGTCCGCCAGTTCCCGGAGCAGTCCGCGCTTCGGCCGGGCGCCGACGAGCGACTTCACCGGCTCACCCGCCCGGAAGACCATCAAGGTCGGCGTCGCCAGCACGCCGTACCGGACGGCGATCTGGGGCGCACGGTCGACGTCGAGCTGGACGACCTTGATCCGGGCGGCCTCCTCGCGGGCGATCTCGCCGAGCACCGGGGCGAGTTGGCGGCAGGGGCCGCACCAGTCGGCGGTGAACTGGACCAGCACGGGCAGCGCGGATTCCAGCACGTGCGCCTCGAAGGTCTCCTCGGTGGCCTCGGTGAGGCCTGCGGTCCTGATCATGGTTGTCCTCCCAGTTCGCAGCGGGGCGCCGGACCACCGGGCAGGTCGGCCGACGCCTCCAGTTCGGCTCGGGCGAGCTGGGCGCCGACCTCGGCGCGCACCGACGTGAGCCGGCCGATCAGCGCGTCCAGCTCGGCCAGCTTGTACCGGTAGACGGCGAGCGAGGCGGGGCAGGAGTCGCCGGCCGGGTGGCCGGCGCGCAGGCAGTCGACGAAGGGCCTCGTCTCCTCCAGGTCGAACCCGAAGTCCTGCAGGGTCCGGATCTGCTGGAGGAGGCGCAGGTCGCCCTCGTCGTAACTGCGGTAGCCGTTCTCCGCGCGCCGCGCGGGCAGCAGCCCGCGCGACTCGTAGTAGCGGAGTGTCCGCGTCGTCGTCCCGGCCCGTTCGGCCAGCTCCCCGATTCGCATGGGAAGAACGTATTCCTTGACGCCGACGTCAACGCAAGGGCGAAGGCGAAGGCGAAGGCGTCGGCTTCGGGGCCGGTGGCGGGGCCGGGAGCCGGGGGCGTCAGCTGCCCTGCGTCGCGGACCGCCGGCGCACGGCCCAGACGATGCCGCCGCCCGCCGCCAGCGCGGCGGCCGCCATGCCGATGAGCGGCGCGGTGGAGTCCGAACCGGTCGCCGCGAGGTTGCCGCCGGTCTGCGGGGTGGCGCCGCCGGTGGTCGGACCGCCCGTGACGGTGGAGCCGCCGGAGGAGCCGGCCGTCCCGCCGGTGCTGCCCGTGGAGCCGGTGGTGCCGGAGCCGCCCGTGGACGAGGAGCCGCCGGTGGAGCCGGAGGAACCGGTGGAGCCGTTGGAGCCGGAGGAGCCTGCCGTGCCCTCGTCCTCGCCGGTGTCGATCACGATCTGCGCGGTGTCGTTCTCGGCGTTCCGGTCGAAGGGGCGCTCCTGGCCGGTGAAGGAGACCTCGCCGGTGGTGCGGCCGACCGCCTTGTCGACGCGCAGGACGAAGGGGTAGCTCTCGCCGCCGTTCACGTCCACCCAGGACTGGGAGGTCCCGCAGCGGTAGTGGGTCTTGGTGACCGCGTCGCAGAATCCGTGCGGCTTGACGACGGACGTTCCCTTCGGGATGCGGATGTCGACGGTGGTCACGCTCTCGTCGCGCGTGCCCTGGACGCGGGCGGGGCCGTTGTTGGTGAACTTCACCGTCGCGGTGACCTTCTTCCCGACCTCCCCCTTCTGCTCGTCGCCGGTCAGGGCGAAGTCCGCGGTGTTCGCGGCGGTGACGTCGGCCTCGGCGACCGGCTCGGGGTGGTTCGTCCGGTCGGCGTCGGTGGCCGGGCCCTTCTCGACCAGGGTGAGCGGGTCGCCGGTGCCGGGCACCGGGTCGGTGGTGCCGCCGTCGCCCGGGCCGGGCTCCTCCACGCCGACCGTCACCCGCAGGTCGTCGCGGAACGCGGAGTCGAGCGCCTTGAGCGACACGGGCTTCGCCGTGCCGTAGAGGACGCCCGGCTTCAGCGGCTGCTCGATCCGGCAGGAGGCGACGTTCGACGCGGGCATCTCGTCGTGGGAGTTGACGGTGTAGTACGTGCAGTTCTCGTACGTCTCGTCGGCCTTCAGGCCCGGAGACACCTCGTACGTCACCCAGGCCTCCGGGACCTCCGCGGTCCCCTTGTTGAGGAAGGTCAGCGGGGCCGAGAAGGAGCTGCCGGGCTGAACCCCCTTGACCGGCGCGATCGTTCCGACGCCGAGGTCCGGCTCCGGGTCGGCGGCGAGCGCCGGCACGGCGCCCAGCGCCACCAGTGCTGCGGCGGCCACGGCGGCGGTCCCGCCGCGCAGGGTACGGCTGCGGGAAGGGGCGATACGCATGGAAGTCCTTCGGTCGGGGGGCGCTGTCGTGGGACGCACGGGGGCTGACTGCGGTCCTTCACCTCTCAAGACCGGTGCCGGTCGGAGCGGGTTGTGCCTTCCGTGACACTCGTGACAGAACACGGACACAAGGGACCAGTACCGGCCATGGACGCGGCAGCCGTACCGGCCACGGACGCGGGCACCGGTACGGCCGCCGACCCGTGGCACCGGTACGGCCGCAGACCCGTGGCATCTGCACGGCCGCCGACGCGAGGACACCCGTACCGGGGGGATACGGGTGTCCTCGGGTGGGGGGCTCGGTGGCGCGGGTCAGACCTTCGCGGGCTGTTCGGCGGGCGCGCTGTCCCGCTGCTCGGGTACCTCGTCGGAGGGGGCCGGGCCGTGGCCGTCGTCGACGAGGGTCTTCTCGTCGAACGGGATCCGGCCGGCCAGCACCTCGCCCACCCGGTCCTTGTCGATCTCCTTGGTCCAGTGGCCGACCAGCACCGTGGCGACCGCGTTGCCCGCGAAGTTGGTCAGGGCGCGGGCCTCGCTCATGAAGCGGTCGATGCCGACGATCAGGCCGACGCCGTCGACGAGTTCGGGGCGGTGCGACTGGAGGCCGCCCGCCAGGGTCGCCAGGCCCGCGCCGGTCACACCGGCCGCGCCCTTGGAGGCGATGACCATGAAGACCAGCAGCGAGATCTGCTCGCCCGCGCTCAGCGGGTCACCCATCGCGTTGGCGATGAAGAGCGAGGACATCGTGAGGTAGATCGCGGTGCCGTCGAGGTTGAAGGAGTAGCCGGTCGGCACGGTGATGCCGACGACGGGCTTGCTGACGCCCATGTGCTCCATCTTCGCGATCAGCCGCGGCAGCGCCGACTCGGAGGAGGAGGTGGAGAGGATCAGCAGGAACTCGCGGCCCAGGTACTTCAGCAGCGAGAACAGGTTCACCCCGGCGATCATGCGGAGCAGCGCGCCGAGCACGACGAAGACGAAGAGCGCGCAGGTGACGTAGAAGCCGATCATGATGATCGCCAGGGACTTCAGGGCGTCGAGGCCGGTCTCGCCGACCACCGCGGCGATCGCGCCGAACGCGCCGACCGGGGCGGCCCACATGATCATGGCGAGGATACGGAAGACGAGGCGCTGGATGTGGGTGATGCCACGGATGATCGGCTCACCGGCCCTGCCCATCGCCTGGAGCGCGAAGCCCGCGAGGAGCGCGACGAGGAGGGTCTGGAGGACCTCGCCCTCGGTGAAGGCGGAGACGATCGTGGTCGGGATGATGCCGAGCAGGAAGTCCGCGGTGGACTCGCCGCCGCCCCCGGCCTGCTCCGCGCCCGCCTCGCGGGCGGCCTCCGTGATGTGGAGGGTGGAGCCGGGCTCCAGGAAGTTGCCGACGAGCAGGCCGATGGCGAGGGCCACGGTCGACATGACCAGGAAGTAGCCCAGCGCCAGACCGCCGACCGCGCCGACCTTGGCGGCCTTGCGGACCGAGCCGACGCCCAGGACGATCGTGCAGAAGATGATCGGCGAGATCATCATCTTGATCAGGTTCACGAATCCGGCGCCGATGGGCTTCAGCTCGACGGCCACCCCGGGGGCCGCGAAGCCCACCAGGATGCCGAGCGCCACGGCGGCGATCACGGCGATGTACAGGTAGTGGGTGCGGTCCCGTTGTCTGGCTGCCACAGCCATGGTGGGGCTCCTCGGCTCGGTCAGGGGGTTGCGCCCCCGTCCCTGGGGGCTTCGGTGACTATCCACCGGCCTGTGACCCCGGTCACCCTTGCGTTCATATCGTTCACAGTCTTCTTCCGGCCGACCGGGAGACCGCTGGGAGCCTCCGGCCGGGCCGGGCAGACTGTGAGGTATGCGCCTCCCCCGTACCCGTCCCCGCAGCCTGGCGGGCCAGCTCTTCGCCATGCAGGTCGTGCTCATCGCCGCCGTCGTGGCCGGGTGCGCCGTGTTCGCGTACGTCTCCGGCAGCGCGCAGGCCGAGGAGACGGCCGCCCGGCAGGTGCGGGTGGCGGCCCTCGCCGTGGCCGATTCCCCCTCCGTACGCGAGGCGATCCGCACCCCGGACCCGTCCGCCGCGCTCCAGCCGTACGCGGAGCGGGTGCGCGAGGACACCGGGATCACCTTCGTCACGATCATGGACACCGAACGGGTGCGCTGGACGCATCCGGACACCAGCCAGATCGGGGACACCTTCCTCGGCAACACGGCGAAGGCCCTGCGCGGGCAGACCTTCACCGAGACGTACACCGGCACGCTGGGCCCCTCGATACGGGTGGTGACCCCGATCCGCGACGACGGGAGGATCGTCGGCCTGGTCAGCGCGGGCATCACCGTGGACCGGGTCTCCTCGCAGGTACGGGAGCAGCTCGGCGCCCTCGCGCTGGCGGCTGGCGGGGCGCTGGCCCTCGGCGGGATCGGCACGTACGTGATCAACGCCCGGCTGCGGCGGCACACGCACGGCATGAACGCGGCCGAGCTGAGCCGGCTGCACGACTACCACCAGGCCACCCTGCACGCGGTGCGCGAGGGGCTGCTGATGCTGGACGGGCGGCGGCGGATCGTGCTGGTCAACGACGCCGGGCGGGAGCTGCTGGGCCTGGAGCCGGACGCGGAGGCGGTCGGCCGGACGGTCGACGAGCTGGCCCTGCCCGCACCGCTGACCGGGGCGCTGCTGGCGTCGGAGTCCCGGGTGGACGAGCTGCACCTCACGGCGGACCGGGTGATCGTGGTCAACACCCGTCCGGTGGTGGGCGGTGAGCAGCGGGGCACGGTGGTGACCCTGCGGGACCACACCGAGCTCCAGGCGCTGACCGGCGAGCTGGACTCCGAGCGCGGTTTCACGCAGGCGCTGCGGTCCCAGGCCCACGAGGCGGCGAACCGGCTGCACACCGTGGTGTCGCTGATCGAGCTGGGCCGGGTGGAGGAGGCGGTGGACTTCGCGACGGCGGAGCTGGAGCTGGCCCAGGTGCTGACCGACCGAGTGGTGGGGGCGGTGGAGGAACCGGTGCTGGCTGCGCTGCTGCTCGGCAAGGCGGCCCAGGCGAACGAACGCGGGGTGGAGCTGGTGCTCGCGGAGGACAGCCTGATCGACGACGGGGCGCTGCCGCCGTCGCCGGCCCAGCGGGATCTGGTGACGATTCTGGGCAATCTGATCGACAACGCGGTGGACGCCGCGTCGGAGGGCCCCGGGAGTGCGGAGGAGGCGGGGTCCGATGTGCCCGGGCCCCGGACGGCCGGGGGTCCGGCGGGGCGGGCCCGGGTGACGGTGACCGCGCTCGCGGACGAGCGGGAGCTGCTGCTGCGGGTCGCGGACACCGGGGCGGGCATCGGACCGGAGGCGGCGGACGAGGTGTTCCGGCGGGGCTGGTCGACGCACGGGGCGGGGCGCGGCCTCGGTCTGGCGCTGGTCCGGCAGGCGGCGCACCGCAACGGGGGCACGGTGGAGCTGGACGCGGGTCCGGACGGCGGCGCGCGGTTCACCGTACGGCTGCCGCTCGGGGACCGCAGGGCGGGGACGCCGGCGGCCGAGGCCCGGGTGAAGGAGGTCACGGCGTGATCAGGGTGCTGGTGGTGGAGGACGATCCGGTGGCCGCCGACGCCCACCAGATGTACGTGGAGCGGGTGGAGGGGTTCACCGTGAGCGCGGTGGCGCACACCCGGGCGGCGGCGGTCCGCGCGCTGGAGCGGACCCCGGTGGACCTGCTGCTGCTCGATCTCTATCTGCCCGACGGGCACGGGCTCGGGCTGCTGCGCTCGCTGCGCGCCTCCGGCCACGGGGCCGATGTGATCGCGGTGACCTCGGCCCGGGATCTGGCGGTGGTACGGGAGGGGGTGTCGCTGGGCGTCGTGCAGTACGTGCTGAAGCCGTTCACGTACCCCACGCTGCGGGACCGGCTGGTGCGGTACGCGGAGTTCCGGGGCGTCGCCGGGGAGGCGAGCGGTCAGGAGGAGGTGGACCGGGCGCTGGGCGCGCTGCGGGTCGCGCATCCGGCCGCGCTGCCCAAGGGGCTCAGCGGACCGACGCTGGAGGGGGTGACCCGGGTGCTGAAGGAGTCCCCGGAAGGGGTGACGGCGGCCGCCGCCGGGGAGCGTCTGGGCATCTCCCGGATCACGGCCCGGCGGTATCTGGAGCATCTGGTGACCGTCGGCAGCGCCGCGAGGCGTCCGCACTACGGGCAGGTCGGCCGACCGGAGTTGCACTACAGCTGGCTGGCCGCCGGGCGCTGACCAGCCGGAGGACCAGCGTTCGGCAAGCGCTTTCCGGAGAGTTTTTACGCTCTGGAGGGCTCTCCCGGGGGCGGGGAAGAAAGCGCTGGTGGGGCGGGTTTCCCATACCGCCCGCGCGGTTCGCGGCTGGAGGTTCCTACGAAGCGTGTTCTGTGGGGAACGTACCGTAGCCAGGGCGGAAATGGACTCCTACGGTGGGCCCGTGCACCCCACCCCGCCCTTCAACGCCCCCGCCGCGCGCCGTCTCCGCGAGGCACTGGGCATGGCTCCCGGTCATGTCGCCTACGGGCTCGCCGCCCAGTACGGACTCCGGATCAGCGCAGAGACCGTCATCGCCTGGGAGCGCGGCATCGCGACCCCCGGGGAACGCGAGCTGACCGCCCTCGCCGGTGTCCTGTGGTGCGCGCCCGGGGAGCTGCTGGCCGCCGCGGCCACCTTGCGCGAGCACCGGATGACCCGGGACCTGACCGTGGACGAGCTGGCCCGGCAACTGGGGATGACCGGCGCCTCGTACCTGCGGATGGAGCAGTCCGGACGCTGGCGGGGCAACGAGAAGCAGTCGGCGGCGCTGTGCCGGGCGCTGGGGCTGACGGCGGCCCAGTTCCTGACGGCGACGGGCCGCGACGAGGAGCTGGCGGGGTTGCTGAGCAGCGCGGTCACCACGCGCTGGCAGGCGTACGTCCGGCCGGTGGCCAAGATCGTGCCGCTGGACCGGGCGCTGATCCAGGACGTGCTGGAACAGCTGCACACCGACTACCAGGCCCTGATGGTCTCGACGCTCAGCTGGAGCAGCACGGGCCAGGAGCGCTCCGGATCCACGGGCGACGCGGGCCGGGCGTTCCTGGCCCGCGTGGTGGAGCAGTTCTGGCGGACCGCCGGGATATGACTCCGCACGGGCCGCCCGTGCGGCCCGTGCGGTTCACCGGTGAGGGGTCCTAGAAGACCGACTCGGCCTCGTCCATGCGGTCGGTGGGCACCCGCTTGAGCTGGGTGACGGCCTCGGCGAGCGGGACCATCGCGATGTCGGTGCCGCGCAGGGCGGTCATCCGGCCGAACTCACCGCGGTGCACGGCCTCCACCGCGTGCCAGCCGAAGCGGGTGGCGAGCACCCGGTCGTACGCGGTGGGCGTGCCGCCGCGCTGGACATGGCCGAGAATGACCGGCCGGGCCTCCTTGCCGAGCCGGGTCTCCAGCTCGATGGCGAGGCGGTTGCCGATGCCCTGGAAGCGTTCGTGGCCGTACTGGTCGATCTCGCCCTTGGCGTACGGCATGGAGCCCTCGGCCGGGTGTGCGCCCTCGGCGACGCAGATGACGGCGAACTTCTTGCCGCGCGCGAACCGTTCCTCGACCATCTTGACCAGGTCGTCGACCTCGAAGGGGCGCTCGGGCAGGCAGATGCCGTGGGCGCCGCCGGCCATCCCGGACTCCAGCGCGATCCAGCCGGCGTGCCGGCCCATGACCTCGACGACCATCACGCGCTGGTGGGACTCGGCGGTGGTCTTCAGACGGTCTATGGCCTCGGTCGCGACGCCCACCGCCGTGTCGAACCCGAACGTGCGGTCGGTGGAGGAGATGTCGTTGTCGATGGTCTTCGGGACGCCGACGACCGGCATCCCGGCGTCGGAGAGCATGCGGGCCGCGGTGAGCGTGCCCTCGCCGCCGATCGGGATGAGCGCGTCGATGCCGTAACGGCGGGCCAGCTCCTCGCAGTTCTCGGCGGCCTCGCGCAGCCGGTCGCGCTCCAGGCGGGCCGAGCCGAGGATGGTGCCGCCGCGGGCGAGAATGCCGCTGACCGCGTTGAGGTCGAGGGGGCGGAAGTGGCCGTCGAGCAGCCCCTTGAAGCCGTCCTCGAAGCCGATGACCTCGTCGCCGTGACCGACGACGGCCCGGTGGACGACCGACCGGATCACTGCGTTCAGGCCGGGGCAGTCGCCGCCCGCGGTGAGAATGCCGATGCGCATCGAGGTATGTCTCCTGCTCGCTAGTCGCGCTTTTCCAGGAGGCCGACCGTGGCGGCCCCCCTGCCCTGAACCGCGACGATTGTCCCACGCCGAGCACCGACCCCGCGCTTTCGGCCGGGCCGGGGCGGGCACCCGTGGGGAGGGGAGCCCGGAAGACGGGGCCGGTGGCCGTCGCCCGCCGGTGACCTCCGGCGGGCGATATAGCGGCCCCCGCAGGTATCGTCAAGAGGCAATGCAGGCCAATGCCGCATCCGGCGGAGCACCGGGCGGGCACGGGGGCAGCACCGCACGTCCGGACGCCCCGCGGGTCGCGGCACCGAACATGGACGGGAGAGCACGCGTGGCGCGGAGCGTGTACGTGACCGGGATCGACCGGGGGGACGGCCGGCAGGTCGTCGAGCTGGGAGTCATGGAGCTTCTGACGCGTCAGGTGGACCGGGTCGGGGTCTTCCGCCCGCTGGTCCACGACGGCCCCGACCGGCTCTACGAGCTGCTGCGGGCCCGCTACCGGCTCTCCCAGAGCCCGGCCACCGTCTACGGCCTGGACTACCACGAGGCCTCCACCGTGCAGGCGGAGAAGGGCACCGACGAGCTGGTCTCGCGGCTCGTCGACCGGTTCCACCGGGTGGCCAGGGAGTACGAGGCGGTCCTCGTGCTGGGCAGCGACTTCGCGGCCACCCAGCTCCCCGACGAGCTGGCGCTGAACGCCCGGCTGGCCAACGAGTTCGGGGCCTCCGTCATCGCGGTGGTCGGCGGCAAGGGGCAGACCGCGGAGTCCGTGCGCGCCGAGACCCGCAACGCCTACCGCGCCTACGCCGGTCTCGGCTGCGACGTGCTCGCCATGGTGGTGAACCGGGTCGCCGCCGGGGACCGCGCGACGATAGCGGAGCGGCTCGCGGCCCGGCTGCCCGTCCCCGTCTCCGTCCTGCCGGACGACCCGGCGCTCTCGGCCCCGACGGTCGCGCAGATCACCGCGGCGCTGAACGGCACGGTGCTGCTCGGCGACGATTCGGGGCTGGCCCGTGACGCGCTGGACTTCGTCTTCGGCGGGGCGATGCTGCCGAACCTGCTGAAGGCGCTGACGCCCGGCTGCGTGGTGGTCACCCCCGGGGACCGGGCGGATCTGGTGGTCGGCTCGCTGGCCGCGCACAGCGCGGGCACCCCGCCCATCGCGGGCGTGCTGCTGACCCTGGACGAGCGGCCCGGCGAGGAGATACTCACGCTGGCCGCCCGGCTCGCACCGGGGACCCCGGTCGTGTCGGTGGCCGGCGGCTCCTTCCCCACCGCCGCCGAACTCTTCACCCTCGAAGGGAAGTTGAACGCGGCGACCCCGCGCAAGGCGGAGACCGCCCTCGGCCTGTTCGAGCGTCACGTGGACACGGCGGCGCTGCTCGACCGGATCTCGGTGGCCCGCAGCGCCCGGGTCACGCCGATGATGTTCGAGCACGAGCTGCTGGAGCAGGCGCGTTCCGACCGCAAGCGCGTGGTGCTGCCGGAGGGCACCGAGGAGCGGGTGCTGCGCGCGGCCGATGTGCTGCTGCGCCGGGACGTCTGCGACCTCACGCTCCTCGGCGATGTGGACGTCATCCGCAAGAAGGCCGCCGACCTCGGCTTCGACCTCGCCGGGACCCAGCTGATCGACCCGCACACCTCGGAGCTGCGGCAGACCTTCGCCGAGCGGTACGCGCACCTGCGCGCGCACCGGGGAGTGACGGTGGAGCTGGCGTACGACGTGGTGGCGGACGTGAACTACTTCGGCACGCTGATGGTGCAGGAGGGGCTGGCCGACGGGATGGTGTCCGGGTCGGTGCACTCCACGGCGGCGACGATCCGCCCGGCGTTCGAGATCATCAAGACGAAGCCGGACGCGTCGATCGTCTCCTCCGTCTTCTTCATGTGCCTGGCCGACAAGGTCCTCGTGTACGGCGACTGCGCGGTCAACCCGGACCCGGACGCCGAGCAGCTCGCGGACATCGCGGTGCAGTCGGCGGTGACGGCGGCCCGCTTCGGCGTGGAGCCGCGCGTGGCGATGCTGTCGTACTCCACCGGGACCTCGGGCTCCGGCGCGGACGTGGACAAGGTGCGTGAGGCGACCGAGCGGGTGCGGGCGGAACGGCCCGAGCTGCGGGTGGAGGGGCCGATCCAGTACGACGCGGCGGTCGAGCCGTCCGTCGCGGCGACGAAGCTGCCGGATTCGGAGGTGGCCGGACAGGCGACCGTACTGATCTTCCCGGACCTGAACACCGGCAACAACACCTACAAGGCCGTGCAGCGGTCGGCGGGCGCCGTGGCGGTCGGCCCGGTGCTCCAGGGCCTGCGCAAGCCCGTCAACGACCTCTCGCGCGGCGCGCTCGTCCAGGACATCGTCAACACGGTGGCGATCACGGCGATCCAGGCGCAGAGCGAGGAGCGCCCCGCATGACGACGCCCCCTGTCCCCGCCCCCTCCCCCGATCACGAAAGCACGGCAGCCCCTGTGGAACCGCACCGCGTCCTCGTCCTCAACTCCGGCTCCTCGTCGGTGAAGTACCAGCTGCTCGACATGCGGGACCGCGCGCGGCTCGCCTCGGGTCTGGTGGAGCGGATCGGCGAGGAGACCTCGCGCCTGGCGCACACGCCGCTGACCGGCGGCGGCGCCGAGCCCCGGGAGCGTACGGGCCGGATCGCGGACCACGACGAGGCGCTGAAGGCGGCGGCCGAGGAGCTGGCGGCGGACGGGCTCGGCCTGGACTCCCCCGAACTGGCCGCGATCGGGCACCGGGTGGTGCACGGCGGGCTGCGGTTCAGCGCGCCGACGGTGATCACCGACGAGGTGCTGAAGGAGATCGAGCGGCTCGTGCCGGTCGCCCCGCTGCACAACCCGGCGAACATCACCGGCATCCGCACCGCGCAGGCGCTGCGGCCGGACCTGCCGCAGGTGGCGGTGTTCGACACGGCGTTCCACACGACGATGCCGGAGGCGGCCGCGCGGTACGCGATCGACGTGGAGACCGCCGACGCGCACCGGATCCGCCGCTACGGCTTCCACGGCACCTCGCACGCGTACGTCTCGCGGAAGACGGCCGAGCTGCTGGGGAAGACCCCCGAGGAGGTGAACGTGATCGTGCTGCACCTGGGCAACGGGGCGTCGGCCTCGGCGGTCGCGGGCGGGCGGTGCGTGGAGACCTCGATGGGGCTGACGCCTTTGGAAGGGCTCGTGATGGGTACGCGCTCCGGGGACATCGATCCGGCGGTCACCTTCCACCTGAAGCGGGTGGCGGGGATGTCCGCCGACGAGATCGACGTGCTGCTGAACAAGAGGAGCGGTCTGGCCGGCCTGTGCGGCGACAACGACATGCGGGTGATCCGCCGCCGGATCGACGAGGGCGACGAGCGGGCGGCGCTGGCCTTCGACATCTACATCCACCGGCTGAAGAAGTACATCGGCGCCTACACGGCGGTGCTCGGGCGGGTGGACGCGGTGGCGTTCACGGCGGGGGTCGGGGAGAACGCGGCCCCGGTGCGGGAAGCTGCCATCGCGGGCCTGGAGGAGCTGGGCATGGCGGTCGACGCCTCGCTCAACGCCGTACGGTCCGGTCAGCCGCGGTTGATCTCGCCGGAATACGCCCGGGTGGCGGTCGCCGTGGTGCCGACGGACGAGGAGCTGGAGATCGCCGAGCAGACGTTCGCGCTGGTCAGCCGGGGTGACGCCGTCAGCCCGGCGCAGAGCGACAACTGAGCACCCCCGCGCCCCTTTGTATCTTCCACCAGACGGAATATTCCGCAGCGAAACAAACCGATAGGATCCGCCTCATGCGCCGTTCCAAAATCGTCTGTACCCTCGGTCCCGCCGTCGACTCGCACGAGCAGCTCGTCGCTCTGATCGAGGCCGGCATGAGCGTGGCCCGTTTCAACTTCAGCCACGGCTCCCACGAGGAACACCAGGGCCGTTACGACCGTGTCCGCCAGGCGGCCGCCGAGACCGGCCGCGCGGTGGGCGTGCTCGCCGACCTCCAGGGCCCCAAGATCCGGCTGGCGAAGTTCGCCGAGGGCCCGGTCGAGCTGGTCCGCGGGGACGAGTTCACCATCACCTCCGAGGACGTCCCGGGCGACAAGTCGATCTGCGGCACGACCTACAAGGGTCTGCCCGGCGATGTCGTCAAGGGCGACCCGATCCTGATCAACGACGGCAACGTCGAGCTGAAGGTCGTCGCGGTCGAGGGCCCCCGGGTGAAGACCATCGTCATCGAGGGCGGTGTCATCTCCGACCACAAGGGCATCAACCTGCCCGGTGCGGCGGTCAACGTCCCGGCCCTGTCCGAGAAGGACGTCGAGGACCTGCGCTTCGCCCTGCGGATGGGCTGCGACCTGGTCGCCCTCTCCTTCGTCCGGGACGCGAACGACGTCAAGGACGTGCACAAGGTGATGGACGAGGAGGGCCGCCGGGTCCCCGTCATCGCCAAGGTGGAGAAGCCGCAGGCGGTCGAGCACATGGAGGGCGTCGTCATGGCGTTCGACGGTGTGATGGTGGCCCGTGGCGACCTGGCCGTCGAATACCCGCTGGAGAAGGTCCCGATGGTGCAGAAGCGCCTGGTGGAGCTGTGCCGGCGCAACGCCAAGCCGGTGATCGTGGCGACCCAGATGATGGAGTCGATGATCACCAACTCGCGGCCGACCCGCGCCGAGGCGTCCGACGTCGCCAACGCGATCCTGGACGGCGCGGACGCGGTCATGCTCTCGGCCGAGTCGTCGGTGGGCGCGTACCCGATCGAGACGGTCAAGACGATGTCGAAGATCGTCTGCGCCGCCGAGGAGGAGCTGCTCTCCAAGGGCCTCCAGCCGCTGGTCCAGGGCAAGAAGCCCCGTACGCAGGGCGGTTCGGTGGCCCGCGCCGCCTGCGAGATCGCGGACTTCCTCAACGGCAAGGCCCTGGTCGCCTTCACCCAGTCCGGCGACACCGCCCGCCGCCTCTCCCGCTACCGCGTGGCCCAGCCGATCCTGGCCTTCACCACGGACGAGAACACCCGCAACCAGCTCGCCCTGAGCTGGGGCGTCGAGTCCTACGTCGTCCCGCACGTGGACAACACCGACGCGATGGTCGACCTGGTCGACGCGGAGCTGCTCAAGCTGAACCGCTACAGCGACGGCGACACGATGGTCATCACCGCCGGCTCGCCCCCCGGCATCCCCGGCACCACCAACATGGTCCGGGTGCACCACCTGGGCGGCGGCGAGGGCTAGCCCCACCGCTGGACCGGCCCGAGGGGCGGCGTTCCGGAGCGATCCGGAACGCCGCCCCTCGGGCGTTTCAGGGCGTACGGGCGAAGTCGCCGCCGACCTCGTACGCCGTCCCGTCGGCCGTCCGCGCCGTGGCCCGGTACGTGTCCGGTCCGGCGTCGCGGCCGCCCGGGGCGTGGTCGTACTGCCCGGCGAAGACATGCGTCCCGGCCGGGACCGTGCGGCCCGCCCTGAGCGTCCAGCGGTGGACGAGGACGCCGTCCCGCTCGTGCACAGAGAGGTCGAAGTCCCCGCCCGGCCGGGTCTGCCAGGTCCCGGTGGGGCGGACGCCGCCGTTCTGCGCCACGAACAGCTCCACCGTGAGCGCGGTGAGCGGCTCCCGGGACTTGAGTGTGACCTCGCTCTGGGCCCAGTCCGGGTTGTCCTCGGGGGCGATGGAGCCGTCCGCCCAGAGGGGCCCGTCGGTGGTGGAGAGGGCTGTGCCGCCGGGTGCGGGCGGACGTTCCCCCTCGTCGGTCCGGCGGGCGGGAGGGGTACTGCCGCCGGCCGACGGGGTGGCCGTCGGCGCGGCCGGGGCCTCGGGGGTGCCGGCCGGGGCCGGGGGCGCCGGTGGCGACGTGGTGGGGGCGGAGGGCCGGGGCGCCGGGACCGTGGGCGTCTGTCCGGGCGGGCGTTCCTCCTCCCGGACGACGGACGAGCCCGGTACGCCGTCGGACCCCCGGACCACCGGGACCGCGGCGAAACCGCCGATCACACACGCCCCGGCGGCGGCGAACCCGGCGAGGGCCGCCCATGGCCGGGCGAACCGGGTCCGGCGGGCGGGGGCGCCCCGGGTCTCCGGGCGGGCCCGCCCGATCCGGGCGAGCATCCGGTCCCGGTCCGGCCGGTGCGAGCGGGCCGCCTCCCGCAACTCCTCGCGCAGGTCGCTCATCGTTCTCCCCTTCCCGCGAGTTCGAGCGAGGTCCGCCCGTCCAGCAGCCGTTCCAGCTCCGCCATCCCCCTGGAGGTCTGGCTCTTCACCGTGCCGACGGAGATCCCGAGGGCCAGGGCGGTGTCCTTCTCCGACAGGTCGAAGGCGTGCCGCAGCACCACACAGGCCCGCTTGCGGAAGGGCAGCCTCGCGAGCGCCTGCCGCACATCGAGGACCGCCGCCAGGTCCGGGCCCTCCGTCCGGTCGCCGCGCCGGGACCAGAAGAGCGCGATGCGGTGACGTTCGCGGACGGCCGCGCGGGCCCGGCCGCGGGCCATGTTGGCGACGACCCCACGGGCGTACGCCACCGGATGCTCGGCCGCGCGGACCCGGTCCCAGCGGTCCCAGAGCGCCACCAGCGCGTCCGCCGCCAGGTCGTCGGCGGCGGCCGCCTCGCCCGTCAGCAGGTGGGCGAGGCGGGCCAGTTCGGCGTGGTGGCGGTCGAAGAAGTCATGGAACTCCGCGGAAGCGTCGTCAGCCATGCCCTGAACCCCTCACTCGTACGTACGACCCACCGGCTACTTCATCTCCGCGCCGATGTCCGGGGTGCCGGTGGCCAGGAAGGTGGTGGCGGGGAGCGAGCCGTCCGCCCGGCGGGGCCCGTACGCGCCGGCGGGATCGGTGTTCCGGAGGCCGGCGGGGCGCGCCACGCCCGGGTCCCAGGTGTTGGCGGCCGAGACCACCCGCGGGGAGAGCTTGGCCGCGCCGGTCGCGTTGTCCAGGGCGAGGTTGCGGGAGAGGCGGGAGGGCGAGGTGGCGAAGTAGTAGCCGGAGGCGCCGTTGGCGTAGGCGGTGTTGCGGTGCAGCCGCAGGGCGCCCGGGTTGCTGTTCTCCGTGAAGCCGTGCTTGCTGTTGTCCCAGGCGGCGTTGCCGGTGACGACGTGCGCGGCGCTCGCCCCGCCGCCGCCGAGCTTGAAGCCGTTGCCGTTGCCCTCGAAGGCGGGGTCCTTCCAGCGGTTCACCCCGTTCCCGTACGCCCAGCTGCGTTCGATCCGCACGGGGCTCGCCCACTGCCAGAGGTCCACCCCGTCGTCGGCGTTGTTGTAGAGCCGCGCGCCGACGACCCGGTTGCCGGTGCCGGAGCCGAACTTGATGGCGAGGCCGTCGGCGTTCTGCCCGTGGTTCCCGGCGTCGTAGTTGCCGTACGAGTCCAGGTTCTCGATCAGGTTGTCCCTCGTCCCCTCCCCGCGCAGGGTGAAGCCGGAGTCGCCGTTGCCGTGGGTGGTGAGGTTGCGGAAGATGCCGCCGACCGACGAGGTCACGACGACCCCGTGGGCACGCGAGTTGCGGAACGTCAGGCCGGACAGCGTCCAGTGGTCGCCGCCTATCGCGACCAGCCACTCCCCCGCGGGCAGCTTCGCCCCGTCGACGACCGGCTTCTCCGACCCGTGGGCGGTGACGGTGATCCGGCGCTGCGCGGTCCCGTCGGCCTGGCTCTTGAGGGTCTTGGCCGGGTGGTACGTACCGCCGCGCAGCTGGATGGTGGTGCCGGGGCCGGCGGCCGCGAAGGCCTTCTCCAGCTGGGCCGTGGTCGAGACGACGACGGCCCCGGCGGCGCCGGCGTCGTCGGGGGCCGCGGCCGCCCACACGCCCACGCCTCCCGCGGCGACGGCGGCGGCCACGGCGGCCGAGAGCGTACGGGTCCTGCGGTGTCGTCCTCTGCTGGTGCTCACGTGGGTGCTTCCTTCGCTCGGTCGGATCGGCGGGCGGGCCGGTGCCCGGCCCGTGCCCCCTGGTTGCCGCCGCTCGCGAAAAGGTTGCCGTGGCAGGAGAGAAAGGGGAGAACGCTGGTGGCCCGCCCCCTCGGTTCGACGGGGGGCGGGCCACCGGCTTGCGGCTCCCGGACGGGATCGGGGAGGCGGGCGGGGCTGCTGTCAGCCGTTGCCGCCCTCCAGGTAGTTCTTCAGTCCGGGCACGGTGAGCGTGCCGCCGAACTGACCGGCCTGCTTCACCGTCACCTTGGTGAAGAAGGCGAAGGGGACGTTCAGCGGGGGCGGGGTCTGCGGGCTGAAGGTGATCGGGATGAGGCCGAAGAGGTTGCCCTTCAGCTCCTCCGTGTACATCGTCACCTCGCCGTTGCGGATCGTCGACGTGGAGCCGGGCCGCGACTTCACATGGCCCGTGGTGCCCGCGGGGCCGACGGTCAGCTGGTGCAGGTCCTTGATGTCGATGGAGCTGGCGGTGAACTTCAGCACCTTCTTGATGCTGCCGTCCGCCTTCTTCACCTCGACGATGCCGTGGTAGTCGAGACCGTTGAGCGTGAGGAGCGTCGACTTCAGCGTCCACGGGTCGGTGGGGAGCAGCGGGATGCCGGGCTCCAGCTCGGCCGCGGCGAGCGCGTCCGGGTCGGCCTCGGGGCACGGGAAGCGGGGCTTGGCGCCGTCGGGGATGTTCTCGTCCTTCTTGGGGTCGAGTCCCTTGACGTCCTCGTCGAGCTCCTCGACGTCCTGGCCGGCCTTCCCGGCCGCCTCGCGGATGGCGTCGGCCGTCTTGTCGGCCGTCTCCTCCGCCTTGTCGGCCGCGCCCTCGACCGGGTCCTTCGTCTGCTCCTTCGCCGTGTCCTTTGGCTTCGCGGACGGCTCGGGGGCCTCGGTGGTGGGGCTCGGGGACGGGTCGGCCGACTCCTCGGCCCCGTCCGTGGCGTTGTGGTCGTCCGGACCGTCGAAGAGGTCCTTGAGGGCGTCGCCGATGCCGAGCGGGTCGAGGGGGTTCTTCGACTCGGTGGGCGTCGGGGTCGCGGAGGGCTCCTCGGCGGGCTTCTCCGCGGACTGCGCCGACGGCTCCGCGTCGTCGGCCGCCGGGTCCTTGTCCGGGTCGGACGCGGAACCGCTCGCCGAGGGCTTCGGGGTCGCGGAGTCGTCCGTGCCGGAGGCGTCGTCCTTCTCGTCCTTCGCTGAGGCCGAGGGGGACGGGGTCGCCTTCGGGGACTCGCTCTCGCTCGGCTCGTCGGACCGGGTGACGCACGGCCCCGGCGCGAAGGGGATGTCGGTGCCGTCGTCGGCCAGGGCGAGCTTGGGGGTCAGCCCCATGCCCACGAAGACCGCGGTCGGCATCGCCGCGAGCGCCAGCGCCTTCTTGCCGCTGGGCAGGTGGAGCTTGGTCAGCAGCGACTTCCTGGGGGCCGCGTGACGGGGGCCCTTGCGCTCGCGGAGGCCGTCGCCGGGGTAGGCGTTCGTCTGCTGTCCGTCGTCACCCCGCACGGTGCCTCCCGCCGTCGGCGTCCGCCGCCGTGTCAACCTGGGCGCTCTGCTGCTGCGGTACGGCCGCCGCACCCTGGAGTTCGGCCTCGGGGCGCTCCGCGTACGGCTGCTCTCTCGGCTCGGCGGTCCGCTCGTCGGCCCGCGCCTCCTCGCCCTCCGGCCGGCCCGGCGCCCAGGAGATGGACAGGGCTCCGCCGATGAGCGAGAGGAGGAACCCGATGATGAAGCCACCGATGTTGGCCACGGGTATGGAGATCAGCGCGAGCAGGATGGCCGCGATACCGGCGAATACCCGGACGATGTGGTGGAACCACATCGTCAGGCCCAGTGTGATCAGCAGGACCCCGATGATCAGGGAACCGGCGCCGGCGGTGGTGGACATCGTCAGCGTCATGTTGCCGAGGTGCAGGTCGGCGTAGGGGAAGTAGGCGATGGGCGCACCGCCGAGGATGGTGAACAGACCCGCCCAGAACGGCCGGTCGCCCCGCCAGGCGCGGAAGCGTCGTCGGGCGACGCGGAGGTAGTGCTCGTTCTGCCCTGTGGACTCGGGGCTCATGGAAAACAGCTCCCTGGAACCGGTACTGCCGTAAAGGAGAAGGGTGGGCGGCCGGAAGACCCGCGGGGGTGTTCCGGCCACCCGGGCGAGTGCTTAGAAGCACTCCTTGACGCCCGTGTGCAGCCTCAGCTTCAGGTCGCTGAGCTTGAAGGTGCCGGCCGTGGTCGCCCACGCCGTCTGCTTCACGTTGGTCAGCACGGCCTTGTCGGCGCGCTGCGCGAATCCGCCCTGCTTGGCCTCGGTGCCCGGCTGGATGCCGATGCTCCCCGGCTTGCCCTTCTTCTGCAGCGAGCCGGCCGCGACACCGATGTCGATGTTCTCGAATGCGGCGTCGGCGTCGAGCTCCGCGACGTCCAGGTAGAGGTTGGTCGCGACGACCGGCTTCTCCGGGTTGGTGCCGGCGTTCAGCATGAGGCTGACGTTGCCGAGGAAGGGGACCTTCGGCGTGACGACCGACTGGCACATGTTGGTGATCTTGGCGTCGCTGAAGCCCGACACCGCGACCGCGTGCGCCTGGTCCTTGTCGCCCTCGATGTCCTTGCCGACCGCGACGCTGCCGTACTGGACGAAGTTGTCGCCCTCAAGACGGTCGGTGCTGACCTTGAAGCTCTGGCCGGAAACGCTGAACGAAGCCGCCAGCGCACCCTGGGCCAGGCCTATGCCCACCGCGGCCGTCGCGGCGACGCTCGGCACCATGACCAGAGCGAACCGCTTCCATCTCGTCCCACCGCGAACCTGGGAACCCATACTTGCTCCTTCTTCTCGGACGTACATCTCCGGCCGGGCATCGTGCCCGTCCTGGGATGGGAGAAGTGCTACGCCCTCGGGAAGGAGAGCGCCCGTATCGGAGACGTGTCCCGCATCCGATCCACCGGCGTTCACCCCCGAGCGACAACCACTGGCCGCGCTTTCCGCACGGCCGGTCGGACAGGCCCCGCCCGTGAGCGGGAACCCCCCTGTCCACGGTCGGCGCCTCTGCCGCCGACCCACTCGGTGGGGACCCAACAGACCCTCGGGCACCGGCTGGAGACCGGGCTGAAGGTATGGGACCGAGCGTGGCCGATCGTGGTGCATTCACGGCCCTGGCACAAGAGGGATCGTTACTCGCTAGTAACGGCCCGATAACCACAGGACGACAGGGCGGCGTCGAGCGGCGACGCACGGTGGCACGAAAGGGACACCGGAATGGCGGAAAACATCCCGGAAACGGGACAGAACAACCCACCGGACTTACTGCGAGTAACAGCTTGCATCTTTGTCAAGATTTGGTAAAGCGAAGGCGTCCGGCGCCCTTCTTCGGCACCCGGACGGCAAAACGGCCGCACCGCCCGGTGGACAGTGCGGCCGCCTTGTCACATCGGCACAATCGGGCTCGTCCGGCGCGAGGAGCCGGCCTCGTCAGAACAGGACGCGGGCCAGCGCGGTGCGCGCGGCGGTGACCCTGGGGTCCTCCGGGCCGATCACCTCGAACAGCTCCAGCAGCCGCAGCCGGGCGGTGTTGCGGTCGTCGCCGGCCGTGCGGCGGACCGCCTCGACGAGCCGGCCGAAGGCGTCCTCGACATGGCCGCCGACCAGGTCGAGATCGGCGGCGGCGATCTGGGCGTCCACATCGCCCGGGTTGTCCGCCGCCTCCTTGCGGACCGCCTGCGGGTCCATGCCCTGGACGCGGCCGAGCAGCTCGGCCTGGGCGAGGCCGAGCTTGGCCTCCGGGTTGCCCGGGTCGTCCACGAGGACGTTCTTGTACGCCTGGATCGCGCCGGGGAAGTCATTGGCGTCGAGCGCGGACGCGGCGGCCTCCAGCAGCGCGTCGTACGGACCGGCCGGCACCTCGGCCGGGGCCGCGCCCGGCGCCCCGGCGTCCGGGTCGACGGCGATGCCGGTGAGGCCGAAGCGCTCCTCGCCGACCTGGATCAGCTGGTCCAGCGTCTCGCGGATCTGGGCTTCGGGGGCGGCGCCCTGGAAGAGCGGGAGGGCCTGCCCGGCGACGACGGCGAAAACGGCCGGAATGCCTTGGATGCCGAACTGCTGCATCAGCATCTGGTTGGCGTCGACGTCGACCTTGGCCAGCAGGAAGCGGCCGTTGTACTCGACGGCCAGGCGCTCCAGCAGGGGCCCCAGCTGCTTGCACGGCTCGCACCACTCGGCCCAGAAGTCGATGACGACGGGGACCTCGGCGGAGCGCTGGAGGACATCGCGCTCGAAACCGGCTTCATCGACGTCGATCACCAGGGCGGCGGGCGACACGGCGCCGGCGCCCCCGGTGCGGGCGGCCTCCGCGCGGGCCTGCTCCGCCTTGGCCTTGGCCTCTCCGGCCGCCTTGACCGCGGCGAGGTCGACAACGCCACTCATGGACATGTTCCTAGGCTGCATACGTACATCCTCCCCCGAGAGCGCTCCGCCGCGAAAAGCGAGCGCGAGAACCGGCCCGGCCCGGGGCCCCCGCCGGCATGCGGGAGCGTACGGACCAAAACGGCTGCGGGCCCCTGAAAGACCCTGGTGGACCTGCCGGATCCCCATCCGGCCGGTCCGTGCGGCCCCGGGTCCCCACCCGGCGCCCGGGCCCCTTGAGGCCCCGGTGGCTGTCGCTCGTGCGTTGCGTGGCGTCCGGGGCGGCACCGGCCGCCTTCCTTACGCTACGACCCGTAGCGTAACTGCCGATCAGCCCGCCGGGACAGGTGCTCCCGGTGATCTGTCTCACGGGCACCGGAGCACAACCGTTCTCCCTACCGACCGGTATGGTCGCGGCATCATGAGCGACACCGACCCCAAAGCCACCCGAACAGGACGTCCGCGCAGCACCGCGGCCGATGCCGCGATCCTTGAGGCGACGCGGGCGTCCCTGGTCGATCTCGGCTGGTCGAAGCTGACGATGAGCGATGTGGCCACCCGGGCCGGGGTCGCCAAGACAACCCTCTACCGGCGCTGGGCGGGCAAGAACGAACTGGTCGTGGACGCGGTCGCGGTGCTCTTCGACGAGCTGGACCTGCCCGACCGGGGCAGCCTGGCCGCCGATGTGCAGGGCGTCGTGCTCCAGTTCGCCGCGCTGCTGGAGCGGCCGGAGGCCCGTACGGCACTGATGGCCGTGGTCGCCGAGTCCACCCGTGACGACTCGCTGCGCCACCGGATCCGCTCGGCCATCGTGGACCGGCAGAAGCGGCTGGTCCTGCTGGGCCGGGAGCGCGCCCAGGCCCGTGGCGAACTGCGGTACGAGGACGACGCGTCGGCCGCCGCCCGCAACGCGGACCTGATCTTCGACGTGATCGCCGGAGCGGTGGTGCACCGGACGCTGGTCAGCGCGGAGCCGGTGGACGCCGAGTGGGCGAGCGGCTTCACCTCGCTGCTGCTGCTGGGGCTGGCGGGCGCCCAGGCGGGGTGAGGCTCTGCGCACGTGGTCCGGCGCGCAGATGCGCGCCCAGCGGGAGGCAGAGGAGGACGAGCCCCGCCCACATGGCGAACGCGAAGCTCCACAGCCCCATCATCAGCGCGATGGAGAGGTGGAAGAGGAAGCCGGCCGCCAGCAGGTACAGGCGGCCACGCCGCGGCAGCAGGAGGGCCAGGGCGAGGCCCAGTTCGATGAACAGGGGCACCCAGGTCAGAGCCGCGACCCCCAGAGGCTGCCGGACGACGGCATCCACCACCGGATGGAGCCACCCGGGAGCGCCGAAAGCGAGGTTGTTGGTCCAGTACCACATCGCGGTTCCGTCCGCCCACTCCGTGTGGGGGAGCTTCGCGACGCAGGCCTGGAAGTACAGGAATGACATCTGCAACTGAGCCACGAACAGGGCGGAGCAACAGGCGAAGGCCGTGACCTGCGAGGGTACCGAGCCTGTCCGCTCCTCCGGCGGATCGTCCCAGTGCCGGCGCCGGGGATCGCCGAGGGCCGCGAGGGCGAGGAGGACGGCGAGGTTGCACGCGATCTGATCGCCGCCGTCGGGGATGGCGATGTTGGCCCAGACGCTGTAGGTGATCCACAGGTGCGGCAGCGCCGTCCACCTGGGCCGCCAACCGGACGCGACGACGAGCAGGACCGCCACGCACACCAGGCGCGCCACGTCCAACCGCTGCTCGGGAACGTGGCAGAACAGGCCGATCGACCGCAGGCCGTCGCAGCCCACGAGGTCGTCGCGGCCCGCGGACGGGCGGAAGAGGGTGTCGGAACCGCTCCACAGAAGGGTGCCCGACGTGGCGAGCGCCACCAGCGTGCGTGCCAGTCCGTAGACGTTGGTCCACGGCGACGGGAAGGATCTCATCCGCACTTCACCTCCAGGACCCGCACGCTCTTCGGTGTGTGGGTCTCCGCGTAGAAGTCGCGCCAGGCGTACGGAACGGGCAGCTGGTCGACCAGCGCGACCCGGCCGCACAGGGTGGGCGACGGTGACGGGTTGCCCACCGGGGTGACGTCCGCGCTCGCGCGGTCGAGGCAGTCCGTCAGCGCACGGCGTTCGCACGCGAAGGGTTCGCTGTCCTGGACCTGGTAGAACAGCAGGCCGGTCTCCAGGCCCTGGGCTCGCGACTCCCGGTTGAAGCCGTACTCGGCGTGCCGGCCCGCCCGCAGGCTGCGCCAGGCTCCGTCGACCAGGCCGTAGGGGTCCATGTCCGTCTCCCTCGGGGACTTGGTGAAGAACGCCCACCCTTGCGGGACCACGGTCCGCGTCGCGGGTTCCACCGAACCCTGTCCCGGCAACTTCACTGCGTTGTCCGGCAGTTGCGTCTGCACCACATACAGCAGGAGCACCGCCCACACCGCGGTGACTCCGGTCGCCAGGGACCGCGGGACGCTACGGGTACGGGGCGGGGAGACCGACAGCCGGGCCCACCGGCGGCCGCTCGCTGGCCAGTTCATACGAGGTCTTCCTTCGCTCGTCGCTCGACGCGGGCACCGTTCTTCCCCGGCACCGGGGCGCCGGGGAAGAACGGTGCGGGACGGCTGACGCGTCGGCCCGGCGGGGTGTCCGGGCCGAGGAGCCGGCTCCGGACACCCCGCCGCCGTCAGGCGCCCTTCAGAAGCGTCGTCAGGAGGGCGATGCTCTCCTCCGCCGACAGCATCGGCCGCTGCTCCATCCAGAAGTGCTGGACGTCCCACGCCACCTCGGCGTTGTAGACGGCGACGACGTTGCCGACCACCGCGACGTTCACCGCGACGACGACGGCGACACACGCCCCGGTGCTGCCGTCCCCGCTCTTCTCGATGACCTTGACGTGGTTCTTGAGAAGCGCCGAGGTGTGGTCCAGTGCGGCTTCGACCCGTCGGGGGTCGCCGCTGCGGAGGTCGGCGGAGAGCCCGGCGAAGAAGCCCGGCTCGCGCTTCTCCATGGCGTCCATCAGCTTGCGGACCGCGGTCACGGACTTGACGCTGCGGTTCTCCTGCAACGTCTTCTTCGAACTGCGGTAGTAGCCGCCCGCGATGAGGCTGTCGGCCACCCGTCCCTGGGTGAAGACCAGGCCGCCGAACAGGGCGCGGCCGTCCTCCTCCGCCGATGCGGCCTTCTTGACCGCCACGGCGGCCGGCGGGGCCGTCCGCGCCGCGGACGCCTGAGCGGTGCTGACGACACCGGCCCCCAGGGCGACGGCCGCCGCGAGGGCGGTGGCGATCACCTTCGGTGAGAACTGCACAGGAATGCCTCCCCTTTCTGTTCCATGCCCACCGCCGCACCGTCCCGCGACCACGTCCGAGACCACCGGGCCGGCGCGGCTCCGCGTCGAGCGGAAGTCAGGCGGAAGACAGCGGGTGAGCGACCAATGGAGGCAACCAAAGCAGCCGGTCGGAGACCGGGGTACCCACCAGAAAAGGGGGTATCCCGCGCACCCCGGCCTGCGTACGCTCCCGGCAGCCGGACGCACGACGAAGCGCTCGGCCGGGAAACCCCGGCCGAGCGCTGGTCCGGCCCCACACGTCACCGGACGTCAGTGGTCACCTGATGCGACGGCTCCACCGTGCGCCGCGGTCTCTCCCGCGCCGACGCCTAGAAGCCCGGCGGCTCCGTGTAGACGCCCCACTCGTCGCGCAGCACGCCGCAGATCTCGCCGAGCGTGGCCTCGGCCCGGACGGCGTCGAGCATCGGCGCGATCATGTTCGAGCCGTCGCGGGCGGCGGCGAGCATCGCGTCCAGCGCGGCCGCGACCTTGGCGTCGTCGCGGGCGGCCTTGCGGTCGGCGAGCTGGCTGACCTGGTCGCGCTCGACCTCGTGGCTGACCCGGAGGATCTCCAGGTCGCCGGTGACCGAGCCGTGGTGGACGTTGACGCCGACGACCCGCTTGTCGCCCTTCTCCAGGGCGCGCTGGTACTGGAAGGCGGACTCGGCGATCTCGCCGGTGAACCAGCCGTCCTCGATGCCGCGCAGGATGCCGGAGGTCATCGGCCCGATGGGGTGCTGCCCGTCGGGGTGGGCCCGGGTGCCGCGCTCCCTGATCTGGTCGAAGATCTTCTCGGCCTCGGCCTCGATCCGGTCGGTGAGCTGCTCGACGTACCAGGAGCCGCCCAGCGGGTCGGCCACATTGGCGACGCCGGTCTCCTCCATCAGCACCTGCTGGGTGCGCAGGGCGATCTCGGCGGCCTGCTCGGAGGGGAGGGCGAGGGTCTCGTCGAGGGCGTTGGTGTGCAGCGAGTTCGTGCCGCCGAGGACGGCGGAGAGGGCTTCGACGGCCGTCCGTACGACGTTGTTGTACGGCTGCTGCGCGGTGAGGGAGACCCCGGCGGTCTGGGTGTGGAAGCGCAGCCACTGGGCCTTGTCGGTCTTGGCGCCGTACGTCTCCTTCATCCAGCGGGCCCAGATGCGGCGGGCGGCGCGGAACTTGGCGATCTCCTCGAAGAAGTCGAGGTGGGCGTCGAAGAAGAAGGAGAGGCCGGGGGCGAAGGTGTCGACGTCGAGACCGCGCGAGAGGCCGAGCTCCACGTAGCCGAAGCCGTCGGCCAGCGTGTACGCCAGCTCCTGCGCGGCCGTGGCTCCGGCCTCGCGGATGTGGTAGCCGGAGACGGAGAGCGGCTTGTAGGCGGGGATGGAGGCGGCGCAGTGCTCCATCAGGTCGCCGATGAGGCGCAGGTGGGGCTCGGGCTGGAAGAGCCACTCCTTCTGCGCGATGTACTCCTTGAAGATGTCGGTCTGGAGGGTGCCGTTGAGCACGCCCGGGTCGACGCCCTGGCGCTCGGCGGCGACCAGGTACATGCAGAAGACGGGGACGGCCGGGCCGCTGATCGTCATCGAGGTGGTGACATCGCCGAGGGGGATGTCACCGAAGAGGATCTCCATGTCGGCGGCGGAGTCGATGGCGACCCCGCAGTGGCCGACCTCGCCGAGCGAGCGCGGGTCGTCAGAGTCGCGGCCCATCAGCGTCGGCATGTCGAAGGCGACGCTGAGGCCGCCGCCGCCGGCCGCGAGGATCATCTTGTAGCGCTCGTTGGTCTGCCGGGCGTTGCCGAAGCCGGCGAACTGGCGGATCGTCCACGTGCGGCCGCGGTAGCCGGTGGGGTGCAGGCCCCGGGTGAAGGGGTACTCTCCCGGCCAGCCGATCCGCTCGAATCCCTCGTACGTGTCACCGGGGCGGGGCCCGTACGCGGGCTCGACCGGGTCCCCGGAGAGCGTGGTGAAGTCCGCGTCACGCTTGCGGGCCTTGTCGTAACGGGCCTGCCAGCGGAGGCGGCCTTCCTCGATCGCGTCAGCGTCCATGCTTCAAATTTACTAGGACGTCCTAGTAAATGTCGATGGCAAACCGCCCGGCGCTTTGCGCGCGGGGCGGTTCGGGTGATCCAAAAGCCCTGGCCTCAGGCCTTCGCGGGGGCCGGCGCCGGGTCGGTGACCAGGGCGCGGGCCTCGCGGCTGACCTTCGGTTCGACGAAGAACGAGGCGAAGGGGATGCAGCCCGCGGCCAGCACCCACAGGAGCTTGCCGAAGGGCCACTTCGCCTTGGAGCCGAGATCGAAGGCGAAGACGACGTAGACGATGAACAGCACGCCGTGGATCTGGGAGATCAGCATGGTGTCGCCGGTCTCGAAGCCGTACTTCGCGATGATCGCCGCGGTGAAGACGAGCAGCCAGACGGCGGTGACGTAGGCCATCACCCGGTAGCGGGTGAGCACGTTCTGTTTCATGGCATCGAGCGTAACCGGGCGACCGGGCCGATCTTCGCGCGACCCCTCCTGCGAGAGGGCCCCGTCCCGGCGGAAGAGGCCCCCGCGCGCGGGGCCGCGCTCACTTCTCCTCGAAGTCCTTGGCCGCGACCCGCAGGGGGCGCAGCATGGCGAAGATCTCGGCGCACTCCTCGGAGTCGTACACCCCGAGGCCGAAGTCGACCGCGACCAGGTCCCGGGTGGCCGCCTCGACGACGTCGCGGCCCTTGTCCGTGATGGAGGCGAGGGTGCCGCGGCCGTCGTTGGGGTTGGGCCGCTTGTCGACCAGTCCGGACCTGACCAGCCGGTCCACGGTGTTGGTGACCGAGGTGGGGTGCACCATCAGCCGCTCGCCGATCTTGGACATCGGCAGTTCACCGGCCTTGGAGAAGGTGAGCAGCACCAGCGCCTCGTACCGGGCGAAGGTCAGTCCGTACGGCTTGACGACGGCGTCCACCTCGGCGAGCAGGATCTGCTGGGCCCGCATGATCGAGGTGATCGCCCCCATCGAGGGCACGGGGCCCCAGCGCTGCTGCCAGAGCTCGTCGGCGCGGGCGATGGGATCGAAGGGAAGGCTGAGCGGCTTCGGCACGGCACTGACCTTACCGACTGGTCACATTCCGGTCAGCCCCGTCTCGTCCTTCGGTATCGGACATCTGCCCGGGGTCCGTCCGGCGGACCTCGGCGACGAGCAGGAGCGCGCATACGGTACCGATGATTCCGGATCCGGCGACCACCTGGTGGACCGGGAAGAACTCGGCCGCGAGCCCCGCCAGCGCCATCCCGAGGCCCTGGACGGTCATCAGCCCGGCGGTGAGCAGGGTCATGGCCCGGCCGCGCAGCTCCTGGGGCACGGCGTCGACGAACCACTGGTCGAGCCCGATGACGTACGCCGCCCCGGCCCCGGCCAGCGCCAGGGCGGCCAGGGCGAGCGGCAGCCCCGGCCGGACCGCGTACACGAGCAGCGGCAGGAGCCCGACGGCGGCGACCGGCAGGACGATCCGGGAGCGGTTGCGGGGGCTGAGCGCGGACCCCACGAACAGTTCGGCCCCGATGTGCCCGACGGCCATCGCGCAGAGCAGCAGCCCGAGCGCGGCGGGCGAAGCCTTGATCGCGTCGGCGTAGGGGGCGGCGAGCGCCTCGGGGGCCACGACGAACATCGCGGGGAGCCAGAACAGCAGCATCAGGGCGCGGATGCGGCGGTCGCCCAGGATCAGGCGGGCGCCCGAGAGCGACTCCTTGAGGAGCGTCCCGCCGCCGTCGCCGGTGGTGGCGCGGGCGGGGCGGTCCCGGGTTCCGAAGCGCAGGAGGGCGGCCGAGCAGAGGAAGGTCACCACGGTGACGGTGATCGCGCCGCGCGGGGACAGCACGGTGAGCAGCACCCCGCCGGTTCCGAACCCGATGAGCATCGCGCTCTGCGAGACGATCCGCAGGAGGGAACGGCCCAGGACATAGAGGTCGCCCTCGCCGAGGATGTCGGTGAGCGCCGCCATCCGGGTCCCGGTGAAGACGGGCGCGATCGCGGCGACCAGGCAGCGCAGCGCGAGGAGTCCGGCGACCGGGGTGGCGGGCACCAGCATCACGGCGACGCACGCCGCGCAGAGCAGATCGCAGACGACCAGGACGCGGCGGGCCGGGTAGCGGTCGGCCACCCCGGCGAAGAGGGTGCCGCCGACGATGTACGGGAGCAGGCCCAGCGCGAACGTCAGCGCGCTGAGCAGCGGGGAGCCGGTCAGGTCGTAGACGAGCACGGTGAGCGCCAGCTCGCTGACGACGACGCCGAGCAGCGAGAGCAGATGGGCGGCGAAAACGGCCCGGAACTCGGCGACGGCGAAGACCGCGCGGTAGCCGCGCGGGGTGGCGGGCGCGGAGTCCGGGGCGTCGGAGCCCCGAAGCGTGGGCCCGGAGCCCGGGTCGGGGTGGGCGGCACGCTCCGGGGGCGGAGCCGGGATCTGCGCCGCCGGGGCGGGCGGGGTACGGGGTGTGTCCGCCGGGGCGGGGCTGTCGGTCGGCATGGGACGAGACTGGGGCCGCGGTAGCCATCCTCCGTAGACTTTCGGCTCAGGCCGAATGTCGAGGCCCGCGAAGGCTTCGCGGCGGAGGGGGAGGCATGCCGTTCCAGCTGCACTTCGGCGAGAGCGACCTGCTGCGCTGCCGGTTCGCCCTGTCGCCGTTGTTCGAGACCCAGGAGGCCGTGCGCACCCTGGCCCGTCGCCACCGGCACGGCTACCACCTGCCCTGGCTCCGCCGGATCCGGGAGGCGGCCGCGGCCCTGGACCTGGAGCCGCTGTGGCTGCTGATGCCGGACGGCGGCCACAACCCGGACTTCATCTGCCCGCCGCCGATCGGCCCGTTCGCCACCTTCGACGAGGAGATCGCGGGCGTCCGGGCGGTCGACCCGGAGGTGGCGTGGGCGGACATGGCGCTGGCGCTGGCGGAACGGCCCGGCGCCCGGGAGTCCGCGACGGGCCGGCGCCTGCTGGCCGATCCGGCCCGGGCCGTGCACGAGCTCGCCGATCTGCTGGAGCAGGTCTGGCGGACCCTGATCGAGCCGTACTGGCCCCGGCTGCGGGCCCTGCTGGAGGCGGACATCGCCTACCACTCCCGCCGGCTGGCGGACAGCGGCCTGGAGGGGCTGCTGGGCGAGATGAGCACCCAGCTGAGCTGGAACGGTTCGACGCTCACCGTGAAGGGCACGCGGGGCGACCACCACCAGGTGCTCGGCGGCCAGGGGCTGGTGCTGATGCCGAGCGTCTTCGTCTGGCCCGAGGTGGTCGGCGGCCACCTGGAGCCCTGGCAGCCCGGACTGATCTACCCGGCGCGCGGGATCGGCGGGCTGTGGAGCGAGACCGGGGAGCGGACACCGGAGGCCCTCGCCCGGCTGCTGGGCCGGGCGCGGGCGGATGTGCTGTGCGCGCTGGACGAACCGGCCGGGACGAGCGCGCTGGCGCACCGGCTGGGCCTGGCCGCATCGTCCGTGTCGGCCCACCTGTCCGTGCTGCGCGGGGCGGGGCTGCTGACCTCGCGGCGCTACGGGCACCAGGTGCTGTACGAGCGCACACCGCTGGGGATCGCGCTGGCCGGCTCGGAGTGAGGGCGCGCCGGCCGGCGTCGGGGCGGAACGCCACGGCCCCGGCGTGCCCGGGGTCCCGTCGTCGGACTGCCGCCCGCCGTGCGACGGCGGATGACGACAGGACCTAGCGGCGTCACGCGTTCCGCGGACAGGGGCGTATGCGCGGCACAGGTTTAGCGGGGCTGCGTACAGACGCGTCACGGACGGTGTCGTGCCACCACTCCCTGTAACCATTATGTCACGATTGCCCTTGTTTCCTCGTGTTTCCGTGTCCGTCAGCCACCGCCGCCCAAGGGGTCTGGATGTCCGGCCGCAGCATCGTCCCGCGCGCTCTCCCCCGTACCGTCCGCGTCCTGGCCGCCCTCGCCCTGGCGGCCGCCCTCACCGCGGGGTGCTCGACGCCCCAACCGCGCGTCACCGGGGCCGCCGAGGAGGGGGACGGGCTCGTCCGGGGGGAGCCCGCCCCGAGTGCGGCCTCCCCGTTCTGGGTCGACCCGGACAGTGACGCGGCCCGCCAGGTGCGGGCCTGGGAGAAGGAGGGGCGCGACGCGGAGGCGAAGATGCTCCGGCGGATCTCCGAGCGGCCGGTGGCCGACTGGCCCGCGTGGGACGACCCGGCCCCGGGGATCCGGTCCGCCGTGCGGTCCGCCGCCCGGACGAAGAAGACCGTGGTGCTCGTGGCGTACAACATCCCGCACCGCGACTGCGGCCTGTACTCCGCGGGCGGCGCGAAGGACGCGGACGCCTACCGTTCCTGGATCGGGGAGTTCGCGGGCGCCGTCGGGGACGCGCCCGCCATCGTGATCCTGGAGCCGGACGCCCTCCCCCACATCACGGACGGCTGCACCCCGCCCGAGCACCACGCCGAGCGCTACCAGCTGCTCTCCGAGGCGGTGGAGACCCTCAAGGCCCTCCCGGACACCAAGGTCTACCTGGACGCGGGCAACCCGGACTGGATCGACGAGCCGGCCAAGATGGCGCAGCCGCTGCGGGAGGCGGGCGTCGAGCGGGCCGACGGCTTCTCGCTGAACGTCTCCAACTTCCAGTCGAACGACAGCGTGAAGACGTACGCCGAGCAGCTCTCCGACGCGGTGGGCGGCTCGCACTTCGTCATCGACAGCAGCCGCAACGGCAACGGCCCCCTGTCCGGGGGCCGTGAGGAAGCCTGGTGCAATCCGCCGGGCCGGGGGCTCGGCACGCCCCCGACCACCGACACCGGCGACGAGCGACTCGACGCCTATCTGTGGATCAAGCGGCCGGGCGACTCCGACGGCACCTGCCGCGGCGGCCCGCCGGCCGGCGACTGGTGGCCGGAGTACGCGCTCGGCCTCGCCCGCCGCGCCGCCTCCTGACCCCGCTTCCTCAGCTCGGGGCGGGGACCGGCTCCCAGCGCCGGGAGGAGCGGCCCCGGGCGTGCGGCCGCGGCCGCGGGGGCTCCTCCCGGCTGCGCCTCGTCAGCCGACCTTGACCCATTTCGCTTCGGAGGGGACGCCGTCGGTGTCCGTGACGAAGAGCATGTACCAGCCGGGCGGCACGAGGGTGGGGTCGTCCGGCACGGTGACACTCAGCTTGCCGTCGGCCTTCTTCAGCCCCAGCTCGATGGAGCGCTGCTCCACGTCGGTGGTGTGGGTGACGGCGCTCGGGCGCATCAGCCGGGCGGTGGCGATCCGGTCCGCGTCGGCGCTCTCGTACGTCACCGTCGCGCCGCGCTCGGCGTTCTCGGGGCCGTTCCCGATCACCGGGCGGTTGTCCTTGCCGCGGTGCAGGGCGGGCGGGGTGTAGACCTCCATGCGCTGCTCGAACTTGCCGAGCTTGGTGTTGTCCTTGTCGTCGTAGAGCGAGTCGGAGCCGAAGGTGGCGACCCGTCCGTCGGGCAGCAGCAGCGCCTCGGAGTGGTAGTTGCGGCCCACGGTCGGCTCGGCGGCTTCCTTGAAGGTGTTGGTCTTCGGGTCGTACGTCTGTGCCTTGAGGATGTTGCTGGCGCTGCGCCCCCGGTAGTCCTCGGATCCGCCCGTGGTGAAGACGGTGTCGTCGGGCATGATCACGCTGTTCAGATAGCGGGTGCCCTGCGGCAGGTCGGGGCCCGGCTTGAAGGCCGGGCTGGCCTCCTTGAGGTCGATGACGGCCGTGCGGGCCGTGGACTTCTTGGACTCGCCGACCCCGCCGCCGCCCAGCACCATCACCTTCTGGTCCTGCACGGGCGGCAGCATCAGCGAGGCCGCCGTCTCCAGCTGGTCGACGTCGGTGAGGCCGGGGACCTTGGTGAAGGTGTTCTTCTTGATGTCCCAGATCCCGGGCTCGCGCCCCTTGTCCGCCGGGCCGTATCCGGCGTTGGCGCCCGGATAGAAGAGCTTGCCGCCCTTCGTGAGGAAGAGCGCCGGATACGTCGGGAAGTACTGGAAGGGGCCTTCGGACCACTTCTTGGTCTTCGGGTCGTAGATCTCGTTGTCACCCGGGAGGATCGCGCCGACGTCGTCGAGGCCGGAGACGGAGAGCACCCGGCCGTCCTCCAGGCCGACGAGCGTCGGGTACCAGCGGGCCTCCTTCATGGGGTCGACCTTGATGTACTTCTCCGCCGTCGGATCGAACTCGTAGGCGGCCCGGATCCCCTGGAAGTCCTGCTTGTCCATGGTGATCTTCTCGGCGAGGCCGTAGGAGTTGTCGGCCTCCTTGCCCTTCAGCCCGACGATCTCGTACTGGGCGGCCTCCGTCGTCACCGCCTCCGGCCCCTCGTCCACCGCCTCCACGAAGACCCGCTGCTCGGCGGCGGTCACCTTGGTCTTCCACGGCTTCATCTGGCCGTTCTCGAAGTAGTCGACCTCGAACTCGCGCTTCGCCTTGGGCACGGTCACGTCGAACGCGGCCCGGTACTCGACGCCCGACGGCGAGCGGAAGACCGTGCCCTTCTTGATCTTCAGCGGCTTGTCCGGGTTCTCGTTCTTGACCCGCATCCCGCCGCCGGCCCGCTTGACCTTGTCGTCGAGCACCTCGTAGCGGGCGGTGCCGCCCGCGACCAGGAGGCGGCCGTCGGGGAGCTGGGCGTGGCCGCCGCAGAAGAAGTCCTCGGGGGTGGGGATCTTCTGGAAGGTGTTCTCGGCCGGATCCCACAGCACGGTGTCGAAGGTGCCCTCGTCGAAGTGGGCCTCGTCGTTGCCGGATCCCGCGACGATCAGCACCTTGCCGGTGTGCAGGAGCGCCGCGTGGATCGCGTTGGTGCGGTACTCCTTCGGGATGTTCACCTGCTCCCAGGAGCCGTACTCCGCCTTGTACTCCGGCTGGTCGATCTTGTACGCGTGGTACCTGTCCTCGGCGAAGGAGAGCGCGGCGGGGGCGTTCAGCCCGGCGAGCAGCACCACCGCGCCGCCGCCCAGCAGTGTCTTCTTCATCCTCTTCGAGGGCCGGTAGGCCATGGCTCAGTTCCCTCCTGCGGTGGTGGTGGCGGTGCCGGCGCTCGCCGTGGTGGTCGGCGCCGGGGCGGGGGTCGTGGTCGTGGTGACGTACGCCGGTTCGGGGGGCGGGGGCGTCGGTACGGGCACGGCGCGGGCGGCCTCGGCACGCTTGTCCTGCCGGACGGTCCAGGCCCAGACGACGACCGGGGAGAGGGATATCGCGAGGCCCAGCGTCGCCCAGGTGCGCATCGCCACGTGGGTGTGGTCGAGGTGGACCGACGCGGCGAGCGAGGACAGCAGGACCGCCGCCCAGAAGAGGTGGATACGGAAGGTGAGCAGCCGGTCCGGGGAGGCCTGACCGCCCTTGGGCGTGACGACGAACCGGCCGTCGGTGCGCAGCACGGCCGAGCCGAGGGACTTCAGGTAGATCGGCGCGGAGAGCGCGGACATCGCCATGCCCGCCAGGCCGCCGGAGCCCTCGGGCTCGTGCGGCGAGACGTTGTGGCGGCGGTTCCAGAGGTACAGCCCGATCTGGAGGGCGGCGGCGTCGCTGTAGAGCATCAGCCAGATGGAGGCGGCGACCTGGGTGCCGGACGCGCCGAACCAGAGGAACAGGACACAGCTCAGAATGCCGAGCAGCCAGTTGACGGCGGTCATCGGGTAGTAGACGAGCATCAGCGTGTAGCTGAGGAGGCGGCCGGGGGGCACCCGGAAGAGCGCCTTGCCGTACTGCTTGAACAGCGTCTCGTACGTCCCCCTCGACCAGCGCAGCTGCTGGGTGAAGAAGTCCGTCCAGGAGGCGGGCCCCTCGCCCACGGCGAGCACGTCGGGGGTGTAGACGGAACGCCAGTAGCGCCCGGTGCGCGGGTTGCGGCGGCGGTGGATCTCGAAGCCGGTGGCCATGTCCTCGGTGATCGAGTCGTACAGGCCGCCGACCTGCCGCAGCGCGGCGATGCGCACGACGTTGTTGGTGCCGACGAACATCGGGGCGCCGTAGCGGTTGCCCGCGCGCTGGATCAGGGCGTGGAAGAGGAACTGCTGGGACTCGGCGGCCTTGGTGACGGCCGAGTCGTAGTTCCCGTAGACCTGCGGCCCGACGACGAAGGCGACGTCCGGGTCGCGGAAGTAGCCCATCATCCGCTCCAGGAAGTTGGGCATGGGCACGTGGTCGGTGTCGACGGAGGCGAAGAAGTCGTAGTCGCCGCCGTGCAGGGCGATCCAGGCGTTGTAGTTGCCGTGCTTGGTCTTCGCCTTGTGGGCACCCTTGTCGCGATTCCACTCGGGGACACCGCGCCGGGTGAAGTGGTGGACGCCGAGCTCCGCGCAGAGCATCCGGGCGCCGGGGTCGTCGCCCTCGTCGAGCAGCCAGACGTCCAGCGGACCGGGGTGTTCGAGCTGTACGGCGCCCTTGAGGGTGGCGCGGACCATGGAGAGCGGTTCCTTGCCGGGGACGTACGTGGTCAGGAAGGCGACCCGGGTGCCGGGCTCGGGCGTCACCGGGACCGGGTCCCGCGCGACGAGGGTGGCGTGCGCGATGGAGACCACGTTGACCAGCATGAACAGCTCGATCAGGGCGATCGACACCAGCATCACGGTGTCGGCGGCGACCAGCCAGCGTTCCCCGTTCTCCCGGTCGGTCCAGTGCGTGGGCCAGACCAGGTAGAGCAGGAGGACGCCGGTGAGCACGGGGGCGAGCGTCATCAGCAGGACGGCTCTTATTCGGTGCTTCTCCGTCGAGAGCAGGCTCTTGTACCGCACCCGGTACCCCGTCGGTTCCGGCTCCGTGAGCGGACCCGCGAGCCGGCTGTAGGTGTCGTAGTCGTAGCCCTCCGACCGCACCGTGCCTCCCACTGTCGAACGGGTTGATATCCCCACAGAAGGGGACGGCTAACGGTGTGTCGACCTGACAGGTCCGAGTGAGGGGTTTTTGGTCCGGGACCGGAAAAGCCCCCGGCCGTGTGGCGCCGGGGGCTTTTCGGGTGAACGCGCGACGGGGCGCGCGGACGGTGCGTCAGAGGGTCAGGAGCCGCCGAGGTACCGCTCCACGGTCTCCACCTTCGAGGTCAGACCGTCGGTGACACCGGGCCGGATGTCGGCCTTCAGTACCAGGGAGACGCGGCCGGCGCGGGCCTCGACGGCGGCCACGGCGCGCTTGACGACGTCCATGACCTCGTCCCACTCGCCCTCGATGGAGGTGAACATCGCGTCGGTGCGGTTGGGGAGTCCGGATTCCCGCACGACCCGTACGGCGTCGGCGACGTACTCGCCGACGTCCTCGCCGACGCCGAGCGGCGAGACCGAGAACGCAACGATCATGCGCTGACCGTGCCCTCGCGGCGGGCGCGGGCGGCGATGACGCCGTCGGCCTCGTACTTCTTGAGGAGCTTGTCGCCGTAGAGGCCGCCGAAGGGGATGACGGCGAGGAGGAAGAAGAGCGCGACCCGCTTGAGCGGCCACTTGGCCTTGACCCAGACGTCCAGCAGGAACACGACGTAGATCGTGAAGAGGACGCCGTGGATCATGCCGAGGGGCGGCATGAGGAAGTCGATGTCCGAAACGCGCATGAGCAGCGAGCCGAAAATGAGGAGCGCCGGGAAGGAGAGCGCCTCGGGAAGCGAGATGAGGCGCAGCCGGTGCAGGGCGGAAGCGGTCTTGATGTCCACGGGGGCACCTTCGGTGGGAGGGGGCGTGCGGGCTTGTGAACGCGGGCACAAGCCGCCCCCATTGTGGCATCGCGCGGGTCCGCCTCCGGAGCCGGGGGCGGCCGCGGGGCACGGCCGCGCGTATCACCGCATATCAGGGCCGGTCCGGGTACGCATCAGGGGCGTAACGGTTCCGTACGGCCTGGTACGGGGACGCGGCGGCGGGCTACCTTCAGCACGTGGCGATGTTCCGACTCCAAGGCAGCAAGACGCTCGCCGTCGATCTGGCCGGCGATTCCGTCAAGGCGAAGAACGGATCGATGGTCGCGTACGACGGCCGGATGACCTTCAAGAAGATGACCGGCGGCGGTGAGGGGCTGCGCGGCATGGTGACGCGCCGGCTGACCGGCGAGCAGATGACCGTGATGGAGGTGTCCGGGCAGGGCACCTGCTACTTCGCCGACCGGGCCGGCGAGATCAACCTGGTCTCCCTGCACGGCGACAAGCTGTACGTGGAGGCGAGCAATCTGCTGGCCACCGACGCCGGGCTGCGCACGGGCACCACGTTCACCGGGGTGCGGGGCGGGGCGAGCGGCAACGGGCTGTTCACCACCACGGTGGAGGGCACCGGACAGGCGGCGATCATGTCGGACGGGGCGGCGGTGCTGCTGAGGGTCTCGCCGCAGTACCCGCTGATGGTCGACCCGGGCGCGTACATCGCCCATCAGGGCCGGCTCCAGCAGAGCTTCCAGTCGGGCGTGAACTTCCGGACGCTGATGGGCGAGGGCTCCGGCGAGGCGTTCCAGATCCGCTTCGAGGGCGACGGACTCGTCTACGTCCAGCCCAGCGAGCGCAACACCGTCGGGGGCGATGTCTGATGCCGTTCCGCGAGATCAACTCCAAGATGGTCGAGGCCACGCTCGCCCCGGGCCAGAAGCTCTTCAGCCAGCGCGGCGCGATGCTGGCGTACCGGGGCGAGGTATCCTTCACCCCGAACATCCAGGGCGGCCAGGGCGGCGTCGCGTCGATGATCGGCCGCCGGGTGGCGGGCGAGGCGACGCCGCTGATGGCGGTCGAGGGGTCGGGCACGGTGATGTTCGGCCACGGCGGCCACCACATCCAGGTGATCAACCTGTCCGGCGACACCCTGTACGTGGAGGCGGACCGCCTCCTCGCGTTCGACGGGACGCTCCAGCAGGGCACGATGTTCATGGGCTCGCAGGGCGGGGTGATGGGCATGGTGCGCGGCCAGGTGACCGGCCAGGGCCTGTTCACCACCACGCTCAAGGGCCACGGCGCGGTCGCGGTGATGGCGCACGGCGGGGTGATCGAGCTGCCGATCACCCCGGGCCGGGACGTCCATGTGGACCCGCAGGCCTATGTCGCCCACCACGGGGAGGTCCGCAACAAGCTGTCCACGGCGGTCGGCTGGCGGGACATGGTGGGGCGGGGCTCCGGCGAGGCGTTCCAGCTGGAGCTGAGCGGGAGCGGTGCGGTGTACGTCCAGGCATCGGAGGAGAAGCTGTGAGCACGCCCGTCGTCTTCGATCCGATGACGCTGCCGTCGGACGACAACGTCAACTCCTACACCTTCTGCGTGGAGCTCAAGGGGAGCCGGTGGTTCCTCCAGAAGGGCAAGATGATCGCCTACTACGGGCAGATCGACTTCGACGGGATCGGGCACGGCCGGTTCGAGCGGCTCGTGCGGTCCAGCTTCCATTCGCCGCTGCACGCGAGCGACTGGGTGGTGGCCGAGGGCAGCGGGAAGATGCTGCTGGCCGACCGGGCCTTCGATGTGAACTCCTTCGACCTGGAGGACGGGAACCTGACGATCCGGTCCGGGAACCTGCTGGCGTACGAGCCGTCGCTCGCGCTGAAGCAGTCGATCGTGCCGGGGTTCGTGACGCTGATCGGCACGGGGAAGTTCGTGGCCGCGTCCAACGGTCCGGTGGTCTTCATGGAGCCGCCGCTGCGGGTGGACCCGCAGGCGCTGGTGGGGTGGGCCGACTGCCCCTCCCCCTGCCACCACTACGACCACGGGTACATGACGGGCGTGATGGGCGGAATCCGGTCACTGACGGGGATCGGCGGGTCGTCGGGCGAGGAGCACCAGTTCGAGTTCGTCGGGGCGGGCACGGTGCTGCTCCAGTCGTCCGAGGCGCTGATGGCGGAGCAGGCGACGGGCTTCGTGCCGAACGAGCCGGGCGTCCCGGGCGGCGGGGGGCAACACGGCACCACCCCGCGCATGCCCGGCCAGCTGGGGGACCTCCAGCGTCGCTTCGGCTTGTGAGCGGTAGTCTGCGGAGTGTGACGTCGAACGCCTGCGCCGGTTGTCACACCCCTCAGACCCCCCGTTTTCGTCCGGCTTTCAACTTCTTAGGTAGAATCCATACATGGAGACCGAGACGGCCACCCGCTGGCTGAGCGACGCGGAGCAGTGCGCCTGGCGCACCCACCTGGACGTCAGCAGGCTGCTGACGCACCAGTTGGAGAAGGACCTCCAGCCGTTCGGCCTGACCATGAACGACTACGAAATCCTGGTCAACCTCTCCGAGTCGGACAACCAGCGGATGCGGATGAGCGACCTCGCCGCCGCCACCCTGCAGTCCAAGAGCCGGCTCTCGCACCAGATCACCCGCATGGAGACCGCCGGGCTCGTCCAACGTACGCACTGCGAATCGGACCGGCGCGGCCTGTTCGCGGTCCTCACCGAGCACGGCGGGGAGACCATGCGCAAGGTCGCCCCGCACCACGTCGAGTCGGTGCGGCAGCACTTCATCGACCTGCTGTCCCCCGAGGCGCTGAGCGATCTGCACGCGGCGCTGACCCCGATCGCGGAACACCTGCGCGGCAAGCGCGGCAAGCTGTAGGCGACCCCGGGGCCGCCGGGGCCTTCGCCCTCGCCACCCAGCCCTTCGCCCTCACCGCCTCAGGCCGGGCGCGGCAGCCACAGCCGGAAGGCCGCGCCGCCCTCGGCCGCCCGGTGCACCGTCAGCGTTCCGCCGTGGCGGGCGGCGACGTCCCGGGCGATGGCGAGGCCCAGGCCGGCGCCGCCGTCGTCCCGGCTGCGGGCGTCGTCGAGCCGGACGAACCGTTCGAAGATCCGCTCCCGCTCCTCCTCGGGTACGCCGGCCCCGTCGTCCCGGACCTCGACCCGCACCCCGCGCCCGTCGGCCGCCACCGACACCGCGACGCTGCCTTCGGCGTGCCGCTGGGCGTTGTCCAACAGATTGCCGATCACCCGGGACAGCTGCCCGCGCGACCCGTTCACCTCGAACGCGCCGCCCTCCGGGGCCTCCACCGCCACCGCGATCCGGTCCCCGGTCCGCTGCGAGACCTCCTCGCGGACCAGCGCGCCCAGCTCCACCGTCCCGCCGCCGGGCTTCTCCCCCGCGTCCAGCCGGGCCAGCAGCAGGAGATCCGCCGCCAGCACCTGAAGGCGTACGGTGTCGGCGACCGCGCCCGGGAGGTCCAGCAACTCCGGGTGGGCCTCGGCCACCTCCAGCTGGGTGCGGAGCGAGGCGATCGGGGAACGCAGCTCGTGCGAGGCGTCCGCGACGAACCGCCGCTGCCGCTCCACGGACGCCTCCAGGACGGTCAGCGTCTCGTTCGTCGTCCGGGCCAGGGCCGCGATCTCGTCCCGCGAACCGGGCTCCGGCACCCGGCGGGCCAGGTCCTCGGACGCGGTGATGGCCGCCATCTCGCGGCGGATGCCCTCGACGGGCCGCAGTGCCCGGCGGGTCACCAGCCAGGTCACCCCGGCGACGACCACGAGCAGCACCGGCAGCCCGGTCAGCATGGCCCCGCGCACCGTGTTGACGGCCTCCTGCTCGGCGGCGAGCGGGGCGCCCGCGTACACGGTGAGCGTGACGCCGTCGGGGGTGGTCGCCTCGACGGCGGCGAAGCGGTAGTCGGCGGTGGTGCGGTCGACGGTGGCGGTGCCGTCGGAGAAGTCCGGGTCGTCCAAGGAGACCTCGCCCCGGCCCGGACGGCTGCGGTCGTCGTCCTGATCGTCGTCGCCGTCGTCATCGTCGTCGGGTGACGGGGTGGCCCCGGCCGAGGCCGAAGGGGCGGGGGTGACGTCCCTCGCCCCGGTGCCGGTGACCGCCCGCAGGTCCGTGGAGGCGAGGACGACCCGGTCCTCCTCGTCGATCACCTGGACCGGGTGGTCCTCGTCGTCGTCCAGCTCCACGTCCGCGTACGGCGTGCCCGTGGCCAGCGCCCCGGCCACCTCGCGGGCCGCCACCTCGGCCTGGAGGTCCGCCTGGCCGATCAGGTTGGCCCGCAGGACCAGGAGCACGGCGAGACCGGCCCCGATCAGGGCGACGGCGACGACCAGGGTGGCCCCGAGGGCGGCCCTGGCCCGGACGGACCTCACTTCGCCTCCAGCCGGTAGCCGGCGCCGCGTACGGTGCGGATGGCGGCGGCGCCCAACTTGCGGCGCAGGGTGGAGACGTAGACCTCGACGATGTTCGGGTCCCCGTCGTAGGCGAAGTCCCACACGTGCTCCAGGATCTCCGCCTTGCTGACCACCTGCCCGGCGCGCAGGGCGAGTTGCTCCAGCACGGCGAACTCCTTGGCGGTGAGGGTGATTTCGTCCTCACCCCGGTTCACCCGACGGGCGGCGGTGTCGATGCGCAGGGGGCCGACGGTCAGGACGGGCGCGGCGGTTCCGCCCCCGCGCCGGCGCAGCAGGGCACGGACTCGGGCGACGAGGACGACGTAGCTGAAGGGCTTGGTCAGATAGTCGTCGGCGCCGGTGTCCAGCCCCTCGGCCTCGTCGTACTCGCCGTCCTTGGCGGTCAGCATGAGGATGGGCACCTCGTGCCCGGCGGCGCGCAGGTTCGAGCAGACGCGGTAGCCGTTCATGCCGGGCAGCATGATGTCGAGGATCACCAGGTCGTAGCCGCCCTCGCTCGCCCGGTGCAGCCCCTCCAGGCCGTCGTGCACGACATCCACGGCGAAGCCCTCGGCGGTCAGTCCCCCGGCCAGGGACACCGCGAGACGCTTCTCGTCCTCCACGATCAACAGGCGCATGCGCACAGCCTCGCAAACTCCACCTGAAGAAGCCTTCAGGTGGCTTCAGGCTGCGTTCAGCATCGGATCGGCAGTGTGGGCCCCGTCAGCCAGCACAGCACAGCAGCCCTCGGGGAGGACCCTCATGAAGCGCAACGTCACCGTCGCAGCGATCACCGCGGCCGTTCTGATCGGCGGCACCACCGCCGCCGCCACCGTCGCCTTCGCGGACAGCGACGGGGACCGCGACCGCACGCCCGCCAGGTCCGCGAGCACCGTGAGCCTCGCCGACGACGACCGGGACGACCGGGACGACCGTACGGACGACGCTTCCGACGACCGGGGCCCGGCCGCCGCGAAGAGCGCCGGGGTCTCCCTCGACCAGGCCGTCGCCGCCGCGCTGAAGAGCGTCCCGGGCACGGTCACCGAGGCCGAGCTGGACGATGACGACGACGACCACGACGGCCGGGCCGTCTGGGAGCTGGACGTCCGGGGCTCCGACAAGAAGTGGCACGACGTCACGGTGGACGCCACGAACGGCAAGGTCCTGGGGAGCCGCGACGACGACAACGACGACCGCGACCGCCACGCGCCCCGCTCCTCGGCCGTCACCCTGGACCAGGCGGCGGCAGCGGCCCTGAAGACCGCGCCGGGCGCCGTCACGTCGATCGACCTGGACGACGATGACGACGACAACGGCCGCCGGGGCGAGGTCCTGCGCTGGGACGTCGACATCGCGGGCAAGGACGGCAAGCAGCACGAACTCCACGTGGACGCCCGGAGCGGCAAGGTCACCGTGGACCGCGACGACGACCGCTCGGACGACCGCGACGACGACCGCGACGACCGCGACGACCGGGACGGCGACGACGACTGACGGGAGCCCGCCCCCGGCCCCCAGCACCCGGCCCCCGCACACGGGAAGGCCACCTGAACGCACGAGAAGGCCCCCTGAGCGGCACACATCCGCTCAGGGGGCCTTCAGGGGCTCAGGAGGCCTCCGTCAGCCCCGCCACCAGCTCGTCCGCCGCCGCGTACGGGTCCAGGCTCCCCGCCACGATGCGCTCGGCCAGGGCGTGCAGGCGGCGGTCGCCGCGGAGGTCGGCGATCCTCTCGCGGAGCGCGGTGACCGCGATCGACTCGACCTCGTGGGCGGCGCGGGCCGTACGGCGTTCGGCCAGGACGCCGTGCTCCTCCATCCAGGCGCGGTGCTTCTCCAGGGCCTCGACGACCTCGTCGGTGCCCTGGCCCCGGGCCGCGACCGTCTTCACGATCGGGGGGCGCCAGTCGCCGGGGCCCCGGGACTCCCCCAGGCCCAGCATGTGGTTCAGCTCGCGGGCGGTGGCGTCGGCGCCGTCGCGGTCGGCCTTGTTGACCACGTACACATCGCCGATCTCCAGGATTCCGGCCTTCGCCGCCTGGATGCCGTCGCCCATGCCCGGGGCGAGCAGCACGACGGAGGTGTCGGCCTGGGACGCGATCTCCACCTCGGACTGGCCGACGCCGACCGTCTCGACGAGGACCACGTCGCAGCCCGCCGCGTCCAGGACGCGGATGGCCTGCGGGGCCGCCCAGGCGAGACCGCCGAGATGGCCCCGGGTCGCCATGGAGCGGATGTAGACCCCGGGGTCGGACGCGTGGTCCGACATCCGGACCCGGTCGCCCAGCAGCGCCCCGCCGGAGAACGGCGAGGACGGGTCGACGGCGAGCACGCCGACCCGCTTGCCCGCCCGGCGGTAGGCGGAGACCAGGGCCGAGGTGGAGGTGGACTTGCCGACGCCCGGCGAGCCCGTCAGGCCGACGACGTACGCGTGGCCCGCCAGCGGGGCCAGCGCCGCCATCACCTCACGGAGCTGCGGGGACGCCCCCTCCACCAACGAGATCAGCCGGGCCACCGCACGCGGCCTGCCTGCTCGCGCCTGCTCGACCAGCGTGGGGACGTCCACGTCCACGTTCACCGCTCCGTTCTCGCCTTGCCTCGTGTCGTTACGGTGTTACTTGCCCGGGACGCGGATGATCAACGCGTCGCCCTGACCGCCGCCGCCGCACAGCGCCGCCGCGCCCGTGCCGCCGCCGCGCCGCTTCAGCTCCAGGGCCAGGTGCAGGACGACCCGGGCGCCGGACATCCCGATGGGGTGGCCCAGCGCGATCGCGCCGCCGTTGACGTTGACCTTGTCCGAGGTGACGCCCAGGTCCTTCATGGACTGGACCGCGACGGCGGCGAACGCCTCGTTGATCTCGATCAGGTCGAGGTCGTCGACGGTCAGGCCGTCCTTCTTCAGCGCGTGCTTGATGGCGTTGGAGGGCTGCGACTGGAGGGAGTTGTCGGGGCCCGCGACGTTTCCGTGGGCGCCGATCTCGGCGATCCAGTCGAGGCCCAGCTCCTCGGCCCTGGCCTTGCTCATCACGACGACCGCGGCGGCGCCGTCGGAGATCTGCGACGAGGTGCCGGCGGTGATCGTGCCGTCCTTGGCGAAGGCGGGGCGCAGCTTGCCGAGGGTCTCCACGGTCGTCTCGGCGCGGATGCCCTCGTCCTTCGAGAACAGGACCGGGTCGCCCTTGCGCTGCGGGATCTCGACCGGGGTGATCTCCGCCTCGAAGAGGCCATTCTTCTGGGCGGCGGCGGCCCGCTGGTGGGACTGTGCGCCGATCTCGTCCTGGGCGGCGCGGTCCAGGCCGAGGCGGCCGTTGTGCTTCTCGGTGGACTCGCCCATGGGGATGTTCTCGTAGGCGTCGGTGAGACCGTCGTACGCCATGGAGTCCAGCATCTCGATCGCGCCGTACTTGTAGCCCTCGCGGGACTTGGGGAGCAGGTGCGGGGCGTTGGTCATGGACTCCTGGCCGCCCGCGACCACGACGTCGAACTCCCCGGCGCGGATGAGCTGGTCGGCCAGCGCGATGGCGTCGAGCCCGGACAGGCACACCTTGTTGACGGTGAGCGCGGGGACGTTCATCGGGATGCCGGCCTTGATCGCGGCCTGCCGGGCGGGAATCTGGCCCGCGCCGGCCTGGAGCACCTGGCCCATGATCACGTACTGGACCTGGTCGCCGCCGATGCCGGCCCGGTCCAGGGCGGCCTTGATCGCGACGCCGCCGAGGTCGGCCGCGGAGAAGCTCTTCAGGGAGCCGAGGAGACGGCCCATGGGCGTCCGGGCGCCCGCGACGATCACTGAGGTGGTGGTACCGGTCGTTGCTGGCATGGGCTCGGCCCCTTGGGATCGGATGTGAACGAGGGTTTACCTGAATGTACTGAGCGCTCCCGCGCCCGTCATCCGGCTACCGGTGTGACGGCGCGCACGTTGCGTAACCATGGCGGGAGCGCCGCGGCGGCTCCATGCTGAATCCATGCTGACGCGAATCGATCACATCGGGATCGCCTGTTTCGACCTGGACAAGACGGTGGACTTCTACCGTGCCACGTACGGGTTCGAGGTGTTCCACTCGGAGGTCAACGAGGAGCAGGGGGTCCGCGAGGCCATGCTCAAGATCAACGAGACCTCGGACGGCGGCGCCTCCTACCTCCAGCTGCTGGAGCCCACCCGCGAGGACTCCGCCGTGGGCAAGTGGCTGGCGAAGAACGGGGAGGGCGTGCACCACATCGCCTTCGGTACGGAGGATGTGGACGGGGACGCCGCGGAGATCCGCGAGAAGGGCGTCCGGGTGCTGTACGACGAGCCCAGGACGGGGTCCATGGGGTCCCGGATCACGTTCCTGCACCCCAAGGACTGCCACGGCGTCCTCACCGAACTGGTCACGAGCCGGGCGGACCACTGACCGCCGTCTACCGGGCCCGGTAGAGTGGGCGGTTCCGGGCCGGGGCCGGGTCGGGGCCGTACCGCGTCCTCGTCGTTTGTCTGTCACCATTCCCCGGGGGACCGCTCGTCGGCGAGCCCCCGTGTGCAGAGTTACGACCAGGGTTGGGGTCTCCCCTGCTCGCAGAAGTTGAGAGCTCGGGGAAGGATGGGACCGCGCAGTGCGGGGCTACGAACGCCAGGAGAGCCACCGAGCTGAAGACGACCATCTCTCGCGGTTCGAAGCCGAGATGGACCGGCTGAAGACCGACCGGGAGAAGGCCGTCCAGCACGCCGAGGACCTCGGTTACCAGGTCGAGGTCTTGCGTGCCAAGCTGCACGAGGCCCGGCGCAATCTCGCGACCCGTCCCGCCTACGACAGCGCGGACATCGGCTACCAGGCCGAGCAGATGCTGCGGAACGCGCAGGCCCAGGCCGAGCAGATGCGCGGCGACGCCGAGCGCGAACTGCGCGAGGCCCGCGCCCAGACCCAGCGGATCCTCCAGGAGCACGCCGAGCACCAGGCGCGCCTCCAGGCCGAGTTGCACACCGAGGCCGTCCAGCGCCGGCAGCGGCTCGACCAGGAGCTGGCGGAGCGCCGTCAGACCGTCGAGTCGCACGTCAACGAGAACGTCGCCTGGGCCGAACAGCTGCGCGCCCGCACCGAGTCGCAGGCCCGCCGGCTGCTGGAGGAGTCCCGCGCCGAGGCCGAACAGGCGCTGGCCGCCGCCCGCGACGAGGCCGCCCGGCTGGCGGAGGAGACCCGGCGGCGGACCGGCTCGGAGGCCGAGGCCGCCCGGGCCGAAGCGGAAGCGATCCTGCTGCGCGCCCGCAAGGACGCCGAGCGGCTGCTCGGGGCCGCCTCCGCCCAGGCGCAGGAGGCCACCAGCCACGCGGAACAGCTGCGCTCCACCACCACCGCGGAGACCGACCAGGCCCGCCAGCAGACCGCCGAGCTGAACCGCACCGCCGAGCAGCGTCTGGCGGAGGCGGAGACCCGGCTGCGCGAATCCCGCCTGGAGGCCGAGAAGGTCCTCGCCGAGGCGAAGGAGGCCGCCGCCAAGCAGCTGGCCGCCGCCGAGTCGCAGAACGAACAGCGCACCCGTACGGCCAAGTCGGAGATCGCCCGGCTGGTCGGCGAGGCCACCAAGAGCGCCGAGACCCTCAAGGAAGAGGCCGAGCAGGCCCTCGCCGACGCCCGTGCCGAGGCGGAGCGGTTGGTGGCGGAAGCGGCCGAGAAGGCCAACACGGCCGCCGCCGAGGACGCCGCCGCCCAGCTCGCCAAGGCCGCCCGCAGCGCCGAGGAGGTGCTCACCAAGGCCTCCGAGGACGCGCGGTCGACGACGCGGGCGGCGAGCGAGGAGGCCGAGCGGATCCGCCGTGAGGCCGAGGCCGAGGCGGACCGGCTGCGCGGCGAGGCGGCCGAACAGGCCGACGAGCTGAAGGGCGCGGCCAAGGACGACACCAAGGAGTACCGGGCCAAGACGGTCGAGCTCCAGGAGGAGGCCCGCCGGCTGCGCGGCGAGGCCGAGCAGCTGCGCTCCGAGGCGGTCGCCGAGGGCGAGCGGATCCGGGGCGAGGCCCGCCGCGAGGCGGTCCAGCAGCTGGAGGAGGGCGCCCGCACCGCCGAGGAGCTGCTGACCAAGGCCCGTTCCGACGCCGACGAGGTGCGCGCCAAGGCGAACGGCGAGAGCGAGCGCATCCGCACCGAGGCCGCCGAGCGGGCCGCGGCCCTGCGCAAGCAGGCCGAGGAGACGCTGGAGCGCACCCGGACCGAGGCCGACGCGCTGCGGGCCGAGGCCGAGGAGCAGGCGGCGGCCGTCACGGCGGCCGCGGAGGCGGCGGCGGCCGAGCTGCGCGAGGAGACCGAGCGCGGCGTCGCCGCCCGGCAGGCCGAGGCCGACGAAGAGCTGACCCGGCTGCACACCGAGGCCGAGTCGAAGCTCGCCGCCGCCGAGGAGGCGCTGGGCGAGGCGCGGACGGAAGCCGAGCGGATCCGCCGCGAGACGAACGAGGAGTCCGAGCGGCTGCGCGCGGAGGCCGCCGAGCGGCTGCGGGCGCTCACCGAGCAGGCCGAGACGGAGGCCGAGCGGCTGCGCGACGAGGCCGCCGCGGACGCCGCCCAGTCCCGGGCCGAGGGCGAGAACGTCGCCGTACGGCTGCGGAGCGAGGCGGCCGCCGAGGCGGAGCGGCTCAAGTCCGAGGCGCAGGAGAGCGCCGACCGGGTGCGCGCGGAGGCCGCGGCCGCCGCCGAACGGGTCGGTGCCGAGGCCGCCGAGGCGCTGGCCGCCGCCCAGGAGGAGGCGACCCGCCGCCGCCGGGAGGCCGAGGAGACCCTCGGCGCCGCCCGGTCCGAGGCCGAGCAGGAGCGGGAGCGGGCCCGCGAGCAGAGCGAGGAGCTGCTCGCCTCCGCCCGCAAGCGGGTCGAGGAGGCGGAGGCCGAGGCGCGCCGGCTGGTCGAGGAGGCGGACACCCGGGCGACCGAGCTGGTCGCGGCCGCCGAGCAGACCGCTCAGCAGGTACGGGACTCCGTCCAGGGCATGCACGAGCAGGCCGAGGAGGAGATCACCGGGCTTCGGTCGGCCGCGGAGCACGCCGCGGAGCGCACCCGTACCGAGGCGCAGGAGGAGGCGGACCGGGTCCGCGCCGACGCGCACGCGGAGCGGGAGCGGGCCTCGGAGGACGCGGTACGGCTGCGCCGGGAGGCCAACGAGGAGTCGGACCGGCTCCGGCAGGAGGCGCACGAGGAGACCGAGGCCGCGAAGGCGCTGGCCGAGCGGACGGTCTCCGAGGCGATCACCGAGTCGGAGCGGCTGCGCGCGGACGCCTCCGAGTACAGCCAGCGGATGCGCACCGAGGGGTCCGACGCGCTGGCGTCGGCCGAGCAGGACGCCTCGCGCGCCCGTGCCGAGGCCCGGCAGGACGCCAACCGGATCCGTTCCGAGGCCGCGGCGCAGGCGGACCGGCTGATCGGCGAGGCGACCACCGAGAGCGAACGCATCCGCAACGAGGCCGCCCAGTCCTCCGAGCAGCTCGTCGTCGAGGCCACCACGGAGGCCAACCGCCGCCGCAGCGAGTCCACCGAGAAGGCGGACCGGATGCTGGCCGAGGCGACCGCCGAGGCGGAGCGGCTGCGCAGCGAGGCGGCCGAGCGGCTGGGCTCCGCGCAGGAGCACGCGGCCCGCGCCCACGAGGAGGCCGAACGGCTGCGCGCCGACGCGGAGTCGGCCGCGGAGGAGTTGCGCTCGTCGGCCCGCCAGGAGGCGGACCGGGTGCTGGACGAGGCGCGCGAGGCCGCGGCCAAGCGCCGGGCGGACGCGGCCGAGCAGGCGGACCAGCTCATCAACAAGGCGCGGGAGGAGGCGCTGCGTACGGCCACCGAGGCCGAGACGCAGTCCGACACGATGGTCGGCGCGGCCCGCAAGGAGGCCCAGCGGATCACCTCGGAGGCGACCGTCGAGGGCAACACCCTGGTGGAGCGCGCCCGTGCCGACGCGGACGAGCTGCTGGTCGGAGCCCGGCGTGACGCGACGCAGATCCGGGAGCGGGCCGAGGAGCTGCGGGCCCGGCTGGAGAGCGAGATCGAGGAGCTGCACGAGCGGGCCCGCCGGGAGACGTCCGAGCAGATGAAGACCGCGGGGGAACGGGTCGACCATCTGATGAAGGCGGCGACCGAGCAGCGCGACGAGGCCGAGGCGAAGGCCAAGGAGCTGATGGCGGAGGCCAATTCGGAGGCGAGCAAGGTCCGTATCGCCGCGGTGAAGCGGGCCGAGTCGCTGCTGAAGGAGGCCGAGACCAAGAAGGCCGAGCTGATCCGCGAGGCGGAGAAGCTGCGGGCCGAGGCGAAGGCCGAGTCCGAGGCCATGGTCGACGAGGGCAAGCGCGAGCTGGACGTCCTGGTGCGCAGGCGCGAGGACATCAATGCGGAGATCTCCCGTGTCCAGGACGTGCTGGAAGCGTTGGAAGGTTTCGAGACTCCGGGCGGGGGCGGGAAACCGGCCGGTGGTTCCGCGGGAGGCGCCAAGGCTCCGGCGGCGGCGGGTACACGGTCGGGGGGCAAGTCGTCCGAGCGGTGACCGTCCACGGTGCGCCGCGCTTCGTCATGGACATTCAAGCCTTCGAGTGGCAAGCACTCCGGGGGTCAGCCACTCAAAAGGGGTGTCATTCTCCAGATCAAACCGGCATCTTCACGCTGACACGCCGCAATGGCCCCTAGGATTCCCTCTATCACCTCACCGGTCTCATTCGACAGGAACCCCATGAGTGACCCTTCCTCCCCCTTCGGCTTCGAGCACGTGCGCCGTGGCTACGACCGCGGTCAGGTGGACGACCGCATCGCCAAGCTCATCGCGGACCGTGACAGTGCCCTGGCCCGAATCACCTCTCTGGAAAAGCGCATCGAGGAACTGCACCTCGAAACGCAGAACGCCCAGGCCCAGGTAAACGAGGCCGAGCCCTCGTACGCCGGTCTCGGCGCCCGTGTCGAGAAGATTCTCCGCCTCGCCGAGGAGGAGGCCAAGGACCTGCGCGAGGAGGCCCGTCGCGCGGCCGAGCAGCACCGCGAGCTCGCCGAGTCGGCCGCCCAGCAGGTGCGCAACGACGCCGAGACGTTCGCCGCCGAGCGCAAGGCGAAGGCCGAGGACGAGGGCGTCCGCATCGTCGAGAAGGCCCAGGGCGAGGCGAACACCCTGCGCGCCGACGCCCAGAAGGACGCCCAGCAGAAGCGTGAGGAGGCCGACGCCCTCTTCGAGGAGACCCGCGCCAAGGCCGCCCAGGCCGCGGCCGACTTCGAGACCAACCTGGCCAAGCGCCGCGAGCAGTCGGAGCGCGACCTCGCGTCCCGTCAGGCCAAGGCCGAGAAGCGTCTCGCCGAGATCGAGCACCGCGCCGAGCAGCTCCGCCTGGAGGCCGAGAAGCTCCGCACGGACGCCGAGCGCCGGGCCCGCCAGACGGTGGAGACCGCCCAGCGTCAGGCCGAGGACATCGTCGCCGACGCCAACGCCAAGGCCGACCGGATCCGCAGCGAATCGGAGCGCGAGCTGGCGGCGCTCACCAACCGCCGCGACTCGATCAACGCGCAGCTGACCAACGTCCGCGAGATGCTGGCGACGCTGACCGGCGCCGCCGTGGCCGCCGCCGGCACCCCCGTGGAGGACGAGCCCGCCACCCGCGGCGTCCCGGCCCAGCAGAGCCGCTGATCCCCGCGGTCCCGCTACCCCCGTGTGCGCCCGGTTCCGCCCTTGTGGTGGCGCCGGGCGCTCTGGCGTTCTAGCGTGTGCGCATGATCGAGCTCGAGGGACTCACCAAACGTTTCGGCAGCAAGGTCGCCGTCGATCATCTGTCGTTTCAGGTCAGGCCGGGTATCGTGACCGGCTTCCTCGGCCCCAACGGGGCGGGCAAGTCCACCACGATGCGGATGATGCTCGATCTCGACAACCCCACCAGCGGTACGGTGCGCATCGACGGCAAGCACTACCGCGACCTCCAGGAACCGCTGAAGTACATCGGGGCGCTCCTCGACGCCAAGGCGATGCACGGCGGCCGCAGTGCGTACAACAACCTGCTGTGCCTCGCGCAGAGCAACCGCATCCCGAGCAGCCGGGTCGACGAGGTGCTCGACATGGTCGGGCTGAGCGCGGTCGCGAAGAAGAAGTCCAAGGGGTTCTCCCTCGGCATGGGCCAACGGCTCGGGATCGCCTCCGCGTTGCTGGGCGACCCGGAGATCCTGATGTTCGACGAGCCGGTCAACGGACTGGACCCGGAGGGCATCCACTGGATCCGCAACCTGATGAAGGCGCTCGCCTCGGAGGGCCGGACCATCTTCGTCTCCTCGCACCTGATGAGCGAAATGGCGCTGACCGCCGACCACTTGATCGTGATCGGCCAGGGCAAGCTGCTCGCCGACACCTCGATGGCGGACTTCATCCACGAGAACTCCCGCAGTTATACGCGGCTGCGCTCACCGCAGTACGAACGGCTGCGTGACGTGCTGCACCAGGAGGGCTTCACGGCCGTGGAGACGGCGGGCGGCGTCCTGGAGATCGACGGCGCCACGACCGAGGAGCTGGGCGAGCTGGCGGCCCGGCACCAGGTGGTGCTGCACGAGCTGAGCTCCCAGCGGGCCTCGCTGGAGGAGGCGTTCATGCAGATGACCGCCGGCTCGGTGGAGTACCACGCCCACTCCGAACGGGACCCGGCGGCCGAACCCCCCGCGGTGGGGGCCGGCTGGGGCGAGAACTGGAACAAGCCGGGCAGCAACAACACCGAGGGGAAGTGACGACGATGGCATCGGTACCCGCGGTTCTCGCCTCGGAATGGACCAAGATCCGGTCGGTCTCCTCGACCACCTGGACCCTCATCTCCGCGTTCGCCGTCACGGTCGTGATGGGCGCGGCCCTGAGCGCCCTGCTGAACGCCACGTTCGACGACCTCTCCGAGGCCGAGCAGGCCACGTTCGACCCGACCTTCGTCAGCTTCTCCGGGACCATTCTCGGCCAGCTCGCGATGGTGGTGTTCGGGGTGCTCGTGGTCGGTACGGAGTACAGCTCCGGCATGATCCGCACCTCGCTGGCGGCGGTGCCCCAGCGCGCCACGTTCCTCTTCAGCAAGATCACGGTGGCCGGGGTGCTGGCCCTCCTCGTGGGGCTGCTGACGAGCTTCGTCTCGTTCTTCCTGAGCCAGGCCATGCTCGGCGACCGGGGTACCGACATCGGCGCGGACAACGTGCTGCGCGCGGTCGTCGGCGGCGGGCTCTACATGGGTCTGATCGCGATCTTCTCCATGGGCGTGGCGGCGATGCTGCGCAGTTCCATGCTGTCGCTCGGCATCCTGATGCCGTTCTTCTTCCTGGTCTCGCAGATCCTCTCGGCGGTGCCGGGGGCCAAGGACGTCGCCCAGTACTTCCCCGACCAGGCCGGTTCGAAGATCATGCAGGTCGTCCCGGACGCGCTGAACTCCGAGCCCGCCCCGTACGGGCCCTGGGGAGGGCTCGGGATCATGGTGCTCTGGGTGCTGGCCGCGGTGCTCGGCGGCTTCCTGGTCCTGAAGCGCCGGGACGCGTAGAGCCCGTAACCGCCCGCTCGCACGCTGTGCACAACTTGGCCGGAACCTACAGTGCCTGGTTATCCTCCTAACTCTTACGGGGGTGTGCGGCCGGGCGGCCCGAGCCCCGAACGACAGAGTGAGTCGATGGGGCTGGAGCATGATCGAGGCAGTCGGCCTGACCAAGCGCTACGGTGCGAAGACGGCCGTGGACGACCTTTCCTTCCAGGTGCGGCCGGGTGCCGTCACCGGCTTCCTCGGTCCCAACGGGTCGGGCAAGTCCACGACGATGCGCATGATCCTCGGCCTGGACCGCCCCACCGCAGGTCACGTCACCATCGGCGGCCACCCCTACCGCAGCCTGCCGAACGCGCCGCGCCAGGTCGGCGCTCTGCTGGACGCCAAGGGCGTGCACGGCGGCCGCTCCGCCCGCAACCACCTGCTGTCCCTGGCCCAGCTGGCCGGCATCCCGGCGGCCCGGGTCGACGAGGTGCTCGGCGTCGTCGGCCTCCAGGACGTCGCCAGACGGCGCTCCAGCGGCTTCTCGCTCGGGATGGGGCAGCGGCTCGGGATCGCGGCGGCGCTGCTCGGTGATCCGCAGGTCCTGCTGTTCGACGAGCCGGTCAACGGTCTCGACCCGGAGGGCATCCACTGGGTCCGCAATCTGATGAAGATGCTGGCCGCCGAGGGGCGCACGGTCTTCGTCTCGTCCCACCTGATGAGCGAGATGGCCCTCACCGCCGACCATCTGATCGTGATCGGGCGCGGCCGGCTCCTCTCCGACATGAGCGTCACGGACTTCATCTCCGCCAACTCCGCCGACTTCGCCCGGGTCCGGGTGCCCGAGGACGGCCCCGAGGACCGGCAGAAGCTGACGGCCGCGCTCATCGAGGCGGGCGGCCGGGTCCTGTCGGAGCCGGGCGGGGCCCTGCGGGTCACCGGGCTGCCGCTGCCGAGGATCAGCGACCTGGCCCACGGCTGCGACGTACGGCTCTGGGAACTGTCCCCGCACCAGGCGTCGCTGGAGGAGGCGTACATGCGCCTCACGCAGGGCCTGGTGGACTACCGTTCGTCGGACGACGCCAAGGCGGGGCTCGTGGAGCCGCCGCCGCTGGACGCGTACGGGAATCCGCTCGGCGGCCACGCCGATGCGCCCGCCGAGCCCGTGGAGGTGCCGCAGGAGGGCTGGTACGCCCCGCCGCCGCCCGCTCCACGCCCGGCCCCGGCCCCGGCGCCCGCCTCCTCCCCCGTCGCGGAGCCGTCCCGTCCCACCGAGCCCGCCCCGGCCGCCGAGCCCTCTTCCGCCGCCCCGGCCAAAGAGCAGACCAGCAAGGACCCGAGATGACGTCCCCGGCCACCCCCCAGGACCGCAGGCAGGAGCCGGAGGCGGGCCTGCTGAGCTTCTACGCGTCGCCGATCCCCATCCGGCCCGCCACCCTGGGCGACGCGATCGCCTCGGAGTGGACCAAACTCCGTTCCGTACGCGCGACGGTCTGGACGCTCGGCGTGATGGTCGCGCTGATGCTGACGGTCGGCGTGTGCACCGCGCTGCTGCTCGCGGCGAACGACACCGACCTGGTGGGCGAGCCGGCCCTCGTCCTCGGCTTCTTCGGGGTGCTGCTGGGCTCGCTCTGCGTGATCACGCTCGGGGTGCTGACCATCGGTTCCGAATACAGCACCGGCATGATCCGTACGACGCTGACGGCGTGTCCGAGCCGGGTACGGGTGCTCGCGGCGAAGGCGATCGTCTTCTTCTCGCTGACCTTCGTCATCACGACGGTGACCGCCACGGTCGTGGCGGTGCTCCAGACCCTCATCCTGAGCGGTGCGGCCACCCCCTCGGGGGGCGAGTGGGCGCTCTCGACGGTCGGTGTCGGGTTCTACATCGCGGGCCTCGGCCTGCTGTCGCTCGGGATCGGTGCGATCGTGCGGCACTCGGCGGGCGCGATCACCATCATGATCGGCGTGGTGCTGCTGCCGCTGGTCCTCGCGCTCTTCATGTTCGCCGACGATCTGCGCAGCGTGCAGCGCTTCCTGATCGAGTACTCGATCCCCAACCAGCTCAGCGCGCTCTACGGCACGACGATGACCAATTCCGGCCCGTCCGGGTGGGAACCGCTGCTGGTGATGCTGGGCCTGGTGACCGTGGCGCTGGGCGGGGCGGTCGCGCTGCTGAACCGGCGCGACGTCTGAAGGGCTCTTCAGCGGCGCGGTGCGTCAGTAGCGCGGCGCGTTCCGGGACCGCTGCACCTTCGTGGTGCGGCGGTCCTTCGCGTTCCAGCATGCCTTGTGCCAGTGCCTGCGGTCGTCGATGCCGCCGTACTCCGGCCAGGCCACCAGGTGCGGAACCCCGGAGGGAATCTCCTGGTCGCAGCCGGGGCAGCGGTACCGCTTGCCCTGGGCGCTCGCGCCGCTGACCGGGCGCACCGACCACTCCTCGCCCTGCCAGCTCTCGGTGGCCCCTCCCCCGCCGTACCTGCCGGGCGCCGTACCGGGGCGTTCGTCGGGACTCTCGCCGCCACGGGGGCGGTTGCGGCGCGGGGACACGGGACACCTCACGGAAGCGGATCGGGCTGGATCCCACCAAGCCTAGGCGGTCCCGTCCGGGGCGGTCGTCGGCCGGCCCGCCGGTCCGGTCCGGCAGTGGGGTGAGTTAGCGGAAAATCGCAACAACTTCCGCCCGGACCGTGCCTTTGGCACGTGTCAGACGTTGTTGCCGGTGGGGGAGAACCGCGTCGGCCGCAAGGAGGCAATAGGCGATGCGCATCGGAACGTTCGTTCTGGCAGCCCAGTTCCCGGGACAGGGGCCGGGTGAGGCCCTGCACCGGGCCGTCCGGTCCACCGAGGCCGCGGAGGAGAGCGGGCTCGACTCGGTCTGGCTGGCCGAGCACCACTTCGTGCCGTACGGGGTCTGCCCGTCGGCGACGACGCTGGCCGCGCTGCTGCTGGGCCGCACCCGCAGAATCCGGGTCGGCACGGCGGTGAGCGTGCTGCCCAACCACCATCCGGTCGCGCTCGCCGAGCAGGCCGCGCTCCTGCATCTGACCAGCGGCGGACGCTTCTCGCTCGGGGTGGGCCGGGGCGGTCCGTGGGTGGACCTGGAGGTGTTCGGCGGCGGTCTCGACGCGTACGAGAGGGGCTTCCCCGAGGCGCTGGACCTGGTGCTCGACTGGCTGCGGGAGCCGCGTGTCGCGGGGCGCGGCGAGCGGTTCGGCTTCCGCGAGGTGGCGGTGGTGCCGCGCGCGGACGAGCTCCTGGTGGACCGGGCGGACGCGGGGCCGGGTCCCTCGGGGCCCGAGGTCGTCGTGGCGTGCACCTCGCCGAAGAGCGTGCGGCTCGCGGCGGCGCGGGCGCTGCCCATGCTGCTGGGCATGCACTGCGGTGACGAGGAGAAGGCGGAGATGGTCGCCCTGTGGCGTACGGCCGCGCGGCAGGCCGGCCATCCGCCGGAGGTGGTGGAGGGGGCCGCACATGTGTCCGCCGGGGTGGCCCAGATCGCGGACGACGCCGGGGACGCCACGGAGATGCTGGTGAAGACGATGCCGGGCTGGCTGCGCCAGGGGCTCGACGCCCATGTCACGGTCGACGGCCGGCACCGCGTGATGCGGGACCCGGTCGCGTACACGGAACTGCTGTGCGGGCTGCACCCGGTGGGCACACCGCGGCTGGCCGCGGACCGGCTCGCGGCCACCGCCGAGCGGACCGGGATCACGCGGTTCGCCCTGCTGGTGGAGGGATCGGGTGATCTCGCGGCGACCGAGGAGAACGTGCGGCGGCTGGGCGCCGACGTGCTGCCGCTGCTCACCTGACCCGTGTGTGCGCCTGTGTCGGCGCCGGTGTCTGCGCCTGTGCATGGACAAGGACCTCGCGTGGGACATGTGGTGCGGTGGTACGGGAGCTGCCGCCCCGGAGCCAGTTGCACCTCCCGCGGCCCGGGACGGCAGCAGAAGCGTTCAGCAGTCCCGTAGTTCGGGCGACTGGTTGAGCAACTGGCCCCTCACCGAAGTGAACTTGGCCAGTCGGTCGTCGACCGAGGCGTCCAGCGGGAACACCGCCACGCGGTGGCAGTTCTGGAATGCGAGACGCACTCCGAAGTGCCGCTGGAGCGCGCCGCGTATCGCATCACTCGCGAGCGCGCGCAGCAGCTGACCACGAGCCTGCTCGTCCGGCGGCGGCGTCTGGTTGTCGGCGAACTCTCCGCCGTCGACCTTCAGCTGAGCCACCAGCGAGCTGATCATCTCCCATGCGAAGGGCAGGGAGGTCCGGACGCAGTCGACGAAGTCGGCTTCGTCGACCTCGCCTCGCTCGGCCTGTTCCAACAGCGCCGGTGAGACGTCGAGCGACATGGGTTCTCCTCTCGCGACCCCGGAGAGTGGCCGGGGCCTTACGGGCAGGGAAGGGGGGCGACGACGCAGCGTGCACGGGCGGCGACCTCCTGCTTCCACGGTAAGCGCGCGGTCCGGGCCGCACCAGGAGATTGGGAACACAACCGGCCAATAACGAAGGGGCGCAAAGAGGGGCAAGCCCGCGCCGCCCCGGTGCGGCGTGCACCGAGTGACGGGAGGCGACGGATGGGGAAATCGCGTCGGGCCCCTGTCGTCGAGTAGCGTTGCCCACCATGCGTCTCGTCATCGCCCGTTGCTCCGTGGACTACGCGGGCCGGCTCACAGCCCACCTGCCCTCCGCCCCCCGACTGATCCTGGTGAAGGCGGACGGAAGTGTCTCCATCCACGCCGACGACCGGGCGTACAAACCGCTCAACTGGATGTCCCCGCCGTGCACCCTGAAGGAGGGCGTCGACGGTGAGGAAGGCGTCTGGACCGTGGTGAACAAGGCGGGCGAAAAACTGATCATCACCATGGAGGAAGTCCTCCACGACTCGTCGTACGAGCTGGGCGTCGACCCGGGGCTCATCAAGGACGGCGTGGAAGCACACCTCCAGGAGCTGCTGGCGGACCGGATCGAGATCCTCGGCGAGGGCCACACCCTGATCCGCCGTGAGTACCCCACCGCGATCGGCCCGGTGGACATCCTGTGCCGGGACGCGAACGGGCAGACGGTCGCCGTGGAGCTGAAGCGGCGCGGTGACATCGACGGCGTGGAGCAGCTGACGCGCTATCTGGAGCTGCTGAACCGCGATCCGCACCTGGCGCCGGTGCGGGGCGTCTTCGCCGCGCAGGAGATCAAGCCGCAGGCCCGGGTGCTGGCGACGGACCGGGGCATCGGCTGTCTGGTCCTGGACTACGACGCGATGCGCGGCATCGAGGACGACAAGCTGCGGCTGTTCTGACCGTCCGGCACGTCTGCGGACGAGAGCCCGGGTGGCTCACGCGGAAGCGTGAGCCACCCGGGCTCTGTGCGTCCCGCCCGCTCAGACGGCCGGGTCGGCGACCGCGCCGGACTCCGGTGCGCTCGCGGACTCGACGGGGCCGACCGCGGAGGTGGAGGTGTCCGGCTCGGAGGATTCGTCCGCGGACGGCGTGGGCGTCGGGTCCGGCGACTCGCTCTCCGACGCGGAGGGCGTGGGGCTCGGGCTCTCGGTCTCGGTCTTCGTGGGCCGGGGCGACGTCTTCGTCGGCGTCGGCTCACCCGGCGTGCTGCTCTCCCCGTCCGTCGGCTCGCCCGTCGGTGACGTACTGCTCGACGAGGAGGCGCTCGGGGAGGGTGAGCCGGAGGTGCTGGGGCTCGCCGATCCGGAGGCGCTCGGGGTCGCGGACGTCTCGCCGGTGGTGGCCTGGGTCGGGGGCGGGACGTCGTCCGTCCCGTCGTCGGTCGAAGCGTCGTCGGCCGGATCCTCGGTGGCCGTCTGCTCGGTGGTGACGTTGCGGCTGCCGGGCTCGTCGCCGTCCGAGGTGACGCCGAGGGTGACGACGGTGCCGAGCACCGCGATCAGCAGGGCTCCCGCGCCCGCGGCGGCCAGGTTGCGCCGGGCGCCGCCCAGGACGGCACGGCCGGAGACCTTGCGCGCGGCGGGGGCGGGCGGCAGCGAGGAGATGACCGTGGGCTCCTCCTCGGCGGTGTTGCGGAGGAACAGGGGTGCCGCGGATATCCCGCCCGGCGGCGTACCCGGAAGGTCCTGGCGTACGGCGGTCGTCCCGTCGCCCGAGGGGGCGCCGCCGAGGGGGGCGAAGTCGCCGGAGCGGTCCGCGACCAGGGCGAGCGCGCGGCGTCCGGCCACGGCCCCGGACTTGTCGGCGAGCACGCCGCGCATCCCGATCGAGGTCTCCAGCTCGGTCCGGGCCCGGTCCGGGTTGCCGGTGCAGAGCGCGAGGACGCCCAACTCGTGGTGGAAGTACGCCTCTTCGGCGACCTCACCGGCGATCCTGGCGGCCTCCTGGCCGATCCGGAGCGCCCGCTCCCAGGCTCCCCAGCCCAGCCCGGCGGCGAAGGCCGGGGAGGCGCTGCGGGCCAGCAGGACGGCCGCGCTGGCCGCTCCCGCCTCGTCGCCCGGGACCAGCCGGGCCAGGGAGGCGACGATCGCGTCGGCCTCGGCGACGGCCCGCTGCGGGGTGACCGAGGGGTGCGAGGTCCACCAGGCGTAGTGCTGGGCGGCGGTACGGGCGTGGGTGGCGGCGTCGTCCTCGTAGCCGGCCGCCACGAGCTGGGCGAGGACTCCGGCGGCGAGCCGGTAGCGCGGCCCGGCCGGGGAGAGCAGGCCGCAGCCCGCGAGCTCGCCGAGCGCGGCGTCCGCGTGGGTGTCGCCCACGAGGGCCGGCAGATGGGCCTGGTGAGGCACCTCGCCGCCGAGGGCGACCGCGAAGCGCAGGGTGGCGCGGGCCGCCTCGCTGAGCCGGGAGGCGAGCAGCTCGGCGGGCGCGGCGCCCTCGCCGAGGCTCGGCAGGGGAACGTCGAGGGACTCGGCGGTGGGTGCGACGGGGGCCGGGGGCGCGTCGTCGGCGCGTGGCTCGAAGTAGTCGTACTCGTCGAAGTCCTCTTCGGGGGCGGCGCGCAGCCGGTCGCGCTGGACGAGGAGGGAGCCGGCCTGGACGAAGCGGAGCGGCAGCCCCTCGGACTCGAACCAGAGGTCGCCCGCCCAGTTCCGCTCCTCCTCGGTGAGGGGGCGCTCGACGACCTTCTCCAGCAGGGTGAGCGAGGCGCCGCGGCCGAGGCCGGCGAGGAGGACCTCCTCCAGGTGGGCGTCGATGCCGGGGCTGGTGTCGGTGGTGGCGGCGAGCAGGAAGGCGCACTCGGGGGTGGCGGCGAGCAGTTCGTCGAGGGCCGCCCCGCCGATCTCCAGGTCGTCGATGGTGACGACGGCGCCGATACCGCGGACGAGGGCGAGCAGTTCGTCGCGGTCGGGGCGGTGGCCCGGGGCCTCGTAGACGGCGTCGAACAGGGCGTGCAGCAGGTCGGTCCCGGTGCGGCCGCGGCCGTTGAGGCGGACGACCCCGTCGGGGGCCAGGTCGGCGCAGTCGGAGGCGACGGCGTCGAGCAGCGCGGTGCGGCCGGAGCCGGGCTGGCCGGTGAGGCGGACGCTGCGGCCGCGCGCCAGCAGCCGGACCAGGCGCTCGCGTTCCTCCTGGCGCTCCAGGAGCGGCAGCTGCGGCGCGGGCGGACCGGCGGGCACGGGGGGTGCGCCGACGCGTTCGTGGTCGGCGCGTTCGGCGGGGGTACGGCGGACCGGGGCGTCGGGGCCGGAGCCGGGCGGAATGGCCTCGACCTCGCTGCCGTCGACGGGGTTGACCGTGAGCAGCAGGTCGCCGGCGGTCAGCTGGACGACACGGACCTGCTGCGGCGTCTGCGGGCCGAAGTCGGCGCCGCCGGAGTCACGGGACGGCCGGCGGTGGCCGGGATCGCCGCCGGAGCGGTCGTCGTCCTGCCCGTACTCATCGGGTGCCCGGTGTGTCGGGTCCATCGCAAAGTCCCCCAGACGCGTCGTGCGTGGTTGCCCCTCCCGGCCTCACACGCGCCCCGCTGTCGCTTCCGGTCCGGTGTCCGCCATGGGTTCGTTGTCATTCGGCGGACGGCCGAACCCTAGACCTTGGCCCAGTATCCCTAAAGCGCCGGGGTGCCACGCCGTCCAGGACGTCACGTTCCGGTGAGGATTGCGTGACTTCCACGCCTGATGCCCGTGCCCGTCCGCCGGGCACTCCTCAGACGCGCGGCAGCGACTCCGCCGCGATACCGCCCTCGATGGCCAGGATGCGGTGCAGCCGGGTGGCCACCAGGAGCCGCTGCATCTGCGGCGGCACACCGCGCAGCACGAGGCGGCGGCCGGCCCGTCCGGCCCGGCGGTGGGCCCCCATGATGACGCCGAGCCCGGTGGCGTCCCAGGAGTCCAGCTCGGTCAGGTCCAGCACGAGGTCGCCGACTCCGTCGTCCACGGCGGAGTGCAGGACCGTACGGGCGTCCGCCGCGCTGCGGACGTCGAGGCGGCCCCCGACGACCAGCTCGGCGTGGTCGCCCCTGATGTGCATATGCGCTCCCCGGTCATGCTCCGTAGTAAGTCCGTCGGTCTGTCTGTCCGTCTGATCCGCTGTCGTCGCCGACCGAGTCTCTGCCACCACTGACTGCCGCGACGACGGGGAAGTTGCCGTCTGTAAGCGAACCGATACCAAATTCACTCGGTGGAGTGACTCCGGTTCGCCGGCCGCCGGTCACCGCCGGGTAGAATCCCCGGCTCCCCCGGCCCGGACGGCGCTGGGCCGGCCGGGCCGAGAGGGCGGATCCGATCGAGGTCCGTGGCGGATCCGATCAGTACGTGTAGAAGCCCTGCCCGCTCTTGCGCCCGATGTCACCTGCGTCGACCATCCGGCGCATCAGCTCGGGGGCGGCGAACTTCTCGTCCTGCGACTCGGTGTAGATGTTGCTCGTGGCGTGCAGCAGGATGTCGACGCCGGTCAGGTCCGCGGTGGCGAGCGGGCCCATGGCGTGGCCGAAGCCCAGCTTGCAGGCGATGTCGATGTCCTCGGCGGTCGCGACGCCCGACTCGTACAGCTTGGCGGCCTCGACGACGAGCGCCGAGATCAGCCGGGTGGTGACGAAGCCCGCCACGTCGCGGTTGACGACGATGCAGGTCTTGCCGACCGACTCGGCGAACTCCCTCGCGGTGGCGAGGGTTTCGTCGCTGGTCTTGTAGCCGCGCACCAGCTCGCAGAGCTGCATCATCGGGACCGGCGAGAAGAAGTGCACCCCGACGACGCGCTCGGGGCGCTCGGTCACGGCCGCGATCTTGGTGATCGGGATCGCGGAGGTGTTGGAGGCGAGGACGGTGTGCTCGCCGACGACCTTGTCGAGGGCGCGGAAGATCTCGTGCTTGACCTCGAGCTTCTCGAAGACGGCCTCCACGACGACGTCCGCGTCGGCCACGGCGTCGAGGTCGGTGGTCGTGGTGATCCGGCCCAGCGCGGCCTCGGCGTCGGCCGCCTCCAGTTTGCCCTTGGCGACGAACTTGTCGTACGAGGCCTTGATCCCGTCACGGCCCCGGGTCAGCGCGGCGTCGGTGACGTCCCGCAGCACGACGTCCCAGCCCGCCTGGGCGGAGACCTGCGCGATCCCGGATCCCATGAGTCCTGCCCCGATGACGGCGAGCTTCCTGGCCACGTTCGCACCCCTTGGTTTCTGTTCGCCCGTGCGCTTGAGTTCACGGGGGTTCACATACTCTCCGGCGGAGGTTAGTACCCGTCGGGCGCGCTGGGGCGGTGAAGAGATGCGCGTCACGTCTCAGATGACGGACATCACACCGGGACGCGTCATTCGGCTCCGCGCCGCGCGTAGTTGAGGACCTGATCGCTGAGCAGCCCCTCGATCCCGTCGAGGACGCCGAGGGCGTCGTGGGAGACGTCGACGGCCTTGCGGCCCTTCATCATCTCCTGGCTGACGTAGCCGACGAGGGCGTGCTCGATCCAGGCGATCTGGCCGCCGACGAGGAGCGGCAGCGGATCGTCCTCGCTCGCGCCGGTGTCCTCGCGCAGGGTGGCGACGACGGTCTGGAGCACCTCCTGCTGGAGGTACCAGAGGCGGGCCTTGAGGGTGGGGGCGTCCTCGATGACGCGCATGAAGTCGGCGAAGCCGTCCATGAGTCCGAACTCCGGGGAGACGGCGACGACGGCGGCGCGCACCTCGCGCAGGACGGCCTCGGCGGCGGACTCGCCCCGGTCGCGGGCGCGGACATACCGGGCGACGCGCTGGGTGACGTGCTTCATCCGGTCGAGGAAGAGGTCCTCCTTGGCCGGGAAGTAGTTGTAGACGGTGTTGACGGAGACGTCGGCCAGTTCGGCGATCTCGGCGACGGTCACCGTCACGAAGCCGTGTTCGAGGAACAGTCCGGTCGCCATGTCCGAGATGCGCTGCCTGGCCTGGCGCTTCTTGCGTTCCCTGAGTCCCTCAGCCATGCCTCCATCGTAGGACGCACCGGACGATCATGCTGTCTCTGAATTTTTGGAGTCATTGCAATTTTGGGCAGGCTCTGTTTTTCTGGCTCCATGACCGTCATCAGCACCTCCGGGCTGGCCCGGACCTTCACGACCCCGAGCGGCCCGGTGGAGGCCGTCCGCTGCGTCGACCTGACCATCCGCGCGGGAGAGATCGTCGCCCTCCTCGGCCCCAACGGCGCGGGCAAGACGACCACCCTGCGCATGCTGACCACGTTGCTCACTCCGACCGGCGGGGCCGCCACCGTGGCGGGCCACGACCTGCTCGCCGACCCGGCGGCAGTCCGCGCCGTCTGCGGGTACGTCGCCCAGTCCGGCGGTGTCGACCCGTTCCTGACCGTCCGGGAGGAGCTGGTCACCCAGGGCAGGCTGTACCGGCTGGGCCGGGCGGAGGCGGCGGAGCGCGCCGAGGAGCTGGCCGCCGCGCTCGGCCTCGGCGGACTGCTCGACCGGAAGGCGGTGACCCTCTCCGGCGGCCAGCGGCGGCGGCTCGACATCGCCATGGGCCTCACCCACCGGCCGACCGTGCTCTTCCTCGACGAGCCCACCACGGGCCTGGACCCCGCCAGCCGGGCCGACCTATGGGACCTGGTGCGGGACCTGCGCGACAGGGACGGCACCACCGTCATCCTGACCACCCACTACCTCGACGAGGCCGACGCGCTGGCGGACCGGCTGGTCATCGTCGACGGCGGCACGGTGGTCGCCGAAGGCACTCCGGCCGAACTGAAGACCCGGTACGCCGGCTCCCCCGACGCCGCCCTCCAGGACGCGTTCCTGGCCGCCACCGGCCGCCCCGCCACCCCCGCCGACTCCGCCCCCGCAGCCGTATAGGACCTCTCCCGTGCTCTTCCACGACACCGCGATCATCTTCGGGCGGTACGCCCGGCAGACGCTGCGCTCCCGCTTCCAGATCTTCTTCGGGATGCTGATGCCGCTGCTCTACCTGTTCTTCTTCGGCCCGCTGCTCCAGGACCTGCCGCTCGGCTCCCCGGCCGACTCCTGGCAGGTCCTCGTCCCCGGCCTGCTCCTCCAACTCAGCTTGTTCGGCGCGTCCTTCGCCGGTTTCGCGATCATCGTCGAGAAGTCCACGGGTGTGGTGGAGCGGATGCGGGTGACCCCGGTCAGCCGGCTCGCCCTGCTGCTGGGGCGGGTGCTGCGGGACGCCCTGCTCTTCACCTTCCAGGCCGTCCTGCTGGTGCTCGCCGCGCTGCTCATGGGGTTGCGCGCCCCGCTGGCGGGCGTCCTCATCGGCTTCGCGTTCACCGCCGTGCTGGCGCTCTCGCTGGCCTCGCTCTCGTACGCCCTGGCGATGCGCGTCGCCACTCCGCAGGAGTTCGGGCCGGTGATCAACGCGGTGACGATGCCGGCCATGCTGCTCTCCGGTCTGATGCTGCCCATCACGCTCGGCCCCGGCTGGCTGGACGTGCTCTCGCACTTCACGCCGTTCCGCTATCTGGTGGACGCGGTGCGGGACGCCTACACGGGCTCGTACGCCACGACGCACATGCTGTACGGGGTCCTGGTCGCCGCGGGTTTCGCCGCCGCGGCCGTGACAGTGGGCACACGGGTCTTCCGGCGGGCCGGAGCATAACTACGCTGACCCCATGGTCAATCTGACGCGCATCTACACCCGGACCGGCGACCAGGGCACGACGGCCCTCGGCGACATGAGCCGCACCGCCAAGACCGATCTGCGGATCTCGGCCTACGCGGACGCCAACGAGGCCAACGCGGTGATCGGGACGGCCATCGCGCTCGGGCAGCTGCCCGAGGACGTGGTGAAGGTCCTCGTACGGGTCCAGAACGACCTGTTCGACGTGGGCGCCGACCTCTCCACCCCGGTGGTCGAGGAGCCGAAGTACCCGCCGCTGCGGGTGGAGCAGAGTTACGTGGACAAGCTGGAGGCGGACTGCGACCGCTTCCTGGAGGAGCTGGAGAAGCTCCGCAGCTTCATCCTGCCGGGCGGTACGCCGGGGGCGGCGCTGCTGCACCAGGCGTGCACGGTGGTCCGGCGGGCCGAGCGGTCCACCTGGGCGGCCCTGGAGGTGCACGGGGAGACGATGAATGCGCTCACCGCCACCTACCTCAACCGCCTCTCCGACCTCCTGTTCATCCTGGCGCGGAGCGCGAACAAGGAGGTCGGGGACGTGCTGTGGGTGCCGGGCGGCGAACGGTAGGCCCTAGAAGCGGTCGGCCCGCTCGCGGTCGGCCACCGCGTCGTGCGGGGCCTGCTTCGGAAACACCGTGTAGCCGCCGGCGATGATCACGTTGATACCGATCACCAGGAGCATCTTCTGCTGCCAGCTCTGGAGCGAGCTGATCGCCCCGTCCGGGCCGACGTACCAGACCGCCGCCTGGAGCAGGGCCAGGGCGACCGCCGCGGCGAGGATCCAGCGGGCGGCCGTGCGCCACTCGTGGATCGCGCGGGCCGTGCCGTACTTCGGCGGCCTGACCGGCTGCGGGCCGCCGAACCAGCGGTGGGCGACCCAGGCGTCCACCTTCTTGATGGTGTGGTGGCCGAGCCCCACCGTGAAGCCGATGTAGACGGCGGCCAGCCCGTGCTTCCAGTCGGGCTCGGCGCCGTTCTTCAGGTCGACGGCCGTCACCACCAGCAGCACGACCTCCAGCAGCGGCTCGCACAGCAGCACGGCCGCGCCGAGCCTCGGCTTCCTCGCGACGTACCGCAGGGCCAGTCCGGCGGCCAGCAGAACCCAGAATGCGACCTCGCAGGCCACGACCAGTAGGGCGATCACGACTCTCTCCTCCCGTTCCCTTCCAGCCTCCCGGCCGCCGGGCGCGGCGGCGTCGTCGGCAGTGACGAAACGGGACTGCATCCTTCGATGTAGTCGTGGATCAGCCCGCGAAGGGAGGCCCCGGGGGCGGTGCTGCGTGTTGGATGGAGGGGTGCTCACCTCGATCCGCCCCGACCGCGACGCGGTGGCCCTCGCCGTCTCCGGGCTGCTCGGGGGCCTGCTCCTGTGGCTGCTGGGCCTCCACACCCAGGGCGGCCACCCTTTCTCCGCGCCCTGGGCCGCCCTCGTACCGCTGACCGTCATGGCCACGGCCGAACTGCTGCGCCGCGACGCCCCGCGCACGGCGCTGACCGTCGGCACGCTCGCGCTGGTGGCGGACCAGTTCACCCGGGGCAGCCTCGCCACCGTCCTGATGTTCACGGACGTCATGTACGCGGCCGTGCTCTACGGGACCCCGGCCGCCGCCCGCCGCCTCCCGGTGGCCACGCTGCTGATCACCGTCGCGTCCACGATCGGCTTCCTGGCCTGGTTCCGTAAGCCCGAGGCGCTGCTGATCGGCCTGGTCATCGGGCTGGTCTCCTTCATCCCCGCCCTCACCGGAGTCAGTGTGCGCAGCCATCGCGCCGCGGCCGAGAGCGCCCGGCTCGCCGCCGTCCAGACCGCCCGGCTCGCCGAGATGGACCGGACGCAGGCGGTGGTCGCCGAGCGGGCCCGGATGGCGCGGGAGCTGCACGACATGGTGGCCAACCACCTCTCCGCCGTGGCGATCCACTCCACGGCGGCGCTGTCCATCGACGACCCGGAGACCTCGCGCAACGCCCTGAAGGTGATCCGGGAGAACAGCGTCGAGGGGCTCGCGGAGATGCGCCGGCTGATCGGGCTGCTGCGGGAGGGCGGCCAGGAGGAGGCCCCGGCCGCGGCCCCGACCCTGGCGGCTCTGGACACCCTGATCGAGCAGACGAACACCAACGGGGCGTCCGGCGGGCTCGTCTGCACCCTGGAGGACGCCCGGGACCCGGGAGCGGAGGCGCTGCCGACGCCGGTCGAGCTGGCCGCGTACCGGATCGTGCAGGAGTCCCTGACCAACGCCCTCAAGCACGCGGCGCCGGGCCCGGTCGTGGTGCGGATCGGCCGGGCCGGGGAGCTGTTGACCGTCGAGGTGACCAGTGCGTTCGGCAGCCGGGCCGGGCCGACCGCGCCCGGTTCGGGTGCGGGTCTCGTGGGGATGCGGGAGCGGGTGGCCCTGCTCGGCGGGACCTTCACGGCGGGGGCCGAACCGGGCGTGGACGGCACGAAGATCTGGCGGGTGCGGGCCGAACTGCCCGTACGGGAGAGGGAGATGCGGGAATGACGATCCGGGTACTGGTGGCGGAGGACCAGGCGGCCGTGCGCGCGGGGCTCGTACTGATCCTCTCCAGCGCGCCGGACATCGAGGTCGTCGGGGAGGCCGGGGACGGCGAGGCGGCGGTGCGCCTGACCCGTGAACTCCGGCCGGATCTCGTGCTGATGGATGTGCAGATGCCCCGGCTGGACGGGGTGTCGGCGACCCGGCAGGTGGTGACCGAGGAGCTGGCGGACGTGCTGGTGCTGACCACGTTCGACCTGGACGAGTACGTCTTCGGGGCGCTGCGCGCGGGCGCCAGTGGCTTTCTGCTGAAGAACACCGACGCCCGCGAACTGCTGGAAGCGGTACGGACGGTGGCGCGCGGCGAGGGCCTGATCGCCCCGGCGGTGACCCGTCGGCTGATCGCCGAGTTCGCGGGGACCACGCCCGTACGCGCGAGGGAGGCGGCCGCTCCGGTGGCGCTGGACACCTTGACCCGGCGGGAGCGGGAGGTGCTGGGGTGCCTGGGCGAGGGTCTGTCGAACGCGGAGATCGCGGCGCGGCTGTCGATGGCGGAGGCCACGGTGAAGACCCATGTCAGCCGACTGCTCGGGAAGCTGGAGCTGCGCAGCAGGGTGCAGGCGGCGGTGCTGGCGCAGGAGTTGGGGATCTGAGCCGGGCATCGATCTTTGGTCCAGACCTCTTGACGGTTGGTCCAGACCTTTCTAGTGTCACCGGAACACTGCGGTGAGTACGAGAGCACCCGTACTCAGGGCGGCGCAGGGTTTGCAGTCCACGAATCACCCCCGTTTGTTGGACCTCACCCGAGGAGCACCGTTGAGCACTGAATCCCCCCAACGCCGTACCAGATTCCGATGGATACCCGCCCCCAGCGGCAGGTCCAAGGTCGTCGCGGGCCTGACCGCGCTGGTCGTCCCGCTGGCCGCGATGGTGGGACTCGCCACCCCCGCCGCGGCAGCCACGTCGGCCACCGCCACGTACACCAAGAAGTCGGACTGGGGCACTGGCTTCGAGGGCCAGTGGACGGTGAAGAACACCGGCACCACCGCGCTCTCCTCCTGGACCATCGAGTGGGACTTCCCCTCGGGCACCTCGGCGGGCTCCGCCTGGGACGCCAACCTCACCAAGAGCGGCAACCACTACACCGCCAAGAACCTCTCCTGGAACGGGACCGTCGCGCCCGGCGCCAGCGTCAGCTTCGGTTTCAACGGCACCGGCTCCGGCTCCCCCACGGGCTGCAAGCTGAACGGCGCCTCCTGTGACGGCGGCTCGGTGCCCGGCGACAACGCGCCCTCCGCGCCCGGCAAGCCCACCGCGAGCGACATCACCGACACCTCGGTGAAGCTCAGCTGGACCGCGGCCACCGACGACAACGGCGTCAAGAACTACGACGTGCTGCGCGACGGCGCGAAGGTCGCCACGGTCACCGGCACCACGTACACCAACACCGGCCTGACCGCGGGCACCGACTACTCCTACGCCGTGCAGGCCCGGGACACCGCCGACCAGACCGGCCCGGTCTCCGGCTCCGTCGCCGTGCGCACCACCGGCGGGGACGGCGGCGAGCCGCCCGTCGGCGACAAGATCAACATGGGCTACTTCACCAACTGGGGCGTCTACGGGCGCAACTACCACGTCAAGAACCTGGTGACGTCCGGCACGGCCGCCAAGATCACGCACATCAACTACGCCTTCGGCAACGTGCAGAACGGCAAGTGCACGATCGGCGACGCGTACGCCGACTACGACAAGGCCTACACCGCCGACCAGTCGGTCGACGGCGTCGCGGACACCTGGGACCAGCCGCTGCGCGGCAACTTCAACCAGCTGCGCAAGCTGAAGGCCAAGTTCCCGCACATCAAGGTCCTCTGGTCGTTCGGCGGCTGGACCTGGTCCGGGGGCTTCGGCCAGGCCGTCCAGAACCCCGCGGCCTTCGCCCAGTCCTGCTACGACCTGGTCGAGGACCCCCGCTGGGCCGATGTCTTCGACGGCATCGACCTGGACTGGGAGTACCCCAACGCCTGTGGTCTGAGCTGTGACACCAGCGGCCCGGCCGCCATCAAGACCATGGCCGACGCGATGCGTGCGAAGTTCGGCGCGAACAACCTGGTCACCGCCGCCATCACCGCGGACGCCTCCGACGGCGGCAAGATCGATGCCGCGGACTACGCGGGCGCTGCCAAGTCCTTCGACTGGTACAACGTGATGACGTACGACTTCTTCGGCGCCTGGGCGAAGCAGGGCCCCACGGCCCCGCACTCCCCGCTGACCTCGTACTCCGGCATCCCGCAGCAGGGCTTCACCTCCGCCGACGCCATCGCGAAGCTGAAGGCGAAGGGCGTCCCGGCCAAGAAGCTGCTCCTCGGCATCGGCTTCTACGGCCGCGGCTGGACCGGCGTCACCCAGTCCGCCCCCGGCGGCACGGCGACCGGCGCGGCCCAGGGCACGTACGAGGCGGGTATCGAGGACTACAAGGTCCTCAAGAGCTCCTGCCCGTCGACCGGCACCATCGCCGGCACCGCGTACGCCCACTGCGGCACCAACTGGTGGAGCTACGACACCCCGGCCACCGTCGGCTCGAAGATGACCTGGGCGAAGAACCAGGGCCTGGGAGGCGCGTTCTCCTGGGAGTTCTCCGGTGACACCACCAACGGTGAGCTCGTCGGCGCGATGGCCAACGGCCTGAAGTAATCCCCACGCCGTAGCGCGAAGCGCTCAAAGCACCACCCCGGAAAAGCACCGGGGAGACGGGTCCGCCCCCCGTCTCCCCGGTTTTTCGCTGTGTACGGCCGAGTGGTTCGCCGGGTGCGGTCGTGCGTACGGCGTGTGCGGCCGAGTGGTTCGCTGTGTACGGTCGTGCGTACGGCGTGTACGCCCCGCTACGCCACGTTCCCCCTCCCCGGACTTCGTCCGGGGGCCCTTCCAGCGGGGCCGCGGATCAGGCCACGTTGACCCGCTGGCCGGGCGGTGCCGCCTCCAGCCAGGCGAGGAAGCCGGTCAGCGCGTCCTCGCTCATCGCCAGCTCCAGGCGCGTCCCCCGGTGGAGACAGCCGAGCACGACGGAGTCGGACAGCAGCGCCAGTTCCTCCTCGCCCTCCGGCATCCGGCGGGCGATCACCTCGATCGCAGAACGCTCCAGGCCCCGGCGGGGGCGAGGAGCGTAGGAGAAGACCCGGAACCAGTCGACGCGGTCACCGCTGTAGCGGGCGACCCCGTACACCCAGCCTTTGCCGAGGGAGTCCGGTTCCTCGGAGACGTCCCAGCGCAGACTGCAGTCGAAGGTCCCTCCGGACCGCTGGATCAGCCGCCGGCGCAGACCGAAGACGAACAGCCCCAGCAGGACCACGATGACGACGGACAAGCCCACCCACAACGCGAGGACCATCTCCACCGACCTCCTCGCATCGTCGAGTAACGAACACCGCAACCGTATTGCACCTGCATCGCCTCAGCCGCGACACGGCTGGATCGCTCCAGCTCGGGCCGCGGCTGAGTAAAAACATCTGTCAGTGGGGGTGCTAGCGCACCGCCACCGCGCGCAGACGGATCTCGGCGCGCCGCTCGGCGGCAGCGTCGGCATCCGACTTCGCGAGCTCCAGCGCCCGCTCGGCGCGCTCGACATCGATCTCGTCGGCCAGCTCGGCGATCTCGGCCAGCAGCGACAGCTTGTCGTCCGCGAACGAGATGAATCCACCGTGCACGGCGGCGACGACGGTGCCGCCCTCGCTCGTGCGGATCGTCACCGGGCCCGATTCCAGCACACCGAGAAGCGGCTGGTGACCGGGCATGACGCCGATGTCGCCGGACGTGGTACGCGCGACGACCAGGGTGGCCTCGCCGGACCAGACACTTCGGTCCGCGGCGACCAGCTCGACATGCAGCTCAGCAGCCAAGGGTGGCTCCTCGGGTCACCACCCGGCCGCCCGGCCGGGTGTTGGGTCAATTCTACGGGGCGTGGTGAGGGGGGTGGGACCACACCCACCCCCCTCGGTGAGCCGGAGGCTCAGGAGACGCCGAGCTCCTTGGCCTTGGCCTTGAGGTCGTCCAGGCCACCGCACATGAAGAACGCCTGCTCGGGGAAGTGGTCGTACTCCCCGTCGCAGATCGCGTTGAACGCGGCGATCGACTCGTCGAGCGGAACGTCCGAACCGTCCAGGCCGGTGAACTGCTTGGCGGCGTGGGTGTTCTGCGACAGGAAGCGCTCGACGCGACGGGCACGGTGGACGACGAGCTTGTCCTCCTCGCCCAGCTCGTCGATACCGAGGATCGCGATGATGTCCTGGAGGTCCTTGTACTTCTGCAGGATCCCCTTGACGCGGCTGGCCGCGTTGTAGTGGTCCTGGGAGATGTAGCGCGGGTCCAGGATGCGGGACGTGGAGTCCAGCGGGTCCACGGCCGGGTAGATGCCCTTCTCGGAGATCGGACGGGAGAGAACCGTCGTCGCGTCGAGGTGGGCGAACGTGGTGGCCGGGGCCGGGTCGGTCAGGTCGTCCGCGGGGACGTAGATCGCCTGCATCGAGGTGATCGAGTGACCACGCGTCGAGGTGATGCGCTCCTGGAGCACACCCATCTCGTCGGCCAGGGTCGGCTGGTAACCCACCGCGGACGGCATGCGGCCGAGCAGCGTGGAGACCTCGGAGCCGGCCTGCGTGAAGCGGAAGATGTTGTCGATGAAGAGCAGCACGTCCTGCTTCTGCACATCGCGGAAGTACTCCGCCATGGTCAGGGCGGACAGGGCCACGCGCAGACGCGTCCCCGGCGGCTCGTCCATCTGGCCGAAGACGAGCGCGGTCTTGTCCAGAACGCCCGAGTCGGTCATCTCGTCGATGAGGTCGTTGCCCTCACGGGTGCGCTCACCGACACCGGCGAACACCGACACACCGTCGTGCAGCTTCGCCACACGCATGATCATTTCCTGGATGAGGACCGTCTTGCCGACGCCCGCACCACCGAAGAGGCCGATCTTTCCACCCTTGACGTACGGGGTGAGGAGGTCGACGACCTTCAGGCCGGTCTCGAACATCTCGGTCTTCGACTCGAGCTGGTCGAAGGCCGGGGCCTTGCGGTGGATCGGCCAGCGCTCGGTGATCTGCGACTCGGCCTCGGGCTCGTTCAGGATCTGACCGAGGGTGTTGAAGACCTTGCCCTTGGTCACGTCACCGACGGGGACGGTGATGCCCGTGCCCGTGTCGGTCACCGCGGCCTGGCGGACCAGACCGTCGGTGGGCTGCATCGAGATCGCGCGGACCACGCCGTCGCCCAGGTGCTGGGCCACTTCCAGGGTCAGCGTCTTGCGGGCGCCTTCCTCGGCCGGGTCGGCGACCTCGACGTGGAGGGCGTTGTAGATGTCCGGCATCGCGTCGACGGGGAACTCCACGTCGACGACCGGGCCGATGACCCGGGCGACGCGGCCCGTGGCAGCGGCCGTCTCAACTGTCGTCGTCATTACTTGTCACTCCCCGCGGTCGCGTCGGCCAGGGCACTGGCACCGCCGACGATCTCGCTGATTTCCTGGGTGATTTCGGCCTGGCGGGCCGCGTTGGCAAGCCGGGACAGGCTCTTGATGAGGTCCCCGGCGTTGTCGGTGGCCGACTTCATCGCGCGGCGGCGGGCGGCGTGCTCGGAAGCGGCCGCCTGCAGCAGGGCGTTGTAGATACGGCTCTCGACGTAGCGCGGCAGAAGGGCGTCCAGGACGTCCTCGGCCGACGGCTCGAACTCGAAGAGCGGCAGGATCTCACCCTTGCGGGTGCTCTCCTCGGCCACGTCGTCGAGCGAAAGCGGCAGCATCCGGGCGTCGACCGCGTTCTGCGTCATCATCGACACGAATTCCGTGAAGACGATGTGCAGCTCGTCGACGCCGCCCTCGGCCGTCTCGTTCTGGATGGCCTCGATCAACGGGGCGGCGATGCGCTTGGCATCGCTGTACGCCGGGTTGTCGGTGAAGCCGGTCCAGGAGTCGACGACCTTGCGCTCGCGGAAGCCGTAGTACGCGACACCCTTGCGGCCGACGATGTACGTGTCGACCTCCTTGCCCTCGGAGGCAAGGCGCTCCCGCAGTCGCTCCGCGGCCTTGATGGCGTTGGAGGAGTAACCGCCGGCCAGACCGCGGTCGCTCGTGATGAGCAGGACCGCGGCCCGGGTCGGGGTCTCGACCTCGGTGGTGAGCGGGTGGTTGGCGTCGGAGCCGGTCGCCACCGCGGTCACCGCGCGGGTGAGCTCGGTCGCGTAGGGCTGCGAGGCCGCCACCTTGCGCTGCGCCTTGACGATGCGCGAGGCGGCGATCATCTCCATCGCCTTGGTGATCTTCTTGGTCGCGGTGACGGCTTGGATGCGGCGCTTGTAAACGCGAAGCTGAGCGCCCATCGATCAGCCCTCGCCCAGGAGCTTGCCGTCCGAGGTCTCGAACTGCTGCTTGAAGGCGGCGATCGCGTCGGCGATCGACTGCAGCGTGTCGTCGGACATCTTGCCGCCCTCGGCGATGCTGGTCAGGAGGTCCTTGCGCTCACGGCGCAGGAACTCCAGCAGCTCGCTCTCGAAGCGACGGATGTCCTCGACCGGGACGTCGTCCATCTTGCCCGTGGTGCCGGCCCAGACCGAGACGACCTGCTCCTCCATCGGGAACGGGGCGTACTGCGGCTGCTTCAGCAGCTCGACCATGCGCTTACCGCGCTCCAGCGAGGCCTTCGAGGCCGCGTCCAGGTCGGAACCGAAGGCGGCGAACGCCTCCAGCTCGCGGTACTGGGCGAGGTCCACGCGAAGCCGGCCGGAGACCTGCTTCATGGCCTTGTGCTGGGCGGAGCCACCGACTCGCGAGACCGAGATACCGACGTTGAGCGCCGGACGCTGACCCGCGTTGAACAGGTCGGACTCCAGGAAGCACTGGCCGTCGGTGATGGAGATGACGTTGGTCGGGATGAACGCCGACACGTCGTTCGCCTTGGTCTCGACGATCGGGAGGCCCGTCATCGAACCGGCGCCCATCTCGTCGGAGAGCTTCGCGCAGCGCTCCAGCAGACGGGAGTGCAGGTAGAAGACGTCACCCGGGTAGGCCTCGCGGCCCGGCGGGCGGCGCAGCAGCAGGGACACGGCGCGGTAGGCGTCGGCCTGCTTCGAGAGGTCGTCGAAGATGATCAGGACGTGCTTGCCCTGGTACATCCAGTGCTGGCCGATGGCCGAACCGGTGTACGGCGCCAGGTACTTGAAGCCGGCCGGGTCGGACGCCGGGGCGGCGACGATGGTCGTGTACTCCAGCGCACCGGCCTCTTCGAGCGCACCACGCACGGAGGCGATGGTGGAACCCTTCTGACCGATGGCGACGTAGATGCAGCGGACCTGCTTGTTCACGTCGCCCGAGCGCCAGTTGTCGCGCTGGTTGATGATCGTGTCGACGGCCAGCGCGGTCTTACCCGTCTGACGGTCGCCGATGATCAGCTGACGCTGGCCGCGGCCGATCGGCACCATGGCGTCGACGGCCTTGTAGCCGGTCTGCATCGGCTCGTGCACCGACTTGCGGACCATGACGCCAGGGGCCTGCAGCTCGAGGGCGCGGCGGCTGTCGGTCTCGATCTCGCCGAGACCGTCGATCGGGTTGCCGAGCGGGTCGACGACGCGGCCGAGGTAGCCCTCGCCGACGCCGACGGAGAGCACCTCACCGGTGCGCTGCACCGGCTGGCCCTCCTCGATTCCGCTGAACTCGCCGAGGACGATCGCACCGATCTCGCGCTCCTCGAGGTTGAGGGCGAGACCGAGGGTGCCGTCCTCGAACTTCAGCAGCTCGTTCGCCATGGCGGAGGGCAGACCCTCCACCTTCGCGATGCCGTCGCCGGCAACGCTGACCGTACCGACCTCCTCGCGCGAGGCCGCGTCCGGCTGGTACGACTGGACAAAGTTATCCAGTGCGTCCCGGATCTCCTCCGGCCGGATCGTGAGCTCCGCCATCTGGGTTCCCTGCTCTCCTTGTTGGGCCCGAAGTTTCTTAAGGGGGTCTGGGGGCCGACCCCCAGGAATCTTCTGCAATTTCTGCACGGCCCAACCGGGCCGCTGGTCTTGCTTTGGTCTTGCTCTGGTCTTGCTCTGTCTCAGCCGGCCATGCGACGGGTCGCATCGTCGAGACGCTCCGCCACGGTGCCGTTGATGACCTCGTCACCGACGCGCACCGAGACCCCGCCGAGGACCGAGGGGTCCACGTCCAGGTTCAGGTGCATCTCGCGGCCGTAGAGCTTCGCCAGAGCGGCGCCGAGGCGCTGCTTCTGCCGGTCGCTGAGCGGCACCGCCGAGGTGACGACGGCGACCATGCGGTTCCGGCGCTCCGCGGCGAGCTTGGACAGCGAGTCCAGCCCTGCTTCCAGGCTACGTCCACGCGGGTGGGTCACGAGGCGGACGATGATCCGCTCGGTGACCGGCTGCGCCTTGCCGCCGAGCAGGCTGCGCAGCAGCTCGCCCTTGGCGGACGCCGTGGCCGTACGGCTGGTCAGCGCGGAACGCAGCTCCGTGTCGGAGCCGACGATCCGGCCGAACCGGAACAGCTCGTCCTCGACGTCGTCGAGGCGGCCGCCGCGCTGGGCCGCGGTGAGGTCGGCGGTGTTCGCCAGCTCCTCGACCGAGTCCACCAGGTCACGGGACTGCGACCAGCGGGACCGGACGAGTCCGGAGACCAGGTCGACGGTCTCGCCGCCGACCTGTCCGCTGAGCAGGCGCGTGGCCAGCTCGGCCTTGCTCTCGCCGCTCTGGGCCGGGTCGGTGAGGACCCGGCGCAGGGATACTTCGCGGTCGAGCAGCGAGGTGACCGAGGCCAGCTCCTCGGCGAGCTTCGCCGCGTCGACCGACGTGTTGTCGGTCAGCGCGTCGAGACGCTCGCGTGCGGCAGCCAGTGCTTCGCGGCTCGCGCCGTTCATCGGGCCGCCTCGGCCTTCGCCTCGAGCTCGTCGAGGAACCGGTCGACGGTGCCGCTCTGCCGGGCGTGGTCCTGGAGGGACTCGCCGACGAGCTTGCCGGCCAGGTCGGTGGCGAGCTTGCCCACGTCCTGACGCAGCGCCGAGGACGCTGCCTTGCGGTCGGCCTCGATCTGGGCATGGCCGGCGGCGATGATCTCTTCGCGCTGCCGCTGACCTTCCGCCTTCATCTCCTGGATGATGACGGCGCCCTGCTCCTGCGCCTCCTGGCGCAGACGCGCGGCCTCGTGACGGGCCTCGGCGAGCTGGGCCTTGTACTGCTCAAGCACGCTCTGAGCCTCGGTCTGAGCCGCTTCGGCCTTCTCGATGCCACCCTCGATCGCCTCGCGGCGCTCTTCCAGGGTCTTGTTGATCACCGGAAGCAGCTTCTTCGAGAAGACGAAGAAGACGATGCCGAAGCAGATCAAGCCGATGACGATCTCGGGCCACACCGGGAGCAGAGGGTCCTGCGCCTTCTCGGCTGCCAGATACATCATGGTGGACCTTTCGTCGAATGGAGCTACAGGCACAACGTCACTTGACGATGAACGGAACGACGAAGCCGATCAGGGCCAGGGCCTCGACGACGGCGAAGCCGAGCAGCATGTTCTGGCGGATGAGGCCGGCAGCCTCGGGCTGGCGGGCGATGGCCTGCACACCGTTACCGAAGATGATGCCGATGCCGATACCGGGGCCGATCGCGGCGAGGCCGTAGCCGATGGTGCCGACGTTGCCGTTCACGGCCGCGAGGGTCTCGAAAGCAGCAGACATGTCTGTGGTTCCTTCTCTTGGTGGGACCGGCGGAAATGGTCTTCGCACCGGGCGTCTGGGGGGCTGAGGGGTGAAGCCGGGGGCTGTCGGGTCCTCAGTGGGCTTCTTCGAGCGCCTGGGAGAGGTACGTGGCGGTCAGCACCGTGAACACGTAGGCCTGAAGGGCCTGAATGAACAACTCGAACACGGTGAGGATCAGCGTCATGATGAACGACGCGCCCGCGTAGACCGTGCCGAGGACGGTGCCGAGCATGTACCAGGTGGCGATCGTGAAGATCAGAATCAGGATGTGGCCCGCGAACATGTTCGCGAAGAGTCGCACCGCCAGTGTGAACGGCCGGACGAAGACGTTGGAGATGAACTCCAGCGGCGTCAACAGCACATAGATCGGCTTGGGCAGACCGCTCGGGACACAGAGGTTGCGGATGCCTCCGACGAATCCGTTCGACCGGAACGTCACCGTCATGTACGTCACCCAGACCACCAGGGCCAGGCCGACGGGGTAGGCGATGACGGAGCTGACCGGGAACTGGGCGATCGGAATGATGGCCCAGAGGTTCAGCATCCAGACGAAGAAGAACAGCGAGACCAGCAGAGGAACGAAGGGCTCGCCCTTCTTGCCGATGACCTCACGGGCGATGCCGCGGTGGACGAAGTCGTACAGCGCCTCGGCGACCATCTGCAGCTTGCCCGGAACGACCTTGGGCTTCGAGAAACCGGCCCAGAAGAAGGCCAGGATCGCGAACGTGCCGATGATCGCAAGCAGCATGGGCTTGTTGAACTCGACAGGCCCAATGGTGAAGAGCGGCTCGAACATGAACGACCACACGCTGGGGGCATGGAACCCACAGTCCTTGAACAGGTGGCAGTTCGTCTCGAAGGCGAGCGTCTGGGCGTCAGTCACCAAGAGCTCCTTCTGCATGGCGCATGGATGCGGCTACCTCGTTGTGTCGGAGCGGCGGGTGGCCGCAGGTCGGCACCGGACTGGTTCTTACGGTGAGGAGGCGGCGGCCGGGCCCGAAGCCTCGCGATGAGTCATGCGATCGCCCTGTTGCCCGCGCTCGCACTACCGCAACCGAGACCGGACGATAGCAGCACGTCGAACACGGCTTTATCCCGGCCCTACTCGTCACGATCTCCCCCAGCTCCACCCGCTCGGTTGCGGGTGTCCGCGTCGGGGTCGACGTAGAGAGTCTTGCTCCGCGCGTGCAGCACGGCCTGCGTGGTGATCCACGTGATCACGGCCGCGACCAGCGAGAGGGCGAAGACCTGAAGATCGAAGAGGGATGTGTTCCGGATGCTCAGGATGAAGATGAGCAGGAGCACGAGCTGGGCCGAGTAGATCATCAGCCCCATGCCCTGGAACAGGTGAGGCATGGCCTTGCCGACCCAGTTGAGCGCCAGCAGTCCGAGCGCCATGAAGACGATCACGACCACGCAGCCGACCGCGGCACCGATCGCCCCTTCGCCGCCGGCGAGCAGACCGCCGACGAGCGTGGCGATGGCTCCCACCGCGGCGGTGGGGGTGGCGATGCGCAGTACTTCGCGCATGTCGGACTGCATGGCGGCAGCTCCACTGGTCTGAGAGGAGGAATGGGGCGTCGTCATGGACGAGCGTAGGCCCGGTCCGCGAGGCGGATTACCAGGCCAATGGACCGTCTCACTAGGGTCCTTCGGCTCCGTCACCGGGTCTCGTGAACGGTATCACAAACTATTTGATGAGGTCTTTACCTGGAAAGTGTGCCAACCGTCACACATGAGGGCTAACACGCGCGCCTGAGCGTCAAACTGAGCGAGATGTCTGATAATGCAGCTATTTGACCAGGGGCTCGCTGCCGCCACTCACACGAGCGACGTTCCACGCGGCGCACCATTCACACCACACAGAAGGGTCGGTGGTCACGACAGTGACCACCGACCCATGTACGCCTAGGCCGTCTCCGGCTGACGCGTCAGCTGAACTTCACCTTGCCTTCGGCACTCTGAGCCCACGAGCGCCCGGCCTGCACCTTGAAGCAGGTCCCCTTCTTGATCGACTTCTTGAAGGTGTAGTAGTCGCCCTTCTTCTTCTTGAAAGGGATCGATTCGGTCAGGCCCTTGTGGCCCTTGCACGTGACGAGCCGGAATCCGACGGCGTGGTTCCACCCCTTCTTCGTCACGGTGTACTTCACCTTGCCGGTCTTCCCCTTCTTGAACTTCTCCGGGGACTCCGACTTTCGGTTCGGATAGAGCGAAACAGTGAACTTCTTGGTCGCCTTGGCCTCGATCGGCTGCTGAGCAGACAACGTCGACGCCTGGGCGACTCCGGCCCCGAGCAGGCCGCTCATCATCGCTGCCGATGCGACTATGCAGGCGAATTTACGCACAGTTCCCCCTAAAGATAATCTCGGATTACCGCGCCGCGGTCACGGGCTCGGCACGCCAGACGCTATGCGAACGCAACGCGCACTTCAATGAGCTTCGGCGCGAACAGCCGGGGGCCCGGAAAGGGAATGCCTTATTCCTCTCTTTCCTCTACCCGCCCGTCCCGGGAAACAGGAAACGCCGGCACGAAAGAGTGCTGATGGCAGACGTGCTCGCAGAACGACTATCGAAAGCGACGCCGCGGAGACCGCATACCGGCCAATTTCGCTCCGGCTGCCACGTCGCGCGTCGCCTAGAGGCTGCTGTCGACCTTCTGGCGCGAGAGGAAACGCTGACGCTCTCCTACCGCCGTGGCCCCGTTGAGGCCTGCGGTCCGGGCGGCCTGAGTGTCCTCGACAGCTACCGCCACACTCCGGTGCCGGTAGCGCGGCGGCACGAAGCGGTTGGCCCAGTGCGGGGCGCGCGGGGTGAAGCGCGGCATCAGCAGGAGGATCAGGCCGATCGCGCTCGCGCCGACGATCATGAAGATGATCCACGTCGAGGCCGAGTGCACCGAGTAGCCGACGGTGCCGAAGGCGATGAGCGCCGACCAGAAGTACATGATCAGCACGGCCCGGCTGTGCGAGTGCCCGACCTCCAGCAGCCGGTGGTGCAGGTGGCCCCGGTCGGCCGCGAACGGCGACTGGCCGTTCCAGGTGCGCCGGACGATGGCCAGGATCAGGTCGGCGGCCGGGATGGCGATGATCGTCAGTGGCAGTACCAGCGGGATGAAGACCGGGAACATCGCGTGGGTCGCCCCCCGTTCACTGCCCTCGAAGAAGATCTTCAGGTTGTCCGGGTCGACCTGGCCCGTGATCGAGATCGCGCCCGCCGCCAGCACCAGCCCGATCAGCATCGAGCCCGAGTCGCCCATGAAGATCCGCGCCGGGTGCATGTTGTGCGGCAGGAAGCCCAGGCACATCCCCATGAGGATCGCCGCGAAGAGCGTCGCGGGGGCCGCCGCCTCGATGCCGTACCCCATCCAGAGCCGGTACGCGTACAGGAAGAACGCCGCCGACGCGATGCACACCATGCCCGCCGCGAGCCCGTCCAGGCCGTCGACGAAGTTGACCGCGTTGATCGTGATGACGACCAGCGCCACCGTGAGCAGCGTGCCCTGCCACTGGGTGAGGGCGACCGTGCCGACGCCGGGGATCGGCAGCCACAGGATCGTGAGCCCCTGGATGACCATGACGGCGGCGGCGATCATCTGGCCGCCGAGCTTGATCAGGGCGTCGATCTCGAACTTGTCGTCGAGCACGCCGATCAGCCAGATCAGCGCGGCGCCGGAGAGCAACGCCCGTGGCTCGTTGGAAAGTTCGAAAACGCCCTGCAGATTGAACAGGTGGTCGGCGACGATCAGCCCCGCACACAGCCCGCCGAACATGGCGATCCCACCGAGCCGCGGTGTCGGCTCCCGGTGGACGTCGCGCGCGCGGATCGCGGGCATCGCCCCGATCGCGATGGCGAACTTACGCACCGGTCCGGTCAGCAGATAGGTCACCGCTGCCGTGACACAGAGCGTCAGCAGGTAATCACGCACGGGCTGCCCCACAGGTTTCGCCGGCCATCTCAGCCCCACACCCTAGTCTCTGTACAAGGACACCACGGTACGGGTGATGGTTCCCCGTCCCTCGCCTACCCCGGATAGGGAGGGTTCCGCTCCGCCAGTGCCCGGACCTCCGCCGCGATCGGGCTCACGTCGCCCGTCTCCCGTACGGCCGCCCCGAACAGGGCCGCGATCCGGGCCATGTCCCCGTCGTCCATCCCCTGTGTGGTGACGGCGGCGGCGCCGAGCCGGATGCCCCGGGCGTCCCCGTACGGCAGGGCGCACGTGTCGAGGACCATACCGGCCGCCGACAGGCGCTCCCGGGCGGTGCGGCCGTCGACGCCGAGCGGGGCCGGGTCCGCGACGACGATATGGGTGTCCGTGCCGCCCGTGGTCACCTCGAAGCCCTCCGCCTCCAGGCCGGCTGCCAGCACCCGGGCGTGGGCGACGACCTGGTGGGCGTAGAGCGTGTACGCGGGGGTGGCCGCCTCCCCGAACGCGACCGCCTTCGCCGCCACCGTGTGCATCTGCGCCCCGCCCTGCGTGAAGGGGAACACCGCCCGGTCGATCCGCTCCGCCAGCTCGGCGCCGCACAGGATCATGCCGCCGCGCGGACCGCGCAGCACCTTGTGCGTGGTGGCGCAGACCACGTCGGCGTACGGGACCGGGTTCGGCGCCGCTCCCCCGGCGATCAGCCCCATCGGATGGGCGGCGTCCACGATCAGATACGCCCCGACCTCGTCGGCGATCTCCCGGAACGCCTCGTAATCGGGGTGCCGGGGGTAGGAGATGGAGCCGCAGACGATGGCCTTGGGCCGGCGTGCGCGGGCCAGGGCGCGCAGCCGGGTGTGGTCGATGAGCCCGGTGCCGGGGTCGACCCCGTAGCCGACGAAGTCGAACCAGCGGCCGGAGAAGTTGCCCGGCGCCCCGTGGGTGAGGTGTCCCCCGGACGGGAGCCCCATCGCGAGGACCGTGTCGCCGGGGCGCAGCAGCGCGGCGTAGGCGGCGAGGACGGCGGAGGAGCCGGAGTGCGGCTGGACGTTGGCGTGTTCGGCGCCGAAGAGGGCGGTGGCCCGGCGTACGGCGATGCGTTCGGCCTGGTCCGCGTGCTCGCAGCCGCCGTGGTGGCGGGCGCCCGGGTACCCCTCGGCGTACTTGTTGGCGAGCGGGGAGCCGAGGGCGGCCAGGACCGCGGGCGAGGTGAAGTTCTCGGCGGCGATCAGCTGGAGGGTGCCCGCCTGCCGGTCCCGCTCCGCGAGGAGGATCCCGGCGATCTCCGGGTCCTGGCTCAGCAGCGAGCCGAAGTCCTGGGGCAGGGCGTCGGGCGCGGGCGGCGCGGCCGGGGGTGCGGGTGCGGCGGGAGAGGTGACCGGCATGGGACGGCTCCGGGCCTGGAGGTGGGTGCGCCGGCGAGGGGTGCCGGTGTCAGCTCCAACGTACGCCGGGGCGGGGCACCGTGCCCGCTGTCGGAGGGTGCCGTACGCCGGTCGGCGCACCGGTGTACGGCGCGGGACGTGCGGGCCGTCCGGTGGGGCCGCGTACGGAGGGCTGTCGCGGCGGCGTGCGGCGGTGCGCGCCCGCGTCCGTCAGTGCGCGCCCGCGTCCGTCAGTGCGGGGCGCGGACGCCGGTGAGCGCGGTGACGACCGGGTCGAGCGCCTGGTTGATCTCGTCGCCGATGGAGCGGAAGAAGGTGATGGGCGCGCCGTAGGGGTCGTAGACCTCGTCCGCCTCGGCGGTCGGGGCCAGCAGCCAGCCGCGCAGCGCGGCGGCGGCGCGCACCAGGGCGCGGGCGCGCTCGACGACGCCCTCGTCGCGCGGGTCGGGCAGGGTGGCCGGGTCTATCGCCCGGACCAGCCGGGTGAACTCCTTGAGCGTGAAGGTGCGCAGGCCCGCGGAGTGGCCCATGGAGATGACCTGGGCGCGGTGGTCGCGGGTGGCGGTGAGGACCAGGTCGGCGCGGATGACGTGCTCGTCGAGCAGTTCGCGGCCGACGAAGCCGGTGTGGTCCGCGCCGAAGTCGGCGAGGACGACCTCGGCGTTGGCCTCCATGGGGGCGCCCTCATGGCCCCAGGTGCCGGCGCTCTCCACGATCAGGCCACCGCTGAGCGGGTCGCCGAGGCGGTCCACCAGGGCATGGCGGGTCAGCCGCTCGGTGATGGGCGAGCGGCAGACGTTGCCGGTGCTGACGTGGAGGATGCGGAAGGTGTCGGTCCGCCCCGCTATGCCACGCCCCTCGGGGGCGGTCAATTGGCCACCTCGAGGTCGGGAACCACCTTGCGCAGCTCCTCCGCGGAGAGGGCGCCGGCGCGCAGCAGGACCGGGGTGGCGCCGGTGACGTCGACGATGGAGGACGGCACGATGCCGGGCGTCGGGCCGCCGTCGAGGTAGACGGAGACGGAGTCGCCGAGCATGCCCTGGGCGGCGTCGCAGTCCTCGGGCGAGGGGTGCCCGGTGAGGTTGGCGCTGGAGACGGCCATCGGGCCGACCTCGGTCAGCAGCTCGATGGCGACCGGGTGCAGCGGCATCCGGATGGCAACGGTGCCCCGGGTGTCGCCGAGGTCCCACTGGAGGGAGGGCTGGTGCCGGGCGACGAGGGTGAGGGCGCCGGGCCAGAAGGCGTCGACGAGCTCCCACGCCTCCTCGGAGAAGTCGGTGACCAGGCCGTGCAGGGTGTTCGGGGAGCCGATGAGGACGGGGGTGGGCATGTTGCGGCCCCGGCCCTTGGCGTCCAGCAGGTCCGCGACGGCCTCCGAGGTGAAGGCGTCCGCACCGATCCCGTAGACGGTGTCGGTGGGCAGCACGACCAGTTCGCCCCGGCGGACGGCCGATGCGGCCTCGCGCAGGCCCGTGGTCCGGTCGGTAGCGTCGTTGCAGTCGTATCGCCGAGCCATCAGCCGGCCTCCTCGGACAGGTACGGGTACGGGTACGGGTGGTGGTGCCGGGGGCCGGTCACGGCATGGCCTTGCGGGCGGTGGCGAACCGGGGGCGCTTGTTGAGGTCGGGGTGGTCGGCGGCATCCGCCCAGCCCCGCTCCTCGGTGAAGATCCACGGGACCTGGCCGCCCTGGGTGTCGGCGTGCTCGATGACGACGAGGCCGCCGGGGCGCAGCAGCCGGTGGGCGGTGCGTTCGATGCCGCGGATGGTGTCGAGGCCGTCCTCGCCGGAGAACAGGGCCATCTCCGGGTCGTGGTCGCGGGCCTCGGGGGCGACGTACTCCCACTCGGTGAGCGGGATGTACGGCGGGTTGGAGATCACCAGGTCGACCTGGCCGTCGAGCTCGGGAAGGGCGCTCAGGGCGTCTCCCTTGTGCACGGTGACCCTGGACCCCTCGGCGTTCTTCCGCGTCCACCTGAGGGCGTCCTCGGAGAGCTCCACGGCGTGGACGCGGGAGCGGGGGACCTCCTGGGCCATGGCGAGCGCGATGGCGCCCGATCCGGTGCACAGGTCGACGACGACGGGCTCGACGACGTCCATCGCGCGCACGGCGTCTATGGCCCAGCCGACGACCGACTCGGTCTCCGGGCGGGGCACGAAGACGCCGGGTCCGACCTGGAGCTCCAGGTAGCGGAAGAAGGCGCGGCCGGTGATGTGCTGGAGGGGTTCGCGGGCCTCGCGCCGGGCGATGGCCTCCCAGTACCGGGCGTCGAAGTCGCTGTCGGGGACCGTGTGGAGCGCGCCCCGCTTCACCCCGTGGACGAAGGCCGCGAGTTCCTCGGCGTCGAATCGCGGTGAGGGGACACCGGCGTCGGCCAGCCGCTGGGTGGCCTGGGCCACCTCGGCGAGCAGCAGGTTCATCGCGGTTCTCCGTACGGGGTGTGCGGGGCGGGCGGGTCGCTTACGCGTTGGCGAGCTTGGCGGCGGAGTCGGCGTCGACGCACGCCTGGATGACCGCGTCCAGGTCGCCGTCGAGCACCTGGTCCAAGTTGTACGCCTTGAAGCCGACGCGGTGGTCCGAGATGCGGTTTTCCGGGAAGTTGTAGGTCCGGATCTTCTCGGAGCGGTCGACGGTACGGACCTGGCTGCGGCGGACGTCGGAGGCTTCCTGCTCGGCGGCCTCCTGGGCGGCGGCGAGCAGCCGGGACCGCAGGATGCGCATGGCCTGCTCCTTGTTCTGGAGCTGGCTCTTCTCGTTCTGGCAGGAGGCGACGACCCCGGTCGGCAGGTGCGTGATGCGGACGGCGGAGTCGGTCGTGTTGACGGACTGGCCGCCGGGGCCCGAGGAGCGGTAGACGTCGATACGGAGATCGTTGGCGTGGATCTCGACGTCGACCTCCTCGGCCTCGGGGGTGACGAGCACGCCCGCGGCGGAGGTGTGGATGCGGCCCTGGGACTCGGTGGAGGGCACGCGCTGCACGCGGTGCACGCCGCCCTCGTACTTCATCCGGGCCCAGACACCCTGGCCGGGCTCGGTGGCGCCGTTGCCGCCCTTGGTCTTGACCGCGACCTGGACGTCCTTGTAGCCGCCGAGCTCGGACTCGGTGGAGTCGATGATCTCGGTCTTCCAGCCGACGCGCTCGGCGTAGCGCAGGTACATGCGCAGGAGGTCCCCGGCGAACAGGGCGGACTCGTCGCCGCCGGCGCCCGCCTTGATCTCCAGGAGCACGTCCTTGTCGTCGCTGGGGTCGCGCGGGACGAGGAGGAGGCGGAGCTTCTCCGTGATCTCCTCGCGCTGCTTCTCCAGCTCCTTGACCTCGGCGGCGAAGTCGGGGTCGTCCGCGGCGAACTCGCGGGCGGTCTCGATGTCGTCGCCGGTCTGCTTCCAGGTCCGGTACGTGGAGACGATCGGGGTCAGCTCCGCGTAGCGCTTGTTCAGCTTGCGCGCGTTCGCCTGGTCGGCGTGGACCGACGGGTCGGCGAGCTTCTTCTCGAGATCGGTGTGCTCACCGATCAGTTCCTCGACCGCCTCGAACATGCGGGGGCTCCTGGTTGCTCTGAAGTCTGCGGGCCTGCTGAAGGGCGTACGGCCCGGTGGGGTGTCGCCCGGGGGCTCCCCCGGGCACCCGACCGGAAAAAACGCCGGTTCCGACGCCCCCGGGAAGAGGGCGCCAGGAACCGGCGCAGTGGCTCGCTACTTGCTGGCGGAGCCGGCAGCCTTGCCGAAGCGGGCCTCGAAGCGGGCCACGCGGCCGCCGGTGTCGAGGATCTTCTGCTTGCCCGTGTAGAACGGGTGGCACTCGGAGCAGACGTCGGCACGGATGGTGCCGTTGTCGATGGTGCTCCGGGTGGTGAACGACGCACCGCAGGTGCAGCTGACCTGCGTCTCGACGTACTCGGGGTGAATGTCGCGCTTCAAGGTGTCTCCTAGTTTCGGGAGGGCGCCGGGTCGTCCGCGCGGATTTGCGGGGCCGTGAACCGGGGCCGACGTACCAGTCTGCCAGGACCGGCCGTATCTCCCAAAACCGGGGGCGGGGCGCGGGTATTCCCGCCGCCCGGCCGTGCACCCGGGGTGACCGGTGGGCTACTCGACGACCTGGTCGGCGTCGCCCTTGTCGCCGGCCGACTTCTCGGTGGCGGAGGCGGGAATCGGCCGGTCGTTCCTGAGCGCGGCCCACACCTGCCGGCCGGCCTTCTCCTGCGGGAGGACGCGGTTCGGGTCGGCCGGGTCGTACTCCACGGGGAGGGTCACCATGTGGACGTTGTCGGCGCCCAGCCCCTTGAGGCCGTTCGCGAACCCGGTGAGCTTCTTGACCGAGCCGAGTCCGGAGTCGGTGGTGACGGCCTTGGTGGCGGCGTCCGCGAGCCCGAAGAGCTTCTGGGGGCTGGAGAACACGCCGACGCTCTTCGTCTGCTCCATGAGCGCCTTGATGAACGCCTGCTGGAGCTGGATGCGTCCCAGGTCGCTGCCGTCGCCGACGCTCTTGCGGGTACGGACGAGGCCGAGGGACTCCGCACCGTTCAGGGTGTGGGTGCCGGGCTCCAGGTCGAGGTGGCTCTTGGAGTCGTTGATCGCGGTCCTCGTGGTGATCTCGACGCCGCCGAGTTCGTCGATGAGCTTCTCGAAGCCGGTGAAGTCGACTTCCAGGTAGTGGTCCATGCGGATGCCGGACATCGACTCGACGGTCTTGACCGCGCAGGCGGGCCCGCCGACCTCGTAGGCGGTGTTGAACATCGCCCGGTGCTCGGCGGGGACCTGGTCTCCGGTGGTGTCGCTCTCGCAGGCGGGGCGTTCGATCAGGGTGTCGCGCGGTATCGAGACGACACTCGCGGACTTGTGGCCCTTGTCGACGTGGACGACCATCGCCGTGTCGGAGCGGGCCGCGCCCTCGTCCCGGCCGTACTTCCCGTTGTCGCCGGAGCGCGAGTCGGAGCCCAGCACCAGGATGTCCTGCGAGCCGTCGTCCACGTCGTCGGGACGGTCGGCGCCGAGCCTGGCGTCGATGTCGATGGTGGAGAGGTTGCCGTCGAGCGCCAGGTAGGCGTAGCCGAGCCCGGCCCCGCCGACGACCACGACTCCCGCCGCCGTCCAGGCCGCGACGACCTTGGCGCGATGCCGGCGGGTCGGTTTCCTCCGTCGGCTGCCGGTGCCGCGTATACGGCCCGTGCCCCTGTTCTGCTCGCTCACGCGTCTCCCTCGTCACTCCCGTTGCCCGCGTGCCCCCTGCCGTGGTGTTCCACGCGCGGTCGGCCTCCCCTGTCAAGTCCTCAAGACGGCCGAAGCACGAAGAAGGGTTGCACAGACGCCTGTGGCCCCCGTCGGGGACGGGGGCCACAGGTCTTACCGGCGTACGAGCCGTGAGGCGGCGTTCACCTGGGGTTTCGTGCCCCGTACAGCGATCGTGCGGTGTGCTCGGAAGCCGTACGGGATGTGGTCAAGGTCTCGGCTCAGCCGAACAGGTCGTAGTTGTTGGCCCCACTGCCCAGCAGCTTGCGCGAGCCGAAGATGCCGCTGTCGGACCTGCCGGTGCCCGGGTAGAGGTAGAGCTCGCCGGTCTTCACCCGGACGATGATGTCCGCGCGGCCGTCGCCGGTGAAGTCACCGGTGGTGACCAGGGCCGTGGCCACGTCCCAGGTCCGGACGAGGATCTTGGACGCGAACGGGGCGCTCGCCTTGCCCGTGCCCGGGAAGAGGTACAGCTTCCCGCCGCTGCCGCGGGCGATGATGTCGGCCTTGCCGTCGCCGGTGAAGTCACCGCTGCCGCGGACCATGTTGTAGTTCAGCCCGCCGCCGCCGATCTTGATCCGGGAGGCGAAGCTACCGTTGCCCTTGCCCGGGTACAGCCAGAAGCCGCCGGAGGAGTCGGTCGAGAGGACGTCCGGGTGGCCGTCGCTCGTCAGGTCACCGGGAGCGAGGATCTGCGTCCGGGTCGCCCAGCCGGTCGCCAGGCGCTTGGTCTGCCACGCGTCGGCGGCGATGCTGTACCACTGCCAGTACAGGTTGCCGTCCGAGCCGCGCACCAGCAGGTCCTGGTTGTCGTCCCGGTTCAGGTCCGTCTGGAGCAGCACGTTGATGCCGCCCCAGTCGGGGCTGTACGTGGACTTCGACATGGCGGTACCGGTGGACTCGAACTGGTACATCGTCTTGCTGGACTTCTTGCGGGCCATCAGGTCCGCCCGGTGGTCCCAGGTCATGTTGGTGTCGTAGGCACGCGCGTTGATGGCGCCCGTGTAGGAGGTCACCTTCGCGAAGACGCTGTACGCGCCCTCTCCCACGCAGTCCTCGATGCCCCAGGAGACGATGCCGGCCAGCTTGCCGCCGATGACCAGCGGGCCGCCGGAGTCACCGTTGCACGCCCCGACGGTCTCCGCGTCGCTCGCGCCGGTCTTGCCCGCGCAGACCATGTGGCCCGCGACGAAGTAGCTGCCGTACGAATCGCGGCACGCCGAGTCCGAGACGATCGGCAGGGTCGCCGAGCGCAGGGTGGTGGAGATGTCGTCGCTGGTGGAGCTGGTGCGGCCCCAGCCGTAGACCTTGGCCTGGGTGCCCGCGGCGTAGAGGCCGGTGTCCGTGCTGGCCGCCACCGGGAGGGACTTGGCCGTGACCGGCTCGAAGAGGGTGAGGACGGCGACGTCGTTGTCGGCCGCGCCCTGCACGTCCTTGTAGACCGGGCTGCTCCACTGGCGGTAGGGCCAGGAGACGGTGCCGCTGCTGTTGGGCTCGGTGGAGGTGCTGTCGGTGACGACCGCGCCGTTGGCGTTCCAGTCGTAGCCCTTGACGCAGTGCGCGGCCGTGGCGATCTTCGTGGGCGCGATGACGACGCCGCCGCAGAAGAAGCCGGTGTCGTCGCTCTCGTCGGCCGGGGTGCCCTGGTCGTCGTAGTACCAGAGTTGCGCCATCCAGGGGGCGCTGGTGATGGAGGTCTGCGTTCCGCCGATGACCATCGGGGCGGCGGTGCCCGGGCCGTCCCCGGCGAACTTGGCCGGCGGAAGCACCTCGCGGTCCGATGCGGACGCGTCGGCCACCCGCTCGCGCAGCTCCGACTCGGCCGGGGCGGCGGGCCGTTCGGGCGCTGCCGTCGGCAGCGAGGGCGCCGGCTCCTCGGCCTGCGACGTGGACATCGTCAGGGCGGTGCCGACGAGGGCGAGGGCGGTGACGGCCGCCGCGGGAACGGCGAGCCTGAGCCGGCGCGCGTGGCGGCCCCCCGTGGTGCGTATGTGCACGCGGTGATCCTTCGGATAGGAACCGGCGGCACAAAAGGGCCCCGCCGGTCGGGAAACGGCGGGGGTGCGTGAACTGTCCGCTGCGCAGGGCGGATCGCCACAGGGCTTACGCCTCTGCCGTTCCGCCTCGATGGCCCCCCACCTCAACTGCCCCAGACATTACGTCAGTAACAACGACAAGGGAATGTGCAGAGAAGGAAAAGAAGAGGAAAAGGGAACCGGGACGACGGAAAAAGGATCCGCCCCCTCACCGGAGTGAGGGGGCGGAGCCTGGAGGCGTGCGACCGGTCAGTCGTTGCCGTTGCCGCTGCCCGGCGTCGTCTTCTGGATCTGGAGCAGGAACTCCGCGTTGGACTGGGTCTTCTTCATCCGGTCCAGGAGGAGTTCGATCGCCTGCTGCTGGTCGAGCGCGTGCAGCACCCGGCGCAGCTTCCAGACGACCGCCAGCTCGTCGGTGCCGAGCAGGATCTCTTCCTTACGGGTGGAGGACGCGTCGACGTCCACCGCCGGGAAGATGCGCTTGTCCGAGAGCTTCCGGTCGAGCTTGAGCTCCATGTTGCCGGTGCCCTTGAACTCCTCGAAGATCACCTCGTCCATGCGCGAGCCGGTCTCGACGAGCGCGGTGGCCAGGATGGTCAGCGAGCCGCCGTCCTCGATGTTGCGCGCGGCGCCGAAGAAGCGCTTCGGGGGGTAGAGCGCGGTCGAGTCGACACCACCGGACAGGATGCGTCCGGAGGCCGGCGCCGCGAGGTTGTACGCGCGGCCCAGGCGGGTGATCGAGTCGAGCAGGACGACCACGTCGTGACCCAGCTCGACGAGGCGCTTGGCGCGCTCGATGGCCAGCTCGGCGACGGTGGTGTGATCCTCGGCGGGACGGTCGAAGGTCGAGGAGATGACCTCGCCCTTCACCGACCGCTGCATGTCGGTGACCTCTTCAGGACGCTCGTCGACCAGGACGACCATCAGGTGGCACTCGGGGCTGTTGACCGTGATCGCGTTGGCGATCGACTGCAGGATCATGGTCTTGCCGGTCTTCGGCGGGGCCACGATGAGCCCGCGCTGGCCCTTGCCGATCGGGGCCACCAGGTCGATGATCCGCGTCGTCAGGATGTTGGAGTCGGTCTCCAGCCGGAGCCGGTCCTGCGGGTAGAGCGGGGTCAGCTTCTGGAACTCGGGGCGGCCCCGGCCGGACTCGGGCGCCATGCCGTTGACCGAGTCGAGGCGGACCAGCGCGTTGAACTTCTCGCGCCGCTCGCCGTCCTTGGGCTGGCGCACCGCGCCGGTGACGTGGTCGCCCTTGCGCAGGCCGTTCTTGCGGACCTGGGCGAGCGAGACGTACACGTCGTTCGGGCCCGGCAGGTAGCCGGAGGTCCGGATGAACGCGTAGTTGTCGAGGATGTCCAGGATGCCCGCGACGGGGATCAGGACGTCGTCCTCGGCCACCTGCACATCGCCGGCGAAGTCGTCGCGCCCACGGCGGCCGCGGCGGTCGCGGTAGCGGCCACGACGGCCGCGGCGGCCGCCCGCCTCGTCGTCGAAGTCGTCCTGCGGACCGTTGTCACGGTTCTGCTGGCCCTGGCGCTGCGGGCGCTGCCCGCCGCCGCCCTGCTGGCCCTGGTCGTCGCCCTTGTTCCGGCGGTCGCGCTGGCGCTCGCGGCGGCCCTCGCGGTCGCCGCGGCCCTGGCCCTGACGGTCGCCGCGACGGCCCTCGGCCGTGTCGGTGGCGTTCTCGGCGCGGGCGTCGCCCTTGGGCTCGGCCCGCTCCTCGGTCTTCTGCGCGGCCCCGGGCTCCGCCTTGACCTTGACCTCGGTCTTCGCCTCGGTCTTGGTGTCGGGGCTGCCCGCCTGCGCGGTGGCGCGGCGGCGACGGCGCTCGCCCGCGGGCTGGTCGTCGCTGGCCGGCTGACCGGGGATGTCGATCTGCTGCTGGGCGGCCGTGCTCTTCTCGGCGGCGGCAGCGGCGCCCTCGTCCCCGGTGCGCGCCTTCGAGGTCGCGCGGCGCTTGGGCTTGCTCTCCGCCTCGGCGGGGGCCTCTGCGGCCTTGGGGGAGGTCTTGGGGGCGGCGGATCCGCCACCCGCCTGCGCCTCCTTGATGACCTCGATCAGCTGGCTCTTGCGCATCCGCGCGGTGCCCCTGATGCCGAGGCCGGACGCGACCTGCTGCAGCTCGGCCAGGACCATGCCCTCGAGGCCGGTGCCGGAGCGGCGGCGCCGTGCGGTGGTGCCAGTGGCAGCACCTTCGGCGGGCGCGGCGCTGTCGACGTTCTTGTCGGCAGTCACGCCCATCAGATCGGTGGTGTCGCTCACGAAGGGTCCTTCCCTGGAGCGGACGTCGGCCTTCTGGCTCGGCGACCGGTTGTGCTGTCCGACTGCGGTCTGTTGATCTTGCTGGATCGCGGACCTTGCCGGGGCGGTGGTCCGCCGGGTACGGCGGAGAGATGAACGTGCGGGGTCCGGCGCGAGATCCCCCTGCTCGGCCCACTCCTGGACGAGCGAGGGGTGTCGTGCCGGTTCCGGAGCGTGCTCGAAACTGCTCAGGCAGGCTGCTCAGGCAGTTGGGGAGGCTCCCGGAAGAATGGTGGTCCCGGAGGGGGACACGAAGCAACGCGCCTCAAAGACGTCGGTTGCAGACTTGAGGTTAACACTACCGGCTCCAACAAACATTCCCCCTCTCGCTCACCGGTAATCACATGCGGCTACGCGGTCAGCGGCAGCACACTCGCGCCCGACGCGTCGAGGGCCAGCCGATTCGCCGCCCAGCCCTCTCCCGCCAATCGGGCGACCTTGTCGGCCGAACCCTCCTCCGTCAGCGCCAGGACCGTGGGTCCGGCGCCGGAGATGACCGCGGGCACGCCGTCGGCGCGCAGGCGGTGCACCAGCTCCACGCTCTCCGGCATGGCCGGGCCCCGGTATTCCTGGTGGATCCGGTCCTCGGTGGCGGCGAGCAGCAGCTCGGGGCGGCGGGTCAGCGCCTCGACGAGCAGGGCCGCCCGGCCGGCGTTGAGGGCCGCGTCGACGTGCGGGACGGTGCGTGGGAGGAGGCCGCGCGCCGTCTCGGTGAGCACGGGGCGCCCGGGCACGAAGACGACGGGCACGACGGATTCGGCGGGGTCCATCCGGATCGCCCGGGCCGAGCCGCCGTCCATCCAGGCGAGGGTGAATCCGCCGAGCAGACAGGCCGCGACGTTGTCGGGGTGCCCCTCGATCTCGGTCGCCAGCTCCAGCAGGGCCGCGTCGTCGAGGCGGGCGTCGCCGCCGGTCGTCACGGCGCGGGCGGCGACGATTCCGGCGCAGATGGCGGCGGAGGAGGAGCCGAGGCCGCGGCCGTGCGGGATGCGGTTGGCGCAGACGATCTCCAGCCCGCGGGGCTGGCCGCCGAGCAGGTCGAACGCGGTGCGCAGGGAGCGCACGAGCAGGTGGCTCTCGTCGCGGGGCAGGGTCTCGCTGCCCTCACCCGCGATGTCGATGTGCAGCCCGGAGTCGGCGACCCGGACGACGACGTCGTCGTACAGCCCCAGCGAGAGACCGAGGGCGTCGAAACCCGGCCCCAGGTTGGCGCTGGTGGCGGGGACGCGCACCCGGACGGCGGCGGCTCGGAACGCGGGACCGGCCATCGGTCGGACCACTCCTTGTAAGGCGGCGGGGATGCAGTGCGGTGGATCTGCGGCGGCGGGGTCTGCGGGGACGGGGGCGGGACATGGTGCGCACCGGGTGTACACGGGGATCCGGTGGCCCGGACCGCGTTCGCCCACGACGGCTGCCGTACCGCAGCGGACCGTCGGGCGGGTGTCGGGCGGATGGGGTACAGCTTATCGAAGGAAGGTTCTGTCGCGACATAGGGCGCACAGGAGGCGCACGATGCGTGTCGCCCGCCTCCTATGCGCTCTCCGCCCCGGAAAGAGGGCGGTTGAGCTGGGTTGTCATGGTTGACCGGGTGGCTCGACGGGGCCGACGGGCCCTGGGTCGCGGCGACTGCCGCGACCCGTCCGGCGAAGCCTCCGACGAGGCTCAGACGAGGCCGAGCTTCTCGGCGGCGGTGGCCGCGTCGACCGGGACCGTGACCGGCTGCGGGGCGCCCGCGACGGCCCAGTCGGGGTCCTTGAGGCCGTTGCCGGTGACCGTGCAGACGATCTTCTGACCGGCGTCGACCTTGCCCTCCTCGGCGGCCTTGAGCAGACCGGCGACGGACGCGGCCGACGCGGGCTCCACGAAGACGCCCTCCTGGGAAGCCAACAGCCGGTAGGCGGACAGAATCTGCCGGTCCGTCACCTCGTCGATGAAACCGCCCGATTCGTCCCGCGCGGCCAGCGCGTAGTCCCAGGACGCCGGGTTCCCGATGCGGATCGCGGTGGCGATGGTGGACGGGTCCTTGACGACCTCGCCGCGCACGATCGGCGCCGAACCGGAGGCCTGGAAGCCCCACATGCGCGGGGAGCGGGAGGAGACGCCGTCCCCGGCGTACTCGGTGTACCCCTTCCAGTACGCGGTGATGTTGCCCGCGTTGCCGACCGGCAGGACGTGGATGTCGGGGGCGTCGCCGAGCGCGTCGACGATCTCGAACGCGGCGGTCTTCTGGCCCTCGATGCGGACCGGGTTGACCGAATTGACCAGCGCCACGGGGTAGTTGTCCGAGAGCGCGCGGGCCAGGGTGAGGCAGTCGTCGAAGTTGCCGTCGACCTGGAGGATCTTGGCGCCGTGCACGAGGGCCTGGCCCATCTTGCCGAGCGCGATCTTGCCCTGCGGTACGAGGACGGCGCAGACCATGCCCGCGCGGACCGCGTACGCCGCGGCGGAGGCGGAGGTGTTGCCGGTGGAGGCGCAGATGACGGCCTTCGCCCCCTCCTCCTTGGCCCGGGTGATGGCCATGGTCATGCCGCGGTCCTTGAAGGAACCGGTGGGGTTGGCGCCCTCGACCTTGAGGTGCACCTCGCAGCCCGTGCGCTCGGAGAGGACCTGCGCCGGTACGAGCGGCGTGCCGCCCTCACGAAGCGTGACGACCGGCGTCGTCGCCGTGACCGGAAGCCGGTCCCGGTACTCCTCGATGATGCCGCGCCACTGGTGGGTGCCCTTGCTGGTCATGGGTCCTTTACTCCCCTTCAACACGCATGATGCTGGCGACACCGCGCACGGTGTCGAGCTTGCGCAGCGCTTCGACGGTCCCGGAGAGGGCGGCGTCGGGCGCGCGGTGGGTGACGACGACGAGCGATGCCTCGCCGTCCTTTCCCTGCTGGCGGACCGTATCGATCGATACGCCCTGCTCGGCGAAGACCGTCGCGACCTGGGCGAGGACGCCCGGCTTGTCGGCCACGTCGAGGCTGATGTGGTAGCGCGTGACGACCTCGCCCATGGGGCTGACCGGCAGGCGCGTGTAGGCGGACTCACCGGGTCCGGTGGCCTCGCCCAGTTTGTTGCGGCAGACCGCGACGAGGTCGCCGAGGACCGCGGAGGCGGTCGGGGAGCCGCCGGCGCCGGGCCCGTAGAACATCAGCTGTCCGGCGGCCTCGGCCTCCACGAACACCGCGTTGTAGGCCTCGCGGACGGAGGCCAGCGGGTGGCTGAGCGGGATCATCGCGGGGTGGACGCGGGCGGTGACGGAGGCCCCGTCGGCGGCGCGCTCGCAGATGGCGAGCAGCTTGACCGTGCAGCCCATGCGGCGGGCGGACGCGATGTCGGCGGCGGTGACCTCGGTGATGCCCTCGCGGTGCACGTCACCGATCTTCACGCGGGTGTGGAAGGCGATCCCGGCGAGGATCGCGGCCTTCGCGGCGGCGTCGAAGCCCTCGACGTCGGCGGTCGGGTCGGCCTCGGCGTATCCGAGGGCGGTGGCCTCGTCGAGCGCCTCGGAGTAACCGGCGCCGCTGGTGTCCATCCTGTCGAGGATGAAGTTGGTCGTGCCGTTGACGATGCCGAGCACCCGGTTGACCTTGTCGCCCGCGAGCGACTCGCGCAGCGGCCGCACCAGCGGGATGGCCCCGGCGACGGCGGCCTCGTAGTACAGGTCGCGGCCGTACTTCTCGGCGGCGGCGTGCAGGGCGGCGCCGTCCTCGGCGAGCAGCGCCTTGTTCGCGGAGACGACGCTCGCGCCGTTCTCGAACGCGGTGGTGATGAGCGTACGGGCGGGCTCGATGCCCCCGATGACCTCGACGACGACGTCGATGTCGCCGCGCCGCACGAGCGCGGTCGCGTCGGTGGTGATCAGTGCGGGGTCGATGCCCTCACGCACCTTCGAGGGCCGGCGGACTGCCACCCCGGCGAGCTCGACGGGCGCGCCGATGCGCGCCGCGAGGTCGTCGGCGTGCGTCGTCATGATGCGCGCCACCTCTGAGCCGACCACACCGCAGCCCAGCAGCGCCACCTTCAGCGGACGCGTACGCATCATCCGACCTCGTTTCTCATACATGCACATGTGGGGACCAGTCTCACTCACCGGACGGGAGTTCCTGACCCCCGTCCGGATCCTGAGATGACTATTTCATCAGCCGACATCGAGACGCAGGAGATCTTCCTCCGTCTCGCGCCGGACGATGACGCGCGCCTCGCCGTCCCGGACGGCGACGACCGGGGGGCGCAGCGCGTGGTTGTAGTTGCTCGCCATCGAGCGGCAGTACGCGCCGGTGGCGGGGACCGCGATCAGGTCCCCCGGAGCCAGGTCGGCGGGGAGGAACGCGTCCTTGACCACGATGTCCCCGCTCTCGCAGTGCTTGCCGACGACCCGGACGAGCATCGGCCCGGCGTCCGAGGTGCGCGAGACGAGCGCCACGCTGTACTCGGCGTCGTACAGCGCGGTACGAATATTGTCCGACATTCCGCCGTCGACGCTGACGTACGTCCGCAGCCCTTCGAGGGGCTTGATCGTGCCGACCTCGTACAGCGTGAACGCGGTGGGTCCGACGATGGCCCGCCCCGGCTCGACGGAGATGCGGGGCGTACGGAGCTTCGCGGCCTCGCACTCGCGGGTGACGATGTCGCTGAGCGCCTTGGCGATCTCGTGCGGCTCGCGGGGGTCGTCCTCGGAGGTGTACGCGATGCCGAGGCCGCCGCCGAGGTCGATCTCGGGCAGCTCGACGCCGTGTTCGTCGCGGATCTCGGCGAGCAGCTGCACCACGCGCCGGGCGGAGACCTCGAAGCCGGCCATGTCGAAGATCTGCGAGCCGATGTGGGAGTGGACGCCGATGAGTTCGAGCCCGTCGAGCGAGAGCGCGCGGCGCACCGCCTCGGCGGCCTGACCGTCGGCGAGCGCGATGCCGAACTTCTGGTCCTCGTGCGCCGTGGCGATGAACTCGTGGGTGTGGGCCTCGACGCCGACGGTGACGCGGATCTGCACGCGCTGGCGCACGCCGTGGCGCTGGGCGATGTGGGCGACGCGGACGATCTCCTGGAAGGAGTCGAGCACGATCCGCCCGACGCCGGCCTCGACGGCCCGCTCGATCTCGGCGACGGTCTTGTTGTTGCCGTGGAAGGCGATGCGCTCGGCGGGCATACCGGCGTCGAGGGCGGTGGTCAGCTCCCCGCCGGAGCACACGTCGAGGTTGAGCCCTTCCTCCTTCAACCAGCGCACGACGGCACGGGAGAGGAAGGCCTTGCCGGCGTAGAAGACGTCGGCGTCGGGCCCGAAGGCGTCGGCCCAGGCGCGGCAGCGGGCCCGGAAGTCGCTCTCGTCCAGGAAGTAGGCCGGGGTGCCGAACTCCTCGGCGAGCCGGGCGACGGCGATCCCGCCGACGGTGAGGGCGCCGTCCGCGTCACGGGTGACGGTGCGCGACCAGACCTTCTCGTCGAGGACGTTGAGGTCGGCGGCGGGCGCGGAGTAGTGCCCCTCGGGGAGGACGTCGGCGTGGCGGGGGCCTGCGGGATGTGCGGAGCGGCTCATCGTGATGCTCTCTCGGGTCTTTTCTGATCTCGTCAGAGATGGTCGGGCGCGCGGATGCCGAGCAGGGACAGGCCGCCGGCCAGCACCGTCCCGGCGGCTTCGGCGAGGGCCAGCCGGGCGCGGTGGGCGGCCGAGGGTTTCTCGTCACCGGCGGGCAGGGGCGGGCAGGAGTCGTGGAAGTCGAAGAACGCGTGCGCGACGGCTTCCAGCTGCCGGGCGACCCGGTCGGGCGCGCGGTGACGGGCCCCGGCGAGCAGGACACCGGGGTGGTCGGCGATGAGGTCGAGGAGGGGGCGGGCGGCGGCGTCGTACGGGGCGGGCCCGGAGCCGATCTCGCCGTACGGGGCGGGGTCGGCGTTCGCGGCCTGTGCGCCGTACGGGGCGGGCTCAGTGCTGATCTCGCCGTACGGGGCGGGCGCGGCGTTCGCGGCCTGCGCGCCGTACGGGGCGGGGCTTTCGCCGTGCGTGGCGGGCGCGGCGGCGCCCTCACCCTGCGCGGCCGCCTCGGCGGTGAACCCGAGGGCGGCGGCCCCGCGCGTGAGGGCGCGGGCCCTGGCATGGGCGTAACGGACCCGGAAGAGCGGGTTGGCCTCGCCCTGGACGAGCAGTTCGGGGCCGAGGGCGGCGCGGTCGTGTCCGGCGGCGCGCAGGAGCCCCCAGCGGGCCGCGTCGGGCCCGAGCCGCTCCAGCAGCTCCCCCGCGGTGGCCCCGGCGGGGACGGGCCGGATCCCGGTGAGCGGTACGGGGGGTGTCCCGTGTGCGTCGACGGTGACGCCGAGGCGGACCCAGTCCGGGTCGGGCGCCTGTTCGCAGGTGGTCCGGACCCGGGCGCCCTGGGCGGTGAGGAGCCGGCGCACGGTCTGGGCGGTGACGGCGGCGCGGACCTCCCGCGCGTGGTGGAACTGGTGGGCCTCGTCCCGGAGGGCGTCCCCGTGCCCGTACGCGAGGCCCTGTTCCCGTACGGCGGCGAGCACGGCCCGGTCGCTGACGGCCGGGGCGTCGAGGGTGAAGCTCAGGAATCCGGGTCCGGTGATCTCGACCCGTCCGACGCCGGGCTCGGCGGCGACGCGTTCGCGCAGGATGCGGGCGACCTCCAGCGCGGGCAGCGCGGCGGGGCCGGCGAGCTGGAGGGCGACGGCGCAGGCGTAGTCGCCGCTGCCGCCGGGCCGGGTCCGCTCCACCCGCACGCGCGCGGGCACGGGCGCGCGCAACGCATCCTCGTCGACCGCGCGGCGCACGGCGTGCAGCACGGTCCGGGAGAGGTCGGCGGGGGTCACGGGTCAAGCGTAGGTGAGAGAGGGGGGCACTTCGCGAACCGGTTTCGCCATCCGGTCAGCCGGGCCCGGTTCCACGGGACGGGCCGGCCGGTCCGGTCCGGCGCGCCGGTCAGCCGGCGGTGCTCCCCGCCCGCCCGGCACCGCGCCGCCCGTCCGCCGAGGGCTCTTCCTCCCCGGTCACCAGTCGGCGCATGATCCGCACCAGTTCGCTCGGCTCGAACGGCTTCGCCAGGAAAGCGTCGACCCCGGCCGCCACGCCCGCGTCGACCTCGTAAGGCGTGCAGGCGCTGATGACGGCGATGGGGAGAGCGCGGGTGCGGGGGTCGGAGCGCAGCCGGGTGGCGGTCTCCAGACCGTCCAGCCGGGGCATCACGACGTCGAGGGTGATGGCGTCGGGGCGTACTCTCCCGACCAGGTCCAGAGCCTCGACACCATCGGCCGCGGTCACGACCTCGAAGCCCTCCAGCTCGAGATTGACCCTGATCAGCTGCCGGATGACCTTGTTGTCGTCGACAACAAGCACGCGGCCGTACGCCCCTGACACCCTTCGAGAGTAGGTCGGCCCGAGGGGCGGCGTCCGGGTTTTGTCCACTTCCGCCCCCGGACGGGTGGCCACCGCCCCCGCCCGGCGCTTCGGCGGAATACCTGTTCACGGACACCCCGTCGGAGCTGGTAGTGTTTCACCCGTCGCAGAGCAACACCGCGATTCGCCCCCGTAGCTCAGGGGATAGAGCATCGGCCTCCGGAGCCGGGTGCGCAGGTTCGAATCCTGCCGGGGGCACTTCCGGATTAAGAGCCTGACCTGCATTTATGCCGGTCAGGCTCTTCTCGTTCCGCCAGGCGCGCCGAAGTCGCCGGGCGGAGAGATGATGGGCGTAGTCGAAGAGCCTCGGGGTGAAGCCGCGCAGGCGGGTACAGCAGAGGTGAGCGCGCTGTCACGGAGACCGCGAGCCCCTTGACGACGTGAACGAAGCGTGATCGTCATGAGCATCCCCCAGTCCAACGCCCCTCAGTGGCAGCCGCAGCCACCACCGCGGAGTCCGCGCAAGAAGCACCGGGTCTTCCTGTGGGTCTTCCTGGGCGTCCAACTCCTCTTCCTGATCTGGCTGATCGCCGGGATCGCTTCCGGCTCGGGCACTCCCGAGGACTGCGGAACGCTGGACAAGCAGGCCTGCAACGACGCCGAGAACGCAGGCACCGCGATCGGCGTGGGCCTGATCATCGTCCTGTGGGCCGTCGTGGACGTCATTCTGGGCATCACGTACGCGGTCTACCGCCTCGCGAGGCGGCCGTAGCCGCCCCGCGAAGTTGTCCCGGCTCGCTCCGGGGGCGGCGAGCTCGCCCCCGGAGACGTGAGCCTTCAGAACTTCCCGTCGACCGGGATCCAGCCGGACCAGGCCTCGGGCTGGTAGAACTTTCCGGTGTCGCCGTCGTAGCGCAGGATCCGCAGGCGTACGTTGCCACTCTCGCGGTAGTCCTTGTTGCAGGTCGCCCAGGTGTTCACGCCGAGCTTGTTGACGCAGACCTCCTCGGCGCGCCCGTAGTCGGTGTAGACCCCGACGGCCGCGGACATGCCGTCCTTCTTCGTGTCGCCGGCCCAGATGATGTCGCCGTTGTGCTGGAAGCACCCGCTGGAGCCGTAGGCGGCGGTCGCGCCGAGGCAGGTGCTCGACGGCGGAGCGGCCGTGGCGGCCGCCATCGTGGCCGCCGGTCCCGCCGTCTCGTCCTCGTCCGTCGTGAAGGGGAACTCCGCGCCGGGTTCCGTGGCGCGACCTTCGAGAATCCTCACGTCGCCGGGCAGCTGGATTTCCACGGGGGTCTCCGGGGCGTCGTCGGCGAGCGCCGGCGTCGCGGTGACGGCCGAGAGGGCGAGTGCCGACGCCCCGGCGAGAACGCTCAACTTCGAGCGCCAGTTTTCACGCATGCTTCACTACCCCCGCGCCTGACCTCTGTGACGAGATCATCAATTATCAAATGTGAACAGGGTGTGAGACTAACTGATCGTTTCAGAATGCCGCCCGAAGCCGTCGGAGACAGATGATGCTGCAGGCA
>NZ_BMSG01000009.1 GCF_014649035.1 Streptomyces sindenensis
TGTCCGATTCCCGGTCGAAGCGGGCCGTGCAGTTTCGCTTTCCAGGTTCTCCGCTTTCGCGTTTTCCCTTTCCGGCGAGTCCGACTCTATCAGGCCTTTTCCGTCTCCTTGACCACGGTCTGCGGGCATGCCGAAGGACGGGTCATGGTTAGGATCTGGGCTTGAAAGTCGCCGCCGACCCCCGACTCAAAGTCGCGTTGGGGTCAGGCAGGAGTACGACTGTACAGGTCGCCGGGGACCGAGGCAAATCGTTTCTGGTGCACCCCTAGGTCCGCCAAGCGGTAGGTCTCGGGCGGAACCGGGACTTCATATGACTTACGCTGCTGAGCAGTACGCCGTCCCCCATCAGTCGCGGCGGCGACACCTGAATCTCCACCCCCTGGGAGGCTCCCCATGACCAACGTGACGTCCCCTCTTGCTGGACGCGCCATCGGACTCACCGAGGTTCCCGACCCGGTCTTCTCCGGCGCGATGGTCGGTCCCGGTACCGCCATCGACCCCGTACGTGAGCCCTCTGAGGCGGTGTCCCCGGTCGACGGCATCGTCGTCTCCCTCCACCCGCACGCGTTCGTCGTCGTCGACGCGGACGGGCACGGGGTTCTGACGCATCTCGGTATCGACACCGTCCAGCTCAACGGCGAGGGCTTCGAGCTTCTCGTGAACAAGGGGGACACCGTCACCCGGGGCCAGGGCATCGTGCGCTGGGACCCGGTCGCCGTCGAGGCCGCCGGCAAGTCACCCATCTGCCCGATCGTGGCCCTGGAGGCCACCGCCGAGTCGCTCTCCGATGTCCGTGAGGACGGGGACGTGAAGATCGGCGACACGCTGTTCGGCTGGCAGTAGCGCTCGGGCGCGGCCACCAGCCAGTTGCACAACCACCGCGGCGACTCGGTCGCCGCACAACCGGAGACGGGTGAAATGGAGACAACGCTGCGAGGCGTCGGCGTGAGCCACGGTGTGGCCATCGGCGAGGTTCGGCACATGGGTACGGCGGTGCTGGAGCCGCCCGCCAAATCGATTCCCGCCGAGGAGGCCGAGCGCGAACAGGGGCGCGCCCGGCAGGCCGTGGAGGCCGTGGCCGCCGATCTGGTCGCGCGCGGCAATCTGGCCGGCGGCGAGGCACAGCACGTGCTCGAGGCGCAGGCCATGATGGCGCACGACCCCGAGCTGATGTCGGATGTCGATCGGCGTATCGCCGTCGGCAGCACCGCCGAGCGTGCCGTGTACGACGCGTTCGCCGCGTACCGGGCGTTGCTCGCCAACGCCGGGGAGTACCTGGCCGGGCGGGTCGCGGACCTCGACGACGTACGGAACCGGATCGTGGCGCGGCTGCTCGGTGTGCCGATGCCCGGCGTGCCGGACAGCGACGAGCCGTACGTGCTGATCGCGCGGGACCTCGCACCGGCCGACACCGCGCTCCTCGACCCGACGCTGGTGCTCGGCTTCGTCACCGAGGAGGGCGGGCCGACCAGCCACAGCGCGATCCTGGCGCGGGCGCTCGGTGTTCCGGCCGTGGTGGCGCTGCCCGGCGCCGGTGAGCTGGCCGAGGGCACGGTCGTCGCGGTGGACGGCAGCACGGGCGAGATCTTCGTCGACCCGACTGCGGAGAAGCGGGCCGAGATGGAAGCCGCCGCCGCGGCCCGTAAGGCCGCGCTGTCCGCCTCGACCGGTCCCGGTGCCACCTCCGACGGGCACAAGGTGCCGTTGCTCGCCAATGTCGGCGGTCCGGGCGATGTGCCCGCGGCGGTCGAGGCGGGGGCGGAGGGCGTCGGGCTGTTCCGTACCGAGTTCCTGTTCCTGGACGACAGCAAGCAGGCTCCTTCCGAGGAGAAGCAGGTCGCGGCCTACCGTGCGGTGCTGGAGGCGTTCCCCGAGGGGCGTGTCGTCGTGCGGGTGCTGGACGCCGGTGCGGACAAGCCGCTGGACTTCCTGACGCCGGCCGACGAGCCGAACCCGGCGCTCGGCGTCCGTGGGCTGCGGAGCCTGCTGGACCACCCCGAGGTGCTGCGTACCCAGCTGACCGCGCTGGCGAAGGCCGCCGAGGGTCTGCCGGTGTACCTGGAGGTCATGGCCCCCATGGTGGCCGACCGCATCGACGCCAAGGCGTTCGCGGACGCGTGCCGTGAGGCCGGGCTGCGGGCGAAGTTCGGCGCGATGGTGGAGATCCCGTCGGCCGCGCTGCGGGCACGGTCGATCCTCCAGGAGGTGGAGTTCCTGTCGCTGGGCACCAACGACCTGGCGCAGTACACCTTCGCCGCCGACCGCCAGGTGGGTGCGGTGTCGCGGCTCCAGGACCCGTGGCAGCCGGCGCTGCTGGATCTCGTGGCGCTGTCCGCCGAGGCCGCTCGTGCCGAGGGCAAGAGCTGCGGTGTGTGCGGTGAGGCCGCGGCCGATCCGCTGCTGGCCTGTGTGCTGACGGGTCTGGGTGTCACCTCGCTCTCCATGGGTGCGGCGTCCATTCCTTATGTGCGGGCCACCCTCGCCAAGTACACGCTGGCGCAGTGCGAGCGGGCGGCGAACGCCGCTCGGTCCGCCGACTCGGCCGACGAGGCGCGCAGCGCCGCGCAGGCCGTGCTCTCGGGTGAGTAGGCGCGTGGGCGTGTAGCGGCAGCGGTTCTCGGGGAGGGGCTTTCCGCCGGTGGCGGGAGGCCCCTCCCTCTTGTGTCGTTGTTCGTCGTCGTGGTCAGTGGTGGGTTTCCGGGGGCTCCGCTCCGATGTCGAATCCCGCGCAGTACTCGACGCCGGACTCCGGGGAGACGGGCTCTCCGGTGTCCGCGTCGGTGCAGTAGGCGTTGAAGACCTCGCCCGCGGTGAGCGGGGCGAGGCCGCCGTGGGCCAGGCGCCAGCCGTGGACGCGGTCCGGGCTGTCGGGGGCGCTGGTGCGCAGGACCACTCCCCCGCGTGATTCCAGGGCCACGGCCACCGCGAGGACGGTGGCGAACTCGGCGCCCTCCGCGCTGTCGAGGCGGGCCGGTCCTGTGGGGTCGCGGTGGGTGTGGAGCACGGCCAGGAGCTGGTCGTTGTCCGTCGGGACGCTGCACACCAGGTGGTGGGTGCCCGGTCCGGCCGACTCCAGCAGCCGCATCAGGAGGTGCGAGGCGCGGTCGAAGGCCGCGCGTCCGATGTCCTGGCCGCAGTCGGCGCAGGTGCCTAGGTCGGCGAGGAGGAGGGTGGCGTACTCCCAGGTGGCCTGGCGCACCGCGCGGGAGACGAGGACGGGGATGAGGTCGTCGATGCCCTGGCCGGTGTAGGCGACCGTGGCCCCGGCGGCGGCGATCTCCGCGGTGAAGCGGCTGCGGCTCGCCCCCGTGTCGGCGTCGAGGCCCGACTCGGCGCAGAACTCCTCGTAGTCCTCCGGGTCGAAGAGGGCGACGGTGGTGTGCACGCCCTGGGCCGCGAGCGCTTTGAGCAGGGCCTCGACCTGTTGGAGGTAGACGGTGTGGTCGTCGAAGGGGAAGGTGCCGTAGCGCCGCATGGCCGCGAAGTCCTGGGCGTCGACGAGGAGGCCGACGGTGCTGGGTGCTTCGCGGCGCAGCGTGCGTCGCAGGGTGGTGGTGTGCGGGGTGCCGTGCCTCCTGCCGCGCTTCTTGCGGTGCGTCGCGTTGTGCTGGGCGTCGTGCTGGGCGTTGCGCTTCGTGCCGCGTTTGGTGTGGTCGGTCTGCGCCATGTGTCCCCCTGTGCGCGGTGAATCATTGCTCACTCAGCGTAATCAAGGGGACTGACAGTGGCGTTACGCGCGGCGCCTCGCCGCCAGGTCGGCGTAGAAGTGGAGAAGGTCGAGGTTGTCGACGGAGCCGGGGTTGACCGCCTTGGCCAGCTCGGTTCCCTGGAGCAGGCGCTTGACCGGAACCTCGATGCGCTTGCCGGTGAGGGTGTGCGGGATGGCGGGGACCTCGATGACCTCGTCCGGGACGTGGCGCGGGGAGAGGTTGTCGCGGATGGTCTGCTTGATCGCGGCGCGCAGGTCGTCGTCGAGGGTGGCGCCTTCGGCGAGGTGGACGAAGAGCGGCATCCAGTAGCCGCCGTCGGGTTCTTCGAGGCCGATGACGAGGGATTCGCGGATCTCGGGGAGCCGTTCGACGGCTTCGTAGATGTCGGCGGAGCCCATGCGGACGCCCTGGCGGTTCAGGGTGGAGTCGGAGCGGCCGTGGATGATCACCGAGCCGTGGTCGGTGATGGTGATCCAGTCGCCGTGCCGCCAGACGCCGGGGTACATGTCGAAGTAGCTGTCGTGGTAGCGGCTGCCGTCGGGGTCGTTCCAGAAGCGGATCGGCATGGACGGGAGCGGGTTGGTGACGACCAGTTCGCCGACCTCGTTGATCAGCGGCTTGCCCGCCGGGTCCCAGGACTGGAGGTCGGTGCCGAGGCAGGGGGCCTGGAGTTCGCCGATGTGGACGGGGAGGGTGGGGACGGCTCCGGCGAAACAGGAGCAGACGTCGGTGCCGCCGCTGACGGAGGCGATCCAGAGGTCTTCGGCGACCTCGTCGTGGAGCCAGCGGAAGCCGTCGGGCGGGAGCGGGGAGCCGGTGGTGGCGACGCACTGGATCCGGGAGAGGTCGAAGTCGCGGCCGGGGTGGATGTCGGCCTTGCGGCAGGCCATGACGTACGCGGCGGAGGTGCCGTAGAGGGTGGCGCCGGTCTGTTCGGCGACCCGCCACTGGGCGCTGACGTCCGGATAGCCGGGGCTGCCGTCGTACAGGACGACGGTGGTGCCGGTGAGGAGGCCGGAGACGAGGAAGTTCCACATCATCCAGCCGGTGGAGGTGTACCAGAAGAAGCGGTCCTCGGGGCCGAGGTCGCAGTGCAGGCCGAGCTGCTTGAAGTGTTCGAGCAGGATGCCGCCCTGGGACTGGACGATGGCCTTGGGCAGGCCGGTGGTGCCGGAGGAGTAGAGGACCCAGAGCGGGTGGTCGAAGGGGACCTGTTCGAAGACCGGCTCGGTGTCGGCGGAGGTGAGGGCGGTCCAGGCGAGGGCGCCTTCGGGGGCGTCGGTGCCGAGCAGCGGGATGTGGACGACGGCGCGCAGGGTGGGCAGTTCGCGGCGCAGCTCGGCGACGGTCTCGGTGCGGTCGTGTTCCTTGCCGCCGTAGCGGTAGCCGTCGACGGTGAAGAGGACGACGGGTTCGATCTGCTGGAAGCGGTCGAGGACGCTGCGGGCGCCGAAGTCGGGGGCGCAGGAGGTCCAGACGCCGCCGACGGCCGCGGTGGCGAGAAAGGCGACGACGGCCTGGGGGATGTTGGGGAGGTAGCCGCTGACGCGGTCGCCGGGGGTGACGCCGAGGGCGCGGAGTTCGGCGGCGAGCGCGCCGACCTGGCGGCGGAGTTCGGCCCAGCTGATGGGGACCTGGGCGTGGGTCTCGTCGACGTACAGGAGGGCCGGGGTGTCGGCGCGGGCCGGGTCCTCGGCGGTGCGCAGGGCGTGTTCGGCGTAGTTGAGGGTGGCGCCGGGGAACCAGGTGGCGCCGGGCATGGCGCGGTCGCCGAGGACGCTCTCGTACGGGGTGGAGAAGCGGATGTCGAACCACTCGGCGACGGCCTGCCAGAAGGTGTCGAGCTCGTCGACGGACCAGCGGTGCAGGGCGGCGTACCCGCCGTCGGCCGGGGCGCCGTACCGGGTCGCGGCCCAGCTCTGGAAGCGGATGACGGCCGCGGCCTCGATGCGGTCGGGGCCGGGCTGCCAGAGCGGGGCGTCGGGCGTGGCTGCGGTCATGAGGGCTGCTCCCTGGCTGTACGGGTACGCGGGGTGGGCGTCGGCGCGCACGGGCTGGGGTGTGCGCGTGAGCGGCTGACGAGGACGATGCCATGTGATCGTCCTGGGCACCAGGGTGGCCCCGTCCCCGGGGTGCCGGGGGGCGGCGGCCGGCATGGGTGAACGGGAGTTGAACGGAAGGTTCTGCGGGTCGGGCGGGGTGGCAGGGTGTGCGCCATGGACGGTCGTGACCTGGTGCGTCGGGTGAGGTTGGTCGGTTCGGTGCGGGGGCTGCGCACGGTGCGTTCGGCGTGGCGGCGCCGGGCCGCGGATGCGGCGGCGCTGCCGGCGCGCGGGGCGGAGCGGGCCCGGGTGCCCGGTGCGGCGACGGGGGCGGAGCCTGAGCCGGGTGGGGGTGTGGTGCGGTTCGCCCGTTCGGAGCTGCGCATCCGTGTGTCGGTGGGCGGTGCGGTGTTCTGGGCGTGGGACGGGGCGGAGCCGCTGCCCTCGTACGCGGTGGCGGGCGAGGCTCCCGCGCCGGACGAGCGGGCGGTGCTGGAGCCGGGCAAGGACGGCGGCTGGCAGGTGGTCGCGGAGCGGCTGACGGTGGAGGTGTCGCGGACCGGGGCGGTGGAGCTGCGGACGCCGGGCGGGGTGCTGTTGCGGCGTGAGCTGCCGCCGCGCTGGTGGGAGCCGGAGGGCGGGGGTCCGGTGCGGTGGGTGCAGCGCTCGGAGGTGCCGGCGGACGCGCGGTTCTTCGGGCTGGGCGGGCGTGCGGGCGGGCCCCGGTTGCGGGACGGGGTGTACCGGCTCTGGAACACCGATCCCGGGGGGCATTTCGGTCCCGGGGACGATCCGCTGTATCTGACGATGCCGGTGCAGGTGGTGGTGTCGGACGCGGGGACGCATCTGGCGTTCCACGACAACTCCTGGGCGGGCCGGGTGGTGCTGCGGGAGGGCGAGGAGGGCGCCGGTTCGGGGCATGACCGGCCGGGCGCCTGCGAGGTGCGGATGGAGGGCGGGCCGCTGCGCTGCTGGGTGGTGGTGGGGACGCCGGCGCGGGTGCTCCAGGGGTGGACGGCGCTGACGGGTGCTCCGGCGCTGCCCCCGTCCTGGGCGCTGGGGCCGCAGCACGCCCGGTGGGGGTTCGGCGGCCAGGAGGAGGTGCGGCGGGTCGTCGACGGGTACCGGGAGCGGGGGCTGCCGTTGTCGGTGCTGCATCTGGACATCGACCACTACGACGGGCACCGGGTGTTCACGGTGGACCGGGAGCGGTTCCCCAATCTGCCCGGGCTGGCGAAGGAGCTGCGCGGGGACGGGGTGCGGCTGGTGTCGATCGTGGATCCGGCGGTGAAGGCGGAGCCGGGCGACGCGGTGTTCGACGGGGGACGGGAGATCGGGGAGCGTGGCGCGTACGTCCGGGACGCGCGGGGGCGGGAGGTGGTCGGGGAGGTGTGGCCGGGGGCCTGCGTCTATCCGGATTTCACTGATCCGGTTGTGCGGGATTGGTGGGGATCTCTGTACGAGGAGCGGCTTGCGCAGGGCTTCTCGGGGGTCTGGCACGACATGAACGAGCCGGTGTCCTTCGCGGCGTTCGGGGATCCGTCGTTGCCGCGTTCGGCCCGGCATGTCCTGGAGGGCGCCGGGGGCGACCACCGCGAGGCGCACAACGTGTACGCGCTGGCGATGGCACGGGCCGGGTACGAGGGACTGCTCCGGCTGCGGCCCGAGGAGCGGCCGTTCCTCTTCTCGCGGTCGGGCTGGGCGGGGATGCAGAGGTACGGGGGCACCTGGTCCGGTGATGTGTCGACGGGGTGGCCGGGGCTGCGGGCGTCGTTGTCGCTGGTGCTGGGGCTCGGCCTGTGCGGCGTGCCGTACTCGGGTCCGGACGTGGGCGGGTTCGACGGGTTCCCGTCGCCCGAGCTGTATCTGCGCTGGTTCCAGCTGGGGGCGTACCTGCCGTTGTTCCGTACGCACTCGGCGATCGACGCGGGGCGGCGGGAGCCGTGGGAGTTCGGGCCCGAGGTGCTGGAGCACGCGCGGGCGGCGCTGGTGGAGCGGGAGCGGCTGCACCCGTACTTCGTGTCGCTGTCGCATGTGGCGCGGCTGACGGGTGCGCCCTATGTGCGGCCGGTGTGGTGGGGTGCGCCGGGCGACCGGGCGCTGCGGGAGTGCGAGGACGCGTTCCTGCTGGGCGATGCGCTGCTGGTGGCTCCGGTGCTGGAGCCGGGGGTGCGGCGGCGGGCGGTGCGGCTGCCGAGGGGGCGGTGGTACGACACGGTGACCGGGCGGGCGTACGAGGGTCCGGGCCAGGTGCTGGTCGACGCCCCGCTGTCGGGGGTGCCGGTGCTGGCGCGGGCGGGGGCGGTGATTCCGGTGCGGGGTGCGGACGCCGACCCGGAACTGGAGGTGTGGGCGCCCGCGCCGGGGCGTACGGGCGGGGGCCTGGTGGTGCGGGACCCGGGCGACGGGTGGGCGGAGGCGGCGGTCGAGCGGTACGCGACGCGGTGGGAGGGCGGCCGTGTGGTGGTGGAGCGGGACGGCGGGGAGCGCGAGGTCGGCGATCGGGTGCGGGTGAGGGGGGTGGCGGACGGGTCCTAGAAGCGGCGGGGCGCGTCTCGTGCCTCGTGGGACTCGGGCTTCCCGGGCCGGGGCGGGGGATTGCCCTACGGCCCGGGGGTACGTCACGGCCCGGGGATGCGTCCGTGCGGGCCGGGCACGGGCGTTGAGGGGCGGCGGACGTCCGGTATGCGGTTCCCGGGGGCCGGGGCGGGCGGTTGTACGCGCCGGGCCGGGCGCCGGAGCCGGTCCGCCCGGTGCCCTCAGCCGTAGCGGCCCGCGAACCAGGCGTCGGCGGCTTCCGTGTGCAGCGGGAACGCCAGGGGCCGGGGGCGGTAGAGGATTTCGTAGCCGGATGTCTCGTCGGTCGGGGCCGATGGTGGCAGGCTCGCGAGGGGGCGGGCCGGGAGGAGGCCGAAGACCAGGAGGTGGCCGGCCGTGTCGCTCAGGACGTCGGCGAGCCGGACGTCCCGGGCGGCGGCCTCGATGCCGGTCTCCTCGCGGAGTTCTCGGGCCACCGCCGTACGCCAGTCCTCGGCGTGGTCGATGAACCCGCCGGGCAGGGCCGCGCCGCCCTTCTGCGGCTCGATGGTGCGGGTGATGACGACGAGTCCGGTGGCGCTCGGGCCGTCGACCGGGAGCAGGGCCACCGCGACGGGGAGGGGGTTGCGGTAGGCCGTGGTTCCGCAGTGCGTGCAGGTGCGGGGCCAGGCGTCGGCGGACGGGAGAGCGGTGTACGGGGCTCCGCAGGTGCCGCAGTGGGAGTCCCGTACGTACCGGGGCGGCTGCTGCGGGGCGGTCGGGGAAGGGCGATTGCCGGGTTCGGACACGGGCGGACTGTATCGGACGGGTTCTTCCGCGCGGGCCGCCCAGCTGATAGACGGTGTGCCCATGACAGGAATGCGTACCGCTCTGCGTGCCCCGGCCGTCACGGCCGCCGCCCTCCTCGCCGCCACCGCCCTCTCCCCCACGGCGCAGGCGCGGCCCGAACCACGAGCGCCCGAGGGGTTCGTGACGCTGCGTTCGGTGGATCCGACGATCATCCAGGAGATGCGTTACGCCACGGCGCACACCTTCCTGGGTGAGCGGGTGGACGGCTACCGGCAGCCGGTCTGCATCCTGACCCGGCCGGCCGCACGCGCTCTGCACCGGGCGCAGAGGCGGCTGTTGCGTCAGGGCTATTCGCTGAAGGTGTACGACTGCTACCGGCCGCAGCGGGCCGTGGACCACTTCGTGCGGTGGGCGAAGGATCTCGACGACCAGTCGATGAAGGGGGAGTTCTATCCGCTGGTCGACAAGAGCCGGCTGTTCGAGGACGGTTACATCGCGGAGAAGTCCGGGCACAGCCGGGGCAGCACGGTGGACCTGACCCTGGTCCGGCTTCCCGCCCTGCCGACCAGGCCCTACCGTCCGGGCGAGCGGCTGACGCCCTGCTTCGCACCGAAGGACGAGCGGTTCCCCGACAACTCGGTGGACATGGGCACGGGTTACGACTGCTTCGACACCCTCTCCCACACCGACGACCCCCGGATCCAGGGTGCGCAGCGCGCCAACCGGCAGTTCCTGAAGCGGACGCTGGCCGAGGCGGGGTTCGTGAACCTCCCCGAGGAGTGGTGGCACTTCACCCACAAGCCGGAACTGTTCCCGGACACCTACTTCGACTTCCCGGTGGATCGCAGACCGGTGGGCAGGCGCTGAGTCAGTACGCGGGCTCCGGGGCGGCGGGCGGGCTCCGGGTCGGTACGCAGGATCTGAACCGGCGGGCAGGCTCCGAAGAGAACGGACGACCGGGACCACCCCCGTGGGCTCCGGCCGACCGTTCTTCCTTTCGGACGCGAACGGGGCGTGTTCGGTTGCCGATCGGGCGACTACGGTGCCCGTATGTCACAGCAGACGTTCGAAACGTACGAGGAGTTCTGGCCGTACTACGTGGCGATGCACTCCCGGGCCGCCACCCGCTGGGTCCATCTGACCGGCACGCTGACCGGGCTCGCGATCTCCGCATACGGGCTCGCGCGGGGCCGGAAACGGTATCTGGCGGCCCTGCCGGTGATCGGGTACGGCACCGCGTGGCCCGCGCACTTCCTGATCGAGAAGAACAACCCGGCCACGTTCGGGCATCCCCTGTGGTCGTTGCGCGGCGACGCGCAGATGATCCGGACGATGCTCGCGGGCCGGGACGCGGAGCTGGCGGAGACCGCGGCGAAGTGGCTGGCCGAGCACGGGGTGGACGGGAAGGACAGCTGAGGCCGCCCCGACCGGGCCCTCGCCGGACACGGGCACCCGTGGCACACTTCTGACGTACCGTCAGATCAAGTGCCGGGAGGGGCTTTGTCGCGCACGCGTACACCCGTGGTGGCCGGTTGGTTCACCGACGACGCCGCGGAGGAGGACTTCCGGCTGCTGGGCACCCGGTGCTCGGGCTGCCGGACGGTCCACTTCCCCCGGGAGGACGGCCACTGCCGCAACCCGGGCTGCCCCGGCGGGGAGCTGGAGGAGACGCCGCTGTCGAAGCGGGGCACGGTGTGGTCCTGCACCGACGGGCGCTACCGGCCGCCTCCCCCGTACGTCAGCGACCCCGGTGTCCCCTGGACCCCCTACACACTGGTCGCCGTCGAGCTGGCCGCCGAGCGCATGGTCGTGCTGGGGCAGGCAGCCCCCGGGGTGGGGGTGGCCGCCCTTCCCGTGGGCTCGGTGGTGGAAGTGGTGCCGGGCGTCCTGGACGAGGACCGGGAAACGGGCACCGTGCACACCACCTGGCACTGGCGGCCGGTCGCGGCGGACGGGGACGCCTCATGAGGGGCGGCGCGAGCTCCGTGAAGGGCGACGTGGCCGTCCTCGGGGCCGGGATGCACCCGTGGGGCAAGTGGGGGCGGGGCTTCGTCACGTACGGTCGAATCGCCGCGCGGGCCGCGCTCGCGGACGCGGGCATCGGCTGGTCCGAGGTCCGGTCGGTGGTCGGCGCACAGACGGTGCGCGGGGGCTATCCGGGGTACGTGGCGGGCGCGACGTTCGCCCGGGCGCTCGGGTGGCAGGGGGCACGGGTGGCGTCCGTGTACGCCGCGTGCGCTTCCGGGGCGCAGGCCATCGACACGGCGCGGGCGCAGATCCTGGCGGGCCTGGCGGACGTGGTGCTGGTGGTGGGGGCCGACGCGGCGCCCAAGGGGTTCTTCGCCCCGGCGGGCGGGGAGCGGGCGGACGACCCGGACTGGCTGCGCTTCCGGGTGCTCGGGGCGACGAACCCGGCGTACTTCGGGCTCTACGCCCGCCGCCGCATGGCGCTGTACGGGGACACCCCGGACGACTTCGCGCTGGTCAAGGTGAAGAACGCGGCGGCCGGGGCGCTCAACGAGTACGCCCGCTACCGCACTCCGGTGACGGCCGAGGAGGTCGCCGCCTCCGCGATGGTCGCCGATCCGCTGCGGCTGCTGGACATCTGCGCCACGTCCGACGGGGCCGCCGCACTGGTTCTGTGCAGTATGGAGTTCGCGCGGCGGCGCGGGGTGCGCGATCCCGTGCGGATCCGGGCCGTCTCCACGGTGACGCCGACCTTCCCGAGGACCGTCCTGGATCTGCCGGACATCGGCACGGACTCGGCGGTGGCGGTGGATCCTTCGCCCGAGAGCTTCCGGGCCTCGATCGCGCGGACCGCCTACGAGGAGGCGGGGGCCGGGCCGGCGGATCTCTCGCTGGCCGAGGTCTACGACTTGTCCACGGCACTGGAGTTGGAGTGGTACGAGGACATCGGGCTGTGCGGTCCGGGCGAGGGGGCGAAGCTCCTGCGCTCGGGGGCGACCGCGCCCGGCGGCCGGATTCCGGTGAACGCGAGCGGCGGTCTGGCCTCGTTCGGCGAGGCGGTCCCCGCGCAGGCCATCGCGCAGGTGTGCGAGCTGACACAGCAGTTGCGCGGGCGGGCCGGTCAGCGGCAGGTGGCGGGCGCCCGGGTCGGCATCACCGCGAACCAGGGGCTGTTCGGGCACGGCTCGGCGGTGATAGCGGTCCGCTGAATCCCGAGAATCCGCTGCCCGCCGAGAATCCGCTGAACCCGGGGAAACCGCTGCCCGCCGAGAATCCACTGAACTCGGAGAATCCGCTGCCCGCCGAGAGGGCGTCGATCCCCGAGAGGGCGTCTCAGCAGTTTTCCTCTGTACCTGACTTGACTGGCCGTCACCACAGCAGAACACTCAGGATCCGGCGCGCCGGGCGACGTGCGGCTCGTACCCCTGTCGGCGGGGGTACGGGCCGTACGCGTACCGGAGGCCCGGGAGCAGCGCCTCCCCCGGCTCAGGTGGCGACGGGTTCGCGGGCCCGTGCCGCGCGCTCCAGGGCGTGCTCCACGACCGCGACCAGGACGTCGCGCACGGAGGACCGGTCCCGTGCGTCGCAGACGAGCAGCGGGACCTCCGGGTCGAGGTCGAGGGCGGCCCGCACGGTCTCGGTGGGGAACCGCTCGGCGCCCTCGAAGGTGTTGACCGCGACCGTGAACGGGATCCGCCTGCGCTCGAAGTAGTCGACCGCGGCGAAGCAGTCCTCCAGACGCCGGGTGTCGGCCAGGACGACCGCGCCCAGAGAGCCCTGGGCCAACTCGTCCCACAGGAACCAGAAGCGGTCCTGGCCCGGGGTGCCGAACAGGTAGAGGACCAGGTCCTCGCGCAGCGTGATCCGGCCGAAGTCCATCGCGACCGTGGTGGTGGTCTTGGACTCGACCCCTTCCAGGTCGTCCACCGGGCGGCCCGCCTCGCTGAGGCGTTCCTCGGTGCGCAGCGGTCTGATCTCACTGACCGCGCCGACCGCGGTCGTCTTGCCGACGCCGAATCCTCCCGCCACCAGGATCTTCAGGGTGACGGGCTCGACGGGCCGCTGCTTGACGCGGCTAGAGCGCCCGAAGGCCATTGATTACCTCGCGAAGAATGCTCACTTCCGGCAGCTCTGCCGGCGGAACGGGACGGGTGACGTGCACCAGCTCGTCCTCGACGAGATCGCCGACCAGGACCCGTACCACCCCTACGGGGAGGTCGAGTTCGGCGGCGAGCTCGGCGATCGACTGGGGCCTGTCGCTGCACAGTTCGACGATCGCCACGTGTTCCGGGGCGAGCGTCTGGTCCCGGCCGGGGTCGTCGGCGGCCGGTTCCGGCACGACGAGCGCGATCAGGTCGAGGCGGTGACGGGAGGCGCTGCTGGTCCGCCCCCGGGTCATCGCGTACGGGCGGACCACCGGCCCCGCGTCCGCGTCGTACCACCGGGAGGCCTGGGGGTCGACGGCCCCGTCCGGGGATCCGGGGGCGCCGCCCCGGGGGGAGTCGGCGCTCATGCCCGCCACGCTCACCCTCCGGCGGGCGTACCGGTCGTCCGCGGGGCGTTGGCCAGATGCGCCCCCACGCGCTTGACCATCAGCGTCATCTCGTACGCGACCTGGCCCACGTCGGAGTCGGCTTCAGCCAGGACGGCGAGACAGCTGCCGTCGCCGGCCGCCGTGACGAAGAGGAACGCCTCGTCCAGCTCGACGACGGTCTGGCGCACCCGGCCCGCGTCGAAGTGGCGGCCGACGCCCTTGGCGAGGCTGTGGAACCCGGAGGCGACGGCGGCGAGATGCTCGCTGTCCTCGCGGGTCAGGTCCGCCGACGCGCCGGTGGCGAGTCCGTCGCTGGAGAGCACCAGCGCCTTGCGGATGCTGGCGACGCGCTGGACGAGTTCGTCGAGCAGCCAGTTCAGTTCGCCCGAGCCGTGGCGGGCGGGGTTGTGTGCTGCGGCGTTCGGTGCGGTCATCGACCGTCCCCTCCCGGAGTGGTTCCTGGTGCTGTTCCACCGGGGTCGCCGGTGTTCGCGGTGTCCTCGGCGAATTCGGCGGATCTGGCGGATTCGGTGGTCGTGGTGGACACGGTGCTTTCGGTCGTCCCCGTGGTCTCAGGGTTCCCCGTGGTCTCAGGGTTCCCGGTGGTCTCAGGGTTCCCGGTGGTCTCAGGGTTCCCGGTGGTCTCAGGGTTCCCGGTGGTCTCAGCGCTTCGAGTTGTCTCAGCGCTCTGAGTTGTCCCGGCGTTCTCGGTTGCCCCGGCGTTCTCCCGGCGGCCTCGCTGCCATCCCCGCTGGAGCGAGGCCATACGGTCACGCACCTCGTCCGCGTCACGCTCGGCGTCGTCGAAGGCGTCCACGGGCGGCCGGTGCACCGTGCGCTCCGCGGACTCCTCACGGAGCTGGCGGGCCAGGCTGGCCTGCCGGACCCGTCGGGGCAGTCCGCCGATGGTGTCGGGTGCCGGTGGCGCGGCCGGCACCGGGGCCTCCTCGCGCCCGGACCCCGGTGAGCCGGGCGGGACGCCGGGGGCTCCGCGGTGGGCGGCGGCTCGCACGGTCCAGGGGGCGTCGGCGGTACGGGGCCCGTCGGCCGCCTCGGGCGTCCGGTCCGCGGTGTGCGGGACCGGGCCGGTGGCCTTCGTGGGGGGCGCGGTCCCGTCGTCGTTCGCCGCGTCGACCCGGCGGCCCCGGTCGGCGACCAGCGTCGGCGGGGTGCGGCGGGGCAGCCGTACGGGCCCGGCGGGGCGCATCGGGCGGACCTCCGCCGTGGGCTCGTCGCCCTGGTCCCGGGCCTGCTGGTGCTGGTCCCGGTCGGTGGTCCGGCTCGGGCGGCCGCCGGGCTTGTCGCGGCGGGGCTCGCGGTCGCCGTCGCGGCGCAGATCCCGGGCGCGGAAGATGCCGCCGCGCTCGCTCTCGGTGTCCTCCAGGTCGGACACGCCGTCCAGGACGGGGCCGAGGGCCGGGTCCAGGGCGGGATCCGGTGAACGGTCCAGCGGGTCGCCGGCGAAGTCCAGCGGGTCGACCGGGGCTTCCAGTTCGACCGGCCCGTCCAGGGCACCCGGCCCGGTGAGGCCGGTGGGAACCGGCGACAGAACCGCGGACCTGCCGTTGACGCGGCGCTCGCCGCCCGCTGCCGTGCCCGGCGCGCCCGCCGCCGTCCCGGAGCTCCGGCCGCCGCCGAGGGCCCGCTCGGCCCGGCGGTCCAGGCGGAAGCCGGTGCCGTGGGTGTCGGGGGCGTCGGTGAGCAGGGCCGCCGGGATGAACACGACGGCGGTGGTGCCTCCGTACGGCGACTTCTGCAGGGAGACCCGGACGTTCTGGCGCTGGGCGAGCCGGCTGACGACGAAGAGGCCCAGCCGGTCGGTGTCGGAGAGTTCGAAGTCGGGGGTCTCGGCGAGCCGCAGGTTGGCGTCGAGGAGGACCTCGGGGGCCATGCCGAGGCCGCGGTCGTGGATTTCGAGCGTGAAGCCGTTGGAGACGCGTTCGCCGTGCACCTGGACCGCGGTGTGCGGGGGTGAGAAGACGGTGGCGTTCTCCAGGAGTTCGGCGATCAGGTGGGTGAGGTCGGCGACGGCGGGTCCGCCGACTCCGATCCGGGCCAGGCGGCGGACCTCGATGCGTTCGTAGTCCTCGACCTCGGCGACGGCGGCCCGCACCACGTCCATCAGCTGGATGGGCTTGCGCCACTGGCGGGAGGGGGCGGCGCCGGAGAGGATCACGAGTCCTTCGGCGTGCCGCCGCATACGGGTGGTGAGGTGGTCGAGGCGGAACAGGTCTGCCAGTTCGTCGCTGTTCTCGGTACGGCGCTCCATCGCGTCCAGCAGGGTGAGCTGGCGGTGCAGGAGGACCTGGTTGCGGCGGGCGAGGTTGACGAAGACCTCGGAGACGCCGCGCCGCATGTCCGCCTGCTTGACGGCGGCCTCGACGGCGGCCCGCTGGAGGGTGTTGAGCGCCTGGCCGACCTGGCCGATCTCGTCGGGTTCGTAACTGAGCTGCGGGGCCTCGGTCTCGACGTCGACCTGTTCGCCCGCGGCCAGCCGGCGCATCACGCTCGGCAGCCGGACGCCGGAGACCTCGTGGGCGTCCTTGCGCAGCCGGGAGAGGTCGCGGACGAGTTCACGGCCGATGCGGACGGAGACGAAGACCGAGACGATCAGGGCCAGGAAGCCGAGGATCCCGGCGATCCCGGCCTGGGCGAGGACCCGGTAGGCGGCCGGTTCGGCGCGGTCCTGGAACCGGTTGCCCATCTCCGTGGAGTCGCCCGCCAGCCGGTCGAGGACGGGCACGGCCGCCTCTTCCCAGCGGTCGGCGTCGACGGCGGCGGGCCGCTTCGTCGGCCCGGCGCCGATCAGGGCGTCCTCGGCGGTGCGCAGGGGTTCGGTGTCGGGGCTGCCCCAGAACTGCTCGACGCGGCGGCTTTCGGTGGCGGGGAGGTTCTCCAGGCTGACCTCGTAGAGCAGCTCGCGCTGCGCCACGAGGCCGGATATGCGGCGCATTTCGGCGTTGGTGAAGCGGCCGGCGATGAGGCCGGAGGCGATGAGCGCGTCCTCGCGCGAGAGCATCTCGCGGGCCCGGGAGATTCCGACCAGGGCTCGCATCTGCTTGTCCATCGACACGTTCTCCAGGGTGTGGAGTCCGTTGAGGAAGCGGTACGAGGGGTCGACGAGGCCGTTGTAGAAGTCCAGTGCCTTGGCGCGGCTGATGGTGCGCTTCTCGACCGACTCACGCAGCGCCTCCAGCCCGTCGACGGCGCTCAGGATCGCGTCCAGGCGGCTGCTGTCGGCGGCGCTCAGCGATTCCCGGACGTCCTGCTCCCGGGCGTTCTCCCTGACCTGGCTGACGATGCGGTCGGTGGCGGCGCGTTGGCCCATGAGGACGGGGAGCGCGTCGGAGGCCCGGGGGTCGGCGAGGAAGACCAGGGTCTGCCGTCGCTCGTCCTGGACGGCGCGGACGGCGTCCTCCAGGGGTTCGCTCACCTTCTCCACGATGGATCCGGCGCTCATCAGTTCGTCGGCCTGGCGGCCGGTGATGTAGGTGGCGAAGACCCAGAGGCCCGTGAGGGAGACGAGCGGCACCATCAGCAACGCCACGATCTTCCTGCGGATGGACTTCCCGCGAAAGCGCATGGCCTCCCCCAGATCGGCCCCGCCCGGCGGCTGCGGGGGTCGCCCCGCACGGTGTCTGCGCGGGTTGTCTTCTCCGTCAATAAACGGCGCGAGCCTACTACTGACACCGAGACAACTCGAAGACACGTCCGGATGATTTTCAGCCGTCCACCCGCTCATTGATCATGAGTTGTCCCGGTATTCCTGGAGATGAAATTCGCGAATGCGACAGAGGACACCGCCCGGACTCCTCAGCACCGGCACGTATCAGTTGGCTGGAATTCTTCGCTCCGTGACCTTCTGTGCCCTGCGCGTGCTTTTCCTGGGGAATCTTCGGGACGGGTGGTTCGTCCAAATGTACTGGGTAGACGCACGGTGGGGTCGTGCGCGGCAGGACGGACGTGTTCCGCCCGCGTAGAACCGGCGCAAGCCGGGCAGCCACCCTGAAGTCGGACAGTGGCGGGGAGTTGAAGACCTTGAGTACGCAGGAACGCGGGAGCGCCGCAGCATCGGCTGCCGCGCGGCCGGAGGCCGCGGAGGGGGCGCGGGTCCCGAGGCAGTTGTGGGTGGAGGAGCCTGCCTCGAAGCGGCGGATGCCCGATGCGGTGCGGACGGCCGCCGTGCGCGCCGTGCTGATCATGTCGGTGACGCTCATCCAGGCGATGGTCGCCTTTCTGAGCACGCTGACCGGCTCCTGGCTGGCCTTTCCGATGGTGCTCAGCAGTGTGGCCAGCACGGTGGTCGCCACCTGGGCGGTGCTCGACGTGTGGGTGACCCGGCAGGTGTGGAACCAGCGCAACGGCGTGGTGTCCGTGCCGAGCAGCACGGCCCGGCAGATACGTCGCGAGCGGCGCCGGTCCCGCCGGGCCGAGCGGGCGGCCGAGCGGGACGGCACGGGCGGTGGCATACGCGGCCGCCGGAGCACCGGCGGCCTCTCCCGCGCCTGACGGGGTACTGCCCGCGCTGATACGACCAGCGGCCGTCGTCGGGGCCCGGCGGGCCGCCACGGGCTGCTCCCGGCCCGGCGGTTACGCCTCGGGGCCCGGGGCGGCCGGGGGCTCGGCGGCGGGCTGCTCGTTGCGTTTGAACATCCGGGTCGCCGTGATCTCGCCGTGGACGCTCTCGCCCTCCGGGTCCTGCTGGGGCAGGCCGGGCCGCAGGTGCTCCTCCACACTGATGTACTTCAGCCCGGCCCTCAGGTCGGCGTCGTTGCGCAGCCGGATGACGAGGGGGAATTCGGCGAGCGCGGTCGTGTCGAACAGACCGGTCGTGTAGAGCAGCTGTACGCCCAGCGCGTCCGACACGGCCCGCTGGAGCTCCAGCAGATATGTGGCGTTGGCGCGGCCGATCGGGTTGTCGAGGAACAGGGTGCCCGCGTGCCGGTGGCGGTCGCGGCCCCGGTCGTTGCTGCGCAGCGCCGCCATCGTGCAGTAGAGGGCGATGGCGGCGGTGAGCAGCTGGCCGCCGGAGAAGACGTCGCCCATCTGCCCGACCGGTACGCGCTCGGCGCGCAGCACGGCGTCCGGCTTCAGGATCTCCACCGCGATGCCCTTGGGCCGCAACGCCGCCTCGACGCCCCGCAGCAGCAGGGACATGCCGTCGCGGCGCAGATCGGAGTTCTTCTTGAGGGCGGCGCTGGTGGCCTCGTCGATGACCTCGCCGAGGCGTTCGGTGAGGGTGGCCTGGTCGGGTTCCTCGAAGCGGATGCGGAGGAATTCCTGACCCGACCACTCCCCCAGTCCTTCGGGGAGCTGGGAGAGCCGCTGGGCGGAGCGCAGGGTGGTGAGCGCCGACTCGACGAGTCCGCGCAGCCGGTCGACGATCGAGTCGCGGTTGCGCTCCAGCTGGACCAGCTCGTCGGTGAGGACGCGCAGCCGGGGGGCGAAGGCGTCGGCCCACTTCCGGGCGTGCTCGGGCAGGGCGGAGGCGGGCAGTTCACGGATCTGCTGGCGGGCGGGGGTGCGGACCTGTTCGTACCGGGTGGAGTTGGCGTGCCGGACGAGGATGTCGCTCGCTTCCCGGACGGCGCTCTCGGCGGCCGAGAGGTCGGCGTTGCAGCCGCGCAGGGAGCGGCGGGACTCGGCGGCGGACTGCCGGGCCTCCTCCAGCGTGCCGGGGTACGGGTCGGGGTCCTCGGTGCCCTCCTCCGCGCCGTGGTCGCGCAGGAGGTCGCGCAGGAGGGCCGCGGTCTCGTCGAAGCCGCCGGCGGAGTCCTCGGCGGTGCGGTGGGCGTGCAGCAGCTCGCTGTGCGCGGCGCGGGCGGTGTCCAGGGTGGCTGTGGCGTCGGCCAGTTCGGCGTTGGCGGTACGCAGGAGGGCCTGGGCGCTCTCGGCGTCGGCCGGGACCAGGTCGTCCGGGAGCTCGGTGTGGTGGGGGCGGTCGTCGTCGGGGGCGAGCCGTTCGGCCTCGCCGCGCAGCCGTCCCAGATGCTCGCTGGCGGTGGAGGCCCGGGTCTCCAGGAGCTGGACGTGCGCTTCGGCGCGGGCGGCGGCGGCCTGGCGGGACGGGCCGTCGGCTCCGTCGGTCCCTTCCAGGAGCTGGGCGGCGCGGGTGCGGACCTTGTTGGTGAGGCGGTCCAGCTCGGCCAGGGCGGCGCTCTCGTCGCTCTCGGCGCGGGCCTGTTCGGCGCGCAGGTCGGCGCCGACGCCGACCTTCTCGTACAGCTGGGACGCGGCCCGGTATGCCTCGCGCAGGGTGGGCAGGGCGGTGCGGGCCTTCGACTCGTCCTCCTCGGGGAGGACTTCGGGGACGCCGGCGATCTCGGCGCGCTCGGCCCGCAGGGCGCGGGCAGTGCGGCGGGCGTCGTCCCCGGCGCGCTGGGCGGCGCGGCGGTCCTCGTCGGCGGCGCGGGCGAGGTCGAGGCAGACGGCGGCGCGGGCCTCGGACTCGGCGGCCTCGTCGACCAGTTCGCGCAGGCGGGCCTGCCATCCGGAGCGTTCGCGGAGCCGGTGGGCGAGTCCTGCCAGGGCGTCGGCGGCGCGCCGGGCCCGCTGGGCGGCCTCCTGGCGCTCGTCGCGGACCCGGGCGGTGTCGGCGGCGGCCTCGTCGGCCTCGGCGCGGGCGGTGCGGGCCTCGGCGAGGACGGCTTCGGCGCTCTCCGCGGCCGTACGGGCGGTGGCGGCGGCTTCGGCGAGTTCGGCGAGCATGCCGGGCGGGCAGTCGGCGCGCCAGGAGCCGATGCGGGAGGCGAGGGCGCGGTCGCCGGAGAGGCGGGCGGCCAGCGTCCTGATGTCCTCGTCGCGGGCGGCGGCGCGGCTGCGCAGCGCGTGGCGTTCCTCGTCGGCGGCGTGTTCGTCGTGCATGGCCGGGTTCGGCGGGACGAGGAAGACGCCGTCGCCCGGGGTCTCGGTGCCGGGGGCCGGGACGGGGGCGAGGAGAGCGGCGGCGGTGCCGACGGCTACGGCCGAGCGGGGCAGCAGGGCCGCCCCGGCGAGAACTTCGCGGGCGCGGGTGTGGGCGTCGGGGTCGGTGATGACGACGCCGTCGACCAGTTCGGGGCGGGCGGCGAGGACGGTGGCGTGGTCGGCCGGGTCGACGGCCTGGGCGAGGTAGCGCCAGCCGGGCAGGGCGGGGATGCCGTGTTCGCCGAGATACTCGACGGTGGCCAGGACGTCGGGACCGGGCGGCAGCAGACCGCCCTCGCCGAGCGCGCCGAGGATGCGGGCGTCGTCGGCGGCGGCGGTGCGCAGGTCGAAGAGGCGGCGCTCGGCGGCGGTGACGGACTGGTCGAGGAGGTCGCGCAGTTCGTCGGCGCTGCGGTCGAACTCCTCGGCGGTCAGGGGCTGCTGGGCGGCGGGCTGGTCGGCGAGGGCGACGGCGCGGTCCGGGGAGGCGTCGGGTGCGGTGCCGGTGCCGTCGCTCGGGTGGCCGGTCGTCGTGGCGTCGTCGCCGGTGGGGGTGGTGCGGGCGGCGCCCTGGCCGGGGCCCGGCACCTCGTCGCCGGACTCCCGGCGGGGGTGCGGGACGCCGGTGCCCGAGGGCAGCCCGAGCAGATCCGCGAGGCGCGGGTCGGCGGCGATCGACGCGGCGGCCAGGTACTCGTCCTCGTAGCTCCGCTCCGCGGCCTTGGCCGCGTCGGCGGCGCGGGCGGCGGCCAGTTCGGCGCGGCTCTCGGCGGCGGCCGCCTCGCGGGCGGTGTCGGCGGCGGAGCGGGCGGCTTCGCGGGCGGTGTCCCAGGCGGCGACGGCGGACTGTTCCGCGTCGCTGGCGGCGAGGGCCGCGCGGGCGGGGTCGGCGTCGGGCGCGGTGTCGTCGAGCCAGCCGGCCCGGACGGCTTCGGCGGTCTCCTGGCCGACCTCGGCGAGGCGCTGGCGCAGGTGTCCGGCCTCGCTGCGGGCGCGCTGGGCCTCGGTGGCGGCGACCGTGGCGTCCCGGTGGGCGCGTTCGCCGGTGGCCTGGAGGGTGTCGGAGCGCTCCTCCTCCTCGTTGGCGAGGCGTTCGCCCTCCTCGGCGGCCTTGTGGAGGGCGCGGACGAGGTCGGTGGCGGCGGCGGAGCGGGCGGCGAGGGCGGGGGCGGCGTCGCGTTCGGCCTCGCGGATGGCGGCGGCGACCCTGGCGGAGCGGTCGGCGGCGGCGCGGTGGCGCAGGACGGCTTCGGCGGCCTGCCAGGCGGAGTGCAGGGTGCGGGCCTCGACCAGCTCCTTGCGTCCGGCTGCGGCGCTCTTCTCGGCCGCGGTCAGGGCCAGCGAGGCGTGCCGGTAGGCGAGTTCGGCGGCGATCAGGGCGCGGCGGCCCCGGGTGGACTCGGCTTCGGTGACGGTGTGGGCGGCGGCGGTGACGCGTTCGGCCAGCTCGGCGGTGCGGCCGCGCTCCTCGGCGGCGCGGGCGGAGAGGCGGCGGGCCAGGGTGCGGGTGCGCCGTTCGGCCCCGGCGTGGATGTCGCGGGCCCGGGCACGGGCGTCGGTGGCCTCGACGATCCGGCCGAGGAGGTCGACGGAGCCCGCGGTGAAGTCGCGCTCGGCGGTCAGCTCGGCGCGGCGGCCCAGTTTGTTGCCGAAGCCGCTGACCAGGTCGGCGAGTCCGTCGGTGTCGCGGGTGTCGGTGACGGCGCGGAGCAGGAGGTCGGTGAAGTCGGAGTCCTTCTTCACCGCGAAGAGGCCGGCGGCCTCGCCCTCGTCGGCGTTCATCTCGCGCTGGTAGCGGAAGAGTTCGGGGTCGAGGCCGAGGTCGCCGAGGTGTTCGTTCCAGCGGTCGTGGATCTCTTCCCAGTGCACGTCGAGGTGTGCGTAGAACTTGCCCGCGTCCATCAGCGCGTCGCGGAAGCCCTTCATGGTGCGCCGCCTGCCGCGGGCGCCGGAGACGCCTTCGGCGGGGCGGCCCACGGCGGAGGCCTCGGCGACGGGCAGGCTGTCCAGGCTGAGCCCGGGGCCGGGGCGGAACGAATACCAGGCCTCGGCGAACTTGCGCGGGTCGTTGGAGACCTGGCGGCCCCGCCACTCGCTGACCTTGCCGACGACGACGCACTCACCGGTCAGGGTGTGCTGCCACTCCAGGGCGACGTGCCCGCAGTCGTCGGCGAGGAGGAACTTGCGCAGCACGCCGGAGCTGGCCCCGCCGAGGGTGTTGCGGTGGCCGGGGAGCATCACCGAGAAGATCAGCTTCAGCAGGACGGACTTGCCGCCGCCGTTCTCCAGGAAGAGGACACCCGCGGGCGCGGGGCGGCGGGGCGGGCCCACCGGCTCCTCCTCGAAGAATTCCGCCTGGGCGGGGGCGGGGTTGGGGACGGGTGCGCCGACGCCGCGCAGGTCGAGGACGGTGTCGGCGTAGCGCGCACCGGCAGGCCCGATGGAGTAGAGGCGGACCCGGGACAACTCGTACATGGCGGCGGACTCTCGTCGTTCGGTGAGCGGGGGTGGAGCGGCGGGGGGGTGTGCGGACCGGTGGGGGTCAGGAGTGGAAGGGCAGGCCCGCGTCGGCGGCGAGCTCCACGCTGTCGGGGTCGGGCGGCGGCAGCAGGGTGGCGGAGCCGTCGCTGACGGGGACGACGCCGAGCTCCAGCAGTTCGGCCATGGCGGCGCTGCCCGCCAGGTCGCGGACCTGGAGCTGGTAGCGGGCGGTGGTGCGGTAGGCGCCGCCCGCGTCGTCGCCGGTGCGCTGGAGGAAGCCGGAGTCGGTGAGGAAGGCGACGGCCTTGCCGATGATGCCGGTGGTGGATCCGGCGAGTCGGCGGGCGTCCTTGGTGGCGCCGGTGGAGCTGCGGCGGGCGTAGATCCGCCAGCCGGCTTCGAGGCCGGGGGCGTCGCTGGCGGGGTCGGTGTTGTCGCCCTGTTCCTCGGCGCGCTCCTCCAGCCGCCGGCAGGCCTGGCGTACGAAGGCGTCGACGCCGTTGACCGTGATGCGGCCGATGTAGGCGTCGTCGGCGAGGTCCTCGGGGCGGGGGAAGGCGAGGGCGGCGACGGCGAGGTGGGCGAGGCCGTGCAGGAAGCGGTCGGCGGCGTCGGAGGAGGCGCGGCGGGCGTAGTCGCCCATGCGGACGGCGAAGACGGAGTCCTCGCCCGCCGTGACGGCCATCCCGGCGCGCGGGGAGACCTCCAGGACGATGAGGCCGAGGCCGGTGGCGACGGCGTCGGCGAGCCGGGCGAAGGCGCTCTCCTCCCGGTAGCGCCGCAGCAGGTCGGCGTATTCGGCGTCGCGGGCGGGCAGCAGCTTGGGCTGGAGCCCGAAGGAGACGAGCCGGGCGGCGTCGGCGGCGTCGGCCGGGGTGACGGCGGGCTGTCCGGCCGGTTCGGCGGGCTGAGGCGAGCTGTGCGCGGAGTCGGTCGCGTACGTCGTGGAGGGGGCCCCGTACGTCGTGGAGGGGCCGGCGTGCGCGGAGGGCTCGGTCCACGCGTCGGTGTGCTCGGCGTCGTGGTCGCTCACGGCTGGGACTCCTCGGTACGGATGTGGTGCGGGTGCACAGGGCGGGCGGGGCCGGCCGGGACGGAAGACAGGGCGCGGGGCGCAGGGCGGGCGGGGCCGGTCACGAGGCCTCCTGGCGGTCGGCGGCCATGCCGACGGCGTCCAGCAACGCGGTGCCCACGATGAGGTCGGCGCCGCCGAACTCCGGGTCGTCCAGCTCCGCGCCGTCGTCCACAGCGAACAGCAGGCGCCGCTCGCCCTGGCGGTAGGCGGTGCCGACCGGCGGGCTGGCGGCGTGGACGGCGAGCAGGGCGACGAGGTACGGCAGGTCGGTGTCGCCGGTGCGGCGGGCCTCGGCGAGCAGTCCGGAGAGCCGGCGCGGGGCGTCGTGCTCCAGGTCGAGCAGGGTCATGGCCCGGGCGAGCTGCTCCTCGCTGAACCGGCTGTCGTCGGGGGTGGCGATCAGGTCGGGCTCCGGCATCTCCGCGCCCAGGTGCTCGCGCTCCAGCGGCGGGGTGAGCAGCAGGTCGACCAGGTCCCCGATCCGTACGGAGGTGGGGGTGCGCAGCCCGGTGCCGTGGGCGAAGAACGCGTCGGTGGCCCGGGTGGACTCTTCGACGGGGAGCGGGAGGAGCGGGGCGAGGAGCTGCCCGTACAGATCGAGGCCCGCGTGGGGGGCGGGCGGTGCGAAGGCCTGGCGGTCCTGCTCGGCGCGGAAGAGGGGGCCCGCCTCCAGCAGGCGGGACTGGAGCTGCGTGTGGCGGCGGATGCAGTCCTTGACGATGTCGACGAGCTCGGCGGCCCGGCGCTTGTGCTCGGGGTCCTCGGCCTCGTCGCGGGCCTTGCGGATGTTGGTGAGGATCGCGTTCTCGTGGCGGTAGCGGTCGGCCACGTGGTCGAGGGCCTCGGCGATCATGTCCGGGACGGTGTGGAGCCAGTCGACGGCGCGGACGTTGCGCCGGGTGGCCTCCAGGGTGCGGCGCAGGGTCTCGGCGTACTGCACGGTGCGGTAGCGGGCCTGTTCGGCGGCGAGCTGGGCGTCGGCGAGGCGGCCCCGGCTGATCAGGACCTCCAGCTTGACCTCGGCGGCGATCTGGGCGCTGGTGACATCGGTGTCCAGCGCACCGACGAGGACGTTGACCGCTTCGTCGGTGGCCCGGAGGTAGACCGTGCCGCCGTAGCCGGGGACCTCCTCGATGAGCTTGAAGTCGTAGTCGCGGCGGACGTAGACGCCGTCGGTGTTGAAGGTGCCGTAGACGGCGCGGAAGCCGCGGTCGACACTGCCGACGTTGATCAGGTTCTCCAGGACCCAGCGAGCGACCCGTTCGTGCTCGGCGACCGGGCGGTCGGGGGCCTGGGCGGCGACGCGGGGCAGCAGCCTGGCCACTATCTGGTCGTGGTCGGCCCCGGTGTCGAAGTCCATGTTGAGCGTGACGTGGTCGATCGCTGCGAGAGCGACCTCCGCCATGGCGTACACCGTGTACTCGCCGGCCAGATTCGCCTTGCGGACGTCCAGGTCGTGCAGCGGCGCCGTGCACGCGAGGGCGCGCAGCCGCCGCGAGAGCCCCTCGTCGGCGGCGGGGCCCGGGGCAGGCCGCGGCCCCGCGCTGAGCTGCGGCGCAGCGGTGTCCGTGTTGGCAGGCGAAGTCACGTGGGACAGATTAGGTCCTCGCACTGACAACGGTCGAAACGGCGTTTATGCGACCGGTCCCGTGCGAGGGCCACCTCCGCGCCGGACCGTACCCCCGACCGGTCCCGTGCGAGGGCTACGACCGCGCCGGACCGTACCCCCCGCCGCCCGGTGTGCGCACCACGAGCACGTCCCCGGCCTCCAGTTCGGCGGTGTCGCAGCCCTCCAGCGGGACGGCCTCGCCGTCCTCCCGCTCGATGTACTGCTCCCCGAGCGCTCCCGGCTCCCCGCCGCCCGCTCCGTACGGCGGGACCCGGCGATGGCCGGAGAGCAGGGCGATGGTGACGGGTTCCAGGAAGCGGATGCGGCGCTCGACGCCGTGGCCGCCGTGCCACCGGCCCGCTCCCCCGCCGTCCTGGCGTACGGCGAAGGACTCCAGGCGCACCGGCAGCCGCCACTCCAGGATCTCGGGGTCGGTGAGCCGGGAGTTGGTCATATGGGTCTGTACGGCGTCGGCGCCGTCGAAGCCGTCCCCCGCTCCGGAGCCGCTGGCGATCGTCTCGTAGTACTGGACGTGGTCGTTGCCGAAGGTGAGGTTGTTCATGGTGCCCGAACCCTCGGCCTGGCCGCCGATCGCCCCGTACAGGGCGCCGGTGACCGCCTGGGAGGTCTCCACGTTGCCCGCGACGGTCGCCGCCGGATAGCTGGGGTCGAGCATCGAGCCGGGCGGGATGGTCACGTCCAGCGGCTTGAGGCAGCCGCTGTTGAGCGGGATGTCCGCTCCGACGAGGGTGCGGAAGACGTAGAGGACGGCGGCCATGACGACGGAGCGGGGCGCGTTGGCGTTGCCGGGCTGCTGGGGGGAGGTTCCGGTGAAGTCGAGGTGGGCGCTGCGGGCGCCCCGGTCCACGGTGAGACGGACCTGGATCACGGCCCCGCTGTCGGTCTCGTAGCGGCAGTGGCCGTCGTGGAGTCCGGCGACGATGCGGCGTACGGACTCCTCTGCGTTGTCCTGGACGTGGCCCATGTAGGCGTCCACGACGTCGGCCCCGAACTGGTCGGTCATGCGTCGCAGTTCGGCGATGCCCTTCTCGTTGGCGGCGATCTGGGCGCGCAGGTCGGCGAGGTTGGTGTCCGGGGAGCGGGACGGGTACGGGGCGGAGGAGAGCAGGTCGCGGGTCTCCTCCTCGCGCAGCCGGCCGTCGCGGACGAGCAGCCAGTTGTCGAAGAGGACGCCCTCCTCGTGGATCGTCCGGCTGAAGGCGGGCATGGAGCCGGGGGTGATGCCGCCGATCTCGGCGTGGTGGCCGCGCGAGGCGACCAGGAACCGGAGCTTCCCCTCCTCGAACACGGGCGTGACCACGGTGACGTCGGGCAGATGGGTGCCGCCGTGGTACGGGTCGTTGACGGCGTACACGTCGCCGGGGCGCAGGGTGTCCTCGTTGCGCCGGAGCACCTCCTTGATGGACTCCCCCATGGAGCCGAGATGGACCGGGATGTGCGGAGCGTTGGCGATGAGGTTGCCCTCGGCGTCGAACAGGGCGCAGGAGAAGTCGAGGCGTTCCTTGATGTTGACGGAGTGGGCGGTGTTCTCCAGGCGGACGCCCATCTGCTCGGCGATGGACATGAAGAGGTTGTTGAAGACCTCCAGCATCACCGGGTCGACGCGGGTGCCGACGGCGGTGCGCTCGGGGCGGGGGGTGCCGCGGGTGAGGACGAGATGGCCGGTGGGGGCCGCTTCGGCCTGCCAGCCGGGGTCGACGACGGTGGTGGCGTCGTCCTCGGCGACGATCGCGGGCCCGGTGACTGCGGTGCCGGCGGGCAGATCCGCCCGCCGGTGGAGCGGGGCGCGCTGCCACCGGCCCTCGGCGTACAGGTCCACGGTGTCGGCCGGACGCAGCCGGGCGTCGTGGGGGCCGGAGTCGGTGACGGGCCCGGTGCCGTCGGTCGCGCCGGCGGTCCTCGTGGTGTCCGTGGCCCCGGTGGCTTCCACCGAGACCGTCTCGACGACGACGGGCTTGTCCATGGTGAAGCCGAACCGGGCCCGGTGGGCGGCGGCGAAGGCCTCGGCCATGGCGGCCTCCGTGTCCTGGTCCACCGGCAGCGCCGCGTCCGTCCCCGCGTACCGCAGCAGGACCCGGGCCCGGGTGGTGATCGCGGATTCGGGCACTCCGTCGGCGCGCAGGGCTTCGCGGGTACGGTCGGCCAGCTCGGCGCAGAGCCGCTCGACCCGCTCCCGGCAGGCCGCGTCGAGCTGTTCCTCCACCGACTGCTCGCGCATCGCGGTCGCGTCGGCCAGGCCGATGCCGTAGGCGGAGAGCACCCCGGCGAGCGGGGGCACGAGGACGGTGTCGATGCCCAGCGCGTCGGCGACCGCGCAGACGTGCTGGCCGCCCGCGCCGCCGAAGCCGGTGAGGGCGTAGCGGGTGACGTCGTGGCCGCGCTGCACGGAGATCTTCTTGACGGCGTTGGCCATGTTGAGCACGGCGATCTCCAGGAAGCCCGCCGCCACCTCGGCCTCGTCCGGCTTTCGTCCGGTGGCGCGCCCCACCTCGTCGGCGAGCTCGGTGAACCGCTCGCGTACGTGGTCGGCGTCGAGCGGAAGGTCGCCGTCCGTGCCGAAGACGGCCGGGAAGTGGGCGGGCTGGACACGGCCGAGCATCACGTTGGCGTCGGTGACGGTGAGGGGGCCGCCCCGGCGGTAGGAGGCGGGGCCTGGGTCGGCGCCGGCCGAGTCGGGGCCGACGCGGTAGCGGCTGCCGTCGAAGTGCAGGACGGAGCCGCCGCCGGCCGCGACGGTGTGGATGCTCATCATCGGGGCACGCATCCGGACCCCGGCGACCTGCGTTCCCAGCTCGCGTTCGAACTCCCCGGCGTAGTGCGACACATCGGTGGAGGTGCCGCCCATGTCGAAGCCGATGACCCGGTCGTGGCCGGCCTGCTGCGAGGTGCGGACCATGCCGACGACGCCTCCGGCCGGTCCGGAGAGGACGGCGTCCTTGCCGCGGAAGCGGGCGGCTTCGCGCAGGCCCCCGTTGGACTGGAGGAACATCAGCCGGATCCCGTCCAGGCGGGCGGCGACCTCGTCGACGTACCGGCCGAGGACGGGTGAGAGATAGGCGTCGACGACCGTGGTGTCGCCGCGGGGGACGAGCCTGATCAGCGGGCTGACCTCGTGGGAGCTGCTGACCTGGGTGAAGCCCGCCTCCCGGGCCGCCTCGGCGACGGCCCGTTCGTGGTCGGGGTGGCGGTAGCCGTGCATCAGGACGACGGCGGCGCTGCGCAGGCCGTCGGCGTGGGCGACGCGCAATTGTCGGCGTACGGGGTCGAGCTCCAGGGGCCGTACGGTGCGGCCGTGGGCGTCGATGCGTTCGGGGACCTCGATCACGCGCTCGTGGACGGTCTCGGGCAGGACGATGTGCCGGTCGAAGAGGCGCGGACGGTTCTGGTACGCGATCCGCAGCGCGTCCCGGAAGCCCTCGGTGATCAGCAGGACGGTCGGCTCTCCGTGCCTCTCCAGCAGGGCGTTGGTGGCGACGGTGGTGCCCATCCGGACGGCGGCGACCCGGTCGGCCGGCACCGGTTCGCCGGAATCAAGGCCGAGGAGCAGCCGGATTCCGGCGACGGCGGCGTCGTCGTACCGGCCGGGGTCGTGGGAGAGGAGCTTGCGGGTGATCAGCCGGCCGTCGGGACGGCGGCCCACGATGTCGGTGAAGGTGCCGCCCCGGTCGATCCAGAACTCCCAGCGTCCGGTCATGGCGCCATTCTGTGCCCGCGCCCCTGACCTCGCAGGGGCGGGAAGCCGTCCGGGAGCCCTCAGTCCGGGCCTCAGTCCGGGTCTCAGTCCGGACCTCAGTCCGGGAAGAGCGCGGCCAGCCGGGGCAGGTGCCTGCGGTTCGCCTCGTCGTCCTCGGCGTCCCAGCTCTCGCCCTCCGGTGCCGCCGGGCGTATCCGCTCGCGCAGCGCCGCCTCCACCGCCGCGGCGAGCGAGTCGGTCTCGCCCCGGACGCGCCGGTACGCCTCGGTCACCGGCGCGCTCAGCGACTCGTATCCGATCCACCCGCGCTCGCCGCGGCCCATCCGGACCACCACCGGCAGGGCGGCCAGCGAATCGGGATCGGCGACCGCGCGGGTGAAGGTCTCCCGGCCGAGCAGGGCGAGCCCGTCGCGGAAGTCCATGAAGCCGTCGTCGCCGCAGCCGCCCTCGATGAGGTGGGCCGCGTTCCAGAGGGGCCACCGGTAGGCGGAATCGGTCACCTGCACCGCCGTGACCGCGAACGCCGCTATCCGTTCCGGCTCCAGGGCGGCGAGCACGTCCGTCAGCGCGCCCGGCAGCGGATCGTCGGGCGCGTCCCGGTCGTCCGCCCGGTCCCCGGCCACCTCGCGAGCCCGTTCGACGAGCCCCCACCACTCGTTGTCGTCCATGGGAAAAGCCTAGGAGGAGGGTCTGACAGCGACCCTCCTCCCAAAGAACCCGTGCGGTCAGACGGCCGACGCGTCCGGCCCGATCCGGCTGCGCACCGCCGTCTGGACCTCGGCCTCCTCGGCCGGGTCGGCGGCGAGGCGGCGCAGTCGTTCGGCGACGCGGATGTCGCCGGTCTCGGCGTGCAGGGCGGCCACCTCGCGGGTGGTCTCCTCACAGTCCCAGAGGCACTCCACCGCGAATCCGGTCGCGAAGGACGGGTCGGTGGCGGCCAGGGCGCGGGCGGCCCGGCCCCGCAGGTGCGAGGAGGACGTCTCGCGGTAGACGTGGCGCAGGACGGGGGCGGCGCAGGCGATGCCGAGGCGGCCGGCTCCGTCGACGAGGGTCCACAGCCGGGGTGCGTCGGGTCCGTCGCCGCGTACGGCCTCCCGGAGCGCGCCGAGGACTTGGGGAGCGTCCTGGGCGGTGCCTCGGCAGGCGAGCACTCCGGAGGCGGAGGCGCCGAGAGCGTCGGGGCGGCGGGCCCACCGCCGGGCCCGCTCGACGGCGGCGTCGCCGGTCATCCGCTCGAAGGCGGCGATGGCCGCGTGAGCGACGGTGCGGGAGGGGCTGAGGGCGGCGGCCTCGATGAGGTCGAGGACAGCGGGTTCGCCGGCCTCCGCGAGGTAGTGCAGGGCGGCACAGCGGGCGCCTTCCGGGCCGCGGCGGGCGGCCTCGACGATCTGGGGAAGGTCGTCGGGTCCGGCGACGGCGGTGAGGCAGCGGGCCGCGGGGACGTGCAGTTCGCTGCCGCGTTCCAGGGCCTGCTGGGCCCAGTCGAAGACGGCCTGGACGCTCCAGCCGGGGCGGGGCCCCCCGGGGCGCATCTGGCGCTGCCATCGGTCGAACGAGCCCTGTTCGCCGGCGGCCCGGACGCGGGCGCCGACCGCTTCGCGCGGATCGTCGGCCCACAGCCGCCAGGGCCGCGGCTCGAAGGAGTCGCGTACGGCGGCGGCGAGGTCGGCCGCGCCCTGGTCGGTGGCCGGGAAGCGGGCGAGGACGGGCAGCGCGAGGGAGCGCAGGCCGGCGTCGTCGTCGCGCAGGGCCAGTTCGTCCAGGGCCCAGGCCCAGTTGGCGCCGGTCGTCGCGTAGCGGCGGAGGAGGGCCAGGGCGTCGTCGCGTCCGTAGGAGGCGAGGTGGCCGAGGACGGAGAGCGCCAGACCGGTCCGGGAGTCGTCGGTATCGATGTGGTCGTCGGGATCGGCCAGGTGCCGCTCGATCTCCTCGATACCGCCGTCGAGGTCGAGGTAGAGGCGCGCGTAGTAGAGGGAGCGGTTCTCCACCTGCCAGTCGTGGCGGGGGTCGCTCACGACGCAGTGGTTGAGGGCCGCGAGGGCCTCGGGGCGCGGTGCGGCGAGCGCGTGGAGCGTGCCGTCGCCGCGGCCCCTCTGCAGCAGGCCGAGCAGGGTGCCGCTCGGCGCTATGAACGGATCGAACATGGGAGAAAGCCTCACATCAAGCTGTCGACGCAACCGGGACTGTGCAGTGCCCCGTGCCTCTCGGCACGTGGGGATGTCCGGGGGGACACCGTTACGCCGCGCAGTGACATGATCGGCCGACCGCCGTCTTTCGCCTGGTGTAGAGCATCTTCCTCTGCCTCTCGTCGGTGGCCCTGAGCGGGCCCGCGACGTCATGATGACCCAGCCATTTCGCCACCGCGACCACATTTACGACGGACCGGTCAGCGAAGCCCACGGCGGACGCGCCCAGCGGCGCCCCCGCCGGCGTCTCACCGCGCACCGAAGCGTTCCAGCAGGTCGGACTTGCCGAACATCCGGGCCGTGTCCAGCGCGGACGGTGTTCCGGCGGCCGGGTCGGCGCCGGCGGCGAGCAGGGCGTCGATGACGGCGTCCTCGCCCTTGAAGACGGCTCCGGCCAGCGGGGTCTGGCCCCGGTCGTTGGCCCGGTCCGGGTCGGCGTCGCGGGCGACGAGGGCGGCGACCGCGGCGGCGTGCCCGTGGTAGGCGGCGAGCATCAGGAGCGTGTCGCCCCGGTCGTTGGTGAGGTTGGCGGGGACTCCGGCCTCGACGTACGCGGTGAGGGCCTCGGTGTCGCCGGTGCGGGCCAGGTCGAAGACCTTGGTCGCCAGCTCGACCACCTCGGGATCGGGGGTTTCGCTCATCGGGACGGAGCCGCCTTCCTTTGACTGCCGCCACGGCTGCTCAGCGCCGTGGTTGACCTGGTGGGGAGTACGGCGGGGGCCGTACGAGTGAATCGACAGGGTACTGCTCCCGGGCCGACATGACCCGGCCCGGATACGGCAAGGGATCACCGCGGCTGATCCTGCCCGGCACGGACCGGGTGATGCCGCTCCCCGGGGGCCGACTTCTGTGAGCCAGTCAAGTGAAAGCGCAGGATATTCACTCGATTGCACCTTTTGTCGTATAGATACTTCTCGTGATCCTGGAAGGACTCATGGTGACTGTCCCCTTCAACCAGGAGAGAACCGCTCATGATCCTTTCCATCTCGGGCGTGGTCCTGCTCGCCATCATCGTCTTCCTGTTCTTCAAGAAGGACGGGCTCAAGGCCTCCCACGCCATCGTCTGCGCCCTGTTCGGCTTCTACCTGGCCGGCACCGCCATCGCCCCGAGCATCACGGCGGGCGGGGCGAGCCTCGCCGGCCTGCTGGGCGGGATCAAGTTCTGACGCTCCGCAACCGCTCCCACCCCTTCAGGAGACCGACGTGGCCCGGCGACCACTCCCCCGCATTCTGAGCAGCGGCAGCGCTTCGATCACTCGCAGCAGAGAGATCGCGCGCACGGCCGCCGACAGTGCCACCGACGTCCTCCATCCGCTGATCACGGTGGTCCGCGGACTGCGGCTGCTGGCCGTCTCCGGCCGGCAGAAGTGGATCGCCACTCCCAAGGAACGGCGTGGTCCCAAGCTGTTCCTCGCCGCGGCCTGCGTGCTGGTGATGGCGCTCGTCCCGTACGGGCCGATCCTGGCCCTGATCACGGTGATGGGCGCCGCCGCGTGGAAGGGGCGGGAGCGGACCCCCGTGCGGACCGGGCCCGACGAGTCGGAGACCGCGCGACTGCGGTCCCTGTACGAGGCGCTCGTACCGTACTTCTCCACGGCCGACGACCCCGATCCGCTGTTCGCGCACGGCGGCGACTGGTCGAAGGCCTTCGACCAGTACGCCTTCGACCAGGACGGGCGGCTCACGAGCCTCCGGATCTCCTACCCCGCGTACTTCATGGACGGCGACCCCGCCGCCCGCGCCCGGATCGAGCAGTTGCTCCACACCAAGTCCGGCCGGGGCCGCGAGTACCACTTCGGCTGGGACGAGGAGGCCAACCGCCTCGTTCTGACCGTGCTGGACGCCCTCTCCACGACGGTCGCGGCCCAGCGCTTCGTCACCGCCCCCGGCGAGACGGTCCTCGGCTTCACCGATCCGCACTCCGTCTCGCGCACCGTCCCCGTGCTCGACGGCGACACGACGGTGGACGCCTCGCCCGTCGTCTGGCGGACCGGCGGCCGCTCCACCGAACCGCATCTGCTGGCCGTGGGCCAGCCCGGCGGCGGCACCACGACCCTGCTCCGCTCGATCGCCCTGCAGGCCCTCCAGAACGGTGACGTGATCATCGTCGACGGCGGCGGGACCGGCGAGTACGCCGCTCTCACCGGCCGCGACGGCGTCCTCGCCGTGGAGTCCGGGCTCGGCGGAACGCTGGCCACGCTGGAGTGGGCGGCGCACGAGACGGAGCGCCGCCTGATCACCGCCAACCTGGCCCGGCAGAGCGGCCGCCCGGCGCCGGAGGACATCCGCCGCCCGCTGTGGATCCTGCTCGACCGCCCCGGCGTCCTCGGCCATCTGGCGGCGGCCGACGGCAGGCCCGACCCGCAGGAGCTGCTCCGGATCCCGCTGCGGCACGGCCGGGCGGCCCAGGTCACCGTCGTCCTGGCCGAGCAGTTCGACGCGCTGGACACCCTCACCGAGCCCGTCCGGACCCACACCCGGGCCCGCGCCGTCCTCGGACCGGCCTCGCCCGAGCAGATCGAGGCCGTCCTCGGCACCGGGCCGCACACCACTCCCCCGCCCGAGGTCCCCGCGGGCCGCGGCTATGTCCGGCTCGGCGCGGGCCCGGTCCTCCGGCTCCAGGTGCCCGCCACCCCGGACCCCTACGACGACGCCACGAGCGACGCGCACCGGCAGGCCGTGCTCGGCCTGCTGCCCGGCCGGGGCGACCCGGTCGAGGCGGCGCCCGTGCGGGAGCCCGACGACGAGGGCCCGGCGACGGCACCGGTGCCCGTGGCGGCGGAGACGACGGCCGTTCCGGTGGAGGCGATGGTCGCCGAGGCCCGGCCGTCCGAGCCGCTGGCGAAGGCGCAGCCGGCCGGCGCCGAAAGCTGAGCGGCGCACACGGACGGCACGGCGGGCGGGGAGCGGGCCTGATGGTCCGCTCCCCGCCCGCCGTCTTGCCGTACCGGCCCTCAGGCCACGAAGGAGCGCGGGGCGTCGGCCCCCACACCCGCCCCGGAGCGCACCAGGTCGACCGCCGCGGCCAGCCGTACGGCCGCCTCGTCGGCGACCGGCCCGCTCACCGTGAACGGCAGCCGTACGTATCCCTCGAAGGCCCCGTCGACCCCGAAGCGGGGGCCCGACGGCACGCGGACGCCGACGCGTTCGCCCGCCACGGCCAGCCGCGAACCGGAGATGCCCCCGGTGCGCACCCAGAGCGTCAGCCCGCCGCGCGGCACGGTGAACTCCCAGTCCGGCAGCTCCCGGCGGACCGCCGCGACCAGGGCGTCCCGGTTCTCCCGCGCCTGGCCCCGCCGGACCTCGACCGCCTGTTCCCAGCCGCCGGTGCCCATGAGCCAGTTGATGGCGAGCTGTTCCAGGACGGGCGTGCCCATGTCGGCGTAGGCGCGGGCGGCGACCAGGCTGCGGATGACGTCCGGGGCCGCGCGCACCCAGCCGATGCGCATACCGGCCCAGAAGGCCTTGCTGGCCGATCCGACGGTCAGGACCGTGCTGCCGGCCGGGTCGAAGGCGCAGACCCGGCGCGGCATGTCGAGGTCGGCGTCCAGGCGGAGTTCGTTCATGGTCTCGTCGACGACCAGGACCGTTCCGGCGGACCGGGCCGCCTCCACCAGATCGCGGCGCTGCTGCTCGTCGGCGAGCGCGCCGGTGGGGTTGTGGAAGTCGGCGACCACATAGGCGAGCCGGGGCGCGGCGTCCCGCAGCACCTGGCGCCAGCGGTTCATGTCCCAGCCGCCGAGCCCCTCCTGCATCGCGACCGGGACGAGGCGGGCACCGGTCTCGCGCATCAGCTGGAGGATGTTGGCATAGCTGGGGGACTCGACCGCGATGCGTTCACCGCGGCCGGCGAAGAGATGACAGATCGCGTCGATGGCGCCCATCGCGCCGGTGGTGACCATGATCTGTTCGGGCATGGTCGGGATACCGAGGGCGGTGTAGCGGTCGGCGATCATCCCGCGCAGGACGGGCAGCCCGGCCGGGTAGTCACCGTGCGTGTGGGCGTACGGCGGCAGCTCCTCCAGCGCCCCCTGGACCGCCCGGGTCAGCCAGGGCTCGGGCGCGGGAAGGGCCGCGCAGCCCAGGTCGATCATCGAGCCGAGCGACTCCGGGGGCAGCGGTTCGAGGCCGCGGGCGGGCAGCGGGTTGCCGGCCGGGACGGCGGTCCAGCTGCCCGCGCCGCGCCGGGACTCCAGGAAGCCTTCGGCGCGCAGGGCCTCATAGGCGGCGGCGACGGTCGTACGGCTCACGGACAGGGCGAGGGCCAGTTCGCGTTCGGCGGGGAGCCGGGCGGCGACCGGAACGCGGCCTTCCAGGACGAGCAGCCGTACGCCGTCGGCGAGCGCGCGGTACGCGGGCGGCTTGCGGCCGCCGGGGCCGGTGGGCCGGGCCTGTTGTGACCGGAGCTGCCGGGCGAGCTGGGCCGCTCCGACCGTCGATGTCCACTGCGCCATCGAAATCAGTCCACCTTCCTCGAATTGGCCATAGTTGGTGGCCGATCCCCTGCCACAGGGTGGCACAAAGCAGTCCACCACCACTACATCAGGGGGCACGACGTGGCCAGGACCACCGACCGGAGCACCACTCGTCTCACGCGGCGGCTGGTCCAGCTGTACGTGGGTCTGGCGCTGTACGGGGCGAGTTCTGCGCTCCTGGTGCGTGCGGGGCTGGGTCTGGAGCCGTGGGGTGTGCTGCACCAGGGCCTCGCGGAGCTGACCGGGATCTCGATCGGCGTGGTGTCGATCATCGTGGGCGCGGTGGTGCTGCTGCTGTGGATCCCGCTGCGCCAGCGGCCGGGGCTCGGCACCGTCTCGAACGTCTTCGTGGTGGGGCTGGCGATGGATGGGACGCTCGCGGTGGTCGGCGACCTGGACGCGCTCGGCGTCCGCATCCCGGTGCTGGTGCTCGGCATCGTCCTCAACGGCGTGGCGACCGGGCTGTACATCGCGGCCCGGTTCGGCCCCGGCCCCCGGGACGGCCTGATGACCGGGCTGCACCACATCACCGGCCGCTCGATCCGGCTGGTCCGTACGGCGATCGAGGTGGCGGTCGTGGTGACCGGCTTCCTGCTGGGCGGTTCGCTGGGGGCGGGCACGGTGCTGTACGCGCTGGCCATCGGCCCGCTGGCCCAGCTGTTCCTGCGACTGTTCGCGCTCCCCGAGGTTTCCGGACCGGGTGTCGCCGTCGCCCCGGGCGAGCCGTCCACCCCCGCGCCGGCCGCCGGTTCCGGGCCCGTTGCCGCTCCGACGTCCGGGCAGGCCATACTGCCGCAGTGAATCCGAGCCACCCCTATCTGGACCACCCGACGCCGATCGCCTTCGCCCACCGCGGCGGGGCGGCGGACGGCGTGGAGAACACCGTGACCGCCTTCCGCCGGGCATCGGACGCGGGCTACCGCTACTTCGAGACCGATGTGCACACCACGGCGGACGGCCGGCTGGTCGCCTTCCACGACCCGACGCTGGACCGCGTCACCGACGCCCGGGGCCGGATCGCCGACCTCCCCTGGGGCGAGGTGAGCCGGGCCCGGGTCGGGGGCAGCGAACCGCTCCCGCTCTTCGAGGAGCTGCTGGAGGAGTTCCCCGAGGCCCGCTGGAACGTGGACCTGAAGGCCGAATCGGCGCTGGAGCCGCTGCTCGGCCTGATCCGCCGGACCGGCGCCTGGGACCGGATCTGTGTCGGCTCCTTCTCGGAGGCCCGGGTGGCCCGGGCGCACCGCCTGGCGGGGCCCCGGCTGGCCACGTCGTACGGGGTGCGGGGCGTCCTGGCGCTGCGCCTGCGTTCGTACGGGATCCCGGCGGCGCTGCGCGCGGGCGCGGTGTGCGCGCAGGTCCCCGAGCGGCAGGGCGCCGTCCCGGTGGTGGACGCCCGCTTCGTCCGGACCGCCCACGCGCTGGGACTCCAGGTGCACGTCTGGACGGTGAACGAACCGGAGCGGATGGCGGCGCTCCTGGACCTCGGGGTGGATGGCATCATGACCGATCACATCGAGACGCTGCGTACGGTGCTGAGCGAGCGGGGGGCCTGGTCCTGACGCCCGGTCCGTCCACGTCCACCGGGGACGAGCGAGGGGACGCGGGATGAACACGGGGACAGCGGGGAAGGCCGAGCCGTCGGGGCGGCCGCCGGGCGGCGCGACGGCCGCCGCCCGCAAGCGTGAGCAGCAGGGCTGGTACTTCTACGACTTCGCGTGCTCCGTCTACTCCACCAGCGTGCTGACCGTCTTCCTCGGTCCGTATCTGACGTCGGTCGCCAGGGCCGCGGCGGACCCGGACGGTTTCGTGCACCCGCTGGGCATACCCGTGCGGGCGGGCTCGCTGTTCGCGTACTCCGTCTCGGCGTCCATCGTGGTGGCCGTGGTCCTGATGCCGGTCGTGGGTGCGGCGGCGGACCGTACGGGGCGCAAGAAGCCGCTGCTGGCGGCGGCCGCGTACACCGGGGCGGCGGCGACGGCCGGGATGTTCTTCCTGGACGGCCACCGCTATCTGCTGGGGGCGTTCCTGCTGATCGTGGCGAACGCCTCGATCTCGGTGTCGATGGTGCTGTACAACGCCTATCTGCCGCAGATCTCCGAGCCGGAGGAGCGCGACGCGGTCTCCTCGCGCGGCTGGGCCTTCGGCTACACCTCGGGGGCCCTCGTCCTGGTCCTCAACCTGATCCTCTACACCGGTCACGACTCCTTCGGGCTCTCGGAGTCCGACGCGGTGCGGATCTGCCTGGCCTCGGCCGGTGTGTGGTGGGGCGCGTTCACGCTCGTACCGCTGCGCCGGCTGCGCGACCGGCGGGTGAGGCCGGACGGCGAGGGGGCGGTCGGCTCCGGCTGGAAGCAGCTGCGGGCCACCCTGCGCGACATGCGGCGCCACCCGCTCACGCTCTCCTTCCTGCTGGCCTACCTCGTGTACAACGACGGGATCCAGACGGTGATCTCGCAGGCCTCGCTGTACGGCTCCGAGGAGCTGGGCCTGGACCAGACGACGCTGATCGTCGCCGTGCTGCTGGTACAGATCCTGGCGGTGGCGGGGGCGCTCGGCATGGGGCGGCTCGCCCGGACGTACGGCGCGAAGCGCACGATCCTGGGGTCGCTGATCGTGTGGACCCTGATCCTGCTCTCCGCCTATCTGCTGCCGGCCGACGCGCCGGTGTTCTTCTTCGTCCTGGCGGCGGCGATCGGCCTGGTGCTGGGCGGGAGCCAGGCGCTGTCCCGGTCGCTGTTCTCGCACCTGGTGCCGCGCGGCAAGGAGGCGGAGTACTTCTCCGCGTACGAGATGAGCGATCGCGGGCTGAGCTGGCTGGGGCCCCTGGTGTTCGGCCTGGCGTACCAGCTGACCGGCAGCTACCGGGACGCGATCATCTCGCTGGTGGCGTTCTTCGCCCTCGGCGCGGTGCTGCTCGCGCGGGTCCCGGTGAGGCGTGCGGTGGAGGCTGCGGGGAACCCCGTGCCGGACCGGATTTAGACGTTGAAGTCAAAGGCCGGTAGTATACGTCTTTGGCCTGCCCGGAGGACCGTTACTGCCAGTGGAAGCGGCTCTACCGTTGGGTGACAACATCCACCAGAGGTGACAAACCGGGCATGGGCGGGTACTCAACCCAGATAAAGCAGCGGCACGACGGGCGACGTATGACCCGCAACGGGAATCTTTACCGCCGACCGGACGTTGACCGGATGACGACGACAGCGACATTTTGTCCTGTGGGCGACAAGCCCGGGAGGCACGATTCATGAGTGAGCGAGCTCTCCGCGGCACGCGACTTGTGGTTACCAGCTACGAGACGGACCGCGGCATCGATCTGGCCCCGCGCCAGGCGGTGGAGTACGCATGCCAGAACGGACATCGATTCGAGATGCCGTTCTCGGTAGAAGCAGAGATTCCGCCGGAGTGGGAGTGCAAGGCGTGCGGCGCCCAGGCACTCCTGGTGGACGGGGACGGCCCCGAAGAGAAGAAGGGCAAGCCGGCGCGCACGCACTGGGACATGCTCATGGAGCGGCGCACCCGCGAGGAGCTGGAAGAGGTGCTGGCCGAGAGGCTGGCGGTTCTCCGTTCCGGAGCCATGAACATCGCCGTGCACCCGCGGGACAGCAGGAAGTCTGCCTGACCGCGTAACACCGCACAGCAGCACAGCACCAAGAGCCGCGGGCCGTGACACAGAACGTGTGTCACGGCCCGCGGCTCTTGTGCGTGCGGCCCCTCAGGGCGTGAGGGGCGGGCGCCGGTCCTGAGGGCCCCGGGGGTCGTCGTCGGATCCGCCGGACGTCCGGGGGCCGTCGTCGCGGATGACCTCGCCCTGGACGACCTTCCCGTCCGGGCGGTGCATCCGGGCCTGCTGGAACGCGTCTCCGAGGCTGCCGGGCGTCGCCGCCCGCATCCGGCGTTCCAGCGAGCGTTCCGCGTAACGGCTGATCATGGTGCGCACCGGCGGCACCAGCAGGAGCAGCCCGGCCGCGTCCGAGATCAGTCCGGGGATCAGGAGCAGCAGCCCGCCCAGCATCAGCAGACCGTTGCCCCGGGAGCCCTTGCCGTCGGCGGGGGGCGTCGGCGGTGTGGCGGGGGCGCCGGGCTGTCCCGGCATCTGCTGGAGGGTCTCGGTGAGGTTCCTGAAGGCGCGCCGGCCGGCGCTCTTGATGACCACGGCGCCGAGCGCGGCCCCGGCCACCAGGATCAGCAGGACCACGAGGCCGCCCGCGGCCGAGGCGACCAGGGTCAGGAGCCAGATCTCCAGGACCAGCCAGGCGGCCAGAGCCGGCGGCAGGAATCTACGGGCGCGTGAGCGCCGGGGACGGGTCGGGGGCGGAGTGCCGGTCGTCATGCCCCCAGTGTGCCCGTACCGGCGTGCAAGCGGCGTAAGGGGGTGATCATGAAGCGACCGGCCGACGGCCCCGGGAGCAGTCCCGGCCCCGCCTTCCCGGCTCCGTCCTCGGCCGCAGGACCTGGGGGGCGGGGCGCGGCCGGGGGGTCAGAGGGTCTTGCGGCCCAGGACCTTGTTGGCGCGGGAGGTGATGCCCCAGCCGGTGACCCGCCAGAGCGCCTCGACGAGGATGTCCCGGCTCATCTTGGAGTCGCCGACCTCCCGGTCGACGAAGGTGATGGGGACCTCGACCACGTGGTAGCCCGCGTCCACCGCGCGGCGGGCGAGGTCCACCTGGAAGCAGTAGCCCTGCGAGGCGACCTCGCCGAGCCCGAGTCCGTTCAGCGTCTCGGTGCGGAAGGCGCGGTAGCCGCCGGTGACGTCCCGGACGGAGAGGCCGAGGGCGAGCCGGGAGTAGAGGCTGCCGCCGCGCGAGATGACCTCGCGGCTCTTGGGCCAGTTGACCACCCGGCCGCCGGGCACCCAGCGGGATCCCAGCACCAGGTCGGCGCCCTTGAGCGCGGTGAGCAGCCGGGGCAGCTCCTCGGGCTGGTGGGAGCCGTCGGCGTCCATCTCGACGAGGACGCCGTAGCCGTGCTCGGAGCCCCAGGCGAAGCCCGCGAGGTAGGCGGCGCCGAGCCCTTCCTTGCCCTTTCGGTGCAGAACATGGACCTGGTCGTCGGCGGCAGCGATCGCGTCGGCCGCCTTGCCGGTGCCGTCGGGGCTGTTGTCGTCGGCCACCAGGATGTCGGCGTCCGGGACGGCGGCGCGCACCCGGTCGACGATCGGCTTGATGTTCTCGACCTCGTTGTAGGTCGGGATGATCACCAGCACCTTGCCGAGCGGGCCGAACTGCCTCTGACCGCCGTCGTTCACTACTGCCCCTTAGAGTCCGTACACAGGGGGACACCATATCCAGCGCACCGGCCGGAAGGTCGCGCCCCCGCGGTGGAACTGCGGATCGGGGCCCGGCGCCCTTCGGGCCGACCTGGGACCCGCTGGCTGCGGGTCGACCGAAAGCCGTTGTCTACTGAACGTCCGGGCCCCACCCGGGTCCCACCCTCCGTCCGGCTGAATCCTTCCCTCGCCCCCGAGGCGCGGGCGCTGAACCTGGCTGTCAGCGGTGGTGCGCCGGTGCGGCACACCGCCTCATGACCCAGCGGCGTTCGACGACTGCGTGGAGGTTTAACCGGTCGGACGTCCTGTGGTGGACCCGGCCGAACCTACCGGCCCGTGGGCGCTTTCTGTCAACAGCCGTGCGACCTGCGACTTTTGCCGAAATGGCCTGGTCAGTGCCGAAGGGTCGCAGGTCGCGGACCGGCGATCGGGCCATCGATCGGCGGTACGAAATGTCCCGACGTCACTCGTTCGGTCGCACGTAGACCGTTTGTCCGAGGACCACGGTCCGCAGGCAGACGGGGAGGTCGGCGCCGGGCGTCAGGTCCGGCAGACCGGGCGTGCCGGACCGGGGGTCGGTGGACCAGCGGGCGACCCGGTCGTCGGGGGCCTGGACCAGCAGTTCGGCGGTCCGCCAGACGGCGTAGTCGGCCGGGGCGCCGGGCACCAGGAGACCCGCGTCGTCGCGGCCGATGGCGCGCCAGCCGCCCCGGGTGTGGGCGGTGAACCCGGCGCGGACCGAGACCCGGTGCTCCGGGGTGCGGTGGTGGGCGGCGGCGCGCACGGTGCCCCAGGGGTCCAGCGGGGTGACGGGGCTGTCGGAGCCGAAGGCGAGCGGCACTCCGGCGCGCAGCAGCGCGGCGTACGGGTTGAGGGTGGCGGCCCGCTCCGCGCCGAGGCGTTCGGCGTACATCCCGTCCGGTCCGCCCCAGGCGGCGTCGAAGGCGGGCTGGACGGAGGCGGTGAGGCCCAGCTCGGCGAAGGCGGCGATCGTCTCGGGGGTGAGCATCTCGGCGTGCTCGACGCGGTGCCGGGCGGCCCGGATCCGGTCGAGGCCGAGCGCCCGGGCGGCGGCCCTGACCCCGTCCACCACCGCGGTGACCGCTCCGTCGCCGATGGCGTGGAAGCCCGCCTGGAGGCCCGCCTCGGTGCAGGCGGTGACATGGGCGGCGATCCGGGCGGCGTCCAGGTGTGCGGTGCCGGTGTGCGGGGCGTCCGTGTAGGGCTGGTGCAGGCAGGCGGTGTGCGAGCCGAGGGAGCCGTCGACGAACAGGTCTCCGGCCGCGCCGATCGCGCCGAGTTCGCGGATGCGACGGGCGTCCTTCTCGTCCGCGATCTCCTCGGCCCAGAGGCCGAAGACGCGCGGGCCGGGCCGTTCGGCGGCCAGGGCGAGGAGGGCGGTGAAGTCCTCCTCGTCGGAGATCTCGGGTCCGCCGCACTCGTGGACGCTGCCGATGCCGAGGGAGGCGGCGTGGTCGAGGGCGGCGCGCTGGGCGGCGGCGCGCTGGGCGGCCGGGAGCGCGTTGTGGGCGGCCGCCCGCACCGCGTGGTGGGCGTCGCCGGTCAGCGGCCCGTCCGGGTGATACCCCGTCATCGCGGTGACGCCGGGGACGAGGTCCAGCAGGGCCGTCGTGACGACCGCGGAGTGCACGTCGATGCGCGGCAGGTAGAGGGCCCGGCCGCCGGCCGCCTCGTCGAGCTCGGCGCGCGAGGGGTGACGCCGCTCGGGCCAGCGGGCGGCGTCCCAGCCGTGTCCGAGCAGGACGTCCCCGGGGGCGCGGCCCCGGCCGAACGCGCGGACGAGGCCGAGCGCCTCGGACAGGGTGCGGGCACCGGAGAGGTCGAGTCCGGTCAGGGCCAGGCCGGTGGCGGTCGTGTGCACATGGGCGTCGGTGAACGCCGGGGTGACCAGGGCGCCTTCGAGGTCGACCACCTCGTCCACGCCGCTCGCGAAGGCGTCGGCGGCTCCTTCGGAACCCACCCAGGCGACATGCCCGCGTTCGACGACCATCGCGGTGGCGAACGGGTCGGCGGGGCTGTGGACGTCCCCGCCGCGCAACAGCACGGTGCGGTGGTCGGGAGTGCTCTGGGGGGCGGTGCTCTGACTCATGGGACCAGTCTCGCGCCTGGCGGCGGCCGCCCGGACCGCGGCCCCCTCCCACGGGGCGTAGACCCGCGCCCGGGTCCACGGATGCCCGCCCCTCGCGAGGGGCCCGGGCCCGGGGTTCCCGGCCTCAGATCCGCGGGGGCCGGGCCTCGTACGGGGTGGAGAGGACGACGGTGGTCCGGGTGGACACACCGGCGAGCGTACGGATCCGGGTGAGCAGGTGCTCCAGCTCCAGCGGGGTCGCCACCCGCACTTTGAGGATGTAGTTCTCGTCCCCGGCGACGCTGTGGCAGGCCTCCAGTTCGGGCACCCCGGCGAGCCGTTCGGCGATGTCGTCGGGGGCGCTCGGGTCGAACGGTTTCACCGAGATGAACGCGGTGAGGGGCAGCCCGACGGCCTCGGGGTCGACGACCGCGGCATAGCCGCGGATCACCCCGCGCTGCTCCAGCCTGCGGACACGCTGATGAACCGCCGAGGTGGACAGGCCCGTGGCCTTGCCCAGGTCGGTGTAGCTCATCCGCCCGTCCTTGACGAGCAACTCAACGATCTGACGGTCCAGCTCCTCCATGCGGATCAACCTATGGCCCCGAGCACCGCTCGGCACAGTCGCGCGGGTCACGGAACGGCACCTGCGGGCGGCATGTGACGAACGCCACAGGCTCACGGGTCGGTAACGGGCCGCCTCGCGGTTACCGGCCACGCGCGGCGGGAAGTGCTTGCTGTGGTCGAGGCCGTGTCGCCTTGTCGACCCACCCGAGGGGGGAATTCCCGTGCAGAGCCTGAAGCTCACCGAACGTACCGAACCGGAGCCTGTCGATCCGGACGACGACGGTACCGCCGACGCGTACGACATGTTCGAGATGGTCCGGGTGATCTGCCCGGACTGCGCCCAGCCCATCGCACTGCTGGCCGACGAGGACGTCCTGCCGGAGCACGCCCGGTGCCCCACGCCGTGGAATCCCTTCGTGCTCACCGTCTGCGCCGGCACCGGCCGCGGCGCGAGTGACGCCCGGCCGGCGGACGAGACGCTGGAGCTCCAGGAACAGGAGGCCGGGCTGCTGCTGACGCTGCCCCAGGGCCTCGACTGGCGGATGCAGCCCTTCTCGCACGCCGGAGGCCCCGGCTCCCGTCCGCTGCGGGTGCCGCGGATGCGGCGCGAGGCCGCCTGACCCGCACCCCGTACGCCCGCCCAGCACCACGACGGACCGCCGCCGTGGTGCCCGCGGCCCCGCGTCCGCCGCTCGCCGGCCCGGCGCATGGGAACCCGCGAACGCGCGCTCGAATCGGCGGGACAGTGACCCCGGCCCGCCCCGCGGCGTTGGCCCCGTATGACCACGCTGCATTCACCAGTCGGTTCGGGTCGCCGCCGGCTCGCCGCTCCCACCCCCGAAGAATCGGTTCCGCAGCCGGGAACACCCGCACAGCCACTGCCCCGCTCCACCGGGGACTCACCCATGGGCACGCCCGTGGACCCGCCGATCTACAGCGCTCTGCTCAGACAGTGGGAGAGCGCCGGCAGAACCGTGCCCGGGCACCGCGACCCGGAGTGGAGCCAGGCCGCGGCCCTGCCCGCATGGCCCGATGGACCGCTGCGGTTCAGCGCGTCTCGGGACCCGCGAGGTGGCGGGCGATGACCATGCGCTGGATCTGATTGGTGCCCTCCACGATCTGGAGCACCTTCGCCTCGCGCATCAGCCGTTCGACCGGGAAGTCGAGCGTGTAGCCGTATCCGCCGAGCACCTGGACGGCGTCGGTGGTCACCCGCATGGCCGCGTCCGTGCAGAACAGCTTGGCCATCGCGGCCTGCCGGGAGAAGGGCTCCCCCGCGTCCCGCAGCCGTGCCGCCTCCAGGTACAGCGCCCGGCCGGCCTCGATCTGGGTGGCCATGTCGGCGAGCATGAACCGCAGCCCCTGGAAGTCCGCGATGGGGCGGCCGAACTGGCGCCGGTCGGTGGCGTAGCGGACGGCCTCGTCCAGGGCGGCCTGGGCGACCCCGACGGCGCACGCGGCGATGCCGAGCCGCCCGGAGTCGAGGGCGGACAGGGCGATGGCGAAGCCCTGGCCCTCCTCGCCGATGCGCCGGTCGTCGCCGACCCGTACGCCGTCGAAGTGGAGCTGGGCGGTGGGCGAGCCCTTCATCCCCATCTTCTTCTCGGGGAGGGCGGCGTTCAGCCCCTCGGCATCGCCGGGGACGAGGAAGGCCGTGATGCCCCGGGCGCCCTCGACACCGGTCCTGGCCAGCACGGTGCAGAAGTCCGCCACCCCGCCGTGGGTGATCCACGCCTTGGTCCCGGTGATGACCCAGTCGTCCCCGTCCCGTACGGCCTTGGTGCGCAGCGAGGCCGCGTCGGAGCCGGAGGCGGGCTCGGAGAGGCAGTAGGCGCCCAGCAGACCGCCGGAGAGCATCGCCGGGAGGTGGGCGGCCCGCTGCTCGTCGGTGCCGTATCCGGCCAGTGCGTGGCAGGCGAGGGAGTGGACGCTGACGCCGAGTCCCACGGTGAGCCGGGCGGCGGCCAGTTCCTCCAGGACCTGGAGGTAGACCTCGTAGGGCTGGTCGCCGCCGCCGTGGTCGGAGCCGTACGGCAGTCCGAGCAGTCCGGCCTCGGACAGCAGGGTGAAGACCTCGCGGGGGAAGACGCCCGCTTCCTCCTCCTCCGCCGCCCGGGGAGCGATCTCCTTGGACACGATGTCGCGGACGAGCGCGACGAGCTGCCGGGACTCCTCGGTGGGCAGACGGCGTTCCACCGGCTGCGGGGCACGGTCGGACATGACGGCGCTCTCCTCCCTGTCGGGCGTTGCGGCGGTCGCGCGCTCGGGGTGGGAGAGGCGCCGCCGGGTGATCTCCCGGAAGTGACCCGGGAAAAACAGACTGCGCAGCCGATCCTGCCCTCCCGGGTCACGGGCGGCACGGTCATCGGCTGTGGCGGGTTGAGTATGCCCGATCGGACGTCTTACGTCACGGGGGCAAAGGCCAGGTCGGAGGCGTGAAGAGGACGGGAACGATCAGTGTGCTGGTCCGAACCATTGACCCAACTGGTCCAGTCCTCCTACGGGTTCCCCGGCCTCGGCGGCGCGTTCTTCCGGGAGCTGAGTGGTGACTCGGCGAACGGCGAGCTGATCAAGGCGATCGACTGGCCTGCGGGTCACCACGCCTAGAGCAGGCCGAGCCGGGTGACCAGCATCGCGAACACGACGACGAAGGCCCAGCCGGCGATGTGCTCCATCAGCTTCGAGCCGTCCTCGGGGCCACCGGTACGGGCCCGGCGGGCGTGGTGGGCGTGAGCAGCGGCGGTGGTCGCGGTCATGGGCGTCTCGCTCTTCGTCAGGCTGTGGCAGGGGCCCCGCCCCCTGGTGACCCGACCAGCGTGCCAGCGCCCGGGCCCGGGCAGAACGAGATCCCGGTCACGGCCCGGAGCGCCCCGGCCGGCCCGGGGAGCCGCCGTTCCCCCGCCACCGCAAGGAAAAGGCCGCCGGGGCCGGGCGCGCGGGCCCGGGTCCACTGTGGGCGACGCCACAGCGTGCCGCCCCGCGATCCCGGCCCGAAATCCCGGTGCGCCCGGTCGGGGCGCACGACATGCTGCGCCCATGAATGAATCAGCCCCCAAGGACATCCTCCGCCTCTACCTGCAGAACGCCCGTAACGCCCTGCTCTGGAAGCTCGACGGGCTCTCGGAGTACGACGTCCGCCGCCCGCTCACGCCCACCGGCACCAATCTGCTGGGCCTGGTCAAGCATGTGGCGAGCGTCGAACTCGGCTACCTCGGCGACACCTTCGGGCGGCCGTCCGGTGAGGCGCTGCCCTGGGTCGCGGAGGGCGCCGAGGCCAACGCGGACATGTGGGCCACCGCCGAGGAGTCGCGCGAGCAGATCGTGGGCCTCTACCGGCGGGCGTGGGCGCACGCGGACGCGACGCTCGACGCACTGGAGCTGGACACGGTCGGCCGGGTGCCCTGGTGGCCGGCCGGCCGCGACGACGTGACGCTGCTCCACGCCGTCGTCCGCGTGACCGGCGATACGCACCGGCACGCCGGGCACGCGGACATCCTGCGCGAACTCATCGACGGCGCCGTCGGGATGAACCAGGGCAACACCAGCATCCCGCCGGGCGACGCGACGTACTGGGAAGGCCACCGGGACCGGCTGGAGCGGGCCGCGCTGGAGGCCGGGGAGCGGCACGGGGGCTGAGCCGTCGAGCACCGGTGTCGGCCCGGGCTCTTCCCACCTGACGGTGACGGGGTGAGGCTCCCGGGGACGGCGGCGGGGAACGCCGGCCCGGGAGCGGGCCGTCACTTGCGGCCGACGCCCGCGTACATCGCGACGTCCGGCGTGGGCGTCGGGGCCCGCCACGCGGAGCACGACACCACCCCGGGCTCCAGCAGCTCCAGGCCGTCGAAGTAGCGCGCGACGGCGTCCGGGGTGCGCTGCGTGAGCTTCGGGGTGCCGTGCTCGTTCCAGAACGCCACCGCCTCGTCGACGTCCGGCATGTCGGCATGGGTGACCGTGTGGGAGAGGACGAGGTGGCTGCCGGGCGCGAGCGCGTCCATGAGCCGGCGCACGATCGCGTACGACTGCTCGTCGTCCTCGATGAAGATGACGACGCCGAGCAGCATCAGCGCCACCGGCTGCGAGAGGTCGAGCGTCTTCGCCGCCGCGGCCAGGATGCCGTCGACGTCGCGCAGATCGGCGTCCAGGTAGTCGATGCGCCCCTCGTGCGTCCCGACCAGCAGCGCCTGGGCGTGCGCCAGAACGAGCGGGTCGTTGTCCACGTACACGACCCGGGCGTCGGGGGCCACGCGCTGGGCTACTTCGTGGGTGTTGTCGGCGCTGGGCAGCCCCGTCCCGATGTCCAGGAACTGCGTGATGCCCTCCTGCTCGGCCAGATGGCGCACCGCCCGCCCCAGGAACAAGCGGTCCGCCTTCGCGTAATCGCCGATCCCGGGGTGCAGCGCCCGGATCTCGTCACCGGCCGCCCGGTCGACCGGATAGTTGTCCTTGCCGCCGGTCCAGTAGTTCCATATCCGGGCGGTGTGCGGCCGGGTGGTGTCGATGCGCGATTCGATGTCGGTCACGCGTTCAACTTAGCGCGCCCCTCCGGCAACTCCGGTACACCGGGGGCGCTTTGCTCACATCCGGTCCGACCGCGGCCGCCCGGTCGGGCCCGCGGCGCCGCGTATGCTCCGAGCCACCCCGACGCCGGCCGGTCGCCACGGGTGAAGACGGCCGCGCGCAGGCGATCCGGGGGCCCCGGCGGGCGACCGACCCGGTCGTCATGGGGACGACCGGTGGGCCGCCCGTCTCACAGCAGCCCGAGCGACCGCAGGACCCGCTGCCGGGAAGGCGTCGGCCGGTCGGGCCAGTACACGTAGCAGACGCCGCCCGTCCCGCTCCTGACCTTGCCCTCGGCGTCGTAGCGCTTGGTCCTGAGCCAGATGTTCTCGAATTCGCGCCTGCGGTAGACCCGGCGTACCGCGTCGTTGTCGGGTGACGCCGGGTCGTTCGCGACGACATCCCCCTCGGGGGTGAAACCGATGACCGTCATCAGATGGCCCGACGTGCCGTATCCGGCGCCGGTCAGCTCTTCCTTGAGGAAGGACTGGGAGGTGATGACGGGGATTCCGGCGCGGACCAGCCGCTCCACGTCGGTGAGCGACCCGAGCCGGGTGACGACGGCGTTCATGTCGCGGTACGTGGCGGCGTAGGCGGCGTTGAACGGCCAGTTGCCGCAGCCCCCGTACTGGTAGTCGTAGGTGTTGCGGGCCGCGTGGCAGACCTGGGGGTCGGGCAGGCCGGGCTTGACCCAGGCGAGGTCCTCCGCGGTGGGCTTCCGGCCCCAGTACTCGATGATCATCTGCGACGAGGTGGGGCTGCACCATGCCTCGCCGCCGTTGTCGTACTCGGGGTACTGCCCGATGTGGATGTTCTGCGAGTAGCGGGGCACGGGCAGTTCGCGGGCGGGCCCGGGGGCGGTCTCGGGCACGGTGAAGCGGTCGGGCACGTCCGAGGCCATCGCGCCGACCCGCCACACGGTCGGAGTGAGCCGGCTGCCCGGGGCGCGGTACAGCGTCAGCCGCAGCCGGAAGGAGACGAGGCGGACACCGCTCGCCGGGTCGTCCACCGCGAGGGTGTCCGTCCACACGGAGCTGTGCGGGTCGCCCTGGTCGTCGACGGAGGTACGGCGGATGTCGCCGTCGCCCGCCGCCCAGCGGCCCATCACGAACCAGGGGGTCGCGGTGCCGTCGGCGTACCGGCCGCTCAGCTCGACCTGGATCCAGGTGCCGGCCGGCGTACGGGCGTTCCAGGAGGCGATCACCTCGGTGGCCGGGACGGCACAGCGGTGGACGGGCGAGGTCCAGGTGGCGTAGTCCCAGGCGGCCGTCTCACCGGTGTGCGGGTCGGTGTGGTCGGTGCGGCCGGCCGGGGCGGCGATCACCAGGCCGGGGCGGACGCCGGGGAGGATCCGGGTGCCGTCGCCGGTGCCGCAGCGCCAGTCGGTGCAGGTGTGCCAGAAGCGGTTGTCCACGAGGGCCGCCGGGGGTGCGGAGGAGCCCGCGGGCGAGGACGGGGCGGCGGACGCGGGCGCGGCGGAGGAGGCCACCGTGCCCGCGCTCGCCGCGGCGGCGAGCGCGGCGGTCAGAACGGTTCTGCGCGAAGTCGGACTGGTCATGGTCGTGACCCCCGGTCGGATGCGGAAGGTGGTCTGCGGATGCCGTGCGGTGTGCGGTTCGGGTGCCGTGCGGTCCGGTGCGGTTCGGGTGCCGTGCGGTTCGCCAACTATCCCGGTTCCGGGGCGGATCGGGCCAGCGGTTCGGCAGCCGCCGCCGAACCAATATCGGTCTGGACCACTGGCATGACCTGCGACGGTTCCCCGGCGCCCGCGTGCCGGAACGTACCCTGGCACCATGGACGACCTGGCCCGCCACGCCGATGACCTCGCCGCACTGCCCCCCTCCTGCGGGCCGGTCCGGCTCGTCGCGGTCGACGGGCACGCCGGTTCGGGCAAGAGCACCTTCGCGGCCCGCCTCGCGGCGGCGCTGGGCGGTGCCACGGTCCTCCACTTGGACGATCTCGCCACGCACGAGGAGCTGTTCGGCTGGACGGGAAGGCTGCGGGAGCAGGTGCTCCTGCCGCTCTCGCGCGGCGAGCGCGCCTCCTATGCCCCGTACGACTGGACAGAGCGCCGCTTCGGGCCGGCCCGGACCCTGGAGCCGGCCCCGGTGGTGCTGGTGGAGGGGGTCGGCGCGGGCCGTCGGGCGGTGCGGCCGTGGCTGGCGGCGCTGTGCTGGATGGAGCTGGACCGGGAGACGTCCTGGGAGCGGGGCCGAAGCCGGGACGGGGCCGGGCTCACCGGGTTCTGGGACGGGTGGACACGCGCCGAGGAACGGCATTTCGCCGAGGACCCGTCCCGGCCGTACGCCGACACTCTGGTACGCCAGTTGCCCGAGGGGTACGCGTGGCTGCCGGGGCCTCGTACGACAGCGAGAGAGTGAACCGGAACGTCACATACCGTAGCCAGGGCGCCCCGCCATACCGAGCAGTCGGAAATCGGCCCGGAAGTGCCCCAACTCCGCTTGACCGAGGGGCCTTACTGGTCTTACGTTCTCATTGTGCGGCTTTTCGGAGCCCCCACAGACGCGAAGCCCCCGGTTGTTCCCCCGTGATCGGGGGCTTCGCCCTGTGCTCCTGGCACCGCTCCGACGACTACACAGAGCGATGCCCTCACCCTCGGTGACCACTCCTGAGGGTCGATCATTGAGCGGTCCCGCCCCACGTGCGCGGGTACGATGCACCTCGTTGTGGTCAATTCCCTTCCTCCACGCCGTGATTCAGCACGCTCAGGTGGGCATGCTGTGCGGGCGGGACATCCTGGGGGCACGGTTTGTGGGGGACCTGATGGACATCGGCACACAGGGCGCTGGAGCCCCCGCCGACCTCGCCTGGCTGCGTGGCCTGGACGCCTACACGATGGGCGCCTACCCGCAGGCCGAGGAGGAGTTCAGAGCCGCGGTGCGGTTCGATCCCGGCATGGCGGACGGCTGGCTCGGCCTCCACGCGCTGCGCATCGACACCACCACGGCCCTGTTGCGCATGTACCGGCACCGCGACCGCTTCGGCGAACAGCGCGCCCGTCACCGTCGTACGCTCAACTCCTGGTACTGGCTGGGCTGGTGGGTGCAGCCGGTGCTGGAGAGCCCGCGCGATCTGCTGCTGGCGCACGCCTCGCACTGGCTGGACGGACGCCATGTGCCCGAGCTGGACCGGGCACTGGCCGGGCTGCCGCCCGTGGACGCGGACCCGCAGGTGCGCTTCCTCCACGCCTGCCGCTCGTATCTGGTCAAGGACTGGGAGCAGTTGGTGCGCTGCACCGAGCAGCTCGTCGACGATCCGATGCTGGGCATCGAGGCGGGTCTGTTCGGCGGGATGGCCCGGGTGCGGCTGGAGATGTTCGGGCAGGCGGAGCCGCTGCTGTCGGCCGCGTTGATGCGCTGTCGCAGCGAGCAGCCGCAGCGCAAGGAGCTGCGCTACTGGCTGGCGCGGGCCCACGAGGGTACGGGCCGGAGCGCCGCCGCCCTGCCGCTGTACCGGGCGGTGCACCGGGTGGATCCGGCGTTCATGGACACCTCGGCCCGGCTGGCCGCGCTCGTGGAGGGCGACGGGTTCGACGAGTCGGCGGATCTGGCCGCCGTGTCCCTGACCGGTTTCGGTTCGGGGAGCGCGGGGGCGGAGGCACAGCCGGAGGGCGACGCGTTGCTCGGCACCGATCTGGTGGACGGGCGCGAGTCCTGGCCGGTGGGCGAGGCGGGGCTGCTCGGCGACGAGCCAGCCGCCGGCCCGTCGGCCCCGGTCGAGGGGGCCAGGCGCACCAAGACCCGCAGGCCGCCGCCCTTCCCGGCCGGGCCGAGCGATCCCGTTCTGCTGGCCGAGGCGCTGGCGCAGCTGGAGCGGATGGTCGGCCTGGAGCCGGTGAAGCGGCAGGTCAAGGCGGTCTCGGCGCAGTTGAACATGGCCCGGCTGCGGGCCGAGCAGGGGCTGCCCGTGCAGCCGCCGAAGCGCCACTTCGTCTTCTCCGGGCCCTCCGGCACCGGCAAGACCACGGTGGCCCGCATCCTGGGCCGGATCTTCTACGCCCTCGGGCTGCTCGGTGGCGATCATCTGGTCGAGGCCCAACGATCGGATCTGGTCGGGGAGTTCCTGGGCCAGACGGCGGTGAAGGCGAACGAGCTGATCGATTCGGCGCTCGGCGGGGTGCTGTTCGTCGACGAGGCGTACAGCCTGGCCAACTCCGGTTACAGCAAGGGCGACGCGTACGGCGACGAGGCGCTCCAGGTGCTCCTCAAGCGGGCCGAGGACAACCGGGACCATCTCGTCGTCATCCTCGCGGGGTACCCGGAGGGCATGGACCGGCTGCTCGCCACCAATCCCGGACTCTCCTCCCGGTTCACCAGCCGGGTCGACTTCCCCAGCTACCGGCCGCTCGAACTCACCGCGATCGGCAGTGTCCTGGCCGCCGAGAACGACGACGTGTGGGACGAGGAGGCGGTGGACGAGCTGCGCTCCATCAGCGGCCATGTGGTGGACCAGGGGTGGATCGACGAGCTGGGCAACGGCCGTTTCCTGCGGACGCTGTACGAGAAGAGCTGCGCGTACCGCGATCTGCGGCTGTCCGGCTACGCGGGCGAGCTGACCCGGGAGGATCTGTCGACGCTGCGGCTGGCCGACCTGATGCAGGCCTACGGCGAGGTGCTGTCGGGGCGCGGTCCGGTGGGCCGGGGCAAGCAGGAGCCGGGGGCGGTGTGAGGCCGGGCCGGGGAAGCCGACGCCCCGGCCCGGCCCATTCCCCGGCCCATACTCAGGCCCGGCCTCACACCGCCGGCCCCGGCCCCGGCCCCGTACCGCCGGTTCAGCGCACCAGGGCCCCGGACGGCGGCCGCCCCGGTGTCCTGGGGACGTCCACCGTGCGGCGGGGCACGGACACCACCCGGTGGGCCGGGTCGCGTACCTCCCCCACCAGCGTCTCCAGGACGTCCTCCATGGCGACCAGGCCGAGGACCCGGCCCGATCCGTCGGCGACCTGGGCGAGGTGCGTCGCGGCGCGGCGCATCACGGTCAGGGCGTCGTCCAGCGGGAGTTCGGCCCGTACGGTCGCCATCGGGCGCCAGACCTGCCGCGGGACCGCCCGGTCGGGGTCCTCCAGCTCCAGGACGTCCTTGACGTGGAGGTAGCCCATGAAGGGGCCGCCGTCCTCCGCGCAGACGGGGAAGCGGGAGAAGCCGGTGCGTACCGTCAGCTCCTCGATCCGGCGCGGGGTGACCGACGGATCGACGGTGACCAGGGACGCCCGTTCCAGCAGGACGTCGGCGACGGGCCTGCTGCCCAGTTCGAGGGCGTCCTCCAGGCGTTCCGCGGCCTCCGGACCGAGGAGGCCGGCCTGTCCGGAGTCCTCGACCAGCCGGTTGAGCTGCTGACTGGTGAAGACGGCCTCCACCTCGTCCTTCGGCTCGACGCCGAAGAGCCGCAGCACCAGACCGGCGCAGGCGCCGAGCGCGGTGGTGACCGGCCGGCAGAGCCGGGCGAAGGCGACCAGGCCGGGGCTGAGCCACAGCGCGGTCCGCTCGGGCGCCGCCATCGCGAGGTTCTTCGGGACCATCTCGCCGATGACCAGGTGCAGGACGACCACGGTCAGCAGCGCGAGGGCGAAGCCGAGGGGGTGGACGAGACCGTCGGGGACGTGCGCCGCGTGGAAGACCGGCTCCAGGAGGTGGGCGACGGTCGGCTCGGCGACGGCTCCGAGGGTGAGGGAGCAGACGGTGATGCCGAACTGGGCGGCGGCCATCATCTGCGGCAGGTTCTCCAGGCCGTGCAGGACGGTGCGGGCCCGGCCCGACCCCTGCGCGGCCAGCGGTTCGATCTGGCTGCGGCGGACGGAGACGAGGGCGAACTCCGCGCCGACGAAGAAGCCGTTCGCCAGCACGAGGAGGGCGGCGAGGAGGAGTTGGAGCAGGCTCATCGCGCGGCCTCCAGCAGACCCGGTGCGGCCGTCTCCGGCGGCGGGCCGGACGTCCGGGCGAACCGGACGCGTTCGGCGCGGTTGTGGCCGACCTGGCGGACGGTGATCCGCCAGCCGGGGAGTTCGGCGCGGTCGCCGGGGGCGGGGATGCGGCCCAGGAGTTCCGCGACGAGCCCGGCGACGGTCTCGTACGGTCCGTCGGGGACGTCCAGGCCGCCGCGGCGCAGGGTGTGGACCCGGCAGCTGCCCTCGGCGTCCCACGCGGGGCGGCCGTCCTCGCCGGTGACGGCGGTCAGCTCGGGGCGGGCGTCCCCTTCGGCGTCGTGCTCGTCGCGGACCTCGCCGACGAGCTCCTCGATGATGTCCTCCAGGGTGACGACGCCGGCGGTGCCGCCGTACTCGTCGACGACCACGGCTATCGGCTGCTCGTGGCGCAGCCGCCGCAGCAGCTGTTCCACCGGCAGGGTGCCGGGCACCAGGAGCGGGGCGACGGCGATCCGGCCGGCCGGGGTGCGCAGGCGCTCGTGGGCGGGGACGGCGAGGGCGTCCTTGAGGTGGACCATGCCGATGACCTCGTCGATGCGGTCCCGGTAGACCGGGAAGCGGGAGAGGCCGGTGGCGCGGGTCAGGTTGAGGACGTCCTCGGCGGTGGCGGAGGAGTGCAGGGCGCTGACCTTCACCCGGGGGGTCATGACGTGCTGGGCGGTGAGACCGGCCAGCGAGAGCGTCCGCACGAAGAGGTCGGCGGTGTCCTGTTCCAGGGCCCCGGCCTCGGCGGAGTGCCGGGCGAGGGAGACCAGTTCGCCCGGGGTGCGGGCGGAGGCCAGTTCGTCGGTGGGCTCGACGCCCAGGAGGCGGACCAGCCGGTTCGCCAGGGCGTTGAGGAGGGTGATGACCGGTCGCAGGAGGGCCGCGAAGCGGGCCTGGGGTCCGGCGACGAAGCGGGCCACCTGGAGCGGCCGGGAGACCGCCCAGTTCTTCGGTACGAGTTCGCCGACGACCATCTGGACGGCGGAGGCCAGCAGCATCCCGACGACGACGGCGACACCGGGCACCGCCCCCGCGGGCAGTCCGGTGGCGGTGAGGGGCCCGGCGAGCAGTTGGGCGAGGGCCGGTTCGGCGAGCATGCCCACGACCAGGGAGGTGATGGTGATGCCGAGCTGGGTGCCGGAGAGCTGGAAGGAGAGTTCACGCAGGGCGCGGACGACGGTGCGGGCCCGCCGGTCGCCCTCGGCGGCGGCGCGTTCGGCGTCGGGCCGGTCCACGGTGACGAGCCCGAATTCGGCCGCCACGAAGAAGCCGTTGGCGAGGATGAGGAGGAAGGCCGCCGCGAGGAGCAGCAGGGGGGTGGTCATGAGGCCGCCGCCTCCGGGGAAGGGGCGGCGCGGGTACTACCGGACGATCCGTCCATTGCTGGAGGGAGTCACTCCTTGGGTCGCAGGAAGAACCCCGCGGGCCCGGGGCGGGGCCGTGGTACGGGCGGGGCGGGGCGCACGGGGCGCCGCCGCCCACCAGAGTAGACAAGAAGGCCCCGTGCCGGGCGGCGGCTCAGCCGCCGGTGGGAGTGTCGTCGCCGCCTGCGCCGCGCGCCTCGGCGAGGGACCGCAGGGCGCGGGCGTCGCGGATGGCCTGCTGCTTGGCCAGGCCGGGCTGGATGCCGAGGGCGGGCAGGCTGGTGCCGTCGCTGAGGTCGAGGAAGACCCAGGGGTCGCCGGAGCGCAGGTTGACGCGGAGGATCTCCTCCCAGGCCAGCCTGCGGGTCCGGGTGAGGTTGACGACGGTGACCCCGGTGTCGTCGGCCGCGATCTTGGGCCTGCTCAGCAGCGCCAGGACGCCGAAGAACAGCGCCGCGACGAAGACGAAGCTGGCCCGCTCCCCCGCGTTGAGCCGCTCCAGCATCAGCGCGACGACGGTGATGACGAGGAACATCGCCAGGCCCACGCTCAGCAGGACCACCCGGGTGAGGGTGGGCCGGAAGGTGACCGGCAGGGTGGGGAGTTCGGGCCTGGGCGCGGACATCGGGGCTTCTCTCGGGGTGCGGGCGGATCCGTCAGAGGCGGCAGGCGTGGATGGCCGTGGTGAGGATGGCGCGGGCGCCGAGCTCGTACAGGTCGTCCATGATCCGCTGGGCCTCCTTGGCCGCGACCATGGAGCGGACGGCGACCCAGCCCTCGTGGTGCAGCGGGGAGATGGTCGGCGACTCCAGGCCCGGGGTGAGGGCGACGGCGCGCTCCAGGTGCTCGACGCGGCAGTCGTAGTCCATCATCACGTAGGACCGGGCGACCAGGACGCCCTGGAGGCGGCGGAGGAACTGCTGCACCTTGGGGTCGTCGGCGGGGGCGCCGGTGCGGCGGATCACCACGGCCTCCGACCGCATGATCGGCTCGCCGATGATTTCGAGGCCCGCGTTGCGCATGCTGGTGCCGGTCTCGACGACGTCGGCGATGATCTGGGCGACGCCGAGCTCGATGGCCGTCTCGACCGCGCCGTCGAGGTGCACGACGGAGGCGTCGACGCCCTCGTCGGCCAGGTGCTTCGCCACGATGCCCTCGTAGGACGTGGCGATCGTCATGCCGGCGAAGTCCTTGGGGCCGGCGGCCGTGCCGGGCTTCGTGGCGTAGCGGAAGGTGGAGCGGGCGAAGCCGAGCTGGAGGATCTCCTCGGCGTCCGCCCCGGAGTCCAGCAGCAGGTCGCGCCCGGTGATGCCGATGTCCAGCTTGCCGGAGCTGACGTAGATCGCGATGTCGCGCGGCCGCAGGTAGAAGAACTCGACCTCGTTCGCCGGGTCGACGAGGACCAGTTCCTTCGACTCCTTGCGCTGCCGGTAGCCCGCCTCATGGAGCATCGCCATCGCAGGCCCGGAGATTGCACCCTTGTTGGGGACGGCGATGCGCAGCATGAGGTCAGGTTTCCTTTGAGCGAAGGGGTGGTGGGACGGGCGGGGTGTGCTCAGAGATGGGCGTAGACGTCGTCGAGCGAGATCCCGCGGGCGACCATCATCACCTGGACGTGGTACAGCAGCTGCGAGATCTCCTCGGCGGCGGCTTCCTTGCCCTCGTACTCGGCGGCCATCCAGACCTCGGCGGCCTCCTCGACGACCTTCTTGCCGATGGCATGGACGCCCTTGTCCACCAGTTCGGCGGTGCGGGAGGTCGCGGGGTCGCCCTCGGCGGCCTTGAGCTGGAGCTCGGCGAAGAGCTCTTCGAAGGTTTTGTTGGCCATGATGGTCCTCAGAATACGGGGTCCCCGGAGGGCACTCAGCGCCAGGGTTCGCTGACGGTCCGCAGCGTGGCGGCGGTGGCGACCGCCGCGGTGACCGCTTCGTGCCCCTTGTCCTCGTTGGACCCTTCGAGGCCGGCCCGGTCGAGGGCCTGCTCCTCGGTGTCACAGGTCAGTACGCCGAAGCCGACGGGAACACCGGTGTCGACGGTGACCTGGGTGAGGCCGAGGGTGACGCCCTGGGAGACGTACTCGAAGTGGGGGGTGCCGCCGCGGATGACCACGCCGAGGGCGACGATCGCGTCGTAGCCGCGTCCTGCGAGCACCTTGGCGACGACGGGCAGCTCGAAGGAGCCGGGGACCCGGAGCAGGGTCGGCTCGTCGATGCCCAGCTCGTGCAGGGCGCGCAGCGCGCCGTCGACGAGTCCGTCCATGACCTTCTCGTGCCACTGGGCCGCGATCACGGCCACGCGCAGGTCGCCGCAGTTGCGTACGGACAGTTCGGGTGCACCCTTGCCGCTCATGTCTCTCCTGTTGCTGGTTAAGAGGTGTTCGTTACTGGTTGGCGCAGGTCGACGCCGGGGTTCCGTCGAGCCACGGCAGATCGTGGCCCATGCGGTCGCGCTTGGTGCGCAGGTAGCGCAGGTTGTGCTCGCCGGCCTGGACGGGCATGGGCTCGCGGCCGGTGACGGCGAGTCCGTGGCGGACGACGGCCGCGGTCTTCTCGGGGTTGTTGGTCATCAGCCGCAGGCTGGTGACGCCGAGGTCCTTGAGGACCTGGGCGCCCGCCGCGTAGTCGCGGGCGTCGGCGGGCAGGCCCAGCTCCAGGTTGGCGTCGAGGGTGTCGACGCCACGCTCCTGGAGTTCGTACGCGCGCAGCTTGGAGAGCAGGCCGATGCCGCGTCCCTCGTGGCCGCGGAGGTAGACGACGACGCCCCGGCCCGCTTCGGTGATGCGCCGCATGGAGGCGTGCAGCTGCGGGCCGCAGTCGCAGCGCTGGGACTGGAAGATGTCGCCGGTCAGGCACTCGGAGTGGATGCGTACGAGGACGTCCTCGCCGTCGCCGATGTCGCCGTGGACCAGGGCGACGTGCTCGACACCGTCGGCGATGGAGCGGTAGCCGTACGCGGTGAAGTCGCCGAACGCGGTGGGCAGCCGGGTCTGTGCCTCGCGGCGGACGGTCGGCTCGTTGCTGCGGCGGTAGGCGATCAGGTCCTCGATGGAGATGATCGTCAGGCCGTGCTTGCGGGCGAACGGGATCAGTTCGGGCAGCCGGAGCATCTCGCCGTCCTCGCCGGCGATCTCGACGATGGCCCCGGCGGGGCGCAGTCCGGCGAGCCGGGCGAGGTCGACGGCGGCCTCGGTGTGGCCGTTGCGGACGAGGACGCCGCCGGAGCGGGCGCGCAGCGGGAAGATGTGGCCGGGCCGGACGAAGTCGCCGGGTCCGGCGACGCCGCCCGCGAGCATCCGCAGGGTGGTGGCGCGGTCGGCGGCGGAGATGCCGGTGGTGACGCCATGCGCGGCGGAGGCGTCGACGGAGACCGTGAAGGCGGTCTGCATCGACTCGGTGTTCTCCTCGACCATCTGCGGCAGTTCGAGGCGTTCCAGCTCGTCGCTCTCCATGGGGGCGCAGATCAGGCCGCGGCACTCGCTCATCATGAAGGCGACGATCTCGGGGGTGGCCTTCTCGGCGGCGATGACGAGGTCGCCCTCGTTCTCGCGGTCCTCGTCGTCCACGACGACGACGGGGCGGCCGGCGGCGATGTCACGGATGGCCTGCTCGACCGGGTCCAGGGACAGGTTCTCGGGGAGCGGGTCGTGGCCGGGGTGCAGCCAGGTGGGCTGAGCAGTCATGCCGTGGCTCCTTCCAGAGCGGGTGTCCGCGTACGCAGCCACCAGTCGCGCATGCCCCACAGGACGAGGGCGCCGTAGATGATGTAGACGAAGCCGGAGAAGGCGAAGCCGTTGGCGAAGTTCAGCGGGACGCCGACGAGGTCGACCAGCAGCCAGGCGAACCAGAACTCGACCATGCCGCGGGCCTGGGCGTACATCGCGACGACGGTGCCGACGAAGATGTACGCGTCCGGCCACGGGTCCCAGGACAGCGACGGGAAGGCGGTGAACAGGCCGCCGACGGCGAGGGTGCCGAGCGCGGCGCCGCCGATCAGCACGCCGCGTTCGCGCCAGGTGGCGAAGCGGACGGCGATGGAGCCGTCCTGGGCCTGCTGCCTGCCGCGGTTCCAGGACCACCAGCCCCACAGGGCGACGACGATGACGACCAGCTGCTTGCCCGCGCTGCCGGAGAGGTGCGCGGAGGCGAAGGCGACGAGCAGGATCACGCCGGAGAGGAGCTGGGCGGGCCAGGTCCAGATGGAGCGCCGCCAGCCGAGGGCCAGGGCGATCAGGCCGACGATGTTGCCGATCATGTCCGACCACTTGATGTGCTGGCCGAACACGGTGAAGGCCTCGGAGTTGAGCCAGGACGTGGCGTTCATCGCGGTTCCTGTCCGGTCCGGTCCCCGAGCATCCGCTCGACGTACTTGGCGATGACGTCCACCTCCAGGTTGACCGGGTCGCCGGGCTGCTTGTGTCCGAGCGTGGTCAGGGCGAGGGTGGTGGGGATGAGGCTGATGGTGAAGAAGTCGGCCGCCGCCTCGACGACGGTGAGGCTGACGCCGTCGACGGTGATGGAGCCCTTCTCGACGACGTACCGGGTCAGCTCGGGCGGCAGGGAGACCTTGACGATCTCCCAGTGCTCTGAGGGGGTGCGCTCGACGATGGTGCCGGTGCCGTCCACATGGCCCTGGACGAGATGTCCGCCGAGCCGGCCGCCGAGCGCCATCGGGCGCTCCAGGTTGACCCGGGAGCCGGGGGCGAGCGCGCCGAGGCTGGAGCGCTTCAGCGTCTCGGCCATCACGTCGGCGGTGAATTCGCCGTTCCCGGTGTCCACGACGGTGAGGCAGACGCCGTTGACCGCGATGGAGTCACCGTGCTTCGCGCCCTCGGTGACGAGGGGGCCGCGCAGCCGGAAGCGGGAGGCGTCGGCCAGCTGCTCGACGGCGGTGACCTCGCCCAGTTCTTCGACAATTCCGGTGAACACTCAGTTTCCCTTCCGAACAGGGGCGGGGGCAGCGGGAACGGCGGTGACACGCAGATCGGGGCCGATGGCCACGGTCTCGGTCACATCGAGGCGCAACGCCCGGGAGATGGTGGAGATTCCGGCGTCGGCGAGGGCGGCGGGGCCCGCGCCGAGCAGGACCGGGGCGAGATAGCCGACGACCTTGTCGACCTTTCCGGCGGCGACGAAGGCGCCCGCGAGGGTGGGGCCGCCTTCGACGAGTACGGAGCGGACGCCCCGGGTGTGCAGGGCTTCGAGGAGGACGTCGAGGTCGAGGCCGGGGCCGGTGGCCGCGCGGGGCAGCCGCAGGACGGCGTCCACGGGGAGGTGACCGGCCGGGGCGTCCTCGGCGACGGCGATCAGGGTGGGCGCGGTGGCGTCCAGGACCCGGGCGCCGGGCTTCACGGCGGCGGCGTTGGTGTCGACGACGACCCGGAGCGGCTGGGTTGCGCCGTCGATGCCGCGTACGCCGAGCTGGGGGTCGTCGGTGCGGGCGGTGCCGGAGCCGACGAGCACGGCGTCGGCCTCGGCGCGCAGCCGGTGGACGTCGGCGCGGGCCTCGGGCGAGGTGATCCACCGGCTGGTGGCGTCGGCGGCGGCGATGCGGCCGTCGAGGGTGGCGGCGTACTTCCACAGGACGTACGGCCGGCCGAGGCGCACCGAGGTCAGCCAGGCCGCGTTGCCCGCCTCGGCCTCGTCGGCGAGGAGGCCCTGCTCCACCCGGACCCCGGCCGCGCGCAGCGTGTCGCCGCCGCCCGTGGCCTGCGGGTTCGGGTCGCCGACCGCGTACACGACACGGCTGATCCCGGCGGCCAGGAGGGCCTGGGCGCAGGGGCCGGTGCGGCCGGTGTGGTTGCAGGGTTCGAGGGTGACGTAGGCGGTGGAGCCTCGGGCCAGGTCGCCGGCCGCGCGCAGGGCGTGGACCTCGGCGTGCGGCCCTCCGGCGCGCTGATGGAAGCCTTCACCGACCACGGCTCCGGCGGCGTCGGTGATCACACAGCCGACGACCGGATTGGGGCTGGTGGAGCCGAGACCACGGGCGGCGAGCGTGATCGCTCGGCGCATCGCGGTGATGTCGGCTGCGGTGTCCACCGGGTCCTCCTGCCTCTTCGGGCACGGACTCCGGGGCCTGTCGATGACGACAGAGAAAGCGGATCACCAGCGGGAACGCCGCGAACCCGAGAACGGGAAACGCCAGGAACGCACGGCGTCCCGGGAGAATCCCGGCCATGCGTCCGCCGACGGCGGCGTACCGATGACAAACCGCCGCGCACTGCCTCCCATCCGGACTTTAACCGTCGGTCCAGGAATTTCACCTGGTCAACCGGCCGCTGGCTGCGGACGGGTCGCGGACTGTAACCGCCGGTTCGGAATTGCACCGACCCCGGAGTGCGCTGCTACTGGTACGGAACCAGTCTGCCACGGACGTCTCTCGGCCATGCAGGTGAACGCTGTGGGCTGGGTCACAGGGGCGGGCGGGCCGCGCCGCGGAGAACGTGGCGCGATCCGTTCGGAGCGACGCCGGAACGCTGCCGGAACGGTGCCGGAACACTGCCCGAACGACCGACGACAACGTAGTCATTCACGAAGTTGAGCCGTAAAGGTCCAGACCTATTGACGCACTGGTCTAGTCCTCTTAATCTCTGCGTCACCTCCGAGGTTCGGTCCCACGGTGGGCGCACACCGGGACCCCGACTGACCCGCCCCCTTTTTTTCAGCCAGTTGTGTTCCGCCGACCTCCCCAGGAGGAACGACCACATGCTGTCCCCCACCCGAGCGAGAGCCACGCTCCTCGCCGCCGGCGCCGCCGTCGCCGGACTGCTGCTGAGTTCGCTCGCCGCAGGCCCCTCGGCCGCCGCCGCCGACCAGAACTCCTGTCGCCCCGACGGGCTTTACCAGACTCCCGGCGTCAACGTCCCGTACTGCTCCGTGTACGACGCCGACGGACGCGAGAAGATGGGCGCCGACCACCAGCGGCGCGTCATCGGCTACTTCACCAACTGGCGTACCGGCAAGGACGGCAAGGACGCCTACCTCGTCCCGGACATCCCGTGGGACAAGGTCACCCACCTCAACTATGCCTTCGCCCATGTCGACGGCTCCAACAAGCTCTCGGTCGGCCCGGACGGCGCCGACAACGCCTCCACCGGGATGACCTGGCCCGGTGTCGCGGGTGCGGAAATGGACCCGGCGCTCCCCTACAAGGGCCACTTCAACCTGCTGACGAAGTACAAGAAGCAGCACCCGAACGTGAAGACCCTGGTCTCCGTGGGCGGTTGGGCCGAGACCGGCGGCTACTTCGCCCCCGACGGCAAGCGCGTCGACTCGGGCGGCTTCTACTCGATGGCGACCAACGCCGACGGCTCGGTCAACCAGGCGGGCATCAATACCTTCGCCGACTCGGCCGTCGCCTTCATCAAGAAGTACGGCTTCAACGGCGTCGACATCGACTACGAGTACGCCACCACGATGAAGGACGCGGGCAACCCGCTGGACCACACGCTGGCCAACGGCCGCCGCGCGGGCCTGGTCAAGGGCTACGACGCCCTGATGAAGACGCTGCGCGAGAAGCTCGACCGCGCGGGCGAGGCCGACGGCAAGCACTACCTGCTGACCGTCGCCGCCCCCTCCTCCGGCTACCTGCTGCGGGGCATGGAGACGTACCAGATGCAGAAGTACCTGGACTACGTCAACATCATGTCCTACGACCTGCACGGCGCCTGGAACGAGTACGTCGGGCCCAACGCCTCGCTGTTCGACGACGGCAAGGACAACGAGCTGGCGCAGGCGGGCGTGTACACCACCTCGCAGTACGGCGGTCTCGGCTACCTCAACACCGACTGGGCCTACCACTACTTCCGCGGCTCGATGCCGGCCGGCCGGATCAACATCGGCCTGCCGTACTACACCCGCGGCTTCAAGAACGTGCAGGGCGGCACCGACGGCCTGTGGGGCAAGGCGGCCACCACCGACTGCCCGGCGGGCGCGGGGCTGACCAAGTGCGGTGACGGCGCGGTCGGCATCGACAACCTGTGGCACGACAAGGACACCAACGGCAAGGAATCGCCCGCCGGTTCCAACCCGATGTGGCACGCGAAGAACCTGGAGAAGGGCATCGTCGGGGACTACGTCACCGACTACGGCTTCCCCGCGGACACCAAGCTGACCGGCACCTACGCCCGCAAGTACGACTCGACGCTGGTCGCCCCGTGGCTGTGGAACGCCGAGAAGAAGGTGTTCCTCTCCACCGAGGACGAGCAGTCGGTGAAGGCCAAGGCCGACTACGTCGTGGACAAGGGCATCGGCGGCACGATGATCTGGGAGCTGGCGGGCGACTACCGGTGGAACGCGGCGAAGGGGCAGTACGAGACGGGGTCCACGCTGACCACCGCGATGTACGACGCGTTCAAGTCGGCCACTCCGTACGGCGCGAAGCGCTCCACGATCGACCTGCCGGCCGAGGCGCTCAACATCGACGTCTCCTTCGGGCAGTTCCCGCTGGGCGACTCCAACTACCCGATCAGCCCCAAGCTGAAGATCACCAACCGGACCCAGGCCACGCTGCCCGGCGGCACGGAGTTCCAGTTCGACTACTCCACCTCCGCCCCGGCCAACGCCAAGGACCAGTCCGGCTTCGGCACGAAGATCGTCCGCAGCGACCACACGGCGGCCAACAACATCGGCGGCCTGAAGGGCGACTACAACCGTGTCTCGCTGAAGCTCCCGGCCTGGCAGAGCCTGGCACCCGGCGCCTCGGTGGAGCTGGACTTCGTCTACTACCTGCCCACGTCCACCCCGTCGAACTGGACCGTGACCTTCGGCGGGAAGTCCTACTCCCTCGCCGGTGACCTGGCCCGCGGCACCACGGTGGTCGAGCCCGGCACCGGGACCAACCCGACGCCGACCCCGACCCCGACCCCGGACCCGACCGGCCCGACGCCGACCCCGACGCCCACGCAGCCGGGCGGCAGCTGCTCGGCCCCGGCGTGGAACGCGACCACCGAGTACGGCGGCGGCTCCACCGTCAGCCACGGCGGTCACCAGTGGAAGGCCTCGTGGTGGACGAAGGGCGAGACGCCCGGGTCCACCGGTGAGTGGGGCGTCTGGAAGGACCTCGGCGCCTGCTGATCCTCTAGGACCTGTCGTCGGCCCGGCGTGAGCGGTTTCCCCGCTCACGCCGGGCCGTTCGGCTCTCTGCCCCCTCGGCCCGGTCAGCCCTCCGGGGCGAACAGCGCGTCCTGCGCCGCGTCCCGGGCCGAGAGCAGCGCGCCGCGCAGCACGGCCCCGTCGCCCAGCGAACCGGCGCGGACCTCGGTGCGCAGCGGCGACATCGCGGCCAGCCGCTCCTCGACCCGGGCGGCGAGCGCGGACCCGCCCGCATGGCCGACGGCACCGGCGAGCAGCACGCAGCCCGGGTCGAGCACCGAGACGACGGCGGCGGACCCGAGGGCGAGCCGGTCGGCGACCTCCTTCAGGAAGGGCTCGCCCGCCTCCCCCGCCTCCAGGGCGGCCCGCACCGCGTCCACGGCGGCCGCCTCCTCCTGACCCTCGGCCACTGCCGCCCGGTCCACGAGTCCGTGCGCGGCGGCGAGTTCGCACAGGGCGACGGAGCCGGCCAGGGAGTGGAATCCGCCCTCGCAGTTGACCGCCGACGGCAGCCCGCTCACCCCGGGGACGGGAAGGAAGCCGATCTCCCCCGCGCCGCCGGACGCCCCCTGGCGCAGCTTGCCGTCCAGCATCACGGCGGCTCCGATCCCCTGGCCCAGCCAGAGCAGGACGAAGGTCTCCCGGTCGTGGGCGGCGCCCTCCCGGTGCTCCGCGACGGCCGCGAGGTTGGTCTCGTTCTCCACCAGGACGGTGGCCGGAAGCCGCCGCTGGAGCTCCCGGACCAGACCCCGGTGCCAGGCGGGCAGCCCTGAGCTGTCGCGCAGTTCGCCGGTGCCGGGGTCGATCAGCCCCGGCGCCCCGATCCCGACGCTGTGCAGGGGGGCGGACCCGGCCGCGCGGGCGGTGCGCTCCAGGAGCGCGGCCGCACGCTCGACGGCGGGTTCGGTGCCGGTGTCGCTGCCGATGGGCAACGAGTCCTCGGCCAGCGTCGCCCCGAGGAGATCGGTGACGACCACGCTGACGCTGCCGAGACGCACGTCGAGCGCGGCGAGATGGGCCCGGTCGGCGACGATCCCGTACAGCTTGGCGTTGGGGCCGCGGCGGACGGCTCCGGACTCGCCGACGACCTGGATCAGACCGGCGCTCCGGAGCCGTTCGACGAGGTCGGCGACGGTGGGCCGGGAGAGTCCGGTCAGCGCCTTGAGCTGGGTGGCCGTCAGCGGTCCGTCCTGCTGGAGCAGCCGCAGCGCGAGCCGGTCGTTGATGGCCCGAGCCGTGCTCGGAGATGCGGGCATACCGGGATCCTTCCAGATCGTCGCCCCGCCGCTTTCCGGGCCTCTGAGAAACGACTATTTATCAGGCAGGGTTCCTGATAGTTTACGCCACGCAGCGCCGCGAGGAAGCGGCAGAGGCGGTGGAAGCGCCGGACCGGCCGGCGTCCGAGGATTCCCAGGGGAGGGGCTCGACGGCATGACGAACGACTCGACCGTCACGGTCTACGGCACAGAGCAGGTGAAGCGGGCGCGGATCGCCGTCGCCGCGGTCTTCACCGTCCACGGGGCGGTGACCGGCAGCTTCGCGACCCGGGTGCCGTGGATCCAGGACCACGCCGGGGTGAGCGCGGGCCAGCTCGGTCTGGCGCTGGCCTTCCCGGCGATCGGCGCGTCGGTCGCGATGCCGCTGGCGGGGCGGATCAGCCACCGGTTCGGGGCCCGGACCGCGCTGCGAGGGCTGCTGACGCTCTGGACGCTGGCGCTGATCCTGCCCGCGCTGGCACCGAACCTGGTCACCTTGTGCGCAGCGCTGTTCGTCTACGGGGCGACGGCGGGGATGTCCGACGTGGCCATGAACGCGCTGGGCGTCGAGGTGGAGAACCGTCTCGACAAGTCGATCATGTCGGGGCTGCACGGCATGTGGAGCGTGGGCGCGCTGATCGGTTCGGCGGCGGGCACGGTCGCGGCCCACACCGCGACGGACGCCCGCACGCACCATCTCGTCGCGGCCCTGGTGCTCACGGCGCTGGGTCTGATCGCCTGCCGGAACGTCCTGGACATCCAGAGCCGCACGGACGAGGAGCCGCCGCCGCGGTTCACGCTGCCGCCGAAGTCGGCCCTGGTCATCGGCGCGGTCGGGTTCTGCGCGGTGTTCGCCGAGGGGGCCAGCCTGGACTGGTCGGCGGTCTACCTGCGAGACGTCCTGGACAGCTCGGACGGTCTCGCGGCCGCGTCCACCACGGCGTTCGCCCTGATGATGGCGGTGGCCAGGATCGCCGGGGACCGGATCGTCGACCGCTTCGGCGCGGTCCGCACGGTGCGGACCGGCGGAGTGATGGCCACCGCGGGCGGGCTGCTGGTCGTGTTCTCGCCCTCCCCCGCGGTCGCGATGTGCGGCTTCGGGCTGCTGGGCCTCGGCGTGGCGGTCGTGGTCCCGCTGGCCTTCGCCGCGGCGGGGCGCAGCGGGCCGAACCCGAGCCAGGCCATCGCGGGCGTCGCCACCATCACGTACACCTCCGGTCTGATCGCCCCCTCCGCGATCGGCTCGCTGGCCGAGGCGACCTCGCTGGTGGTGTCGTTCGGCGTGGTGACGGTGCTGGCCCTCGGCCTGGTGCTGGGCGCCGGGGTGCTGCGGTCGGCCGACCGTAAGGTCACGGGATCGGCGGTCGGTGGGGGTACGACGGCCAAGAGCGCCACCGGAAGCTGACGCGGGGCCGGACGGAACGGCTCAGGTGACGGGTCCGTGACGGACACGGCGTACGTGACGGACACGATGGACGCGACGGACACGGCGTACGCGATGAGGAGACCGATCGCGTACGGGCGTGGCGCTGCGGCACACGCGGTGAGGTGACCTCCGCGCGGCCGCCACCGGGCGCACCACTACCATGGCGCTGATCTTTTCCGCAGGTGAACACCGAACCCCGGGTCGCAGACCGGTCGGCACACCGAGCAGACCTTCAGGGAGCAACCATGAGCCTCGGCGTGCGCTGGACCTTGCACGGCGACGGGAAGACCCCCGCGCCCGGGGCGGTGGTCCGCCCCGACGAACGGCTCTCCTGGCCCCGTACGTTCGGACTCGGCGCCCAGCATGTGGTGGCGATGTTCGGGGCCTCGTTCGTCGCCCCGGTCCTGATGGGCCTGGACCCGAACCTCGCGATCATGATGTCCGGTGTCGCGACCGCGATCTTCCTGCTGGCGACCAAGGGCCGGGTACCCAGCTATCTGGGCTGCTCGCTCTCCTTCGTCGGCGTCGCGGCCACGATCCGGGCGAGCGGCGGTGACAGCGCGACCGTCACGGGTGCGGTGCTGGTGGTCGGCGCGGCCCTGCTCCTGGTGGGTCTCGCCGTGCAGCGGTTCGGCGCGCGGATCATCCACGCGGCGATGCCGCCGGTGGTGACGGGCGCGGTCGTGATGCTGATCGGCTTCAACCTGGCGCCGGTGACCGCCTCGACGTACTGGCCGCAGGACCAGTGGACGGCGCTGGCGGTGATGCTGTTCACCGGTCTCGCCGTGGTGTGCCTGCGCGGTTTCCTCTCCCGGATCGCGATCTTCCTGGGGCTGGTCTTCGGGTACGTGCTGTCCTGGGTGCTGGACCTGGTGTTCGGGAAGATCCACTCTCCGGCGGGCGGGGCGGAGGCCGTCGACCACTGGCGCCTGGACCTCTCGGCCGTCGGGCAGGCCGACTGGATCGGGCTGCCGTCCTTCCACGCGCCCGCCTTCGAGTGGTCGGCGATCCTGGTGGCGCTGCCCGTGGTGATCGCGCTCGTCGCGGAGAACGCCGGGCACGTCAAGGCCGTCGGCGAGATGACCGGCGACCCGCTGGACGACAAGCTCGGCACCGCCATCGCGGCGGACGGCGCGGCCTCCATGCTCTCCACCGCCGTGGGCGGACCGCCCAACACCACGTACTCCGAGAACATCGGCGTGATGGCCGCCACCCGTGTCTACTCCACGGCCGCCTACTGGGCCGCCGCCTGCTTCGCGCTGCTCTTCGGCCTCTGCCCCAAGTTCGGCGCGGTCGTCGCCGCGATCCCGGGCGGGGTGCTCGGCGGGATCACCGTGATCCTGTACGGGATGATCGGCCTGCTGGGCGCCCAGATCTGGCTCAACGGCCGGGTGGACCTGCGCAATCCGCTCAACCTCGTGCCGGCCGCCGCGGGCATCATCATCGGCGTCGGCGGAGTCAGCCTGAAGATCACCGACAATTTCGAACTGGGCGGCATCGCGCTCGGCACGCTCGTCGTGATCACCGGCTACCACGTCCTGCGGGCCTTCGCCCCGGCCCACCTCAAGATGCAGGAACCGCTGCTGGATTCGGGGACGTCGGCGTACGACGAGGACGCCGACGGGCCCAAGGGCCCCGAGAGCCCCGAGAGCCCCGAGAGCCCCGAGAGCCCCGAGAAGAGCTGAGCGCGGGCCGGGTCGCGGCCGGGGCTCACCCGGTGGCCAGAGCGTAGGCGTACTCCGGGGTGAAGGAGCCCGCCGCGCCCGAGCAGCCGTCGGACTCCCCCGGCAGCTTCACCCACAGGTACGCGTCGATCCGGGCCTCACCGGTGCGCGTCGTCGGGGTCCGCCCCAGCGCCCGGCCCGCCGGGTCGCACCACTGACCGGCGGGCGGCGCGCCGTTGCCGTTGCGGCTGGTGTCGACGACCGCGCCGAGGCCGGCCGGGCCGCCGAGCGCGGCGAGGACCCGGCGGGCGTAGGCGGTCTCGTCGGCGGTGCGGTGGAAGTTGGCCACGTTGGTGAAGATGCCGTCGCCGTTGGTGGCCGCACCGGCGGCCCGGAGCGCGGCGGCCTGTTTCGCGGGGGCGTGCCAGCCGGAGTGGCCGCCGTCGAAGTAGACCCGGGCCCGCGGGTTGGCCGAGCGCAGGGTTCTTCCGGCGCGGGCCAGCGAGGCGAAGCGGGCGGCCCGGTCGGAGGCGCTCAGGCAGTCGGAGAGGGCGATGGCGTCCGGCTCCAGGATCACGATCGCCGCTCCCGCGCCGAGCCCCTGGGCGAACTCCCCCATCCACGTGTCGTACGCCGCGAGGTCCGGGGCGCCGCCCTTCGACGCGCCGCCGCAGTCCCGGTCGGGTATCGCGTACGGGACGAGCACCGGGACCCGGCCAGCGGCGGCCGCGCCCCGGGTGACCGCACGGACCTGCCCGGCTATCTCGCCCGGGTTGTGGGCGGCGAACCAGACGGCGGCGGGCCGCGCCGCGATCCGGGACTCGATGACCGGGCGGCGCGGGTCGTCGGGGTTCGCCCGCACCCAGTCCAGGACCTGGGACCGCGGGTGCCGGAAGAGGCGGTTGCGGGGCGCGGGTGCGGGCGTCGCCGACGGGGAGGGCGGGGCCTGGGGGGCGACGCTCGGGCGGGACGTGGTGCGGGAGGGGGACGGGGCCGGAGAGGGACTCGCGGAGGAGGCGGACGGGGCGGGGGCCGTGGGCGTCGGCGTGGGCGTGGGCACGGCGGGGAGGGGCCCGAGGACCGGCGGAGCCGTCGGTTCGGGGCGGGCCGTGTCGCGCCCGTCCCGGTGGCCCGCGTCGATCAGCCCGGCCGTCGCGCCGATCGCCACCACCGCCGAGGCGACGGCGAGCAGGGCGTGCCGGCGGGCGGCGCGGCGGCGTTCACGGTGAGCGGTGCGACGTCGTACGCGGGTGCCCGGCACTCCTCGATCCCCTTTTCCGGCACCGCTGTTCGTCCGTTCCGATGAATACTCGGGCCGGTCGGCGCCGTGGCGAGCCTAAGGCTGCAACGCTCCGCGCATGACGCAGATCGAGCAGTTCGCAGGAGCGGCCGGGACGGGCTGCCCGTCGGCGGGCGCTGCCCCGGTGATCGAACGCATGCGGGAATGGTGTTCCCGGTGGCCGTCCGGCGAGGGGGTCGCGGTCTTCAACACGGCCTGTCTGGAGGTGGTCGGGCGGGTGGCCCCGGACCTCGGCGGGGGCGGGCCGGGCGGCCGGGAAGCCGCCGCCCTGCTGGCCGTACGCTGCGCCGAGCGCTATCTGTCGGCCGCCGACACGGCCGCGGCGGGCGGGCGGCCGCCGGAGTGCTGGCGCCCGTTGCTCCCCTGCCGCCGCCATCCCGGCGTACGTCCGGTGCAGTTCGCGCTCAGCGCTCTCCAGGCGCACGTGGGCCACGATCTGGTGCTGGCGGTGGTGGACACCTGCCGTACGCTCGGCTGCGATCCGCCGGATCTGGAGGGGGAGTTCGAGCGTGTGGGCGATCTCCTTGTCTTGCTGGAGGAGCGGATCCACGACGAACTGATGCCGGGGCCCGACCTGTTGGAGATCGCGGATCCGCTGACCCATCTGGTGAGCTCCTGGAGCCTGGAGCGGGCCCGCGAGGCGGCCTGGTCGGCGGCCCGGGTGCTCTGGCGGCTGCGCGGATTCCCGTCGCTGGCCGAGGAGTTCCGGCAGCGGACCGACGCGGGCGCGGGGCTGGTGGGGCGGCTCCTGCTCACCCCCTGCCGCTGACCGCCCGCGTCGGTACGCTCCGGCGGCTCAGTCCTCCGGAAGCTCGACCGGGGCGATCTCGTCGAAGAGGTCGCCGGGGCCGGGGTTGGTCGCGTCCGTCGCCCCGCCGAACTGGTGCATGACGCCCCACACGGCGTTCAGCGCGGTCTGCACGGCGCCCTCGGCCCAGCCGGCCGTCCAGGAGATGTCGTCCCCGGCGAGGAAGATGCCCCGCTTGTCCTCGGGCAGCCGGTCCTGCATGAAGTGGGTGAACAGCCGCCGCTGGTAGCGGTAGTGGCCCGGCAGGTTGGCCTTGAACGCGCCCATGAACCAGGGCTCGTTCTCCCAGGAGACGGTGACCGGGTTGCCGATGATGTGGCTGCGGATGTCGACGTTCGGGTAGATCTCGCCGAGCGACTTGAGCATGACCTCCATGCGCTCCTGCGGGGAGAGCGGCAGCCACTTCAAGCTGTCGTCGCACCACGTGTAGGAGAGGCAGATGACGGCGGGCCTGTCCGGCCCGTCGTCCAGGAGGTAGGTCCCCCGGGTCATCCGGTCGGTGAGCGTCATCGACATGGTGTCGCGGCCGGTGGTCTCGTCCTTGTCCAGCCAGAACGGCCGGTCGACCGGCACGAACAGCTTGGACGACTCCATGTAGTGGGTGCGCTCCATCGCCGTCCAGTGGTCGATCGGGAAGAGCGCGTCATCGCAGTCGATCTTGGAGAGGAGCAGCCAGGACTGGCCGGTGAAGACCGCGGCCCGGAAGGTGCGGATGTCGCCGGTGGCGTCGGTGACCGTGATGCGGTTGCCCGCCGTACGGGTCAGCCGGGTGACCGCGCCGTGCGGCTCGCCGTCGTGCAGGGAGGAGAGCGAGGTGCCGAGCGGCCAGTGGACGATCTTCCGCGGCTCACGGTCCCACAGGCGCAGCGGGAGCTGCTGGCTGCCGCCGACGATGCCGCGGTGGTGGTCGTCGGCCTCGGTGTAGACGACGCGGAGGATCTCCAGGATGGAGTTGGGGAAGTCGGTGTCCCAGCCGCCGGTGCCGAAGCCGACCTGGCCGAAGATCTCGCGGTGCCGGAAGGACTTGAAGGCCTCGGACTCGCAGAGGAAGCCGTAGAAGGTCTGGTTGTCGAGCCGCTCGACGAGCTGCGACCAGATCTCCCGGATGCGCGGGACGTCGCGCTCGCGCAGCGCCCGGTTCATGTCGGAGAAGTCGGCGCCCTCCTCCAGAGCGGCGTTCCAGGCTTCGGCCACGTCGCGGTAGACCTGCGGCAGGTCGTCGATGGTCTCGGCGTAGTGCGCCTCGCCCTTGAGGTCCACGACGGTCGAGGGCGTGGCCGGGGAGAGCGGGTTGGGGAAGGGCCGGGTCTGGAGGCCCACCAGGTCGATGTAGTGCTGGAGCGCCGTGGAGGAGGGCGGGAAGCGCATGGCGCCCATCTCGGCGGTGAGGTCGCCGTCGCAGCCGTCGAAGCCGACGGTGCGCAGCCGGCCGCCGATCCGGTCGGCCTCGTAGACGACGGGCTTGAGGCCCATCTTCATCAGCTCGTACGCGGCGATGATGCCGGAGAGCCCGCCGCCGATGACGGCGACCTCCTGGCCGTGCTCGGTTGCCGGTATCTGCCCGAGGCCGGCCGGGTGGGCGAGGAAGTCGTCGTACGCGTACGGGAAGTCCGGCCCGAACATGGTGATCGGCGGGGCGGCCGCGTCGGTGTGCTGGACGGCGTTGGGCACCGTGGACGTCATGGGGTGCGGACTCCTTGCGCGGTACGGAAAGTTCGGGGAGGGAGCGGGCTCAGGCGAGGGAGCCGTAGAGGCCGGGGCGGCGGTCGGCGAGATACGGGTTGGCGGCGCGGGAGGCGGCCAGGAACTCCGGGTCGACCTCGCCGATCACCAGTTCCTCGCCGCGTCCGGCGCGGGTGCGGACCACCCCGTCGGGGCCGGCCAGACAGCTGAGCCCGACGAATTCGAACTCCCCTTCCGGGCCGGTGCGGTTGACGTACGCCACGTACATCTGGCTCTCGAAGGCCCGTACGGGGACGACGGATTCGGCGACGAACTGGAAGGGGTGCATCTGCGCGGTGGGCACCAGCAGCAGATCGGTGCCGGCCAGGGCGTGCGCCCGGACGTTCTCCGGGAACTCGACGTCGTAGCAGATCAGCAGTCCGATGCGGATGCCGTCGAGGTCGGCCTGGACGACGGTCTGCTCGCCGGGGGTGAACCACTCCTGCTCGAAGCAGCCGAACAGGTGGGTCTTGCGGTAGTTCGCGAGCCGGACGCCGTCGGCGCCGATCAGCTGGGAGGCGTTGAAGATCCGCTCCCCGTCACGCTCGGGGTAGCCGTAGAGGACGGCGAGGCCGTGGCGTACGGCGATCTCGGCGATCGCCGCGGCACCGGGTCCGTCGGCGGGCTCGGCCAGTTCGGGCACGGCGTCGCCGATGGCGTATCCGGTGAGGAACAGCTCGGGGGCGACCAGCAGCCGGGCTCCGGCACCGGCGGCCCGGCCGGCGGCCTCGTCCAGCGTCTTCAGGTTCTCGGCGACGGCGCCGGGCCGTCCGGAGCTCTGGAGCAGGGCGGTGCGCAACGACGGCATGGCTGACCTCGGGCGGTGCGGGCGGGGTGGGGAGACGTATCGAAGGTACGTGGCCCGGATCGGCCCGGACAAGGCGCGAGCGTTGCGCGTCGACCGTTGATTCGTTGCGCGGAAAGGGCCTCGGGCAGCGAATCGTTGCGTCGGGCATCACCGCAGGTCAGCGGGGTGATGTGCGCCACCCGCCTCAGGCCGGCGGGGCCTCCGCGGAGTAGCGGCGCAGCAGCGGCGAGAGCACCAGGACGGACTTGGTCCGCTCGACGTACGGCTCCCCCGCGATGCGCTCCAGGACCTGTTCGAAGTGGCGCATGTCGGCGGCGAAGACCTGCACCACCGCGTCCGCCTCGCCGGTCACCGTGGAGGCCGAGGCGATCTCCGGGTAGCGGGCGAGGCCCTGCTTGATGGCGTCCGGGGAGGTGTTGCGGCTGCAGTAGATCTCGATGAACCCCTCGGTCTCCCAGCCGAGCGCCGCGGGGTCGACCCGCACGGTGAACCCGGTGATCGCACCCTCGGCACGCAGCCGGTCGACGCGGCGTTTCACGGCGGGGGCGGAGAGGCCGACGATGGCGCCGATGTCGGCGTAGGAGCGCCGGGCGTCTTCGGCGAGGGCGTGGACGATGCGTTCGTCGAGGTCGTTCAGGCGCACGTCGGGCGGTTCGCTATCTCTGCGGTGGGTCTGCTTGCGGGAGGCGGTGCGTGCCGCCTCCCGCAGTAGACCACGGGCCGCCGCTCCGGGCGCGCCCGGAGCGGCGGAACCGGCCGTCAGAAGGGGAACTGCGAGCGGCCGTGCTGGATGGAGATCCACTTCTGGGTGGTGAAGGCCTCGATCATCGAGTCGCCGTTCAGCCGGCCGAGGCCGGAGCTCTTCTCGCCGCCGAAGGGGACGATCGGCTCGTCGTGGACGGTGCCGTCGTTGATGTGGATCATGCCGGTGTGGATGCGCTGTCCGACCCGCACCCCGCGCTCGATGTTGCCGGTGTGGACGGCGCCGCTGAGCCCGTACGGGGTGTCGTTGGCGATGCGGACGGCCTCGTCCTCGCCGTCGAAGGGGATCAGCAGGGCGACGGGCCCGAAGATCTCCTGCTGCAGGACGGGCGAGTCGGCGGCGAGGCCGGTCAGCACGGACGGGCTGACGAGGTTGCCGTCGGCGCGGCCGTGCAGGAGGGCCGTCGCCCCGGCCGCCACGGTCTGGTCGACGAGCTTGGAGACGGACTCGGCCTGCGAGGAGTTGATCAGCGGACCGATCTGGGTGGCCGGGTCGGCGGGGTCGCCGACGACGAGGGACGCGACCTTGGCGACGAACTTCTCGGTGAACTCGGCCTCGACCGCGCGGTCGACCAGGATGCGGTTGGCGGCCATGCAGACCTGGCCCTGGTGGACGTACCGGCTGAAGACCGCGGCGTCGACGGCGTAGTCGACGTCCGCGTCGTCGAGCACGATCAGGGCGCTGTTGCCGCCGAGTTCGAGGACGGCGCGCTTGAGGTTCTGGGCGCAGACGGTGGCGACGTGGCGGCCGACCTTGTCCGAGCCGGTGAAGGAGATGATCCGCGGCACGGGGTGCTCCAGCAGGGTGTCGCCGATCTCCGCGATGTCGGTGATCACGACGTTCAGCAGTCCGGCGGGCAGCCCGGCGTCCTCGAAGACCTTGGCGAGCAGGGTGCCGCCGCAGATCGGGGTGTTCTGGTGCGGCTTGAGGACCACGGCGTTGCCGAGGGCCAGCGCGGGCGCGACGGACTTCAGGGAGAGCAGGAAGGGGAAGTTGAACGGGCTGATCACTCCGACGACGCCGGCGGGCACGCGGTAGACGCGGTTCTCCTTGCCCTCAGTCGGCGAGGGCAGGATCTGTCCGGCGGGGCGCAGCGCCAGCTGGATCGCCTCGCGGAGGAACTCCTTGGCCAGGTGCAGTTCGAAGCCGGCCTTCAGCCGGGTGCCGCCGAGTTCGGCGACGATCGCCTCGCCGATCTCCTGCTCGCGCTCCTCGACGATGCGCAGCGCCTTCTCCAGGACGGCCCGCCTGCTGTACGGGTTGGTGTCGGCCCACGCCTGCTGGGCGCGCTCGGCGGCCCGGTAGGCCTGGTCGACCTCGTCGGCGGTGGCGACCGGGATCGAGGCGAGCTTCTCCCCGTCGAACGGGTTGAAGTCGATGATGTCCCAGGACCCCTTCCCCGGCCTCCACTCGCCGTCGATGTACTGGTGGGCCAGGTCAGTGAAGAAGGACATGAGATCCCTTACCGCAGAGAGGCAGGTAGCTGAGTGCGGTTCATATTACTGAGATTTCAACAGAGTTGAAGCGCCGCCCCCGGCCACCTGGGCACACCGGAAACGGTCCCGCCCCCTCCGGTACGGAACAGCCGGAGGGGGCGGGGACGTTGACGTGCTCGGGGATCAACTCCAGCTGGCGTGCAGCGGCTTGCCCTCGGCGTAGCCGGCGGCGCTCTGGACGCCGACGACCGCCTTCTCGGCGAACTCCGCGAGCGAGCCCGCACCGGCGTAGGTGCAGGACGAGCGGACGCCCGCGATGATCGAATCGATGAGGTCCTCGACGCCCGGACGGGCCGGGTCGAGGAACATCCGCGAGGTGGAGATGCCCTCCTCGAAGAGCGCCTTGCGGGCGCGGTCGTAGGCGGACTCGTCCGAGGTGCGGTTCTTCACGGCACGGGCCGAGGCCATCCCGAAGGATTCCTTGTAGAAGCGGCCGTCGGCGGACTGCTGGAGGTCGCCGGGCGACTCGTACGTGCCCGCGAACCACGAGCCGATCATCACGTTGGACGCGCCGGCGGCGAGCGCCATGGCGACGTCGCGCGGGTGCCGGACGCCGCCGTCCGCCCAGACGTGCTTGCCGTGCTTCCTCGCCTCGGCGGCGCACTCCAGGACGGCGGAGAACTGCGGACGGCCGACGCCGGTCATCATCCGGGTGGTGCACATGGCGCCGGGCCCGACACCGACCTTGATGATGTCCGCGCCCGCCTCGATCAGGTCGCGTACGCCCTCGGCGGCGACGATGTTGCCCGCGACGATCGGGACCTGCGGGTCGAGGGCCCGCACGGCCTTCACCGCGCTGATCATGGATTCCTGGTGGCCGTGGGCGGTGTCCACGACGAGGACGTCGGCGCCCGCGTCGAGGAGCTGCTTGGCCTTGCCGGCCACGTCGCCGTTGATGCCGACGGCGGCCGCGATGCGCAGCTTGCCCTCGGCGTCGGTGGCGGGGGTGTAGAGCGTGGCGCGCAGGGCGGCCTTGCGGGTGAGGATGCCGACGAGGCGGCCGTCGGCGTCGACCGCGGGGGCGAGCTTGCGGTTGGCGCCGTCGAGCTTGTTGAAGGCGTCGCGCGGGTCGATGTCCGCGTCCAGCAGCACGAGGTCCTTGGACATGACCTCGGAGAGCTGGGTGAAGCGGTCGACGCCGCTGAGGTCGTGCTCGGTGACGACACCGACGGGACGGCGGTCGGCGTCGACGACGACACCCGCGCCGTGCGCCCGCTTGGGCAGCAGCGAGAGCGCGTCGGCGACGGTCTGGCCGGGGGTCAGCTCGATCGGGGTGTCGAGGACGAGGTGGCGCGTCTTGACCCAGGAGATGACGTCGGTGACGACCTCGATCGGGATGTCCTGGGGGATGACGACGAGGCCGCCGCGGCGGGCGACGGTTTCGGCCATCCGGCGGCCCGCGATGGCGGTCATGTTGGCCACCACGAGCGGGATGGTGGTGCCGGTTCCGTCGGGCGACGAGAGGTCCACGCCCTGGCGGGAGCCGACCGCGGAGCGGCCCGGGACCATGAAGACGTCGTCGTACGTGAGGTCGTACGGGACCGCGGGGGACTCTGTGTAGCGACCGGTACCCGGCTCAAGAAAACGCATAAGACTCATTTTTTCATACGAAACCGCGCAGGTCGTTTCCCCGAAGACACAGCAAAAGACCCCCGCTTTCGTCTGATCCTCCGAAGAGGCGGCCGGGGGTCCCGGGCAAGTGAACCTGCCTTACCCACGGACTCTACCCGAACGGGATTCGAAGCATTCGTGATCACCATCCCTGGACCGGGTGACAAGGGGTCAGGTAGCTTCAAAGCCGCAGGTCCCGGGGGTGTCAAAAGCCTCGACCCGACTCGTCGGCAACCCTGGGCACACCGTTAGACCGGAGAGGATCCCGATCCGCCTGTGGACAGCGAACTGCCGGACATCTACTGCCCGTTCCCGCAGCGGACCAATCCGCACGTGGCGCACACCCGGGGGCATCTGGACGACTGGACCAGACGGACGGGTCTGGTCCATCGCGAGTCCGCGAGGAACCGATTCGAACAAGCCGATTTCGGGGCGTTCGTCGGCATGGTCTACCCGACGGCCGACGAGGAACACCTCGATCTGGTGGCCGACTGGTTCGTCTGGCTCTTCCTGGTCGACGACCAGCTCGACGACGGCCACCTCGGCCGCTCACCCGCCCTGGTGAGAAGTGTGGTCGAACGGATGCGCGCGGTCGTCGACGGCTCCGCCCCCGAGCCGCTGCCGGGCGAGGAGGTCCCGGCCGCCGTGACCGCCCTGGCCGACTTGTGGAAACGTACGACGCCGAACGCCGCCCCGCACTGGCGGACCCGGTTCGCCTGGCATCTGGTGACCTACCTGACGACCGCCACGACCTGGGAGGCGGGCAACCGCGCCGAGGACGTGGTGCCCTCGGAGGAGGCGTACATCGCCAAGCGGCGGCACACCGGTGCCATCCACGTCTGCATGGACCTCATAGAGATCGTGGCGGGCATCGAGGCCCCGGAGTCGCTCCACAACGACCCCCGCTTCATCACCGCCCTGGAAGCCGCGTGCAACCACGTCTGCTGGGCGAACGACGTGTACTCCTTCGAGAAGGAGCAGATGCTCGGCGAGATCCACAACCTCGTCCACCTGGTCCGCCACCACCGGAGCCTCGGGGAGCAGCAGGCGCTGGACCACGTCGCGGAGCGGCTCGCGATGGAGACCGAGCGGTTCCTGACCGCCGAGGACGAGTTGCTGGAGCTGTATCCGGAGCTGTCCGGGCTGCTCGTTCCCTACCTGGACGGCATGCGGAGCTGGATGCGCGGCAATCTGGACTGGTCGCGCCAGACGCCCCGCTACAACCCGGCGGACGTGGGGCAGTACGAGGAGCCCGAGGAGTATCTGGAGGAGACGGTGCTGGGCGTCCCGCCCGCGCGCACCGAGGCCGCCGCCCCCGCTCCGTGCGTGGCCAAGGCTCCCCCGGACGGCTGAGGGAGGGACGACAGACCGAGGGCCGTGCACCTTGCGGGGTGCACGGCCCTCAGCGGGTTCTCGGCGTCACTCGCCGTCGGGGTCGGCCCGCTCCAGCGCCGGGCGGACGCCCGCCGCGGACTCGGTGAGCAGGTAGTCGGCCGCGGCGGTGTCCGTGACCAGGCTGGTGACCAGGCCGGAGCGGAGCACCGCGCCGATGGCCGCCGCCTTGCGCTGGCCGCCCGCGATCGCGACCACCTCGGGGATCCGGCGCAGCCGGTCCGCCTCCACGGTGATGCAGCGCTCCCCCAGGTCGCGGCCGACCCGGCGGCCTTCCGCGTCGAAGAGGTGCGCGGACATCTCGGCCGCGACGCCGAGCGAGGCGTAGTGGGCGCGCTCCTCGTCCGAGAGCATGTCGTGGACCGTGGAGATGCCGGGCTCCCAGGAGCCGATGGAGACGGCGGCGACGGTGACCTTGTCGAAGTACTCGAAGGCGCGGGCGATACCGGTCTGATCGCGCAGCGCGGCGGCCGTCGCGGGGTCGGGCAGCAGCATCGGTGCGTAGATGGGGTGCGCCTCGCCGCCGGAGACCTGGGCGGCCCGGCGGACCGCCTCGACCGAGCCGCGCTCGGCGGTGCCCGCGTCGTACACCCCGGTCAGCTGGACGACCGTGCAGGGCGGCAGCCGGTCGAGGGCGGCCGCCATGTGGATGGTGGAGCGGCCCCAGGCCAGGCCGAGCACATCGCCCTCGGCCACCAGCTCGCCCAGGAGGTCGGCCGCGACCTCGCCCAGGTTCTCCGGGTCGGCGGCGTCGTCCTGTTCCTCGGCCGGGGACTCGACGACCACCGCGTGCCGCAGCCCGTAGCGGGCGCGCAGGGCGTCGGAGCGTTCGGCGTCCAGCTCGGCCGGGACCCGGATCTCGATGCGCACGAGATCGCGTTCGAGGGCGGTCTCCAGGACCCGGGCCACCTTGAAGCGGCTCACGCCGAACTCCTCGGCGATCTGGATCTTGGACTTGCCCTCCAGATAGAACCGGCGGGCCATGGCCGCCGCCTGCACCAGCTCCGCGGGTCCCATCCGCATGGCTGACCGACCCGCCGAGATGCCAGACACCGCGATCTCCTCACTGCTGTTCACACGCCCGATACGCCGTTCATCCTGTCAGATCCGGCGATCCTTGATCGGCCCTGTCGGACCGCGTTCATCTGTCCTTGGTTCAGTGGTCGCATGCCCAGGGGGCCGCGGCCGTCGCCACGTCCGCCAGGGCCCGCAGGTCCCGCACCGCCGCCGCCGGGTCCGCCGCCCCGTAGACCGCGGATCCGGCCACGAAGACATCGGCTCCGGCCTCGGCGCAGCGTTCGATGGTGGTGGCCGAGACCCCGCCGTCGACCTGGAGCCACAGTTCGAGACCGTGCTTGCTGATCAGCTCCCGGGTACGCCGGATCTTCGGCAGCATGATGTCCAGGAAGGCCTGCCCGCCGAAGCCCGGCTCGACCGTCATGATCAGCAGCATGTCCAGCTCGGGGAGCAGGTCCTCGTACGGCTCGATGGGCGTCGCGGGCTTGAGCGCCATCGAGGCGCGCGCCCCCTTCGCCCGGATCTCCCGCGCGAGGCGCACCGGCGCCGCGGCGGCCTCCGCGTGGAAGGTGACGGACCCGGCGCCGGCCTCCACGTAACTCGGGGCCCAGCGGTCCGCGTCCTCGATCATGAGGTGGCAGTCCAGCGGGGTGTCCGTCGCCTTGCTGAGCGCCTCGACGATCGGCACGCCGAGGGTCAGATTCGGCACGAAGTGGTTGTCCATGACATCGACGTGGAGCCAGTCCGCGCCTTCGACCGCCTTCGCCTCCTCGGCGAGACGCGCGAAATCGGCGGACAGGATGCTGGGGTTGATCTGCGCCATGCCCCAAGCCTGCCACGTCTGCGGCCGGTTCCCCGCCTCGATCCCCTCCGAAGCCTCACACGGCCCTCACAGTCCGCACATTCTGGGCATTTTGCCAGCGCTTTGCTTTTCTTTTGCCGTACGGGCGGACGCGCTGACGCGGTGATATTCAGCCGGTCCGGCGCAGCAGAGCCAGATACATCGCGTCCGTGCCGTGCAGATGCGGCCAGAGCTGGACGTCGGGCCCCTCGCCCAGGGCGGGCACCCCGGGCAGCAGCGGGCGGGCGTCGATCCACTCCGCCTCGACCGACTCCCCGCCGCGCCCCTTGAGCACGTCCTCGACGACCACCCGAGTCTCCGCGAGATGCGGCGAGCAGGTGGCGTAGGCGACCGTGCCGCCGACCCGCACGGCCTTCAACGCCTCGCGCAGCAGGCCGCGTTGGAGCGGGGCGAAGGCTTCCAGGTCCTCGGCGCGCCGCCGCCAGCGGGACTCCGGACGGCGGCGCAGCGCACCGAGGCCGGAGCAGGGCACGTCCATCAGGACGCGGTCGAAGGTGCCGGGCAGCCACGGCGGGCGGGTGCCGTCGGCGGTGATCACCTGGTACGGCCCCGGGTTGCCGGCGAGTGCCCGCTCGACCAGCCGGGCGCGGTGCGGCTGCTTCTCGGCGGCGAGCAGCGTCGCGCCGCGCTCGGCGGCGAGCGCGGCGAGGAGGGCGGCCTTGCCGCCGGGACCCGCGCAGCCGTCCAGCCAGCGGGTGTCACGGCCCTCGACGGGGACGGCGGCCAGGGCGGCGGCGACGAGCTGGCTGCCCTCGTCCTGGACGCCCGCCCGGCTCTCCCGGACGGCCTCCAGCGCGCCGGGCTCGCCGCCCTCGGCCATCCGCACGGCGTACGGCGACCAGCGGCCGGGCAGGGAGTTGTCCTCGCCCAGCGCCTTGACCAGCTCCTCGGTGGTGGAACGGCCGGGGCGGGCGACCAGGGTGACCTCGGGCCGCTCGTTGTCCGCCTCCAGGAGGTCCTCGATGCCCGCCCGGCCGCCGCCCAGCGCGTCCCAGAGGGCGGAGACGATCCAGCGGGGGTGGGAGTGGACGACGGCGAGGTGGTCCTCGGCGTCCTCGTCGTACGGCGGGGCGACCTTCTCGACCCAGCCGTCGAGGTCGTGCGCGGTGACCTTGCGCAGCACCGCGTTGACGAACTTCGCACGCCCCTCCCCCAGCACCACCCGGGCCAGCTCCACACTGGCGGAGACGGCCGCGTGGGTGGGGATACGGGTGCCGAGCAGCTGGTGGACGCCCATGTTGAGGACGTCCAGGACCGGCGGGTCGACCTCGCGCAGCGGCCGGTCGATGCAGGCCGCGACGATGGCGTCGTACGTGCCCTGGCGGCGCAGCGTCCCGTAGACCAGCTCGGTCGCCAGCGCCGCGTCCCGGCCGTCGAAGTCGCCCTTGGCCCGGGCCTTCTTCAGCAGCGGGGGCAGCACGAGGTTGGCGTACGCGTCGCGTTCGTCGACGGCCCGCAGCGCCTCGAAGGCGAGGAAGCGGACCGGGTCCTTCTTGGGCCGGCGGTGAGGCTTGGCGGGACGGCGACGCGGCTGGTCGTTCACGTGAAAGGTGCTCCGCTGAAGGTGAGGGGGGCGAACCCTCCCAGCCTACGACGCCGTGCACGGCCTCCCGAACGGCAGCCCGGGGCTCGCGGACGCCGCCCCGGGCCCCGGAATCCCGCTACAGGCCCAGCAGCTCGCCGTGGGCGATCCTCACGCCGCGCGCCCAGTCGGCCGCCCGCATCGGCTTCTTGCCCTGCGGCTGGACCCAGAGCAGCTCGACGGCGTGCGATCCGGTGCCCACGTACACGTTGTTCTTGGCGGCCGACAGCGCGCCGGGGGCCAGGTCCGTGCGGTCCAGGACGGGGGCCGCCTGGACCAGCTTGAGCCGCTCGCCGCGGAACAGGGTCCAGGCGCCGGGGGCCGGGGTGCAGCCGCGCACCACCCGGTCGACGCGCAGGGCGGGGTCGGACCACTGGACCTGGGCGTCCTCGACGGTGATCTTCGGGGCCAGGGTGACGCCCTCGTGCGGCTGGGGCACGGCGTGCAGCGAGTTGTCCTCGATGCCGTCCATGGTGGCGGCGAGCAGTCCGGCCCCGGCGAACGCGAGCCGGGTGAGCAGGTCGCCGCTGGTGTCGGTGGGGCGGATCTCCTCCGTGAGGACGCCGTAGACCGGGCCGGAGTCCAGCCCCTCCTCGATCAGGAAGGTCGACGCACCGGTCACCTCGTCCCCGGCCATCAGGGAGTGCTGCACGGGGGCCGCGCCCCGCCAGGCGGGCAGCAGCGAGAAGTGCAGGTTGACCCAGCCCCGGGCGGGCACGTCGAGGGCGACCTTGGGCAGCAGGGCGCCGTAGGCGACGACCGGGCAGCAGTCCGGGGCGATCTCGCGCAGCCGGGCGAGGAACTCCTCGTCCCGGGGCCTGACGGGCTTGAGCACCTCGATCCCGGCCTCCTCCGCCCGCTCGGCCACCGGGCTCGCGACGAGTCGGCGCCCCCTCCCGGCGGGAGCGTCGGGACGGGTCACGACGGCGGCCACCTCATGGCGGTCGGAGGCGATCAGGGCGTCCAGGGCGGGGACGGCGACTTCGGGGGTGCCGGCGAAGACGAGCTTCATGGGTGGCTGACTGCCTCTCGGGCCAAGACGTACGGAGACGAGCAGCACACCAGTCTAGGGTCTCGGACCGGACCGGGCCCGGCCGCTCCCCTGCGCGGGCCTCACCGCTCCCCCGCGCGGGCCCGGCCGCTCCCGGCGCGGACCTCGCCGCTCCCCTGAGCGGGCATCGCCGCTTCTCTTGCGCCGGGGCGGCGACGCTCTTGCGCCGGGGCGGCGACCAAGGGGCGTACGCGCGCCGCGCACGCCCCGTGCATATGCACATACGCCCCGATAGCGTGACCACATACCCGGCTCGGGCGTTGGTCAAAGGAGATTGACCGAAGCGGGCCGTCCCGATTGCGGCCCGGTCCCTTTCAACGCCGGTTCGAGAGGCTTCTTCATGGCCGACCACGCAACGCACGACGCCCAAGCGCGGGCCAGTCTGCATCTTCTGGTGCGGGACATCGAGCGGGTCAGGCGGCAGGTGGACGCGCTGCGCACCCTCACCGCCCAGCTGGGCAATGTCTACCGTCCGCGCCGCTCCGGCCCTTCCGCGGGCTTCGTCGTCTACGGCAGGGCCCCGGCCCCCACCGTCCGCCTCGCGCAGGAGCTGCGGGACAGCGTCGAGACCCTGGTGACGGCCGCGGTGGACTTCGACCGCTCGCTGGGCTTCTCCTGGGACGCGGTGGGCTCCGCCCTCGGCGTCACCAAGCAGGCCGTCCACCGCCGGTACGGAACCCGCCGCGCCACCCCGCAGCCCGCCGCCGAGACGGGCGGCGACTCCACCGCCGTGCCGCGCCCGGTCTCCGTCGGCTCCGGCCTCACCGGATCCTCCGCCAAGGGGTCCGGTTCCCCGGTGCCCACGGTCCCGGCGGCCCGTTCGATGCCGCCGCAGCCGTCGGCGGCCCCGCAGCCGGCCCGTGAGGAGCTGCGCCCCGGCGTGTTCCCGGGCCCGCGCAACGGCTGACCGCACGCCGCCCTGCTGCCCCACCGTGCCGGTCGCACGGCGGGGCAGTCCCCTGTCCGGGGGCCGCGGGCTCCGAGGCCCGCAGGTCGGCTCAGGCGCGGGCCGGGCCCGGGCCGCGGGAACGCCGGGACCGGCTCAGCCGATGTCGGGCGGGTCGATCCTGATCCGTATCGGTTCGCCCGCACCCTTGGCCGTACGGGCCGCCAGCGCCGACTTCAGGGCCCGGGCGAGCGCCGCCCCGCGCCCCGGGACCACCCGGATCAGGGCCCGCTCCCAGGTCTCGCCCGGCGGCGCGTCCCCCGGCCTGCGGGCCCGCCCGGGCGCGGCCGAAGGGGCCGGCACCGGTCCCAGGATCTCGGCCTCCGGCGGCAGTCCGGCGGTCCGCAGGAACGCGGCCAGGGCCTCGGGCGGGCCGGTCACCGAGGCCATCCGGGAGACCGGCGGGAAGCCCAGCTCGGCACGGTCCGCCAGCTCCCGCCGGGCGAACCCCGCCGGATCCCAGCGGACCAGCGCCTGCACCGCACGCTCCGTCGGCTCGGCCACGACCACCACCGTGCCGCCCTCCTCCTGCCCCCGCACCAGCGCCGAAGCCGCCAGCCAGCGGCGCAGCGCCTCCTCCCCCGCGCGCAGATCGGGCCGGCCGAGCATGGCCCAGCCGTCCAGGAGCAGGGCCGCCGCGTACCCGCCCTCGGCGACGGGCTCCGCGCCGGGCGTGGAGACGACCAGGGCCGGGGCGTCGGGCACCGCGTCGAGGATGTGGTCGCGCCCCGAGGTGCGGACGGGCACGGCGGGAAAGGCCCGGCCCAGCTCCTCCGCGGTGCGGCGGGCGCCGACGATCCGGGCGCGCAACCGGGTGGAGCCGCACTCCGGGCACTCCCAGGCCCGCTCGGCCTGCCCGCACCAGGCGCAGTTCAGATCCTGCTGGTCCGGCGCCTCCAGGGGCCCCGCACAGTGCCGGCAGCGCGCGGGGGTGCGGCAGCGTTCGCAGGCGAGGCGGGGGGCGTAACCGCGCCTCGGCACCTGGATCAGCACCGGTCCGGTGCGCAGGCCGTCGCGCACGGCCCCCCAGGCGAGGCTGGGCAGCCGGGCGGAGCGGGCGGCCCCGTCGCGGGCCAGCTCGCCGTCCCCGACCGTGCGGATCAGCGGCGCGGCCCGGCGCAGCCGTTCGCGGTCCGCGAGGAGGGGCAGCGCCCAGCCGCTCTCCACGAGCTGGGCGGCCTCGACCGTACAGCTGGTTCCGCCGAGCAGGAAGCCGCAGCGGCCCTGGGCCGCCCGCAGCTCCAGGACCTCGCGGACATGGGGGAAGGGAGCGTTGTCGTCGCTGTGGCTGGAGTCGCCGTCGTCCCAGACGACGACGAGGCCGAGGTCGCGGACCGGGGCGAACATGGCGGCCCGGGTGCCCACGACGGCCCGCACCGAGCCCCGGCGCACCGCGAGCCACTGGCGGTAGCGCTTCTCGGGGCCCGATTCGGCGGTCAGCAGGGCGTGCCTCCCCGCGCCGAGGGCTTCGGTCAGGGCCGCGTCGACCCGTGCGGCGGCCCGCCCGTCCGGGACGACGACGAGGGCGCCGCGCCCGGAGGAGAGCGTCGCCGCGACGGCTCCGGCGATCTCCGCGGGCCAGTGCGGTCCGGGCAGGGCGGTCCACACCGCGCGTGGGGCGCCGCCCTCGGCCAGTGCGCGCAGGAAGGTCGGGCCCTGGGCGTACCGCTCCCAGGTGCCCGGGGCAGGGGGCGGAGGCGGGGGCAGCGGGTCCGGGGAGGGCTTGGCCTCGGCGCGGCCGTTGCGGGGCGGGACGGCGAGCTGGAGGACGTCGGCGAGGCTGCCCGCGTACCGGTCGGCGACGGCGCGGCAGAGGGCGAGCAGCTCGGGCCCGAGGACCGGCTCTGGGGAGACCACGGAGGCGAGGGCGGCCAGCGCGCCCTGATAGTCGGAGTCGGCGCGGCGCTCGACGACGAAACCGTCGATCAGGCCGCCGCCCTCGCGCCGGCCGCCCTGGACGTTGCGCCCGCCGGCCCCGAACCGGACCCGCACCCGGACGCCCGGCTGTGCGTCGGCGTCCAGCTCCCGGGGGACCGCGTAGTCGAAATACTGGTCGAGGTGGAGGACGCCCTTGTTGACCAGAACGCGGGCGACGGGCAGCTCCTCGGCGAGGGGCGCGCCGCGCCAGGTCCGCGGCTTGGCGCGCGGCACCTTCGCCCGGCGCACGGTCTCCCGGATCAGCGCAAGCTGCTCCGGCGCCCCGGCACCCGGTTCGGCGGACTGCTCGTTCTCGCTGCTCACAGCTGAATTCCTACCAGAGACCACCGACAGTCCGGAGAGCGCGGACATGCGTGGGGGGGCATGGCAGCGGGGCCCGGACACCGCGTTCGATGTCCGGGCCCCGCCGTCACTCAGTGCCGATGCGCTTGTACAGCCCTTACAGACCCGCGGCCGCGCGCAGCGCGTCCACCCGGTCCGTGCGCTCCCAGGTGAAGTCCGGCAGCTCCCGGCCGAAGTGGCCGTACGCGGCGGTCTGGGCGTAGATCGGGCGGAGCAGCTCGAGGTCCCGGATGATCGCGGCCGGGCGGAGGTCGAAGACCTCACCGATCGCGTTCTCGATCTTCTCGGTGTCGACCGCGGCGGTGCCGAAGGTCTCGACGAAGAGACCGACGGGCTCGGCCTTGCCGATCGCGTACGCGACCTGGACCTCGCAGCGGGCGGCCAGACCAGCGGCCACCACGTTCTTGGCGACCCAGCGCATCGCGTACGCGGCGGAGCGGTCGACCTTGGACGGGTCCTTGCCCGAGAAGGCGCCGCCACCGTGGCGGGCCATGCCGCCGTAGGTGTCGATGATGATCTTGCGGCCGGTGAGGCCGGCGTCGCCCATTGGGCCGCCGATCTCGAAGCGGCCGGTCGGGTTCACCAGGAGGCGGTAGCCCTCGGTGTCCAGCTTGATGCCGTCCTCGACGAGCTGCGCGAGCACGTGCTCGACGACGAACTCGCGGATGTCGGGGGCGAGCAGCGAGTCCAGGTCGATGTCCGAGGCGTGCTGCGAGGAGACGACGACCGTGTCCAGCCGGACCGCCTTGTCACCGTCGTACTCGATGGTGACCTGGGTCTTGCCGTCGGGGCGCAGGTAGGGGATGGTCCCGTTCTTGCGCACCTCGGACAGCCGCCGGGAGAGGCGGTGCGCGATGTGGATCGGGAGCGGCATGAGCTCCGGGGTCTCGTCGCAGGCGTACCCGAACATCAGGCCCTGGTCGCCCGCGCCCTGCTTGTCGAGCTCGTCCTCGTCACCCTCGACCCGCTTCTCGTACGCGGTGTCGACGCCCTGGGCGATGTCCGGCGACTGGGCGCCGATCGACACCGAGACGCCACAGGAAGCACCGTCGAAGCCCTTTTTGGAGGAGTCGTAGCCGATCTCCAGAACCTTGTTGCGCACGAGGTTGGGGATGTCGGCGTAGGCCTTGGTGGTGACCTCGCCCGCGACATGCACCAGACCGGTGGTGATCAAGGTCTCGACGGCGACGCGCGAGGAGGGGTCCTCACGCAGGAGCGCGTCGAGAATCGTGTCGCTGATCTGGTCAGCGATCTTGTCGGGGTGACCCTCGGTGACGGATTCCGAGGTGAAAAGACGGCGGGACACATCGCTCCCTGGGGTTGCAGCGGCTGCTGGCTGATCATGGGTGGTACGTCCGAGAGCTGCGCTCGGCGCGTACCGTCGGCCAGTTTATCGGTCACTTCCGGCGACCGGGCCAGGTGTCTCGCCCTTTGGGAGGTTCGTGACGTCCGACACACGGATCACCAGTAGGACAATTCACCCTCCTCGGTCGCCGTTTTCGGCGTTATGAGGCGTTTTAGCTCGACCGAAGGGCTGATCAGGAATTCGGCTGGAACCTGGCGGAAACCAGATCCCAGACCGTGTCGGCAAGGGCTTCCTTGGGGCCGTACGGCACCGGCGTCTCCTGGCCGTCGGCGGCGAGGACGACCGCCTCGTTCTCCTCCGAGCCGAAGGTCTTGCGCTCCCCCACCTCGTTGACCACGAGAAGGTCGCAGCCCTTGCGGCGGAGCTTGGCACGCCCGTTGGCCAGCACGTCGTCGGTCTCGGCGGCGAATCCGACGACGATCTGGTCCGGCCGGGCCCGCTCCCCCGCGACCTCGGCGAGGATGTCGGGGTTACGGACCAGGGTGAGCGCGGGCGCCTCCTCGCCGTCCTGCTTCTTGATCTTGCCGGTGGCGTACTCGGAGGGACGGAAGTCGGCCACCGCGGCCGCCATCACCACCACGTCCGCGTCGGCGGCGGCCTTCACCACGGCCTCGCGGAGCTGGACGGCCGTGCCGACCCGCAGGACGTCGGCCCCGGCCGGGTCGGGCAGCCCGGTGTTGGCCTCGATCAGGGTGACCCGGGCTCCCCGGGCCACGGCGGTGCGCGCCAGCGCGTACCCCTGCTTGCCGGAGGAGCGGTTGCCCAGGAAGCGCACCGGGTCGAGCGGCTCGCGGGTGCCACCGGCACTGATCACCACATGGCGGCCCACGAGATCGGTCCCGGGAACTCCGCGCGCCAGCACCCGGCGGCAGACCTCGAAGATCTCGCCGGGGTCGGGCAGCCGGCCCTTTCCGGTGTCGACGCCGGTGAGCCGCCCGACGGCGGGCTCGATGACGACGGCGCCCCGGCGGCGCAGGGTGGCGACGTTCTCCTGGGTGGCCGGGTGCTCCCACATCTCGGTGTGCATGGCGGGGGCGAAGACCACCGGACAGCGGGCGGTCAGGAGCGTGTTGGTGAGCAGGTCGTCGGCGAGCCCGTGGGCGGCCTTGGCCAGCATGTCCGCGGTGGCCGGGGCGACCACCACCAGGTCGGCCTCCTGTCCGATCCGCACGTGCGGGACCTCGTGGACGTCCTGCCAGACCTCGTCGGAGACCGGGTGGCCGGAGAGCGCCGACCAGGTGGCCGCCCCCACGAAGTGCAGCGACGCGGCGGTCGGGACGACCCGTACGTCGTGGCCGGACTCGGTCAGCCGACGCAGCAGCTCGCACGCCTTGTAGGCGGCGATGCCCCCGCTGACCCCCAGGACCACCTTCGGCTTGTCCACTGCGTCTCCCCGCACTCGGCACCGTAACGGCAACATGTGCGTCCCATGCTGCCTCACCGCGCGCGGCCCGTTCACCCGGCCCCGGACACACCTCAGGCCCGGCGGACGGGCCGCCGGGCCTGGAGTGAAGGTGCTGCGGTGCTGCTGCGTTACTGCGCGGGGCCCTCGATGGCCTCGGAGGTCAGCAGACCGGCGTTGATCTCACGGAGCGCGATCGACAGCGGCTTCTCGTGCACGTGGGTGTCGACGAGCGGACCGACGTACTCGAGGAGGCCTTCACCGAGCTGCGAGTAGTACGCGTTGATCTGACGGGCGCGCTTGGCCGCGTAGATCACCAGGCTGTACTTCGAGTCGGTGGCCTCGAGGAGCTCATCAATCGGCGGGTTGATGATGCCCTCGGGCGTGGTGATGGAAGAGGACACTCTCTGCCTTCCGAAGGGGGTGTAGATCAAAGATCCGAGCGGTCTTGACGATCGCCGGGATCTAGGCCTGAAGCATCAAGGCTAGCAGCTCGCGGGCCACATCCTCGACGGAGGTGTTGACGAGCGTCGTATCGAACTCCGCCTCGGCGGCCAGCTCGACCTTGGCGGCGGCGAGCCGGCGCTCGATGACCTCGGGGGCCTCGGTGCCCCGGCCGGTGAGCCGGCGCACCAGCTCCTCCCAGCTCGGCGGGGCCAGGAAGACCAGACGCGCGTCGTCCATCGACTGGCGGACCAGCCGGGCGCCCTGGAGGTCGATCTCCAGCAGCACCGGCTCGCCCGCCTCCAGGCGGTCCAGGACGGCCCGGCGGGGCGTGCCGTAGCGGTTGCCGGCGAACTCGGCCCACTCCAGCAGTTCGCCGTTGGCGATGAGCTTGTCGAACTCCTCGTCGTCCACGAAGAAGTAGTGGACGCCGTTGCGCTCCCCGGGGCGCGGCTTGCGCGTCGTCGCCGACACGGAGAGCCAGACCTCGGGGTGCACGGAGCGCATATGGGCGACGACCGTGCTCTTGCCGACCCCCGAGGGGCCGGAGAGCACGGTCAGCCGCGGACGTACGTCCGGGGGTACGGGGGACGTCCCCCGGGATGTTGCAGCCATGGAGCGATTATCCAGGTTCTCAGGAGTGCCTGAGAACGTCAGGCGGGGCTGCCGCCGAACTCACGCTCCAGGGATGCGATCTGGTTGGAGCCAAGACCCCTGACCCGGCGGCTCTCGGAGATGCCGAGACGCTCCATGATCTGCTTGGCGCGGACCTTGCCGACGCCCGGCAGGGATTCCAGCAGTGCGGAGACCTTCATCTTCCCGATGACGTCGTTCTCCTGGCCCTGCTTGATGACCTCGTGGAGGGAGGCGCCGGAGTGCTTGAGTCGATTCTTGACCTCGGCCCGCTCCCGGCGAGCCGCGGCGGCCTTTTCGAGCGCGGCTGCGCGCTGTTCAGGGGTAAGGGGCGGAAGAGCCACGCCTACGTCACCTCGGATGTCGATCTGTCGGATACGGACCGGCGGGGAAGCTGGACGCCACCCCACCAGGTGAGAGCCGGACACGCTGTGCTCGGCCGCTCTTCGACGGAGACTAGCGGCAAGGGCCGCTGTAGTCAGCGAGAACAGACGAAAAGTCCTGGTCAGCTGTGGCCGACCAGGATTTTCCCGACATATCGACCGGGTTTCCCGTCAGTAATTCGTCAACAGGCTGTAAACGTGTCAGGGTCAGCTGCCGGATACGGCGGCGCGGACCTCGTCCGCGAACCGTTCGGCCGCTTCGCGCAGCCCGGACGCGTCCGGACCGTGGCGCAGCACACCCCGGCTCACGCTGGGCACCACATTGCCCACCGCGTCGCCGAACACCGCCGGAAGATCCGCCGGGGTCGCCCCCTGGGCGCCGATGCCGGGCGCGAGCAGCGGCCCGTTGATCGCCAGATCCGCCCCCGTGGCGCCGAGCGTCGCGCCGACCACCGCGCCGACCGAGCCGAGCGGGGCCGCCCCCGCGTTCTCGGCGGCCATGTGGTCCAGCATCAGCTGGGCGAGCGAGCGGCCGTCGGCGGCCGTGGCCCGCTGGACCTCGGCGCCCTCCGGGTTGGAGGTGAGGGCGAGGACGAAGACGCCCGCGCCGGAGACGGCGGCGGCGTCCAGGGCCGGCCGCAGCGAGCCGAAGCCGAGGTACGGGGAGACGGTGACGGCGTCGGAGAAGAGCGGGGAGTCCTGGTCCAGGTAGGTCGCCGCGTAGGCCCCCATGGTGGAACCGATGTCGCCGCGCTTGGCGTCCATCAGGACGAGGGCCCCGGCGGCGCGGGCCTCCTCGACGGCCTTCTCCAGGACGGCGATGCCGCGCGAGCCGAACCGCTCGAAGAACGCGGACTGCGGCTTGAGCACGGCGACCCGGCCGGCCAGCGCCTCGACGACGGTCCGGGTGAAGCGCTCCAGGCCCGCGATGTCGTCGTTCAGGCCCCAGGAGGTGAGCAGGGACGCGTGCGGGTCGATGCCGACGCAGAGCGGCCCGCGGGTGTCCATGGCGTGGCGCAGGCGGGCGCCGAAGGGTTCGAGGGTCACAGGGCGGCCTTCTTCCGGGTCTCGGCGCCGACGGCCTCGGCGAGGGTGGCGTACGGGGAGGTGGCGAGCCGGGCGGCGAGGCCCTTGTGGATCGCGCGGGCGTAGAAGGGACCTTCGTAGATGAAGGCGCTGTAGCCCTGGACGAGGGTGGCTCCGGCGAGGATGCGCTGCCAGGCGTCCTCGGCGTTCTCGATGCCTCCGACGCCCACCAGGGTGATCCGGTCCCCCACCCGGGCGTACAGACGGCTCAGGACCTCCAGCGAGCGCGCCTTGAGGGGTGCGCCGGAGAGTCCGCCGGTCTCGCCCAGCAGTTCGGGTCCGGACTTCAGGCCGAGGCCCTCGCGGGCGATGGTGGTGTTGGTGGCGATGATGCCGTCGAGGCCCAGCTCCACGGCGAGGTCGGCGACGGCGTCGACGTCCTCGTCCGCGAGGTCCGGGGCGATCTTGACGAGCAGCGGGACGCGCCGGGTGGTGACGGTGCGGTCGGCGGCCTCGCGTACGGCGGTGAGCAGCGGCCGCAGCGACTCGGTGGCCTGGAGGTTGCGCAGGCCGGGGGTGTTGGGCGAGGAGACGTTGACGACCAGGTAGTCGGCGTGGGCGGCGAGCCGCTCGGTGGACTTCACGTAGTCGGCGGCGGCCTCGGCCTCGGGGACGACCTTGGTCTTGCCGATGTTGACGCCGACCGTGGTGCGGAAGACGGGGTTGCGGGCCGCGAGGCGGGCGGCGACGGCGGCGGAGCCCTCGTTGTTGAAGCCCATGCGGTTGATCAGCGCGCGGTCGGCGACGAGCCGGAAGAGGCGCTTCTTGGGGTTGCCGGGCTGCGGTTCGCCGGTGACGGTGCCGATCTCGATGTGGTCGAAGCCGAGCATCGCCATGCCGTCGATCGCGACGGCGTTCTTGTCGAAGCCGGCGGCGAGCCCGAAGGGACCGTGCATCCGCAGCCCGAGGGCCTCGGTGCGCAGCTCCTTGTAACGCGGGGCGAGGGCGGCGGCGGCGAAGGTGCGCAGGACGGGGATCCGGGCGGCGAGGCGGATCCAGCGGAAGGCGGCGTAGTGGGCCTGCTCCGGGTCCATCCGCTTGAAGACCAGCCGGAAGAAGAGCTTGTACATGGGGAGGTGTCCTTGGTGCTCGGGGTGCTCGACGGGGCTCGCGAAGAGGGGGACACCGTTTGACGGTGTCCCCCTCTTCGGGCGGCTAGTCGCGCGCCGCTGTCAGATGCTCGGCGTGTTCCTGGAGGGAACGAACCCCGACGTCGCCGTGGTTGAGGGCGTCGATGCCCTGGACGGCGGCGGCGAGCGCCTGGACCGTGGTCAGGCACGGTACGGAGCGGGAGACAGCCGCGGTGCGGATGTCGTAGCCGTCGAGGCGGCCGCCGGTTCCGTACGGCGTGTTGACGATGAGGTCCACCTCGCCGTCGTGGATGAGCTGGACGATCGTCTTCTCGCCGTTCGGGCCGGGACCCTCGGACTGCTTGCGCACGATCGTGGCGTTGATGCCGTTGCGCTTGAGGACCTCGGCGGTTCCGGAGGTGGCCATCAGCTCGAAGCCGTGGGCGACCAGCTCGCGGGCCGGGAAGATCATCGAGCGCTTGTCCCGGTTGGCGACCGAGATGAACGCGCGGCCCTTGGTGGGCAGCGGGCCGTAGGCGCCGGCCTGCGACTTGGCGTACGCCGTGCCGAAGACCGAGTCGATGCCCATGACCTCACCGGTGGAGCGCATCTCCGGGCCGAGGACCGTGTCGACGCCCCGGCCGTGGATGTCGCGGAAGCGCGACCACGGCATCACGGCCTCCTTGACGGAGATCGGCGCGTCCAGCGGCAGGGTGCCGCCGTCGCCGGTCTTCGGCAGCAGGCCCTCCGCGCGCAGCTCGGCGATGGTCGCGCCCAGCGAGATGCGGGCGGCGGCCTTGGCGAGCGGGACGGCGGTCGCCTTCGAGGTGAAGGGGACCGTGCGCGAGGCGCGCGGGTTGGCCTCCAGGACGTAGAGGATGTCGCCGGAGAGCGCGAACTGGATGTTGATCAGTCCGAGCACGCCGACGCCCTTGGCGATGCCCTCGGTGGAGGCGCGCAGCCGCTTGATGTCGAACCCGCCGAGCGTGATCGGGGGCAGGGCGCAGGCCGAGTCACCGGAGTGGATGCCGGCCTCCTCGATGTGCTCCATGACACCGCCGAGGTAGAGCTCGTGGCCGTCGTAGAGGGCGTCCACGTCGATCTCGATGGCGTCGTCGAGGAAGCGGTCGACGAGGACCGGCCGGGTGGGGCTGATCTCGGTGGACTCGGAGATGTACGAGGCGAGGCGGGTCTCGTCGTACACGATCTCCATGCCCCGGCCGCCGAGGACGTAGGACGGCCGTACGAGGACGGGGTAGCCGATCTCGTCGGCGATGGCCTTGGCCTCGGCGAAGGTGGTGGCGGTGCCGTGCTTGGGCGCGGGCAGTCCGGCCTCGGCGAGGACCCGGCCGAAGGCGCCGCGGTCCTCGGCGGCGTGGATCGCCTCCGGGGAGGTGCCGACGACGGGCACGCCGTTGTCCTTGAGCGCCTGGGAGAGGCCGAGCGGGGTCTGGCCGCCGAGCTGCACGATGACACCGGCGATCGGGCCCGCCAGCGATTCGGCGTGCACGATCTCCAGGACGTCCTCCAGGGTGAGCGGCTCGAAGTAGAGCCGGTCGGAGGTGTCGTAGTCGGTGGAGACGGTCTCCGGGTTGCAGTTGACCATGACGGTCTCGAAGCCCGCGTCGCTCAGGGCGAAGGAGGCGTGGACGCAGGAGTAGTCGAACTCGATGCCCTGGCCGATGCGGTTGGGGCCCGAGCCGAGGATGATCACGGCCGGCTTGGTGCGGGTCGCGACCTCGCTCTCCTCGTCGTAGGAGGAGTAGAAGTACGGCGTCTTCGCGGCGAACTCGGCGGCGCAGGTGTCGACCGTCTTGTAGACCGGGCGGACGCCGAGCGCGTGCCGGACCTCGCGGACGACGTCCTCGCGCAGCCCGCGGATCTCGCCGATCTGGACGTCGGAGAAGCCGTGCCGCTTGGCCTCGGCGATCAGGTCGGCGTCCAGGCGTTCGGCGGAGGCCAGCTCGTCGGCGATCTCCTTGATCAGGAAGAGCTGGTCGACGAACCAGGGGTCGATCTTCGTGGCGTCGAAGACCTCTTCCTGGGTGGCTCCGGCGCGGATCGCCTGCATGACGGTGTTGATGCGGCCGTCGGTCGGGCGGACCGCTTCGGCGAGCAGTTCGGCCTTGTCGCCGACCGGGCCGGTGAAGGCGAACTGCGAGCCCTTCTTCTCCAGCGAGCGCAGGGCCTTCTGGAGGGCCTCGGTGAAGTTCCGGCCGATGGCCATGGCCTCGCCCACCGACTTCATGGTGGTGGTGAGGGTGGCGTCGGCGGAGGGGAACTTCTCGAAGGCGAAGCGGGGGGCCTTGACGACGACGTAGTCGAGGGTCGGCTCGAAGGAGGCCGGGGTCTTCTCGGTGATGTCGTTGGGGATCTCGTCCAGGGTGTAGCCCACGGCCAGCTTGGCGGCGATCTTGGCGATCGGGAAGCCGGTGGCCTTGGAGGCGAGCGCCGAGGAGCGGGAGACGCGGGGGTTCATCTCGATGACGATGACCCGGCCGTCGGTGGGGTCGATGGCGAACTGGATGTTGCAGCCGCCGGTGTCGACGCCGACCTCGCGGATGATCGCGATGCCGACGTCGCGCAGCCGCTGGTACTCGCGGTCGGTGAGCGTCATGGCCGGGGCGACGGTGATCGAGTCGCCGGTGTGGACGCCCATCGGGTCGAAGTTCTCGATGGAGCAGACGACCACGACGTTGTCGTTCTTGTCGCGCATCAGCTCCAGCTCGTACTCCTTCCAGCCGAGGATGGACTCCTCCAGGAGCACCTCGGTGGTCGGGGAGAGCGTGAGGCCCTGTCCGGCGATGCGGCGCAGCTCCTCCTCGTCGTGGGCGAAGCCGGAGCCGGCGCCGCCCATGGTGAAGGAGGGGCGGACGACGACGGGGTAGCCGCCGAGGGTGTCGACGCCGGTGATGACGTCGTCCATGGAGTGGCAGATGACGGAGCGGGCGGATTCGCCGTAGCCGATCTTCTCCTTGACGGCTTCCACGACGCCCTTGAAGAGGTCGCGGTCCTCGCCCTTGTTGATCGCCTCGACGTTGGCGCCGATGAGCTCGACGCCGTACTTCTCCAGGACACCGTTCTCGTGCATGGAGATCGCGGTGTTCAGCGCGGTCTGGCCGCCGAGGGTGGGCAGGAGCGCGTCGGGGCGCTCCTTGGCGATGATCTTCTCGACGAACTCGGGGGTGATCGGCTCGACGTAGGTGGCGTCGGCGATCTCCGGGTCGGTCATGATCGTCGCCGGGTTGGAGTTCACCAGGATGACGCGCAGGCCCTCGGCCTTGAGGACGCGGCAGGCCTGGGTGCCGGAGTAGTCGAACTCGGCGGCCTGGCCGATGACGATCGGACCGGAGCCGATGACCAGGACGGACTGGATATCGGAGCGCTTAGGCACGCTGGCCCTCCATCAGGGAAACGAAGCGGTCGAAGAGGTACGCGGCGTCGTGCGGGCCGGCGGCCGCCTCGGGGTGGTACTGGACGCTGAACGCGGGCCGGTCCAGGAGCTGGAGCCCCTCGACGACCTGGTCGTTCAGGCAGACGTGGGAGACCTCGGCGCGGCCGAACGCGGTGTCGGAGACCTTGTCCAGCGGGGCGTCGACGGCGAAGCCGTGGTTGTGCGCGGTGACCTCGACCTTGCCGGTGGTGCGGTCCTGCACCGGCTGGTTGATGCCGCGGTGGCCGTACTTCAGCTTGTAGGTGCCGAAGCCGAGCGCGCGGCCGAGGATCTGGTTGCCGAAGCAGATGCCGAAGAGCGGGGTGGAGCGCTCCAGCACGCCGCGCATCAGGGCGACCGGGTGGTCGGCGGTGGACGGGTCGCCGGGGCCGTTGGAGAAGAAGACGCCGTCCGGCTGGACCGCGTACACCTCGTCCAGGGTGGCGGTGGCGGGCAGGACGTGCACCTCGATGCCGCGTTCGGCCATCCGGTGCGGGGTCATGCCCTTGATGCCGAGGTCGATCGCGGCGACGGTGAACTTCTTCGTGCCGATCGCGGGGACGACGTACGCCTCCTTCGTCGCCACTTCGGCGGAGAGGTCGGCGCCGGTCATCTCGGGGGCCTGGCGGACCTTGGCGAGGAGGGTGCCCTCGTCGGGGATCGCCTCGCCGGAGAAGATCCCGACGCGCATCGCGCCGCGCTCGCGCAGGTGGCGGGTGAGGGCGCGGGTGTCGACGCCGCTGATGCCGACGACGCCCTGGGCGGCCAGCTCCTCGTCCAGCGAGCGCTGCGAGCGCCAGTTGGACGGCTTGCGGGCGGGGTCGCGGACGACGTAGCCGGAGACCCAGATGCGGCCGGACTCGGGGTCCTCGTCGTTGACGCCGGTGTTGCCGACGTGCGGGGCCGTCATGACGACGACCTGGCGGTGGTACGAGGGGTCGGTCAGCGTTTCCTGGTAGCCGGTCATGCCGGTGGAGAACACCGCTTCGCCGAAGGTCTCCCCCACGGCCCCGTAGGCGCGGCCGCGGAAGGCGCGGCCGTCCTCCAGGACGAGTACGGCGGGGGTCTGTGCCCCCCGGGTGGAGAGGGTCATCGTGCGGTGCCTTCCGTCGTGGTGCTGGTGAGTTCGGTGGCGCCCGGGGCGCCGGTGATCCGGTTGACGGCGTCGACCCAGGCCTGGTGCTCGGCGGCGCGGTCGGAGCGGAAGCCGGAGTCGATCAGCGTCTCGCCGTGCGCCCAGGTGATGATCAGCAGGCCGCCCTCGGGGAGGACCTTGCCCGCGAGCGCCTGGTCGAGGCGGGCCTCGCGCAGGGCGTCGGCCGGGATGAAGAAGTCGGCCGCTCCGGGGCGTCGGACGTCCAGGCCGCGGGCGGTGAGCGTCAGCTCGGTACGGCTGCGGGTGCCCAGGCCGTGCGCGACGATCCGGTCGAGCCACTGCCCGGCGGTGGTGGAGGCGTGGTAGCGCCCCTCCATCGTCAGCAGCGTCGCGTCGTCGGCGAAGTCCTCGGGGGTGGCCGGGAGCTCCGGCAGGTCCGACTGGAGGCTGGCGCGCCACTTCCAGCCCTGGCGCATCAGCCAGTAGACGAGGCCGATGAAGACGAACAGGCCGATCACCCAGGCGATGCGGGCGGCCCAGTCCGTCACTTCCGCCGACTTCTGCTCGGCGGCCAGCTGGTACAGGGGGGTCAGAGTTGTCACGCGAGCTTCCCGTCGACGACCGTGGCACGGCCCCGCAGGAAGGTGTGGGTGACACGGCCCGGCAGCTCACGGCCCTCGTAGGGGGTGTTGCGGCTGCGGGACGCGAAGCCCGCGGGGTCCACTGCTCCACGGTATGCCGGATCGACCAGAGTGAGGTTGGCGGGCTCACCCGCCGAGACGGGCCGGCCGTGTCCGTCGAGCCGGCCGATGGCCGCGGGGCGGAAGGACATGCGGTCGGCGACGCCCGCCCAGTCGAGCAGACCGGTGTCGACCATCGTCTGCTGGACGACCGAGAGCGCGGTCTCCAGGCCCACCATGCCCATGGCGGCCGCGGCCCACTCGCAGTCCTTGTCCTCGTGCGGGTGCGGGGCGTGGTCGGTGGCGACGCAGTCGATCGTGCCGTCGGCCAGCGCCTCGCGCAGGGCCAGGACGTCGGCCTCGGTGCGCAGCGGCGGGTTCACCTTGTAGACCGGGTTGTAGGTGCGGACCAGCTCGTCGGTGAGGAGGAGGTGGTGCGGGGTGACCTCGGCGGTGACGTTCCAGCCCTTGGACTTGGCCCAGCGGACGATCTCCACGGAGCCGGCGGTGGAGAGGTGGCAGATGTGGACGCGGGAGCCGACGTGGGCGGCGAGGAGGACGTCGCGGGCGATGATCGACTCCTCGGCGACGGCGGGCCAGCCGCCGAGTCCCAGCTCGGCCGAGACGATGCCCTCGTTCATCTGGGCGCCCTCGGTGAGGCGGGGCTCCTGGGCGTGCTGGGCGACGACGCCGTCGAAGGCCTTCACGTACTCCAGGGCGCGGCGCATGATCACCGCGTCGTCGACGCACTTGCCGTCGTCGGAGAAGACCTTCACCCCGGCGGCCGAGTCGTGCATGGCGCCGAGCTCGGCGAGCTTCTTGCCCTCCAGGCCGACGGTGACGGCGCCGACGGGCTGCACGTCGCAGTAGCCGGACTCCTTGCCGAGCCGCCAGACCTGCTCGACGACGCCGGCGGTGTCGGCGACGGGGAAGGTGTTGGCCATGGCGTGCACGGCGGTGAAGCCGCCGACGGCCGCCGCCTTGGTGCCGGTGAGGACGGTCTCGGAGTCCTCGCGGCCGGGCTCGCGCAGATGGGTGTGCAGGTCGACCAGGCCGGGCAGCAGGATCTGCCCCTCGGCCTCGATCACGGTGGCGCCCTCGGCTTCGAGGCCGGTGCCCACCTCGGCGATGGTCTCGCCGTCGATCAGTACGTCCTGCGGCTCGCCGCCGAGGATCCGCGCACCGCGGACGATGATCTTGCTCATGGTTACTTGTTCTCCTCGGTACGGGCGGGGGCGGCGGACAGCGCGGTGTCGGAGCCGCCGAGCAGCAGGTAGAGCACGGCCATGCGGATGGAGACGCCGTTGGCGACCTGCTCGACGACCGTGCAGCGGTCGGAGTCGGCGACCTCGGCGGTGATCTCCATGCCGCGGACCATCGGGCCGGGGTGCATGACGACGGCGTGTTCGGGCATCTTCGCCATCCGCTCGCCGTCCAGGCCGTAGCGGCGGGAGTATTCGCGCTCGGTCGGGAAGTACGCGGCGTTCATCCGTTCGCGCTGCACACGCAGCATCATCACCGCATCCGACTTCGCCAGCACGTCGTCGAGGCTGTAGCTGACGTCGCAGGGCCACTGCTCGACGCCCACGGGGACGAGGGTGGGCGGGGCCACCAGGGTGACGTGCGCGCCGAGCGTGGTCAGCAGGTGGACGTTGGAGCGGGCGACGCGGCTGTGCAGGATGTCGCCGACGATCGTGATGCGGCGGCCGTCCAGGTCGCGGCCGAGCCCGGCGTCGGGGCCGACGAGGCGGCGGCGCATGGTGAAGGCGTCCAGCAGGGCCTGGGTGGGGTGCTCGTGGGTGCCGTCCCCGGCGTTGACCACGGCCCCGTCGATCCAGCCGGAGGTGGCGAGCCGGTAGGGGGCTCCGGATGCGCCGTGCCGGATGACGACGGCGTCGGCGCCCATCGCCTCCAGGGTGAGCGCGGTGTCCTTCAGGGACTCGCCCTTGGAGACCGAGGAGCCCTTGGCGGAGAAGTTGATGACGTCGGCGGACAGCCGCTTGGCGGCCGCCTCGAAGGAGATGCGGGTACGGGTCGAGTCCTCGAAGAAGAGGTTGACGACGGTACGGCCGCGCAGGGTGGGGAGCTTCTTGATCGGCCGGTCCGCGACCCGGGCCATCTCCTCGGCGGTGTCGAGGATCAGGACGGCGTCGTCGCGGGTGAGGTCGGCGGCCGAGATGAGGTGACGCTTCATCTGGGGTTCTCCGGGTGGCTGGAGGGGGTTTCAGACATGCGGGCGCGCAGAAGGGCGCCGTACGTCCCCACAGGGGCGTACGGGAGGGTTCGGGCTACTGCGCGTCCGCGGGGGCGGCCTGCTTGACGCCGAGCAGCACGGCGTCGCGGCCGTCCTCCTCGGCGAGCTGGACCTTGACCGTCTCCCGCAGCGACGTGGGGAGGTTCTTGCCGACGTAGTCCGCGCGGATCGGGAGCTCCCGGTGGCCGCGGTCGACGAGCACCGCGAGCTGCACCGCGCGGGGGCGGCCGATGTCGCCGAGCGCGTCGAGGGCGGCGCGGATCGTGCGGCCGGAGAAGAGCACGTCGTCGACCAGGACGACCAGGCTGCCCTCGATCCCCTCGCCGGGGATGTCGGTGCGGGCCAGGGCGCGCGCCGGGCGCAGCCGCAGGTCGTCGCGGTACATCGTGATGTCGAGCGATCCGACCGGCGTCTTTTGGCCGGTGATCTGTTCGAGTTTGTCGGCGAGCCGACGGGCGAGGAACACGCCCCGGGTCGGGATGCCGAGCAGCACCACGTCGTCGGCGCCCTTGGCGCGTTCGACGATCTCGTGGGCGATACGGGTCAGCACACGGGCGATGTCGGGGGCCTCGAGAACGGGGCGCGCCGCGTTGCCGGTGTCGTCGTGCTGTGCGTCCATAAGAAACGGACCTCCTTCTCCGCCTCACGGGACGGATCGTTAAAGGACGTCGAAATTGCGTCATCCACGCTACCAGGGCTTGCGCCCGGCCCTGGCCCCACCCCCGGGAGGTGCCGGTCCGGACCATTCGGCTTGACGCATCCAAGTAACGCTGCGTAACCTCACAGTGAGTTACCAGCCACGCGGCGGAGCCGCACACTGTTCCAGCGTCCGGGGAGCCATATGTCCAGCGAATACGCAAAACAGCTCGGGGCCAAACTCCGTGCCATCCGCACCCAGCAGGGCCTCTCCCTCCACGGCGTGGAGGAGAAGTCGCAGGGTCGCTGGAAGGCCGTCGTGGTCGGTTCGTACGAGCGCGGCGACCGTGCCGTGACCGTGCAGCGCCTCGCCGAGCTGGCGGACTTCTACGGGGTCCCGGTGCAGGAGCTGCTGCCCGGCACGACGCCGGGCGGGGCCGCCGAGCCGCCGCCGAAGCTCGTTCTGGACCTGGAGCGCCTCGCCCACGTCCCGCCGGAGAAGGCCGGTCCGCTGCAGCGCTACGCGGCGACCATCCAGAGCCAGCGCGGTGACTACAACGGCAAGGTGCTCTCGATCCGCCAGGACGACCTGCGCACGCTGGCCGTGATCTACGACCAGTCGCCGTCCGTGCTGACGGAGCAGCTCATCAGCTGGGGCGTGCTGGACGCGGACGCGCGTCGCGCAGTCTCCCACGACGAGAGCTGAACGAACGGGGCCGGACCCCACAGCAGAAACGTGCCGCCGGGTGGGCGGGGACCTTCGGGTTCCCGCCCACCCGGCGTCTGTGCGCCCGTGAGTCGCGGCGGGTACACCGAAGGGCCCACGGTCGGCTGACCGTGGGCCCTTGGCGGTGTGCGCGACCGAACCGTCGCGGCCCGGGGCTACTGCTCCCGGCGGAGGTTCGGCTTGAGGTCCTTGAAACGGGCCAGCAGGCCGTTCACGAAGGACGGGGAGTCATCGGTGGAGAACTCCTTGGCGAGCTGAACGGCCTCGTCGATCACCACGGCGTCCGGGGTCTCGTCCATCCAGATCAGTTCGTACGCACCGAGCCGCAGGATGTTCCGGTCGACGACCGGCATGCGGTCGATCTCCCAGTCCACGGCGTAGGTGACGATGAGGTCGTCGATCCGGTCCGCGTACTGCGCGTACCCCTCGACGAGCTCCATCGTGAACTCACCGACCGGCGGCTGACGGTCGTCGGTCCGCGAGTGCCGTACCCAGTCCGCGAGGACGCTCTGCACGGACGCACCGCGCTGGTCGGCCTCGAAGAGGATCTGGAAGGCGCGCTTGCGGGCCTTGTTCCGGGCGGCCACGGTTAGCTGTTCACCCGGCCGAGGTAGTCGCCCGAGCGGGTGTCGACCTTGATCTTCTCGCCGGTGGTGATGAAGAGCGGCACACCGATCTCGTAACCGGTCTCCAGCGTCGCGGGCTTGGTGCCGCCGGTGGAGCGGTCGCCCTGGACGCCCGGGTCGGTGTGCTGGATCGTCAGCTCGACGGCGGCGGGCAGCTCGACGTAGAGCACCTCGCCCTCGTACTGGGCGACGGAGGCGGTGAAGCCCTCGATCAGGAAGTTGGCGGCGTCGCCGACGGCCTTGCGGTCGACCATGAGCTGGTCGTACGTGTCCATGTCCATGAAGACGAAGTACTCGCCGTCCATGTACGAGAACTGCATGTCGCGGCGGTCAATGGTGGCCGTCTCGACCTTCACGCCGGCGTTGAACGTCTTGTCGACGACCTTCCCGGAGAGCACGTTCTTGAGCTTGGTGCGCACGAAGGCAGGGCCCTTGCCGGGCTTGACGTGCTGGAACTCGACGACGGACCAGAGCTGGCCTCCGTCGAGCTTGAGCACCATGCCGTTCTTGAGGTCGTTCGTGGAAGCCACGGTTGCGGAATCTCCTGGACTGAAGCTGGTGGAACGACCGAGGATCCGCGCTAGAGCGCGAGCAGCTCCTTGGTCGTCATGGTGAGTAGCTCGGGTCCGCCGTCCGCCTCGGGGCGCACGACGAGCGTGTCATCGATCCGGACACCGCCCCGGCCCGGGAGGTGGACCCCCGGTCCGACGGTGACCGGCACACAAGCGTCCAGTTTACCCATGGCTGTCGGTGCCAGTTGCGGGTCCTCCTCGATTTCGAGCCCCACACCGTGCCCGGTCACCGGCTGAAGGCCCTCGCCGTACCCCGCGGACTCCAGTGGATGCCGGGCCGCGCGGTCCACGTCCCGGTAGGCGGCCCCGGGTGCCAGAGTCTCCCTGCCTGCCCGCTGAGCGGCGAAAACGAGGTCGTACAGCTCGATCTGCCAGTCGGCGGGGGCGGTGCCGATGACAAAGGTGCGGCCGATCTCGCAGCGGTAGCCGTGGTAGCTCGCGCCGAGGCGGACGGAGAGGAAATCTCCCTCCTCCACCCTGCGGTCCGAGGGCCGGTGGGTGGCCTGACCGGAATGGGGCCCGGTGGCCACGGAGGTGGCGAAGGCGGGGCCGTCCGCGCCGTGGTCGACGAGGCGGCGCTCCAGTTCGAGAGCGAGATGGCGTTCGGTGCGGCCGACCAGGATCGATTCGAGGAGTTCGCCGAGGGCCTGGTCAGTGATCTCGGCGGCGATCCGGAGGCAGCCGATCTCCCCCTCGTCCTTGACCATCCGCTGCTGTTCCACCGTGAAGCCCAGATCGGCGAGTTTCAGCCGCGGGGCCGACTTGCCCATGGCCCGGTGCCGGGCGACGGTCAGGTCGTGCTCCTCGACGGCGAGGGACTCGGCGCCCGACGCGGCGGCGAGGCCCGCGGCGGCGACCACCGGGTCCTCGTCCGGGACGGGCAGGAGGTCGATCCGCAGGGCCTCGTCGGGCCGCCCGTGGGCGCCGTCGCCGGCCGGGGCGCGGGGGCAGAGCAGAACGTCCTCGCCGGGGCCGAGCAGCAGCACGGCGCCGGGGGGCGCTCCACCCGCAAGATAGCGGACGTTGGCGGGGCGGGAGACCAGGACGGCCGCGGAGCCCGCGGCGGCGCACCGGTCGCGGAGCAGCCCGCGTCGGACGGCGTGCACCTCTGACATGGTTCGAGCGTACGAGCGGGCGCGGTGGCCCGCCCGGCCAGCGCACCCGACCGGGGGCTGGGGGCCGCTTCGCTACCAGGCGGGCGGGCTCGCGATGGAGCGGGCCAGCACGTCGTCCAGGACGCGGGCGGTGGTCTCGACGTCGTAGGTCGAGTTGTCGATGATCGGGAGGCCGGAGCCGTACCAGCCGGCCATCCGGCCGTGGATGCGGGCGACCTCCTCGTCGGAGAGCCGGCGGTTGCCGCTGCGCGCCGCGTTGCGCTCCAGGACGATCTCCAGGCCGGGCAGCAGGACCACGGGCAGCAGACCGGGGCCCACATGGCGCTTCCAGCCGCCGAGGCCGACGACCGGGCGGTCGGGGAAGACGGCGTCGTCGAGGATGCAGGAGATGCCGTTGGCGAGGAAGTTGCGGGCGGCGAAGCCGCAGGTGCGCCGGGCCAGGCGGTACTGGGCCTCGGAGTGGTCGTTCCAGCCGGCCTGCGGGTCGGCGAAGCCGGAGCGGACCCATTCGCGGACGTCGTCGAGGGAGACGTGGGCGGTGGGCACCCGGCGGCGGGCCGCCCAGAGCTTGGCGACGGTGGTCTTGCCCGCCCCGGCCGGGCCGATGAGCAGCACGGCGAGCGTCGCTCCGCCGGTGCCGGGCTCGGCGGGGGGTGCGGGCAGCGGCACGGGCCCGCCCGGGGGCAACTGGACGTGTCCGGTGTGCCCGACGGCCTCCCTGGCGGGGGGCGTGGGACCGGTGCCGCTCCACCCGGGGCCCGGGGCCTGACCGGGGGCGGGCGACGATGGGGCCTGGCCGGGTGCGGGTGGGGCCTGGCCGGGTGCGGGGGGCGGCGGGGGCGGGCCCTGGCCGGGGGGCGGCGGGGGCGGGCCCTGGCCGGGGGGCGTCGAAGGCGCGGGCCGGGCCTGGCCGGGGCCCCGGGACGGCGGGGGTATCGGGGGCGGGCCGGGGTGGCCGGGGTGCTGGACCTGGTACGGCCGGCCGACGTGCCCGCTACCGGGTCCGTGGGGCGGCAGCGGGGCCCCCACTGCGTGCTGCATCCGGTGCCACTCCGTCTCGTCACTGCAACTGGCGCTGCTGGGAGGGCTACCGTACCTTCCCGGGCCGTCTCGGGGTGAACGGCCCGGGAGGGTGCGAAGTGCCCGCCGGCCGAGCGGCGGGACGGACGGGAACCGAGGGGTGTCAGCCCGTCAGTTCGTCGGCGAGGGCGCGCAGGGCGAGGCGGTAGGAGCCGATGCCGAACCCGGCCACCGTGCCCGTGGCCACTGCGGCGACCACGGAGGTGTGCCGGAACTCCTCGCGGGTGTACGGGTTGGAGATGTGCACCTCGATCAGCGGGGCGGTGCGCTGGGCGGCCGCGTCCCGCATGCCGTACGAGTAGTGCGTGAAGGCGCCCGGGTTGAGAACGACCGGGATGGAGCCGTCCGCCGCCTCGTGGAGCCAGCGGATCAGCTCGCCCTCGTCGTTGGTCTCGCGTACGTCGACGTCGAAGCCGAGCTCCTTGCCGAGCGTGGTGCAGGTCTCGACGAGTCCGGCGTAGGAGGTGGCCCCGTAGACGTCGGGCTCGCGCGAGCCGAGCCGGCCGAGGTTGGGGCCGTTGAGGACGAGGACCCTGCGGGTCACGCGGAGACCTCCCCGTAGGCGGCGAGCAGCACGGCCGGGTCGGGGCCCTCCAGGACGGTGGGCTTGCCGATGCCGTCCAGGACGATGAAGCGCAGCAGGTCGCCGCGGGACTTCTTGTCGAGCTTCATGTTCTCCAGCAGCTTGGGCCACTGGTCGCCGCGGTAGGTGAGCGGCAGGCCCACCGACTCCAGGATGGTGCGGTGCCGGTCGGCGGTGGCGTCGTCGAGGCGTCCGGCGAGCCGGCCCAGCTCGGCGGCGAAGACCATGCCGATGGAGACGGCCGCGCCGTGGCGCCACTTGTAGCGCTCGTTCTTCTCGATCGCGTGGCCCAGCGTGTGGCCGTAGTTGAGGATCTCGCGGAGCCCGGACTCCTTGAGGTCGCTGGAGACCACCTCGGCCTTGACCCGGATGGAGCGCTCGATCAGCTCGGCGGTGTGCGGCCCGGAGGGCGTACGGGCCCCCTCGGGGTCGGCCTCGACCAGGTCGAGGATGACGGGGTCGGCGATGAACCCGGCCTTGATGATCTCGGCCATGCCGGAGACGTAGTCGTGGACCGGCAGTGACTCCAGGGCGGCGAGGTCGCAGAGGACCCCGGCGGGCGGGTGGAAGGCGCCGACCAGGTTCTTGCCCTCGGCGGTGTTGATGCCGGTCTTGCCGCCGACGGCCGCGTCGACCATGCCGAGCACGGTGGTCGGGACGGCGATCCAGCGGACCCCGCGCAGCCAGCTGGCGGCGACGAATCCGGCGACGTCCGTGGTGGCCCCGCCACCGATGCCGACGATGACGTCGGTGCGGGTGAAGCCGGTCTGGCCGAGCGCCTTCCAGCAGTAGGCGGCGACCTCGACGGTCTTGGCCTCCTCCGCGTTGGGCAGCTGGATCGCGATGGCCTCGTACCCCTGGGCGGCGAGGTCCTCACGGACCGCCTCACCGGTCTCGGCGAGCGCCTCGGGGTGCAGGACGGCGACCCGCTTCGCACGGTCGCCGATGAGCTGGGGCAGCTCGCCGAGGAGCTGGTGGCCGACGAGGACCTCGTACGGGTCGGAGCCCGCGGAGCCTGCGACCTGGATGCGGGTGGGGCCCTGCTGCGTCATGCCGGTGTTCTCCACGCCGGGGGCGGCTTGGCCCTCCGGCAGTTCCAGTGCGTCGATGATCGCCTGGGCGACCTCTTCGGGGGTGTTCTCGTCGGTCGCGACGACGGTACGGGCGACCTCTTCGTAGAGATGGCGGCGGGCGTCCATCAGCTCGCGCCACTGCCGGCGCGGGTTGACCGCGAGCAGCGGACGTGCGGCGCCGAGCCCGACGCGGCGGACGGCCTCGTCCACGTCCATGGAGAGGTAGACGACCGGCCGGCCGGCCAGCAGCTTCCTGGTCGCCCCGTCCAGGACGGCTCCGCCACCGAGGGAGAGGACGCCCGGGTGCCCGGCGACGGCCGCGGCGACGGCGCGGCGCTCCAGGGCACGGAAGTGCTCCTCGCCCTCGTCGTAGAAGATCTCCGCGATCGGCTTGCCGGCCTCGGCGACGACGTCCGCGTCGGTGTCCCGGTAGGTGGTGCCGAGCCGGGCGGCGAGCAGTTCGCCGACGGTGGACTTGCCGACGCCCATCGGACCGACGAGGACGACCAGGGGGCCGCTCATCGGATCTGGAGGTGGTCGAGGTACGACTGGACGTTGCGGCGGGTCTCGGCCACGCTGTCGCCGCCGAACTTCTCCGCGACCGCGTCGGCCAGGACCAGGGCGACCATCGCCTCCGCGACGATGCCCGCGGCCGGGACGGCGCAGACGTCGGAGCGCTGGTGGTGGGCCTTGGTGGCCTCGCCGGTGGTGACGTCCACGGTGGCCAGCGCGCGCGGCACGGTCGCGATGGGCTTCATCGCGGCGCGGACGCGCAGCAGCTCACCGGTGGTGAGCCCGCCCTCGGTGCCGCCGGACCGCCCGGAGGTGCGCCGGATGCCCTCGTCGGTGGCGACGATCTCGTCGTGCGCCTTCGATCCGGGGACCCGGGCCAGCTCGAAGCCGTCGCCGACCTCGACACCCTTGATCGCCTGGATGCCCATGAGCGCGGCGGCGAGCCGGGCGTCCAGGCGCCGGTCCCAGTGCACGTGCGAGCCGAGCCCGACGGGCACGCCGTACGCGAGCACCTCGACGACGCCGCCGAGGGTGTCGCCGTCCTTGTGGGCCTGGTCGATCTCGGCCACCATCGCCTTGGACGCGTCGGCGTCCAGGCAGCGGACCGGGTCGGCGTCCAGCTTCTCCACGTCGCCGGGGACGGGGACGACGCCGTACGGCGCCTTGGCGGCGGCCAGCTCGACGACATGGCTGACGATCTCGATGCCCGCGGTCTCCTTGAGGTAGGAGCGGGCGACGGTCCCGAGGGCGACGCGGGCGGCGGTCTCCCGGGCGCTGGCGCGCTCCAGGACCGGCCGGGCCTCGTCGAAGCCGTACTTCTGCATCCCCGCGAGGTCGGCGTGGCCGGGCCGGGGCCGGGTCAGCGGGGCGTTGCGGGCGAGCTGGGCCAGCTCCTCGGGGTCGACCGGGTCGGCCGACATGACCTGCTCCCACTTGGGCCACTCGGTGTTGCCGACCATGACGGCGACCGGGGAGCCCATGGTGAGCCCGTGGCGTACGCCGCCGAGGAAGGTGACCTCGTCCTTCTCGAACTTCATCCGCGCGCCGCGGCCGTAGCCGAGCCGTCGCCGGGCCAGCGCCTCCGCGACCATCTCCGTGGTGATCGGGACACCGGCGGGAAGACCCTCCAGCGTCGCCACCAGTGCGGGGCCGTGCGACTCCCCCGCGGTCAGCCAGCGCAACCTGCTCAACGGTGCTCCTCATGCTCGCGCCTGAAATCCAACGGCGCCACCGGGTGCGCGGCCCTGGCCCGCCACTCCCGATCCTCCCACGAACGAGGGCACGATCCGGTCGCCGGTCCAGCAGACGGACCGGCGAGGGCCGTGGACACCCGCGGCCGACGGTCAGCGAGCAGCGAGCGCGGCCTCCCCGGCCTGCCGCATGGCGGCCAGCGGCGCCGGGATCCGGCCGGTCATCTGCTCGACCTGGAGCAGCGCCTGGTGAACAAGGAGGTCGAGTCCGCCGACGACCGCCCCGCCCGGCGCGGACCAGGCGGCCGCGAGCCGGGTGGGCCACGGCTCGTACAGCACGTCGAAGAGGATGCCCGGAGCCTCGGGCACGGAGCCGGTGAAGGCGTCCGTCGCGCCCGCAGGGGTGGTGGCGATGACCAGGGGTGCGCTCAGCGCCGCCGCCCCGTCCGCCCAGTCGGCGGTCATGACGTCGACCCCGAGCCGCTCCCCCCAGCCGCGCATCTCGGCGGCCCGTTCGGGGCTGCGCACGTACGCCGTGACCGGCCCGGCGCAGACCACGGCGAGCGCGGCCAAGGCGGAGGAGGCGGTGGCGCCGGCGCCGAGGACGGCGGCGGATTCCACCTTGTCGACGCCGCGTTCCCGCAGGGCGGCGACCATGCCGGGGATGTCGGTGTTGTCTCCGATGCGACGGCCGTCCTCGGTGAACACGACCGTGTTGACGGCCTCCACGGAGGCGGCCGTCGCGCTGACCTCGTCGAGCAGCGGGATGATCGCCCGCTTGAGCGGCATGGTCAGGGACAGCCCCGCCCAGGAGGCGTCCAGCCCTTCGATGAACCCGGGCAGTGCCGCCTCGTCGACCTCGAACCGGTCATAGGACCAGTCGTCGAGGCCCAGCTCGGCGTACGCGGCGCGGTGCAGGACCGGGGAGAGGGAGTGGGCGATGGGCGAGCCGAGGACCGCAGCCCGGCGGATCCCGCTCACTGGCCGGACTCCTCTTGATACTTCCGCCGGTTCTTCTCGTGCTCGTCGTTGGTCTCGGCGAAGACGGTCTTGTCCTCGTTGATCGAGACAAAGTAGTACCAGGGACCCGGTGTGGGGTTCATGGCCGAATGCAGTGACTCCGCGCCCGGATTACTGATCGGACCGGGAGGCAGACCGATGATCCTGTAGGTGTTGTACGGGTCGACGATCTCCCGCACCTTGTCGACCGAACCGATATCGAGGGTGCTCTTGCCGTTGAGGTAGTTGACCGTCGAGTCGAATTCCAGCCGGCCGACCGTTTGCGTGTTGCCCGGCTTGAGCCGGTTGTAGACGACCCGCGCAACCTTGTCGAAGTCGTGCTTGTACTTGCCCTCGACCTGCACGAGGCTCGCTACGGTGATGAGCTCCCACGGAGTCTTCAGCCCAAGCTTCTTCGCGCTGCCTTCCAGGTCGAGCTTGCCGTACTCCTTGTTCGCCCGCGCGACCATCCGCTTCAGCGCGTCCTCGGGCTTCGACCCCTTGGCGACCGGGTAGGCCGCAGGATAGAGGAACCCCTCCAGCGGGTCCTTCACATCCGGGTTGTCGTCGGCCCAGTCGGGCAGACCCAGCGACTCCGCCTTGGTCTTGGCGATCTTCGCCGTGGTGCCTTCCTTCAACTCCAGGCGCTTGTCGATCTCGGTGTAGACCCTGGCGTTACGCCACCCCTCAGGGATCACGAACGCGTTCTGGCTCTTCGGATCGAGCATCAGCGTGATAGCACTGGCCGCCGACATCTCCTTGTTCAGGAGGTAGACGCCCGCCTGGAGCGACTTGCCCTTCGGGTTGTCGTTCTGGGCGGCCACGAAGGCGTCGGAGGACTTGATGACGCCCTTCTTGCGCAGGATGTTCGCGATGTCGTACCCGAACGCGCCCTCGGGGATCTCGACCTCGACCTGCTCGCCGGTGCCCGACCCGGTGTAGTCGGCCGGTGCGCCGAACTGCTTCTTCCAGAAGGTGTAGCCGACGTAGCTGACACCACCGACGCCGCCGACCAGGACGACGGAGACCACCAGGCAGGCAACGCCACTACGGCTCTTCTTCTTGCCCTTGCCGCCCCGGCGCTCGTTGCCCCCGCGGCCGCGGCGCGAGGGGCGCGATTCGTCGTCGTCCGGGTCATCGTCGTCGTCACGCGGGTCGCGGTCGGACGGGTCGTCGGCACCGGTGAAGAAGGGGTGTGTCTCCTCCTGCGGCTGGTCCTGATCCCAGTCCGTCGGTTCCTGCTGCTGGGGCTGCTGCGCGGGTGCGGCCTCGCGGCGGCCCGGGGGCTGCGGCGGCGGGTAGGCCTCGGGGGTGCCGTAGTAGTCCTGCGTCGCGTCATAGCCGCCGGGCTGCTGCGCGTACGGGTCCTGGGGCTCGGCCCCGTACGGCATGGCGGCCTGCTGACCGGTGTCCCAACCGCCGTCGTACTGCGGCTGGGCACCGGGCTGCTGGGCGTACGGGTCCTGCTGGGGCGCGCCGTACGGCTGCTGGCCGTACTGCTGGTTCTGCTGCTGGCCGTACTGCTGCTGATGGTTCTGCTGCTGGCCGTACTGCTGATGCTGGTCGTACGACGGCTGCTGGTGCCCCTGGTACTGCTGGTGATTCTGGTGCTGCTGGGCGTACGGGTCCTGCGGATAGGACTGCTGCTGGTCGCCGTACTGGCCCTGGCCGTGGGCGGCCTGGTGGCCTCCCCATCCCTGGTCCCCGTACAGGGGATCCTCGGGATGCCACGGTTCGGAGCCGGGGCCCCGGCCATACTCAGTCATCGATCCCCTAGAGCCGCGAGACGACGTTCCGTCTCTTCGCTTCGCTGTGCGGTTTATTCGAACACCGCCGCATCGCGCGGAACGTTACCGTATCGCGATCAGACAACCACTTCGACGCCCTCGCCCGGGGGATTACCTGACGCCCGTTCGGACTCCAGAGCGTTCTGAAGGATCACCACAGCGGCAGCCTGGTCGATGACAGATCGGCCCTTCTTGGACTTCACGCCCGAGGCGCGCATGCCCTGGGCCGCCGTCACTGTGGTCATCCTCTCGTCCACGAGTCGCACCGGGACGGGGGCGATCGACCGGGCGAACACCTGGGCGAAGTCACGGACCTTGGCCGCCGCCGGGCCCTCGCCGCCGCCGAGGGAGCGCGGCAGACCGAGGATGACCTCGATCGGCTCGTACTCCTCCACGATCTGGCGGAGCCGCCGGTGGGCGGCCGGGACATCGCGTCCCGGCACGGTCTCCACCGGCGTGGCCAGGATCCCGTCGGGGTCGCACGAGGCGACCCCGATCCGGGCGTCCCCGACGTCGACGGCGAGCCGTCGGCCTCGGCGCATCTCTGTCATCGCGCTCGTCACGCCGTCTCGTTGACGAGGCGTTCGACCGCGGCGACGGCGTCGCCGATCGCGGCCGGGTTCGTGCCGCCGCCCTGGGCGACGTCCGGCTTGCCGCCGCCACCGCCGCCGAGGGTCTTCGCGGCCGTACGCACGAGGTCACCGGCCTTGAGACCGCGCTCGCGGGCGGCCTCGTTGGTGGCGATCACCGTGAGCGGGCGGCCGTTGGCCGTGGTGAACAGGGCCACGACGGCCGCGCGGTCGCCCTGGATGCGCCCGCGCACGTCCAGGACCAGCTTGCGCAGGTCGTCGGCGGAGGTGCCGTCGGGGACCTGGCCGGTGACCAGGGCGACGCCGCGGACGTCCTTGGCGGAGTCGACCAGACCGGCGGCGGCCGCGAGGACCTTCTCCGCGCGGTACTTCTCGATCTCCTTCTCGGCGTCCTTCAGCTTGCCGAGCATGCCCGCGATCTTCTCGGGCAGCTCCTCGGGACGGCCCTTGACCAGCTCCTGGAGCTGGGCGACGACCGTGTGCTCCTTGGCGAGGAAGTTGTACGCGTCCACGCCGACCAGAGCCTCGATGCGGCGCACGCCGGAGCCGATGGAGGACTCGCCGAGCAGCTTCACCAGCCCGAGCTGGGCGGTGTTGTGGACGTGGGTGCCGCCGCACAGCTCCTTGGAGAAGTCGCCGATGGTGACGACGCGGACCCGCTCGCCGTACTTCTCGCCGAACTCGGCGATGGCGCCCTGCTTCTTGGCCTCGTCGATGGACATGACCTCGGCCTGGACGTCGAGTTCGCGCGAGAGGACCTCGTTGATCCGCTGCTCCACGTCGGTGAGGACCGTGCCGGGGACGGCGGCGGGCGAGCCGAAGTCGAAGCGGAAGCGGCCCGGGGAGTTCTCGGAGCCGGCCTGGGCGGCCGTCGGGCCGAGCGCGTCGCGCAGCGCCTGGTGCGTGAGGTGCGTGGCGCTGTGGGCGCGGGCGATGGCCCGGCGGCGGGTGGCGTCGATGGAGGCGAAGACGGGGGCCCCGACCGTCACCTCGCCGACCTGGACGACGCCCTTGTGGACGTGGACCCCGGGAACCGGCTTCTGGACGTCGCGGATCTCGATCACGGCACCCGTGTCGAGCCGGATGCGGCCGGTGTCGGCGAGCTGGCCGCCGCCCTCGGCGTAGAAGGGGGTGCGGTCGAGGACGACCTCGACCTCGTCGCCCTCGGTGGCGGCGGGCGAGGGCACCCCGTCGACCAGCAGGCCGACGATGGTGGACTCGCCGGCCACGCTGGTGTAGCCGGTGAACTCGGTGGCGCCGGAGGTGTCGGCGACCTCGCGGTAGGCGGAGAGGTCGGCGTGCCCCGTCTTCTTGGCGCGGGCGTCGGCCTTGGCCTTGTCGCGCTGCTCCTGCATGAGGCGGCGGAAGCCGTCCTCGTCCACGGAGAGCCCCTGCTCGGCGGCCATCTCCAGGGTGAGGTCGATCGGGAAGCCCCAGGTGTCGTGGAGCAGGAACGCCTTGTCCCCGGCGAGGACCTTGCCGCCGGCGGCCTTGGTCTCGGTGACCGCGGTCTCCAGGATGTTGGTGCCGCCCTTGAGGGCCTTGAGGAAGGCGGCCTCCTCGGCGAGCGCGACCGTCTCGATGCGCTTGCGGTCGGTGATCAGCTCGGGGTACTGCTGCCCCATCGTGTCGATCACGACGTCGATCAGGTCCTTGACGACCGTGCCGGTGGCGCCCAGGAGGCGCATGTTGCGGATGGCGCGGCGCATGATGCGGCGCAGCACGTAGCCGCGGCCCTCGTTGCCGGGGGTGACGCCGTCGCCGATGAGCATCACCGACGTACGGATGTGGTCGGCGACGACGCGGAGCGAGACGTCCGTGCCGCTCTCGGCGCCGTAGCGGACGCCGGTCAGCTCGGTGGCCTTGTCCATGACGACGCGCAGGGTGTCGGTCTCGTACATGTTCTGGACGCCCTGGAGGATCATCGCCAGGCGTTCCAGACCGAGACCGGTGTCGATGTTCTTGGACGGCAGGTCCCCGAGGATCGGGAAGTCCTCCTTGCCGTCGCCGGCACCGCGCTCGTACTGCATGAAGACCAGGTTCCAGATCTCCACGTACCGCTCGTCGTTGACGGCCGGGCCGCCCTCGACGCCGAACTCGGGGCCGCGGTCGTAGTTGATCTCCGAGCAGGGTCCGCAGGGTCCGGGGACGCCCATGGACCAGAAGTTGTCCTTCTTGCCCAGGCGCTGGATGCGCTCGGCGGGAACGCCGATCTTGTCGCGCCAGATGGCTTCGGCCTCGTCGTCGTCGAGGTAGACGGTGATCCAGAGCTTCTCGGGGTCGAGGCCGTAGCCGCCGTCCTCGACGGAGTTCGTCAGGGCCTCCCAGGCGAGCTGGATGGCCCCTTCCTTGAAGTAGTCCCCGAACGAGAAGTTGCCGCACATCTGGAAGAAGGTGCCGTGGCGGGTGGTCTTGCCGACCTCTTCGATGTCCGGCGTACGCACGCACTTCTGCACGCTGGTGACGCGCGGGGCGGGCGGCTTGACCTCGCCGAGGAAGTACGGCTTGAAGGGAACCATGCCCGCGGGGACCAGCAGCAGAGTCGGGTCGTCCGCGATGAGCGACGCCGAAGGCACGGCAGTGTGACCGCGCTCCTCGAAGAAGCTCAGCCAGCGGCGGCGAATTTCAGCCGACTCCATCAGTGGTCCTCATTCCGGTTGTTCGATTTGTAGGGAAGCGTGCGGTACGTGTTCGGGTGCGCGGCGGTTTCGGGCGCTTCGACCGCCCAGTGCCGCTGGACGGGAAGGTCCTGGTCGACCGGGGCCTCCAGGCCGAGGGCGCCGCCCAGTTCGGCTTCGCGCCGGACCATGCCCTCGCGTACGTCGAGGGCGAAGTCCTTGAGCTTGTGACCGGTCTCGATCGCCTTGTCCGCGGCCTGCGCCGCGAGGCTCTCGGGCGTCAGCTGCTTGAGCTTGCGGTTGACCTTGGTGGTGGCCCACACACCGGCGGCTGCGCCGGCGGTGAACCAGAACGTGCGGCGGAACATCGCTCGATCAGTCCTTCTGTCCGCGGGCGTTTCGGCGTTGGCTCCTGCGGCCTCGCGCCGAGGGTACGGTCCGGCCGACGATCACCGTACGGCGGGCGGAGCCACGGCCCCGCGCCGGTTCCGGATCGGGCTCGGGCGTGGTGCGGCGGCCGAGCGCCTGCCGTACGCCGTAGCCGAAGGCGGCGACCTTGACGAGGGGGCCGCCGAAGGTGGAGGCGACGGTGGTGGAGAGCGCGGAGGCGTTGGAGGTGACCTCCTGGACGTCGCTCGCGATGGCGTCGACCTTGTCCAGCTGGGTCTGCGCGGAGCGCACCGTCGCCGAGGCGTCGGCCAGCAGCGGAACGGTCTGTTCGGTCACGTCCGCGACGAGTTTGGTGGTCGCCCTGAGCGTCTGGGCGAGCCTCACCAGCACCACGGCGAGGAACGAGACCAGAATCGCCCAGAAGACGGCCACGAGGATCCCGGCCACCTCTCCACCGGACACTGTGCACCGCTCTCTGCTTGTCGATCGGCCCCTGCGGGGGCTTGTCTCCGTCGGTGCCGCCCGGCTGCCGCCCGAGCGCCCGATCGTCGTCCCACGAGCCTATCGCGCCGCGCATCTCCTCCCCTACCGCATTCCCCGCGGGCCGGGCCGGAGTTGTCCGGCGAGATTGTACGGAGAGCTTTCAAGCCAGTACGCTCCGTGTTTCATGCGACGCCTGCAGGACCCTCGCCCGAATCCCGATGATCCCGACGCCCGTCCCGTGGCGGCGCCCGGTGCCCTCCCGGCCGAACTGACCAGGTTCGTGGGCCGGGACGACGAACTGGCCGAGGTGGACGGGCTGCTGGAGGAGTCCCGGCTCGTGACCGTCGCCGGGGTTGCGGGCGTGGGCAAGACCCGGTGCGTGATCCGGGTCGCCGCGCTCCGGGAGAAACGGTACTGCGACGGGGTTCTGCTGGCCGAGCTGTCCACCGTCCGCGATGCCGGCCTGCTGGAACACGCCCTGATCGACGCCCTGGGGCTGGCCGATCACACCAGCCGGCCGCCGCGCGCCGTCCTCGTCGAGCACCTCCGCGAGCGCCGGACGCTGCTGGTGATCGACGGCTTCGAGCACCTCGTCGACGCCTGTGCCGACCTCGTCACCGATCTGCTGCGCCGGGCCCCGGGCCTCCAGGTGCTCGCGGCCGGGCGCTGCCCGCTGCGGGTGGACGGGGAGCGGGCGTATCCGCTCGCCCCGATGTCCGACGGGGACGCGGTGGAACTCTTCACGGAACGGGCGCGGGGGGTGCGGCCGGGCTGGGAGCCGGCGACGGTCGAGCGGTCGGCCGTGCTGGAGCTCTGCCGTCGCCTCGACGGCATCCCGCTGGCCCTGGAGCTGGCGGCCGGACGGCTGCGCGCCCTCTCGGTGGAGCAGGTGCTGCTGCGCCTCGACGACCGGTTCCGGCTGCTGACCGGCGGCCGACGCGGTGCGCCGCCGCGCCATCAGACGCTGCGGACGGCGATCGGCTGGAGCCATGAGCTGTGCACGCCCGAGCAACGGCTTCTGTGGGCGCGGCTGTCGGTGTTCGCCGGGCAGTTCGATCTGGAGGCGGCCGAGTACATCTGCGGCGGGGCGGATCTGCCGGCCGACGCGGTGCTCGACGTGCTGGACGAGCTGATCGCGCAGTCGGTGGTGGAGCGCGAGGACGGCCCGGCCGGGGCCCGCTACCGGCTGCTGGACACGGTCAGCGACTACGGGGCGCAGTGGCTGGCGGCGACCGGCGACGCCCAGCGGCTGCGGCGGCGGCACCGGGACTGGTTCCTGGGGCTCGCGACCTGGTGCGAGCTGGACTGGTTCAGTCCGCGCCAGGCGGAGGTGGCGGCGCGGATCGACAGCGAACTGCCCAATCTTCGCCGGGCGATGGAATGTTCGATGGAGAGTCCCGACGAGGTGCATCTCGCGCAGCATCTGGCGGGCACCCTGTGGTTCTACTGGACCGGCTGCGGGCGGCTGTCCGAGGGGCGGCACTGGCTGGACCACGTACTGGAGGAGCCGACCCCGCACGATGCCGCACGGCTGAAGGTGCTGTGGGTGCTGGGTTACGTGGCGGTGCTCCAGGGCGACGCGGTGGGCGCGATCTCGGCGCTCCAGGAGTGCCGGGAGGAGGCCGAGCGCCGCGGGGACGCGACGGCGCTGGCGTACGCGGTGCACCGCACCGGGTGTCTGGCGATCGTGACCGACGACCTGGAGCGCGCCGAGGAGCTGCTGCGCGAGGCGCTGGGCCGGTACCGCGAGGTCGGCGAGCTGAACAGCAACGTCCTGATGGCGCAGGTGGAGCTGGCCATGGCGGTGGCGTTCCTCGGCGATACGGACGCGGCGGCGGTGATCTGCGACGAGGTCCGGGAGGTCTGCGAGGACCACGGGGAGCGGTGGGCGCTGGCGTACGCGCTGTATGTCCTGGCGTACGCGGCGCTGCGGCGGGGGCGGCCGGCCCGGGCGCGGCAGATGCTCGGCGAGTGCCTGACGATCGGCCGGACGTTCAACGATCTGCTGGGCACGGTGCTGTCGCTGGAGCTGCTGGCGCTGGTGACGGCGGTGGAGGGAGACGCCGGGGAGGCCGCCGTGCTCCAGGGGGCGGCGGAGGGCATCTGGCCGTCGGTGGGGCTGCAGCTGTTCGGCTCGGCGTTCTACGGGCGGCCGCGGGTGGAGTGCGAGGAGCAGGCGCGCCGGGAGCTGGGGAACGCGGCGTACGAGGAGGGGCTGCGGGTGGGGAGGCGACTGGATCCGGCCGCGGCGGTCGACCGGGCCCTGGCCGGTGGCGGACCGGGTGCGCCGGTGGACGCGCCGGGCGTGGGCGGGGCGCCGGCGCCGGGCGGGCCCGGGGGAACGCGAAGGCCCGCCGCCTCCCGGATGACAGGGAGGGGCGGGCCGGAGCGCTGGTGAGAGCGGCTACGCCTGGATCAGCGGGCGTAGTACTCGACGACGAGCTGCTCGTCGCAGATCACCGGGATCTCCTTGCGGTTCGGGTCCCGGTCCAGGCGGAAGGCCAGGGCCTTCAGGTTCACCTGGAGGTAGCGCGGGGTCTCACCCTCGGTGTCGTAGCCACCCTCGCGGGCCACCTGGAAGGGGACCTTGGAGCGGCTGCGCTCGCGGACCTGGACGATGTCGTCCGGGCGCACGCGGAAGGACGGCTTGTCGACCTTGCCACCGTTGACCTCGATGTGGCCGTGGACGACCATCTGACGGGCCTGGTAGATGGTGCGGGCGATGCCCGAACGCAGGACCAGGGCGTCGAGACGGCGCTCGAGCTCGACGACCAGCGCCTCGCCCGTCTTGCCCTCGGCCTTCTTGGCACGGTCGTAGGCGCGCGCCATCTGGCGCTCGCTGATGTCGTACTGCGCACGCAGGCGCTGCTTCTCCAGCAGACGGACCTTGTAGTCCGAGTTCTGCTTGCGGCCACGGCCGTGCTCGCCCGGCGGGTACGGACGAGCTTCGAAGTACTTGACAGCCTTGGGCGTCAGGGCGATGCCGAGGGCACGCGACTTCTTGACCTTGGGACGCGACTGGTTAGGCACGTTCTCCAGACCTCCGTTGTAGGTTAGGTTAGGCTTACCTTACTCAAGGAGATCGCATGTCTCGCCCTGGGAACACCACTCACGTCACGGACAGCACAGACAGCGGCAGCACCTCAGAGAAGGGTGCTGCTACGACGGAAGGCCGATCAGATCGTGGTCAGCCGCGTCCCAGCGGGCTAGAAAACACTCGGATGCCGTCAGCAGCCGAGCGCACACGAACTCTCGTACAGAGTACCTGCTCCGCGCTGCTCGTCGTACCGGGGCTGGAACCGGCCCGCGCCGAACCCCTGATTCCGGACAGCCGGAGCGTGGGGCCCGAGGGCGATGTGTTCCTCCAGTTCGCCGCGGATTCCCCGGCGGTCCGGGCCGCGACGCACGCGCAGGACGACGAGCTGACCGCCGTGCTGGAGATCACGGACGTCGCTCCCGTCTCCGTGCCGCACCGGATCCGGGGCCGCGCCTGGGTCTCCGGCTGGCTGACCTCCGTCCCCGGCGTCGCCGAGCCCGGCCGGATGATGCTGCGCCTGGAGTTCGGCGAGGCGTACGTGGACGACCTCTGGGGCGCCGAGGACATCGAGCCGGAGGACTTCCGCGACGCGGCTCCCGACCCGCTGGTCCTCCACGAGGCGGAGCTGCTCCAGCACCTGGCCTCCGCCCACGACGAGCAGATGCGCACGCTGTGCGGGCTGCTGGGCGAGCGGACCGCCCGGGTGTGCGCGCCGAACCAGCCGGGCGCGGTGCCGGTGGCGCTGGACCGCTTCGGGTTGCGGGTCCGCTTCATCGAGAGCAGGGACGCCTGCTTCGACGCCCGCTTCGAGTTCCCCGAGCCCGTGCGGGACGTCACCGAGCTGCGCCGCGCCATGCACTCCCTGTTCGAGGCGGCCGCGTCCTGATCCGGGCGGCATGAGGACGAGGGCCCCTATCCCTGCTCGCCGCCGTCGCCGACGCGGCCGAGGCGCTCGCGGACCCGCTCGACGACGTCCGCGTACCGTGCCTCGGCGCCGTAGCGGGTGGGGGTGTAGTACTGCCGGTCGCGGACGGCGTCCGGGGCGTACTGCTGGGCCGCGATGCCGCCCTGCACGTCGTGCGGATAGACATAGCCCTGGGCGTGGCCGAGCTTGGCCGCGCCCTTGTAGTGACCGTCGCGCAGATGGGCCGGGACGGGTCCGGCGAGCCCTCTGCGCACATCGTCCTGCGCGGCGGAGATCGCCAGCGTCGCCGCGTTGGACTTGGGGGCGAGCGCCAGCGCGATGGTGGCGTGGCTGAGGGTGAGCGCCGCCTCCGGGAAACCGATCATGGCGACGGCCTGGGCGGCCGCCACCGCCGTCGGCAGCGCGGTGGGGTCCGCGAGCCCGATGTCCTCACTGGCCGAGATCATCAGCCGCCGGGCGATGAACCGGGGGTCCTCCCCCGCCTCGATCATCCGGGCCAGATAGTGCAGTGCGGCGTCCACGTCGGAGCCGCGGATCGACTTGATGAGCGCGCTGGCCACGTCGTAGTGCTGGTCGCCGTCACGGTCGTACTTCACGGCGGCGCGGTCGACGGTCGCCTCGACCGTCTCCAGCGTGATCTCCGCCTCCTGCGTGGCGATGGCCGCTCCGGCCGCGGCCTCCAGCGCGGTGAGCGCCCGGCGCGCGTCGCCCCCCGCGATGCGCAGCAGATGCGCCTCGGCGTCCTCGGGCAGGGTGACCGCCCCGCCGAGCCCCCGCTCCTCGGTCAGCGCCCGGCGCAGCAGAGAGCGCAGGTCGTCGTCGGTCAGCGGTTCCAGGGTGAGCAGCAGGGAGCGCGAGAGCAGCGGGGAGATGACCGAGAAATACGGATTCTCCGTGGTGGCGGCGATGAGCGTGACCCAGCGGTTCTCCACGGCGGGAAGCAGGGAGTCCTGCTGGGCCTTGGAGAAGCGGTGGATCTCGTCCAGGAAGAGGACGGTCTCCTTGCCGAAGCCACCGGTGGCGCGGCGCGCGCTCTCGATGACGGCGCGGACCTCCTTGACGCCCGCGGTGATCGCGGAGAGCTCCACGAAACGCTTGTTGGTGGCCTTGCTGACCACATACGCCAGGGTCGTCTTGCCGGTGCCCGGCGGGCCCCACAGGATGACGGAGGACGCCCCCGCGGGGCCGCTCCCCCCGTCGCCGACGAGGCGGCGCAGAGGGGAGCCCGGCTTCAGCAGATGCTGCTGGCCGACGACCTCGTCGAGGGTGCGCGGACGCATCCGGACAGCGAGGGGGCTGCTGGACGGGTCCTTCTCCTGGCGGTCTTCGGCGGCTGCGGTAAAGAGGTCGGGCTCCACGTCATGAAGCCTAAGCGACCCCACTGACAGGGCCGCCGGGGGCGTCTCCGGCGGACCGGCCGGCAGCACCTGTCCAGCTCGCGGGTGGTCCTCAGCTGGTCCAGAAGTCCCACCAGCGGGTCAGGATCAGCATGCCGATGATCCCGATCCACATCACCGGAAGCACCCAGGGGAACTCGGTGAGCCCGCTGCGCAGCCAGGCCGGGGCCGGGAGGATGCGGTGCTTGACGTTGTGCGTGGTCACGTAGCAGAACATGACGATGGTGGCGACCCAGGCCAGGCAGCACCACAGGCAGAGCGAGTTGATGTTGTACAGCGACTGGTACTGGAGCCAGGTGCAGAAGCCGACCCCGAACAGCGTCCCGGCGTTCAGCCCGAGCCAGAACCAGCCGCGGTAGCGGGCGCCGGCGAGCAGGCCCATCCCGATCGCGATGACCATGCCGTACGTGACCAGCCCCAGCATCGGGTTGGGGAACCCGAACGCGGAGGCCTGCTCGCTCTTCATGATGTTGCCGCACGCGACGACGGGGTTGAGGCTGCAGCCGGGGGTGAAGGAGGGGTCCTCCAGCAGCTTGAACTTGTCGATCGTGATGACCCAGGAGGCCAGCAGGCCGGCCGCACCGGTGATCACCAGAAGCAGGGCCAGACCGCGTCCGGCCCCGAAGGCGCGCTTGCGGCCGCCCTCGTCCTGATCGGAGGAGAGATCGTGGTCTACCGCTGCAGTCGTCATATCGCCGTTCCGTCACCGAGTGGTCAGCCGGGCAAGGTCATTGTGCCGCACCCCCGCACCGGTCCACCGTTCGATGGACATAAAGGTGTACGTCCGGTGGGCAGCGGACCGCCGGCCGCACGGAAGGCTCGGACCCATGACGGAACTCGTGGTGAACGTGCGCGGACTGCGCAAGCGATACGGCGCTGTGACCGCGCTGGACGGCCTGGACCTGGGCATCCGGCGCGGCGAGGTGTACGGACTGCTCGGCCCGAACGGCGCCGGGAAGAGCACCTGTGTGGGAGTGCTCCAGGGGCAGCGGGACCGGGACGGCGGCCAGGTGGAAGTGTTCGGTGTCGACCCCGCCACGGCCGACCGCCGTCAACGGTCCCGGGTCGGGATCGTCTGGCAGGATGAATCCGCTCCCGCCGAGTTGACGGTGCGGGAGACGGTCCGGCACTTCGCCCGCTACTGTCCCCGCCCGCGCGACCCCGACGAGACCATCGCCCTGGTCGGCCTCTCGGCGAAGGCGGGATCCCGGACGAAGGCCCTCTCCGGCGGTCAGCGCCGCCGCCTCGACGTGGCGCTCGGAGTGATCGGCTCCCCCGAACTCCTCCTGCTCGACGAGCCGACCACCGGATTCGATCCGGCGGCCCGTCGGCAGTTCTGGGAGCTGATCCGGCTGCTCTCGGCGGACGGCACCACCATCCTCCTGACCACGCACTATCTGGAGGAGGCCGAGGCGCTCGCCGACCGGCTCGTGGTCGTCGCCTCGGGCGCCGCGGTCGCCGAGGGGACTCCCGGGGAGCTGCGGGCCCGGTACGGCACCCATGCCACGGTCCGGTGGACGGAGCCCGACGGATCGCCGCGCTCCGAGGAGACCGCGACGCCGACCCGTACGGTCACCGCGCTCGCCGACCGGTTCGGCGGAGAGGTCCCGGGGCTGCTCGTCACCCGGCCCACGCTGGAGGACGTCTACCTGCGGCTCACCGGGCAGCCGGAGGCCGTCCGATGACCGCGCGGGACACCACCGGCCTGCCCGGTGCGTGGCGCCTGGGTCTGCTGCGCGGCGGTCTGGAGCTGAAGCAGTTCTTCCGCCTGCGCGACCAGGTCGTCTTCTCACTCGCCTTCCCCGTCGTCCTTCTGGTGCTGCTCGCCTCGATCTTCGGCGGTGAGGTGGCGGACGGCGAGGTGTCCGTCTCGCAGATCTATGTGGCCGCGATGCTCGGGGCGGGCATCATGGCGACCAGCTTCCAGTCGCTCGGCATCTCCATCGCGATCGAGCGCGACGAGAGGCTGCTGCGCCGGCTGATCTCCACACCGATGCCGCCCTCCGCCTACTTCCTGGGAAAGGTCTGGCTGGTCCTGGGCACCGGGGCCCTGGAAGCGGCCGTCCTGCTGGCGGTGGGTGTCGGACTGTACGATCTTCACCTGCCCGGGGACGTGTCCACCTGGCTGACGTTCGGCTGGATCTTCCTGCTCGGGACGGCGGCCTGCGCGCTACTCGGCATCGCGATCAGCAGTCTGCCCGGGTCGGGCCGGAGCGCGGGCTCGGTGGTCGTCCTGCCGTTCCTGGTGCTCCAGTTCGTCTCCGGCGTCTACATCCCGGCGAGCGAACTCCCGGACTGGATGCTGAACATCGGCGCCCTGTTCCCGCTGAAGTGGATGTGCCAGGGCTTTCGCGGGGTCTTCCTGCCCGAATCGGCCGCCGTGCTGGAGCAGGCGGGCGGCTGGGAGTTCGGACGGGTCGCCCTGGTGCTGGGCGCGTGGTGCATCGGAGGGTTGCTGCTGTGTTTGCTGACGTTCCGCTGGAAGAGCCGGCGCGACGGCTGACCGGTACGGGCGGGGCGCGTGACTCCGACGTCTGGGTCCGGTCGCTGCCTCCCTGGGACGGGTATTTCGCCGTCGTCTGGGCGGTCACCCTCGCCGTGGTGCTGGGGGCGGCCGAACCGTCGTGGCCGGTCCGCCTGACGGCGGCCGCGATCGTGGCGCTGAATCTGCCGTGGTACGTCCTGGTCGGCCGGCCGGCCATGCTGGACGACAGCGGGGCCGAGGGGCCGGCCCGCCGCTATGTGGTGGGAGCGCTGCTGCTCTTCCTGCCCACCGCGATGCTGGTCGGCGAGACGCAGCTGGTCACGTTCGCGCTGGCCCCGCAGTGCTTCATGCTGTTGCGGCTGCGGGACGCGCTGTGGGTGCTGGGCGGTATGGGCGCGGTGCCGTTCGTCGGCTGGACGCTGCTGTGGCATCCCACGGCGGGCGAGGCCGCGTTCCGGCTGCTGCTGGCGGTGGCGACCTTCGCGTTCAGCGCGTTCCTGGGGCGGTGGACGATGCGGATCGTCGCCCAGAGCCGCGAGCGGGCCGCGCTGATCGCCGAGCTGGAGGCGGGCCGCGAGGAGATCGCCCGGCTGTCCACGGCCCACGGGGCGCTGGCGGAGCGGGAGCGGATGGCGCGGGAGATCCACGACACGCTGGCCCAGGGCTTCACCAGCCTGCTGATGCTCTCGCAGGCCGTCGAGTCCGAGCTGGAGCACGATCTGCCGCGGGCCCGGCGGCATGTGGCGCTGATGACGCGGACCGCGCGGGAGAACCTCGCCGAGGCACGGGCGCTGGTGGCCGGCGGTTCACCGGCCGATCTGGCGGGCAACTCGCCGGCGGACGCCCTGCACCGGCTGACCGACCGGCACACCGCGCAGACCGGCGCCCCGGCCCAGCTGACGGTGACCGGAGGCGTCCGCCCGCTGCCGACCGCGTACGAGGTCGTCGTCCTGCGCGCCTGTCAGGAGGCCCTCGCCAACACCCGTAAACACGCGGGCCCGTCCGTACCGGTGGCCGTCGTGCTGACGTACACCTCCGACGCCCTGACCCTGTCCGTACGGGACGAGGGGTGCGGCTTCGACCCCCGGGCGCCGCGCGAGGGCTACGGCCTCGACGGCATCCGGGCCAGGGCCGAGGAGGCGGGCGGCGGCGCGACGGTACGCAGTGAGCCGGGCGCCGGGACCTCGGTGACCGTGACCCTGCCACTGCCGCCGGCCGCCCCGGCCACGGGCGGCGCTCAGCACCCCTAGAAGGAGTTCCTGATGATCCGAGTCCTGCTGGCCGACGACCACCCCGTCGTACGGGAGGGGCTGCGCGGGATGCTGGAGGCCGAGCCGGACCTGACCGTGGTGGCCGAGGCGTCGAGTGGTCCGCGCGCCGAGGCCCTCTGCGCGGAGCTGCTGCCGGACATCGTGCTGATGGACCTGCGGATGCCGGGCGGCGGGGGCGTCGAGTCGATCCGGCGGATCCGTGCGGCCGGGCTGCCGTGCCGGGTCGTCGTGCTGACCACGTACGAGAGCGACAGCGACATCCTGCGAGCGGTGGAGGCCGGCGCGTCCGGTTATCTGCTCAAGGACCTGGGCCGGGCCCAGCTGGCGGACGCGATCCGGGCCGCGGCCCGGGGCGAGACGGTGCTGGCCCCGACGGTGGCGACCCGCCTGGTGGACCAGTTGCGCGAAGCGCCGGAGGTGCCCCGGCTCTCGGAGCGCGAAACGCAGGTGCTGCGGCTGGTGGCGGAGGGGTGCACCAACGCGGAGATCGGGCGGCGGCTGTTCATCGGCGAGTCGACGGTGAAGACCCATCTGCTGCGGGTCTTCGGCAAGCTGGGGGTCGGCGACCGGACCGCCGCGGTGACGGGGGCGATGCGCCACGGGCTGCTGTGAACGCGCAGGGGCGCGGGCGGCGGGACCTGGGGTCCTGCCGCCCGCGCCCCGTTCACGGCCCGGTCAGCCGAGGCGCTTCGCCAGCTCGGCCTCGACCTCGGCCAGCGGCACCGCGCTCTGCTCGCCGGACTCCATGTCCTTGAGCTGGACGACGCCCTCGGCGAGATCGCGCTCGCCCGCGACCAGGGCGTAGCGCGCGCCCGAGCGGTTGGCGCTCTTCATCGCGCCCTTCAGGCCCCGGCCGCCGAACGCGAAGTCCGCGGCGATCCCCGCGCGGCGCAGCCCGGTGACGACGCCGAACAGCGCCCGGCGGGCCTCCTCGCCGAGCGGGACCGCGTACACGCTGGTGGTGTAGGGCAGGTCGAGCTCGATGCCCTCGGCCTCCAGGGCGAGGACCGTGCGGTCCACACCGAGCGCCCAGCCGACGGACGGCAGCTCGGGGCCGCCGATCATCTCGGAGAGGCCGTCGTAGCGGCCGCCGCCGCCCACCGCGGACTGGGCGCCGAGACCGTCGTGGACGAACTCGAAGGTGGTGCGGGTGTAGTAGTCGAGGCCGCGCACCAGCTTCTCGTCGTCCTCGAAGACCACACCGGCGGCCGTGAGAAGCGCCCGGACCTCCTCGTGGTACGCCTTGCACGCGTCGCACAGGTAGTCGCGGAGCTTCGGGGCGTCGGTCAGCTGCTTCTGCACGTCGGCCCGCTTGTCGTCCAGCACACGCAGCGGGTTGATCTCGATGCGGCGGCGGGTCTCCTCGTCGAGGTCCAGGTCGCGCAGGAAGCTCTGGAGCGCCTCGCGGTAGACCGGGCGGCACTCCTTGTCGCCCAGCGAGTTCAGCAGGATGCGGAACTGCCGCAGGCCCAGCGAGCGGTACGCCTGGTCGGCGAGGATGATCAGCTCGGCGTCCAGGACCGGGTCCTCGGTGCCGATGGCCTCGGCGCCGACCTGCGAGAAGTGGCGGTAGCGGCCCGCCTGCGGGCGCTCGTAGCGGTAGTACGAGCCGGAGTACCAGAGCTTGACGGGGAGGTTGCCCGCCTTGTGGAGGTTGGCCTCCAGGGCCGCGCGGAGCACGGACGCGGTCCCCTCGGGGCGCAGCGCCAGCTGGTCGCCGCCCTTGGTGGTGAGGGTGTACATCTCCTTGGTGACGATGTCGGTGGACTCACCGACACCGCGGGCGAAGAGCTCGACGTTCTCGAAGCCGGGCGTCTCGATGTAGCCGTAGCCGGAGTCGCGCAGCGGGGCCGCGATGGCCTCGCGCACCGCGAGGAACGTCGCGGAACGGGGCGGGGTCAGGTCGTACGTGCCCTTGGGGGCCTGAAAGGTGCTCACGTGAATACGTCTCTCGTCTACAGTCCTCGGCGCGGAGCCGCGTCCAGCCCGTTCAGATACGGGTTGGTGGCGCGCTCGCGGCCGATGGTCGTCTGGGGGCCGTGGCCGGACAGCACCACGGTCGAGTCGTCGAGCGGCAGGCACACACGGGCCAGCGACTCGAGCAGCTCGGCGTGGTCGCCGCCGGGCAGGTCGGTGCGTCCGACGGAGCCGGCGAAGAGCAGGTCGCCCGAGAAGAGGAGCGGCGGAATGTCCGCGGCCTCGGGCATCCCGAACGTCACCGACCCCTTGGTATGGCCGGGCGCGTGCGAGACGCCGAACTCCAGGCCGGCCAGGGTCAGCTTCGACCCGTCGGTCAGTTCCTTGACGTCGTCCGGCTCCCCCACGGTCAGCTCGCCCATGAGCGGCATCCCGATGGAGCGGCCCAGCGCCTTCTCCGGGTCGCTCATCATGTAGCGGTCCTCGGGGTGGATCCAGGCGGGGACGTCGTGGGCGCCGCAGACCGGCACGACCGAGGCGACGTGGTCGATGTGGCCGTGGGTGAGAACGACGGCGACGGGCTTGAGCCGATGCTTCTTCAGCGCTTCCTCGACGCCCTGGGCGGCCTGGTGGCCCGGGTCGATGATCACGCACTCCTCACCGGCGGCGGGGGCGACCAGATAGCAATTGGTCCCCCAGGCCCCGGCGGGGAACCCGGCAATAAGCACGATCGTCCTTAATGTTCGGCGGAGGATGCGGCCCGCAGTACGAGGATGCGGCGGATCAGAGCCTACCGGCGCTCCTCATGACACAGGTAACCCATATACGGTACGGGCAGCTCAGGCCCCCATCCGACGATCCACGACGTAACAAGGAGCCCAACCGGTGTCCAGCAGCGAACAGCGGCGGCGGCAGCTCGCCCGGGAGAAGTTCGAGCGCCAGCAGAAGCGCCGGGAGGAAGCCCGCCGCAGGACGAGGCGCATCACCGCGATCGTCGCGGCCTCGGTGGCCGTGGTCGCCGTCGTGGGCGTGAGCGCGTTCGTCGTGGCGGGCAAGGACGACGACAAGGACAAGAAGAGCGAGGCGGCGGCGAGCCAGACCCCCACTCCGGAGCCTTCGGAGAGCGAGAGCAAGGCTCCCACGCCTCCGATGAAGATCGACAAGAAGGCCACCTACACGATGTCGCTCGCCACGAGCCAGGGCGACATCGCGTTCTCGATGGACGCGGCGAAGACCCCGGAGACGGTGAACTCCTTCAAGGCGCTCGCCGACAAGGGGTACTTCAACGACACCAAGTGCCACCGGCTGACCACCCAGGGCATCTTCGTGCTCCAGTGCGGCGACCCCAAGGGCGACGGCACGGGCGGTCCGGGCTACAACATCCCGGACGAGAACCTGGACGCGCTCGGCAAGGCGGGCGACGACGGAACGGTCGTCTACCCGCCGGGCACGGTGGCGATGGCCAACACCGGCCAGCCGGACTCCGGCGGCAGCCAGTTCTTCCTGGTCTACAAGGAGACGAAGCTCCCGCCCACCTACACGCCGTTCGGCACGATGGACGACGCGTCGCTGAAGGCCGTCGAGAAGGTCGGCGCGGCCGGGGTCGAGGGCGGTGCGGGCGACGGCGCCCCCAAGAAGGCCGTGACGGTCGAGAAGGTCTCCGTCGAGAAGAGCTGAGCCCGCGGGACGGCGACCACCGGGAAGGGGCTCCGCCCGGGCGGAGCCCTTTCACCCGCCCGAGCGGAGAATTTCAGCCGCGCTGAGTGCGGACAGCCGGGCGGCCGGTCGCCTAGATTGGCGTTGTGCAGGGCGGGCGATGCCCGCCCCAGGAAACTGTGGACGATGCCCGGGGGGCGAACCCCCTCGCAGGCATCAGGTGGAGGAGGCGCTGTGAGCAGCGACCCGTGGGGCCGCGTCGACGAGACGGGCACCGTGTACGTGCGTACAGCCGAGGGCGAGCAGGTCGTCGGATCGTGGCAGGCCGGTTCCCCCGAGGAGGCTCTGGCCTATTTCGAGCGCAAGTACGACGGCATTGTGGTCGAGATCGGCCTCCTCGAACGGCGGGTGAAGACCACCGATCTGTCGGCGAAGGACGCGACGACGGCCATCGACCATCTGCGGCAGCAGGTCGACGAGCACCACGCGGTGGGCGACCTGGACGCGCTGCGCAAGCGGCTGGACGCGCTCGTCGCGACGGTCGAGGCGCGGCGCGAGGAGCGCAAGGCGCAGAAGGCCAAGCAGACCGACGAGGCCAAGCAGGCCAAGGAGGCGCTGGTCGCCGAGGCCGAGGAGCTGGCGCGGAGCGAGCAGTGGCGGTCGGCCGGTGAGCGGCTGCGGGCGCTGGTGGACACCTGGAAGGGTCTGCCCCGCCTCGACCGCAAGTCGGACGACGAGCTGTGGCACCGCTTCTCGCACGCCCGCTCGGCGTTCTCCAAGCGGCGCAAGGCCCACTTCGCCGCGCTGGACGCCCAGCGCGAGGAGGCCCGCAAGGCCAAGGAGAAGCTGGTCACCGAGGCCGAGTCGCTGTCCGGTTCGACGGACTGGGCGGGCACGGCGGCGCGCTACCGCGATCTGATGACCGAGTGGAAGGCGGCGGGCCGCGCCCAGCGCGAGGCCGAGGACGACCTGTGGAACCGTTTCCGCGGCGCCCAGGACATCTTCTTCGCCGCCCGCAGCGAGGTCTTCGCGGAGCGGGACGCCGAGCAGGGCGAGAACCTCAAGCTCAAGGAGGAGCTCGCTGCCGAGGCCGAGAAGCTGGTGCCGGTGAAGGACCTGAAGGCGGCCCGCGCCGCGTTCCGGTCCATCAACGAGCGCTGGGAGGCCATCGGTCACGTACCGCGTGACGCCCGCCCGAAGGTCGAGGGCCGGATGCAGGCGGTGGAGCGGGCGCTCCTGGAGTCGGAGGAGTCCGAGTGGCGCCGGACGAACCCGGAGGCGCGGGCCCGCGCCGAGGGTCTGACCGGCCAGCTCCAGGCCGCCGTGGACAAGCTGCGTGGCCAGATCGACACCGCGCGTGCCCAGGGCAACAACGCCCGCGCGGACAAGCTGGCCAAGGAGCTGGAGGGCCGCCAGGCGCTGCTGGACCAGGCGCTGAAGGGCCTGGAGGAGTTCGGCGGCTGAGCCCCGAGCGGTGACAGGCGAGGCCCCGGTACGCGATGCGTACCGGGGCCTTTCCCGTGCCGGCGGCTACGGAATGGGGTGTTCCACCGTGCGCCGGGCGCCGCCCACCACGAACAGCGCCAGTACGGTCAGCGCGGCGCCGGCCCACAGCACGCTCGTGGTGCCGATGCCGTCGACGGCGAAGCCGCCGAGGAGCGCGCCCAGGGCGATGGACAGGTTGAACGCCGAGACGTACAGCGAGGTGGCCGCCTCGGTGGCGTCCGGTGCGGCGTCGAGTATCCAGGTCTGGAAGGTGACCGGGACCGCGCCGTAGCCCAGCCCCCACAGCACCAGGATCGTCCCCGCCGAGAAGGCGCCGGTGTCGGCGAGCGCGAGGACGGCCATGGCCGCCGTGAGGACCGCCGAGATGCCCATGACGCAGCGCCGGAGGTGGCGGGTGACGAGGGCTCCGGCGATGAAGTTGCCGCAGATTCCGGCGGTTCCGAACGTCAGCAGCAGCACGCTGATCGAGCTGTCGGTCACGCCGTCGCCCTGGAGGACCGGCCGGACGAACGTGTAGGCGAGGAAATGGCCGGTGATGACCAGGAAGGTGAGGGCGATACCCACCCGGACACCGGCGTTGCCCCTGAAGACCTGCGGCAGGGCCGAGAAGGTGACGGTCCGCCCGGCCGGCACCCTGGGCATGAGGAAGAGCATGCAGGCCAGGGAGACGAGCCCGAGGATGCCCACGGCGGCGAACGCGGTGCGCCATCCGCTGAGGTCGCCGATGAGCGTTCCGCTGGGCACGCCCAGGACGGACGCGGTCTCCACCCCGCCGAAGATCACGGCGGTGGCCCGGGCGACATGCCTGGCCGGCACCAGCCGCAGGGCGATGCCTCCGGCGACGGACCAGAAGCCGCCGACGCTGAGACCGACCAGGAACCGGGCGACGAGGACCAGCGTGAAGCCGGTGGCGAAGGCGGAGGCCAGATTGGCCGCGCCCATCAGCCCGATCAGGACCACCAGGACGACACGGCGGTCGATGTGTCCGGTCGCCACGGTGACCAGGGGCGCCGAGACCGCGGCGACCAGGCCGGGCACCGTCACCATGAGCCCGGCGGTCCCCTCGGAGACGTCGAGCGCCTGGCCGACGGGGGTGAGCAGTCCCACCGGGAGCAGCTCGGAGGTCATCAGGGAGAAGATGCCCAGGGTCACCGCCATGACGGCGAGCCAGCCCTTGGCGGGTGAGCGACCGGTGGCCGTGGTCGTCCCGGTCTCGACGGTGGTCACGGGGTACCGGGCGTCTTGCGCGTGGTGACGTTCATCCGGTTCCACGCGTTGACGGTGAGGACGAGGGCGATGAGCTGGGCGAGCTCCTTCTCCTCGAAGTGCCGTGCGGCTTCCTCGTACACCGCGTCCGGCACTCCCTCGGGCAGGAGGGTGACCGCTTCGGTCAGGGCGAGGGCGGCCCGTTCCTTCGCGGTGAACAGACTCGACTCCTCCCATGCGGAGAGCTGGTGGATCCGGTCCTCCAGCTCTCCGGCCCTGCGGGCGTCCCCGGTGTGGTAGTCGATGCAGTAGGCGCACCGGTTGATCTGCGAGGCGCGGATCTGCACCAGTTCCACAAGGACGGGGTCGAGCCCCTCGCGGGCGGCGGCGTCGAGGGCGAGGACGGCCTTGAACACCCGGGGGGAGACGGCGGCGAAATTCATGCGCTGAGGCACCTGAAAAGTGGTCATGCAAGGACCGTAGGCGCGGAAGCGACCTCGCTCGGGGTGCACTCTCAGGGCAAAATCATGGGTCAATCGCCGGGCGTCAAAGACGCGGCGGCCGTACGGAAAGGGCCGTGGCGTGACCTCGGTACGGTCACGCCACGACCGTGGTTACGGCAGTGCCTACGGCCTGCGGGCCGACGTGACCCGGTAGACGTCGTAGACGCCCTCCACACCGCGTACGGCCTTCAGGACGTGGCCCAGGTGCTTGGGGTCGCCCATCTCGAAGGTGAAGCGTGAGGTGGCCACCCGGTCGCGGGACGTCTGGACGGCCGCCGAGAGGATGTTGACGTGCTGGTCGGAGAGGATCCGGGTGACGTCGGAGAGCAGCCGGGAGCGGTCCAGCGCCTCGACCTGGATGGCGACCAGGAAGACGGAGGACTGGGTGGGCGCCCACTCGACGTCGAGGATCCGCTCGGGCTGCTGCGAGAGCGACTCCACGTTGACGCAGTCCGCGCGGTGCACGGAGACGCCGCTGCCCCGGGTGACGAAGCCGATGATCGGGTCGCCGGGGACGGGGGTGCAGCAGCGGGCGAGCTTGACCCAGACGTCCTCGACGCCCTTGACGACGACGCCGGGATCCGCGTTTGCGCGGCGCTTGCTGCGCCCGCCGTGCGAGGGCGGGGTGGACTCGGCGATGTCCTCGTTGGCCTCGTCGTGGCCGCCGAGCGCCTGCACCAGCTTCTGGACGACACCCGCCGCCGCGACATGGCCCTCGCCGATCGCCGCGTACAGCGAGGAGATGTCGGGGTAGCGCATCTCGTGGGCGAGGGTGACCAGGGAGTCGCCGGTCAGGATGCGCTGGATCGGCAGGTTCTGCTTGCGCATGGCCCGCGCGATGGCGTCCTTGCCCTGCTCGATGGCCTCGTCGCGGCGCTCCTTGGAGAACCAGGCGCGGATCTTGTTGCGGGCGCGCGGCGACTTGACGAAGCCGAGCCAGTCCCGGGAGGGCCCGGCGCCGGCCGCCTTGGAGGTGAAGACCTCGACCAGGTCGCCGTTGTCGAGCGTCGATTCGAGCGGGACGAGCCGCCCGTTGACGCGTGCTCCTATGGTCCGGTGCCCGACCTCGGTGTGGACGGCGTACGCGAAGTCGACGGGGGTCGCGCCGGCGGGCAGCGCTATCACGTCGCCCTTCGGCGTGAAGACGAAGACCTCGTTGCGCGAGAGGTCGAAGCGCAGGGACTCCAGGAACTCACCGGGGTCCTCGGTCTCCTTCTGCCAGTCCAGGAGCTGGCGCAGCCACGCCATGTCGTTCACCGTGTCCTGGCCGCGCCCGGTGTTCTTGGGGACGTCGGTACGGACCTTCGAGGCGCCCGCGACGGCTTCCTGCTTGTACTTCCAGTGGGCGGCGATGCCGTACTCGGCGCGGCGGTGCATGTCGAACGTACGGATCTGGAGCTCGACGGGCTTGCCGCTGGGACCGATCACCGTGGTGTGCAGTGACTGGTACATGTTGAACTTGGGCATTGCGATGTAGTCCTTGAACCGCCCCGGGACCGGGTTCCACCGGGCGTGGACGGTGCCGAGCGCCGCGTAGCAGTCGCGGACCGTGTCGACGAGGACGCGGATGCCGACCAGGTCGTAGATCTCGGCGAAGTCGCGGCCTCGCACGATCATCTTCTGGTAGACGCTGTAGTAGTGCTTGGGGCGGCCGGTGACGGTGGCCTTGATGCGGGCGGCGCGCAGGTCGGACTGGACCTCGTCGGTCACTATGGCGAGGTATTCGTCGCGCTTGGGGGCCCGCTCGGCGACGAGGCGGACGATCTCGTCGTACATCTTGGGGTAGAGGATCGCGAAGGCGAGGTCCTCCAGCTCCCACTTGATGGTGTTCATGCCCAGCCGGTGCGCCAGCGGGGCGTAGATCTCCAGCGTCTCGCGGGCCTTCTTCTCCTGCTTCTCCCGCTTGAGATAGCGCATGGTGCGCATGTTGTGCAGGCGGTCGGCGAGCTTGATGACCAGGACCCGGGGGTCCTTGGCCATGGCGACGACCATCTTGCGTACGGTCTCGGCCTGGGCGGCCTCGCCGAACTTGACCTTGTCCAGCTTGGTGACGCCGTCGACGAGCAGGGCGACCTGGTCGCCGAAGTCCCGCCGGAGGGTGTCCAGGCCGTACTCGGTGTCCTCGACGGTGTCGTGCAGCAGGCCCGCCATCAGCGTCGCCGGGTCCATGCCCAGCTCGGCGAGGATCGTGGTGACGGCCAGCGGGTGGGTGATGTAGGGGTCGCCGCTCTTGCGCTTCTGGCCCCGGTGCCAGCGCTCGGCGACCTGGTAGGCCTTCTCGATCTGCCGGAGCGTGGTCGTCTCGATCTTGGGGTCGTTGCCCCGGACCGTACGCAGCAACGGTTCCAGGACGGGGTTGTACGGGCTGGAGCGCTGTACGCCCAGCCGGGCGAGGCGGGCCCGCACCCGGTTGGAGGAGCCGCCGGTGCGGGAGGCGGAGCCGCCGGCGGCCCCGGCCTTCGCGGGGGGCCCGGGGGGCGGGGGCTTGGGCGCGGCGGGGGCCGGTTTCCTGGCCGGAGGCTGCGCGGGGCCCGTCGTCCCGGCCGGTTTCGGCGGGGCCTCGGGGGCCGCGGGTTTCACGGGAGGAGTGGCAGGCTTCGCGGCCCGGGGGGGCGCGGGCTCGGCGGCCGGCTCGGCGGGCGCGGGCTCCGGCGCGTTCGAGGGCGCAGCCTTCTCGGGCGTGGCGGGGGCCGCCACGGGCTTGTCGGGCTGCGGGGCGGCGGCTGACTGGGCCTCGTCTGGCAAGAGCGCTCCTCGTGCGGATCCGGGGTACCCGGAGAGCCCATGGTATCGATCCCCCGGCGAGACCTCGTCCGGGGACGGTGGGAGCCTGCACAACGAGGAATGGGCACCCGGTGTTCCCGGGTGCCCATCCTGGTGTGCTCGATGTCCGTCGCCGGACCGCGGTCCGGCGTTCAGACCGTGATCAGGGCCTCCAGCGGGATGCCGTCGAGGCCCGGCTCCAGGCGGGCGCGGCCCGCGAGGAAGCCGAGCTCCATGAGGACCGCGACGCCGGCGACCTGCGCGCCGGCCCGCCGGATGAGGTCCAGCGAGGCCTCGGCGGTGCCGCCGGTGGCGAGGACGTCGTCGATGACCATGACCCGGTCATCAACGTCGAGGTCCTCCGCGTGGATCTCGATCTCCGCGCTGCCGTACTCCAGCTCGTAGGTCTGGCTCAGCGTGGCTCCGGGGAGCTTTCCGGCCTTGCGGACCGGGACGAAACCGATGCCCGCCCGGACCGCGACGGGTGCGGCCAGGATGAAGCCGCGCGCCTCCAGGCCGACGATCTTCGTGGCCCCGTGCCGTACGCACAGCTCCGCGAGGGCGTCGGTGAGCGCCGTGAAGGCGACCGGGTCCGCGAGCAGCGGGGTGATGTCCTTGAACACCACGCCCGGCTTCGGATAGTCCGCGACATCGCGGATCCGGCTGAGCAGCAGCTCCCTGATGGATTCCGTGGTGCTCGTCATCGCTCAGCGCTTCCCGGGGGTGCGGGGCGACCGGGGGCGGCCGATCGCCGTGCCCGCCGTCGCGGCGCCCTCGCGCCGGTCCTCGGGGGACTCGCCCTTGGCGGCCGCGGCGGCCCGCTTGGCCAGGACCCGCTTCTTCAGCGCCTTCATCTGCGGGTCGCGTTCCTTGAGGTCGGCGACGAGCGGCGTGGCGATGAAGATCGAGGAGTAGGCACCGGCGGCGAGACCGACGAACAGCGACAGCGAGATGTCGTTCAGCATGCCGGCGCCGAGGACGCCGCCGCCGATGAACAGCAGGCCGGCCACCGGCAGCAGCGCCACGACGGTGGTGTTGATGGAGCGGACCAGAGTGCTGTTGATCGACCGGTTGGCGATCTCGCTGTACGTGAAGCGGGTCTGCTTGGTGATGTCCTTCTGGCCCTCCTTGAGGCTGTCGAAGACGACCACCGTGTCGTACAGGGAGTAACCGAGAATGGTCAGCAGACCGATCACCGTGCCCGGGGTGACCTCGAAGCCGACCAGGGCGTAGACGCCGACCGTGATGGTGATGTCGTGGATCAGCGCGATGAGGGCGGCGACGGCCATCCGCCACTCGAAGGCGATCGCCAGATAGATCACCACCAGGATCATGAAGACCCCGAGGCCGGTCCACGCCTTGTTGGCGATCTGCTCACCCCAGCTGGGGCCGACCAGGTCCGCGTTGATGTCGTTGGCGGGGATGCCGAGCTCGTCGGAGAGGGTCTCCTTGATCTCGTTCGCCTTCGCGGTGTCGACCTCGGTGATCTGGATGCGCAGACCGCCGTTGCCGAGCTCCTGGACGATGGCCTGGTGCCCGGAGGCCTCGGTCGCCACGTCGGTGGCCTGGGAGGTGGAGATCTGGGCCTTGGTGTCGGTCGTGAAGACCGCGCCGCCCTTGAACTCGATGCCCATCCGGAGGCCGCCCACCGCCACGCCGATGATGGCCGTGATGGTGATCAGGATCGAGACGCCGTACCAGATCTTGCGGTTGCGGATGAAGTCGTAGCCGACCTCGCCGCGGTAGAGCCGGGCGCCGAGATTGCCGAGTCGCGACATCTCACGCCTCCTTCGGTTCGGTGGGGGCGTTGACACGGCGCGAGCGGCGCAGCGGCGGCTGGGCGCCGAGCCGCTTCGGGTCCAGCCCGGACCACGGGCCGCCCTTCGAGAAGAACTTCGTCCGGCCCATGAGCGTCATCAGGGGCTTGGTGAAGAGGAACACCACGACGACGTCGAGCAGCGTGGTGAGGCCGAGGGTGAAGGCGAAGCCCTGCACCTTGCCGACGGTGACGATGAAGAGCACCGCGGCGGCCAGGAACGACACGAAGTCGGAGACCAGGATGGTGCGGCGGGCACGCGGCCAGGCGCGCTCGATGGCCGGTCGCAGCGTGCGTCCTTCGCGGATCTCGTCCCTCACCCGTTCGAAGTACACGATGAAGGAGTCCGCTGTGATGCCGATGGCGACGATGGCGCCGCAGACCGCGGGCAGGTTCAGCGCGAAGCCGATGGCCGGGCCCAGCAACGACATGATCGTGTAGGTCAGGATGCCGGAGACCAGAAGACTCAGCAGCGCGATGAACGCGAGACCCCGGTAGTAGACGACCAGGTAGATGATGACCAGCGCCAGACCGATCGCACCGGCGATCAGGCCCGCCCGGAGCTGCTCACTGCCGAGCGCGGCGGTCACCGTGGTGACGCTGACCTCCTTGAAGGTCAGCGGCAGGGCGCCGTAGGACAGGATGTTGCCGAGGTCCTCGGCCGACTGCTGGTCGAAGCTGCCGGAGATCTGGGCGTTCTTGCTGAGCGCCGTGCGCACCGACGGGGCGGAGACGACCTCGCCGTCGAGGACGATCGCGAACTGGTTCATCGGCGGCTGCTGCTGCGAGAGCCGGCTGGTGATCGTCTGGAACTTCTTCGCGCCCTTGGAGGTGAACTCCATGGACACGATCCACTCGCCGGTCTGCTGGTCGATGGCGCCCTTGGCGTCGTCGACGTCGCTGCCGGAGACCTCGGCGGGGCCGAGGATGTACTTCTCGTAGCTGCCCGGGACGTTCGAACCGCAGGCGACGATCGTGTCGGTGGCCTTGGCGTTCTTGCCCGCCTCGGTCCGCTGCTTGGGGTCGGTGCAGTCGAGCTTGGCGAACTCCTCCTGGAGCTTGGCCGTGGCCGGGTCCGCGGAGGGCGACGCCTCGGGGGATTCGGAGGCCTTCGGCTTGTCGGAGGCGCCGGGGGTCGGGTCGTCCTTCTTCAGGGCGCCGGTGACCGCGCGGCCCTGGGTGGTGGCGCTCGCCGAGGGGGTGGCCTCCGAACCGGTGGCCTCCTCGCCCTGGGGCTCGCCCTCGTCCTTGGCCTTGTCCTCGCCCTGGGCGGACTCACCGGGCTTCGGGGTCGCGGAGGGCGAGGAGGTGGCGGAGCCGGAGGGCGTGGGCGTCTCGGGGCCGCTCGCCTGCACCGTCAGAACAGGCCGGAAGTAGAGCTGGGCGGTGGTACCGACCTGCTCCTGGGCCTGCTTGGAGTTCGTCCCCTTGGGGATGTTGACGATGATGTTCTTGTTGCCCTGGGTCTGGACCTCGGCCTCGGAGACGCCCAGACCGTTGACCCGCCGCTCGATGATCCCGACCGCGGTGTCCATGTTGGTCGGGTTGATCGCGTTCGGCTTGCCGGGCTGGTTCTGCGCTTCCAGCGTGATCGAGGTCCCGCCGGCCAGGTCGATGCCCAGCCGGGGTGTGGTGTGCCCGGACAGGAACATCCCTCCGGCGAGCGCGACCATGACGATGAGGATCAGCGCCAGGGCACGCCCCGGCCTGCCCTGACCGCTGGACGGCCCTCGGCCCTTCTTGGGTGCTGCCACCTTCTCGTTTCTCCCTGTCCAACCGCCCCGCGCCGGGTACGCGCCCGAGCGGCCACGAAGTGTAGTGGGGACCCTGCCCCCGCGGACGACCGCACGGTCCCGGGGACGCCCCGCGCCGGTGGGCGCGCGACGTCCCCGGGATCGTGAGAACTACTTGGAGTCGGCGTCGCCGTCGGTCTTGTCCTCGCCCTTGGCGTCCCTGACGTCCTTGGCCGTGGCGTCCTCGGTCTCGGCGTCGTCGGCCACGTCGTCCTTGCCCAGGTCGATCTTGGCGACCTCGGCGTCGGCGTCACCGGTCAGCGACGAGGCGTCGTCGGGAACGACGGTGCCGTCCGCGTCGAGCTCCTGGTCGTCGCCGTGGACGATGCGGTTGTACTCCGCGTCGTCGAGAACGGCGCCGATGGCGTTCTTCGCGTAGACCGCGTGCACGCCGGGGGCGACCTCGAGGAGCACGGTGTCGTCGTGGACTTCCTTCACGGTCGCGTACATGCCCCCGATCGTGCGGACGCCGGTGCCGGGCTGCATGTCGTTGCGCATCTGCGCGGCCGCCGCCTGCTTCTTCTTGGCGGAGCGGGTCATCAGGAACATGGCCCCGATGAGCACGATGAAGGGGAGGAGAGTGATGAGATCCACGGGACGGGAATTCCTTCGCACGACCGCGACTGGAATGCGGCCTCTATATACGGGGGTGGGTACACCGACCGGTTAGGGCGGCATCGGCGGAGTCTAGATGAGTCCGCATCGATGGAACAACGCCCAGCATGGCACCCGGGTTCCTGTCCGGTCGAACCTGTGACGTATCACGCCCCGAACAGGCCCTGTTGTCCCTTTGCTCCGTGCTGCGGCGGGACCAGTCCCAGGTGGGCCCAGGCAGCGGGGGTGGCGACCCGGCCGCGCGGGGTCCTGGCCAGCAGTCCTTCCCGTACGAGGAAGGGCTCGGCGACCTCCTCGACGGTCTCGCGCTCCTCCCCCACGGCGACCGCCAGGGTGGACAGGCCGACGGGGCCGCCGCCGAACAGCTTCAGCAGGGCGCCGAGGACGGCGCGGTCCAGCCGGTCGAGGCCGCGGGCGTCGACCTCGTACACCTTGAGGGCCGCCGCGGCGATCTCCCGGTCGATCGTCCCCTCCGCCTTGACCTGGGCGTAGTCGCGGACCCGGCGGAGCAGCCGGTTGGCGATACGGGGGGTGCCCCGGGAGCGTCCGGCGATCTCGGCGGCGCCCTCCACGTCGATCACCACGTCCAGCAGGCGGGCGGAGCGGTGGACGACGCGCTCCAGCTCGGCGGGGGCGTAGAACTCCATGTGCCCGGTGAAGCCGAAGCGGTCGCGCAGCGGGGGCGGCAGCAGTCCGGCCCGGGTGGTGGCCCCGACCAGGGTGAAGGGGGGCAGCTCCAGCGGGATCGCGGTGGCGCCGGGGCCCTTGCCGACGATGACGTCGACCCGGAAGTCCTCCATGGCCATGTAGAGCATCTCCTCGGCGGGCCGGGACATGCGGTGGATCTCGTCGAGGAAGAGGACCTCGCCCTCCTGGAGGGAGGAGAGGATCGCCGCGAGGTCGCCGGCGTGCTGGATGGCGGGGCCCGAGGTGATGCGGATCGGGGCGTTCATCTCGGCCGCGATGATCATCGAGAGGGTGGTCTTGCCGAGGCCGGGGGCGCCGGAGAGCAGCACGTGGTCGGCGGTGGCGCCGCGGGCGCGGGCCGCCTTGAGGACCAGGTCGAGCTGTTCGCGGACCTTCTCCTGGCCGACGAACTCGTCCAGGTCCTTCGGGCGCAGCGCCGCCTCGACCGCGGTGTCCTCGCCGTCGGCGTCCGCGTCGACCAGCCGGTCGTCGAAGACCGGGCCGGTCGGCTCGTCGGTTTCGGGTCCGGTCTCGTCCCAGTTCATCAGGGGCCTCTTCGGTGGTTCGGTGCCGGTCAGCGTGCGCGGTTGAGAGTCTGCAGGGCGGCCCGCAGGAGCTGGGGCACGGGGGGTGCGGTGCCCTCGGCGGCGGCGGCCTCGGCCTGCGGAGCGACGGCGTTGACGGCCTCGTCGGCCTCGCGGCTCGCGTAGCCCAGGCCGATCAGGGCGGCCTGGAGCTGGTCGCGCCAGCCGGCGGTGTGGGGGGTGCCGATGCCCTGCTGGCCGATGTGCGCGCCGGCCGGTTCGCCGAGCCGGTCCTTGAGCTCCAGCAGCAGCTTCTGGGCGCCCTTCTTGCCGATGCCGGAGACGGCGGTCAGCGCCTTCTCGTCGCCGGTGGAGACCGCGAGACGCAGGGCGTCGGGGCTGTGGGTGGCGAGCATGGCCTGGGCGAGCCGGGGCCCGACGCCGCTGGCGGTCTGGAGCAGCTCGAACACCTGACGCTCGTCGTCGTTCGCGAAGCCGTACAGCGTGAGGGAGTCCTCCCGGACGACCAGGGAGGTGGCGAGCCGGGCCTCCTTGCCGACGCGCAGGTCGGCGAGGGTGTGCGGGGTGCACTGGACGGCCATGCCGATGCCGCCGACCTCGATGACGGCCGTGGTCGGGGCGAGGGCGGCCACCGGGCCGGAGACGAAGGCGATCATGCGGAGCGGCCTTTCAGCGTGCGCGGGGCGCGGGACGCGCCGGAGGTACGGGGTGCGGCGGACGCGCCGGAGGTACGAGGTGCGGCGGACGCGCCGGAGGTACGAGGTGCGGCGGACGCGCCGGAGGTGCGGGGTGCGGCGGACGCGCCGGAGGAACGGGGTGCGGCGGACGCGCCGGAGGAACGGGGTGCGGCGGACGCGTCAGGCGTACGGGGTGCGTCCGCCGCACCGGACGCGCCAGGGGTGCGGGAGATGCCCGGCGTGGCCTGCCGGCGAGAGGCGCCCGTCGTGCGGTGCGCCGCCACCGCCTGCTGGAGCCGGTTCTGGGCGGGAGCCCGCCAGATGTGGCAGATGGCGAGGGCCAGGGCGTCGGCGGCGTCGGCGGGCCTGGGCGGGGCGTCCAGTCGGAGCAGCCGGGTCACCATGGCCCCGACCTGGGCCTTCTCCGCGCGGCCCGATCCGGTGACGGCGGCCTTGACCTCGCTGGGCGTGTGCAGGGCGACCGGGATGCCCCGGCGGGCGGCGCAGAGCATGGCGATGGCGCTGGCCTGGGCGGTGCCCATCACCGTACGGACGTTGTGCTGGGCGAAGACCCGCTCCACCGCCACGTAACCCGGGGAGTACTCGTCGAGCCAGGCTTCGATGCCCCGCTCCACGGCGACGAGCCGCTCGCCCAGCTCCGCGTCGGAGGGGGTGCGCACGACGCCGACGCCGAGCATGGTCAGCGGGCGGCCCGCGACCCCCTCGACCACGCCGACGCCGCACCGGGTCAGTCCCGGGTCAACGCCCAGAACCCGCATGGAACCCCCTGTCCTCGCCGCTCGCGACGCCCACTCGTTCATCTGTTCCCGCAGGCTATCGGCTCGCACTGACAAAGCCCCGCAACCACATGACGACGGGCCGACGGGGTGTCCCCGTCGGCCCGTCGCACCGTGCTGTGCCGGCCGCGCCTCAGGCGTCGACCTTCTCCATGACCTCGTCGGACACGTCGAAGTTGGCGAAGACGTTCTGCACGTCGTCGCTGTCCTCCAGCGCGTCGATGAGCTTGAAGATCTTGCGGGCGCCCTCTTCGTCCAGCTCGACCTGCATGGTGGGCAGGAAGTTGGCCTCGGCGGAGTCGTAGTCGATACCCGCCTCCTGGAGGGCGGTGCGCACCGCGACCATGTCGGTGGCCTCACTGACCACCTCGAAGGTCTCGCCGAGGTCGTTGACCTCCTCGGCGCCCGCGTCCAGGACCGCGCCGAGGACGTCGTCCTCGGTCAGCTCGCCCTTGGGCACGATCACGACGCCCTTGCGGTTGAACAGGTACGAGACGGAGCCCGGGTCGGCCATCGAGCCGCCGTTCCGGGTCATCGCGACACGTACGTCGGAGGCGGCACGGTTGCGGTTGTCGGTGAGGCACTCGATGAGCACCGCGACACCGTTCGGGCCGTAACCCTCGTACATGATCGTCTCGTAGTCGGTACCGCCCGCTTCGAGCCCGCCGCCGCGCTTGACGGCGGAGTCGATGTTCTTGTTCGGGACGGAACTCTTCTTCGCCTTCTGGATGGCGTCGACGAGCGTGGGGTTGCCATCGGGGTCGACGCCGCCGGAGCGGGCCGCGACCTCGATGTTCTTGATCAGCTTCGCGAAGAGCTTGCCGCGCTTGGCGTCAATCACGGCCTTCTTGTGCTTCGTCGTAGCCCATTTAGAGTGGCCGGACATCTGCCTTCTCCTTCGCGTCACCAAAATCGAGTCGAACCCGAGAGATCCTACCGGGGTCCGCTCACTTCACTGCGCGCACCATGTCCACGAACAGAGCGTGCACGCGATGGTCGCCGGTCAGTTCGGGATGGAACGACGTGGCGAGGACATTCCGCTGGCGTACGGCCACGATGTGACCGCCGTGCTCGGCGATGACCTCGGCCCCGGCCCCGACGGACTCCACCCAGGGGGCGCGGATGAACACGCCCTCCACGGGGCCGCCGTCGATCCCGGCGACCTCGACCGCGGCCTCGAAGGACTCGTTCTGCCGGCCGAAGGCGTTGCGCCGCACGATCATGTCGATGCCGCCGGCGGTCTCCTGGCCGGAGCGCGGGTCGAGGATCTTCTCGGCCAGCAGGATCATCCCGGCGCAGGTGCCGTAGACCGGCATCCCGGCCCGGATCCGCTCGCGCAGCGGCTCCATCATGCCGAAGAGGACCGCCAGCTTGGACATGGTGGTCGACTCGCCGCCCGGGATGACCAGGCCGTCGACCTCCGCCAGCTCCTCGGGGCGCCGGACCGGCCTGGCCAGGGCGTCCGCCGAGGCCAGGGCGATCAGGTGCTCCCGTACGTCGCCCTGGAGCGCCAGGACGCCGATCACAGGGGTGTCGCTCATCAGTGGTTACCAGCCGCGGTTGGCGTAGCGCTCGGACTCGGGCAGGGTGTCGCAGTTGATGCCGACCATGGCCTCGCCCAGGTTGCGGGAGGCGTCCGCGATGACCTTGGGGTCGTCGTAGAAGGTGGTGGCCTTCACGATGGCGGCGGCGCGCTTGGCCGGGTCGCCGGACTTGAAGATGCCGGAGCCGACGAAGACGCCCTCGGCGCCGAGCTGGCGCATCAGTGCGGCGTCGGCCGGGGTGGCCACACCACCGGCGGAGAACAGCACGACGGGCAGCTTGCCGAGCTCGGCGACCTCCTTGACCAGCTCGTAGGGGGCGCGGAGGTCCTTGGCGGCGGCGTACAGCTCGTTGTTGTCGAAGCCGCGCAGCCGCGCGATCTCGTTCTTGATCTGGCGCAGGTGGCGGACGGCCTCGACGACGTTGCCGGTGCCGGCCTCGCCCTTCGAGCGGATCATGGCCGCGCCCTCGGCGATGCGGCGCAGGGCCTCGCCCAGGTTGGTGGCGCCGCAGACGAAGGGGGTGGTGAAGGCGAACTTGTCGCTGTGGTTGACCTCGTCGGCCGGGGTGAGGACCTCGGACTCGTCGATGTAGTCGACACCGAGGGACTGGAGGACCTGGGCCTCGACGAAGTGACCGATGCGGGACTTGGCCATGACCGGGATGGAGACGGCCCCGATGATCTCCTCGATCATGTTGGGGTCGGACATCCGGGCCACGCCGCCGTCCTTGCGGATGTCGGCGGGGACCCGCTCCAGGGCCATGACGGCCACGGCGCCCGCGTCCTCGGCGATCTTCGCCTGCTCGGCGTCGACGACGTCCATGATCACGCCGCCCTTGAGCTGCTCGGCCATGCCGCGCTTGACGCGGGCGGTGCCGGTGGCGGGGGACTCGGCGGACTGCGGGGTGCTGGGAAGCGTGGACACGGGACCTCACTCGGTGAAAGACGCTGGATACTGCATCGCCGAGCAAACGCTGTGGGGGCAGGCCACAGCAAGGGCCAATGAACAGGCCGTGGATCGTTTTGGCCCCAGATCGCCCTCCCGACCGCGCTCCGGCCCGGCGACCGTCAGGTGCCCGGCCGGTCCGCGAGGGCCACCGGCGGGGCGTCGTCCATCTCGAAGGCGAGCGGGAACGGCGCGTGCCCGGCCAGCCGGAGGAACCGGACGGTGCGGTGCCGGCGCAGGGCGCGGGCGGCGCGCACGGCGTCGTTGTGGAAGCGCCGGGCCATGGGCACGCGGCGTACGGCGGCGGCCAGTTCGGTGGCCGCCTCCACGCCGCCGGGGATCTCCTTCACCGCGTCGACCTGGGCCGGCTCGCCGAAGACGGCGCGCAGCGCGGCGCTCAGCTCGCTCTCGGCGACCTCGCGATGGTCCTCCTCGGCCTGCCGGGCGGCGTGCGCGGCCTCGTACAGGACGATCGAGGCGGCCGGGTCCAGGACGCCGGAGGTGGCCAGCTCCTGGGTGACCGAGGCGCGGCGCAGCAGTTGGGCGTCGAGGGCGGCGCGGGCGGCGTCGATCCGGGAGTGCAGGCGGTCGAGCCGGCCGGCGGTCCAGCTGAGGTACACGCCGATCGCGATCAGGGCGAGGACGATCCAGACGATGAGGGTTACGGTCACGGGCCCACACGCTACCGTCGCCGGCGGCCCCCGCTTCAACAGGAGTCCACCGAGGCCACGCACCGGCGCCCCGGTACGCGCCGCCGCCGGCCGCGGGCCCCGGCGCTCAGTCCCGCGCGAGCCCGAACCGGGCCCGCAGCCCGGAGCGTTCGTCCGCCGCGACCGACGCGGCCCCGTCGGTCACCGTCTCGTACACCGCGAGGATGTCGGCCCCCACCGTCGCCCAGTCGAAGCGCCGTACGTGGGCCTCGCCGCGCTCCCGCAGCCCCTTCCGGCGCTCCGGGTCGCCCAGCAGCCGGATCGCCGCCTCGGCCAGCGCGTCGGCGTCCTCGTTGGCGAACAGGTCGCCCGCGGCCCCCTGGTCCAGCACCTGCGCGAAGGCGTCCAGGTCGCTGGCGAGGACCGGCGCACCGGCCGACAGCGCTTCGACCAGGATGATGCCGAAGCTCTCGCCGCCGGTGTTCGGGGCCACGTACACATCGACGCTGCGCAGCAGCCGGGCCTTGTCCTCGTCGCTGACCATGCCGAGGAACTCGACGCGCTCGCGCAGCTCCTTCGGCAGCGTGGCCACCGCCTCCTCCTCGTCCCCGCGCCCGGCGACCAGCAGCCGGGCCCCGGGGCGGGCGGCGAGGATCGCGGGCAGCGCCTTCATCAGGACGGGCAGGCCCTTGCGGGGTTCGTCGATGCGGCCGATGAAGCCGAGCGTCTGGCCCTGCCACTCGGCCTTCGGCTCGGCCCCGGCGAAGAAGCCGACGTCGACGCCGTTGGGGATGACGACGGCGTCCCCGCCGAGATGCTCGACCAGGGTGCGCCGGGCGTACTCGCTGACCGCGATCCGGGCGCTGATCTTCTCCAGCGCGGGCTGCAGGATCGGGTACGCGGCGATCATCGCCCGGGAGCGCGGGTTGGAGGTGTGGAAGGTGGCCACGATCGGCCCCTGCGCCGCCCAGCAGGTCAGCAGGCCCAGCGACGGGGAGGTCGGCTCGTGGATGTGGATCACGTCGAACGTGCCGTCGTGCAGCCAGCGCCGCACCCGGGCCGCCGACAGGAAGCCGAAGTTCAGCCTGGCGACGGACCCGTTGTACGGGACCGGGACGGCCCGGCCCGCCGAGACCACGTACGGCGGCAGCGGGGTCTCGTCGTCGGCGGGGGCCAGCACGGAGACCTCGTGGCCGAGCCGGATCAGGTGTTCGGCCAGGTCCCGGATGTGGAACTGCACGCCGCCCGGTACGTCCCAGGAGTACGGGCAGACGATGCCGATCTTCACTGCGGTCCCCCCCGGGGATCCAGGTCGTCCAGCCAGAGCCGCTGGAGCATGTGCCAGTCCTCCGGATGCTCGGCGATCCCGCCGGCGAAGGCGTCGGCCAGCGCCTGCGTCATCGCGGCCGTCCTCTCCGTACGGGTGCCCTCCTCGGGCACCTCGACCGCGGGGTGGACGCGGGCGCCCATCACCGGCGTGCCGTCGTACCAGAGGGTGACCGGCAGCAGGAGCGCGCCGGTCTGCTGGGCGAGCAGCGCCGGGCCCGCGGGCATCCGGGCGGTGGCGCCGAAGAACGACACCTCGACGCCGGAGGCGGACAGGTCCCGGTCCGCGACCAGACAGACCAGGCCGCCCGCGCGCAGCCGCCGGGCCAGGGTCCCGAAGGCCGCCCCGCCGCTGTGCGGCAGCACCTCCATGCCGAGGCCCTCGCGGTAGGCGACGAACCGGTCGTAGAGGGTGGCGGGCTCCAGCCGTTCGGCGACGGTGGTGAAGGGGACCTCCAGGTCGGTGGTGACCCAGGCGCCCGCGAGGTCCCAGTTGCCCAGGTGGGGCAGGGCGAGGATCACACCGTTCCCGGCGTCCAGGCCCTCGGTCAGCAGGTGGGCGTCCTTGACGTCGATGCTCGCCCTGATCCGCTCCGGGCTCCACGTCGGCAGCCGGAACGACTCCATCCAGTAGCGCATGTAGGAGCGCATCCCGGCCCGCGACAGCTCGGCCAGCCGCGCCGGCGTGGCGTCCGGGACGACCCGCGCGAGGTTGGACTCCAGGCGCAGCACGCTCTTGCCGCGCCGCTTCCAGACCTGGTCGGCGATGGTCCGGAAGAGGCGGGCGGCGGCGGGCTCGGGCAGCGTCTTGACCGCGCCCCAGCCCAGTCCGTACAGCCCGTCGGTGAGCCGTCCCTTGAGCGTGCTCACCGGTCGGCCTCGCTCCCCTGGCCCGCGGCACCCGCGGAATCCGTGGCCGCCGGTCCCGTGACCGCCGCCTCGGCGGCGTCCGCCTCCGCCGACTCGCGGCGTACGGTCACCACCCGCTGGACAAGCGTCACGAGGCTGCCGACGGCGACGATCCACAGCGCGATCGGGAGCAGCACGTCGATGCCGGGGACACCGAACGTGTGCAGTCCGGCGAGACCGGCGGCGACCAGCGAGATCACCAGGCGCTCGGCGCGCTCCACCAGGCCGTTGACCGCGACCGGCAGCCCGATCGACTCGCCGCGCGCCTTGGTGTACGAGACCACCTGGCCGCTGGCCAGGCAGAAGATCGCGACGGCGCAGAGGATGTTGTCGTCACCGCTGCCCGCGTACCAGAGGGCGAAGCCGGCGAAGATCGCCCCGTCGGCGACCCGGTCCAGCGTCGAGTCGAGGAACGCGCCCCACCGGCTGGAGATCCCGGCCTGCCGCGCCATGTTGCCGTCGACGAGGTCGGAGAAGACGAAGATCGTGATGACGATCGTGCCCCAGAAGAACTCCCCCATCGGGAAAAAGACCAGCGCACCTGCCATCACTCCGGCCGTGCCGATGAGAGTGACCGCGTCGGGGCTGACCCCGAGGCGGAGCAGCAGAGCGGCGAACGGTGTGAGGACACGCGTGAAGAATGCACGCGCGTACTTGTTCAGCATGGCCTTCCCGAGGGTTCGGTTCGCCGGGCGGCCCCTTCGGCCACCGGCTGGCCCATCGTAGTCACGGCCGGTCCCTTCCACCGGACGGGCACCCGCCGCCGGGTGTCACCCGCCCCGGGCCCCGCCGCGCCCGGGACGCCGTCCACGGAGGCGGCCGCCCGTGCGCGAGCTATGGACGAGGTCCCGCCGCGGTGCCAAGCTCGAAGGACCGCGGGCGTCGCCGAGACCGCCGCGGCGGCCTCCCCACCCCCGTGACCACCGCTGCTCCGCGCGCGGTCGCCCTCCCCCGCACCGCGCCATCGACCGGGAGGCACGCACCATGGGCGACAAGGCACACGCACACCCCGGAGCCGCCGGAGGAGCACCGGCGGCCGGCCATCCCTCCGCCGTACGGAACGTGGTGCTGGTCGGCCCCAGCGGATCGGGCAAGACCACTCTGGTCGAGGCTCTGGCCCTGACGGCGGGGGCGCTGAACCGGGCCGGCCGGGTCGAGGACGGGGCGACCGTCTCCGACTACGACGAGATCGAGCAGCGCCGACGGCGTTCCGTCCAGCTCTCGCTGGTCCCGGTGGCCTGGGACGGGTACAAGATCAATCTGCTGGACACCCCCGGCTACGCGGACTTCGTCGGGGAGCTGCGGGCCGGTCTGCGCGCGGCGGACGCGGCCCTCTTCGTCGTCTCGGCGGCCCAGGAGGCCCAGTCCGTGGCGGCGACCACCCGGGCCGCCTGGGAGGAGTGCGCGCTCGTCGGCATGCCGCGCGCGATCGTCGTCACCCATCTGGACACCGCCCGCACCTCCTTCGACGCCATGACCCGCATCTGCGCCGAGAACTTCGGGGGCGAGGACCCCGACGCCGTACTGCCGCTGTACCTGCCCGTGACAGGTCCCGAGGCGGCCGACGGGCACGCCCCGCTGACCGGGCTCACCGGGCTGCTGAGCCGGCGGATCCTGGACTACTCCTCCGGCGGACGCGCCGAGCTGCCGCCCGCACCCGACCAGGAGGAACCACTGCGTCAGGCCCGCGAGCGGCTGATCGAGGGAATCATCGCCGAGAGCGAGGACGAGTCCCTGATGGACCGCTACCTGGACGGCGAGGACATCGACGTCGCGACCCTGATCGCCGATCTGGAACGCGCCGTCGCCCGGGGCTCCTTCCACCCCGTCCTCACGGCCGCCCCCGCGGCCGAGGGCGCCCGCCAGGGCATCGGCACCGTCGAACTGCTGGAGCTGATCACCCGCGGCTTCCCGACCCCGCTGGAGCGCACCCCGCCCGTCGTCACCACCCCCTCGGGCAAGCCCCGGCCCGCGCCGGTCTGCGACCCCGACGGCCCGCTGGTCGCCGAGGTCGTCAAGACGTCCTCCGACCCCTACGTGGGCCGCGTCTCGCTGGTCCGCGTCTTCTCCGGGACCCTGCGCCCCGACGACTCCGTGCACCTGTGCGGCCACGGCCTGGACGCCACGGGGCACGCCCCGCGCCCCTGCCACGAGGCGGAGATCCGGGTCGGGGCGCTCACCTCTCCGTTCGGCCGCAGGCAGAACGCGCTGGACCGGTGCGTCGCGGGCGATCTGGCGTGCGTGGCCCGGCTCGGCGAGGCGGAGACCGGCGACACGCTCTCCCCGGCCGGCGACCCGGTCCTCATCGAGCCCTGGTCGACACCGGACCCGTTGCTCCCGCTGGCCGTACGGGCACACGGCAAGGCGGACGAGGACAAGCTGTCGCAGGGCCTGGCCCGGCTGGTCGCCGAGGACCCCACGCTGCGCCTCGAACAGAACCCGGAGACCGGCCAGGTCGTCCTGTGGTGCCTGGGCGAGGCCCACCAGGAGGTGGCCCTGGAGCGGCTGCGCAGCCGTTACGGCGTCCAGGTCGACGCGGAACCGCACCGGGTGCCGCTGCGCGAGACGTTCGCGGGCCGGGCCGCCGGGCGCGGACGACACGTCAAACAGTCGGGCGGACACGGCCAGTTCGCGATCTGCGAGATCGAGGTGGAGCCGCTGCCGCCGGGCTCCGGCATCGAGTTCGTCGACAAGGTCGTCGGCGGTTCGGTGCCGCGCCAGTTCATCCCCTCGGTGGAGAAGGGCATCCGGGCCCAGGCCGCCAAGGGGCTGTCCGCCGGGCACCCGCTGGTCGACGTACGGGTCACGCTGCTGGACGGAAAGGCGCACTCGGTGGACTCCTCGGACGCCGCGTTCCAGACCGCCGGGGCGCTGGCGCTGCGCGAGGCCGCCGCCGAATCCCGCATCCAGCTCCTGGAGCCGGTGTGCGAGGTGAGCGTCCTGATCCCCGACGACTACGTGGGCCCGGTGATGAGCGACCTGTCGGGGCGGCGCGGCCGGGTCGTGGGCACCGAACAGGACGCGGGCGGGCGCACCCTCGTACGGGCGGAGGTGCCGGAGATCGAGGTCGGCCGGTACGCGGTGGACCTGCGCTCCCTGTCGCACGGCACCGGCCGCTTCGACCGCGCCTACGCCCGGCACGAACCGATGCCTCCGCAGATCGCCGACCGGGTCCGCGCGGAGCGGGCGGACGGGTCCCCCGTCTGACCGGCGCCCCGGTCGGCGACGGCCGCACCGGCGCCGGCCCTGGGGTCGCACCCGGCGCGTGACCGGCGCACTGTCGCACACGCCACCCGTGTCCACGCCGGTGACCGCCGGTGGAGTGATCCGGACGATACGCTGTGGGCGCAGCTCAGAAGGTATGCCGCGTACGGTAGTTGGGCACACCGCAGGAGCAGACGTGCGGCGAGTGGGGGCGACAAGGTGGCCAACGACGGATTCGACTTCTCACCCGGGGCCCAGGTCCCGATCCAGGGCTCGGGCAGCGAGACCGTGGCGACCAATGCCCTGGCCTCGGCGGCGTATCGGGACAGCCCGGTGGAGACGATCCTCGACGCCAACAGCGAGTGGCACAAATCCGAAGTGAAGCCGGGCTCCTCCAAACTCTTCAAGTCCGACTACTTCAAGCCGAATCTCGGCGAGGCGTTCGCCCGCGCCGTCCAGGAGCGCATGCTCGGCGGCGCCCGCAAGGCGCTCATCCAGTCCTTCGGCACGGACCCGCAGACCGTGGTGGAGCACTGCCTGTCGGCGAACAACCTGCGCAAGGCCCGCGACACCCGGCTCACCCTGGTGACCGTGGTGTTCGGCGTGCTGTTCCTGCCCGGCATGCTGGCCTGGGTGATCGCCTTCCGGATCCGGGACGCGCTCAACAAGTCCGAGGACACCGCGTTCCGCGCGGTCGGCACGGTGCTGCTGGCCGCCTTCGGGATCGGCGCCCTGGTCCTGATGATCCGGCTCCCCCTGGACGGACTGCTCGCGCTCTACATCCGGGGCGCGATCATCGCCCCGGTGATCGGCTGGCTGCTCGCCAAACGGATCGCGGAGACCTCGGCGAAGGACCTGCGGGCCCGCTGGGAGGGCCTTCTCTCCGGCAGCGGGGTGATCGCGAAGATCCCCGAGGCGGTGCCGAAGAACCCCAACGAGACCGCGCGCGAGGCCCTGCGCCAGGGCCTGGAGAAGCTGTCGGCCGAGCAGCAGTCGAACGCCGTCTTCTACGCAGGACCCAAGGGCGTCCTGGGGATGGGCACCCGCTGGGGCAGCTGGCAACTGGCCGAGGAGCTGGTCCCCAAGGACCCGACGAAGGAGATCCACCAGTTCCGCAGCTGGGACCTGATCCGGATCATCCACGACCAGCTGAAGATGCTGGAGCGCGGACCGCTGAACACCGGCGGCTTCCCCAAGCCGTCCGTGAAGCACTGGATCGTCTCGCCCATCGGCGAGAACGCCGACGCCGTCACCCGCCCCGAGGGCGAGGACGTCGCCACCTTCCAGGTGAAACCGCACGAGATACAGCGGATCTGCAACCACCAGCAGTTCGGCAGCGGCGACCGGCACTACCTGGGCGTCCAGTTCACCCTGTGGGACGGCCAGCTGGTGATCACCATGATGATCACCGTCACCGTCCTCCACGAGACCCTGCGCATCGAGGTCACCGGCCACGCACTCGGCCCGGTGCACGGCCTGTTCCTCACCAAGCCGGCGGCGAAGACGAAGACGGTCAACAAGACCGTCCGCTTCTGGGAGACCCGGGACGTCCAACTGGCCCTGGTGGACGCCAAGGAGGTCGTCCGGCTCGCCCTGCGGGCCCCCCTCACCTGGTATCCGCCGCTGCTCGACTACCTGGGCGGAAAGATCGTGCTGCCCGAGCCGTTCGGCCTGCGCCACGCGTGGGCGGCGAAGCCCTGGAACCACCGCTTCATGGCGGACGACGCGATGCGAGCCGCCACCCCGGTCCTGCGGGCGGTCCACTCGGCGGCGATGCGCGTCCTTGAGGAGAACGGCGTCGACACCGAGCGCTTCGACAGCCGCTCGATGGTACTGAGCGGCCTCGTCCAGGACCCGGCCCCGCGCAAGGCCGACGTCTACGAAGCGTAGGCGCGCGTACGCCGGAGGGCCCCGCCTCGGCGGGGCCCTCCGGCGTACGACGTACTACCGGACGGCGGCGGGCCAGACCTCGGCCAGCATGGCCCGGGTGTCGCCCAGCAGCTGGGGCAGCACCTTGGTGTGGCCGATGACCGGCATGAAGTTGGTGTCCCCACCCCAGCGCGGCACCAGGTGCTGGTGCAGGTGGGCGGCGATCCCCGCGCCGGCCACGGAGCCCTGGTTCATGCCGATGTTGAAGCCGTGCGCCCCGGAGGCGGCGCGCAGCGCGACCATCGCCCGCTTGGTGAAGTCCGCGAGCTCCAAGGTCTCCGGACCGTCCAGCTCGGTGTAGTCGGCGACATGCCGGAAGGGCACGACCATGAGGTGGCCGCCGTTGTACGGATACAGGTTCAGCACCGCGTAGACGTGCTCGCCACGGGCCACGACGAGCCCGTCCTCGTCGGATTTCGCCGGGATCGAGCAGAACGGACAGCCGTCCTCGGCGCCCGGGCCGCTCGGCTTGTTCTCACCCTGGATGTACGCCATCCGATGGGGCGTCCACAGGCGCTGGAATGCGTCGGGCGTCCCCACGCCGATCTGCTGCTCCGGCTCACTCGTCATGCCGATCAGCATATTGCGTCACCCCGGCGGAGCGTGTCGCCGGGGCCGGACCGCTCGGCCGCCCACGATGCTGAGGCGATGAGCGACCGAACCGCCCACGCCGCACCCGCCCGGCTCACCCGCTGGGAGCAGCGCACGGAAGTGCCGCTCTTCCTCGCGGGGCTGCTCTTCCTGGCGGGGTACGCGGTCCGGGTGCTGACCCCGCACGACGCCGGGCCCTGGAACGACATCGCGCTGATCCTCGTCTGGTCGACCTGGCTGCTCTTCCTCGTCGACTACGCGACCCGGCTGCACCTCAGCGGCCTGGGCGCGCGCTTCGTTCCCGTGCGCTGGCTCGACACCCTGGTCCTGCTGCTGCCCCTGCTGCGCCCATTGCGGATGGTCCAGGTGTACCTGGCGGTACAGCGCCGCCGGGACCGGCCCAGGCTGAACCTCTACGCGCGCGTGATGGCGTACGCGGGTCTGACCGCCGTGCTGCTCGGCTTCGCCGCCTCGCTCGCCGTCTACCACCTGGAGCGCACGGCCCCCGGCGCGTCCATCCGCACCTTCGGTGACTCGGTGTGGTGGGCGTGCGCGACGCTCACGACGGTCGGTTACGGGGACGCCGCACCGGTCACGTTCTGGGGGCGGGTGGTCGCCGCGGGACTGATGGCCGGCGGTCTCGCGCTGCTGGGGGCGGTGACGGGGTCGTTCTCGTCGTGGCTGATCCAGGTGTTCACCAGGGAGGACGAGAAACGGCCCCCGGAGCGCGGGTAGCGCTCCGGGGGCCGTTCCCGCCGTACGGATCAGACCTGTACGCGGTCCTCGACGGCCTTCGCGATCTTGGCGATGGCCTCGTCGACCGGGATGCCGTTCTCCTGCGAACCGTCGCGGTAGCGGAAGGAGACGGCACCATTGGCCATGTCCTCGTCACCAGCGATGATCATGAAGGGGACCTTGCTCTTCTGCTGGTTGCGGATCTTCTTCTGCATCCGGTCCGAGGACGCGTCCACGTCCACCCGCAGCCCCTGCTTGCGCGCCTTGGCGGCGAACTCCTGGAGATACGGGATGTGGGCGTCGCCGATCGGGATGCCGACGGCCTGGACGGGGGCGAGCCAGACCGGGAACGCGCCCGCGTAGTGCTCCAGGAGCACGGCGAAGAAGCGCTCGATGGAGCCGAACAGGGCACGGTGGATCATCACCGGACGCTGCTTGGAGCCGTCCGGGCCGGTGTACTCCAGGTCGAACCGCTCCGGCAGGTTGAAGTCGAGCTGCACGGTCGACATCTGCCAGGTGCGGCCGATGGCGTCCTTGCACTGCACGGAGATCTTCGGGCCGTAGAACGCGGCGCCGCCCGGGTCCGGGACCAGGGGCAGGCCCTGCTTCTCGGCGACCTGCCGGAGCGTCTCGGTGGCCTCTTCCCAGGTCTCGTCGGAGCCGACGTACTTCTCCGGGTCCTTGGTGGACAGCTCCAGGTAGAAGTCGGTCAGACCGTAGTCGCGGAGCAGGTTCAGCACGAAGGTGAGCGTGCGGTCCAGCTCCTGGGCCATCTGCTCCTTGGTGCAGTAGATGTGCGCGTCGTCCTGCGTGAAGCCGCGCGAGCGGGTCAGGCCGTGCACGACGCCCGACTTCTCGTACCGGTACACCGTCCCGAACTCGAAGAGGCGCAGCGGCAGTTCGCGGTAGGAGCGGCCGCGCGCGTCGAAGATCAGGTTGTGCATCGGGCAGTTCATCGGCTTGAGGTAGTAGTCCACCCCGTCGTCGAGCTGCATGGGCGGGTACATGCCGTCGGCGTACCAGTCCAGGTGGCCGGACTTCTCGAAGAGCTTGCCCTTGGTGGCGTGCGGCGAGTAGACGAACTCGTAGCCCTCCTCCTCGTGCCGGCGGCGCGAGTAGTCCTCCATGGCCCGGCGGATGACGCCGCCCTTGGGGTGGAAGACGGCGAGGCCGGGGCCGATCTCGTCGGGGAAGGAGAAGAGGTCCAGCTCGTTGCCGAGCTTGCGGTGGTCGCGCTTGGCGGCCTCCTCCAGGAACTCCAGGTGCGCCTTCAGCTCGTCCTTGGTGGGCCAGGCGGTGCCGTAGATGCGCTGGAGCATCGGGTTCTTCTCGCTGCCGCGCCAGTACGCCGCGGCGTTGCGCATCAGCTTGAACGCCGGGATGAACCGGGTGGTGGGCAGGTGCGGACCCCGGCAGAGGTCCTTCCAGCACAGCTCGCCGGTCTTGGCGTCGAGGTTGTCGTAGATGGTCAGCTCGCCGCCGCCCACCTCGACGTCCGCGCCGTCGTCCGAGGAGGCGGAACCCTTGATGCCGATGAGCTCCAGCTTGTACGGCTCGTTCGCGAGCTCCTCGCGGGCGTCCTCGTCGGAGACCACGCGGCGGGAGAACTTCTGGCCCCGCTTCTGGATCTCCTGCATCTTCTTCTCGATGGCCTTGAGGTCCTCGGGCGTGAACGGCTTCTCGACGTCGAAGTCGTAGTAGAAGCCGTCCTTGACCGGCGGGCCGATGCCGAGCTTGGCCTCGGGGAAGAGCTCCTGCACGGCCTGGGCCATGACGTGCGCGGTGGAGTGGCGCAGGATGTTGAGGCCGTCCTCGGAGGAGATCTCCACGGGCTCGACGCTCTCGCCGTCCTGGAGGACGTACGCGAGGTCCTTCAGCTCGCCGCCGATGCGCGCGGCGACGACGGTGCGCTGACCGGGGAAGAGCTCACCGGCGGTCGTGCCCGTCGTCACCACGTGCTCTTCCCGCTCGGAATCGCGTTGGATGATCACACGGACGTCTGACACCGGTCTCTCCTGACTGAGGGGGATGCCTGCCTTCGTACGGCCAAGCAAGAGGAATCGTACCGAGCCCTCAGCCCCCGATGCGAACGCGTTCCGGGCCGCCCTCCGCCTCCTCCCCCGCGCACGCCTCCTCGAAGAAGTCGACGTTCTCCTGGAGCGCCTTCATCAGCCGGTCCCGCTCCGCCTCGTCGACCTGGACGGGTGCGACCTGCGAGGCCCCGGTGAGCCGCCGGAAGCCGCCCCGGTTCTCCAGCCGCCCCTCCACCCGCAGCGGCAGCCCCACGAGGTGGGCGTGGCCCGCGATGCGGTAGGCCTCCTCGTCCAGCTCCACGCGGACGTGCGCGACCTCGGCCCCGGCCAGCACCCGCAGCCGTACGATCCCGGCGCCGCGCGGCCCGGAGCGGCGGAGCCGGACCACCGCACCGGTCAGGCGGACCTGCACGGCGGGTTCGTCGCGGAGGTAGCGGGCTCCGGCGGCGCGCAGGGCGGGCAGGTCGCCCGGGGAGAACTCGACGGGGGCGGGGCGGGCCGGGCAGCCGTCCGGGGTACCTGCGGCGGGCGCCCACCGCAGATCGATCCGGGCCCCTTCCGAGCCGCGTACCAGGGTGATCAGCGCCTCGGTCAGCTCCCGGCCGACACCTGCGGCGATCGCGCTGTCGAAGGCCTCCATGCCGCCGGTGGCCCGCTGGTAGTCCACGGCCTCCCGGGCGGCGTGCAGGGCGTGGCAGAGCCGGACGGCGACGGCGCGCCCGGAGGCGACGGGGACGTACGCGGTGAGGCTGCGGCTGTCGGCGCCGGGCCCGATCAGGGCGTCGTCGAGGGCGGCCCGGGCCTTTCGGCGGTGCCGGGCGCCGTGGTAGCCGGCCCGGCCGCGGGCCGCGAGGGCTCCGGCCATGAGGACCTGCCGGGCGGCCGACCGCAGCTCCTCGGCTTCGGTCCAGCCCGCGGCCCCGGCCGCCCCGGCCGCCGATTCGGGGACCTCGCGCCACCAGCGGATCTCGTCGCTGGGCACGGCGAGGGAGACGAGGACGTCGCGGGCGGAGGGGTCGGCGCTGCGGCCGAGGGCGAGGAGAGCCTCCTCGATCAGCTCGGCGCTGTCGGGGAAGGCCGCGCTCTCGGGCACCAGCAGGCTGGTGGCGCCGGCGGCGGATCCGGGCGGGGTCCAGCGGCCGTAGCGTCCCGGTGCTCCGCCGCGCCGCTGCCAGCCGTGCCGGCGCAGGAGGGCCCCGAGGACGGCGGGGTCGGGCAGCTCGGTGCCCGACCCGGTGAGCGGCGGGGGCCAGGCGCGGGCGGTGGGGTGCGAGCGGGCGGCGGGCAGTCCCGCCGCGCCCGTGGGCTCGTCCATCGACCGGTGCATCAGGGTCTCCCTCCGGCCCCGACCCGGGCCATGATGTCGCAGAGTGCGCGGTCGTCGAAGATCCGCGAGGTCGGAATGCGCACGGTGGTCCGGTACCGGCCCGTCACCGCGTGGCCGGCCAGGTTGGTCCAGTAGCAGCAGTGGCGCAGGTCGAGGCCGCCGGGCCCGGCGCGCAGCCAGTCGTCCTGGCTGCGGGGCACGATCATCACGACCAGGATCTTGTGCACCGTCACCGGTGAGCGGGCGAGCTTGACGAGGTGGGCGTTGTCGAGGGTGAAGGAGAACGCCCCTCCCGCCGGGTGCGGCGGTATCTGGTAGGTGCACTTGAGCTGCACCTTGATGGTCACTTCGTCGTCGACGGTGTGGGTCGGGGCGCCGTGGCTGACGTGCCAGTCGATGCCGTTGTCGGGGAAGGGCTGGGACAGGGAGCATCCGGCCGCCGCCGCGACGGCGTGCAGATAGCCCACCTGGAGGGTCTCCATGCAGGCGGTGGTGGCGAGGGAGCCGCGCAGCGGCGCGCCCGGCTGATGCGGCGGCCGGGGCCCGAAGGGCTCGGCTCGGGCGGTTCCCCCGGGGTCGGGCTGCGCGAGCGCCATGGCTCCGTGTGCCTTCCGGGCGTGCCGATCGCCGGCAGGCAGCCTGCCGGCGGGTGTGGTGGGACGGGACGGACCGACGGACGTCGATGGCAACTCCCCGACGCCTCACTTGTGTTGTCACCGCATCAGACCGCCCGCAAACGGCGTATCAGGCAAACAGCCCGGGTATCACCGATATCGGGCAGAGGAATCACTCCATCTGCCGTGCGGGTGCGAGGAGTTCGGGGATGATGCACTGGTTCGAAGGGCCGCTGGCCGCTTTTGACACGGAGACGACAGGCGTGGACGTCGAGCGGGACCGGATCGTTTCGGCCGCTCTCGTCGCGCAGGACACCGCGGGCGGCCGCGTCCGCGTGACCCGCTGGCTGGTCAATCCGGGGGTTCCGGTCCCTCCCGGGGCGACCGAGGTCCACGGGCTGACCGACGACCACCTTCAGCGCAACGGGCGTTGGCCCGCCCCGGTGATGGACGAGATAGCCCGGGCGCTGGCGGAGAGCTGTGCGACCGGCCGGCCGCTGGTCGTGATGAACGCTCCCTTCGATCTGACGCTGCTGGACCGGGAGTTGAAGCGGCACCGGGCGTCGTCGCTGGCGCGGTATCTCGACGGGGTGTCGATGCGGGTGGTGGACCCGCGGGTGCTGGACAAGCATCTGGACCGCTACCGCAAGGGCCGCCGGACGCTCACGGACCTGTGCGCGAGTTACGAGGTGGTGCTCGACGGGGCCCACGACGCGGCGGCGGACGCAACGGCCTCACTGGAGCTGGTGCGGGCGGTGTGCCGGCGCTTCTCGACCCGGCTGGAGCGGCTGTCGCCGTCGGAGCTGCACACCTTGCAGGCGACCTGGCACGCGGCCCAGGCGCGGGGCCTGGAGGCGTGGTTCGCGAAGAGCGGGACGCCGGAGGCGGTGGACCCGTCGTGGCCGCTGCGCCCGGAGCTGCCCGCGGCGGCGTGAGGGGTTCGAGGGTCCGGACATGCGAAAGCCGGTCCGCGTGATTTTTGCGGACCGGCTTTCCCCGGTGGGCGATACTGGGTTCGAACCAGTGACCTCTTCGGTGTGAACGAAGCGCTCTCCCACTGAGCTAATCGCCCGGGAACGGGTTGAACCATACAGGGCTCGGCACTCTTCGTTCAAACCGCTTCCGGCCGGGCTCTACTCAGGGCGTCCCCGGCCGGTAAGTGAGTATCCGAGCGCATGTACGGGCCGGGCGGCCGGGGTCACACTCCCGTACATGGAACATGTGCCCCCGCCCGCCGAGGAACTGGCCCGCCTCGACCGTGAACTGGCCGAGCTGGACGCCCGCCGGGCCCAGCTGCTGACCCGGCGCGCCTGGCTGCTCGCCGCGCTGCGGCCGCCCGCGCCGAAGGCGGCCCCGGGCTGGAACCCGTCGGCCTGGGGCGCGCCCGCTCCCGGCCGCCCGGGGGCTCCGGCACAGCCGTGGGGTTACGTCCCCCCGAAGCAGGCGTCCGCGCCGCGCAGCGCGCAGAACGTCCTGCTGACGCTGGGCGGTCTGCTGCTGACGGTCGCGGCCATCGCGTTCACGCTGGTGAGCTGGGGCTCGATGGGGATCGGCGGCCGGTCGGCGGTGCTGGCCGCGGTCACCATCGGGGCGCTGGCCGCCCCGGCGGTGCTGCTGCGGCGGGGGCTGACGGCCACCGCCGAGGCGCTGGCCGCCCTGGCCCTGGTGCTGACGCTGCTGGACGCCTACGCGGTCCATGCCGTGGCGGCCCCGGACACGGACGGGCTCGGTTTCACGGCGGTCGCGGCCGCGGTGCTGGCGGCGCTGTGGACGGCGTACGGGCTGGCGCTGGGCAGGCTTCACCTTCCGCTGCCCGCCGCCGTGGTCCTCGTCCAGTGGCCGCTGCTGTTCGGGGCGTGGGCCGCGGGCGCGCCGGCGCTGGTGGTCGGGTGGGCGCTGCTGGCCACGGCGGTGCTGGACGGGGCGATCGCACTGTGGGGCAAGGGCACCGGGGCGCGGGTCACGGCGTGCGTCGGCGGATCGGTGATGGCGTTCTCGGCGCTGCTGGTGGGTCTGACGCTGTCCGTGACGGCCTCCGGGCCGCTCGGGGCTCTGGCGCCCGGCGCCCTGCTGCTGACGGCCGCCGCGGCGGCCCTCGCGGGGGCGTGGCGCGCGCCGAGGGGGTTCGCGCGGACGGGCGGTGTGGTGGCGGGTCTCGCGGCGGTGGCCGCGGTGGGCGGCGTACCGGCGGCGGCGGTGCCGGAGGAGTGGGGGGTGCTCGCGTACCTGGCGGCCGGCCTCGCGCTGACGGCGGTCGTACGGACCCCGCTGCCGAGGAACGCGGCGCTCGGGGTGCTGGTGGCGTCGGCGGCGGTGGTGGCCGGAGCCGTGGCGGGAACGGTGCCGGGGGTCGCGGCGGTGCTGCTGGGCCCGGTGTCACTGCTGTCGGACGTGTGGGCGGGTTCGCCGGAGGGCTTCCGCGCCGCACTGGGCTCGACGCTGCCGTGGACGGGCCTGGCCGCGGCCCCGGTGGTGCTCGCGGTGTCGGCCGGTCTGCTGGGCTCGGCGTACCGCTGGTGGCCGTCGCTGACCCGGATCGCCGCGCCGCTGATCGCACGGGAGACGCCGGGGACGGCCGGTGCCCCAGGGACGGCCGGTGCCCCGGAGACGGCCGGTGCGCCGGGGACGGCCGAGACAGCACACGGAGCGCCCTGGTACGCCGGCGGCCGGGCCGGAGCGCCCTGGTACGCCAGTGGGGCGCCCGCTGCCCGCAGGCGGCCGTCCGGGGCTGCCCTGCGCGGGGCCGCCGGGGCGGGGGCCGTGGTGCTGGCCTGGGGTGCCCTGTTGCTGGCCGGGGCCGTGCTGGATGTGCCCTACGCGGTCGCGGTGGCCGGGGAGACGGCCTTGGTGGCCGGTCTGCTCGCCCTGGCCGTACGCGGCACGGGGAGCGGCCGGGAGGGTGCGGCGGCGGTTCCGGTGACCGCGCTGGTGGCGGCGTCGGCCGGGGCGGTGAGCGCCGGGCTGCTGTCGCTGGCGTCCGAGGGGGCCTCCTACGCGGTGTTCGGCGCGCTGGCGGCGCTGTTCGGCGGGGCGGCGGTCCGGGCGGGGGCCGGGGTGCCGCGTGCGGTGTTCGCGGTCGCCGCCACGGTCGGGGGCACCGTGCTCACGGGGTTGGCGGGCCGGTCCCTGGGGCTCGCCCCGCACGAGGCCGCGCCGCTGATGCTCCTGGTGCCCGCGCTGACGGTGCTGTCCGGGGCCCGGCTGCGGCGGAACCCGGTGGCGTTGCCGGTGGAGCTGACGGGCGCGCTGGGTGCGCTGATCGCGGTGGCTCTGGCGGTGCCGGACGCGCCGTTCCTGGCGCTGGTGCTGGCTCTGTGCGGGGTGCTGGCGGCAGGCGCGGCGGTGCGGCCGGAGCGGCGGCCGGTGGCGGGCTACCTGGCGGCGGCGCTGTTCGTGCTGGCCGCCTGGGTGCGGCTGGCGGCCTCGGAGGTGACGTTCCCGGAGGCGTACACGCTGCCGGTGACCGTGCCCGCGCTGGTGGTCGGGTTCCTTCGGCGGCGGAAGGACCCGGAGGCGTCGTCGTGGACAGCGTACGGTCCGGGGCTCGCGGTGACGCTGCTGCCGAGCCTGGCGGCGGCCTGGACCGATCCGGACTGGCAGCGGCCGCTGCTGCTGGGGGTGGCGGCGCTGGTGATCACGTTGCTGGGGGCGCGGTACCGCCTCCAGGCGCTGCTGCTGCTCGGCGGGGCGGTGCTCGCGCTGGACGGGCTGCACGAGCTGGCGCCGTACGTGGTGCAGGTGGCCGGGGCGCTCCCCCGCTGGCTGCCGCCGGCCCTGGCCGGACTGCTGTTGCTGGTGGTGGGGGCGACGTACGAACAGCGGCTGCGCGACGCCCGTCGGCTGAAGGACGCGCTGGGGCGGATGCGGTGAGCCGCGCCGGTCCGGGGGCGCGCTGTACGCGGCGGTTCCCGGACCGGTGAGGAGGCGGGCAACGCAGAGGGCCCGGGAGACGGAATCCGTCTCCCGGGCCCTCTGCCCGGGTGGGCGATACTGGGTTCGAACCAGTGACCTCTTCGGTGTGAACGAAGCGCTCTCCCACTGAGCTAATCGCCCGGGCGCACCGCAAACATTACCCCATGTCAGCGGTGCTCCTGGACCGTCCCCGGGTTACTCGCTGATCTTCCACGGCATGGTGATCCCGAACTTCCAGACGTAGACCCCGACCAGCACCGCCACGATCACGAGCCCCACCGTGGTGAGGATGATGTTGCGCCGCCGGACCTTGGGATCCAGGGCCCGCTGCGCCGCCTCGGTGACCTTGCGCTTGGTCCAGCGCAGCACCAGCTGGGCCCAGACGAACTCGGTCGCCCAGATCGCCATGCCGGCGAAGATCACCAGCCAGCCGGGGCCGGGCAGCACCAGCATGAGCACGCCCGCGACCACGACGCCGAGGCCGACGATGAAGACGCCGACCTGCCAGCTCAGATGGAGCGCCTTCGACGCCTTGATGAAGCCGGGCGCCCGCGAGCCCAGCGCGCGTTCCTCCCGGTCCGTTCCCCCCGTGGCGGATGCCGGGGGCGTCTGCTCGACGACCCTGTTCCGCTCGTCACTCTCCGCGTTCATGAACCCAACTTACCCGACCCGCCGCGGTCACACTTGTGTCACTGGAATGGGCGCATAACTCAAAGTTACACACCGCTGAGCGAGGGACCCGAAGCATCACAAATGGGTCAGAGGGGTTTACAACGCCACCGTAGGTGGCATGTCGATTTCGCCGACGTGCGAATCCCCGAGCGCACACTGAGCGAAAGGCCCTGGCGCTTATGAACACCACGGTCAGCTGCGAGCTGCACCTGCGCCTCGTTGTGTCGAGCGAGTCCTCACTGCCTGTACCCGCGGGCCTGCGGTATGACACGGCCGATCCCTATGCCGTGCACGCCACCTTCCACACCGGAGCGGAGGAGACGGTCGAATGGGTATTCGCCCGCGACCTCCTTGCCGAGGGGCTGCACAGGCCCACCGGCACCGGAGACGTCCGCGTCTGGCCATCTCGTAGTCACGGTCAAGGCGTCGTATGCATCGCCCTGAGCTCCCCGGAGGGAGAAGCTCTGCTCGAAGCTCCGGCGCGGGCCCTGGAGTCGTTCCTGAAGAGGACCGACGCCGCGGTTCCGCCCGGCACCGAGCATCGTCACTTCGATCTCGATACGGAGCTCTCCCACATCCTGGCCGAGAGCTGAGCCAGGCAGAGAGCCGCTCGACGCCGTCCGACTCGGGGCGACGGCGTCGTGCTGACAACCGCATAGGGCAGACACCGGCGCCGTCGCCGCGGAATCCACCGCGACGACGGCGCCGGTGCGTGCGCCCCCTCTCGCTCCCCCACCCCCGGCCGCCGGAGGGGCACGTTCCGCTCCCGGGCGGGGCCGCACCGGCCCCGGCCGGGACGGGCCGAGCCAGTAGAGTCAGCCGCCATCGGCAGGCGCCCGCCCGCCGAAGGCCAGGGAGCGAAGCGTGCTGATCCCCCACGACACCCGGATCGCCCTCGACACGGTGGTCGATCTGATGAACACCGCGCCGGAGAGCCAGCCGCCGCCGGACGGGACCGGGGACGGGCCCGAGGACGGGCTCGCCGACATCGCCGCGCTGTACGACTTCGCGGAGCGACATCTCATCAGCGGTGTCGGCACGCTCGGCGAGAAGGACCTGACCGCCGTGCGCGACGTACGGGCCCGCTTCGCCGAGGTCTTCGCGGCGCCCGACCCCCGGACCGCGGCCGATCTGGTCAACCGGCTCGTCGCCGCCGCCGGGACCACCCCGCAGCTCACCGACCACGACGGCTACGACTGGCACGTGCACTACTTCGCGCCGGACGCCTCGATCGCCGACCACCTCGCGGCCGACTGCGGCATGGCGCTGGCCTTCATCATCGTGGCGGGCGAGCAGGAGCGACTGCGGCGCTGCGAGGCCCCGGACTGCGGGCACGCGTTCGTCGACCTGTCGCGCAACCGCTCCCGCCGCTACTGCTCCAGCCGTACGTGCGGGAACCGGCTCCACGTCGCGGCATACCGGGCCCGGCGCAGGGAAGCCGCGGGGTGACGCCGCCCGCGGCGTCACCCCGCGCGGCGGCGCGGCGCGTCACAGCATGAAGAGGTCGTGCAGGGCGGCCATCAGTAACAGCACCCCGATGACCGTCAGGAAGATCATCAGGGGCGGCTGGGAGAGCGCGAAGAGACAGCCGCGGGGCTCTTCGGCGGGGGGTGCGGGGGCTTCGCCCCGGGAAATGTCCACCATCTCGGGGTGATCATGACGCACCGACGGTCGGGTTGGCGATCAACCAGCGGCATTCCGACGGGAGTTCACCGTCCCGTGGCCATCGAAAATCGCTCCGGCGTACGGGTCGCCGTCAGACATTCGGAACCGGGCGGCCCCGGACGCCCGGGGGCTCAGATGCCGTGCTTCTTGAGGATGGCCTCGATGTCGCTGAAGTCGTCGCCGGACGCGGCGGCCTCCTGCTTCCTCTTCGGCTTCGACTGCGGCTTCGCCGCCGTCACCGCGGGCCCGGTCCCGCCGCCCGCGCCGAGCGAGGGGGCCGAGGCGCCCGGGGCGAGGGCCTCGTTGCGCCCGGCGGCCCGCGCGGCCTTGCGTTCCGCGCGGGTGGTGCCGCTGCGGCGCTCGATGGCGCGAGTGGTCATGAACAGCAGCCAGGAGAGGCCGAGCACCCCGAAGCCGAGCCAGACACTCGGCTTGAAGGCGATCCCGGCGAGCCACTCGACGACCCCGGTCAGCACGAGCCCGACCGGGACGAGGGAGTAGGCGGCGATCCTCGTCGCCGTGAGGAACCGCTTGCGGTACGCGGTCACGGCGGCGATGCCCAGGCCGGCCGCCGACACCGCGGAACAGATGGTCTCGGCAAGCATCACGGCCTCCAGGCGCAGGGGGTACGTCCCTTCCATCCTGCACCGGCGAGCGGCGTCGCGGCCACGGTGGCGGCCCACCTCAGGGACATTTCAGGGCCGGGCTCCTCCCCAGGGGGTGGGGCCCGATGCCGATTGGGTCGCGTCCGCCCGGCCTGGAAGACTGGGCATATGAGCGATTCCACCTCTGCGGCACCGGTCGTCCTCGATCTCTGGTGCGACCTCGAATGCCCCGACTGCCACCGAGCCCTCGACGACGTCCGCGCCCTGCGCGCCCGGTACGGGGACCGCGTCGAGATGCGGCTGCGGCACTTCCCGCTGGAGAAGCACAAGCACGCGTTCGCCGCGGCCCAGGCCGCCGAGGAGGCCGTCGAGCAGGGCCAGGGCTGGCCGTACATCGAGGCCCTGCTGGCCCGGACCGACGAGCTCGGCCGCACGGGCGATCCGGTCCTCCTCGACGTGGCCCGCGAACTGGGCCTGGACACCGAGGAGTTCGACACGGCGCTGATCGACGGCCGGCATCTGCTGATCGTCGACGCCGACCACGCGGAGGGCAAGGCGATCGGCGTCACGGGCACGCCCACCTATGTGATCGGCGAGGAGCGACTGGACGGCGGCAAGAGCCAGGAGGGGCTGCGCGAGCGGATCGAGGAGATCATCGACCGGACCCTGGCGGCGCGGGACCGCTAGGTCCGGTCGTCGAACTGCCGTCGCACCGCAGACGGCAGTTCGAGTTCGACGACAGGGCCTGGGGCGGGCCGGGACCGGGCGGCCGGCCCGGAGCGGGCCGCTGCGGCGCGCTACAGCGCCTTGGCCAGGTTGTACCGCGTCGTCGTGTAGCCGAGGGACTCGTACAGCCGCAGGGCCGGGGTGTTGGAGGCGAAGACGTGCAGGCCGAGCCGGTCCGCACGCCAGGCGCGGCCGATGTCCTCGGCGAGCAGCATCAGGGCCCGGCCGTAGCCCCTGCCCCGGTGCTCGTCGCGGACTTCGACGTCGAAGACGTATCCGGCCGTCCCGCCCGGCGCCGGCTCGCGCCGGGCCACCCATACATGACCGACGACCTCGCCGGACCGGACCAGTACCCGGAAGCGCACCCCTTCGGTGGCCAGTCCGTCCGGCAGGTGGGCGGCGTGGTCGGCCTCGGACTTGAGTCGGGCCTGCTCGGCGGGCACGCCGCGGTCGATCCAGCCCTGGGCGTACGTCCGTACCGCCTCCTGCCGCCAGGCGGCGAACTCCTCCTCGCTCATGTCGCGCGAGGTGAGGCCCGCGGGCAGCGGGGTGGTGTCCGGGCCGAGTTCCTTGACCATGTTCCGGCTGCGTTCGGTGTAGCCGAGGGCGGCGGCGAGGCGGCGGGCCGGGTCGTTGTCGGCGGGGACCTCCACGCGCACGCGGGTGCAGCCCCACCCCCGGAGCACCTCCTCGGCGGCGAGCGCCGCGATGACGCCCCTGCCGCGTCGGCGCCGGGACTCCTCCACGCCGAGGGAGCGCAGCACTCCGGCGGTCGGGCCGAACGCGTCGTCGGTGCTGATCTCGACGGAGCCGACGGGCCGCCCGTTGTCGCACACGTCGTAGCGGCGGGCCCGAGCTCCGCCGGCCCCCTCCTGAAGCGGCCCGGACGGCCGGAGTGTCGTCGTCATCAAAGGTTTGTATCCCCCGGACGACGCCCCGTCACGCGCTTTACGGATCGAGGTCGTCACCGGCCCGCTCGGCGAAGATCCGCATGGCCTTCGCCGTCACCGGCCCGATCCCGGGCGTGAGCTCCCGGTCGTCGACCCGGTGCACCGCCTGGATGTCACGGAGGGTGGAGGTCAGGAACACCTCGTCGGCCTCGGCGAGCACGTCCATCGGCAGGTCGGTCTCCTCGGCGCCGGTCCACTCGACGGCCAGCGCGCGGGTGATCCCGGCGAGGCAGCCGGAGGCGACCGGCGGGGTGTGGATACGGCCGCCGAGGACGACGAACACATTGGAGCCGGTGCCTTCGCAGAGCCGGTCGGCGGTGTTGGGGAACAGCGCCTCGGACGCGCCCCTCTCCCGCGCCCGGGCCAGGGCGACGACGTTCTCCGCGTACGAGGTGGTCTTCAGGCCCGCGAGCGCGCCGCGTTCGTTGCGGGTCCAGGGCACGGTGATCACCGCCGTGCTGTCCGGGCGGCGGCTCACCCCGTCGAGGGCGACGACGAGGCTCGTCCCGTTGTCGCCCCGGTCCGAGCCGAGCGGGGACAACCCGCCCGTACAGGTGATCCGCAGGCGTCCCAGGGCGACGGGGTTGGCGTCGATGACCGCGGCGACGGCGTGCCGGACCTCGTCGTGGTCGGGGTCGGGCAGGCCGAGGCCCCGGGCGGACCGGGTGAGGCGGTCGAGGTGCCGGGTCAGCGCGAAGGGGCGCCCCTCGCTCGTACGCACCGTCTCGAAGATGCCGTCGCCTACGGTCAGGCCGTGGTCGAGCACCGAAAGCCGGGCGTCGTCGGCGTCCCGCAGTCCGCCGTTGACCCAGATCCTCATCATGCGGTCCTTCCTGTCTCCGGATGCGTGCCCGACGCTACAGCGAGCAGTCGGGAGGCCTTGAGCTCGGTCTCGTCCCATTCGCGCTCCGGATCGGATCCCCAGGTGATCCCGGCGCCGGTGCCGAACCGCAACAGCGGGGCGGGGCCGGTCCGGTCGATCCAGAACGTCCGTATGCCCACGGCGAGCGACGCGGTCCCCCGGTCGGCGTCGACCCAGCCGATCGCCCCGCAGTACGGCCCGCGCGGCCCCCGTTCCAGCTCGGCGATGATCCGCAGCGCGCTGGACTTGGGCGCGCCGGTGACCGAGCCGGGCGGGAAGGCCGCGGCGAACAGCTCCGGCCAGCCCGCCCCGTCGGCCAGCAGGCCCCGGACCGTGGAGACGAGGTGGACGAGGCCCGGGTGCTTCTCCACCACACAGAGATCGGGAACGCTCACGCTGCCGGTGGCGCAGACCCGGCCGAGGTCGTTGCGGACCAGGTCCACGATCATCACGTTCTCGGCGTGGTCCTTCTCCAGCAGATCGTCCTCGGTCCGGCCGGTGCCCTTGATCGGCCCGGACTCCACCGTCCGCCCCTCGCGCCGGAGGAAGAGCTCCGGGGAGGCGGTGGCGATCTCCACCCCGTGGCCGGGCAGCCGGATCGTTCCCGCGTACGGGGCGGGGTTGCCGCGGGCGAGCAGCGAGGTCAGGGCGTCGACATCGGCGCCGGCCCCGCCGTCGGGGAGCGGCGCGGACAGCACGCGGCAGAGGTTGGCCTGGTAGACGTCGCCCGCCGCGATGTGTTCACGGATCCGCCGTACGCCCGCCGTGTAGGCGTCACGGTCCAGCGAGGAGGTCCAGTCCCCGGCGGCGGGGCCGCGCCAGGCTCCGGGCACGGGAGGGGGCACGGTCTGCCTGCTGACGTCGGAGAAGCGGGCGCAGACGATACGGCCCTCGAAATCAGCGGATACCGCCCAGAAGCCGGACGAGTCGAGCGCCGCGGGATCGTGGGTCACATCCTGCAGACCGGAGGCTATGAGGCCGTCGAAACGGGCCAAGGGGGCGAGGTCGGACACGCGAATGAGTCTAGGACGGCGCGCGGTGACCTGCGTCGGGGCGAGGACCGGGCCGAGGTCGCCGCAGCACGCTGCACAAACGCGTTTTTGTGCTGGCCCAGGAATCCGCTAGAGTTCAACACGTCGCCGGGACGCGCAAGCGGAACGGGAAAGACAAGCGGACGTAGCTCAGTTGGTAGAGCGCAACCTTGCCAAGGTTGAGGTCGCCAGTTCGAACCTGGTCGTCCGCTCGCAGAAGGTGGGGGATCCTTCCCGAGCCCCCACCCCTGGTGGAGTGGCCGAGAGGCGAGGCAACGGCCTGCAAAGCCGTCTACACGGGTTCAAATCCCGTCTCCACCTCCAAGGACGATTAGCTCAGCGGGAGAGCGCTTCCCTGACACGGAAGAGGTCACTGGTTCAATCCCAGTATCGTCCACTGATCCGCAAGGATCATCGGTCCGCAAGGATCCCCGCGCGATTAGCTCAGCGGGAGAGCGCTTCCCTGACACGGAAGAGGTCACTGGTTCAATCCCAGTATCGCGCACGCAGTACACAGGCAGTAAACGCAGGTTCACCTGCGCGATTAGCTCAGCGGGAGAGCGCTTCCCTGACACGGAAGAGGTCACTGGTTCAATCCCAGTATCGCGCACCAGCAAGAACCCCCGGCCGTCTCCACGGCCGGGGGTTCTTTCGTTCGTACGGGTCCGGTCCGGCCCGGTCCGCCCCGTCCTGCGTGGCCCGGACATCGGGCCACGCAGGCAACGGCTGACGGCTCAGGACGAGAAGAGCATCCGGCCGAAGCCCTTCTGGCGGCGGTGGCCGTAGTGCCCGCCGTGCTGCGGGGCGCCCCAGGCCGGAGCGTGGGCGGCGGGAGGAGCGGGCGGGTAGGCCTGCTGCGGGGCCGGGGGCGCGGGCGGAGCCTGCTGGGCCCACTGGGACTCCAGGCGGGTCAGCGACTCCAGCTCGCCGTAGTCGAGGAATATCCCCCGGCAACCGTTGCACTGCTCGATCTGCACACCGTTGCGGTTGTACGTGTTCATCTGCGCGTGACACTTCGGACACTGCATCATCGACTCGGCTCCTCGCCCTCGTTGTGCCGTCGCCGGAATGTCTGCCCGGCCACGGTCCGTTCACCCTACGACGCGGGACCGGGGGCCAACTCGGGCGGCAACGTAGCGATTCGGGCACAGGATTCGATCATCAGCTGCTCGTGGTCGTCCGGATCCCGCTGCTCCGCGGCGCACTTGGCCAGGGCGACGGCCGCCGTCTGCACCGTCAGCGCACGGGCGGGGACGTCCAGGGCGGGCCAGGGGTCGCCGTGGGACGGAACAGCCGGTCCCCCGGCGGCGCGGTAGGCGTCCAGGAAGGTGGCCCAGTCCTCGGGGGCCAGGAGCCCGGCCGCGTACCAGGCGGCGGGCCGGCCGAGGTCCCACGCGGGATCGCCCACCCCCGCGTCGTCCATGTCGATGAGCAGCCAGGACCCGTCCGGGGCGGGGTGGCGGACGAGCTGGCCGAGGTGCAGGTCCCCGTGGCACAGGGCCCCGGCCCGCCGCGCGGGGGCCGGGGCCTCGCCGCGTGCCCAGGCGGGCAGGGCTCGCCAGCCGGCCAGCACGGAAAGGGCGGCCGGGTCGCGGAGCCCGGTGGAAACGGTGGTCGCGTCATCGCGCAGGGCCGCGCGCATCCGGGCGACGGCCCGGGCCGCCTTGGCCGGGCCGCGCATCGGCGGCAACGGGAACGGGGGCTTCGTCCGGTGGAGGCGGGCGAGCAGGTCGGCGGCCTCGGCCCAGGGCGCCGCGCCGGGGTCGGTGGGGTCCACGGGGGCGCCGAGCGGCCAGAGGGTGACGGGGCGGGCGGTAGGCGCGGCGGGCGCCGGGGCGGTGAGCGGTGGGAGCAGGATGCCGGCCAGCCGCGGGTCGGCGGCCAGGGCGATCCGGGCGGCCAGCGCATCGCGGTCGGTGTCCGCGGCGTGGGCCTTCGCGACGATCGCGCCGCTGCGCACCACCGTGCCGTCGGGCCGGTCCGCGAGCACCTGCGGAGGCTCGCACACGCACGGCGTCCGGGCGGGGTGGGAGAGGCGGTGCGCGAGCGTGCCCAGGTCATGGACTACAGAGGTCTGGGTGGTGGTCAACGGCTCCCCCGACGGCGGTCGGTCCGGCCGTGCTGCCGGGCCCGCCGTGAGCGTAACGCGCGAGCCGGTCCGAGCCACGGCGGTGCGAGCCACGGCGGTGCGCGGGGCGGCCGGCCCCAGCGTGGGCACCGGCCCCGGTGGGGCCGGGAAGCGTCCGGCCCCGGACAGCCGGAAGGCACCTCGGCACGGACAGCCGGGGAGTGCTTGGCCCGGACGACCGGAAGGCACCTCGGCACGGACAACCGGGGAGTACTTGGCCCGGACGACCGGAAGGCACCTCGGCACGGACAACCGGGGAGTACTTGGCCCGGACGACCGGAAGGCACCTCGGCACGGACAACAGGAAAGCCTCAGGGCCGGACCACCGGGGAGCGCCTGGGCCCGGGACGCCCGGAAAGCGCCTCGGCCCGGCCGATGGGGAAGGCCAGGCCCTGACGCCCGGTAAGCACCTCGGCACGGATCGCCGTGAGCATCCGGGCCCGGACAGCGCGATGCCCGGTCAGCTCCCCAGCTGACCGGACAAACGCTGCCGTCCGCCGCACCCCCGTCCCCACGGGGCTGTTGGCCGGATGTGTGGGTCCGGACCGCTCTTCCGGACCCCGGGCGCCGCTCAGCGCCCCAGCATCACCGCCACGGACGACGCCTGTGTGACCACCGCTTCCCAGCCGCCGAAGACGACCGCCAGCAGGGTCGCCAGGGGAAGGACCATGGCCGTCGCCACCAACGGGTGACGGGTGCCGGACGGGCGGGCGCCGAACGAGGCGTACGCCTTGCGGCCCCGCATGCGGACCACCGTCCGCGTTGCCGTGTCCGCCATGGTTCCTCTCCTGACCTGATCGGGAAGCGGCGGGCGTGACCTCGGGGGACGAGTGCTTCACCCGCCGCTTGATCTCAACATTAGGTAAGCGGCGAGCACAGGGCGTCATGCCCGCGTACCGAATACCGGGCCTCCCGGAGGATGAGCCGTCGTCGATCGGCGTACTCCCCTGGGTGGAGGCGGGCCACTGAAGGTTGGGGTCATCCCGGAGGGGGCGCCGGGGCCCGCCGGGTACGGGCCCGGTACGGCCAGGGCCCGGGAAGGGCGTCGGCGGGTGACTTCACTCACGTCCACCGCTGCCCGGCGGACGGCCGCCGCACCCGGGGCCACCGGGGGCACCTCCGCCCCGTACGCGGCGGCGGTGGTCGCGTCCTGGGCGGCAGTCCTTCCCCGGCGTTCGCCCGGTGATCCAATCCCTTTGCCCCGGTGGCCGTTTGGGGCGACCGGGCGGCCGACGGGCCCGGATCCGCCGCGCACTGATCCCTCTTCATTTCTGCCGTCCGGCACGGACAATCGAAACCCGGGCGAGGGCGCGGCCTCTGAGCGCGTCGGGCGCGGGGTACGTAAGCTGTGCCTCGTCAGGCGGACCAGGCAGCGGGGATGGGCAGACGATGGCGATGATGCGGCTCCGGCGCGAGGACCCGCGTCTCGTCGGCTCGTTCCGGCTGCACCGGCGGCTCGGCGCGGGCGGCATGGGCGTCGTCTACCTCGGCTCCGACCGGCGCGGCCAGCGGGTCGCGCTCAAGGTGATCCGGCCCGACCTGGCGGAGGATCAGGAGTTCCGTTCCCGGTTCGCGCGCGAGGTGTCGGCGGCCCGGCGGATCCGCGGCGGTTGCACGGCCCGGCTGGTCGCCGCCGATCTGGAGGCGGACCGCCCGTGGTTCGCCACGCAGTACGTGCCCGGCCCCTCGCTGCACGACAAGGTCGCCGAGGAAGGGCCGCTGGCCGCCGCGGAGGTCGCCTCGATCGGGGCGGCGCTCTCCGAGGGCCTGGTGGCGGTGCACGAGGCGGGGGTGGTCCACCGGGACCTGAAGCCGTCGAACATCCTCCTCTCCCCCAAAGGTCCCCGCATCATCGACTTCGGTATCGCCTGGGCGACCGGGGCGAGCACCCTCACCCACGTCGGTACGGCGGTGGGGTCGCCCGGATTCCTCGCGCCCGAGCAGGTCCGGGGCGCGGCGGTGACGCCCGCGACGGACGTGTTCTCGCTCGGCGCGACCCTGGCGTACGCGGCGATGGCCGACTCCCCGTTCGGGCACGGCAGTTCCGAGGTGATGCTGTACCGCGTGGTGCACGAGGAGGCGCAGCTGCGCGGGGTGCACGACGCGTTGGCCCCGCTGATCAGCGCCTGTCTGGCGAAGGATCCGGAGGAGCGGCCCAGCACCCTGCAACTGTCCATGCGGCTCAAGGAGATCGCGGCGCGCGAGGCTCAGGGGCTGCACGAGAGCCGGCCGCCCGTGCAGCGTTCCGCCCGGGACGCCGAACGGCCGACGGGGCGGATGGCCGATCCGTACGCCGATCAGCACACCCGTCGTGCGGAGGCGCCGTCCGGCTCCCGTCCCCAGCCCGGCAGGCGTGGCGCGCCGGTGCGTTCGGGGCCGCCGCGCACCGGTGGATCGCGCCCGCCGCAGGCGTCGCGCAACACGACGCGTTCGGGTGGGAAGAGCGGGAAGCGGCCGGGGGCCCCGGCCGGGACGAACGGGCGCCCGGGGACGCGTTCCGGGGGCCGCACGACCTCGGCGGGGCGGCGTCCGGCCAATCCGCGGCTGCTGCGTCAGCGGCTGGTGGTGTTCGTCGTGGTGACGTTGCTGGTGGCGCTGGGCATCGCGGCGGCGCAGGGCTGCCAGGGGCCGGCGCGCGGGCTGGGCGAGGGCGAGCGGGCGCCGGGCGGGGTGTCGCAGGCACGGGCGGCTGCGTCTGCCCCCTGAGGTCCGGTCCGGCCGAGCCGTCCGTGCTCAGTTCTCCGGCCGCCCCGTGGCCACCGCGTAGAAGGCGACCGCGGCGGCGGCGCCCACGTTCAGTGAGTCGACGCCGTGCGCCATCGGGATGCGAACCCATTCGTCGGCGGCCATCAGGGCCCGCGTGGACAGCCCGTCGCCCTCGGCTCCGAGCATCAGCGCCACCCGTTCCAACCGGTGCGGGGCCGCCTCGTCGATGCTGGTGGCCTTGGCGTCCGGGGTGAGGGCGAGAAGCCGGAAGCCGGCCTCCCGTACCGTTTCCAGCGACTGGGGCCAGGCTTCGAGCCGGGCGTAGGGGACGGAGAAGACCGCGCCCATCGAGACCTTGACGGAGCGCCGGTAGAGCGGGTCGGCGCAGTCCGGGGAGAGCAGGACCGCGTCCATGCCGAGGGCCGCCGCGCTGCGGAAGATGGCGCCGATGTTGGTGTGGTCGTTCACCGACTCCATGACCACGACCCGGCGCGCGGTGGCGAGCAGTTCGTCGGCGGCGGGCAGCGGCTTGCGCTGCATGGACGCGAGCGCGCCGCGGTGGACGTGGTATCCGGTGACGCGTTCGGCCAGCTCGGGGGCGACCGCGTACACCGGGGCCGGGACCTCGTCGATGACATCGCGCATCACGTCGACCCACTTGGCCGAGAGCAGCATGGACCGCATCTCGTACCCGGTCTGCCGGGCGCGGCGGATCACCTTCTCGCCCTCGGCGATGAAGAGGCCTTCGGCGGGTTCGCGCCGTCGTCGCAGCTCGACGTCGGTCAGGCCGATGTAGTCGCTCAGCCTCGGGTCGTCGGGGTCGTCGACGGTGATGAGTTCTGCCACAGGGTGATACTGCCTTGTCCGGTGTGCGGTGCCAACGCCCGGGAGGGAGTCGCGTAACCGCGGGTTACGGGGCGGGGGGGGTGGACCCTTGCCTACTCGGCCGCTTCCTGGACGGGGGACGGCGCGGAGTCCGGGCCGACCGCGACGACGTCGCCGATGACGATCACGGCGGGCGGCCGTACGTCCTCGGCCACGACTCGCTCCCCGACGTCCGCGAGGGTCGCGTCGACCCGGCGCTGGGCGGCAGTGGTGCCCTCCTGGACGAGGGCGACCGGGGTGGCCGGGTCCTTGCCGTGGGCGATCAGGGCGGCGGCGATGGCGCCGATCTTGTCGACGGCCATGAGGAGGACCAGGGTGCCTCGCAGCCGGGCGATCGCCTCCCAGTCGACCAGCGAGCGCGGGTCCTCGGGGGCGACGTGGCCGCTGACCACGGTGAACTCGTGGGCGACGCCCCGGTGGGTGACCGGGATGCCGGCCGCCCCGGGGACGGAGATGGTGCTGGAGATACCGGGGACGACCGTGCAGGGGATGCCCTCGGCGGCCAGCGCCTGGGCCTCCTCCATGCCGCGGCCGAAGACGAACGGGTCGCCGCCCTTGAGCCGGACCACGGACTTGCCCGCCTTGGCGTGCTCGATGAGCGCCTGGTTGATCGCCTCCTGGGCCATGAACCGGCCGTACGGGATCTTCGCGGCGTCGATGACCTCGACGTGCGGCGGCAGTTCGTCGAGCAGGTCGCGGGGGCCGAGGCGGTCGGCGATGACCACGTCGGCCTCGGCGAGGAGGCGGCGGCCCCGGACGGTGATCAGGTCCGGGTCGCCGGGGCCGCCGCCGACGAGCGCGACGCCGGGGGCGCGGGTGCGGTGGTGCGGGGCGGCGAGGGTGCCGTCGCGCAGGCCTTCGACGATGGCGTCGCGGAGGGCGGCGGAGTGCCGGGGGTCGCGGCCTCGGGGGGTGGTGTTGAGGACGGCGACGGTGATGTTCTCGATGCGGCCGGTGGCCGGGGTCCAGGCGGTGGCGGCCTCGGCGTCGTCGGACCGGACGCACCAGGTGCGGGTGCGCTCGGCCTCGGCGGAGGCGGCGTCGTTGGCCGTGGAGTCGGAGGAGGCGACGAGGGCGTACCAGGTGTCGGCGAGGTCGCCGTCCTGGTAGCGGCGGCGCTCCCAGCGGATCTCCCCGGCGTCCGCCATCGCCTCGACGGAGGGGGTGGCGGAGGGGGAGATCAGGGTGATGGCGGCACCGGTGGCGATGAGCTGCGGCAGCCTGCGCTGGGCGACCTGTCCGCCGCCGATGACGACGACGCGGCGGCCGTGCAGGCGCAGGCCTACGGGGTACGCGGGGTGGTCGGCGTGGTCGGTGTGACCCGCGGGGTCGGCGTGACCTGAGCGGTCGGCGTGGTCTGCGTGCTCGGCCATGGCGGTACGGCTCCTCGTGCGGGTGCTGCGTTTCTTGCCGCTGCGGCGGTGGAGCGGCTGTGACGTGCGGAAAGTGGAGATGCGGGTGGGAACACGATACGGGGTGGACGCCGGGGGTGCGGCGGGGCGCCTGCGGCGGGACTTCTCCCCTGCCCCGCCCCTTCCCGGAACCGGGGCTCCGCCCCGGGCCCGGTTTCGTCCTCAAGCGCCGGACGGGCCGGGGTGGGCCGGGTTCGCTGGGTCTCGGGGCTCCGCCCCGGGCCCCCTCCTCAAGCACCGAAGGGGCGGGACCGGGGCGGAGCCGGGTGTTCTACTTCTCCGTTACGCCTGCCGAGTCGAACGTCGCCACCTCGTGCATCGCCCGTGCCGCGCTCTGCACGATCGGGAGTGCCAGCAGCGCGCCGGTGCCCTCGCCCAGGCGGAGGTCGAGGTCGACCAAGGGGCGCAGGCCCAGCTTGTTGAGCGCGGCGACGTGGCCGGGCTCCGCGCTGCGGTGGCCCGCGATGCAGGCGGCCAGTGCCTCGGGGGCGATGGCCCGGGCGACCAGGGCGGCCGCCCCCGCGCTCACGCCGTCGAGGATCACCGGCGTACGCAGGGAGGCGCCGCCCAGCAGGAAGCCCGCCATCGCCGCGTGTTCCAGGCCGCCCACGGCCGCGAGCACGCCGATCGGGTCGGCCGGGTCCGGCTGGTGCAGGTCGAGGGCGCGGCGTACGACGTCGACCTTGCGGGCGTGCATCTCGTCGTTGATGCCGGTCCCCCGGCCGGTCACCTCGGCGGCGTCGATCCCCGTGTAGACGCAGATCAGAGCGGCCGACGCCGTGGTGTTCGCGATGCCCATCTCGCCGGTGAGCAGCGCCTTGTTGCCCGCCGCCACCAGGTCCCTGGCCGTCTCGATGCCGACCTCGATCGCGGCCAGCACCTCTTCGCGGGTGAGCGCGGGGCCGGTCGTGAAGTCCGCCGTACCCGGGCGCACCTTGCGGGGCAGCAGACCGGGCGTCGCGGGCAGGTCCGTCGCCACGCCGACGTCCACGACACAGACCTCCGCGCCGACCTGGGCCGCGAAGGCGTTGCAGACGGCTCCGCCGCCGAGGAAGTTCGCCACCATCTGGGCGGTGACCTCCTGCGGCCAGGCGGTGACCCCCTGGGCGTGCACCCCGTGGTCACCGGCGAAGATCGCGACGGCCGCGGGCTCCGGGATCGGCGGCGGGCACATCCGGGAGAGCCCGGACAGCTGTGCGGAGATGATCTCCAGCATGCCGAGCGCCCCGGCGGGCTTCGTCATCCGCTTCTGGCGTTCCCACGCCTCGCCGAGCGCCTTGGCGTCCAGCGGGCGGATCGCGGAGATCGTCTCCTGGAGCAGGTCGTGCGGCTCGGCGCCGGGCAGCGCGCGACGGCCGTACGTCTCCTCGTGGACGACCCAGGACAGCGGGCGGCGCTTCGACCAGCCCGCCTGCAGCAGCTCGGGCTCCTCGGGGAACTCGTCGACGTAACCGACGCAGAGGTAGGCCACGACCTCCAGGTGCTCGGGCAGGCCCAGCGCACGGACCATCTCGCGCTCGTCGAAGAAGCTGACCCAGCCGACGCCGAGGCCCTCGGCCCGGGCCGCCAGCCACAGGTTCTCCACGGCCAGCGCCGAGGAGTACGGGGCCATCTGCGGCTGCGTGTGACGGCCGAGGGTGTGGCGGCCGCCACGGGTCGGGTCGGCGGTCACGACGATGTTGACCGGGGTGTCGAGGATCGCCTCGATCTTCAGTTCCTTGAACTGCTTCGCCCGGCCCTTGGGCAGCGACTTGGCGTAGGCGTCGCGCTGGCGCTGGGCCAGTTCGTGCATGGAGCGGCGGGTCTCCGCCGAGCGGATGACGACGAAGTCCCACGGCTGCGAGTGGCCGACGCTCGGCGCGGTGTGCGCCGCCTCCAGCACCCGGAGCAGAACCTCGTGCGGAATCGGGTCGCTGCGGAACCCGTTGCGGATGTCCCGGCGTTCGCGCATGACCCGCAGCACCGCTTCGCGCTCGGCGTCGTCGTAACCGGGAGCGGGCGGGGTGGCCGCCGGCTGCTCGGCGGACTCCACGGCCTCCAGCGGCTCCACCGACTCCTCGGGCGGCGCTGCCGCCACCGGCTGCTGTTCCGCCTCGGCATGCCGCGGTGACTCCTGGAACTGCCGCGCCGCCTCGGCCTGTGCCTCCTCGGCATGTGCCTGCGGCTGCGGCTGCTGCTCCGGAAGGAGCTCCGGCGTCTCGATGACCTCGGGGCCGGTACCGTCCTCGGCGTCGGGCGCGACCACGGGGGCCGCCTCGGGCTCGGTCACGGCCACCGGGGGCTCGACCACGGGGGCGGGAGCGGGGGCCGCTTCCTGCTCCGGCGCGTCGCCTCCGGCCGTTTCCTCGGCGACGGCCTCGGCGGGCGCGACCGGCTCTGCCGCGACCGGCTCGGCAGTGGCCAGCTCCGGCTCTTCCGCGGCCAGCTCCGGCTGTGCAGGCTCCGGCTGTACGGGCTCGGGGGTGGGCGGCACAGCCATCTGCTCGGGCTGTGCCACGGCAGGCTCCGGAGCCACGACCGCCTCCGGGCCTTCGGCCACCGCTGCGGCCGGCGTCGGCTCGACGGGCTGCTCCTGCTCGGGCTGTGCCACCTGCTCAGGCTGCACCGCGGGGTCGGGCTGTGCCACCGGCTCGACGACGGGCTGGGCCTCCACCGGAGCCTGGGGCTCCGGGGCGGCGGCCTCCATCGGGGCAGCCGGTGCTGCGGATTCCGGGGTCACGGCGACGGCCTGCTGGGCCTCCACCGGCTCCACCGGCTCCACCGGCTCCGGCAGCTCCTGTGCGGTCACTTCGTCGGCCGGGAGCTGGACGGGCGCTTCCACCGGTTCGGCCGGGGCCTGAGGCTGTGCCGCTTCGGGCTCCGGGACGAGGATCGGCCCGGCGGGGGGCATCGCCACCGCGACCGGCCCGGGAACGACCGTTTCTGCCGGAACGGCCTCCGGGGCCGGCTCGGGCTGCACACCGGCAGCGGGCTGCGCGGGCTGCACCGGCTGGGCCGGCTGGGCCGGCTGGTCCGGCTGGTCCGGCTGCACCGGTTGGTGCAGCTGCTCGGCCGGGGCCGCCGGGGCCGCCAGGGCGTCCTCGGGGGCTGACACGGGCGCCTGCTCCGGCTGCTGGACCGGCGGAGCCGTCTGAACCGGCTGCTCGGCCGGGACCGGCTGCTCCGCCACCGCCTCGGCCTGGTCGGCCTGCTCGGCCACCGCGGGCTCCGTCACCGCCTCGGCCTGCTCGGCCACCGCGGGCTCCGTCACCGGCTGTTCGGCCACGACAGCCTGCTCCGGCTCCGCGACGATCTGCTCCGGCTGCTGAACCGGCTCGGCAGCGGGCTGCTCGGCGGCAGGCACCGGCTCCGCCACGGGCTGCTCCGGCTGGGCCGCTCCCCACGGGGCGCCGGCCTGCGGCGGGATCTCGCCGAGCTGCGGGCCCGGCAGGGCCGAGGGGTCCTCGGCCGGGATGTCCAAGTACTCGGGGCCGGTCGTCGGCGGGCCCGCGTGGCGTGCGGGGGCGGCGGTCCGCGTGGAACCGGCGGGGCCGCGGTCGGCCAGGGAGCGTACGACGCCGCCCTGTGTGCCGCCGCCGTACGACGGGGGGTCGGCGGCGGCCGGGCCCCGGTGCAGGGGGCGGCGCGCGGGGGCGGGGGCGGTGTGCGCGCCCACCGGTGCGGGGGCGGGCGCCGGGACGCGTACGCCGTTGAGGTCCACGGAGCCGGAGTCGCGGCCAACGGTCTCGTGCGTGCTGGGCGTCTCAGCGGCGGGGGCTGCCTGGACCTGCTGCGCGGACACCTGCGGCTGGGGCTGCACCGGACCGTGCTCGGCCACGGGCGGCACCGCCGGCTGCGCGAGGGGCTGGCCCTGCGCGAGGGCGGGGGCAGGGGCAGGGGCGGCCTGATGGTCGCTCCAGGCGCCCTGGGAGGTCGGCATCAGCAGGAGGTCGTCGTCCTCGGGAGTGTGCTCGGGAGTGTGCTCGGAGGGGTCGAGGAAGGTGTGCGCGTCCGGGGCGGGGACGCCCGGCTGCTCCACCATGCCTGCGTTCTCCGGCAGTCCCTCGCCCGGGATCTGGCCGGTGTCAGTCATGCGTACCCCTCGCCCATCGTCAGTGCTCCTTCGGCCCTTCGCCCGGGACGCCGAACCACGGCACGCCGGTGCTCGTCATCAAGAACGAGCGGGCTCGCCGCGCGGCACGAAACGCCCGCGGGCTTCCTATTCTCGCGGCCGATCGCCGCCGCGACAGGCAGTTCTGCCACGGCTCACTGTGGACTGCGCCACGTTGCGCGTCCCCCGGGTTGTGCCGTACCACAGGGCGGACCAAAACAGTCCACTTTTCCGGACATTGACGAACGAAACGACGAACGCCCGGGCGCGGTACAACAATCGGCCAGCCTACCTCGCGTACCGGGCGTAACGGATCAGGGGGCGAGGTCCGAACGCCCCGCGGAGAGAAGGAACACGACGGACCTCTCCCGCTCGGTCCACACCTCGGTGTCCAGGTCGACGGACTGGAGCAGCGAGCATTCGACGGTGTAGCCGTTGCCGGTGAGGGCCGCGCCGAGCGCCTCGGCCTCGTCCCGGTTGGAGGCGTGCGTGACGATGCGTTCCGGCCGCCGGTCCACGACGGCCCGGACCACCGGGGCTCCCCCGCCGCCGATCCGTACGACGTCGGGTTCGGGCAGCCGTTCCAGGACGTGCGGGGCGCTGCCGCGGACGACCTGGACGGGGACGCCGAAGGCGCGGGCGGCGGCCTCGGTGCGGGCGCAGGCGGCCGGGTCGGCGTCCACGGCGAGGACCGCCGCGCCGAAGCGGGCCGCCTCGACGGCGAGGGCGCCACTGCCGGAGCCGATGTCCCAGAGCAGGTCGCCGGTGCGGGGGCCGAGGCGGGCGAGCTGCGCGGCGCGCAGTCCGGGGAACTCGCCCTCGCCGGACTCCTGCATGCGTTCGGCCCCGGCGGCCCGGTAGGCGCGGGCGGGCAGGGCCCAGCCGCGTATGCCCTGGGGGTAGGCGGGTTGGCGGCCGGCGATCCAGGCGCCCGCCGCGGTGGTCTCGGGGCCACTGCCGATGACGATCACGACGTTGGGGTCGCGCCAGGCGTGGTCGGCCGCCTTGTCGGAGGTGAGGACGGTGACGCGTTCGCGGTCGGTGCCCAGCTCCTCGCAGATGACGAAGGTGCGGTGGATCCCGTCGAGCAGGAGGGCCAGTTCGGCGGGGCCGGCGCCCGGTGAGGTGAGGACGGCGACCTTGTGGTGGGCGCGGCAGACGTTGACCGCGCGGCGCAGGGTGCGGGGGTGGGCGACGACGATCTGGGCGTCGTCCCACGGCATACCGGCCCGGGCGAAGGCGGTGGCCACGGAGGAGACGGCGGGGACGACCTCGACCTCCAGGCCGTGTTCGCGGGCGCGCAGGGTGCGGACGACGCCGAAGAAACCGGGGTCGCCGTCGGCCAGGACCACGGCGCTGCCGCGGTGTCCGGCGATCCTGCGGGCGGCGAGGTCGACGCTGCCGAGTCTGATGCGTTCGGCGTTCGGGGGCACTTCCGGCAGGGCGAGGTGGTGGGCGGCGCCGGCGACGAGCGTGGCGGCCGAGAGCGCGGCCGTGGCCGCTCCGGGCAGTGGCGAGCCGTCCCAGCCGATCACCGTGACCCGGTCGGCCATCGTCGTCTGTCTCCTGAGGTGTCGGAGGGGTGGGGCGTTCACCCGTGCGGTGCGGGGTGTTCCCTGCGGTGCGGGGGTGTTCCCCGGTGGGTGCGGGGTGTTCCCCGGCAGGTGCTGGATGCTCCCCTGCGGTGCGGGATGTTTCCCGTGCGGTGCCGGGCAGGGGTGAGAGTACCTGGTCCGGACCTTGGGCCCGCGGGTGGCCCCGGGGCGGCCCTGGACTCTACTTCCAGTCGTTGTACGTGCCGTAGCCGCCGGCGTCCGCGAGCTGTTCGGCGACCCCTTCGAGGTCCTCGGGGAGGAGTCCCCAGACGATCAGGTCGGTGCGGATGTCGGTCCAGCCGCCGTCGGTGCCGTTCTCGGTGCGGGTGCGGGCGATACGGGCGTTGCGCAGGACGCCCTCGCTGATGCAGCCGAGCTTCTGGGCGACCTGCTGGGAGGCGGTGTTGTCGGCGGGGGTGCGCAGCTCGATGCGTTCGAAGCCCTGGTCGCGGAAGAGCCATTCGGCTATGGCGAGCACGGATTCGGTGGCGTACCCCTCGCCGCGGGCCCAGGGGGCCGTGATGTAGCGGACCTCCGTGGAGCGGGTGCGCCAGTCGGTGTTGAGGAGGCGGACGCTGCCGACGAGCCGCTGGGTGAGGAACTCGGTGACGGCGAGGGCGATGCCCTGGCCGCCGGTGCGTTCGGCGGGGGCGATTCTGCGGACCCAGCGTTCGGCGTCGACCTGGGTGTACGGGTTCGGTCCGTCCATCCACGCGACGACCGCCTCGTCGTTCATCATCTCGATGTACGCGGGGATGTCGGCCATCTCGAAGGGGCGCATCACCAACCTGTCCGTGCTGATGGAGATGGACGGAAAGGTGGTAGTCATGCGCAGCTCCATGCCGAGGACCGGGTAAAAGCACAGCATGCAGCATCGGGTCCGCCTTGCGCATGGGCGGGTCGGCACGACGGAGCCCCGCGCCTCCGGGGAGGGAGGGGCGGGGCTCCGTCGGCAAGTGCCGGGCAGGCGTCAGGACTTGGCGGGGGCGCCGAAGGCCGGGACGATCGAGCCCTGGTAGGTGTCCTCGATGAACTTCTTGACCTCGTCGGAGTTGAGGAGCTTCGCGAGCTTCTCGACGCGCGGGTCCTTCTCGTTGCCGTCCTTGACCGCCAGGAAGTTGGCGTACGGGTTGCCCTCGGCCTTCTCCAGGGCGATGGAGTCCTTGCCGGGCTCCAGCTCGGCCTCGATGGCGTAGTTGCCGTTGATGACGGCGGCGTCCACGTCGTTCAGGGCGCGGGGCACGGTGGCGGCCTCCAGCTCCTTGAACTCCAGGCCCTTCTTGTCGATGATGTCGCTCAGCTTGGCGCTGGTGCCGACGCCGTCCTTGAGGGTGATGAGGCCGTTCTCGGCGAGCAGCTGGAGTGCGCGGCCGCCGTTGGTGGTGTCGTTGGGGACGGCTATGGTCTGGCCGGCCTTGATGTCCTTGAGGTCCTTGACCTTGTTGGAGTAGAGGCCGAGCGGCTCCAGGTGGACGTCGACCACCGGGACGATGGTGGTCTTCTGCTTGGCGTTGAAGTCGTCCAGGTAGGGCTTGTGCTGGAAGAAGTTGGCGTCGACCTGGCCGTTCTGGGTGGCGGTGTTCGGCAGGACGTAGTCCGTGAACTCCTTGACCTCCAGCTTGAGGCCTTCCTGGTCCGCCAGGTTCTTCTTGACGAAGTTCAGGATGTCGGCGTGGGGCGTCGGGGACGCGGCGACGACGAGGGCCTTGGAGGTGTCGGCGTTCGCGCCGGTCCCGCTCTTGGACGCCGGGTCGGAGGACGTACCGCAGGCGCTGAGGCCGATGGCGAGGGCGGCGGTGGCGGCGGCAGCCGCGGTGATCTTGATGTTCTTGCGCACGAAAAGTGCCTCTTTCTTACTGGTGGTGCGCCCGGACAAGGAGTTCGGGCTCGGTGGGGACGGAAAGTTCTGGGGGCGGGCCGGCCTCAGGAGGCGGTGCGGCCGCGGCGGGCCAGCAGCCGGACGGTGAGGTCGCCGATCAGCTGGATCACGGTGACGATGACGATCAGCAGCGCGACGGTGATCAGCATGAACTGGTTGTCGAAGCGCTGGAATCCGTAGGTGACGGCCTTGGAGCCGAGCCCTTCGCCGCCGACCGCACCGGCCATCGCGGAGTAGCCGATGAGCACGATGAGGGTGGTGGTGACGCCCGAGACGAGCGAGGGCAGGGCCTGTGGGAGGAGCACCTTGCGGACGATCGTGGGGATGGAGCCGCCCATCGACTGGACCGCTTCGACGAGCCCGTGGTCGACCTCGCGGATCGCCGTCTCGACGAGCCGGGCGAAGAACGGGATGGCGCCGACGGCGAGCGGCACGATCATCGCGGTGGGGCCGATGAAGGTGCCGACGACCCAGGTGGTGAAGGGGATCAGGGCGATCAGCAGGATGATGAAGGGCAGCGAGCGGCCGATGTTCACGATCACGCCGATGACCTTGTTCACCACGGTGTTCTGGAGCAGTCCGCCCTTGTCGGTGAGGACCAGCAGTACACCGAGCGGCAGTCCGCCGACGACGGTGACCAGGGCGGACCACAGCACCATGTAGAGGGTGTCGTAGGTGCCCTGGGTCAGCAGGGGCTGCATCTCGGACCAGGTCACTTGACGACCTCCTTGGTGATCGCGGCGGGCGTCTGCTCCGGTACGAGGGGGGCGGCGGCGGTCGCGGCGCTCCCGCCGTCGACGACCTCGGCCTGGAGGCCCTGCTCACGGAGGAAACCGATGGGGACGACGTTCTCCTCGAACCGGCCGGGCAGTTCGATGCGCATCCGGCCGATCTGCTTGCCGCCGACGGTGTCCATCGCGGCGCCGAGGATCGAGATGTCGATGTTGTACGTCCGCGAGAGCTGGGAGATGACCGGCTGGGAGGCCGACTCCCCGTGGAAGGTGACGTCGACGACCGTGCGGTCCGGGCCGGAGGCGGTCCCGCCGACCGGGAACAGCTCGTCGGCCAGTTCGGAGCCGGGGGTGGCGAGGAGTTCGCCGACGGTCCCGGACTCGACGATCCGGCCGCGCCGCATGAGCGCGGCGGAGTCGCAGATGGTCTTCACCACGTCCATCTCGTGGGTGATGAGCAGGACGGTGAGGCCGAGCTGCTGGTTGAGGTCGCGCAGCAACTGGAGGATGGAGCGGGTGGTCTCGGGGTCGAGCGCGGAGGTCGCCTCGTCGGAGAGCAGCACCTGGGGGTCGCCCGCGAGGGCGCGGGCTATGCCCACGCGCTGCTTCTGGCCGCCGGAGAGCTGGCCGGGGTAGGACTTCGCCTTGTCGGCGAGACCGACCAGGTCCAGCAGCTCCCTGGCCTTGCGGGTGCGCGCCTGGCCGGAGACGCCGAGGATCTCCAGGGGCAGTTCGATGTTGTCCAGGACGGTGCGGGAGTCCAGCAGGTTGAAGTGCTGGAAGACCATGCCGATGCGGGTGCGCGCCCGGCGCAGCTCGGCGCTCGCCCGCCGGCCGCGGCCGGCGAGGGCGGTGAGGTCCTGGCCGGCCACCGTGACGGTGCCGGAGGTGGGGCGTTCCAGGAGGTTGACGCAGCGGATGAGGGAGGACTTGCCGGCGCCGCTCTGTCCGATGACGCCGTACACCTCGCCTTCGCGGACGTGCAGGTCGACGCCGTCGAGTGCGGTGACCTCACGGTCGCGCGACTGGTAGACCTTCGTGAGGCCCGTCGTGGTGATCACAGGGGGTTTCCGTCACTGTCGAGTGCGCGGCGCGGTGTCCGCCGGGCACGGGGCATTCGTCGAGGAGACTGTTCGGGCTGGTGGGCCGGAGGATGTCTCGGCATGGCTCGGGCGGCGATCGGCCGGGGCGGCACATGCGCGGGCAGGCTCGTTCCAGGGACTGCGAACGGCACAGGCTCGGTCTCGCTTCGGGGCGCGAGGCTCAGGCGGGGGCCCTCAGAAGGCGCGCATTCGACACATACAACGAGCACCGGGCGTGCTGATCGCCTCGGTCGCAAGGGTGCGGCTGCTCGTCGTGGTCATGGGCCAAGTAAAACAGACGTGAGGTCGCGGCGATCCCGACTGTCCGCATAGCGGACAGTGCTGGATGGTCGGACGCTCGCCTTCCGGTACAGCCGAACAGCTCGACTCGTACGGCTTTGACCTGCGATGACGGGCCGGATTCGGGGGTGCATCCGGTGGCGCCCGCACCGCCGGGGAGCGGAACCTCGCCCCCCGGTTGTGTTCAAGGCCACCCCTGCGCGGCCGGGGCGCCGGCCGCCCGGGCGGGGGCCGGGGCCGCACGCGGGCGGGCGTTCCGTCCGTAATACCCTCGACTCATGCTTGACGCCCTGACGGTCGCGGTCGCCGTGACCGCGCTCGCCCTCGCCGCCTGGTGCGGACATGCCGCCTACCGGGACCAGCCGACGAAGGACTGGCATTTCATCGGGATGGCGGTCGTCTCCGTGCTGGCGCTGGCCCAGTTGGTGGTGGGCGTCGTGCAGCTGGCGCGCGGGGAGCGGCCGGAGCAGGGGATGGCGGTGTTCATCGCCTATCTGATCGGTTCGTTCGCCGCCGTGCCCGCGGCCGGATTCCTGTCGTTGACCGAGCGGACCCGCTGGGGCTCGGTCACGGTGGCGGCGGGCGCGGTGGTGCTGGCGGTTCTGGAGGTCCGGCTCTATGACATCTGGGGAAACTGACGTGAGCGACACCGACCGCCCCGAGGTGGCCGCGGACCCGAAGCCGGCGTTCGAGCTGGGCACCGGGCCCGGGCGGGTCCTGGTCTGGTTCTACGGGGTGTTCACGGTCGCGGCGGCCTCGCGCTCGATCGTCCAGATGATCGTGGACTTCGACCGGGCGCCGCTGGCGTACGTGCTCTCGGCCGTGGCGGCCGTGGTGTACGGCTTCATCACGTACTCGCTGGTGCGCGGCGGGGAGAAGGCCCGCCGCGCGGCGCTGGTGTGCTGCGCGGCGGAGCTGCTGGGCGTGCTGGTCGTCGGCGCGTGGACGCTGGCCGAGCCGACCGCGTTCCCGGACGCGACGGTGTGGTCGGACTTCGGAATGGGGTACCTCTTCATCCCGGTGATCCTGCCGGTCACCGGGATGCTCTGGCTGCGCCGCGCGAAGACGGTGACGATCTGAGGCTTGCGGCTTCGCCCGCCCCGATCCCGCCCGGCCTCGCGCGGCGCCCCTCAGGCGCTGGCCACGAAGTCCCGCTCGGCGGCGTCCTTCTCCAGCAGGACCATCTGTACGCCGTCGGCCCCGGTGACGGCCCCGACCTGGGCGTATCCGGCCTTCCGGTAGAGCCGCAGATTGCTCTCGCTGCGGTGGCCGCTGTGCAGCCGGAAGCGGGTCGCCGACCGCTCGGCGGTCAGGGCCGACTCGGCGGCCAGCAGCAGCCGGGCTCCGAGGCCGTGGCCCTGGAGCCGGGGGTGGACGCAGAGCTTCCCGATCAGACCCGTGCCGTCGGGATCGGTGAATCCCCGGACCGCGCCGACGACTTCGTCCCCGAGCCGGGCCACGAACACCAGGTCGTCGGCGACTTCCGCGCGCAGTGAGTCGAGGCTCTGGACGAGCGGGTCGATCCGGTAGTTGTCGTACAGCTCGGCCTCGCGCTGGAAGCAGAGGTACTGAAGTCTGAAGATCTGCTCGACGTCCTGTGCCGTCGCCGCCGAGATGGTCACGCTCATGCCCATGTGTGCACGCCTCCCGCTCACCTGTCCGCCGGTTGCCTACCGCTCCCTATCCCCGCACGGATGGGGCGACAACCTCCGCAGCCAGCATTCTGCGCAGACATCCAAGGCAACGGGAACGGATCGGACCCAAACTCCCCTGTGACATACCCAACTCCCCTGCGATTTCCCGGTAGGTCGGGTCGCCGGGGTCGAGTAACGCCTCCAGCAGCCGGGGGCAGCGTCCGGGCAGCCTGGCCATCGCGGAGCGCAGCGCCCGGCGTTCGGCGGCCCCGAGCGCGGCGCGTTCCGGGCAGTCGGCCGGCCCGGCGACGGGTTCCGTTCCGGCGTACGGGCGTTCCCGCCGGGCCGTGCGGCGGGCGCGGCGGGCCTCGGCCCGTACGGTGTCGCGGACCCAGCGGGCGGCGTCGGCGGGCGGTCCGGCGGCGGCCGGGCGCTCCAGGAGCCGCACCCAGACGCCCTGTTCGAGATCGGCGGGATCGACCCCGGCCGCCGGGGCCTCGGCCCTCGCCTCCGCGCGCACCAGGGGTTGCAGGGCGCGGACGACGAGAGCGGTGGAGGAGGCGGGACCGCGGTCATGGTCGAGAAGCGTCATGCCCCGGCGGACGTGCCGGTGGGGGCGGCCGGTTGCTCCGGTCGCGCCGCACCACCCGACCGGGGCATGCGGGGGCGTACGGCTGACGGCGCGCCTCGCGTACGGGAGGCGCGCCGCCCCGTACCCCGTCAGCGTCCCGCGTGGTCCGCCGCGGCGAGCAGCGCCGTGTCCGGATGGTCGGCGAAGATGCCGTCGATGCCGGTGGCGAAGTAGGCCGCGCAGGCGCCGAACACGTCCCCGTAGGCGTTGGGGTCGGTGCCGCGCCGGAAGTCGGCGGGCAGGAAGCTGTTCTCGTTGCGCATCGTGTACGGGTGCAGGAGCAGGCCCCTGGCATGCGCGTCCCGCACCAGCGTCGTCGGGGTGGTGAGCCGCCCCGAGGCGTCCTTGGGGATGATCAGGTCGAGGGTGGGGCCGATGCCCTGGGCGAAGGAGGCCAGCCACTTCAGCCCGGAGGGCTTCACCAGATCCGCGACCGTGCGCGGGTCGCCCGACTCGACGAAGTCCCAGGGGCGCGACTTCGGGCCGGACAGCAGCACGATGCGCGGGGTGTCGACGAGGCGCGCGAGGCGCTGGACCGAGGTCGGCTCGAAGGACTGGAGGATGAGCGCGGAGTTCTTGCCGTCACGGCCGTACCGGCGCAGCAGCCGGGCGAGCGGCTCCTCCGGGCCGAGGCCGAGCTTGCGGAAGTAGGTGGGGTGCTTGGTCTCGACGTACAGCCAGACGGGCGCACCGCGCTTGCGGCCCTCCTTGTCGGCCCAGCGCAGGACCTCCTCGAAGGTGGGGATCGTCCACCGGCCGTTGTAGAGGGTGTTGTCGGGGCGGTTGCCCGGGATGCGTTCCGTGGCCCGCAGGGTCTTGAGCTCGGCGAGGGTGAAGTCCTCGGTGAACCAGCCGGTGTAGGTGACGCCGTCGATGCTCTTGGTGGCCTTGCGGTCGGCGAACTCGGGGTGGTCGGCGACGTCGGTGGTGCCGGTGATGTCGTTCTCGTGACGGCAGACGAGGTGGCCGTCCTTGGTCGGCACGAGGTCCTGCTCGACGATGTGGGCGCCCATGTCGAGGGCCAGCTGGTAGGAGCCGAGGGTGTGCTCGGGGCGGTAGCCGCTGGCCCCGCGGTGGCCGATCACCGTCGGCACGGGCAGATCGCGCAGCGACCCGTGGCCGCCCCCGCCGTGGCCACGGCCCCGCTCGGCGGCCTGGGCGGCGGCGGGCAGGCCGAGGGCCGCGGTGCCGAGGACCGCGGCGCCCAGCAGGGCCCGTCGGCCGGGGGTCTTCCACGCACGCTCCGTCATGAATGCTCCTCGCTTGGTGATGTCCGGGACCGGTCGAGCGAGGCCCGATCGTAGGCTGGGAGACGTAACCGAGGACGGACCTTCGGCCAACGTGGCGGAAACACATGTCAACACCGCGTATCCGCTCCGTGAACCCGATGTGCGATCAGCGCATACCCGCGAGTATCGTCCTCACCTGCACCGACCATCATCCGTCGGCACCGGCCACCGCCCGGGGGACCCGTTCCCCCGCGGCCGGCCCGGCCACGACACCGGAGGAACCGTTGTCCCGTCTCACGGTCATCAAGGCAGTGCTCGGACCGATTCTGCGCCTGATGTTCCGCCCCCAGGTGGAGGGCGCCGAGAACATTCCCGGGACCGGTCCGGTGATCCTCGCGGGCAACCACCTGACGTTCATCGACTCGATGGTCATGCCGATCTGCGTCGACCGGCCGGTGTTCTACATCGGCAAGGACGAGTACGTCACGGGCAAGGGGCTCAAGGGCCGGCTGATGGCCTGGTTCTTCACCGGCTGCGGCATGATCCCGGTGGACCGGGACGGCGGCCGGGGCGGCGTCGCGGCGCTGATGACGGGCCGCCGGGTGCTGGAGGAGGGGCAGGCCTTCGCGATCTACCCCGAGGGCACCCGCTCCCCCGACGGCCGGCTCTACCGGGGCCGTACGGGCATCGCGCGGCTGACGCTGATGACGGGCGCGCCGGTGATCCCGTTCGCGATGATCGGGACGGACAAGCTCCAGCCGGGCGGCGCGGGCCTGCCCCGGCCGGGCAAGGTCACGGTGCGCTTCGGTGAGCCGATGGAGTTCTCGCGGTACGAGGGCATGGACCGCGACCGCTATGTGCTGCGGGCGGTTACGGACTCGGTGATGGCCGAGGTGATGCGGCTGTCCGGCCAGGAGTACGTGGACATGTACGCGACGAAGGCGAAGGCGGCCTGATTCCGCGGGCCGCGCGGACCCGGAGAGGGCCCGCACCCCACTCCGGGGTGTGGGCCCTTCGTCGTACGCCTACGGGTGCTCGATGCCGTCCTCCAGCTTCTGGCCCCGCAGCAGGAACCAGGCGGCGACCGCAGCCGCCAGCAGGACCGCCGCGCCGACGCCCGCGGCCGACCGCAGCCCGTCGACGAACGCCTCCTGGGCCGCCGAGACCAGCGGACCCGCCTGGGCGGCGGGCAGCGCCGCGGCCGACTCGACCGCTCCGCCCAGGGACTCGTGGGCGGCCGCCTCGACGCCGGCGGGGACGCCGGCCGGGGTCGGGAAGCCCCGGTAGACGCCGGTGACGATGGAGCCGAGGAGGGCGATGCCGAGGGCCGCGCCCAGTTCGTACGCGGTCTCGGAGACGGCGGACGCGGAGCCCGCCTGCTCCTTCGGGACGCTGGAGAGGATCACGTCGGCGGTGACGGTGAAGGAGAAGCCCGCGCCGACGCCGACGACCAGCAGCATGGCGCCGAGCAGCGGATAGTCGGTGTGCTGGTCGAGCAGGGTCACGCTGCCCAGGGCGAGACCGACCGCGGCCAGGCCGCCCGAGACGACGGAGCGGACCGAGAAGCGGCGGGCGGCGAATCCGGCCAGCAGACCGGCGGTCACCGCGCCGATCGCGGCGGGCAGTTCGGCGAGCCCGGCCTCCAGCGGCCCGCGGCCCTGCACCAGTTGCAGGAACTGGGAGAGGAAGAAGACCAGGCCGGAGAGGCCGAGGATGGTCAGCAGGTCGGCGAGGACCGCACCGGAGAAGCCCCGGTGGTGGAAGAGCCGCATGTCCAGCAGGGGCGCGGGCAGCCGCAGTTGCCTGCGGACGAACCAGGTCAGCGCGGCGACGCCGACGACGGCGGCCACCGCCGAGTCCCAGCTCACTCCGTGCGAGGCCGTCTCCTTGATGGCGTACACGACACCGATCATGCCGACCAGGGAGAGCCCGACGCTGAGCATGTCCCACGGACCGGGGGCCGGGTTCCTGGACTCGGGGATCAGCTTGACGCCGACGACCACGAGGACGGCCATCACGGGCAGGTTGATGAGGAAGACCGAGCCCCACCAGAAATGTTCGAGCAGGAATCCGCCGACGACCGGGCCGACGGCCGCGCCCGCCGACGCCATGGCGCCCCAGATCCCGATGGCGAGGCTGCGCTCGCGCGGGTCGTGGAAGAGGTTGCGGATGAGGGCGAGCGTGGACGGCATCAGGGTGGCGCCCGCGACACCGAGAAGCGCCCGGGCCACGATCATCATCTCGGGCGTGGTGGCGTACGCGTTGAGCACGGAGACCGCGCCGAACGCCACGGCGCCGACCAGCAGCAGCTTCTTGCGGCCGATGCGGTCGCCGAGGCTGCCCATCGAGACGAGCAGGCCGGCGATGACGAAGGAGTAGACGTCACCGATCCAGAGCAGCTGGGTCCCGGTGGGCTTCAGGTCCTCGCTGAGGAACGGGGTGGCGAGACCGAGAACGGTGGCATCCACGGCCACCAGCAGGACGGCGAGGACGAGGACGGCGAGCGCGATCCACCGCCCTGGACGGCGTACCTCGTCCGTGGTGTCCGGGTTCTTCTCGGTGCTGATCATTGCTCCACGCTCCGGCGTGCTCCGCCGAGCAGCAGCTCGACGATCATGTACTGGAAATCCTGTGCGGCGACCCGGCCCGCCTGGATGGACCAGGCTCCGGTGCCGACGAGCCCGTAGAGGGCCTCGGTCAGCCAGGCGGGGGTGAGGTCGATACGGAACTCGCCGCGTTCCTGGCCCCGGCGGAAGAAGGCGGAGACCCTGGCGTCGGCCCGGTTCCAGCCCTCGTTGACCTCGTCACCCTCGAAGAGCTGGTTCTCGTTGACGAGGAAGGACATCAGCCCGGCGCTGGGCTCGACGGCCGCGATGAGACGGCGCAGCCCCTCCTCCGAGGTGCCCTCGTCGAGCCGGGCGGCGTCCAGGGCCGCCTCGAACTCCTGGAGACCGAGGTTCTCCAGCGCCTTCACCAGGGCGTCGCGCCCGGCGAAGTGGCGGTGGAGGGTGGCCCGGCCGATGCCCGCCGCCTTGGCGACCTCGTCCATGGTGGCGGTCGATTTGCGGGTCAGCAGAGCGGCGGCGCTGCGCAGCACCTGCTCACGGTCGAGTGTCATGAGACGATCATAACCCATGTGAGACATTTACGTCTCATCGAAGGGTCTGCGGGCTCACAGCGAGGCGGGGAGGCGGCGAGGCAGTGAGGCGGCGAGATGGCGGGCCGGACCCGGCCGAGGGAAACGAAAAAGTGGCCGGAGGGAAAACCTCTCCTGGCCACTCTCAACTTATAGCGCATGGGGGGTCTTGCCGCAAGGCCCCCCAAATGCCGCAGAATCGTCCGCCGTAGCCGGGACGGGGGCGCCGTCCCCGTAAGTACCGCAGATCGGAACTGACGACGTGACACCTCTGACCACCAGCGCGTTCGACCTCCCCGACCGGCTCTCCCCCAAGGCCGATCCGGTGCTGATCGCCGACGACGAGCAGCACTTCGCGGCCATCGCCCACTGCCTGGAACAGTCGGTCGCCGAGCTGACCGAACGGCTCGCGGCCGAGCGCCGCGCGCCCGGCGGGGCGAGCCGGGCCGCGATGGACCGGGACGTGGAGATCCACCGGCTGACCGCCCGGCTGCGCACCCTGTCCCGGTTCGGCCTCGACCTGTGCCTCGGGCGCATGGTCCCCGCCGACGGCTCCGGCCCGCTGTACGTGGGACGGCTCGGCCTCACCGACAGCACGGGCCGCCGGCTGCTGGTCGACTGGCGCTCCCCCGCCGCCGAGCCGTTCTTCGGAGCCACCCACGGCGACCCGATGGGCCTGGTGAGCCGCCGCCGCTACCGGTGGACCGGCGGCCGGGTCGGCGACTACTGGGACGAGGTGTTCGCCCCGGAGGGGCTGGCCGGGCATGCCGCGCTGGACGACCGGTCCGCGTTCATCGCCACTCTGGGCTCCACCCGGTCGGCCCGGATGCGCGATGTGCTGGGCACCATCCAGGCCGACCAGGACGCCGTCATCCGGGCGGGTTCCCGGGGCGCGCTCGTCGTCGACGGCGGGCCCGGCACGGGGAAGACCGTCGTCGCCCTGCACCGCTCCGCGTATCTGCTGTACGCCGACCCGCGCCTCGGCCACCGTCGCGGCGGGGTGCTGTTCGTCGGGCCCAACGAGCCCTACCTCGGGTACGTCGCCGATGTCCTGCCGAGCCTCGGGGAGGAGGGGGTCCGGACGTGCACCCTGCGGGACCTCGTCGCCGAGGGGGCGGCGGCGGTGCCCGAGACCGATCCCGAGGTGGCACGGCTGAAGGCGTCGGCGGAGCTGGTGAAGGCGGTCGAGCCGGCCGTCCGGTTCTACGAGGAGCCGCCCGCCGAGGGCGTACGGGTGGAGACGCACTGGTCGGACATCTGGCTGAGTGCCGCCGACTGGGCCTCGGCGTTCAGGGCATCGGATCCGGGCACGCCGCACAACGAGGCGCGCGACCAGGTCTGGGAGGAGCTGCTCACGATCCTGGTGGACAAGCACGACGGCGACGCCCCGGCGGAGGGACTGCGCGCCTCACTGCGGCAGAACCGGGAGCTGTTCGCCCGCTTCGACCGCGCCTGGCCGCTGATCGAAGCAGCCGACCTGGTCGGCGACCTCTGGTCCGTACCCGCGTATCTGCGCACGTGCGCCCCCTGGCTGACCGCCGACGAGGTCCGGCGGCTGCGGCGGGCGGACGCGCGGGCCTGGACGGAGTCCGACCTGCCGATCCTGGACGCGGCACGGCAGCGGCTCGGCGATCCGGAGGCGTCCCGGCGCCGGCGCCGCCACGAGGCGCCGGCGCCGCCACGAGGCGGCGGCCGCCGCCGAGCGGGAGCGGATGGACCGGGTCGTGGAGAGTCTGCTCGCCGACGAGACACTGGCCGACGCGGACGCGGACGGCGAGGGTGCGCTGGTGATGCTGCGCGGGGATGACCTGCGGGAGTCCCTGGCCACCGCCGACCGGCCGAGCGGGGTGGAACCGGATGTGCTGGCCGGACCGTTCGCGCACATCGTCGTGGACGAGGCCCAGGAACTGACCGACGCCCAGTGGCAGATGCTGATCCGGCGCTGCCCGTCCCGCAGCTTCACCGTCGTCGGGGACCGTGCACAGGCCCGGAACGGGTTCCCCGAGACCTGGCGGGAGCGGCTTGAGCGGGTCGGTCTCGACCGGATCGCCCTGGCCTCGCTGACCGTCAACTACCGCACGCCGGAGGAGATCATGGCGGAGGCGGCGCCGGTGATCCGGGCCGCCCTCCCGGACGCCAATGTGCCGGTCTCCGTCCGTGGCAGCGGTATCCCGGTCGCCCACGGCCGCGCCGAGGACCTGGACACGGTCGTGGGCGAGTGGCTCGCCGCGCACGAGGACGGAACCGCCTGTGTCATCGGGGCCCCGGATTTCCGGGCGACGGCCCGGGTGCGGTCGCTGCCCCCGGAGCTGTCGAAGGGTCTGGAGTTCGACCTGGTCGTGCTCGTCGGACCGGAGACGTTCGGCGATGGCCTCCGGGGAGCCGTCGACCGGTATGTGGCGATGACCCGGGCGACCCGGGAACTCGTGATCCTGAACCGATCCTGAGGCCGCCCGGCCGGGTGGGCTTCCTGAGGCCGCCCGGCCGGGTGGGCTTCCTGCGGCCGCCCGGCCGGGTGGGCTTCCTGCGGCCGCCCGGCCGGGTGGGCGGGGTGGCGGGGCAGGCCGCCCGGCCGGTCCGGCGTCAGTGCCAGGGCAGTCCGGCGCGGTGCCGCCAGTACGCCTCCGGCTCCTCGACCAGGGCGTCGAGGCTCGCCCGCTGCTCGTCGTCCAGGTCGACGACGGCGGCGTGCAGATTGCCGGAGAGCTGGCCGACCGTGGCGGCGCCGGAGAGCACGACGCCCGCCCAGGGCTGGTGCAGGACGAGCGCGAGGGCGACCGCGTCGCCGCCCACGCCCGCGTCGGCGGCGATCTCCTGGAACACGGCCGGGGCCTCGTCCCCGGCGAGCCGCCCGTTCGCCATGCCCTCCTTGACGATCACGGTGAGCCCGGCGTCGTGGGCCTCGGCGAGCGCGGGGGCGGCCGAGGTCTCCAGGGCGTTGTAGGTGGCCTGGACGGTGCGGAAGAGGGGTTCGCCGTCGACCGTGACGGCGAGGGCGGCCCGGATCGCGTCGGCCTGGGCGGGCCCGCTGGTGGAGAGGCCGACGGTGACGCCGTCGGCGGCCAGGGCGGCGAGCCGGTCCAGCAGCTCCTTGTCGGTGAGCGCCGGGCTGTCCGGGGTGACGGAGTGGACCTGGTAGAGGCTGAGCCGGTCGCCGAGGAGGTCGCGGGTCTCGGCGTACTGGCGCTCGAAGGTGGCGAGGCTGTGGTCCTTGACCTCGTGCTCCTCGGCCTCGACGCTCCAGTCGGCGGTGTAGGTGTAGCCCCATTTGGAGCCGACGACGAGGTCGGTGAACGAGGGCCGCGCGTCCAGCCACTCGGCGAGGAACTCCTCGGCACGGCCGTAGGAGCGGGCGGTGTCGACGTACCGCACCCCCTGCGCGTAGGCGGCGTCCAGGAGTTCGTGGGTGCGGGCGCGCAGGGCGTCGGGGTCGCGGTCGGCGGGCAGGTCGCGGTCCCGGTGGAGGTTGATGTAGCCGGGCCTCCCGACGGCGGCCAGGCCGAGTCCGATGTGGGCGGTCGGGGTCGTCGCGGCGGCCAGGGCGGCGAAGGGCATCGCGGGCTCCTCGGGGTCGGGTTTCGGTTACTCCTACCCCGGTGAACGTAGCTCGCGACACCCTTCGTGGACCTCTTACGACACCGCCACCACCTGCGCCGGCCGGACCACGCTCCGCTCTACTGGCGGGCGGTCGCCCAGGCGTGCTGGGCGGCCAGGTCCTCCTTCACCTCGGCGAGCTGTACGGCGACGGCGGAGGGTGCGGTGCCGCCCCGGCCGTCGCGGGAGGCGAGGGCGCCCCGCACGTTGAGGACCGTGCGGACCTCGGGGGTGAGGTGCTCGGAGATCGTGGCGAACTGCTCGTCGGTGAGCTGGTCCAGTTCGATGCCGTGCTGCTCGCACTCCTTGACGCAGGCGCCGGCCACCTCGTGCGCCACCCGGAAGGGGACGCCCTGCTTGACCAGCCACTCCGCGATGTCGGTCGCGAGCGAGAAGCCCGCCGGGGCCAGCTCCTCCATGCGCTCGCGGTTGACGGTGAGGGTGGCCATCATGCCGGTGAAGGCGGGCAGCAGGACTTCCAGCTGGTCGCAGGAGTCGAAGACGGGCTCCTTGTCCTCCTGGAGGTCCCGGTTGTACGCGAGCGGGAGGGCCTTGAGCGTGGCGAGGAGGCCGGTCAGATTGCCGATGAGGCGGCCGGACTTGCCCCGGGCCAGCTCCGCGATGTCCGGGTTCTTCTTCTGCGGCATGATCGAGGAGCCGGTGGAGAAGGCGTCGTGGAGGGTGACGAAGGAGAACTCCTTCGTGTTCCAGATGATGACCTCCTCCGCGATCCGGGAGAGGTTGACGCCGATCATCGCGGTGATGAAGGCGAACTCGGCGACGAAGTCCCGCGAGGCGGTGCCGTCGATGGAGTTGGCGACCGAACCGTGCTCGAAGCCGAGGTCGGCGGCGACCGCCTGCGGGTCGAGCCCGAGCGAGGATCCGGCGAGCGCCCCGGAGCCGTACGGGGAGACGGCGGTGCGCTCGTCCCACTGGCGCAGCCGTTCGGCGTCCCGGGACAGGGACTGGACGTGGGCGAGCACGTGGTGGGCGAAGAGGACGGGCTGGGCGTGCTGGAGGTGGGTCCGGCCCGGCATGGCGACGTCCGCGTTGGCCTCGGCGAGACCGACCAGCGCGCTCTGGAGGTCGGCGATGAGGCCGCCGATGGTCCGGGCGTGGTCGCGCAGGTACATCCGGAAGAGCGTGGCGATCTGGTCGTTCCGGGACCGGCCGGCCCGGAGCTTGCCGCCGAGGTCGGGGCCGAGTCGCTCCAGGAGTCCGCGCTCCAGGGCGGTGTGGACGTCCTCGTCGGCGATGGTGCCGGTGAAGGAGCCGTCGGCGACGTCGGCTTCGAGCTGGTCGAGCCCGGCGAGCATCCGGGTCAGCTCGTCCTCGGTGAGCAGGCCCGCCTGGTTCAGGACCCGGGCGTGGGCACGGGAGCCGGCGATGTCGTACGGGGCGAGCCGCCAGTCGAAGTGGACGGAGGCGGACAGCTTGGCCAGCGCCTCGGCCGGTCCGTCGGCGAAACGCGCGCCCCAGAGCCGGACGTCACCGTTGTTGCTGCTCACTGCGTGCTCCTCAGTTACGAAGGCCCAGGCAAAGACATAAGCGAAGGCAGGGTGCGGATATGCGGCCGCCTCCCCGCCGCGTGACGACGGGGAGGCGGCTGTACAACGAGAAGGGGTCAGGCGAGGTCGCGCTTGGCCGCGATCTTCGAGGAGAGGCCGAAGATCTCGATGAAGCCCTGCGCCTTGGACTGGTCGAAGGTGTCGCCCGAGTCGTAGGTGGCGAGGTTGAAGTCGTACAGCGACTCCTCGGACTTCCGGCCGGTGACGACGGCCCGGCCGCCATGCAGGGTCATCCGGATGTCACCGGTGACGTGCTGGTTGGCCTCGTTGATGAAGCCGTCCAGGGCCCGCTTCAGCGGGGAGAACCACAGGCCGTCGTAGACCATCTCGCCCCAGCGCTGCTCGACCTGCCGCTTGTAGCGGGCCAGCTCGCGCTCGACGGTGACGTTCTCCAGCTCCTGGTGGGCGGTGATCAGCGCGATCGCGCCGGGCGCCTCGTACACCTCACGGGACTTGATGCCCACGAGCCGGTCCTCGACCATGTCGATCCGGCCGATGCCCTGGGCGCCGGCCCGCTCGTTGAGCTGCTGGATCGCCTGGAGGACGGTGACGGGACGGCCGTCGATGGCTACGGGCACGCCCTCCTTGAAGGAGATGACGACCTCGTCGGCCTCGCGCTGGGTGGCGGGGTTGGAGGTGTACTCGTAGATGTCCTCGATCGGCGCGTTCCAGATGTCCTCCAGGAAGCCCGTCTCGACGGCCCGCCCGAAGACGTTCTGGTCGATGGAGTACGGGGACTTCTTGGTGGTCGCGATCGGGAGGTTCTTCTCCTCGCAGAAGGCGATCGCCTTGTCCCGGGTCATCGCGTAGTCCCGGACCGGGGCGATGCACTTGAGGTCGGGGCCGAGCGCGGAGATGCCGGCCTCGAACCGGACCTGGTCGTTGCCCTTGCCGGTGCAGCCGTGGGCGACGATCCCGGCGTTGTGCTTGCGGGCGGCGGCGACGAGGTGCTTGACGATGGTCGGCCGGGAGAGGGCCGAGACCAGCGGGTAGCGGTCCATGTAGAGGGCGTTGGCCTTGATCGCCGGGAGGCAGTACTCCTCGGCGAACTCGTCCTTGGCGTCCGCGACCTCGGCTTCGACGGCACCGCAGGCGAGCGCGCGCTTGCGGATGACGTCCAGGTCCTCGCCGCCCTGGCCGACGTCCACGGCAACGGCGATGACCTCGGCGCCCGTCTCCTCGGCGATCCAGCCGATGGCGACGGAGGTGTCCAGGCCGCCCGAGTAGGCGAGTACGACGCGCTCGGTCACGGGTTTCTCCTTACGGTGCAATCACTGATGGGTATAACTATGCGGTCCTCCGTATTGTTTGTCAAAGCGGCAAGTCAGAGGAGTGCTCTTGACCGTCCGGCGGGAAAATATCGACGCTTCCGGTCCGGAAGACCCCTGGGGCCAGAGGCGCCCGGCCCGGGGTACCGGTGACGTCCCGCCCGGGTACGCGGCCCGGTCCGGCAGGGGCGGTACGCCGGGGGCGGTCCGCTGGGCCGTACGGAGTACGTGCGGTGGGGCGCCGCCCCCGGCCGCCGTACGGTCCGGAGCATGCGCAGACCACTGGTGACCGCCGCCGTACTCCTCGCCCTGGCCGGCTCCCTCGGGGCCGCGCCCGCCGGCGCCTCCGACGTACCGCCCCTGCCGGACCGGCTGGCGGACACGGGCGGTGGTTCGCAGCTGATCACGGCCGAGGCCCCCGACACCGGCTCGACCACCGGAACGGTCACCTGGTGGGAGCGGCGCGGGGGCCGGTGGGCGGAAGCGGGGTCCGCGCCCGCGCGGTTCGGGGCGAACGGGCTGGCCGAGGGGGCGACCCGGGAACAGGGCACCAGCACCACACCGACCGGGCTGTACGAGCTGCCGTACGCCTTCGGCATCGAGGACGCCCCGGCGGGGACGACGTATCCGTACCGGAAGGTGAACGAGGACTCCTGGTGGTGCCAGGACAACGAGTCGGTGGCGTACAACCGCTGGGTGGAACCGCGGCCCTCGCACTGCCGGGCGGCGGAGGCCGAGCACCTGATCTCCTACGGCACGCAGTACGCGCGGGCGCTGGTGATCGGCTTCAACTACGAGCAGCCGGTGCTGGGCCGGGGCGCGGGGATCTTCCTGCATGTGAACGGGCGTGGGGCGACGGCGGGTTGTGTGTCCGTGCCCGCCGACGCCATGGCGGAGATCCTGGCGTGGGCGGACCCCGAGCGCGAACCGCACATCGCGGTCGGGACCGCCTCGGGCCCGACCGCGATCACGCGCTACTAGGCAGTGTCTTTCCGATCATCGGATCGTTGGTCTGGTCGTGAGGGATGGGGAGATTTCTGATGCTGCCTGGGCGGTGATGGGGCCGTTGTTGCCGCCTGCGGGTCGGGCTCGTGGCCGGTGGCGGGATCACCGCCAGGTGCTTGAGGGCATCGTGTTCAAGTTCCGTACCGGTCTGCCCTGGAGGGACCTGCCCGACCGGTTCGGGCCCTGGCAGACCGTGCACGGACGGTTCGCCCGCTGGGCGGCCGACGGCACCTTCGACCGCCTGCTGGCCGCCGCTCAGGGCCGGGCGGAGGTGGACTGGCTGGTCGCGATCGACTCCACGATCGTGCGGGCCCACCAGCACGCGGCCGCCAAAGGGGGCTCGAAGAGCGCGGGCTGGGACGCTCCCGCGGCGGGCTGACCAGCAAGATCCACCTGGCCTGCGACGGCGCGGGCAGACCGCTGGCCTTCCTGGTCACCGGAGGCAACCGCAACGACTGCACCCAGGCCGAAGCCGTCATCGGCCGCATCCGCGTGGCCGGTCCGGGAGCAGGACGACCCCGGACCCGGCCCGACCACGTGGTCGCCGACAAGGGTTACTCCGCCCGCGCCTTCCGGGCCTACCTGCGACGGCGCGGGATCAAGGCCACGATCCCCGAACGCACCGACCAGCTCGCCGGCCGCAGACGGCGCCGGGAACGGCCCTGCGGATTCGACCGGGCTACCTACCGGCGACGCAACGTCGTCGAACGCTGCTTCCACCGCCTCAAACAATGGCGCGGCATCGCCACCCGCTACGACAAACGCCCCGACCGCTACCTCGCCGCCATCACCCTCGCCAGCACCCTCATCTGGCTCGATCAATGATCGACAAGACGCTACCTAGGTCCTGTCGTCAAACTGCCGTCTGCCGCGCGACGCCCGGCACGCACGCTCGCGGCGTTGCCCAAATGCCCTGGTAGCTCCGCTACAAGACCATTCAGGCGCCTTGCGATCGCACGCACCGGACGCCGCGCGGCCGCCCTCCGGGCGACGACGGCAGTTTGACGACAGGACCTAGGAGAAAAGCTCAGCGGTCGTTCTGAGCGAGCCTCAGCAGATGGTCGGCGAGCGCCTGACCGCCGTTCGGGTCGCGGCTGATGAGCATCAGCGTGTCGTCGCCCGCGATCGTGCCGAGGATGTCGTGCAGTTCGGCCTGGTCGATGGCCGAGGCGAGGAACTGGGCCGCTCCCGGTGGCGTACGGAGCACCACCAGGTTGGCCGAGGCCTCGGCCGAGATGAGCAGTTCGGCCGAGAGCCTGCGCATCCGCTCCTCCTTGGCCGAGCCGCCCAGCGGGGCCTGCGGGGTGCGGAATCCGCCTTCGCTGGGCACCGCGTAGATCAGCTCACCGCCGGTGTTGCGGATCTTCACCGCGCCCAGCTCGTCCAGGTCACGCGAGAGCGTCGCCTGGGTGACGCTCAGCCCGTCGTCGGCGAGGAGCCTGGCCAGCTGGCTCTGCGAGCGGACCGGCTGCCGGTTCAGGATGTCCACGATCCGGCGGTGGCGGGCGGTGCGGGTCTGCGGCACGGACGGCCCGCCGTGCTCGGATTCCTGCGCCTCGGTCATCGTCGTCGCCTCATTCTCCGGAGGGTCATGCTCCGGATCGTCCGTCCCCGTATGCCGCGTCGAGAGCGCTCGGCAGGATCTCCAGGAACGCGTCCACCTCCGCGTCACCGATGATCAGCGGCGGCATGAGCCGCACGACATCGGGGGCGGGCGCGTTCACCAGGAGGCCGGCTCCCTGGGCCGCCTGCTGCACCTGCGGTGCGAGGGGTCCGGTGAGCACGATACCCAGCAGCAGGCCACTGCCGCGGACATGGGATACCAGCGGGTGCCCCAGTGCCTCCACGCCGTCGCGGATCTTCTCGCCGAGCCGCTTGACGTTGTCGAGCGTGCCGTCGGCCGCAAGGGTGTCCAGGACGGCGAGTCCGGCGGCGCAGGCGACCGGGTTGCCGCCGAACGTCGTGCCGTGGTGACCCGGCTTCAGCAGGTCGGCCGCCGGGCCGAAGGCGACCGTCGCGCCGATCGGCAGACCGCCGCCGAGCGCCTTGGCGAGCGTGACGACGTCCGGCTCGACGCTCTGGTGGGCCTGGTGCTCGAACCACTGGCCGCAGCGCCCGATGCCGGTCTGCACCTCGTCGAGGACGAGCAGCGTCCCGGTCGCCCGGGTGATCTCCCGGGCGGCCTCCAGGTAGCCCTTGGGCGGGACGACGACGCCGTTCTCGCCCTGGACGGGTTCGATGATGACCAGCGCGGTGTCGGTGGTGACGGCCGCGCGCAGGGCGTCCACGTCCCCGTACGGGACATGGGTGACATCTCCGGGCAGCGGCCGGAACGGCTCCTGCTTCGCCGGCTGGCCGGTCAGTGCGAGTGCGCCCATCGTCCGGCCGTGGAAGCCGCCGTCGGTCGCGACCATGTGGGGGCGCCCGGTGAGCCGCCCGATCTTGAAGGCGGCCTCGTTGGCCTCCGCGCCCGAGTTGGAGAAGAAGACCCGGCCCTGGCGGCCGAAGAGCTGGAGCAGCCGCTCCGCGAGGGCGACCGGCGGCTCGGCGATGAACAGGTTCGACACATGGCCGAGGGAGGCGATCTGGGTGGAGACGGCCTCGACGACGGCGGGGTGGGCGTGGCCGAGGCTGTTGACCGCGATGCCGCCGACGAAGTCGAGGTAGCGGGTGCCGTTCTCGTCCCAGACGTGGGCGCCCTGGCCGCGGACGAGCGACAGGCGGGGGGTGCCGTAGTTGTCCATCAGCGCGCCCTGCCACCGCGCGGCGAGTCCGCTCGTGGTTGCGGTGCCGGTGCCGGTGCCGGTTGTCATGATTCCCCCAGTTCAGGACCGGTGTGTGCGTTGCCCCGGTGTACGTCGACGGGGGCGTCCGGCACGACCATGGTGCCGATGCCCTCGTCGGTGAAGATCTCCAGCAGGATCGAGTGCTGGACGCGCCCGTCGATGACGCGGGCGGTCTCGACGCCGTTGCGTACGGCGTGGAGGCAGCCCTGCATCTTGGGGACCATGCCGCTGGACAGCTCGGGCAGCAGCTTCTCCAGCTCGCTCGCGGTGAGCCGGCTGATGACGTCGTCGCTGTGGGGCCAGTCCTCGTACAGCCCCTCGACGTCGGTGAGGACCATCAGCGTCTCGGCGTTCAGGGCGGCGGCGAGCGCGGCGGCCGCGGTGTCGGCGTTGACGTTGTAGACGTGGTGGTCGTCGGCGGAGCGGGCGATGGAGGAGATGACCGGGATGCGGCCGTCGTCCAGGAGCGCCTGGATGGCCCCGGTGTCGATGGCGGTGATCTCGCCGACCCGGCCGATGTCGACGGATTCGCCGTCGATGGTGGGCCGGTGCTGGGTGGCGGTGATGGTGTGGGCGTCCTCGCCGGTCATGCCGACGGCGAGGGGGCCGTGCTGGTTGAGGAGGCCGACGAGCTCACGCTGGACCTGGCCGGCGAGCACCATCCGGACGACGTCCATCGCCTCGGGGGTGGTGACACGCAGCCCGGCCTTGAACTCGCTGACCAGGCCCTGTTTGTCGAGCTGGGCGCTGATCTGGGGGCCGCCGCCGTGCACGACGACGGGCTTGAGGCCGGCGTGCCGCAGGAAGACGACGTCCTGGGCGAAGGCGGCCTTCAGCTCCTCGTCGATCATGGCGTTGCCGCCGAACTTGATGACGACGGTCTTGCCGTTGTGCCGGGTCAGCCAGGGCAGCGCCTCGATGAGGGTCTGCGCCTTCGGGAGTGCGGTGTGCTTCCGCGCGGCGCTCATGAGCTGTACGCGCTGTTCTCGTGGACGTAGTCCGCGGTGAGGTCGTTGGCCCAGATGACGGCGGACTCGGTGCCCGCGGCGAGGTCGGCGGTGATCTTGACCTCCCGGTAGCGCATGTCGACGAGGTCGCGGTCCTCGCCCACTCCCCCGTTCTTGCAGACCCAGACGTCGTTGATGGCGACGTTGAGCTGGTCCGGCTCGAAGGCGGCCTTCGTGGTGCCGATGGCGGAGAGGACGCGGCCCCAGTTGGGGTCCTCGCCGTGGATGGCGCACTTGAGGAGGTTGTTGCGGGCGATGGACCGGCCGACCTCGACGGCGTCGTCCTCGGTGGCCGCGTTGATCACCTCGATCCGGATGTCCTTGGAGGCGCCCTCGGCGTCGCCGATGAGCTGCCGGGCGAGGTCGGCGCAGACGGCCCGGACGGCCTCGGCGAACGCGTCCTGCTCCGGGGTGACGCCGCTGGCGCCGGAGGCGAGGAGCAGCACGGTGTCGTTGGTGGACATGCAGCCGTCGGAGTCGACCCGGTCGAAGGTGGTCCGGGTGGCGTCGCGGAGTGCGGCGTCCAACCGGGGGGCTTCCACATCGGCGTCGGTGGTGAGGACGACGAGCATCGTGGCGAGGCCCGGGGCGAGCATGCCGGCGCCCTTGGCCATGCCGCCGACGGTCCAGCCCTCGCCGCCCGCGACGGCGGTCTTGTGGACGGTGTCGGTGGTCTTGATGGCGATGGCGGCCTTCTCGCCGCCGTGCTCGCTGAGGGCGGCCGCGGCCTGCTCGATGCCGGGGAGGAGCTTGTCCATGGGGAGCAGGACGCCGATGAGCCCGGTGGAGGCGACGGCGATCTCGCCCGCGCTGTGACCGTCCAGCACCTCGGCGGCCTTCTCGGCGGTGGCGTGCGTGTCCTGGAAGCCCTTGGGTCCCGTACAGGCGTTGGCGCCACCGGAGTTGAGGACGACGGCGGTGACCTCGCCGCCCTTGAGGACCTGCTCCGACCAGAGGACGGGGGCGGCCTTGACACGGTTGGAGGTGAAGACGCCCGCGGCGGCGCGGCGCGGGCCGTTGTTGACCACGAGGGCCAGGTCCGGGTTGCCGCTCTCCTTGATTCCCGCGGCGATGCCCGCCGCCGAGAACCCTTGTGCTGCCGTGACGCTCACGGTGCGACTCCGATCGTCGAAAGACCTGTGTCCTCGGGGAGCCCGAGGGCGATGTTCATGCTCTGGAGGGCGCCGCCCGCGGTGCCCTTGGCGAGGTTGTCGATGGCGCAGACGACCACGAGGCGCCCGGCGGCCGGGTCGTGCGCGACCTGGATCTGCACGGCGTTGGAGCCGTACACCGCGGCGGTGGCGGGCCACTGCCCCTCGGGCAGGAGGTCGACGAACGGCTCGTCCGCGAACGCCTTCCCGTAGACCGCGCGCAGGCTTTCCGCGCTCACCCCCGGCCTGGCCTTCGCGCTGCACGTGGCGAGGATGCCGCGGGGCATGGGGGCGAGGGTGGGCGTGAAGGAGACGGTGACCGGCTGCCCGGCGGCGGCGCTGAGGTTCTGGATCATCTCGGGCGTGTGGCGGTGCCCGCCGCCGACGCCGTACGGGGTCATGTTGCCCATGACCTCGGAGCCGAGCAGATGCGGCTTGGCCGCCTTGCCCGCCCCGGAGGTGCCGGACGCGGCCACGATGACGGCCTCGGGCTCGGCGATACCGGCCTCGTACGCGGGGAAGAGGGCGAGCGAGACGGCGGTGGGGTAGCACCCCGGCACGGCGATCCGCTTCACCCCGGCGAGCGCGGCCCGCCCGCCCGGCAGCTCGGGCAGCCCGTAGGGCCAGGTCCCGGCGTGCGGGGACCCGTAGAACGCCTCCCAGTCCCCCGCGTCCTTCAGCCGGAAGTCGGCCCCCATGTCGACGACGAGGACCTCGCCCCCGAGCTGCTCGGCGACGGCGGCGGACTGCCCGTGCGGCAGCGCGAGGAAGACGACGTCGTGCCCGGCGAGCGCCTCGGCGGTGGTGGGCTCCAGCACCCGGTCGGCCAGGGGCCGCAGATGCGGCTGGAGCGAACCGAGCGCCTGCCCGGCGTTGGAGTGCCCGGTGAGAGCGCCGATCTCGACCTCCGGGTGCGCCGACAGCAGACGGAGCAGCTCCCCGCCGGCGTATCCGCTCGCCCCTGCCACTGCTGCTCGTACCACCATCGGTAACCCTCCTGATCGATGGCATGACTATACGCATCGACGCACTTTTATGCAAAATGTTGAGGGGTCGGCAGGGATCCTCATGGGGACTGAGCGGCTGAGTTGGCGCTTCAGCGCTTGAGCCGGCCTCGCGGAGCGTTGTTGTTGGCCGCAGGAGGGCAGGCGAGGCTCACCCCCGGAGCCGCCCGCCCGGGATGCGGCTGAAGCACTGAGTCACACTCATGCACGCCGCACAGATCCTCAGGGAGCGGAGAGCGACTCCCGGAGGGACGGGTAACAGTCCTCAGGGGGACGGGAAGCGGCGAGCGGAGGGCTCTACGGGACGTTGAACCGTACGAGTGCCTCGGCGACCGGGGTGCCACTGCGTCGCGCGTAGGTCAGCCGCTCGCGCACCTCACGCAGCCCCCGGGGCCGGTATCCGGGACCGCCGCAGCAGCTCTTGTGGAAGCCCACGCCCGCGTTCAGCAGCACGGCGAGGGCGCGCCATGCCGCGGTGTCCCGGCGTCGTGGTGCCGCGAAGGCCGAGCCGGCGTGGATCATCGGCCCCGCGCAGTTGGGGCAGGTCCGCTGCCTCGTCCTGTCGTGGGGTTGCTTGTACGACACCCGGCAGGAGAGGCAGACGTACGACGTTTTCCCGTGGCTCATCGGCTCAGCCTAGAGACGGCTGCGGGGCGCGGCCAGCGGTTTCCTCGGGCCACGCGCTCGTCGCGACGGCCCGCCGTTCCGGTTGGTCCGCTCCCGGGTCCGGAGCGCGGAGAGCCGGTGCTCGTCCCCGCTCCGTGGCGCACCGCAGGGCCGGGACACCCCCCGCGAGAGGGCAGTCAGTCGGCCGCGCTGGACCGGCTTGGACCGCAGCGAACGGGCGGTGGGTCGGGGCGGGACGGGGGTGGGGCTCGCCCGCAGGACGTCGGGCGGCAGGATACTGGTCCTGGCAGTCGCCTCACCGGGCGGGCTCGGGCGGTGAGGTCCCATCCTTAACTGATCGTTTCAGAATGCCGCCCGAAGCCGTCGGAGACAGATGATGCTGCAGGCAAGC
>NZ_BMSG01000010.1 GCF_014649035.1 Streptomyces sindenensis
GCATGACGTCAATCGCCAAAGCTGTCCTCACACTGGAGCGGCAACGCTGAAGAAGCTCAGTAGTCGCCGAGACGTGGAGCAGGGGCGCGCGGGTGGTCCGGTTGGGGCGGGCTCGCGCGTTCTGCGTATCCTCGGGGCGTGCTTCTCTCAGACAAGGACATCCGGGCCGAGATCGACGCCGGGCGAGTCCGTATCGATCCGTACGACCCTTCGATGGTGCAACCGTCGAGCATCGACGTGCGGCTGGACCGCTACTTCCGGGTGTTCGAGAACCACCGGTACCCGCACATCGATCCGGCCGTGGAACAGTCGGATCTGACGCGGACCGTCGAGCCCGAGGGCGATGAGGCGTTCATCCTCCACCCCGGCGAGTTCGTGCTGGCGTCCACGTACGAGGTCATCTCGCTCCCCGACGATCTGGCCTCGCGGCTGGAGGGCAAGAGCTCCCTCGGCCGGCTCGGTCTGGTGACGCACTCGACGGCCGGGTTCATCGACCCCGGGTTCTCCGGGCATGTGACCCTGGAGCTGTCGAACCTCGCTACGCTGCCGATAAAGCTGTGGCCGGGGATGAAGATCGGGCAGCTGTGCCTGTTCAAGCTGAGCTCGTCCGCCGAGTTCCCCTACGGCTCCGAGCGGTACGGGTCGCGGTACCAGGGGCAGCGGGGGCCGACGGCCTCGCGGTCCTTCCAGAACTTCCATCGGACCCAGGTGTGATCGACCATGGCTGCTGACGTGCGGGAAAACCTCACCTACGAGGGCTTCGGGCGAGCCGTGCGCGAGCTCGCCCAGGCCGTTGCCGATGACGGGTACGAGCCCGATGTGGTGCTGAGCATCGCTCGCGGTGGCGTGTTCGTCGCCGGTGGGCTCGCCTACGCCCTGGACTGCAAGAACATCCACCTCGTCAACGTGGAGTTCTACACCGGGGTCGGCACCACCCTGGAGATGCCCGTCATGCTGGCGCCCGTCCCCAACGCGATCGACTTCTCCGACAAGAAGGTTCTGATCGCTGACGATGTCGCCGACACGGGCAAGACGCTCAAGCTCGTCCATGACTTCTGTGTCGACCATGTCGCCGAAGTCCGCAGCGCCGTCATCTACGAGAAGTCCCACTCCCTCGTGAAGTGCGAGTACGTGTGGAAGAAGACCGACCAGTGGATCAACTTCCCCTGGTCGGTCGAGAAGCCCGTCGTTCGGCGGGACGGGCAGGTTCTCGACGCGTAGGGCCCGCCAGGGCCTGTGCGGAAGGCCCCGGGACGCGGAAGCGTCCCGGGGCCTTCTTGCGCGTCACTCGCTCAGATCGTGCCCAGCTTGATGATCGACAGCAGCGCGATCAGCTGGATCGCCGACGCCCCCAGCGCCTTCGGCCACGGCAGGTCGTGCGACTTGCTCACCATCGACGTGAACAGCGCGCCCGCCGCCAGCCAGGTCAGCCAGCCCACGATCTGGACCAGGGAGTTCTCGCCGCCCAGGAAGAGGGCGAAGAGCAGGCGCGGCGCGTCCGTCATCGACATGATCAGCATCGACAGGCCCACCGTCGGCTGCCACGAGCCGGTGCCGCCGAGCTGGCGGGCCAGGGTGTGGGTCACCGCGCCGAGGACCAGGCCGCCGATGACGAAGCCGACGCCGGTGAACAGGACGTACGGGATGGCCGTCGAGATCGTCGCGTTGATCGCTTCTTCGCGCGCCTGGTCGAAGCCGAAGAGCGCGAGCAGGCCGTAGAGGAACGTGACGACCAGCGCCGGGCCCCAGACCGGGTAGTCCCGCATCTGCCAGAACGTCGGCCCCGGGCGCATCACGATGCCGCTCAGCAGCTCCTTCCAGCGCAGCCGCGGGCCCGCCGGCTGGGCGGGGGCGGCACCGGCGCGGTAGGTGTTGCCGTCGCCGTACGGGTCCTCGTCGACGCGGAACGCCTGCGTGTGGCCCGGGTTGTTCGCGTACGGGTCGTGGGGTGCGGGGGCCGTGTACGGGTCGCCGAAGTACTCCGGTTCGCCGTGGCCGCCACCTCCTCCGTGGCCGTGATGGCCGCCGTGGCCCTGGGGGGCGTAGCCGCCCGCGTTGTACGGGGCGCCCTGCGGCGGACCGTACGGCGGTGGGGCCGCGCCGTTGCCCGGGCCTCCTGCCGTCGGCCACGGCTGAGCACCGTACGGCGGCTGCGGTGCCTGCCCTCCGTACGGCTGCTGCCGCTGCTGCTGCGGTTGTTGCGGGGTGCGGTTGTCCCGGCCGCGTCCGATCCTGAATCCAGCCACCCGTCGAACGTACCTGGTCCCCGGGGGCGGGGTGCGGGGGCCGGGGGGGCAGGGGGCCATTGCGGCCGAGCTGTGACATCCCCTAGGGGCCGCACCCAGGGCCCCCGGAGGGGGAGTTCAGGGGAGGAACAGCGCCGTGGAGAAGGTGACGAGGGGCCGGTCCGTGGTACCCGCCGGGTAGAGCGCGACCAGGTCCTGACGCTCGCCGCGGTACGTCCGCACCACCGTGTCCGGCTTCTTGTCGCCGTCGTAGTCGCCGTGGTTCAGGAGGGTGGTGCGGGTGGCGCCCGTCGTCTTCAGCGGTGCGGTGGGGAGGTCCTCCGCGGCGAACGCGTACGCGCTGCCGGGGCCTGCCGGGCCCTTCGCGGAGCCGAGGAGCAGGGTGCCCTTGCCCGCCTGGCCGGGGGCGTGCGGGCGGGCGGCGGCGACGAGGTCGTCGTAACCGTCGCCGTCGGTGTCGGACCGGGGCTCGGGTGCGTAGAGGTACGGGCCGCCGTCGGGCAGCAGTTCCGCGCTGCGCGGGGCTCCGGCGCGGGTGAAGGGGCCGTGCAGGAAGGTGACCTGGCCGGCGCTGGCGGTGACCGCGAGGTCGGCTTTCCGGTCGCCGTCGAAGTCGCCGCAGACCGGCTGCTCGGGCCACTCGTTGCCGAACCGGGCCTGCTGCGGGATGCGCAGGGTGACCGCCTTGCCCGTCAGGCCCCGCGGGGAGCCGAAGAGGATCTGGAGCGGTACGGGCGGGGCGCCGATGCCGTTGTACGGGGGGTCGGTCGAGACGATCAGGTCGGTGAAGCCGTCCCGGTCCAGGTCGCAGGCGGCCTCGGAGTCGAACGCGGCGGGCAGGGTGTCGCCGGACTTCGCCGCGTTGGCCCGGGCGCTCAGCAGCTGCCGGGTGGCCGGGTCCAGGGGGCGGTCGCGGTTCTCGGAGCCGTACACGATGCCGATGCCCGCGTCGTCGCCGTGGCGGTTCTCGGGGACCTTCACCAGGTCGTCGATGACCAGGTCGCGGTGGCCGTCGCCGTTGAAGTCGTACGGGACGCGGCTGCCGGTGCCGCGGGGGACGGGGGCGCTCGCCGTCTCCGCCCGGGTCCGTGCCTGTGCGGGGGGCGGGGTGTCGCCGTTCTTTCCGTCGGACGCGGAGGACGGGCCCGTACATGCCGCGAGTGCCAGCAGCAGGGCCGTACAGCCCACGGCGAGGGAGGCGCTCACCCTGCGGGTGACCGCCGCCTGCGGGTGCTCGGTGCGGGTGCGTGGGCGCACGGGGGCCTCGTTCGGTGTTCGGGGCTGCGGCTGCCTCCCCGCGTCCGTGCCGGGGAGGTGTTCCGGGGGCCCTGGCGGGCTTCTCCGGGGCACATGATGCTCCAGTTACGTCGTCGCGTACATGTCCGAGTTCACAGTTCCTCTGCGGCGGTCGTCACGTCGTCCCGGGTCGCCGGGGCCCGGCACACGAAGAAGCGGCCGGTCCTGCCCCCGAGGCAGGTCCGGCCGCTTCTTCGCGCTGATGCGTTACGTCACTTTGCCGGTTCCGGCTCCGGTGCGTCCACCGGCTCCGCCTCGCCGGTCGGGTCGATGGGCGTCTTCACGGACTCCAGCAGGAGCTGCGAGACGTCCACGACCTGGATGGACTCCTTGGCCTGGCCGTCGTTCTTCTTGCCGTTGACCGAGTCGGTGAGCATGACGAGGCAGAACGGGCAGGCGGTGGAGACGATGTCCGGGTTGAGTGCGAGGGCTTCGTCGACGCGCTCGGTGTTGATGCGCTTGCCGATCCGCTCCTCCATCCACATCCGGGCGCCGCCGGCGCCGCAGCAGAAGCCGCGTTCCTTGTGGCGGTGCATCTCCTCGTTCCGCAGGCCCGGGACCTTCGCGATGATCTCGCGCGGCGGGGTGTAGATCTTGTTGTGCCGGCCCAGGTAGCACGGGTCGTGGTACGTGATCAGGCCCTCGACCGGGGTCACCGGGATCAGCTTGCCCTCGTCGATGAGGTGCTGGAGCAGCTGGGTGTGGTGGATGACCTCGTACTCGCCGCCGAGCTGCGGGTACTCGTTGGCGATCGTGTTGAAGCAGTGCGGGCAGGTCGCAACGATCTTCTTCGACGCCTTGGGCTTCTTCGTCTCCGGGTCGTCGTCGTCTTCGCCGTACGCCATGTTCAGCATGGCCACGTTCTCCTGGCCGAGCTGCTGGAACAGCGGCTCGTTGCCCAGGCGGCGGGCGGAGTCACCGGTGCACTTCTCGTCGCCGCCCATGATCGCGAACTTGACGCCCGCCATGTGCAGCAGCTCCGCGAAGGCCTTGGTGGTCTTCTTGGCCCGGTCCTCCAGGGCGCCCGCGCAGCCGACCCAGTACAGGTAGTCGACCTCGGTGAGGTCCTCGACGTCCTTGCCGACGATCGGGACCTCGAAGTCGACCTCCTTGGTCCACTCGACGCGGGCCTTCTTGGCCAGGCCCCAGGGGTTGCCCTTCTTCTCCAGGTTCTTGAGCATCGTGCCCGCCTCGGACGGGAACGCGGACTCGATCATCACCTGGTAGCGGCGCATGTCGACGATGTGGTCGATGTGCTCGATGTCGACCGGGCACTGCTCGACGCAGGCGCCGCAGGTGGTGCAGGACCACAGGACGTCCGGGTCGATGACCCCGTTCTCCTCGGCGGTGCCGATCAGCGGGCGCTCGGCCTCGGCGAGGGCGGCCGCGGGAACGTCCTTGAGCTGCTCCTCGGTCGCCTTCTCCTCGCCCTCCATGGTCTTGCCGCCGCCGGCCAGCAGGTAGGGGGCCTTGGCGTGCGCGTGGTCGCGCAGCGACATGATCAGGAGCTTCGGCGAGAGGGGCTTGCCGGTGTTCCAGGCGGGGCACTGCGACTGGCAGCGGCCGCACTCGGTGCAGGTGGAGAAGTCGAGGATGCCCTTCCAGGAGAACTGCTCGACCTGGGAGACACCGAAGACCGCGTCCTCGGCCGGGTCCTCCCAGTCGATCTCCTTGCCCGCCGTCGTCATCGGCTGGAGCGCGCCGAGCGCGACCTCGCCGTCGGCGTTCCGCTTGAACCAGATGTTCGGGAAGCCGAGGAAGCGGTGCCAGGCGACACCCATGTTGGTGTTGAGCGAGACCGTGATCATCCAGATCAGCGAGGTGCCGATCTTGATCATCGCGGTGAAGTAGATGAGCGTCTGGAGGGTGCTGAGGCTCAGCCCCTTGAAGGCGAGCACCAGCGGGTACGACACGAAGTACGCGGCGTCGTAGCTCTCGACGTGGTGGATCGCGCCCTCGAGGCCGCGCAGTACCAGGATCGCGAGGCCGATGGTCAGGATGATGTACTCGACGAAGTACGCCTGCCAGGCCTTCGAACCCGCGAAGCGCGACTTGCGGCCGGCCCGGGAGGGCAGGTTCGCCAGCCGGATCACCATCAGGGCCACGATGCCCACGACCGTCATCAGGCCGATGAACTCGATGTACATCTCGAACGGCAGGAACGTGCCGACGATCGGCAGCACCCAGTCGGCCTGGAAGAGCTGGCCGTACGCCTGGAGCAGGGTGGGCGGCAGCGTCAGGAAGCCGATCGCGACGAACCAGTGGGCGAAGCCGACGATGCCCCAACGGTTCATCCGGGTGTGGCCCAGGAACTCCTTGACCAGCGTGATCGTGCGGGCCTTGGGGTCGTCGGTGCGGCTGCCTGCTGGTACCGGCTGGCCCAGACGGACGAAGCGGTAGATCTGCGCGACGGCTCGGCAGATGAGCGCAACGCCGACGACCGTCAGCACCAGCGACACGATGATCGCGGCGAGTTGCATGAGTGGGGCTCCTCGGGCCTGCGAGAGCGGGATCCAGTTGGTTACGTGATGACGTGATACTGCCCGCTACTACTAAGCAGTAACTTAATCAGTCTGTGCTGACACTATCCACTTAGTCCACCCTTCTGCAGACGGGCGGGCGGTGATCTGCGTCGCTCAGGTGTGCCTTGGTCCGGCGGGCCTTCCGGAGCCGGTCCCGCAGGGGATCGCGGGCGGCTTCGGTGAGGATCGCCAGGTTGAGCACCACTCCATGGTGCTCTGCGTAGTGCTGGTCCAGCAGGGCGGGGTCGTCCCACGGCATGCCGGAGCGGGCGCGCACCTGTGCCAGACCGGTCAGGCCGGGCCGCAGTTCCTGCCGCCACCGCTGGGCGCCGGGCCCGGACGCCCGGGGGTCGCGCGGGGCCAGGGGGGCGGGGCCGACCAGGGCGAGGTCGCCGCGGACGACGTGCGGCAGCCGCGAGAACAGGTCCAGGCGGAGTCTTCGGGTGCGCAGGGTGCGCAGCTCGAAGACCCGTCCGCCCAGGCCCGCCCGGGGGCGGCTGCTCCAGGCGCCGCCCGGGGTGCGCCGCGCGGTCAGGGCGAGCGCGGCCACGGCGACGGCCGGGTAGGTCAGGACGAGCAGCGCCCCGCCGAGCGCCAGGTCCAGGGCGCGTTCGGCCGTCGTGCGGGGGAGGGCGCGGTCCGCGAGCCGCCGCACCCGGTCGGTGGCGCCCGCCAGGCGCGCGGCGGGGCGGGAGGGGAAGTGGCCCCGCGCGGTGCCGGACACGGTCGCGTACGCGGGTGGGGGCGGCCCCCCTGTGCCTCCCGCCCGGCTTGCCGTCCGCAGGTTCTCCCGTCTCGCCTGCCGTACGTGTCGCTTCCTCGCGTCCTGCATCGCGCCTGCCCGGGGTTCGAGGTTCGATGGGGCAATTCGTGACAGAACGATCCCACGGTGGGACGGTGGGCCGGGTGGTGCGCGAGGGGTGTGGCGTGCGCCGGTGCGGTGGTGTGGCGGGCGGACCGGCGCGTATCAGCGCGGATAAGGTCTGCGTAAGCTCCTGGTAGCACTTAAGTTGAGTGCATCCGACTCAGCTCTGTTGACTCATGGGCCGGCGTCGTGCATGGTTGAGTCAGATCCACTCAAGTAATCCGTTGGAGGAATTGAAATGGCACGTGCGGTCGGCATCGACCTGGGCACGACTAACTCCGTCGTCAGCGTTCTCGAAGGCGGCGAGCCCACCGTCATCACCAACGCCGAAGGCGCCAGGACCACGCCGTCCGTCGTCGCCTTCGCCAAGAACGGCGAGGTGCTCGTCGGCGAGGTCGCCAAGCGCCAGGCGGTCACCAACGTCGACAGGACCATCCGCTCCGTCAAGCGCCACATGGGCACGGACTGGAAGATCGACCTCGACGGCAAGAGCTTCAACCCGCAGCAGATGAGCGCCTTCATCCTGCAGAAGCTGAAGCGTGACGCCGAGTCCTACCTGGGCGAGAAGGTGACCGACGCGGTCATCACCGTCCCGGCGTACTTCAACGACTCGGAGCGCCAGGCGACGAAGGAGGCCGGTGAGATCGCGGGCCTGAACGTCCTGCGCATCGTCAACGAGCCGACCGCCGCCGCCCTGGCGTACGGCCTGGACAAGGACGACCAGACGATCCTCGTCTTCGACCTCGGTGGCGGCACCTTCGACGTGTCCCTCCTGGAGATCGGCGACGGCGTCGTCGAGGTGAAGGCCACCAACGGTGACAACCACCTCGGTGGTGACGACTGGGACCAGCGTGTCGTCGACTACCTGGTGAAGCAGTTCGCCAACGGGCACGGCGTGGACCTGTCCAAGGACAAGATGGCCCTCCAGCGCCTCCGCGAGGCCGCGGAGAAGGCGAAGATCGAGCTGTCTTCCTCGACCGAGACCACGATCAACCTGCCCTACATCACGGCGTCCGCCGAGGGCCCGCTGCACCTGGACGAGAAGCTCACGCGCTCGCAGTTCCAGCAGCTGACCGCGGACCTCCTGGACCGCTGCAAGACCCCGTTCCACAACGTCATCAAGGACGCGGGCATCCAGCTCTCCGAGATCGACCACGTCGTTCTCGTCGGTGGTTCCACCCGTATGCCCGCCGTCGCCGAGCTCGTCAAGGAGCTGACCGGCGGCCAGGAGGCCAACAAGGGTGTGAACCCGGACGAGGTCGTCGCCATCGGCGCCTCGCTCCAGGCCGGTGTCCTCAAGGGCGAGGTCAAGGACGTCCTGCTCCTCGACGTCACCCCGCTGTCCCTCGGCATCGAGACCAAGGGAGGGATCATGACCAAGCTCATCGAGCGCAACACCACGATCCCGACCAAGCGTTCCGAGATCTTCACGACGGCCGAGGACAACCAGCCGTCCGTGCAGATCCAGGTCTACCAGGGCGAGCGCGAGATCGCGGCGTACAACAAGAAGCTCGGGATGTTCGAGCTGACCGGTCTGCCGCCGGCCCCGCGCGGTGTCCCGCAGATCGAGGTCGCCTTCGACATCGACGCCAACGGCATCATGCACGTCGCCGCCAAGGACCTCGGCACCGGCAAGGAGCAGAAGATGACCGTCACCGGCGGCTCCTCGCTGCCGAAGGACGAGGTCAACCGGATGCGCGAAGAGGCCGAGAAGTACGCGGAGGAGGACCACGCCCGCCGCGAGGCCGCCGAGTCGCGCAACCAGGGCGAGCAGCTCGTCTACCAGACGGAGAAGTTCCTCAAGGACAACGAGGACAAGGTCCCCGCCGACGTCAAGACGGAGGTGGAGACCGCGGTCGAGGAGCTGAAGGAGAAGCTCAAGGGCGAGGACACCGCCGAGATCCGTACGGCCACCGAGAAGGTCGCCGCCGTCTCCCAGAAGCTGGGCCAGGCGATGTACGCCAACGCCCAGGCCGAGGGTGCGGCCCCGGGCGCCGAGGCCCCGGGCGACGGCCAGGCCAAGGCCGACGACGACGTCGTCGACGCCGAGATCGTGGACGACGAGAAGGACACCAAGGGCGGTGCGGCGTGACCGAGGAGACTCCGGGCTTCGAGGAGAAGCCCGACGTCCCCTCCGGCGCCACCCCTGATGACGCCGAGCCGAAGGCTGCCGACTCCTCCGAGGAGGAGGCGGCGGCCCCGGCCGGGGACACCGATGAGACCGTCGGTCTGACGGCGCAGCTGGACCAGGTCCGTACGGCGCTGAACGAGCGCACCGCAGACCTCCAGCGGCTCCAGGCCGAATACCAGAACTACCGCCGCCGCGTCGAGCGGGACCGGGTCACGGTCAAGGAGATCGCCGTCGCGAACCTCCTGTCCGAGCTCCTGCCCGTCCTCGACGACGTCGGCCGCGCGCGGGAACACGGCGAGCTGGTCGGCGGCTTCAAGTCGGTGGCCGAATCGATGGAGACCGTCGTCGCGAAGCTGGGCCTCCAGCAGTTCGGCAAGGAGGGCGAGCCCTTCGACCCGACGATCCACGAGGCCCTGATGCACAGTTACGCGCCGGACGTCACCGAGACGACCTGCGTGGCGATCCTTCAGCCGGGGTATCGCATCGGCGAGCGCACCATCCGCCCCGCGCGGGTTGCCGTCGCCGAGCCGCAGCCGGGCGCCACGCCCGCCGCGGCGAAGGAAGAGAAGAAGGCAGACGACGAGGAGAGCGGTGGCACCGAGGAGGTCTGACGGGAAGACGTCTGATCACCGCGGTGCACACCGACCGGCCCGGCGGCCGGCCCACGGGCCGGCCGCTCGGCCGATCGTCCGGAAGGAGGGACGTCGATGAGCACGAAGGACTTCGTCGAGAAGGACTACTACAAGGTCCTCGGCGTCCCCAAGGACGCCACCGACGCCGAGGTCAAGAAGGCGTACCGGAAGCTCGCGCGCGAGTTCCACCCGGACGCCAACAAGAACGACGCCAAGGCGGAGGAGCGCTTCAAGGAGATCTCCGAGGCGAACGACGTCCTCGGTGACCCCAAGAAGCGCAAGGAGTACGACGAGGCGCGCGCCCTCTTCGGCAACGGCGGCTTCCGGCCCGGCCCCGGTGGTGCGGGCGGCAACTTCAACTTCGACCTGGGCGACCTCTTCGGCGGCGGCGCCCCGGGTGGCGGACAGGGCGGCGCGGGCGGCGGCTTCGGCGGCGGCGGGGGCGGTCTCGGCGACGTCTTCGGCGGGCTGTTCAACCGCGGCGGCACGGGCACCCGGGTCCAGCCCAAGCGCGGCCAGGACATCGAGTCCGAGGTGACGCTCAGCTTCACCGAGGCGGTCGACGGGGCCACGGTCCCGCTGCGGATGTCCAGCCAGGCGCCCTGCAAGGCGTGCTCCGGCACCGGCGACAAGAACGGCACCCCCCGGGTCTGCCCGACCTGTGTCGGCACCGGGCAGGTCTCGCGCGGCAGCGGCGGCGGCTTCTCGCTCACCGACCCCTGTGTGGACTGCAAGGGCCGGGGCCTCATCGCCCAGGACCCCTGCGACGTCTGCAAGGGCAGCGGCCGGGCGAAGTCGGCGCGCACCATGCAGGTGCGGATCCCGGCGGGCGTCTCCGACGGCCAGCGGATCCGGCTGCGCGGCAAGGGCGGCGCGGGGGAGCGCGGCGGTCCGGCCGGCGATCTGTACGTCGTCGTCCACGTCGACGCCCACCCGGTCTTCGGCCGCAAGGGCGACAACCTCACGGTCACCGTGCCCGTCACCTACCCGGAGGCGACGCTCGGCGGCGACATCAAGGTCCCCACCCTCGGCGGACCTCCGGTCACGCTGAAGCTTCCCGCCGGTACCCCCAACGGGCGTACGATGCGCGCCCGGGGCAAGGGCGCCGTGCGCAAGGACGGCACCCGCGGCGATCTGCTGGTCACCGTGGAGGTCGCGGTCCCCGGGGACCTGGGCCAGGAGGCCAGGGACGCCCTGGAGGCCTACCGGAAGGCGACCGCGGGCGAGGACCCGCGGGCGGAACTGTTCCAGGCCGCGAAGGGAGCTTGAGATGGACGGCCGTCGACGCAATCCGTACCAGCTGACCGATGAGACCCCGGTGTACGTGATCTCGATCGCGGCCCAGCTCTCGGGGCTCCACCCGCAGACACTGCGCCAGTACGACCGGCTCGGCCTGGTCTCCCCGGACCGTACGGCCGGGCGCGGCCGGCGCTACTCGGCCCGCGACATCGAGCTGCTGCGCACCGTGCAGCAGCTGTCGCAGGACGAGGGCATCAACCTCGCGGGCATCAAGCGGATCATCGAGCTGGAGAACCAGGTGGCCGCGCTCCAGCAGCGCGTCGCCGAGCTCTCGGCGGCGGTGGACGGCGCGGCGGTCGCCATGCAGCAGCGCGAGGCCCAGGTGCACGCCTCGTACCGCCGGGACCTGGTGCCGTACCAGGACGTGCAGCAGACGGGCGCGCTGGTGGTGTGGCGGCCGAAGCCGAAGCGGCCGACGGAGTAGGACCCGGCTGTGCCCGGCGTGAAGGGGGCCGGAGAGCGGACGAACGCTCTCCGGCCCCCTTCACGTGCCCAGGACGTCAGGCCGGGCCCTACGGCAGGAACTCGCTGACCGCTTCGATCGCCATCATCCACATGGGCTGTCCGCCGGTGCCGAAGGCGGCGGCCAGGGCGTAGCCGATCGCCGCGTCGGCCGGCTCGACGACGGCCCCGTCCCGCCACTGGGCGACCACCCGCCGGTCGCCGCCGACCGAGGAGAAGTCCCCGATGCGCTTGCCGTTGCGGGTCAGCCGGCTGCTCGGGATCGAGTCGGGCACGAGCCGGTAGGCGGTACCCGCGCAGCGGACGTCGACCCGGTAGGTGCGGCGGCGGAGCTTCCCCTTCCCGGGCTTGATCGTGGCCTCCCGGCCGTCCACGGTGAGCGTGAGCCGGCGGGGGTCTCGGGTGCCGATGAGGATGTGGTCGTCGGCCTCGGTGCCGGGGGCGCGGGTGAGGACGACGCGGGGTATCCCCTCGCCGCTCACGACGAGCGTCTCGCGCTGCTCGCCGACGAGTTCGACGCGGATGTCCCCGTGGCGGTCGTCCTCGACGGTGGCGGGCAGGGGGGCGGGTGCGGGGGTGGTGTCGGTCATCCGGGCTTCGTGATCCTTCGGTCGTGCGGGGGTGTGCGTCAGGTCGGTCAGGGCTGACGTACGGAATTCTCGCAGGTGGCGGGGGAGTTCGGGGGTTCGGAGAGGCCCGGACGTGGCCTTCGGTGAGGCTGCGGGGCGGTGCTGAGCCGGACGGCGGTGACGGGGGCGTCCGGGGCGGCCGTGTGATGAGTTTCGGCCAGCGGTACGGCTTGTGACCACAGGGCTTCGTGGACCCGGATGAGGTGGGCGACCGCGGCCGGACGCTCGATCCGCAGGGCGGTGTCCCGGTCGGCGGACGCGGGGATGCGGGCGACCGTGCGCGACGGCGGTCAGCGGAAGCAGCGACCGGCTCAGCGTCGCGGAGGGTCGCAGTCGCACTTCGGTCTCACGGGAGACGGGTTGCCGTGAGGGGGCCGGCGCGGCGGACGGCGGTGTCGGTCGGTCACGCCCCGGTGCCGGGGGGTACCGCATGCTCGGGTTCTGATTCCAGGATTCCCGATCGTGCGATCAGGTAGCCGAGTTGGGCACGGCTGGTGCTGCCGAGCGTGGCGTTCATCTTGGCGATGTGCGCACGGCAGGTCCGGACGTTCATGCCGAGTCGGCGAGCGATGGAATCGTCGACGTGGCCTTCTACGAGGAGTTGGGCTATCGAACGCTGGACGCCGCTGATGCCGGCGGGGGTGGGGTCGTACAGGACCTCTTCGAGGAGGGGCGTGGCGCGTTGCCAAAGCTGCTCGAAAACCCTGATGAGGTAGGAGACGAGCCCGGGATGCCGGAGCTCCAGGGCGACGGACCGGTCGTCCTGCGCGGGTATGAACGCGACGGTGCGGTCGAAGATGAGCATGCGCTCGACCAATTCCTCCAGGGTGCGGATTTCGACGCCTTCCGCGAGACGTTCCGCATAGACGAACGTGCCCTGGTGGTGTCGCACGGTGTGCTGATACAGGGTGCGGATCTGGACACCCCGGTCGACCACGGCCTTGCCGCGCTCCAGCCCCTTGCTGAGGATGTCCTCGCTGCGACCGCCCCCGGGTTGGACGGTGAGTACCTCGTGGCGGGCTTCGGCGGTAGCGACGTCGATGGCCGCGTTGATGCGCGTGCTGCCCTCCAGCACGGTGATGGCGTGGGTCGTGGGGGGATCCTGGGCGCTGATGTCCATGAAAGGTTCGAAGGACTCGGTCAGTTCCAGGGAATGCCGTCTGCGCTCCTGGATCTCGCGTTCTATGGGGTGCAGGCGCTGCGCGAGGGCGGCGGAGGGCGGCACCGGGCGGAGCCACTCGACGTCGTCGGGATCCGGGTGGAGCAGGGCGAAGTCCATCAGGCACGGGGCCGGGTCGGCGTCGGCGCGAGGTATGCGGCCGGATCGCAGTGCGTTGGCGTAGACGCGCTGTCCCGCATCGCATAGTTCGGTGATGCCGTGAGGATGTGCCGCTTTTGACTCGCTTGTGGCCATATCTCCACCCCCCATGTTCCTGAACCTACAGGAACATGATGCATCGACCCGGTGGTGTTCGAGCGCTCAGGTGGGACATCGTCTTGGTGCGGGGGAGATGAATCCATCAAGTGAGGACGAAGCCGAAATGTATAAGCGAATGCTTCGCTCGGTGCTTGCCACTGCGTTCGTAGGGGCTCTGGCCTTCGGGGCCCTGTCCGGACAGGGGGCCGAAGACATTACTTGGGGCGCCCCGGCGGCCGAATCGGCGCCCGCGGCGCAGGCGGCCGTGCCCGGTGATATCACCTGGGGCATCGCTCCGGCCCGCACGGTCGCATGAGCACCCCGCCGGACGACCGCACCTTCCGGCGCGAGATGGCAACCGCCTATCGCTCAGGGTGGCATTTCATCGATCTGCTCACGGCCCTCCCCCGCCGTGGCGACTCGTTGATGGTCACCCTGTTCGGAGAGCCGATCGTCGTGGTGATGGAAGAGGACGAGGACGTCCGCGCCTATCGCTGTCTCCGTCGGCCCCGCGGTGCGCCGCAGCCGGTTCGCTGTGCCGTCAGGTACGGCATGATCTTCGTCAATCTCGACCAGCGCGACCACGAGCTGTTCGACGCAGAACCCCTTTCCGCCACCCCCCGCAGTGCCTGAGCGATTCCCCCGTCGTCACCTGTCGCTCCAGGCGCTTCCCCCACACAGCGGCGCCACCGTGACCTGAACACGGTGGCGCCGTTGTGCTGTCCCGGGCCGGGAGCCGGCCGGCCGTTCCCGGTGCGGCGGTCTCAGGCCCTGCCGAGCGCCCGGTCGAGGGTGATCTCGATGACGACCCGGGTCGGGTTGATCCGCGGCGGCCGGCCGTAGCGCTCCTCGTGGCGGACCTCCGCGTCCCTGACGGCCTCCGGCTCGGTGCGGACGACCGCGCGGCCCTCCAGGGTCGCCCAGCGGGCCCGGTCGATCTGGCAGACGGCCACACGTGCCCCGTCGGGGCCGGCCGCGCGGATGTGGGCCACCTTGCGGCTGCCGCCGTCCGTGATCACGCGCGCCACCCCCGCCTCCGGGTCGTACGTCACGCACACCGGGACCACGTGCGGCGTGCCGTCCGGGCGGGGGGTCGTCAGCGTGGACAGGTGGCTCTCGCGCCAGAACGCGACGTATTCGGGGGAGGGATTGCGTACGTCTGCCATGGGGGCAGCGTACGAGGGCCGCCGCCGAGGGTTCACAGCGCGTGCGATCAGTGGCTTGAGTGGAATAGACTCAACTTTGTGTACGTTGATTAAGTCAATGCATGAGGTTTGTCTGACCGCCAGCTGCGAGGAGGAGTAACCACACGTGGACGCCGAGCTGACCAACAAGAGCCGGGACGCCATCAACGCGGCCACCAACCGGGCCGTGAAGGACGGGCACCCCGATCTCACCCCCGGACACCTGCTGCTCGCGCTGCTGGAGGGGGAGGACAACGAGAACATCGTCGATCTGCTCGCCGCCGTCGAGGCCGATCTGGCGCTGGTGCGCGGCGAGACCGAGCGGCTGCTCGGCGGGCTGCCCAGCGTCACCGGTTCCACCGTGGCCCCGCCGCAGCCCAACCGCGAACTGCTCGCCGTCATCCAGGACGCGGCCCAGCGGGCGAAGGAGCTGGGCGACGACTACATCTCCACCGAGCACCTGCTCATCGGGATCGCCGCGAAGGGCGGCCGGGCCGGTGAGATCCTCGAAGGGCAGGGGGCCGGCGCCAGGAAGCTGCTGGCCGCGTTCGAGACGAGCAGGGGAGGGCGCCGGGTGACCACACCCGACCCGGAGGGCCAGTACAAGGCCCTGGAGAAGTTCGGCACCGACTTCACGGCCGCCGCGCGCGAGGGCAAGCTGGATCCGGTCATCGGCCGTGACCAGGAGATCCGCCGCGTCGTGCAGGTGCTGTCGCGCCGGACGAAGAACAATCCCGTGCTCATCGGTGAGCCCGGCGTCGGCAAGACCGCCGTCGTCGAAGGGCTGGCCCAGCGCATCGTCAAGGGCGACGTGCCGGAGAGCCTGAAGGACAAGCGGCTCGTTTCGCTCGACCTCGGCGCGATGGTCGCGGGCGCGAAGTACCGCGGCGAGTTCGAGGAGCGGCTGAAGACCGTCCTCTCCGAGATCAAGGAGAGCGACGGCCGGATCATCACGTTCATCGACGAGCTGCACACCGTCGTCGGCGCCGGCGCGGGCGGCGACTCCGCCATGGACGCGGGCAACATGCTCAAGCCGATGCTGGCCCGCGGCGAGCTGCGCATGGTCGGCGCGACCACGCTCGACGAGTACCGCGAGCGCATCGAGAAGGACCCCGCCCTGGAGCGCCGCTTCCAGCAGGTGCTGGTCGCCGAGCCGACCGTCGAGGACACCATCGCGATCCTGCGGGGTCTCAAGGGCCGTTACGAGGCCCACCACAAGGTGCAGATCGCCGACTCGGCGCTGGTGGCCGCCGCCACCCTCTCCGACCGCTACATCACCTCCCGCTTCCTCCCCGACAAGGCCATCGACCTGGTCGACGAAGCCGCGTCGCGGCTGCGGATGGAGATCGACTCCTCGCCGCTGGAGATCGACGAACTCCAGCGCTCCGTCGACCGGTTGAGGATGGAGGAGCTGGCGCTGAAGAACGAGTCCGACGCCGCCTCCAAGGAGCGCCTGGCGAAGCTGCGCCGCGACCTCGCCGACAAGGAGGAGGAGCTGCGCGGCCTCAACGCCCGCTGGGAGAAGGAGAAGCAGGGCCTCAACCGGGTCGGTGAGCTCAAGGAGCGCCTCGACGAGCTGCGCGGCCAGGCCGAACGCGCCCAGCGCGACGGTGACTTCGACGCCGCGTCCAAGCTGCTGTACGGGGAGATCCCGGGCCTGGAGCGGGAGTTGGAGGAGGCCGCCGAGGCCGAGCAGGAGGCGTCCAAGGACAAGGACACCATGGTCAAGGAGGAGGTCGGTCCGGACGACATCGCGGATGTCGTCGGCGCCTGGACCGGCATCCCGGCCGGGCGGCTGCTGGAGGGCGAGACCCAGAAGCTGCTGCGCATGGAGTCCGAGCTGGGCAAGCGGCTGATCGGGCAGACCGAGGCCGTGCAGGCCGTCTCCGACGCCGTACGCCGGACCAGGGCCGGGATCGCCGATCCCGACCGGCCCACCGGGTCGTTCCTCTTCCTCGGGCCCACCGGGGTCGGCAAGACCGAGCTGGCCAAGGCGCTCGCGGACTTCCTGTTCGACGACGAGCGGGCCATGATCCGCATCGACATGAGCGAGTACGGCGAGAAGCACAGCGTCGCCCGCCTGGTCGGGGCCCCGCCCGGTTACGTCGGCTACGAGGAGGGCGGCCAGCTCACCGAGGCCGTCCGCCGCCGCCCGTACAGCGTCGTGCTCCTGGACGAGGTCGAGAAGGCCCACCCCGAGGTCTTCGACATCCTGCTCCAGGTCCTCGACGACGGCCGGCTCACCGACGGCCAGGGCCGCACGGTGGACTTCCGCAACACCATCCTCGTCCTCACCTCCAACCTCGGCAGCCAGTTCCTCATGGACCCCCTGGTCAAGCCCGAGGTGAAGAAGCAGCAGGTGCTGGACGTGGTGCGGGCCTCCTTCAAGCCGGAGTTCATCAACCGGCTCGACGACCTCGTGGTCTTCTCCGCCCTCTCCGGCGACGAGCTGGCCCACATCGCCGGGCTCCAGATCGACCGGCTGGCGAAGCGCCTCGCGGACCGGCGGCTCACCCTGGACGTCACCCCCGAGGCGCTGGCCTGGCTCGCCCAGGAGGGCAACGACCCGGCCTACGGGGCGCGCCCGCTGCGCCGGCTCATCCAGACCGCGATCGGTGACCGGCTCGCCAAGGAGATCCTGTCCGGCGAGGTCCGCGACGGGGACACCGTACGGGTGGACCGGGCCGAGGACGGGCTGATCGTCGGCCCCGCCTCGTAACCACCGGTCACGGAGCGTCGCACGCTGTGAGTGAACGCCCGGCGAGCCCCGTATCCACCGGCTGTCTGTCAGCTTGTGGCTGATCGGGGCCGCCGGGGCTTGCCATGCCCCGCCCGCCATGGGAGAGGATGGCCGCACTCGTCACGAAGGGAAATAACGGTGAGCATCGATCCGTCCTCGATTCCTAATTTCGGGGGCCAGCCCGAACCGCAGGCGGCAGGACCGGAGGGCCCCGTCGTCCCGGACCAGGACCTCGTCAAGCAGCTCCTCGACCAGATGGAGCTGAAGTACGTCGTCGACGACGAGGGCGACCTCGCGGCGCCGTGGGAAGAGTTCCGGACGTACTTCATGTTCCGCGGTGAGGCGGAGCAGCAGGTCTTCTCGGTCCGTACGTTCTACGACCGCCCGCACGACCTCGACCAGCGTCCCGTCCTGCTGGACGCCATCGACGACTGGAACCGCCGCACCCTGTGGCCCAAGGTCTACACCCACGCCCACGAGGGCGAGGAGGGCGAGACGGGTTCCGTCCGGCTGATCGGTGAGGCGCAGATGCTCATCGGCACCGGCGTCAGCCTGGAGCACTTCGTCTCCTCGACGGTGAGCTGGGTGCGCGCCTCGATCGAGTTCGACAAGTGGCTCACCGAGCGCCTCGGCATCCAGCCCGCCGAGGGCAAGACGGACGGCGAGGAGCCCGCGGGCGCCTAGTCCCGAAGCGCCGGGTCACGGCCCGGGCGGCGGTCATCGCGACCGTCGCCCGGGCCGTTTCCGTGTCCCGGGGCCCGTGTCCCGGGGCTCAGCCCAGCCGGGCCAGCCGCTCCACCGCCTCCTGGAGCACGTCGTCCCGCTTGCAGAACGTGAACCGGACCTGGCTGCGGCCCGCCTCCGGGTCGTCGTAGAAGACCGAGTTCGGCACGGCCGCCACCCCGCAGCGTTCCGGCAGCGCGCGGCAGAAGGCGTAGGCGTCCTCGTCGCCGAACGGGGAGATGTCGGTGGTGATGAAGTACGTCCCCTCCGGCTCGTACACCCGGAAGCCCGCGGTGCGCAGGCCCTCCGCCAGCAGGTCCCGCTTGCGGCGCATGTCCTCGCGGAAGCCGGTGAAGAAGGCGTCGGGAAGGGCGAGCGCCTCGGCGATCGCGTACTGGAAGGGGCCCCCGCTGACGAAGGTCAGATACTGCTTCGCCGCGCGCACCGCCGCCACCAGGGGGGCGTCGCCGGTGACCCAGCCGATCTTCCAGCCGGTGTACGAGAACGTCTTCCCCGACGACGAGATGGACACCGTGCGTTCGCGCATCCCGGGGAGCGCGGCGATCGGACGATGCGCCCCTGTGAAGACCAGGTGCTCGTACACCTCGTCGGTCACCACCAGGAGATCGTGTTCCACCGCGAGGGCCGCGATCCCGGACACTTCGTCGGGGGTGAGCACCGTGCCGGTCGGGTTGTGCGGGGTGTTCAGCAGCAGGAGCCGGGTGCGCGGGGTGATCAGCGTGCGCAGTTCGTCGAGGTCGGGGCGGAAGTCCGGGGCGCGCAGGGTCAGCGGTACGCGCGTGGCGCCCGCCATGGCGATGCAGGCGGCGTACGAGTCGTAGTACGGCTCGAACGCGATGACCTCGTCACCCGGTTCGAGGAGGGCGAGCAGGGAGGCGGCGATCGCCTCGGTGGCCCCGGTCGTCACCAGGACCTCCGTCTCCGGGGACCAGGTCAGGCCGTAGAAGCGCTCCTGATGGGCGGCGACGGCGTGGCGCAGCTCCGGGACCCCGGGGCCGGGCGGGTACTGGTTGCCGTGGCCCGCGCGCAGCGCCCGGACCGCCGCCTCCCGGATCTCCTCGGGGCCGTCGGTGTCGGGGAAGCCCTGGCCGAGGTTGATGGAGCCGGTCCGCACGGCCAGCGCGGACATCTCGGCGAAGATCGTCGTGCCGAACGCGGCGAGGCGGCGGTTGAGCAGCGGTCGTCCCTGTGTCATGGGCGCCATCCTGGGCCGAAGCTCTGGAGTTGCTCAAGTCCGCTTTGGTGCGCGCGGGCCCTGGGAATGCCCCTGTCACACAACAACGGGGGAGCGACGGGGGACGTTGCTTCGGGGGAGAGAAAGGCGGGTGGGAACCATGGGCGTCTTCATCGCGACAGTGATCGCCGCGGTCGTCGTCGGCGGGCTGGTGGTCGCTCGACGGGCCACCGGTGGCGGGAGCGGCGCGTCGCCGCGGTCCGGGCGTCGGCGTTCCGCGAGCAGGTCCTCGGCCGGTGGCGCCGGGGCCGGCTGGTGGGCGGGCGGCACCGACACCGGCGCGTCCTGCGGAAGCGGCGGCTCCGGCGGACACTCCGGCGGGCACTCCTGCGGCGGCGGCTCGTCGTGCGGGGGCGGCGGCGGGGGTGGCTGCGGAGGGGGCGGCAGCTGACCGGCTGTCCTTGTGCACGGTCACCGACAGTGAGCCGGTGGCGGACGTTCGGAGGGTGAACTCCCTCCGGACGCCTTTTCGTTGAGCGACGCGGTCGTGTTCGGGTTGAACAGGTGAACCGTGGGGCCCCCGGGGGGATGGAAACCACGGCAAGTTGGGCGAAAACGCTGTGAGTGCGGCGTACTTCGTGATTCCCTCGTCGAAGAGAACATTCAGCCCTCGGACCCCAGTTGGACCAGATCGGGCGCCCCTCACCTCCCACACGCAGTCATGCGAGGGCGTTCCGCTGTCCCGGCGTCCATGTGTGTTTGCGGAGCCCACCCATGCTCACCACCCTCCAGACGGCCTACTCCGATACCCGCGCCGCCGACCTGGCCTGGATGCTGGGGCGGGAGCCGCTGCCCGCCCTGGCGGTCCTCGACCTCCGGTTCGACGGCGCCGAAATCCAGTTGAGGCTGCTCGGCGCCTCCCACCAGGTGCTCCTCCAGGAGGAGCCCGGGGTCTGTTCCGAGACCGTGGCCTGTCTGCCCGGCAGCAGCACCCCCCTGCCCCTCGGCGTCTCGAAGCGCCTCGGGGACCGGGAGTACGAATTCGCCGCCCGCGTCGAGACCCTGACCCAGGGCCAGTTCGCGGGCCGCGCACAGGAACTGCTGGCCCTGGTGAGCGATCACCCCCACGGCCTCGTGGGCACCTTCCCCGGCAGCCCGTACGCCTTCACCGCGATGCTCGCCCAGCGCGCCGAGGGCCAGGTGCGGTGGCGTACCTGGCACGCGTACCCGCAGGAGGGGCAGTTGGTGGTGACCCGGACCCGGGTGGGAGCGCGGATTCCCGCCACCGCGGCGTGAATGGCAGGGGCACTTACACCCGTGTGGGTGACAAGGTGCGACGGTGTCGTGACGTAGCGTTCGCGACATGATCGACCAGCAGATGTCGCTGCGAGGGGGCGCGGCGCGGCTTCCCGTACGGCCGAGGACCGGCCGGTTCCTCGTGCTCGCCGCGGTCTTCGTCTGCGCCGCCTGCGGTCTCGTCTACGAGCTCGAACTGGTCGCGCTCGCCTCGTATCTCATCGGCGATTCGGTCACCCAGGCGTCCGTCGTGCTCTCCGTGATGGTGTTCGCGATGGGCATCGGTTCTCTTCTCGCGAAACGTTTGCGCTGCCGTGCCGCCGTCGGTTTCGGGATGATCGAGGCGGCCCTCGCCCTGATCGGCGGCTCCTCGGCGCTGGTCCTGTACGCCTCGTTCGCCTGGCTCGGCGATTCGCAGTACGCCCTGGTCGGGTTCTCGCTGGCGATCGGGGTGCTGATCGGGGCGGAGATCCCGTTGCTGATGACGCTGATCCAGCGCGTCGACCGGCAGGACGCGGGCGGGACCGCCGCCGATCTCTTCGCCGCCGACTACGTGGGCGCGCTGGTCGGCGGGCTCGCGTTCCCCTTCCTCCTGCTGCCGATGCTGGGGCAGTTGACCGGCGCGCTGTTCACCGGCGCGGTCAACGCGGCGGCGGGCGGGGCGCTCGTGCTGTGGGTGTTCCGGCGCGACCTGAGCCACCGCTCCCGCTGGCTCCTCGTCCTGGTCAACGTCTCGGTGATCGCGGTGCTGGCCACCGCCACGGTGCTGGTCGACGACTTCGAGCGGGCGGCGCGGCGGGCGGTGTACGGGGACCAGGTGCGGGTCGCCGTGCAGACCGGGGTGCAGGAGGTGGTGGTGACCGGCACCGACCGGGACTCCCTCGGCCTCTATCTGGACGGCCGGCTGCGGGTCAGCGCCCGCGACGAGTACCGCTACCACGAGGCGCTGGTGCACCCCGCGATGAACGGGCCCCGCGCCCGCGTGCTCATCCTCGGCGGCGGCGACGGGCTCGCCGCCCGCGAGGTGCTGCGCTACGGGGACGTCCGCGCCGTCACCGTCGTCGAGCTGGACCCCGCCGTCACCCGACTGGCCCGTACCGACCCCGCCCTCTCCGAGCTGAACGGCCACGCCTTCCGCGACCCCCGCCTCACCGTGGTCGGGGCGGACGCGTTCCCCTGGCTCCGGGCCGACCACGGCCGGTACGACGTGGTGATCTCCGACCTCCCGGACCCGGGCATCACCGCCAGTACGAAGCTGTATTCGGCCGAGTTCTACGGGCTGATCGCCGAGGCCCTGGCCCCGGACGGGCGGCTCGCGGTGCACGCCGGACCGCTGGGGGCCCGGCCGCAGACCTTCTGGACGGTGGAGGCCTCGGTGCGCGCGGGCGGCCTCGCGACCCGCCCGTACCGCGTCACCGGCCGGTATGCGGGCCTCGCCGCGAGCCCGGACCGGGGCGGCGGGGAGAGGCGGGACCGGGAGGACTGGGGCTTTCTCCTCGCCGCACCGGGCCGTGCCCCGCGGGCCGCGCTGGCCGCCGACGGTCCCGAACCGCGCTCGTTGCGGGGCCGGGAGCTGCGCGAGGGGGCGCGGGCCGCCGCCGAGGCCCGGTTGCCGGGGCTGCTCCCGTCGACGCTGATCCACCCGCGGTACTGGGAGGACGCGTGAGCCTGCCGTGTGCCGCCCCTCCCTCGGCTCTCGGCGGTTCTTCGGTGGCTTTTCGGCGGTTCTTCGGTGGCCCTCCGGCGGTTCTTCGGCGGTCCTCCGGCGGACCGAAGCGCTGACGTCCGGGGCCGTGGCGGATTAGGCTCGGTTTCCATGGAGCATGAGGTGTTCGTTCCGGTTCCCGTCCCGACGCTGCTGCGCACCCTGGGCGATCCCGCCCGGGTCGCCCGCTGCATCCCCGGCCTCCAACAGGACGCCGACGCGTCGGCGTCGCCCCTGGCCGGCCGGCTGAAGCTGCGGGCCGGCGGGCACACCATCACCTACCGGGGCGAGCTGCTGCTCACCGGCCCGGAGAGGGACCGTTTCTCGGTCTCCGGGAAGGGCGTGGAGGCTCGGGGCACCGGTGCGGTCGAGCTGGCCCTGACCGTCGGCCTCACGGCGACGGACGGCGGGACGACGATCACCTACAGCGGTACGGCCGACGGGGGCGGGCGGCTGGTCGAGCTGGAGGAGGGCGCGGCGCTCGCGGCCGCCCACCGGCTCCTGGACCGTTTCACCCAGCAGCTGGTGACGGAGTCGCTGGCGGCGGGGGAGGACGAGAGCGGGGACACCAGCGCGGACACGGACGCGGGGGCGGACACCGGCTCGGGCTCCGACGCCGACGTGGACGACGCCGTTGCCGCGGAGGGGCTTGGGGGCGAGGAGAGCGACGCCGTTGCCGCGGAGGGACTTGGGGGTGACGAGAGCGACGCCGTTGCCGCGGAGGGGCTTGAGGGCGACGACGGATCCGGGTCCGTCTTCGACTCGCCCGTGCCGCCGCCCTCGCTCGACCCCGTCGCCGGGGTGGAGTTCACCGTTCCGGACGAACCGCCCGCCGAGGCCGCGCACGCCCGCCGCACCATGATCGGGCGCAGCGCCGAGGAGGTCGACCACGCGCCCCCGCGCGGCCGGTACGCCCCCGTGCCCTCCCCGGAGCAGGGCGGTGCGAGCACGACCCTGCGATGGGTCGCCCCCGCCGCCGCCCTCGCGCTGGCCTCCGCCGTGGTGCTGGGCCGGGCGTTGCGGCGCCGGAGGCCGTGAGCCACCAGTAGGGTCGTCGGGTGAGCAGGAGCGAAGAGAACGTCAGGCTGACCGTCGGCGCTGCCGAGTTGACCGTCGACCCCTTGCACGGCTGCCGGATCAGCAGCCTGCGGATCGGGTCCACCGAACTGCTCCGTCAGGGCGATCGGTACGGCTGCTTCCCGATGGTCCCCTGGTGCGGGCGTACGGGATACGGGCAGTTCCGCAACGGCGACGAGCTCCACGAGCTGCCGCTGAACTCCCCGCCGCACGCCATCCACGGCACCGGCCGGGACACCTCCTGGCATCCCGCGTACACGGCCGCCGACCTGGCCGAGGGCCGGGCGGCCTTCTACTACGACCTCGCGAAGCCCTGGCCGTACGAGGGCCGGGTGACGCAGACCTTCGAGCTGACCGAGGACACGCTCACGCTGGGCCTGGCCGTCGAGACGTACGGCGACTCCTTTCCGGCGCAGGCGGGCTGGCACCCCTGGTTCCTCCGCACCCTCGACGGGCGGGACGTCGAGCTGTCCTTCGACGCCGGCTGGCAGGAGGAGCGGGGCGGGGACCATCTGCCGACCGGGCGGCGCATCGACCCGCAGCCCGGCCCGTGGGACGACTGCTTCGGGATGCCGGACGGCGTGGACGTGAAGCTCACCTGGCCGGAGCGGCTGGAGCTGACGGTGAAGAGCCGCAGCGAGTGGGTGGTGATCTACGACGAGCAGGACGAGGCCGTCTGCGTGGAGCCGCAGTCCGGTCCGCCGAACGGGCTGAACACCGCGCCCCGTCTGGTGACCCAGATCGACCCGCTGGAGATGGCCACGACCTGGAGCTGGACGCGGCTCTGAGGCGCGGCTCCGAGGCTCGGCTCGGGGCCGGGGGCCGCACCGCTTACCCTCGTGGACATGACTGACGTACGCGCTGACCTGCTCCAGCAGATCAAGGACAAGGCCGTGGTGCACGGCAAGGTGACCCTCTCCTCGGGGCTGGAAGCCGACTGGTACATCGACCTGCGCCGGATCACGCTGGACGGCAAGGCCGCGCCCCTGGTCGGGCAGGTCATGCTCGACGCCACCGCCGAGCTGGACTACGACTGCGTCGGCGGGCTGACGCTCGGCGCCGACCCGGTCGCCACCTCGATGCTGCACGCCTCCGCGGCCCGGGGTAAGAGCCTGGACGCGTTCGTCGTCCGCAAGGCCCAGAAGGCGCACGGGATGCAGCGCCGGATCGAGGGCACGGACGTGAAGGGCCGCCGCTGCCTGGTCGTCGAGGACACCTCGACCACGGGCGGCTCGCCGCTGACCGCCGTCGAGGCGGTCCGTGAGGCCGGTGGCGAGGTCGTCGCCGTCGCCGTGATCGTCGAGCGCGGGGCCGCCCCGGCCATCGCCGAAGCCGGTCTGCCGTACGTCCATGTCTACTCGGTGGCCGACCTCGGCCTGAGCTGAACCCTCCACGGGCCCGGTTTCACGTGAAACCGGGTCCGCCGGGTGGAGCCCGGGGGCAAGTCTGGGAAGATGGGGGCGACGATGACGTCGCCCCCAGGTCAGGGACTCACAGCCTGCACACCCGCACATCCCAAGGAGCGGTCAGATGCCCATCGCAACCCCCGAGGCTTACGCCGAGATGCTCGACCGGGCAAAGGCGGGCAAGTTCGCCTACCCGGCCATCAACGTGACCTCGTCCCAGACCCTGCACGCCGCGCTGCGCGGCTTCGCGGAGGCCGAGAGCGACGGCATCGTCCAGATCTCCACCGGTGGTGCGGAGTTCCTGGGCGGCCAGTACAACAAGGACATGGTCACGGGCGCGGTCGCCCTCGCCGAGTTCGCGCACATCGTCGCGGCGAAGTACGACGTCACCATCGCGCTGCACACCGACCACTGCCCCAAGGACAAGCTGGACGGGTACGTCCGTCCGCTGCTCGACGTCTCCGCCGAGCGCGTCGCCAAGGGCCTGAACCCGCTGTTCCAGTCCCACATGTGGGACGGTTCGGCCGAGACCCTCGCCGACAACCTGGCCATCGGCCAGGAGCTGCTGGCCAAGGCCGCCGCCGCCAAGATCATCCTTGAGGTCGAGATCACCCCGACCGGTGGCGAGGAGGACGGCGTCACGCACGAGATCAACGACGAGCTGTACACGACCGTGGACGACGCGCTGCGTACCGCCGAGGCGCTCGGTCTGGGCGAGAAGGGCCGCTACCTGCTGGCCGCCTCCTTCGGCAACGTCCACGGCGTCTACAAGCCGGGCAACGTCGTGCTCCGCCCCGAGCTGCTGAAGGACCTCCAGGCGGGCGTCTCCGAGAAGTACGGCAAGCCGGCCGGCAGCCAGCCGTTCGACTTCGTCTTCCACGGCGGCTCGGGCTCCACCGCCGAGGAGATCGTCACCGCGCTGGAGAACGGCGTCGTGAAGATGAACCTGGACACCGACACCCAGTACGCCTTCACCCGCCCGGTCGCGGACCACATGTTCCGCAACTACGACGGTGTCCTGAAGGTCGACGGCGAGGTCGGCAACAAGAAGACCTACGACCCCCGCACCTGGGGCAAGCTGGCCGAGGGCGGTATGGCCGCGCGCGTCACCGAGGCCTGCGCGAACCTGCGCTCCACGGGCACGAAGCTGAAGTAGTCACCCGTCCGCACGGACGCACGGCGTCGGGCCCGGTCCTCCCTCGGAGGGCCGGGCCCGCTGCTGTACGGACGTGGCCGGAGCGCCGGGGTTCGAAGCCGAGAGAAGAGGATCTGTTCATGGGCGCGCCCTACGATTTCGATACCGCCGTCGACCGCCGGGGCACCTGGTGCGTCCAGTGGGACGGGGTCGCCGACCGTTTCGGCGTCGACGGCCTGCTGCCGTTCACCATCTCCGACATGGACTTCGCCACCGCTCCCGAGGTCCTGGCCGCGCTCCGGGCCCGCCTGGACCACGGGGTGTTCGGCTACAGCACCTGGCAGCAGGACGACTTCCGCTCGGCGATAGCCCACTGGTACGCCACCCGGTACGGCACCGAGATCGACACCGGGCAGCTCGTCTACGGGCCGTCCGTGCTCAGCCAGCTCTCCCAGCTGCTCCAGATGTGGACGGGCGAGGGGGACGGCGTCGTCGTCCACACCCCTGTGTACGACGGTTTCCGCAAGGCGATCACCGGACTCGGGCGGGAGCTGCGCGGGGTGCCGGTGGGGGACGAGGAGGCGCTGGAGCGGGAGCTGGCCCGCCCGGACGCGAAGGTGCTGGTGCTGTGCTCGCCCCACAACCCGACGGGCCGGGTGTGGACGGCCGACGAACTGGCCCGGACGGCGGCGCTCGCCGAGCGGTACGGGGTCGCGGTGATCAGCGACGAGATCCACGCGGACTTCGTGCACGACGACGGTGCGGGGCGCGTCCATGTGCCCTGGACGCGGGTGGCGGGCGAGGGCCGGTGGGCGCTGGTCACGTCCGGGTCGAAGGCGTTCAACTTTCCGGCGCTGACCGGTTCGTACGGGTTCCTCGGGGATCCCGGTGACCGGGCGGAGTTCCTGCGCCGGATGGAGACGGCGGAGGGGCTGGCGTCGCCGGCCGTCCTGTCGCTGACCGCGCACATCGCGGCGTACCGGGAGGGGGCGGCGTGGCTGGACGCGGTGCGGTCGTATGTGGCGGGGAATCTGGGTCACGTGGCTGAGCGGCTGGGGGCCGCCTTCCCCGAGCTGGGGTGGGTGCCGCCGCAGGCCGGATACCTCGCGTGGATCGACCTGCGGCCGCTGGGGGTGGAGGAGCCCGCCTTGCAGCGGGTGCTGGTGGAGCGGGAGAAGGTGGCGATCATGGGGGGGTCGGTCTACGGGGCGCCGGGGTTCGTCCGGCTGAACGTGGGGTGCCCGCGGGAGAAGGCGGTGCGGGGGGTCGAGGCGTTGGTGCGGGCCGTGGGGGCGGTGCGGACTGTGTGAGCCGTGCGGTGGCCGCTGGTTCCGGGGGCGCCCTGCCCCGGCCCGCTCCTGGATCGCCGGAAGGGCTGGACAGCGCGGGTTCCTCGATCGCCGGAGGGGCTTGACGTGTGCGGGTGCTCCGGGGCTCCTCGATCGCCGGAGGGGCTCAGGTGGGGCACGCTGGCCCCATGGCTGCTGCTGGCTCCGCCCCCGGCGAGATCCGGGTCGCCTCGCCCGCCGGGCGCTGGGTCGTCCTGACCACGGTGCTCGGGTCCGGCATGGCGATGCTCGACTCGACCGTCATCAACGTCGCCCTGCCCCGGATCGGCGAGGACCTCGGCACCGACCTGGCCGCCCTCCAGTGGACCGTCAACGCCTACATGCTCACGCTCGCCGGGCTGATCCTCCTCGGCGGGGCGCTCGGCGACCGGTACGGGCGGCGGCGGGTGTTCCTGGTGGGGGTGGTGTGGTTCGCCGCCGCCTCGCTGCTCTGCGGGATCGCGCCGAACGCGGGCGTGCTCATCGCCGCCCGGGCGCTCCAGGGCGTCGGCGGGGCGCTCCTGACGCCGGGGTCCCTCGCGCTCATCCAGGCCGGTTTCCATCCGGACGACCGGGCGCGGGCGGTGGGGCTCTGGTCCGGGTTCGGCGGGGTCGGGGCGGCCGTCGGGCCGTTCGTCGGCGGGTGGCTCGTCGACGGGCCCGGGTGGCGGTGGGTGTTCCTGCTGAACCTGCCGCTCGCCGCCATCTGCGTACCCGTCGCGCTCCGGCACGTACCGGAGTCGCGGGATCCGGCGGCGCACGGGCGGTTCGACGTACCGGGGGCCGCTCTCGGGGCGCTGGCGCTGGCCGGGGTGACGTACGCGCTGATCGAGGCGCCGGAGCAGGGCGCCTCGCCGGTGGTGATCGGGGCGGCGCTCGGCGGGTCGGCCCTCGGAGCGGCGTTCGTCCTCGTCGAGCGGCGACGGGCGGACCCCATGCTGCCGCCGTCGATCTTCCGCTCCCGGCTCTTCACCTCGGTCAACCTGGTGACCTTCTGCGTCTACGCGGCCCTCGGCGGCTTCTTCTTCCTCTCCGCGATCCAGCTCCAGGTCGTCGCCGGGTACTCCGCGCTGGGGGCCGGTACCGCGCTGCTGCCCACCACCGTGCTGATGCTGCTCTTCTCCGCCTCCTCCGGTGAGCTGGGGCGGCGCATCGGGCCGCGCATCCCGCTCACCGTGGGCCCGCTGCTGGCCGCCGCCGGGATGCTCCTGATGCTGCGGGTCGGGCCGGACAGCGCCTCCTTCGGCGGGTACGTCACCGAGGTGCTGCCCGCCGTCCTGGTGCTCGGTACCGGGCTCGTCGTGGTCGTCGCCCCGCTCACCGCGACCGTCCTGGCCGCCGTGGACACCGGGCGGGCCGGTCTGGCCAGCGGTATCAACAACGCCGCCGCCCGGGCCGCCGGGCTCATCGCGGTGGCGGCCCTGCCGCTGCTCGCCGGGATGGGGCCCGAGGCGTACCGGGACGCGGGCGAGTTCGCCACGACCTTCCGGCGGGCGATGCCGATGTGCGCGGGGCTGCTGGTGGCGGGCGCGCTCCTGGCCTGGTGGACGGTGCGCACCCCGGCCGCCACCACCGCCGCCCGGAGCGAGCGGCCCGAGTGCGCGGTGCACTGCGGGGTCGTCGCCCCGCCGCTGGAGCCGGAGCGGGAGGAGGGGTGAGAGCCCCCCGGGGCCAGGGCTCCGCCGGGATCACGGCGGGCTCGCGGGCTCGCGGGATCCGGCGAAAGGCCCGAGGTCCCGCCGGGACGTGACGGCAGGCACACTTGAGGCATGTCCATCCACGAGAACCTGCTCGGGGGCCCCGCCCCGACCCACCTCCCCGACGACCCCGAGCCGCGCGAGCTGCTCGCCGCCGGCACCCCGCCCGCCGAGGTCGCCGCGAAGTACCCCACCTCCTCGCTCGCCTGGGCGCAGCTCGCCGACGACGCGTTCGAGGGCGGCCGGGTCGTCGAGTCCTACGCGTACGCCCGTACCGGCTACCACCGCGGCCTCGACTCCCTGCGCCGGGCCGGCTGGAAGGGCCACGGGCCCGTCCCGTTCGAGCACGAGCCGAACCGCGGCTTCCTGCGCGCCCTGCACGCCCTGGCCCGGGCCGCGGGCGCGATCGGCGAGACCGAGGAGCACGAGCGCTGCACGACGTTCCTGCGCGACTCCTCGCCGACCGCCGCCGACATCCTGAGCTGAGCAGTCTCCCCCGGCTCCCCGCCCACGCAGGCAGGGCGGGGAGCGGCTTAGTATGCGAGCAGGGGACCGGAGCTCCATCACCTCACGGAAGGGGCGGACCGCTACCCGGAAGCTCGTGTCGAGGAGACAGAAATGTCGACCAACCACCCCGACCCCGAAGCCACCGGTGCGGACACCCCGTACCTGGACTTCGCGGGAACGACTCCGTACGAGGACTATGTCCAGGCGGATGTCCTGACCCACCTCCAGCACCTGCGCTCGGACGATCCCGGCGAGATGGTCTTCCTGGTCACGACCCAGGTCATGGAGCTGTGGTTCACCGTCATCGTCCACGAGTGGGAGACGGCCACCCGCGCCCTGCGCGAGGACCGCATACCCGTCGCGCGCGACGCCCTGAAGCGTTCGCTGCGCGAGCTGGAGGCGCTCAACGAGTCCTGGCGGCCGCTCGCCGGACTCACCCCCGCCCAGTTCAACTCCTACCGGGGCTCCCTCGGCGAGGGGTCCGGGTTCCAGTCCGCGATGTACCGGCGGATGGAGTTCCTGCTGGGCGACAAGTCCGCCTCCATGCTGGTGCCGCACCGGGGCGCGCCCCGCGTGTACGCCGAGCTGGAGAAGGCGCTCGGGGAGCCCAGCCTCTACGACGAGACCCTCGCCCTGCTGGCCCGGCGCGGGTACGCCGTCCCCGAGGCCGTCGTCTCCCGGGACCTCACCCAGCGGTACGAGCCCTCTCCCGAGGTCGAGGCCGTGTGGGCGGAGATCTACGCCTCCGACGACCAGAACGACGAGCTGGTCCGCCTCGGCGAGCTGCTCACCGACGTCGGTGAGCTGGTGTGGCGCTGGCGCAACGACCACCTGGTCGCCACCCGTCGCGCGATGGGCTCCAAGACCGGCACCGGCGGTTCCGCCGGGGTCGCCTGGCTGGAGAAGCGCGCCACGAAGAACGTGTTCCCCGAGCTGTGGACGGCGCGCAGCCATGTCTGAGACCACGACCGCGCCGGACGCGCTCCGTCAGCGGGCGCTGAAGCTCGACGCCGCCGATCCGCTGGCCGACCGCCGGAAGCTCTTCGCGCTCGACGACGGTGTCTACCTCGACGGCAACAGCCTCGGCGCGCTGCCCGTGCACGTCCCCGCCCGCGTGCAGGACGTCCTCACCCGCCAGTGGGGCGAGCTGCGCATCCGGTCCTGGGACGAGAGCGGCTGGTGGACCGCGCCCGAGCGGATCGGCGACCGGATCGCCCCGCTCGTCGGGGCCGCCGCCGGGCAGATCGTCGTCGGTGACTCGACCAGCGTGAACGTCTTCAAGGCCGTCGTCGCCGCGGCCCGCATCGCGGGCGGGGGACGCGACGAGATCCTGGTTGACGCGACGACCTTTCCCACGGACGGGTACATCGCGGCGTCCGCCGCCCGGCTCACCGGCCACCGGATCGTGCCCGTCGCCCCCGCCGGCGTACCGGCCGCGCTCGGTCCCCGTACCGCGGCGGTCCTGCTCAACCACGTCGACTACCGCTCGGGCCGGCTGCACGACCTGCCGGGGCTGACCGCCGCCGTCCACGCGGCGGGCGCGGTCGCGGTGTGGGACCTCTGCCACAGCGCCGGCGCGCTGCCCGTCGGGCTCGACGAGCACGGGGTGGACCTGGCGGTCGGCTGTACGTACAAGTACCTCAACGGCGGCCCCGGCTCGCCCGCGTACCTGTACGTCGCCGAGCGCCACCAGGCCGCCTTCGACTCGCCGCTGCCGGGCTGGAACTCGCACGCCGACCCGTTCGGCATGACCCCCGGCTACGCCCCGGCGGACGGTTCCGCACGGGGCCGGGTCGGCACCCCCGACATCGTCTCCATGCTGACGCTGGAAGCGGCGCTCGACGTGTGGGACGGGGTGGAGGTGGACGCCGTACGGGCCAAGTCCCTCGCGCTGACGGACTTCTTCCTGGAGTGCGTGGAGGCGTACGTTCCGGCGGGCCGGGTCACCTCCGTCACCCCGGCCGCGCACGCCGAACGCGGCAGCCAGGTGGCCCTGCGCTGCGACGACGCCGCGTCCGTGATGCGCCGCCTCATCGAGCGGGGTGTCGTCGGCGATCTGCGGCGGCCGGACGTGCTGCGGTTCGGCTTCACCCCGCTGTACGTCGGATTCGCCGACGCGGAACGGGCGGCACGGGTGCTGGCCGAGGTGCTGGCGGAGGCCCCGGGCGGCTGACCGTTCGTCAACAGGGGTTCGGGCGGGCGGGGACGGCGCCGAGTGCTGGTACCGTCCCCGCAGGTCAACCCAGTTGGGCACCTGACACAGGCACAGAACACAGGCCAGAACACAGGCCAGAACACAGGAACAGGGCACTGGCGCAGGGCGCCTGCGGCGCAGGCACAGAACACAGGCGCAGGCCACGGGCAGAGGACGGTTGAGCGGCATGTCGGATTCCCCGGGTTCCCCGGACGCTGCGGCGCGAGCCCGGGACGAGGCGGAGAGCGCGTCGGCGTTCGCCCATCCTCCCGTCGCACCCGACGCCACCGCCGCCTACGGCGACCACCCCGACCAGGTCGTCGACTTCTACGCCCCGCGCGACGGCCGCACCGCCGCCCCGCTCGTCGTCCTCCTGCACGGCGGCGCCTGGCGGGCCCCGTACGACCGGGCCCATGTCTCCCCGCTCGCGGACTTCCTGGCCCGCCGGGGCTTCGCCGTGGCCAACGTGGAGTACCGGCGCGGCGGCGACGGCATCCCGCAGCAGCGCGGCGGGAGCGGGCCGGCGTCCGCCGGGGCGGGTCCGGTCGCGGGGCGCTGGCCGGAGACCTTCGACGACGTGGCCGCGGCCCTGGACGCGATGCCCGTGCTGGCCGCCGGCGCGCTTCCGGGCGCGGATGTGCGGCGGATCGTGGTCACCGGGCACTCCGCGGGCGGCCATCTCGCGCTCTGGGCTGCGGCGCGGCACGTCCTGCCCGAGGGGTCCCCGTGGCGGCTGCCCGCCCCGCCGCCGCTGCGCGGGGTCGTCGCCCTGGCCCCGATCGCGGACTTCGCGGCGGCGGTCGGCCTGGGGGTGTGCGGCGGTGCGGTCACGCAGCTCCTGGGCGGGGAGGCCGGCTTCGCGGACCGGGCGGCGCACACCGACCCCGGGGTGCTGCTGCCGACCGGGATCGCCACCGCGATCGTGCAGGGCGTCGAGGACATCGTCGTCCCGCAGGCCGTCTCCGAGGCGTACGTCGACGCGGCGGCCAAGGCCGGTGAGACGGTCGGGCTGACGCTGCTCGGCGGCGTCGGGCACTTTCCGCTGATCGATCCGGCCGCCGACGCCTGCGCCGTCGTCGCCGAGGAGATCACCCAGCTCGCCTGGTGAGTCCCCCGCCGGGCGTCGTACGGCAGACGGCGGTCGGACGACAGGGCCCAGCGCTGAAACCACTGCTGACCTGGGCTTTTCCGGTCCCTTACGCGGTGCGGCGGAGGCGGGTAGTCCTTGAGGGGGATGCCGTGGAATCGGTAGCGATGGTGACGACCCGCCATCCGCCGCCGCCTACCGTGGAAGCGTGACCGAGACCCAGACGAAGACCAGTAGCCCGGAGTTCCGGGCAGCCGCAGGGGCGATAGACGGACTGCGGAACGACCTCCTGCGCAACGTGTTCGCCTACCGGCCGCTGCCGCCGCTCAGCCCCGACGGGCGGATCATCCGGCGGCTGCCCGAGGGGCTGCGCAGGTTCGTCGTCTGGACCCCGCACGCCCTGGTGCTGTTCGCCGCCTTCCTCGTGATGATGGCCGGGTTCGCCGAGTGGGAGTACCGCTTCCTGATGGGCGTCGTCCCCGCGATTCCCGTGGCGATGACCCTCATCCGGCCGGTCGCCGCGTTCTGGGCGTCGATGGTGGCCACCGTCATCTGCGGCATCCTCGGCAGCGACGGGCTGTGGGGGCCCAGCGCCTTCACGGCCCAGGTGGTGGTCCTGGTGGTCGTGGCCGCCCGGACCCGCCCTCGTGCGGCGGCCTGGATGTGGCTGCTGACCCTGTTCTTCGGGATGCTGCTGGAGGGCGGCGAGCTGTCGATCACCGCGCCCCTGGTCACCCTCTCCGCCTTCGCGCTGCTCGTCGTCGCCGTGGTCCAGATCCGGCGCGACGCCGAACGGGAGGTCACCGTGCAGCGCACCGTCACCGCCGTCGAGCGCGACCGGCGCACGCTGCTGGAGGAGCGCACCACCATCGCCCGGGAGCTGCACGACGTGGTCGCCCACCACATGTCGGTCGTCGCGATCCAGGCCGAGGCCGCCCCCTACCGGGTCGAGAACCCGCCGCCCGAGCTGGAGCAGGCCTTCGTCACCATCCGGGAGAACGCCGTGGCCGCCCTCACCGAACTGCGCCGCGTCCTCGGAGTCGTCCGGGCGGAGGACTACGAGGCCCCCGACGCTCCGCAGCCCACCCTCGCCGCGCTCGACGGGCTCCTGGACAACGTCCGTGAGACGGGCCTGGAGACGGAGAAGGTGATCACCGGGGCCGTCCGCGAGCTGCCGCAGGGCGTCGAGCTGTCGGCGTACCGGATCGTCCAGGAGGCCCTGAGCAACAGCCTGCGGCACGCGCCGGGCGCCTCGGCCCGGGTCGAGCTGGGCTATGTCCTCGGCGGGCTCGGGCTGCGCGTGGTCAACGGACCCGCGCGGGGCCTGGTCAAGCCCTCGCCCGGGGCCGGGCACGGGATCACCGGGATGCGGGAGCGGGTCGCGATGCTGAACGGCGAGATGACGGCCGGGACGACGGCCGACGGCGGGTACGAGGTCGCGGTGTTCCTCCCCGTACCGCTGTCCGAGCAGCCGGAGCGCCCGGAGCGGCCGGAGTCCCGGGACCCGGCCGAAGGCGACGCCGAGACCGTCGTCATCGAACGCGCACAGGACGGCAGGGCATGAACGACACCGACATCCGGGTCCTGATCGTCGACGACCAGATGATGGTCCGCGAGGGCTTCTCGGTGCTGCTCAACGCGATGCCCGGGATCACCGTCGTGGGCGAGGCGCTGGACGGCCGGCAGGCACTCGACCAGGTCGCCGCCCTGCGCCCGGACGTCGTCCTGATGGACATCCGCATGCCGGAGATGAACGGCATCGAGGCGACCCGCGAGATCGTCGCGCGCGACGCCGACGCGAAGGTCCTGGTGCTGACCACCTTCGACCTCGACGAGTACGTCTACCAGGCGCTGCGGGCCGGAGCCTCGGGCTTCCTCCTCAAGGACGCCTCGGCCCGGCAGCTCGCCGACGGGGTACGGGTGGTGGCCTCGGGCGAGGCGCTGCTCGCCCCGACGGTCACCCGGCGGCTGATCACCGAGTTCTCCAAGCTCGCGGAGACCCCGCGCCCGCCCGCCCTGGCCCGGATCGGGGATCTCACCGAGCGCGAGACGGAGGTGCTCGTCCTCATCGCGCAGGGGCTCTCCAACGCGGAGATCGCCTCGCATCTGATCGTCGCCGAGTCCACGATCAAGACCCATGTCAGCCGCATCCTGGTGAAGCTGGGGCTGCGCGACCGGACCCAGGCGGCGGTGTTCGCGTACGAGGCGCGGCTGGTCACCCCGGGGTAGCCGGACGTCGCCCGGGCCCGCCGGACATCGGCCGCGGGCCTTGCGGCGAGCGCGGGCGCGGGTAGCGTCGGGCCATGCACGTCTCCTTCGACCCCTGGTCTCCCGCGTTCGTCGCCGATCCCTACCCCGCCTACACAGCGCTGCGCGCGGCCGGCCGGGCGCACTGGTTCGAGCCGACGGGGCAGTGGCTGATCCCGCACCACTCCGACGTATCGGCCCTGCTGCGCGACCGGCGGCTCGGGCGTACGTATCTGCACCGCTTCAGCCACGAGGAGTTCGGCCGGACCCCGCCGCCGCCCGAGCACGAGCCGTTCACCACGCTCAACGGGCAGGGCATCCTCGATCTGGAGGCCCCCGACCACCCCCGGATCCGGCGGCTGATCTCGAAGGCGTTCACCCCGCGTACGGTCGAGAACCTCGCCCCGACCGTGCGGCGGCTGGCGGCCGAGCTGGTCGACGCGTTCGTGGCCAAGGGCGGCGGTGACCTGCTGGCGGAGGTCGCGGAGCCGCTGCCGGTCGCCGTCATCGCGGAGATGCTGGGCGTCCCGGAGGCGGACCGGGGGCTGCTGCGGCCCTGGTCCTCGGCGATCTGCGGGATGTTCGAGCTGAACCCGTCGGAGGAGACGGCGCGGGCCGCCGTCCGCGCCTCCGTCGACTTCTCCGCGTATCTGCGCGGGCTGATCACCGAGCGGCGGGCGGACCCCGGCGACGACCTGATCTCGGCGCTCATCGCCGCCCACGACGAGGGCGAGCGGCTGACCGAGCAGGAGATGATCTCGACCTGTGTGCTGCTGCTGAACGCGGGCCACGAGGCGACGGTGAACACCACCGTCAACGGCTGGCGGACCCTCTTCCACCACCCGGAGCAGCTGGCCGCCCTGCGCGCCGATCCCGCGCTGCTGCCCACCGCGATCGAGGAGCTGCTGCGCTACGACACCCCGTTGCAGATGTTCGAGCGCTGGGTGCTGGACGACATCGAGATCGACGGCCAGGTGATCGGGCGGGGCGCGGAGGTGGCGCTGCTGTTCGGCTCGGCGAACCGGGACCCGGCACGGTTCGCGCGCCCGGACACCCTGGATCTGTCCCGTACGGACAACCCGCACATCACCTTCGGCGCGGGCATCCACTTCTGCCTGGGCGCCCCGCTGGCCCGCCTGGAGCTGGCCGCGTCCTTCGGGGAGCTGCTGCGCAAGGCGCCCGCGCTGCGGATGACGGCGGAGCCGGAGTGGCACCCGGGGTATGTGATCCGGGGCGTGAAGGAGCTGCGGGCGGAGGTGTAGGTCCGCCTTCCGGCCGGGGCGGGGGCGGTCAGCAGGGCGGGCCGCAGTCCGCCACCGCCTGCGTACCGGCCAGGACGTCGAAGCCGTACCCGAAGGCGGCGATTCCCGCGACCGCCGCGACCAGCCCGAGGGCGGGCCGCCACCGGCCGCGTACGAGGGCGAACACGGCCAGGGCGGCGGCGGCCCCGCCCACTGCCATGACGGGCAGGCCCAGCCAGAAGACGGCCGGGTTGGTCTCGCTCTCGAAGGCGCCGAAGAGGCCCCTGCGGCCGTATGGGAACCAGACCGCGATACCGGCGAGGGTGCCGAGGACAGCGGTCAGGCAGCCGACGGTGCTGATGACGGCTTCGCGTCGCGCGTTCTCGGTTCCCATGCTCTGGGGGACGCGGCGGGGTGCGGGAGCGGTTCCGGTCTTTCGGGGTGCGCTGCCCCCGGGCCCCCGCCCCTCGGACACCGGAGGGGCCGGAAACGGGCGGCGCCCCGCATCAGGTCAACGGGTACGACGTCCGCCCCGACGCCTCGTCGATCTCGTCGTGCGCCTTGGTCAGCAGTTTCATCGCCAGTTCGTTGAGCGCCCTGGCCCCCGCGATCTCCTCGCCCACCCGCTGCTGGTCGGCGTCGGAGGGATGGCGGCTGGCGTAGCCGTGGGCGCGTACCTCTGTTCCGTCGGAGAGGCGGACGAGCGCCGCCGCGCGTGTGCGGTGGGTGTCCTCCTCGAATTCGAGGTCGATGTGCCATCCGACAGCGATCCTGGTCATGACGGTCACCTCCGGGACCGGGAAGGAACGGGACGGCTCCGGGCCGTCTCCTACCAGCGTGCGCCCGCCGCCGCGTCCGCGCTCGCCGGGCCCGGCAGCATCAGCCCCCAGGCGCCCGCCCGGACCGTCCAGGTCCGGGTCCGCACCGGCCCCCCGGTCTGTATGTCCGCCCGGTAGCGGAAGTCCGCGCCGGAGACCGTGACGGCCTTGGCCGCCACCGTCACGTCCTCGCCGGAACCGGTGCGGACGACGACGTCGGCCAGGCCCCCGCCGCCCTGAGAGGTCACCGAGAGGTCCCGGACCGGCGTGTCCAGATCGTTCAGCAGCACCCCGTCCGCCTCGATGCGCAGGCGGTGCGTGCCCGGGTTCGTCGAGGCGGCGACCGGGGCCGGGCGGACGAGGGACGACACCAGCGAGCGGCAGGTCTCCCAGACGGTCGTGCCGCCCGCGTGCGGGGTCCCGGAGCCGGGCGGCGGGGGCGGCGGGGCCGGGATGCGCAGGCGGCCCAGGACCACGCCGTCGCTGTCGTCGACCAGCAGGTCCAGGCGGCGCACGGCACCGTCCAGCGCGGTCCGGGCGGCGGCCACCGCGCCCCGGGGCACGCCGAGGGCGTGGGCGACCTCCAGCGCGTGGGCCGCGCCGACGGGGATCAGGGAGAGGACGCCGGCGGCCAGCTCCCGCTCGCGGTGCAGCTGGGCGACGGCGCGCAGCAGCGCGTGGTCGTCACCGACGACGACGGGCCTGCGCGCACCCCGACGGGACAGGGCCCGGGCGAACTCCTCGGGGGTGTCCGGAAGGCAGATCTTGGCGTGCGCACCGGCGCTCAGCACGTCCTTGGCGATACGGACGGACTCGCCGTCACTCCGGCGGGCGACCGGGTCGATGACCACCAGGAGCTGGTCGTCGCCGTCGCCGGGGGGCTCTGCAGCCGACACCTCGGTCCTTCCTCGGGTAGCATCTTGGTGCAAGAGCCCCTTGCGCTATTGCGCCAGGGGCTTCGTCTATTCCGGGGCACCCGGTTCGACGGCTCAGGCTTTGCCGTACATCGTCGTACGGCAGGTACGACCTTGACGTACGCCCCCTGACCTTGGACATGCCCCGCCCGGAAGGGGTGTACGCCTGTGCCCGCACTTGTGCTGCTCGGTGCTCAGTGGGGTGACGAGGGCAAGGGGAAGGCCACCGATCTCCTCGGTGGATCCGTGGACTATGTCGTGCGATACCAGGGCGGTAACAACGCCGGTCACACGGTCGTCGTGGGCGACCAGAAGTACGCACTTCATCTCCTCCCCTCCGGAATCCTGTCGCCGGGCTGTACCCCGGTCATCGGGAACGGTGTCGTGGTCGACCCGGCGGTCCTGCTCTCCGAGCTGAGCGGTCTGAACGAGCGAGGCGTCGACACGTCCAAGCTTCTGATCAGCGGCAACGCTCATTTGATCACTCCGTACAACGTCACGCTCGACAAGGTGACCGAGCGCTTCCTCGGGAAGCGCAAGATCGGTACGACGGGCCGGGGCATCGGCCCGACGTACGCCGACAAGATCAACCGGGTGGGGATCCGCGTCCAGGACCTCTACGACGAGTCGATCCTGGAGCAGAAGGTGGAGGCGGCCCTGGAGCAGAAGAACCAGCTCCTGGCCAAGGTCTTCAACCGCCGGGCGATCGAGGCGGGCAAGGTCGTCGAGGACATGCTCCAGTACGCGGAGCAGATCAAGCCGTTCGTCGCCGACACGACCCTGATCCTGAACGAAGCCATCGACGACGGCAAGGTCGTGCTCTTCGAGGGCGGCCAGGGCACCCTGCTCGACGTCGACCACGGCACGTACCCCTTCGTCACCTCGTCGAACCCGACGGCGGGCGGCGCCTGCACCGGCGCCGGTGTCGGCCCGACGAAGATCAGCCGCGTCATCGGCATCCTCAAGGCCTATACGACGCGGGTCGGCGCCGGTCCGTTCCCGACCGAGCTGTTCGACGAGGACGGCGAGGCGCTGCGGCGCATCGGCGGTGAGCGCGGTGTCACCACCGGCCGTGACCGCCGCTGCGGCTGGTTCGACGCCCCGATCGCGCGGTACGCGACCCGGGTCAACGGCCTGACCGACTTCTTCCTCACCAAGCTGGACGTCCTGACCGGCTGGGAGCGGATCCCGGTCTGCGTGGCGTACGAGATCGACGGCAAGCGCGTCGAGGAGCTCCCGTACAACCAGACCGACTTCCACCACGCGAAGCCGATCTACGAGACCCTGCCGGGCTGGTCCGAGGACATCACCAAGGCCAAGACCTTCTCCGACCTGCCGAAGAACGCGCAGGGTTACGTGAAGGCGCTGGAGGAGATGTCGGGCGCCCCGATCTCCGCGATCGGCGTCGGCCCCGGCCGGACCGAGACGATCGAGATCAACTCGTTCCTGTAGGGCACCTTGGCAGCACCGTGGCGGTGGCCCCCGGCCTCAAAAGGCCGGGGGCCACCGCCGTTGTCGTGTCCGGCGCGCCGGGCGGTACAGCCACGCTTGACACTTAAGTGCATGATCGTGCAACCTTCCTGAGATCCCTTCCATCGCTCGTCAATCCGTCGAGAGATGTTGTTGCTTGCGCGATCAATTAGGTGGAGTCTGCGCATGGCTGATCCCGTGAAGATCAAGATCTGGTCCGACTACGTCTGCCCCTTCTGCATGCTGGCCGAGGGGCCCATCGAAGAGGCGATCAAGGACGTCGGCGTCGAGGTGGACGTCGAGTGGATGCCCTTCGAGTTGCGTGCCCACCCCCAGCCCACCCTGCGGCCGGAGGACGAGTACCTGCCCGCCATCTGGGAGCGGGCCGTCTATCCCATGGCCCGCCGGCTGGGGGTCGACATCACCCTCCCCACCGTCTCGCCGCAGCCCTACACCGCCCTCGCCTTCGAGGGGTACCAGTACGCGGCCGAGCACGGCCTGGGCGATGCCTACAACCAGCGGATGTTCCGTGCCTTCTTCCAGGAGGACCAGGACCTGGGGGAGGTCGACGTCCTCGCCGCGCTGGCCGTCGGCATCGGCCTGGACGAGGCCGGGTTCCGGGCCGCGCTGGCGGACGGCACCTACCGTGCCCGGCACCAGGAGGCGCTGCGGGAGGCCGCCGCCCACCAGGTGCGGTCCGTCCCCACGCTGCTCGTCGGGGACATCCGGATCGAGGGCGTCCCGCGCCCCGCCCAGCTGCGCAAGGCGATCCTGGACGCGCGGGCCCGGCAGACGGAGGAAGCCGGTTACGGCGCGGCCTGCGGCATCGACGGGACGTGCTGAGGTGAGCGACGCCCGCACCAGCGCGTCGCGCGCGCCCCACCCCGCCCTCACCGCCTGCCGGTTCGCGGGTCTGGAGCTGCGCAACAGATTCGCCGTCGCCCCCATGACCCGCGTCTCGGCCACCGAGGACGGCCGGGCCACCGAGCAGATGGCCGCCTACTACGGGGCCTTCGCCGAGGGCGGCTTCGGGCTCCTGATCACCGAGGGGACCTACACCGACACCGCCTTCGGCCAGGGCTACCTGCACCAGCCCGGCATCACGGACGAGGTGCAGGCCGCCGCCTGGCGGGGCGTCGTCGACCGCGCGCACGCCGCCGGCGCGCGCATCGTCCTCCAGCTGATGCACGCCGGGGCCCTGGCCCAGGGGAACCGGTTCCGGGACCGGACCGCCGGCCCGTCCGCGGTCCGTCCGATGGGTGAGCAGCTGGCCAAGTACCGGGGCGGCGGCCCGTGGCCCGTACCGCTGGAGATGACCTCCGATCAGATCGCCGAGGCCGTCGAGGGCTTCGCCGCCGCCGCGGTCCGCGCCCGTGACGCCGGCTTCGACGGTGTGGAGATCCACGCCGCCAACGGCTATCTGCTCGACCAGTTCCTCACCCCGTACACCAATCTGCGCACCGACGCGTACGGCGGGGGGATCGAGGGGCGCTCACGGCTCCTGCGGGAGGTGACGGCCGCGGTCAGAGGCGCGGCCGGGCCCGGCTTCACGGTCGGCGTCCGGCTCTCCCAGGGGAAGATCAACAACTTCGGCTGGCGGTGGCAGGGGGGCGATGCCGAGGCGGCCGCCCTCTTCGGGGCGGCGGTCGGGTCCGGGGCCGACTATCTGCACCTCGCGGGCAGCGGACGGGACTGGCTGCCGGACGGGCCCACGCTTCCCGGGCTCGCCCGGAAGGTCACCGGAGTGCCCGTGATCGCCAACGGCGGGCTCCACGAGGAAGCGGTGGCACGGCGCGTCCTGGACGAGGGGCACGCGGACGTCCTGGCGGTCGGTACGGGTGCGCTGGCCAACCCCGATCTGCCGCACAGAGTGGCCGCGGGGGCCCTGCCGGCGGCGTTCGACCCGCGGGTGCTGGAGCCTCTGGCGACGCTGGACAACGCCCTTGCGTACGCGTCCGCTTGACACTCGTTATATGCACATGCAAGATTAAGGCGTCGGATCACGCCGTCGGCGGAGATCCATGGAAACTATTTGCTTGCATGTGCAGGCAAAGCCGGATGCAGGGCAACTCGGGAGACGAACTGCTCATGGGTACACACGACAGCGAACTGATGGGCTTCGCCCACGAAGCGATCCGGCTCAGCCGCGAGCACGTCGCCCAGGGCGGCATTCCCTTCTCCGGTGTCGTCGTGGGCGCCGGACGCATCCTGGGTACCGGCTTCAACCGGGTCCGCGAGGACAACGACCCGACCGCGCACGCCGAGGTCGTCGCCCTCCGGCAGGCCACCGCACGGCACGGCATGCGCGCCGTGGCGGGAGCCACCCTGATCGCCTCCGGCGAGCCCTGCGCCCTGTGCTACGTGGCGGCGCGGTTCGCCGGCATCGGCCACATCGTGCACACCGCCGACCGCCGGACCGCCGCCCGGTACGGCTTCGACTACACCGGCTCGTACTCCCTGTTCGCCGAGGACCCCGAGCACTGGCCCATCAAGGTCACGGCGCTCCAGCTCCCCGAAGCGGAAGCGCCGTTCCAGGACTTCCTCACCATGAGCCGGCCCCGGCACTGACCCCGGGCCCGGTTCTGCGACACCGCCGCACGCCGTCCCCCGTACCGCCCTCCCCACACCCCATCTCCTCACCCACCGCCCGGAAGGACCTCCCATGCACTGGCTCTACCTCGCCATCGCCGTCGCCTTCGAGATCGCTGTCGCCATCGCCGCCGGAAAGGCGGAGGGCTTCAAGAACCGCAAGTGGACCGCCATCACGCTGATCAGCGGTGCCCTGGCGACCTTCTTCCTCAGCAAGTCGCTGCTGACCTTCGACGTCGGCGTCGGCTACGCCCTGTGGACCTCCGTGGCGGGGGTCGGCATCACCATCCTCGGCGCGCTCTTCTTCGGCCAGCGCCTGAACGTGAACAAGGCGATCGGCATCGTCCTCGTCATCGGTGGCGTCGTCGGCCTCCAGCTGAGCGGTTCCGCCTGAGCCCGGGCGCACCACCCCCGACCGCGCACGCGGTGCCTCCCGCCCACCACCTGACGCCACCCCAGAGAGGATCCACCTCCCATGTCCAACGAAGTCAAGACCTCCACCAACGCCTGGCTCTCGCTCCTTCTCGCCGGAGTCTTCGAGATCGGCTACGCGCTCGCCGTCGGCGGCAGCGAAGGATTCACCGTCCTGACCTGGTCCCTGGTCGCCGTGGTCTTCTTCCTGCTGACGCTCTACGCCCTGAGCCTGGCCCTCCGCACGATCGAGGTCAGCATCGGTTATGCCGTCTGGGCGGGGATCGGTGCGGTCGGCGCCGCCGTCCTGGGCCCCGTCTTCTTCGACGAGACCCTGACCGTGGCCAAGGGCATCTGGCTGTCGGTCATCATCGTCGGTGTCATCTGGCTGAAGCTCGCCGACCGGACGAAGCCCGAGGCGGTCGCCCCGGCCCCGGCGGCCCAGCAGGTCGCGGACCGGCCCGGCGCGCTCCAGGTCTGACGCCCCGCGAACGTACGCCCCCGGCGGCCGCCTCCCCTTCCTGAGGGGCGGCGGCCGCCGGGGCGTACCGTCGTCGTGCCGCGCGCCGCTGTCCTCACGTGACGGTCCGGGCCCTCGTGCGCGTGGGCGCCAACGTCATTTCGCGGTCCGCCCCCCGTCCACCGCGAGGGCGGTCCCGGTGGTGAAGGAGGCGGCGTCCGAGCAGAGCCAGGCGGCGGCGCGGGCGATCTCGACCGGATCGGCGAGCCGCCGCTGAATGCCCCGGGAGCCGAAACCCGCGCCCACGGCGGCGCCGGCGGGGCGGAGGGCGTCCATCATCTCCGTGTCGGTGCCGCCCACCACGAGGGCGTTGACCCGGATGCCGTGCTCGCCGTACTCGGCGGCCGCCGCCCTGGTGAGGCCGATGACCGCGTGCTTCGCGGCCACATAGGGCGCCGACGCGGAGGTGGCCCGTACGCCCGCGACGCTGGAGGTGTTGACGACCGCGCCGCCGCCCGCTTCCAGCATGGCGGGGATCTGGGCACGCAGGCAGTTCCACACACCGCGCAGGTTGACGTCCAGGATGCTGTCGAAGACTTCGTCGGGAAGTTCGTGCAGGACCGTTCCGGCGCTGGCGTGACCGGCGTTGTTGAACGCGCAGTCGAGGCTGCCGAACCGGTCAACCGCCGTGGCGACGGCCCGTTCCATGTCCGCGGGGCGGGTGACGTCGCCCGGCACGGCCACGGCCCGTCCGCCGTCCTTGCGGATACGCTCGGCGAGCTCCTCCACCCGGGCGGCCCGGCGGGCGACGAGCACGACGGCGGCGCCCTCGTCGGCGAAGTACCGGCCCGCCGCGGCGCCGATTCCGCTGGAGGCGCCGGTGATCAGCGCGACCTTGCCGGCCAGCAGCGGGCTGCCCGGCGTCACGCGTGTCTCTCCCGGCCGGCCGCCGCGAGGGCGGGGCTCCAGAACGTGTCCGTGCTCATCTCTTGGTCGATCCGGCCCAGCAGGCGCTCGTCGAGCGTGTCCAGACGGTCGATCATGTGGCGGACGCCGGCCTCCCGCATGAGTTCACGCTGGTGGCTGTGGGGGAAGGCGGAGGGGCGCCCCACGAAGGCCGCGCCCAGGTGCCGGGCCGCCTCCGCGACCCGGGCGACGTCGTCGACGAAGAGGGCCTGGGCGGGGCGGAGTCCGAAGACGTCCTCGGCTATCTCGCTGAGGCCGGGGCGGATGTCGTTGGTGCTGACGTAACCGGGGCCGTCGAAGAGACGGGCGTAGCGGCCCAGATGGTGGTCGAAGTGCTCCTTGCCCAGGCCCCCGTAGCAGACCGTGCGCAGGCCCGCCCTCCGCAGCCGGTGGAGCAGGTCACGCGTCCCCGGCGTGATGGTGACCGGGTGGCGGTCGAGGTGGGCGGCGCGCTCCTCGAAGTAGGCGGCGAGCGCCGCCTCGCCCGTCATGGTGCCGCCCACGGAGGCCGCGAGCCGCTGCCCGGCGATGTGCTGCGGCTGGGAGAAGATCGAGCGTTCGAGCTCGGCGGAGTACGTCCCGCCCCGGCTCACGACGAACTGGTGGATGACCGGGCTGAAGGTGTCGTTGAGCAGGACACCGTCGATGTTCAGGGCGGCCAGGCGTAAGGAAAGCATGGGGCTCCTCGAAGTTCGTCCGGGGCGGCGGAACGGTCGGCGGGCTGGGCGGACGGCGGGCAGGGCGGTCAGGGCATCATCGCGGCGCCCCGGGCGGGCGTCGCGTCGGCGCGGGTGATCACGGACGGGACGGCGATACCCGGAAGGATCAGGTTCCACATCTGCTGGGTGCGCTCGGGCAGGTCCTGGCGGCTGCTGACGACGTTGGAGTACATCTGCATCCCGGTACAGGCCGCGACGACGAACTCCGCGACCACGACCGGGTCGACACCCGGCTGCAGCTCGCCGTCGTTCTGGGCGTCCTGGAGGCACCCGGTCATGATCGCGCGGAACTTCTCGTAGGGGTCGGCGTTGGCCGGACCGACCGCGGAGGTCTGCTCGTTGGTCAGCCGTACGCCGGCCCGCAGCAGCGGATCGCGCTGGAGCTGCCACGACCATACGAGGGTGATGTCGATGAGCCGCTGGAGGCCCCCGGCGGCCACCAGCGGAACCAGGGTCTCCGGCTGGCTGTTCATCACCGCCCTGGCCAGGTCCTCCTTGGAGCCGAAGTGGAAGTAGAGCGCTCCGGCCGTCACACCGGCGCGCTTGAGGATGCGGGTGATGCTTGCACCCGCGTAGCCGAACTCGTCGAAGACCTCTGCTGCCGCGAGGAGGAGAGCGCGGCGGGTCTGTTCCGCTCGCTCCTGTTTCGGTTGTGCCATGCCCTGTCACCTTCCCAAAAAGAATGACCCTTATGTTATCCGGCCCGACCGCCACCGAGGCAAGTCCCGTTTGTTCCAGTTAAGTTGCTTATGCATACTCCTGGGTGCGGAAAAAATCAGGCGCGCGTTCCCCCTTGACCCAGCAAAACAAAAGAAACATTATTTTTGAGTCGGCGCAGGGGGTGCTCATGGCGCTCCTCTGCGTAGTCATCCGTTGCGTAGTCATCCGTGAGCGAGCAACCGATCGTGGGGGGTCCACGTTGTCTGTTTCCGTACTCAGCCGTGACGTACAGCCGGTCCAGCAGTCTCCGGTGCACCAGTGGCAGGTGCACAAACTCCAGGGGGAGGAAGTACTGCTCAGGACGTGGACCGAGGAAGACTCCGGACGCTTCGTGATCACGGCGCGCTGGCCGAAGGGGCACGCGTTCTACCAGCCGTCGCAGGGCGCGTACGACCCGCTGCTGCTCGCGGAGACCGTGCGCCAGGCGGTGCCGCTGCTCTCCCACGCCGTGCACGGCGTCCCCCGGGAGCACAAGCAGGCGTGGGAGTGCTTAGACTTCGCGGTCGAGCCGCTGGCGGCACTGGTCACCACCGCCGAGGACGAGGTGCGCCTGGTGGTGTCCTGCTCGGACGTGGTCCGGCGCGGCACCAGGTTCGCGGGCATGACGATGGACATCGACGTCCACCTCGGCAAGCGGCTCATGGGGATCGCGCACACCCGGTTCAACGACCAGCCCGCGGCCGTCTACCGGAGAATGCGCGGAAGCCACGCGGACATCGACGCAGCTCTGGCGAACCGCCTTCCGGCGGGTGTGCCGGTGGAGCCGCACCGGGTGGGCCGGAGCTCCCCGGCCGACGTGGTGCTCTCCCCGGCCCCGGGGGGCGAGAGACCCGGGCGGTGGCTGCTGCGGGTGGACACCGCCCACCCGGTGCTCTTCGACCACCCGGTCGACCACGCGCCCGGGATGCTCCTGCTGGAGGCCGCCCGGCAGGCGGCGTGTGCCGTCGGCGGCGCCACCGCGGCCGTCATCGGGATGCGGACGAACTTCGTCCGGTACGTCGAACTCGACGCCCCCGCCGTCGTCGTGGCCGGTTCCCCGGCCCCCGCGGGCACCGGCCGGCGCCGGATACCCGTCTCGGTCGAGCAGCACGGCGTCCAGGTCTTCACCTCCGAGGTGACCCTCGCCTGATGCGGGCCCGCCCTCCGGGGCCCTCGACGTGACGCGGCGGGTGGCCCGTACCTCCTCGCTCGGAGGTACGGGCCACCCGCCACCGGTCAGGCCGGCTCCAGTTCCGCCTCCGGCATCGGGTGCGGCAGGTCCTCGTACATGAGGACGTCCACGTGCACCGACGCCGGAACGGCGAAGCTGGCCTCGTACCCGGGTGGGGCGATCAGCTGCCTCACCCGCCAGCCGAGCGGCTGGCCGGTGAGGTCGAGCCGGTTCATGACCGCCGCCATGCCCTGGCCGGTCGCCTTGGCCATGGCCTCCTTGCGGGTCCACAACCGGGCGAAGTCGCGGACCAGTTCGTCCGCCGGTCGGCCGCCCAGCCACTGCTGTTCCCTCGGGTGGAGGAAGGGCAGATAGCCCGCGACCGACTCCGGGGTCGGATGGCACTCGATGTCGATGCCGATGGTGGCCTCGGCCACCGCGATGGCGACGTGGTCCCCGGCGTGCGACATCGAGAACTCCGGGGGTTCGCCGCCCCGGTCCGGATCACGGATGGCCGGCCTGCCGTGCGCCCCGCCGCAGCCGGGACACGGCTGCCGCAGGAAGGCGACGTTCCGGGGCGGGCAGCCGAGTGAGGAGCCGAGGACGCTGCGCAGTGCCCAGTGGGCGAAGGCGTAGGCCTCCTTGCCGGAGCGCTGCGGTATCGCGGCCAGCCGGCTTCGCTCCTTCTCGTCGAGCCAGCCGGGCGGGGACCCGTCGGGCGGCAGCCGCTGCCCGGCCGGGGCCCGGACGATCCAGACGCCCACCTGGTCGCGGACCTCCCCCGGGGGCGCGTCGGACCACTTGAGGTCGTGTGTCATGTCGATACGGCTCCTGGTGCGGCGGGGGCCCGGCCGGCCCCCGCCACGGGTCGGATCAGGCGGTTGCTGCGAGCAGCGGCCACGGGCCGGTCGTGGCGTACTGCTCCAGACCCTCGGCGGCGAGATAGCGCCGGAACCCCGGCACCTGCTCCGCCGGGCGCAGGGCCCCGCGGTACAGCACCAGGCCGTGCACACCGTTGTCGTCGTCGTGCCAGCACACCAGGGGCATGTGGTACTCGGGCGTGTCGCAGGTCTCCTGCACGGCGGCCTGGTAGCCGTACGCGGGCAGCAGGCTCATCCGGTCACGCTCCCGGGTTCCGGGCGGACGCCGAACAGGGCGCCGTAGTCGCTGATCCGCGCGGCCGCACCGGCACCGCCGGCGAGGTGCAGCGCGTGCCAGAAGAGCACCTGGTTGGCGGTCAGGACGGGGAAGCCGATCCGCTCCTCCAGGCCCGCGACGGTGCCCACGGCGCGGATGCCGTTGCCGGCGACCAGGACGGCCTGCGGCTTCTGCGGGGCGACGGTGGACTCGATCCACTGCACCAGGGCCTCCGGGGTGATCAGCTTCTGGTTGCTGGGGAGGCCGCAGGGGGCGTGGTGGACGACGTCGAAGCCGCGCTCGCCGAAGTAGGAGGCGCCCAGGGCGGACAGTTCGTCGTCGAACCACGGCGGGTTGACCAGCGCGATCCGCTCGGCACCCAGGGCCCGGAAGCCGGCCGTGGCCGCGTGGGTGGTGCCGGTCAGCGGGATGCCCCGGGTCCGCTCGGCGAGCCGCTCGAAGAGCTTCTGCTCGCCGTCGGCGCCCAGGACGTAGGCGGAGCTGGTGAACCCCAGGGCGATGGAGTCCAGCGGGGAGGCCGCGAGCAGTTCGACCGCGTCGTCGATGAAGGGCGGGTCGATGAAGGCGCGCACCGGGTCGTGCGGGATCTTGGGGTCCATCTCACCGCCGGGCCGCATCGCCCCGAAGTGGACGCGGGAGCCGTGGATGTAGACATCGCGCGGGGCCATCGCCTGGAGTTCGGACTCCGGCCCGACGTCCGCGTGCGGAACGACGACACCGACGCGGGCGACGGCGCCCCAGCCGTCCTCTCGGGCCTGGAACTGCGTCATGGGGTGTTTCTCCTCTTCTTCTGCCGTTCTTCTCTGCGGGTGAGGGGGGAGAGCTCAGTTCGCCTCGTCGGCCAGCGAACCGCCGCTGACCGTGCCGGTGCCGTCCGCGTCGAGGAACTTCGGGTGCTTGCGGCGCATGTTGTCCAGGACGAACGCGTACGGCACGTCGTCGAAGTCGCCGTGGTCGGTGAGGAACTCCATGCTCTGCCGCCCCTGCGCGTCGAAGGGGTGGTAGAGGCTGTCCGAGCGGCCGTCGAACTCCAGCGGGGTCATGCCGTACAGCCGGCACAGGAGCTTGTTGAAGACCGGGGTCACCTGAAGCCAGCGGCCTTCGAGATACACGGTGGCCAGGCCGTGGAAGAAGACGTCGCCGCCGATGTAGGAGCGCAGCCGGTCGGAGGCGAGGTGGTTGCGGACGTCGCTGTAGTGCAGCCGGGCCGGGATGCCGACGGAGCGGCAGGCGGCGGCGTAGAGCACGGACTTGTGCAGGCAGAAGCCCTTGCCGCCGGTGATGATGCTGGACGCCTTCAGCCCCTCGGGCGAGAGGTCGGCGCCGTAGACCTCGTAGTGGATGCCGTCGCGCACCGCGTAGTAGAGGGCGACGGCGAGGTCGACCTGGCCGGCCTTCTCGCGGTCGATCCCGTCCAGGGCCTTGTCGACGAAGGCGCGTACGGTCTCGTGCTCGTGGTCGAGGAAGTCGGTGGCCGCGGTGAGGCGGTCGAGGTCCTCGGCGGTCAGGGGTGCGGAGACGGTGTCGGTCAGGGTGTCGGTCATGGCGGATGCCTCTCGTCACAGGCCCATCAGGGCGGCGATGCAGTTGCGCTGGATCTCGTTGGTGCCGGAGTAGATGGAGCCGGAGGTGGCGTTGCGCAACTCGCGCTCGATGCCGGTGTCGGTCAGATAGCCGCGGGCGCCGAAGATCTGGATGGCGTGCCGGGCGGTGAGCTGGTTGGCCTCGCTGACCACGATCTTGGTGGCGGCCACGTCCAGCGAGGCGTCCGTGCCCTGCTCGACCTTGCGCCCGGTGTCGTACAGCCACTTCCGGGCCGTCTCCACCGCGATCCTCATGTCCGCGATCTTGTGGGAGACCGCCTGGTTCTTGCCGATGGCGCTGCCGAACTGCTGCCGGGTGGTGGCGTGTTCGAGGACGCGCCCCAGGCGGTGGGTCATCTCTCCGAGGTTGACGGCGAAGGAGAAGAGGACCTCCCGCTTCATCACGTAGTCCATGATCAGGAAGCCGGCCCCCTCGCTGCCCAGCCGGTTGGCGGCGGGCAGCCGGACGTTCTCCAGCGTGACCTCGCTGATGGGTGAGGTGCGCAGCCCCATCGTCTCCAGCGGTTCGCCGATCTTCAGTCCGGGCGTGGAGCGCTCGGCGAGGAAGGTGCTCAGTCCGAAGGCGCCCGGCTTGCCGGTACGGACGTACAGCAGGAAGAGGTCGGCGACGGGGGCGTTGGTGATGAACATCTTGCCGCCGTCGATCACGTACTCGTCGCCCTCCCGGACCGCGGTGGTCCGGATGTTCATGACGTCGGAGCCGTGGCTCGGCTCGGTGATCGCGTGCGCGGTGATGGCCTCGCCGGAGGTGACCCGCGGCAGATAGCGCGAGCGCAGCTCCTCGGAGCCGAACGCCTGGAGCGGGATGCCGACGCTGACGATCTGGGTGGACGCCGAGAAGTTGAGACCGGCGTCCCGGCTGGTGTGGCCGAGGCCCTCCAGCGCGGACATGGTCTCGGTGAGCGTCCGGCCGGCGCCGCCGTACTCCGGGGCGAAGGGGAGGGTGAAGAGGCCCGACCTCTGGAGCGGCTTCCACTTCTCGCGGGGGAACTCGCCGGCCCGGTCCCAGCGGGCGACGTCGTCGTTCAGCTCGTCGCCGTACGGCGCTGTGACGCCGTAGGTGTCTGTGTCCTTCTCTGCTGCCATGAGGGCTCTGCCTTGCCTTTCGCCGGTCGCGGGGTGAGCCGGGTGCGGGGCCGCGCCGTCGCGGCCCCGCACCCGGCGGCGGTGATCAGTAGCGGGAGAAGCCGTCCTCGGAGAGCGAGTGCTTCTCGTCGCCCCGCAGCGCCGGGCTGAAGACGGAGACGAGGAGGAGGTCCTCGTCGTCGGAGGCGAGGAGGTGGTGGGCGTCGTGCTGGTCCAGGGCGTAGATGGTGCCGGTCTTGATCTTGTGGCGGACGCCTTCGGTGGTGACGACCTCGCCCGAGCCGCCTATGCAGTAGCAGGCCTCCAGGTGGCCGAGGTACTGAAGCCCGCTGGAGGTGCCCTTGCGGACCAGCGTCTCGCAGACGGTGAAGCCCATACCGTCGGCCTCGGTGAGCAGGCGGTGGCTGGTGCCGCTGCCCCACTCGACCGCGGGGACGTCGGACAGAGAACGGACGATCATGGAATTACTCCTGTCATCGTTGTGTTCTGGACGTGCGCTGGTGTGCCTGGGCGTGGGGGGCGGGCGGTGCGGGGGTGGAGCTGTGGGGTCAGACGGAGGCCGGGGCGGCCTGCTCGACGAAGCGGCGGATGTCCGCGAGCGTGCGGTAGGCGGCCGGCTCCAGGGGGATGTCGTCGACGGGGATGCGGTAGGTCTCGGATATCCAGGAGATGAGGCGGACCAGACCGAGGCTGTTGACGACGGTGCTCTCGATGAGGTCGAAGTCGTCGGTCAGGTCCTCGGCGTCCTCGCCGGCGAGGAACTCGCTGACGATGTAGGCGCGGATCGGGTCGCTGGCGGTGGTGGTCATGCGATGTCTCCGTTCAGTCGGTTCTTCTTGATCGAGTTGCGGTCGGGCTTGCCGGTCGGGGTCTTCGGCAGCGGGGTGCCGGCGAGCCCGACCGAGCTGGGCACGGCGTGCCGCGGCAGGTGCTTCGCCGCGTACGCCCGCAGTCCCAGCGAGCTGAGGGAGGCCCCGTCCCGGCGCACCACTTCGGCGTGCAGCCGGTTGCCGGCCTCGGGGCAGGGCAGGGCGACGACACAGGCCTCGACGACGTCCGGATGGGCGCCGAGGACGGTCTCGACCTCCAGGGTGTTGGTGCGCACGCCGCGCACCTTGACCTGGAAGTCGGTGCGTCCCTGGAGGAAGTAGCGGCCGTCGGCGTCGCGGTGGACGAGGTCGCCGGTGCGGTAGAACATGGCGCCGCCGCCGCGTGGGTCGGGCATGAACGCGCGGGCGTTACGGGCCTGTTCGAGATAGCCGCAGGTCTGGAAGGGGGTGTGCACCAGCAGTTCACCGGTGCCGGGCCCCTGGAGGACCTCGCTGCCCTTCGGCCCGTCGATCAGCAGCACCGCGTCGGTGCCGTCGATCGGGGTGCCGATGGGCAGTGGATGGACGTACGCGTCGGGGTCGATGTCCTCGATGAAACTGTCGTTGGTCTCGGTGCAGCCGAAGACGTTGTGGAAGCGGGCGTCCGGGCAGGAGGCGAACGTGTCCCGCAGCCCCTGCTCGGAGACGGCCTCCCCGGTGAAGACGACCGTACGGACCGCCGGGTAGCGAGCCCCGTCCGCGGCCAGCAGCCGGTGGAGGAGGGGCACGCCCTGGACGAGGGTCACCCCGTGGGCGAGGGCCAGCTCCCGCAGGTAGCCGGCGTCCCCGCTGGCCCCGGCGTCGGCCAGCACGACCGTGCCGCCGGCCTCCAGGACCGTCCAGACGTCGAGGAGCGCCAGGTCGAAGTTGAGCGGTGAGAAGCTCAGCGCCCGGGTCGAGCCGTCGATCCCGAACTTCCCGGTGGCCCAGTCGGCGAACCGGTCGAAGGCATGGGTGCGGATCGGTACGAGCTTGGGTACGCCGGTGGATCCGGAGGTGGTGAGGGTCAGCAGCGACTCGGCGGGGTCGGGGACGCTGAAGCCGTCCGCCGCCGCGGGGTCCGTCTCCTCCCGCACCAGGCTCACGCCGCCGCCGGGGACCGCCGTGGCCGTCAGCGGGCCGTGGGCCTGGGCGGTGAGCGTGCCCAGGGCGGCGGCGCCCAGACCGGGGGAGGGGACCAGGGTGTTGATCTCCTGACGCCAGGCCGCCAGCAGCAGGGCGATGGTCTCCGGTGACTTGTGGGCCGGGACGCACAGGGCGCGGACGGATCCGAAGCCGGCGCCGTCCAGGTCGGCGGTGGCGCGGCGGGTCAGCCGCTCCAGCTCCGCGTAGGTGACGCGCTCGCCGGCGGCGACGAGCGCGGTGCTGTCGGGCTGTTCCTGCACATGTCTGCTGAAGGCCTGTAACAGGCGAGGCGATGGCAACGGTCCCCCTCGGTGGATGGGCGATCTCACGGCGGGATCCGGCCGTGCGAGCGAGCCGCGCGGTCCGACTGCGAGATCCGGCTGCGAGGCCGCGAGATCTGGCTACGACAGAGAACCTACGGGTTTCTATTTGCATGGTCAAGCAAATAGATTGAGGGTTCGTGTGATCCGGGCCACAGTCTTGTCGGCTTCAGGGGAAGCCCGAACATGCAAAGACGGCGGGAGGCGGCCGGGTTGCCCCGGCCGCCTCCCGCCGTCGTCGTGGTCGCGTCAGGCGGCGCTGCGCAGCGCCTGCACCGCCCGGGCGAGCTGGGCGTCGGCGCTCGCGGTGTTGAGGGCCGAGCTGAGGACGTCGGCGTACGTGGCGCGGGCTTCCTGGTAGCGCTTGCGGCCTTCTTCGGTGATGACGGCGAAGACGCCGCGCTTGTCGTCGGCGCAGCTGTCCTTGTAGGCGTAGCCGGCGCTGTCGAGCCGTCCCACCAGGCGTGTGACCGAGCTCTGGCCCAGCCCGATGTGGTCCGCCAGCTCCTGCATGCGGCACTCGCCCTTCTCGGCCTGGTGGAGGGTCTCCAGGGCCCGGTACTCGGACAGGCCGACCCCGTAGCGACGCTGGAGGGTGTGCGCGAGCTGGCGTTCCACGAAGGCGTGCAGGCCGAGAACGGCCTCCCACATGGCCTGATCGGAGGCGGCGCGTGGCTGCTGGTTGATCGTCATGGAACAGCTCCCCTTCTCGACTGCGATACCAACAAGATACATGCCCATGCAATCATCTGGGGGGTGTCGGCAGCTACGAGAGTGGGTCCTGGCCGATATTTATTTGTATGCGCAATGAAAAGTCAGGGGTTCAGGCTTTCGAGGGTGCCACACGTGTAGGCGGCCGAGACGAGTGTCATGTGCCGGTGCCAGCCGGGGAAGGAGCGGCCCTCGAAGTCGAGCAGGCCGAAGTCCTCGCCCATGTGCCGGACCGCGGACCGCGCGCCCTGGGCCGAGTGGGCCAGCTCCAGCAGTTCGGCCGGATGGCGGTCGGTGATGTTCGTCAGCCAGATCCGGCCCGGGCGCCCCGCTTCCCCGTCCCACTCGGCCAGCAGCCGTCCGGGCCCGTGGGCCTTCTCGCCGCTCGGGCGGATCCCGCGCACGGGGGTGTCGTACGAGATGATCCGGCGGCCCGCGCCCGCCGGGTGCCGCATCCCGCGGCGCAGCAGCAGGGCGCGCGCCGACGGCCGCTCACCCGGCGGCACTTCGGCTCCGCCGAGGGCGGTCTGGCCCGGGATGGCGAGCACGAAGGAGTGCCCGCTGCCCTGGAGTCGCCGCGCCAGCTCCGGGGTGTCGCACAGGGCTGTCAGGTCGGCCACCACGGGGGCGGTCTCCCCGTCCGTCCAGGACGTCATCTCCTGGACCAGGTGCAGGGCGTGGTCCCCCGGCGACTGCGGCCGGGCCGTCGCCGGGATCTTCGCCCGGTCCCGTACGGCGGGGTCCTGGGTGAACCGCGGGGGCAGGAAGAGCTGCCAGTCGACCGGGAGGTGTGCCTGCCCGGCGTTCAGGAAGAGGCCCAGCCCCAGCTGGCAGTTGACGGTGCGCCCCGACTCGGGCAGGAAGCGCTGGTGCACGCCGGGCGAGTGGTTGCCCCGCTTGGGCAGCACCGTCGGCGCCAGGGTCCAGCTCCGCACCGGCAGTGACCGGGTGGCCCAGCGGGCCAGCCGGCCGCGGACCGGGGTCCAGTCCCAGGGGCTGGCGTTCACGAACTGGTGCAGCGACGGCGACGTCGCCTCGGAGCCGGTCACGGTGGCGGCCATGCGCCGCACGGTCTTCTTGCCGTGCGTGCGCAGCAGGCCCTGTAAGTACACATGCCCCCAACGCTGCTGGTCGGAGCGGTGCAAGTGGCCGAAGAGGAGGCGGGACAGGTCGTCCAGCGCTCGGCCCGTCGCCATCTCGGGCGTTTCGTGCATCGTCGTCACTGCGAGTCCCTCCCAGGTGAGCGTCCGGTGAGCAGACTAACAAACATAGAGAATGTTCGTTATATTTCTGAGGGAGAAGAGTGGCGACTTACCGAGGTTCAAGGAGAAGGCGCATGCAGGAACGGGCGGCCAGGACCCGTCAGGCCGTGCTGGAGGCGGCGGCCGAGGAGTTCGCCGAGCGCGGTTACGAGGGCGCCTCGCTCCAGCGGGTGGCCTGTCGGGCCGAGACCTCGATCGGCGCTCTGACCTTCCACTTCCGGAACAAGACCGCCCTGGCCGAGGAGGTGCGTCTCACGGGACGTGCGCGCTTCTGCCGCTCCCTGGCGGAACTCGCCCCGGCCGCCGATCCGTTACGGGAGCTGCGGGTCCTGATCGGCACCCTGGCCCGGCTGGCGCGCGAGGACCGCTTCGTCCGCGCCGTACGCCGCCTGGAAGCCGGCCCGCCGGACGGGGTTCCGCCGTTGGCCGAGACCTGGATGCCCGTCCTCCGCGCCCTGCTCGACCGGGCCCACGGTGCCCGGTGGCTCCGCCCGGGTGTCGCGCCCGAGGAGGCGGAGGCCATGCTGGCGCACCTGGCGGAGGGTGCGATGGCCGCCCCCGGCACGCCCCGGGGGGCGGCGTGGGGCGCGGTCTGGGACTCCGTCTGGGACGTGGTCCTGCACGGCCTCGCCGCGGACCGGAGTGAAGGGGACGTCCGGGGCGACCGGGACGGCCGGGAGCCTTCGCGGGCGGAGGGCTGACGGGCCCGTTCGGGCACGCTCAACCGGCCTCGACCGGGAGTCTCCGCAGGCCGAGGGCTGACATCCCCGTTCGGGCACGCACAACCGGCCCCGACCGGGAGTCTCCGCAGGCCGAGGGCTGACATCCCCGTTCGGGCACGCACAACCGGCCCCGACCGGGAGTCTCCGCAGGCCGAGGGCTGACGCCCCCGACCGGGCACGCACAACCGACCCCGCCGTCAGCCCTCCGTGGGCGGAGGGCCGACGGGCCCCGGCCTGATGGTGGCCGGGGCCCGCCTCGTACCGCTCCCGCCGCCGGGCGGGCGTAGTCGTCAGACCGCCCGCAGCGACCGGTCCACCGCGTCGGCCACCTCGTCCAGCAGCCGGGCGCCCGGGCCCGCCGTCAGCCGGCCGCGCACCCAGGCGGCGCCGGTCCGGGACCGGGGCCAGGCCTGGTAGGTGACCGACCCGGGGCCCTGGTGGCCGAAGGCGCCGGAACGGACGGCCGGGTGCAGCCCGTCGTCGAGGAGCTGGAGGCCGCCCTCGCCGTAGGCGCTGACCCCGCCGAGCAGCGGGTCCAGGCCCTCGGCCCAGAAGCTCCGCGCCTGGTCGAGCGTGCGCCGCGACAGCAGCAGCGGCTCCTCGCCCGGAGCCCGTACGGCGTCGGCGGCCAGGACGCCCTGAAGCCGGGCGAGACCGCGGGCCGACGCGTACGCCCCCAGGGAGGGGATGACCGCGTAGCGCCGCCGGCTCTCGCTCCACACCCCGGCGTCCGCCGGGAACGGGCACGGGTTGTTCCACACCCGCCCCGACAGCTCCGCCGCGCCGCTGTCCTCCCCGCCGTCCGGCGCCGGGAAACGGGAGCGGAAGTCCGCCCCGTACGAGATGCGGGCGGTGTGCGGCAGTTGGTCGGGTACGAGACCGAAGTGGACGTCCAGGCCCAGGGGGCCGGCGATCTCCTCCAGGAAGAACAGGTCGAGATCGCGGCCGTCGACCCGGCGGACCACCTCCGCGACGATCCACCCCGCGGTCCACGGGCCGTGCAGCACGCCCCCGGCCCGGGGATCGTCCTCCAGGCCGTGCAGTTCGAGGAGTGCGGCCATCATGCGCGGGTTCTCCACGTCCCGCTGGTCGAGCCCCGCCTCCACGGCGGGGAGCCGGGCCGTGAAGGTCAGCACGTCCCGCAGGGTCACCGCGCTCTTGCCGCGCGCCGCGAACTCCGGCCAGTACTCCGCGACCGGCCGGTCCAGGGCGAGTGCGCCCATGTCGGCGAGGAGCAGGACCGTCGTGGCCAGAACGGCGTGGGAGCCCGTCAGCAGCGGTACGAGGGTGTCGCCGCTCCACGCGGCCCCGGTGACCGGATCGGCGGTGCCCTGCCACAGGTCGACCACCAGTTCACCGTCCTGTACGACAGCGAGCGCGGCTCCCCGGGTTCTCGGGGGGCCGGCTTCCCTGCAGGCCCGTTCGAAGGAGTGGCGCACCGAGGCGAACCCGGACGCCGTGGTGCCGTGGACGTCGGCGGTCGCCGCCCGCGGCCGGGGCCGCGGGAGGACCTGCCGTACCAGTGAGGTCGTCATGTCAGGAACTCCAGAAGTGGTGGAGAGTCGGGGCAGCGGTGCTCGGGTGGCCCGGGCCGGGCTCACACCTCGGCGGATCCCGCCGGATAGGGCAGGAACTCCAGGTCGGTCAGGTCCTGTTCGGTCAGCCGGAGGCGGGCCCCGCCGAGGTTCTCCGCGAGGTGGTACGACGCCCGGGTGCCGGGCAGCGGCACCACGTGGTCACCGAGCCGGAGCAGCCACGCCAGGGCGACCTGGGCCGGAGTGGCCTCGTGCCGGGCCGCCACCTGGGCGACGGCCTGCGCGAGGGCGTGGTTGTGGCGGATGGCCCGCGGGGCGAAGCGCGGCTGGGTGTGCCGCCAGTCGCCCGGCGGCAGGTCCTCGGGACGGGACAGCGTGCCGGTCAGCAGACCGCGCCCGAGCGGGGCGCCGGCCAGCAGGGCGATCCGCCGCTCCACCGCGTACGGGACGACGTCGTCGAGACCGCACCGGGTGAACAGGGAGACCTCGGCGCCGATCGCCGCCGCCTCGTGCACGGCCTCGGCCTCCCGGGCCTGCTCCACGGTCACGACGGGCAGTCCGAGCATGCGGATCTTGCCCGCCCAGACCTGCTCGGCCAGCGCCCCCCAGCTTTCCGTCAGCGGGACCGCGGGGTCGATCCGGCGCAGGAGATAGAGGTCGATGTGATCCACCTCCAGCCGGCGCAGACTCGCGTCGACCGCGTCCCGCAGCGCCTGCGGTCCGCCCGCGGGCCGCAGCACCCCGTCCGGGTTGCCCAGCAGGCCGCCGCCGGTGCAGAGCACCACCTCGTCCCGTCGGCCGCGGATGGCCTCGCCGATCAGCCGCTCGTTCTCGCCGTCCGCGTAGGCGTCGGCCGTCTCGACCAGGTTGACCCCGAGGTCGACCGCCTCCTGGACGAGGGACACCGCCTTGGTCCGGTCCCTCGTTCCGGGGGCGTAGCGGTACGAGAGGCCCATGGCTCCCAGTCCCAGCCGGCCGACGACCGGTCCGTCCCTGCCCATCGTTGTGGTCCGCATCCCGGGCGAACCCCCTTCTCCACAGAGGAATGTGACCCCCTCATGGCAGCAGTCCGAGCAGCCGGAGCACAGCATTCCGTTCCTACTTGCCGACCTTCGACGACTTCGGAAAGTCGGGCGGCCGGCGACTTCGGGAAGTCCGTCGCTCCCCGCCGGGAGGGAGTCCGGGTGTCCCGTGCGGGAGGCCCGATGGCGTCCCGCATGGTGGACGGCCCGGAAATTTTCTGCCCTCGGCTCGGCCTCGGTCGCGGCGCGGACCGGGGGGATGCCCGCCGGGATCGGGCCAGTTGGGGGGTGGGGCGGCGTGATCGCAGGGCAGTGGCGGGGCCGGGCGGGGCGGAAGCGCCCGTGTCACGAAAGCTGGTCTAGACCTTGACAGGTCCAGACCATCTTCGCTTGGGTGTCGGGCACCCCCACAGCGGCGCACGGCCGGACGTAGCGCCGCGTCCAAGGAGTGTGATCACGTGATCCGACGTGTCATGAGCCTGCTGGTCGCGCTCGTCGCGGTCGTCGCGGCGCTCGTCGTCCTTCCCGCCGCCACCGCCCAGGCCGCCACCTGCGCCACGGCCTGGAGCTCCTCCGCCGTGTACACGAACGGTGGCACGGTCTCGTACAACGGCCGTAACTACACGGCCAAGTGGTGGACCCAGAACGAGCGCCCGGGTTCGTCGGACGTGTGGGCCGACAAGGGCGCCTGCGGCACCGGCGGGGGCGGTGAGGACCCGGGCCAGGGCAACGGATTCGTCGTCAGCGAGGCCCAGTTCAACCAGATGTTCCCGAACCGGAACCCCTTCTACACCTACCAGGGCCTGACCGACGCCCTCAGCGCCTACCCGGCCTTCGCCAACACCGGCAGCGACGAGATCAAGAAGCGCGAGGCCGCCGCCTTCCTCGCCAACGTCAGCCACGAGACCGGCGGGCTGTACTACATCAAGGAAGTCAACGAGGCGAACTACCCGCACTACTGCGACACGAGCCAGCCCTACGGCTGCCCGGCCGGCCAGTCCGCGTACTACGGCAAGGGCCCCATCCAGCTGAGCTGGAACTTCAACTACAAGGCGGCCGGTGACGCGCTCGGCATCGACCTGCTCAACAACCCCTACCTGGTCGAGCAGAACGCCGCCATCGCCTGGAAGACCGCCCTCTGGTACTGGAACACCCAGTCCGGCCCCGGCGCCATGACCGGCCACAACGCCATCGTGAACAACGCCGGCTTCGGCGAGACGATCCGCTCCATCAACGGTGCGATCGAGTGCAACGGCGGCAACCCGGCCCAGGTCCAGAGCCGGATCAACAAGTTCACGCAGTTCACCCAGCTTCTCGGCACCACCACCGGTTCCAACCTGAGCTGCTGAACCTGACCCGCTGAACCTGAGCTGCTGACTCAGGGTCCTCGACGGGACCCGAGAACCCCACCCGAGCGGGGGGTGTGTCCGGCGCGAGCCGGAGCGCACCCCCCGTCCCGGCGTCCGGCCCCCGTCACACCAACTGCGGCCGCACCGACATCAGCAGATGCCGATGGGCGTCCGGTCCCGCCCCGTCCGTGATCAGCGCCCGCTGGCCCGCCCCCAGCAGCTGGATCCGCAGGGCCGGCCCCGCGAACGACGCCAGCGCGTCCGCCAGATACGCCGGGTTGAAGGCCACCGTCAGCTCCTCCGCCCCCTCCAGGGCGGCCGGCAGCCGCTGGGAGGCCACGTCGTCCTCGTAGCCCGCCCGGAGCGCCACGGAGGCGTCGGCGCGGGAGAACGTCATCTGCACCGGGCTGTCCCCGTCGGCGACGACGGAGACCCGCTTGACCGCCTCCGCGAGCCGGGCCCGGTCCACCACCGCCACGGCCGGGTCCTCCAGCGCGAACAGCTTCTCGTGGCGCGGCAGCCGGCCCTCCAGGAGCCGTACGGTGGTCCGCATGCCCGCGTGCTCGAAGCCCGCCGAACCGGTGTCCAGGGCCAGGCTCACCAGCCCGGAGCGGCCCAGCGAGCGGGCGATCTCGGTGAGCCGGCGGGCGGAGACGAGGACGTCGGCGCTCTCGCCGGGAGCGGTGGCCTTCCACGGGACGGTCCGCACGGCGAAGCGGTAGCGGTCGGTCGCGGCGAGCGTCATCGTGTCGCCGTCGAGGCTCAGCCGGATCCCGGTGAGCACGGGCAGGGTGTCGTCACGTCCGGCGGCCACCGCCACATCGGCCACCGCCGCCCCGAACAGCTCCGCGTCCACCGCGCCCCGCACCCGCGGGAGCGGGGGCAGCGCCGGGTAGTCGTCGAGCGGCAGCACGGAGAGGCCGAACCGGGCCCCGTCGCCCGAGACCGTGAACCGCGACCCCTCCACCGCGCACTCCACGGGGCCCTCGGGCAGCACCTTGCAGATGTCCAGCAGCCGCCGCCCCATGACGAGCACCCTCCCGGGCCGCAGGACCTCGGCCGCCACGTCGATGCGCGCGGACGCCTCGTAGTCCAGCCCGGAGATCCGCAGCCGCCCGGCCCCGGATCCGGACCCGTGCCCGGCCCCGGCTTCCGTGTCCAGCAGCAGTCCGCCCAGTACGGGGACGGGCGAGCGCACGGGCAGGACACGGGCCGCCCAGGACACGGCCTCGGTCAGGACACTGCGTTCGATGCGGAACTCCATGGGGCGCCTTCCTCGGACGTCGAAGCCGTCGGCCGACTCCTCCGTACGACGTTACGAGGCACCACTGACAGCGATGAGGGGCGCGGCTCCGGCGCGGCTCGTGCGCGGCCCAGGCCCGCCCCGACGCGCGGGAACGCGGCAACCGGCGACAGCGACCACCCCCGTGAGCCCCTGCCGCCGCGTTCCCGCGTTCCCGTGTTCCGGCTTCCCCCGTCCCGTCCTCCCCGGACGTGCCGGAACACGTTCGGACGATAGATCGGGGGGTAGGGGCACCGGGAGGTTCAATGCGCCCAATGGGGCCGCCGCCGGGGTATCGGTCCGCACAGTCACAATGGCCGGATCACCGGGGACACGGTCGTGTCCCGGACGGAACGGGGGACTGATGCGTTCAGGGGAGCGTGCGGACGATCTTCTGCGGATGCACCGGCTGGCCCGCACCGGCGGAACGGCCGAGCTGCTGCGCTGGCTGGCCGGGCGGGCCGAGGGCTGGGCCGGGCTCGTCGGGCAGGACGGGACGGTGCTGCACGCCGCGGCCCGTACGGAGGGGGCGAAGGTCCCCGATGTCGCGGGACTCGTCGCCGAGGGGGCGAGCGCCCTCACCGAGCGCGGGGTCCAGGCGTATTCCGTGGACACGGGCGCGTACACCGCCCTGCTCTTCCCTCTGGCCGCCTCCCCTCCGGGCGTGGCCGCCCCCGCCGCTCCCGTGCTCGCCGTCGTCACGCCGCGGCCGGTGGCCGCCGGGCTCGCCGTGCTGCTGGCGGACGTCGTCCTGCCGCTGTCCCTGTGCCTCCAGACCGAGACGCTGGAGCGCAGGCGCCGCCGGGTGGACCTCGCCGAGTCCCGGGGACGCGAGGCGGTGCTGCACCTGCTGATGACGGGTCAGCTCTCCATCGCCCAGCAGGTCGCCGGTGCGCTGCGCCCCCGGCTCCCCGACCCGGTGCGGGTGTGCGTCGTGGAGTGTTCGGGCGGCGGGCGCGACGAGGTGGCCCGCGTCTGCGTGGACGCGGACGGCGGCCGCTCCTGGATCGTGCGGTGCCCCGTCTACGCCCGCCACCTCATCCTGGTCATGCCCGCGGAGGAGGAGGCGCCGGAGCCGGGGGCCGTGTCGACCGACGAGGCCGTCGCCGCCCGGGTGGGCGACTGCGTGGTCGGTGTCAGCGAGCCCGTGCCGCTGGCCGACACCGCGACCGGCTACCGGCAGGCCTTCCACGCCCTGCCCGTCGCCCGCGAACTGCCGTCCCGGCACGCCCGGTTCGGGGCCTCGCAGGATCCCGCGCTCGTCGTCGGACCGGCCGGCCGCCGGTGGGCGAACGAGCTGCTGAACCCGCTCCTGACCCATGTCCCGCGCCGCGCGCAGGACCCCGGGAGCCAGGAGCTGCTGGCCACGGCCGCCTCCTGGCTGGCGTTCTCGTCGCACGCGACCGACCATCTCAAGATCCACCGCAACACCCTCGCCGCCCGGCTGCGGCTCATCGGCGAGCTGCTCGGCCTCGACCTGCACCGGCTGGCCGACCAGTCCGCCCTCGATCTGGCCCTGCGCGTCCGGGCCGCCCCCGCTCCGGCGTGCATCCCCGAGCCCGCTCCGGCGTGCGCCCCCGAGAACACGCAGCCGGTGCCCCCGGTCCCGTCGACTCCGTACGCCCCCGGCTCCGATACGTCGGAGGGGGTGCGCGGCCTTGACCGCGTCCTGGGCCGCCCGGCCGTCCGCGACTGGGCCGACCAGCAACTGGCCCCCGTCCTGGGTGCGGAGGAGACCCTGCGCACCTGGTTGCGGTGCGAGGGCCGCCTCGGCCCGGCCGCCGCCGAGCTGGGCATCTCCGTACCCGGCACCCGTAAACGCCTCACCCGGCTCGAAACGGTGCTCCAGCGCTCCCTGCTGCGCCCCCCGACCGCCCGCTACGACCTGTGGCTGGCGCTGAGGTCCCGGGACCTGGCGGGAGCGGCCTAGAGGCGGCCTGGGCGGGGTCCGGGCCGCAGCACCACGAGCCGCCCCTCCGTCCCTGCGCAAGCTCGCGCCCGAGCGGGGTCAGGGCGTGCACCACCTCGCCGCCCCTGCGCGTACTGGTGATGAGCTTCGTGGTGCGCAGCACCGACGCGTGCTTGCTCGCCGTCCCGATCGAGACACCGATGCGCCGGGCCAGTTCGCCCGTCGCGCACGGCGAGGCCAGTGCGCACAGGGCCATCGCCCGGGTCCGCCCCAGCAGTTCGGGCAGGCCGTCGGCCGGGTCCGCCGACGCGGGGCGACGGCTCACGGGGTAGACGAGTACGGGCGGGAGTTCGGGGTCGATGAGAGTGACGGGACGCTCGGTGCAGAAGAAGGACGGGACCAGCGAGATGCCCCGCCCGCCCAGGTGGAGGTCCCCGTCCCGCGGATAGTCGGCGACCAGCGTGGGCGGCTCCCAGCGGATCGACGGCGACAAGGTGTTCAGCAGCCGCTCGGCTCCGCCCGCCAGCACGTCCCGGCCGTGGTGGGCGCGGTCGGCGTGCACCACGTCGTCGATCAGGTGCAGCTGCGGGGCGAGGAGTTCGCGGAAGTACGTGAGGAAGGCCCCGTCCAGCTCCTGCCGGGCGGCACGCTCGCCCTCCGCGAGCCGCCGGAGCCACGTGGACGGCCTGCGCTGCCCGAAGCATCCGGACAGTTCGGTGCGGAGGCGGGCCGCCGGTGTGGCGAGCACGAGGTCACGGGCGGCCTCCAGGCCGCCCTTGTGGGGCGGGGTGAGGAAGTCCGGGAAGTCCCCCCGGGGCGGGACCAGCGTCGTGAGCAGCCGGATCGGGCTCCTGAGGTCGCTGCGGGCCAGCCGTTTCCGTACGTGCCGCAGCCACGGCGCGTATGCGGGGACGGTCGGCCGCCTCTGGAGGATGTGCAGGCTGTTGACCAGCTCCCACATGGGGTCAGGGCGAGGAGCGACCGTGATGCGTGCCAGGTCGTCCGCTGTGAAATGGATACGGAGTGTCATGAATCCCCCGAAATGAACGCATCCGTTTTCTGTGTGCCGAAAACCTTTCGACCCGTTTGCGTGGGTCTCCCCATCATCGAAGCAGCTCGTAAACGAGCGATGAACGAACGCAGGAGCGACCTGAAGGGGGATGAAGGCACATGCGTCTGATTCGGGGGACCATCACCAGGACCGCGATGGCGGCCACCGCGCTCGCCACCGGCGCCGTGCTCACGATGGGCGGAACGGCCGGTGCGGCGCAGGCCGCCGGCACGATCCACGGCTGCCCGTCCGGTGCCGTCTGCCTGTACCCGGGCGCGGGCTGGAACGGCGACAAGCCGAGTCACCGGTTCTACTCGTACGGGGTGCACAAGATCTACGACCAGTACGGCACCAAGCGCTGGTTCAACAACCAGACGGGCGGCGCGAAGGCATACCGGTGCAAGGGGTCCAACGGTACCGACTGCGGGGGAAACCAGCGGGCCGGAACGTACTACGACTACAACTTCACGCCGATCAACTCCGTGAAGCTCGCCGAGTGATACGGGTCCGGTGACACCGGAGGGGTGACACCGGCGGCGCGGGATCTCCACGAGATCCCGCGCCGCCTCGTCCAGGCCGCCTAGTGCCGGTGGTCGCCACCCAGGTACAGCCAGTCGCCGCCCGACAGCCCGAGCGAGCCCGGGCCGAAGGACGCCGACGACGTGTAGAGAGGCAGCCCGGACGTGCCGCCGGGCAGGGCCCACACCGCGCCCTGGCCGTTCTCCTGTGCCGCACCCACCACGAGGTCGGGCCGTCCGTCCTTGTTCAGGTCCCCGGCGCTGACCGTCGCGCCGAACCGGTCCCCGGCCTCCACCGCGCCCGGCACTCCGGCGGTGCCCTGCGTGAACGCGTAGGAGCCCGAGCCGAGTTGACCCGTACGGCGGCCAGGAATGACCACGACGCCTCCGGCGCCCGCCTTCGTGCCGATCGCCTCGCCGGGCGTCCCGACGATGATCTCGGCCGCGCCGTCCTTGTTCAGGTCGGCCACCGCGACCGACGCCCCGAACGCGTCGTCGCGCTCCCCGCCGCCGGGCACGCCCGCCGTGTCCTGGTGCACGGTCATCGGCGCCTTGTCGTACGCCACACCCGTCCTCGACCCGAACCACACGTGCACCGCCCCGCCGAGGTGGCCGATGGGCCCCTCCTCCGGGTGCGGGTCGTCGGGGTCGCCGAGCACGACGTCCCCGTAACCGTCCCCGTTGACGTCCCCCACCGCAGCGATGAGCCCGTCGCCGCCGTGCAGCCGGTTCGGCCTCTCCATGGAGGAGTTCACGTACACCGGCCCGCCGCTCCAGCCGCCCATACGGCCGTTGACGAGAACACGGTCGGCGGCCTTGTCGCCGTTCAGGTCCCCGTAGGCGGCGGCGTTCATGTAGCCGGTCTCGTCGTGCAGGTAGGACGAGGCGGCGACCTGATCGGTCCGCTTGAACGGCCCGTTCAGACGGGTTGCGTTGTTGTTGTTCACCACGAGGACCTGCGCCCCGTCGGGGCCTGACCAGGCGGCGACGTCCCGCCCTGCCTGCCCCTGCTGTTCCAGCAGCGTCGGCAGCGCCACGCCGGAAACCGGGCCCTGTTTCCCGCCCCACAGCACCACGACTGCTCCGGCCGACAGCGTGGAGCCGATCTTCTCGTGCGGCGATCCGACCACGATGTCGGCGAACCCGTCCTTGTCGAGGTCCGCGAGGGCGATCGACGACCCGAAGGCATCGCCCTCCTCCGCCGCCCCCGGCACGCCCGGCGATGCCTGCGTGATCACGGCCCGCTTGGCGGCGGAGACGCCGTTGGCCGACCCGTAGAGGACGACGATCGCGCCGGCGTACGCCTTTCCGGCGACGGTGGCGCCGGGCGCGGGGAGGACGATGTCCCCGTATCCGTCCCCGTTGATGTCGTGCGGGACCGGCAGCGCCGTGGCCCCCGCCGTCCCCCCGGACAGCGTGGTCGCGGCGACGGTCATCGCGGCGGTCGCGGCCAGTACGGCGAAACGTCTGGTCCGAGCTGTGTGTCCGGTCATCTGTGGTGCCCCCACCCTTGGTTGCTTCTGTGTGTGGGGATATTCAGCCACGAGCCCTCGTGCGTCCGTCACGCGGGGCCTTATGATCACACTGCGTTACCAGTACAGTGTGTTAGTTTAGTCGGGAGGTTGGAGTAGCACACCGTATTGGTCGCGATCGGGGAGGGCGTCACCATGGGGCCGAGCTGGAACGACCGACGACTTGAGCGCCGGGTGAAGCCGGGTGACGGGAAGCCGCTGAAGCCCTTCCGCTGGTGGCAGATGACGCGCCGCTCGCTGCTCTCCCTCCCGCTCCCGGTGGGCGGCGGCCTCTCCGCGACGTACACGGTGGAGGTCAAGCACGGCGGCGACCCCGAGTCGGGCGTGGTCCGGGCGCGGCTGTACCGCGACGGGCTCTGCGAGGCCGAGTCCAAGCTCCCGGCCCGCTTCCCCGTCCCCGGCGGGACCATCGAGGTCCGCAGGAGCGAAGTGGGCATGCGCCGCTGCCACTTCGTCGCGGACGGTGACGGTTCGGAGACGCGGCTCGCCCCTGACCCCCGCTCGGCGGAAGGGCGACGCATGAAGTTCGCCCGCGAGCACCCGGGGGCCAGCGCTCTCATCGGGGCCGTGTCCGTGGTGCTTTTGCTCATCGGGGTCGGCCTCAACCTGCTCCAGGCGGCGCAGCCGATCTCCGAGATCCCGGCCATAGCGGACTCGTTGGGTACCTTCGAGTCGCCGTTGCGGTTGCCGGTGTGGCTGAACGTCACGCTGGGCATCGGCGCGGTGCTGGGTGCGACCGAGCGGGCGATGCGGATGCGCTACCACTGGCTCCTGGACGGTGGTGCGGGTACCTGACGCACGCAGGGTGCCGGATCAGACGTGGCCGTCCAGCACGAGGTCGACGCCGGTGCGCAGGACGTCCAGCTCGGTGGCGATGTGCGCGTCCTCGCTCGGCAGCACCTGCTCGATCGCTACGCCGTTGGCCAGCGTCAGCAGGAACCGCGCGCGCCGGGTGGTGTCGCCTGCGGCCAGCGCCCCTTCCTCGACCAGCACGTTCAGGCACTCCTCGACCCGGCGGGTCACCTCGCGCTGCATCGCCCGGTACTCCGCGCGCATGGCCTGGGTGGGCTCGGAGGCGATGTACCGCTCGTGCACGGTCAGCCACGCCTCGCGGGCGCCCCGCGTGCTGTCCGGCGGTACGAGGAGGCCCTGTACGCAGCCGAGCAGGCGGTCACGCGGAGAAATGGACGTGTCGCGGAAACCGGCCTCGGGCAGGACGAGGTCGAAGACGACCTTCAGCATGGCGTCCATGAGCGCGCGTTGCGTGGGGAAGTGGTGCCGCAGGGACCCCGTGCTCACCCGCGCCCGCTCGGCCACGGCGCGCACGCTCAGCGCCGAGCCCGCGCCCTCGCCGAGCATGGTCGAGGCGGCCCACAGGATCCGGTCCCGGCTCTTGAGCCCCTCGGGCGGCGTCGGGTGCGCCGGTTCGGGTTCGGGATCCGGTTCCGCGTCACCAGCACGCTGTACTGCCATGACGCCGACGCTAACACGGCCGCCACCAGCGGATACGTCAGGCCGGAGCGCTCTCGGCTCACTCCGCCCAGGTGACGAACGCCGACCAGGCGTCGGGCGCGACGGCGAAGACGGGCCCGTCGGCCACCTTGGAGTCACGGACATGGACGGAGTGGGGGCAGGCGGCGACCTCGACGCAGTTGCCGCCGCTGTCACTGCTGTAGGAGGACGTACGCCAGTCGAAGGCGACTTCGATGCAGTTGCCGCCGCTGGAGTTGCTGTAGCTGGACTTGAACCACCGGAGGGTGCTGCTCATTCCTTCACTCCTGCCAACCGCTTGATGAGGTCCAGCGATTCACGAGGACCCAGGGCCTGTGACCGGATCTTCGCATAGCGCTGGGCATACGTGCTCACCTTTGTGGGGTCACTGATCAGCAGGCTCTCGTCCTGAGGGTCCAGATAGACGAGACGCTCGTGCTCCGGGGTCTCCAGCAGGTTCATCTCGCCGTGAGCGCCCGCGTACTCCCCGTACTTTCCCGCGTCCAGGGGTAGCACCAGCAGCGTGACATTACGCCGCTGGGCGCACTCCACGAGATAGAGCAACTGCACCCGCATGATCTCCTCGTTGCCGATGACGCGCCGCAGGACGGCCTCGTCGATGATGACCTCGATCATCGGCAGCGGGTCCCTGTCGAAGAGGGCCTTCCGTGCCATCCGGAGCTGGACCAGTTCTTCCACGCGCGCGTCGGAAAGCGGGGGGTATCCGCCACCGATCAACGCCCGCGCGTACGCCTCCGTCTGGAACAGCCCGTGGACGACGTTCGCGGCGAACAGCTGGAGGCTGAGCGCGGCCTCTTCCAGCAGCGCGTAGTCCTTGAACTGTTCGGGCAGCCGCTCCATCCGCATGTACTTCCGTGCCGTCTCGAAGATGCGCGTGCCGTTGCCGTGCACCCGTTGCAGCTCGACCAGCATGGCGTCGCTGGCGGGCTGGGCGCAGGTCTCCATCGCGCTGATCGCCGCCGCCGAGTAGCCGATCTCCTTGCCCTGCTGCTCCTGCGTCCACCCGCGCTGGATGCGCAGCGTCCGGGCCATCTCTGCCACCATCCGGGCCATCGGGCTCGCGGTTTCCTTGTTCTCAGCACTCGCCATCACGCGATCTCTTTCCGACTCAACCGAACTCAACCGGTCACTACTCGATGCCGTCGAACTCAACCCGGCTCCAGCCGAGTTCGCGCAGGTCAACGGCTTTGCGACGCACCCCGGCAGGCATGGTTAACGCTAGGTGATCGGGGTCACAATCGTCCCGTGAACGCAATCAATGGTGGTGTGACGGCGGACTGGATTCCGCAGTACGGATTCCATCTCCGCAAGGCCGGCGTGCAATTCGACGCGGTCCGCGTGGACGGTGACGCCGGGAGGCGGCTGGCCGATCGGATGGAGGAGTTGGTCGGGGGTGAACCGGGGCCCGTCGTCAGCGAGTCGAACGGCCGGCGCGGGGTGTACTTCCTCGTCCCGCCCGGGTCGACGGCGGGGCGGCCGTGGCCGCGTGAAGTGACGCCGTTCAACTCGACGACGGGCCGGATCAGTTACGTACCCGTTCCAGCGCTCGGGGGTGACACGTGGCCGCTGATGTGGCGCTATCCGCCGTCGCGGGCGGGGCGGTTCGTGCACACGTTGATCCTGTTCAACGCGGCGTACGCGTTACTGAGCTGAGTGCGCCGGTCCGACGCCTTGGGGCCGCCTCGGTGGTACGGCCGCCCTCAGGGGTGCTCACCTGTTCGGCTCACATCCGGTGGGCGGGCGACCCGGCGGCGGCCGACGATGGCGTTACCGGTCACGTGTCCGCCCGTCGGCGTGCCCGCGTCCCGGCCAGGAGGCCCCGCCGTGACGACTGCCGCAACCAGCCCCGACAGCAGCGCCCCCGACAGCAGCGCCCCCGACTTCGCCGACCGGACCGACTTCGAGGACGCCGACCGGGGCCTGGTGGCCGGTCCCGCGAACGCCAAGATCACGGCGGCGGACGGGCGGGTCGTCTGGGACTTCGACGCCACGGCGTTCCTGCGGGAGGACTGCCCCGACACGGCCGACCCGAGCCTGTGGCGTCAGTCGCAGCTCTGCGCCCGCGCCGGTCTGTACGAGGTCACCGAGGGCGTCCACCAGATCCGGGGCTTTGACCTCTCGAACATGACGCTGATCGAGGGCGAGCGCGGCGTGATCGTCGTCGACCCCCTCGTCTCCCAGGAGTGCGCGGCCGAAGGGCTCGCCCTCTACCGGGCCCACCGGGGCGACCGGCCCGTCACCGCCGTGGTGTTCACCCACTCCCACATCGACCACTTCGGCGGGACGCTCGGCGTGGTCGGCCCCGACGACGACGTACCGATCGTCGCCCCCGCCGGCTTCATGGAGAACTCGGTCGCCGAGAACGTCTACGCCGGAACCGCGATGCTCCGCCGGGGCGCTTACCACACCGGCTGGCAGCTCGAACCGGATCCGCGCGGCCTGATCGGCGTCGGTCTCGGTTTCGCGGCCTCCACCGGACTGCCGAGCCTGCTGCCGCCGACCCTGGAGGTCACACGTACGGGACAGGAGGAACGCCTCGACGGCGTCCTGTTCCGCTTCCAGCTCACGCCGGGCACCGAAGCCCCCTCCGAGCTCAACTTCCACCTGCCCGAACGCCGCGCCCTGTGCATGGCGGAGAACGCCTCCCACAACCTGCACAACATCCAGACCCTGCGCGGGGCCCTGGTCCGCGACGCCCGGATCTGGTCCCGCTACCTCACCGAGTCCATCAGCCTGTACGCCGCCGACTCCGACGTCCTCTTCGCCTCCCACCACTGGCCCACCTGGGGAACCGAGCGCCTCACCGCCTTCCTGTCCGAGCAGCGCGACCTCTACGGGTATCTGCACGACCAGACGCTGCGGCTGCTCAACCAGGGGCACACCGGTATCGAGATCGCGGAGATGATCGAACTCCCGCCGCGCCTGGCACGGGCCTGGCACGCCCGTGGCTACTACGGCTCGGTCAGCCACAACGTCAAGGCGATCTACCACCGCTACATGGGCTGGTACGACGGCCACCCGGCCTCCCTCTGGGAGCACCCGCCCACCGAATCCGCCCACCGCTACGTCGACTGCATGGGCGGCCTCGGCGCCGTGCTGACGAGGGCCCGTGCCTATCTGGACGCCGGTGATCCGCGGTTCGCCGCCCAGCTCCTCAAGCACGCCACCTTCGCGGCTCCCGGTGACAGCCGGGCCAAGGAACTGCTCGCCGAGACCTTCGAACGCCTCGGGTACGGCGCCGAATGCGGCACCTGGCGCAACAACTACCTGATGGGTGCGGAGGAGTTGCGCCACGGAGTGAAGCCCGCACCGATCGCTGCCGACAGCATGTCCGCCGCGCTCTCCGTGGAGCAGGTCTTCGACTCCCTCGCCATCCGCGTCAACGGCCCCCGGGCCTGGGACCACTCCCTGGCCGTGCTGTGGCGGTTCACCGACCTGGACACGACGTACCGGACGAGCCTGCGCAACGGGGTCCTGGTGCACCACCCGGTGGCCGACGGCTCCGCCGACAGCGCGGATCTCACCGTCACTCTCACCAAGCCCCAACTCCTGGACCTCCTGGGCGGCCTGGGGCTCGACGGCATCGAGCACACCGGCGACCCGGGCGCTCTGACCGTCCTGATGTCCGTCCTGGACGACCCCGACCCCGGATTCGCCATCGTCACGCCCTGACGGCATCCCGCTTCGGCTGCTTCAGGGTGTTCTGAGCAGGCCGCGCAGGTTGGCCATGTGCGCTTTGACGGCGGCGATTTCGGTGGGGCCGGGGGAGGGGGCCTGCCTGTTCTCGGAGTGGGCGGCGTGGCAGGGGCGGCAGAGGCCGTCGGGGAGGGCTTCGGGTTGGCCGGGGCGGCCGCAGTCGGTGCATTCCATGAGGAGGCGAGGGGTGCTGGTGCCGGGGCCGGGGGCGGTGTTCGGGGTGGTGGGTCGGGTGGGCAGTCGGGGCGGGATCTTGTCGGTGAGGCGGCGGCGGACGAGGCGGGGCGGGCAGTCGACCTGGGCGGGGAGCCCTGCGGTGAGGGCGGCGGTCAGGTAGTCGGCGTCCACGCCTCGGTCGAGCCATTCCGCTGCCAGTGCTTCGAGGGCGGCGCAGTCGTCGGCGGACAGTGCCAGCCGGATGTCCTTGCGGCCGAGTTCGGCGAGGGCGAGGTAGGCGGGGGAGGGGGAGGGGGCTGTCTGCGGGGCCGACGGTGCCGGTGCCGGGCTCGTGGGCTCGCGCTGGGGCTCGGGCGCGGTGCGCTGCTGCGGTACGGCGGCGGGGGCCGGGGCGGGCGGTGCTGAGGCGGTCGGGGGCTCCGCAGGCGCTGAGGGTGCTCGCGGTGCGGCGGCGGGGGTTGCGGTCCGGGTGGCGTTCTCGGTGGCGAGGTAGGTGGTCCACCACTCGTTGTCGCGTGCGGTGCGGGACCAGAAGGTCCGGAAGGCCCACCGGGTCTCGTCGCCCTCGCCGACAGCGCACCGTACGCGTCGCAGATGCCCCGCGACGGACAGGGCTTTCAGGGCCGTGGAGATGGCCTGTTGTCCGTACAGCGGGAGCTGCTTGGCCAGGTGCTTGATGCTCATCGCGGCGCCGTCGGGGAGGTGGTCGACGAATCCGGCGACGTACCGCTCACGGGTCGGGAGTGCGGCGAAGTCGTCGCGGGTGCGCGTCTGTTGGCCGGGCGTGGAGCGTTTGCCGTAGCCGGGTTTGGCCAGCGGGTACGCGGCGGGGACTGCGGGGGCGGACAGGGCGGAGCTAAAGTGTGGGGTAGCCACGGGATCGCCTTTCCAGCTGATCGATCTTGCGGTGAGACCCCGGCCTGGTGCGACAACACCGCGTCGGGGTCGATTAGTTCTCGTAGTTCTCGCACCGTAAGCGGCCGTCACGCTGCGCCGCAAGCTGTCACGATTAGTCATACCGGCTGGCCGTGACGGGGTGGGAAGGGAGGGGAGGTTCTCCCAACCCCCCTCTTCTGCCGCCCGGTTAAAGAAGGCGCTCGAACCCCGGGTCTCGCATCCCGACGCCCGGATCCCGGCACCCGAGCTTCGGGCCGGGGGCCCACCCACGTACCCCCGTAAGAGTGCACACCGCGCTGCGGCGCTCGGGTCCCGGGTGCCGAGCTTCGGGCGTCGGCGTGGGGCTCGCGCGGGCGAGTGAGCACCGGACCCGCGCCCGCCGTCCGCAGCCGCCTGCGGTCCCTGCGTGCCGCCTCACCCCTGGCCCGCCCGGGCGACGACTCCCCCGGCACCTGGCCGCCGGATACCCGGGCAGGGAGTTCAGGATCGTCGTCACCGTCACGGGCGTGACCTGACGGGCCGGGTGGCCGACGTGCGGTGAACCCGGTCGCGAGAGCGGCCTCTACGGGCGCGGTGCGGTGATGCGGGCGATCGCCTCGACCGTGAGGGCGCGCTCGTGGGGCTCGGTCTCCAGGGCGCGGTGGATGGACAGCCCCTCGATGAGCGCGTCGAGCTGGCGCGCGGTGGCCGGGTCGAAGTGCCATTCCAGGGCGCGGCGGCTGCGGCCCATCCAGGTGCGGGTGAGCTCGCGGTAGGCGGGCCTGCGGGCGGCGAGGGTGTACAGCTCGTGGGTGAGGATCAGCTCGCGCTGGTTGCCGCCGGAGAGGTGGTGGACGAGATCGGCGACCGCCTCACGGGCCTCGTCGGGGGTGGCCGCCGCGCCGAGCCGCTCCTCGAAGACGGCGACGATCGTCCCGGAGAACCGGGTGAACGCCTCGTGCAGCAGCTCGTCCATGCCGGAGAAGTGGTACGTCATCGAGCCCAGCGGCACGCCCGCGCGGGCGGCGACCTTGCGGTGCGAGACGCCCGCGACGCCCTCGTCGACGATGAGGTCGAGCGTCGCGTCGATGATGCGGTCCCGCCGCTCGGGGTCGGTACGCCCTGTCGCCACGCGGGTGTCTCCTCGGTCGGTCTCGGGTCTCGGGTCTCGTGTCTCGGGTCTCGTGTCGCGGGTCTCGGTCTCGGCCGTGGTCCTGGGCCTCGGGTCGGCCTCGGTTCCGTCCTCGGGTCGGCTCGGTTCCTCGCGCAGCATAGAACGCCGAAAGGGGAGCACGGGGTGCGCTCGCAGCCCTGGAGGTACCCGCAGGGAGCCGTCGCGGAGGCAGGCAGCCGGGCGACCGGGTGGACGACGTGCGCTCCGATCAGCCCGACCTGGTGTAGATCAGGCTCTCGCCCGTGCCGGTCGTGGCGCGGCGCAGGGTGCCGTCCGGGAGCAGGGTGAGTTCGGTGGGCTTGCCGGGGGAACAGGAGGAGGCCGGGCTCCCGGAGGACACCGTGGAGGGGCCGATGCGGACCGGGCCGTTCCCGGCGGGGCTGTCGGCGAGCTGGGCGCTGAACTCGCAGTGGTACGTGGAGCCGGACGCGAGGGGGCCCTTGGCGGTGAGGGCGAGGACCTGGTCGCCCACCTCGCCCTGCCGGATGGTCAACGTCCGGGTGGAGGTGCCTCGGTCGCCGGGTATGGAGCCGGACCAGGTGCCGAGGAACCCGGCGGGGACGGCCCCTTCGCCGCTTCCCTGCTGACTCTTGCCGCCGCTGCCCGTGCCGGCGGAGTCCGAGGGCCCGGGGGAGGCGGTCGTGCCCGGCCCGTCGCCCTTCATGAACGCGTACACCGATCCGCCCGCCCCCAGCGCCACGACCACGGCGACGGCTATGAGCGCGACGGTGGCCCCGGCGGAGCGGCGTTCCCGGGCGGGCGGGGGAGGGGTGGGGGCGAAGTGGGCCGGGGGTACGGGGGCGGAGGGGTAGGCGGGCCGGGTGGGCTGTGCGGGCGCGGGGGGCCACGGGGGGCTCGCGAGGGTGCGCGGGTCCGAGGGTGACACGGCTGGACCGGCCGGCCTCTGGGGGCTCACCGGCCTGTGGGGAGGCTCCGACGGCTGTGAGCCCACCGGCCTGTGGGGAGCCCCCGATGGCTGTGAGTTCACCGGCCCCTGCGGGATCCCAGGCCCCTGTGAGCTCTCCGATCCTCGCGGGTCTCCGGGCCTGCCCGGCCCCTCCGGCCCCTGCTGCACCTCCTGCCCCTCCGGCTCCTCCGGGTCTTCCGCGTCGAGCAACCCCACCGCCTGGCGGCCGAGTTGGGCGAGGAGAGTGGCGGGCAGCCAGGGCTCGTCCGCGTCCGCCTCGCCCAGGCGGGCCAGGATCTCCTCCGTCCCGGGGCGGGCCGCCGGGTCCTTAGCCAGGCAGTCCCGGACGACGCCGGCCAGCTCCTCCGGGACCCCGGTCAGGTCCGGGTCGTCCTGGGCGATCCGGAACATCAGGGCATGGACCCCGCCGCTCTCCGCCGAACCGAACGGAAGCCGGCCCGCCGCGGCGTACGCGAGGACGGAGCCGAGGCAGAACACGTCGCACGCGGTGGTCACGCGCTCGCCGCGCACCTGCTCCGGGGCCATGAACCCGGGCGAGCCGACGAGGGCCCCGGTGCGGGTCAGGTCGCCGTCGGCCACGGACTCCAGGGCGCGGGCGATGCCGAAGTCGATGACCCGGGGCCCGTCGATGGTCATCAGGACGTTGGAGGGCTTCAGGTCCCGGTGGATGAGCCCGGCCCCGTGGATGTGCTGGAGGGCGTGGGCGAGCCCGGACCCCAGGAACCGCACGGAACGGGCCGGCAGTGGCCCGTACGCCCCCGAGGCCGTGACCGGGGCGCCGGGGCGGCCCGAGACGATGCGCTGGAGGGAGGGCCCGGCGACGTAACCGGTGGCGACCCAGGGGACGGGGGCCTCCGTGTCGGAGTCCAGCACCGGGGCGGTCCACGCGCCGCCGACCCGGTGCGCGGCGCGGACCTCCTGGCGGAAGCGGGCGCGGAACTCGGGCTGCTCGGCGAGCTCACGCCGGACGAGTTTGAGGGCGACGGTGCGGCCGCGGTCGGAGCGGGCGAGGAAGACCTGGCCCATGCCGCCCTCGCCGAGGCGGCCGAGCAGCCGGTACGCGCCGATGCGGTGCGGGTCGTCGGGCCCGAGCTTGTCCATGCTGCGCTTCCTCCCCCGTGCGGCCCGCACGAGAATAACGCCGCGGCCCGCACGCGCTTCAAGCCCGTCCCGCGTTCGTCTTCCTTTCCGGCCCGCCCGGCGCCTGCCTCCCTTTCCGCCCGTCCCGCGTCTTCCGCCCGTCCCGCGTCGGCCTCCCCGCTGAGGACGGCGCCCGTCTGCCCAGCCCGTCCGGCGTTCGAGGACGGAACCGTCGAGGTGTCGGGTCCAGGCCTGTACGTCCCGGGAGCTCCGGGGTGCCGCCCCGCCCTGCGCACCGCCCTCGTGGGATCAAGGGTTCCGTCCTCAATCGCCGGACGGGCTCGAAGTGCCCGGCCCGCGGGGTGAAGTCCCGACGGGCTCGAAGTGCCTAAGCGCCGGACGGGCTGGAGGCACCCCGGCCCGCGCCCTGAGCGTCGGACGGGCCGGAGGCACCCCGGTCCGCGGTCGCCAGGCGGTCCAGTGCCTCCGACAGGCGTTCCAGCACGCACACCGTCTCCGCCAGGTCCTCCGCCCCCACCTCCCCCGCCAGCCGCGCGGCGAACTCCGCGTGGGGCGGGCCGATCCGGGACACCGCGTCGCGCCCCGCCCCCGTCGCCCGCAACAGCTTCGCGCGGCGGTGGGCCGGGTTCTCCGCGTACTCCGCGAGGCCCCGCTCGACCAGCAGGTCGGCGATCCGCTGCACGCTCTGCCGGGTGATCCCCATCGTCCGGGCGATCCCCGCCACCGGCAACGGCTCCACCAGCACCGCCCCCAGCACCTGCCACCAGGCCGACGTGAGGCCCGCCGGCCGCGCCAACTCGTCGGCCACCGACAGGAACTGGCCGTTCAGCCGGAACACCGTCAGCGCCGCCCGGCTCAGCAGCTCCTGCTCGGACGGCAGGCGACCCGAGTCCCCGCTACTCACCCTGCAACACCTCGTACGCGCTCGCGTCCGAGTCGTGGAACAGCCGGTACCACGCGTCGAGCTTCTTCTCGTCGTACACCCCGAGCAGCGCGAACACCTCCCGGGCGAACGCCACCGGCTCCGTCGGCCCGGCCGTGATCAGCCGACCACCGGCACCCTCGCGCCCGGCCCCGTCCGCCCCGGCGTCCGTGACCGCGTCCACCTCCACGTACCGCTCGCCGCCCGCGTACCCCGTCGCCGCGAGGTAGAACGAGACCGCGCTCGTGTGCGCCCGGTCGTCCAGCAGCCCTTCCCGGGCCAGTCCGGCCGTCGCCCCGCAGATCGCCGCGACCGGCACCCCCGCGTCCAGGAAGGTGCGGGCCGCCCGCGCGAAGGGGGCCAGCGTCTCGCCCGAGTCCCAGCCGGACGCGCCGGTCAGGATCAGCAACGCGCTTTCCTGCGGCCGGAGTTCGTCCAAGGTCAGGTCGGGCTGGACGCGCAGGCCGCCCATGGTCGTCACCGGCTCCCGGGAGAGCCCCACGGTCCGCACGGTGTAGCCGTTCTGCGTGAGATGGGCGGTCGTGTACCCGGTCTCCCAGTCGGCGAAGGTGTCGTAGACGGCGAGATGCACGGTCGTGGCGCTGCTGCTGGTCATGATGACCTCCTCGGCTCGATGACAGAAGACTGTCATGTCGACAGCATGCTGTCAATTAAGGAGGGGGGAAGCGGGGCGACACCTTGCCGAACCATCCGGCCCAAGCCGTACAAGGTGGCCATGGAGGCCACCCCCCACCAGCACTTACGCTCGGCCGCATGACCCCTCATGCCCCTCATGCCCCGTACGCCGACCCCGCGGCCGGTGCGGCCGTGAAGGCCGCGGACCGCGCGCACGTGTTCCACTCCTGGTCCGCCCAGGGCCTCATCGACCCGCTCGCCGTCGCCGGCGCCGAGGGGTCCTACTTCTGGGACTACGACGGCAACCGCTACCTCGACTTCACCAGCGGGCTCGTCTACACCAACATCGGCTACCAGCACCCCACCGTGATCGCCGCGATCCAGGAGCAGGCGGGCAGGCTCGCCACCTTCGCGCCCGCGTTCGCCGTCGAGTCGCGCTCCGAGGCCGCACGCCTCATCGCCGAGCGCACCCCCGGAGACCTGGACAAGATCTTCTTCACCAACGGCGGGGCCGAGGCCGTCGAGAACGCCATCCGCATGGCCCGGCTGCACACCGGCCGTCCGAAGGTGCTCTCCGCCTACCGCTCGTACCACGGCGCCACCTCCACCGCGATCAACCTCACCGGGGACCCGCGCCGCTGGCCCTCCGACAACGGTTCGGCGGGCGTCGTCCGGTTCTGGGCGCCGTTCCTCTACCGCTCGCCCTTCTACGCGCGGACCGAGGCCGAGGAGTGCGCCCGCGCGCTCCAGCACCTGGAAGACACGATCGCCTTCGAGGGGCCGTCCAGCATCGCCGCGATCATCCTGGAGACCGTTCCGGGCACGGCGGGCATCATGACCCCGCCGCCGGGCTACCTGGCGGGCGTTCGCGAGATCTGTGACCGGTACGGGATCGTCTTCGTCCTCGACGAGGTCATGGCCGGATTCGGCCGGACCGGCGCCTGGTTCGCCGCCGACCACTTCGACGTCGTGCCGGACCTGCTGACCTTCGCCAAGGGCGTCAACTCCGGTTACGTACCGCTCGGCGGCGTCGCCATCAGCGCCGAGATCGCCGCGACCTTCGAGACCCGCCCCTACCCCGGCGGCCTCACCTACTCCGGGCACCCGCTGGCCTGCGCCGCCGCCGTCGCCACCATCGGCGTGATGGAGGACGAGAAGGTCGTCGAGCACGCCGCCCGGATCGGCGAGACGATTCTCGGACCCGGGCTGCGCGAACTCGCCGAACGCCACCCCTCGGTGGGCGAGGTGCGCGGCCTCGGCGCGTTCTGGGCGCTGGAACTGGTCCGTGACCGCGAGACCCGCGAGCCGCTCGTCCCGTACAACGCCTCGGGCGAGGCCAACGCCCCGATGGCGGCCTTCGGTGCCGCAGCGAAGAAGCAGGGGCTGTGGCCGTTCATCAACATGAACCGGACCCATGCCGTCCCCGCCTGCAACGTCTCCGAGGCCGAGGCCAAGGAGGGGCTCGCGGCCCTGGACGTGGCGCTCTCCGTCGCCGACACCTACACGGTGCAGGGCGCGTAGAGCGGCCCGTGTCCCCTTCCGATCCGTACACGGAGTGACCGGGTCATCCGGTTCCGTATGCGATCGGCTCCGTACGTCTCCCCGCCGTGCCCGGAATCGGGCACGGCGGTGGCCCTGGCTTAGGGTGACCCGAACCACGACGGGTACGCGCGTACGTACGGGACGGACGGAAGAGGTCGGCATGAGTCCGAGCGCAGGTGTGACGCGCAGTACCCTGCGCCAGCAGATCGCCGACGCGCTGCGCGACGAGGTGCTCGCGGGACGTCTGCCGCCGGGCCGGGAGTTCACCGTCAAGCAGATCGCCGAGCAGTACGGGGTCTCCGCGACGCCCGTCCGCGAGGCGCTCTTCGACCTCTCCGCGCAGGGGCTCCTCGCCTCCGACCAGCACCGGGGCTTCCAGGTACGGGAGTTCACCGTCGCCGACTACCGCGCGATGGCCGAGGCCCGGGCGCTCGTCGTCGAGGGCCTCTTCCGCGACCCGGCCGAACGGGTCGCCGTCCGGCCCGAGGGGCTGGCCTCGATCCGCCGACGGGCCGCGGAGGCGGTCCGCGCGGCGAAGGGCGGCGACCTCGACGTCCTGATCGGGTATGACCTGCGGTTCTGGCGGGAGCTGGGGCAGTTCGTCCTCAACCCGTACATCGCCGATTTCCTCACCCGGCTCCGCGTCCAGGCCTGGGTGTTCGCCGTGCACCGGCTGCGCCGCGACGGCATGGACGAGAACGTGCTGTGGTTCGGCCACGAAAAGCTGGTCGAGGCCATCGCCCGCGGCGACCGCGAGCAGGTACATGCCGAGATGCGCTCCTACTACGGACACGCGCTCGCCTGGGCGGACCGCCTGGAGGCGCGGGAGGCGCGGGAAGCGCGGGAGGCAAAGGGGAGCGGAGAAGGGCACGAGGTGGAGGGGGGCGTGGAGGGGGACACCTGCGGACCGCCGGGCACCGGTTCCGCGATGGCTCCGGAGCCTTCGGAGTCCCCGGGGGGTACGGGATCCCCGGGGCACTGTGCGTGAGGTTCGCCCCGCATTACGCTGTCCCGACGACCGCCCGAACCCTTCCGAGAGCGAGACTTCGTGGCCTGTGACCTGTGGCTGGTCCCCCTCGTCGACGTGCTGTGCCACAGCGCCGACAACCCCTTCGCCGAAGAGATCGCCGTCTACGACAAGGCGCTGAACGACGCCGGGCTGCCGTCCGTCCCCGTCTACGCCTACATGCCGGGCCTCACCGGGGATGTCGCCCCCGTGGCCGGTTTCGACTACGACGCCCTGCACTTCCTGCGCCGCGCCTATCTGCTCCAGCTGAGCGGGCTGGCCGTCACCCCGGTCGCCGGTCTCGACGGCGACTACGAGCAGCTCCTGGAGATGTTCGAGCAGGGGGCGCAGCAGTCGCACCTGGTCTGGCACTACGACCACGCCGGGGCGTACGTCCCGGTGGACTTCCCGGTCCCGCTCTCCGACGACGCCCTCCTGGCGGGCGGCGGCCCCCTCGGCTCCGCCCACGGGCTGCTGCGGGAGCTGGAGTTCGTCGCCCCGGCCATCGGTATCGACCCGGCCAACCCGCCGGCCGCCCCGCAGCCTCCGTCGGGCCCCACCGCGCTGGAGGAACCGGCGCACCCGATGCCCTACGACGACAGTCCCTTCGCCCGCGAACGCCACGTCTGGCTGGGCCTGCACGCGGCGGCGACCCGCAGCCTGGCCCAGGGCTCAATGATCATCTTCAGCTGAGCCGCACCCAGCCGGCCCCGCGCCTCACGGACCGGGGTGCCCGCACCCAGTCGGCCCCCGCGCTTCACGGACCGGGGCGCCCGGATCCAGTCGGCCCCCGCGCCTCATGGACCGGGGCGCCCGGATCCAGCCCGTCCGGCGTTTGGGCCCGGGGGCCCGGGGGCGGGCCCCGAAGCGTCACCCGGGGGCATGGGCGTGCCCCGGGAACACTCACCGCGGCGGCGACTCCGGTGGCCGCTGCCGCGGCATGTTCGGCCGCGCCGCCACCGACGGCATCGAGAACCGCCCCGGCGCCGCCCCCGGCTCCCCCCGCCCGCCCGCGCTCCCCGTCGCCAGGGCCTGCATCCCCATCGGCGCGGGCCCCGCCCGGAACTCCACCATCCAGTCCGCCGTCTCCGACCGCACCAGCTCGGTGACGTCCTCGGAGAATCTCCGCAGCACTCCCAGGCACCGCTCGGTCGCCTCGCTGGCCGTGCCCTCGGTCGGCCCGAGCATCTCCCGTACGCACTCCGAGGCCCAGTCGAACTGGAGCACCTGGAGCCGCCGCTGCACGGCCTGGGCCGTGGCCAGGTTCCTTATCCACCCGGAGGTGAGGCCGAAATACCGGTCGCAGGCCATGCAGGCGGCCCCCAGCAGCAGCGACAGATAGCCCCAGCCCGCCGAGCCGCTCAGCGTGCCGGTCAGGTCGAGCAGGGGGAGGGCGGCACCGGCGACCACCCCGGCGGCCGTGCCGAACCGCAGGCCCCGGGCGGCCCGGCGCTTCCAGACCCGGTCGTTCAGATACCAGTCGGCGGTGTCCAGGGCGCCGGTCTCGACCCAGCGGTAGAGCTCGTCGAGCCGCTCGGCCGGCTCGCCCCAGTCACCGAGGGGGAACGGGCGCCCGGTCAGATCGCGCCCGCCGCCGCCGCGCCATCCGGCACGGTCGCCGGTGCGTCCGGCGGTGCGATCCCCGGCCGGGGCTCCCGTAGCGGAATGCTCAGCTCCGTTCTCACCGGATCCCGCATCGGACTCCTTGCGGGGCGGCCCCTCGGGCTGCATCTCCGGCTGACTCACCGGGGCACTCCTCTGCACTCTGACGGACGGGACGGACGCGTAGGGGGTAACTCTGCGTCACCGCACATGCACGCTCGTGTGCCGAGGTGCATGCCCTTCCTACCGCCGAATGGTGGGCCGTGGGGTCGAAATCGCGGGATTCCCGCCTGGGCAGGGCCCCTGGTCAGGTATAGGAGCCCTCACGTCGGTTCGCAGATCTCACTCGAAAGAGTTGGTCCCCGGCGGGTGAAGCGCGGTGACCGGGGAGCACGTAGGCTCGGCTTACCGAAACATTTGTCGTCGAAATGCCAGGAGTGACCGTGATTCCCGGTGGTGGCCAGCCCAACATGCAGCAGTTGCTCCAGCAGGCCCAGAAGATGCAGCAGGATCTCGCCGCGGCCCAGGAGGAACTGGCCAGGACCGAGGTCGACGGACAGGCGGGCGGCGGTCTCGTGAAGGCCACCGTGACCGGCTCCGGCGAGCTGCGCGCCCTGGTGATCGACCCGAAGGCGGTGGACCCGGAGGACACCGAGACGCTGGCCGATCTCGTCGTCGCGGCCGTCCAGGCGGCCAACGAGAACGCGCAGGCGCTCCAGCAGGAGAAGCTCGGCCCGCTGGCGCAGGGGCTGGGCGGCGGGGGCGGCATCCCGGGTCTGCCGTTCTGACCCGGCCGGCCGCGGGGCCGTAGGCGCCCGTGGGCCCCGCAGGTTCCGCGGGCCCTCCAGGGCCTACTGGTACCGACCCGTACCCACTACGGTACGGAGCAGGAAGCGAAGAAAGGCGTTCCGTTGTACGAAGGCGTTGTTCAGGACCTCATCGACGAACTGGGCAGGCTGCCCGGCGTCGGTCCCAAGAGCGCGCAGCGGATCGCCTTCCACGTCCTGCAGGCCGAGCCCACCGACGTACGCCGGCTCGCCCACGCCCTCCTGGAGGTCAAGGACAAGGTCCGGTTCTGCGAGGTGTGCGGCAATGTCGCGCAGCAGGAGCGGTGCGGGATCTGCCGGGACGCGCGCCGCGATCCGAGCGTCATCTGCGTGGTCGAGGAGCCCAAGGACGTCGTGGCGATCGAGCGGACGCGCGAGTTCCGGGGCCGCTACCACGTGCTGGGCGGGGCGATCAGCCCCATTGAGGGCGTCGGCCCGGACGACCTGCGCATCCGCGAGCTGCTGGCGCGGCTCGCGGACGGCTCGATCACGGAGCTGATCCTCGCGACCGACCCCAATCTGGAGGGCGAGGCCACCGCGACGTACCTGGCGCGGATGGTCAAGCCGATGGGCCTCAAGGTGACCCGGCTGGCCAGTGGTCTGCCGGTCGGCGGCGATCTGGAGTACGCCGACGAGGTCACCCTGGGCCGCGCCTTCGAGGGGAGGCGGCTGCTGGATGTCTGACGCCGAGGACACCGAGACCGGCACCGACGTCGGAACCGCCGCCGCAGGCCCCGGGTCCGGGCGCGCGCCCGGACCCCTGCACGTACAGCCGTCCGCTCCACCGTCTGTGACCGCGCCCACGGGAGGTCCCCTCGATGTCTGACGCCACGCTGAACTCCGTCACGCAGGACCCGGGCGACTTCGCCGTCCAGATCGCGGACCAGATCAAGACGTTCATCGTCGCGGTCACCGAGGTGTCCAAGGTCGACGAGCCGGAAGAGGCCGTCCCGGTCCTGCTCCTCCAGATCTCGCAGCTCCTGCTGGCGGGCGGCCGCCTCGGCGCGTACGAGGACGTCCTGCCCGACGAGCGGTACGAGCCGGACCTCGGCGCGGAGCCGGACGCGGACGGCCTGCGCGAGCGGTTCGCGGCGCTGCTGGAGCCGATCGACGTCTACTCCGAGGTCTTCGACCCGTACGAGCCCCGCAAGGCCCCGGTCCCGCACCGCATCTCCGACGACCTGGCCGACCTGGTCACCGACCTCGGCCACGGCCTCGCGCACTACGAGGCGGACCGCACCGCCGAGGCGCTGTGGTGGTGGCAGTTCTCGTACTTCTCCAACTGGGGCTCCACCGCCTCCGCCACCCTCCGCGCCCTCCAGTCCCTGGTCGCCCACATCCGCCTCGGCCAGCCCCTGGCGGAGCTGGACGGCCTGGACACCGACCAGGACCCGAGCGAGGAGAACCTCGCCGAGGAGGCCGGCCGCGTGATGCTCCAGGAGATCGCGGGCCCGCTGGGGCTGCGGCCGGTGAAGTAACCGACCGCCTGCCGCCCGCCGTCCCCCGACGCGCCCCGGCTCACCGGATCGCGTCGGCGTTCCCCCCCCGGCCCGGCGGCGGTTCCGCAGGTCCGCCCGGGGCTCAAGCCCCGAGCGCCGAGCTCCGGGCCCCGAGCTCTTTCTGTAGGCATGGGTGGTTGGGTTCAACCCACCCACCCCCCTGTTTGTGCACCGGTCCGGACGGCCTTCCGAACTGCCTTTCAGCCTGCCCGAAATCGACCACTAGTGACGATCGGTGATCGGGTTGCGTCGGAGCGTACGCACGCTCTAGGTTCACGATCAGCAACCCACTATCCGTAAAACGGACAACCCCGGTGGTGCTCGCAACACCGACCGGGGTCTGACCGTCAGAGATCGCCCACCTTAGAAAGAACGATCCCCATGGCTGCTGCCAACCTTAGTGCCGCCCTGCGCGCTCCCGCCCACCCCATGGCGAAAGCCGGGTACGGAAAGCGCGTCGCCCCCGACCAGGCCCCGCCCGGCCCCGCCGACTTCGCCGGGCTGGAGCCCCGTGAGGCGGCCATCGCCGCGTACATCGACCGGCTCCCCGAAGGCGCGGCGATCGGCTACAAGGTGCTCGCCGAGGAGCTGCCGGACTACGGGCAGCAGGCGTGCCGCAGCGCGCTGGACCGGCTGACCCGGGCCGGTCACCTGCGCCGCGTCAAGGTCCATGTCACGGTGACCGACGGCCAGATGCGCTGGGTGACCCGTACGTACTTCTCCCGCACCGCCCGCGACGCCGCCTGGTGGGCCGCCCACGTGCGGTTCGTCCGGGGCCTGGACGCGCCGGGCCAGCCGTCGGCTCCCGCCGCCGTGGAAGCGGCCGTGGAGCCTCAGCCGCAGCCCGAGCCCGGTGACCGCGCCCCGCGCTCGGAGACGTACGGCGTCCTCGCCGCGCTCGGCCGCCGCGAGCCCCGGCTCCAGCTCTCCGAGGGCGACTGCGTGGAGCTGGAACACCTGGCCGGGGAGTGGCTGGCGCGCGGCGTCGGCCGCGAACAGCTCACCCAGGTCCTGACATCGGGCCTGCCGACGCCCGTGCACTCCGCCGGGCACTTCCTTCGTAAGCGACTGGAGACCAAGATGCCGCCGAGCCCCGCCCCCCGGCCGGAGAAGGACCACCCGAGCGAGCAGATCACAGGGTGCGTGATCATGTGCCTGTTCTGCGACGAGGACGAGACGACGACCACGCTGGACCACGGCGTCTGCCTCGACTGCAAGGAGGCGATCGCCCGCGACGAGGCGGCGGGCCTGACCGGCGACGTACCGGACACCTTCCTGGCCCGCCCGCGCGCCGAGGTCGACGTCGCCGCCCGCATGGCCGAACTCCGCTCGGCCGCCGCCCGCCCGGTCCTTCCGGCCCCGAGGCAGCGCCGATGAGCGTGCGGGAGGTCCCGGTCGGGGCACCATGGAGGCGAGGAGGCGACGCCATGACCCCCAGGACCACCGCCCAGCCCCAGATGAGTACCGAAGAGTTCGAGGAACTCGCCCGCCGGGCGCCCGAGCTGGTGCGGCTGGAGTTCATCCATGGAAAGGTCCAGGTCAAGCCCGTGCCCGACGGCAACCACGGGGCGATCGTCATGTGGCTGCTGAGGCAGTGCATGCAGCGGCGTCCGGAACTGTCGCTCTTCCCCGATCAGGGCCTCGCCATCGAGACGTACCGCAAGGGCCGCGCCCGCCCGGACGGTGTTCTCGCGCCCGACGAGCACTTCGCCGGGGTGGGGGAGTGGGCCGTCCCCACCGGCGTGCTCATGGTCGTGGAAGTCACCTCCCACGACGCCGACACCAACCGGCGCGACCGCGTCGAGAAGCCCGACGGTTACGCCGCCGCCGGCATTCCGGTGTATCTGCTGGTGGACCGCGAGGCGTCCTCGGTCACCGTCTTCACCGAGCCGGAGAAGGGCACGTACCGCTCCGCCACCACCCGGCCCTTCGGCGCGGTCGTCGAGCTGCCCGAGCCGGTCGGCTTCGCGCTCGACACCGAGAAGCTCAAGGAGTACGCCGACTGAAGCCGCCGGCCCCGCGTGCGGAATCCGGGACGGATATCCGGGGGCGGTTGCCGCACGCCGTTGTTAATCTCCCTCAGCTCTTGGTCTCCGATCCGCCGACGGCGAAGTCCTTCGCGGTGTCGGCGACGACCGGGGCGCCCGGGGTCAGGAAGCCGTGGCCCTTGCCGTCGAGCGAGGCGGTGGAGGTGAGCGGGGTGCCGGAGGGCGCGGGCGCGCCGAACATGACCCCGCACCGGCCCGGGCCGCTGGGTCCGGCCGGCACGCGTGAACGGCACCCGTACGGTCCTCTCCCAGGACGCGGGTACGGGCCGCGCCTTCACCCTGGGGCTGACGCAGGCCGGTTCCGCCCCCGCCTGGTCGTTCGCCGTCGGCGGGGCCCGGGTCACGGGCGGACTGCCCGAGACCGGCGACTGGGCGTACGTACTCGGCCAGTACGACGCGGGGACCGGCACGGCCCGGCTGTACGTGAACGGCCGCGCGGTCGGCGAGGAGACGGCCGCCGTCCCCGTGGCGGGCGAGGGCGACTTCCAGATCGGCCGGGCGCGCGGGGCGCAGGGATACCGGGACCGCTGGCAGGGCGAGATCGGTGACGTACGGGCGTACGACCGGATCGTCGTGCCGGACGAGCTGACGGCCCTCGCCACGCGCGCCGCCCAGCGGGTCGGCCACTGGGCGCTCGACACCGCGCCGGACGGCCTCGCCCCGGAGTCGGACGGCGGAGCGCCGCTGAAGCTGGGTGCCGGGGCCTCGGTCTTCCGCCTCGACGACGACCCCTGCGACTTGCTGGACCCGGACTGCGTTCCGGACTGGCCGCTGGAGGGTGACGGACACCTGCGCCTCGACGGGGTCTCGGGCCACGCGGCCACGGACACCCCGGTGGTCGACACCTCGGGCAGCTTCACCGTCAGCGCCCGGGTCCGGCTCACCGACGACGCGCCGGCGGCGCCGATGACGGCGATCTCCCAGGGCGGCGAGCACGGCGACGCCTTCAAGGTCCGCTTCGACCCGGAGAACTCCAGCTGGGACCTCGTGCTGGCGCACGCCGACGAGCCGGGCGCGCCGGAGACCGTGCTCCGCCGGATCGAGTGGCCCGACGGGGATTCCGGGGTGGGCCACCGCGTCACCCTCACGTACGACGCCTCGGCGAACCAGGTGTCCCTCTACGTCGACGGGTGGAAGGAGTCCGACGGCGGCACCGCGGCCTTCGACGCCGCCTGGAAGAGCACCGGCGGGCTCCAGCTCGGCCGGGGGCGCACCGCCGACGGCTGGGGCGAGCACCTGAAGGGCGTGGTGGACAGCGTGTACGCCTACGCGGGTGTGCTGTCCGAGACGCAGATCCGGCAGCTGCCGTAACGGGATCCTGCGGCTGCCGTAACGGGGTCCTGCGGCTGCCGTAACCGGACGTGTCCCGGCTCGCGCTTTCCCCGCGGATCGTGTGGGCTGGGACACAAAAGGGAGTGCGCGCGGTCCGGCTGGGCAACAGCCTCGTACGAGCAGTTCGGGGCGACACGCCGTACCGGGTGCTGAGCGGGACATCTCACCATCTGGTAATGGACGGGTCGATTCCGGGCTGCTCGTTAAACTGAGCCGACCGCAGTAATGACTGAGCGAGGAGCGCACGTGGGCCTTGTCGTGCAGAAGTACGGAGGCTCCTCCGTAGCCGATGCCGAGGGCATCAAGCGGGTCGCCAAGCGAATCGTCGACGCCAAGAGAAACGGCAACCAGGTGGTTGTCGTGGTGTCCGCGATGGGCGACACGACGGACGAGTTGATAGATCTCGCCGAGCAGGTGTCCCCGATGCCTACCGGCCGGGAATTCGACATGCTGCTGACCGCGGGTGAGCGGATCTCCATGGCCCTGCTGGCGATGGCGATCAAGAACCTGGGCCACGAGGCCCAGTCGTTCACGGGCAGCCAGGCCGGTGTCATCACCGACTCGGTCCACAACAAAGCGCGCATCATCGACGTCACGCCGGGCCGCATCCGGACCTCGATCGACGAGGGCAACATCGCCATCGTCGCCGGGTTCCAGGGCGTGAGCCAGGAGGGCAAGAACATCACCACCCTCGGCCGCGGCGGGTCGGACACGACCGCCGTCGCGCTGGCGGCCGCGCTGGACGCCGAGGTCTGCGAGATCTACACCGACGTCGACGGCGTCTTCACCGCGGACCCCCGGGTCGTGAAGAAGGCGAAGAAGATCGACTGGATCTCCTTCGAGGACATGCTGGAGCTCGCCGCGTCCGGCTCCAAGGTGCTGCTGCACCGCTGCGTCGAGTACGCACGCCGTTACAACATTCCGATCCACGTCCGCTCGTCCTTCTCCGGACTGCGCGGCACCTGGGTCAGCAACGAACCGCAAGGGGACCAGAAGGTGGAGCACGCGATCATCTCCGGAGTCGCCCACGACGTCTCGGAGGCCAAGGTCACCGTCGTCGGCGTCCCGGACAAGCCGGGCGAGGCGGCCGCGATCTTCCGTGCCATCGCGGACGCCGAGGTCAACATCGACATGGTGGTGCAGAACGTCTCCGCCGCGTCGACCGGCCTGACGGACATCTCCTTCACCCTGCCCAAGGCCGAGGGCCGCAAGGCCATCGACGCCCTGGAGCGGACCAAGGCCTCCATCGGCTTCGACTCGCTGCGCTACGACGACCAGATCGCCAAGATCTCCCTGGTCGGCGCCGGGATGAAGACCAACCCGGGCGTCACCGCGGGCTTCTTCGAGGCGCTGTCCGACGCGGGCGTCAACATCGAGCTGATCTCGACATCCGAGATCCGCATCTCGGTGGTCACCCGCGCCGACGACGTCAACGAGGCCGTGCGCGCCGTGCACACCGCCTTCGGGCTCGACAGCGACTCCGACGAGGCCGTCGTCTACGGAGGCACCGGCCGATGAGCGAACACCGCCCTTCGCTCGCGGTCGTCGGTGCGACCGGGGCGATCGGCGGTGTCATGCTCCGGATCCTCTCGCAGCACGCGGACGTCTGGGGCGAGGTCAGACTCGTCGCCTCACCGCGCTCGGCCGGCCGCAAGCTGACCGTGCGCGGTGAGGAGAGCGAGGTGCTGGCCCTCACCGAGGACGTCTTCGACGGCGTGGACGTCGCCCTCTTCCTCGTACCGGACGAGGTGTCCGCCCACTGGGCCCCGATCGCCGCCGCCAAGGGCGTCGTCGTCATCGACGACTCGGCGGCCTTCCGGCTCGACGACGACGTTCCGCTCGTCGTCCCCGAGATCAACGCCCATGCCGCACGGCTCCGGCCGCGCGGCATTGTCGCGTCCCCGAACTGCACCACGCTGTCGCTGATCGTCGCGGTCGGCGCCCTGCACGCCGAATTCGGGCTGCGCGAACTCATCGTCTCCTCCTACCAGGCCGTCAGCGGTGCGGGCCGGGACGGCGTCGCCGCCCTGCGCGAACAGCTCGCCCTGGTCGCCGGTACGGAGCTGGGCACCCAGCCCGGAGACGTACGCCGGGCCCTGGGGGACGACGCCGCCGCGGCGGACAGCCCGTTCGCCGCGCCCATCGCCCTGAACGTGGTGCCCTGGGCCGGTACGGACGCCGGGGACGGCTGGTCCTCCGAGGAGATCGCCATCCGCGAGGAGTGCCGCAAGGTGCTGGGCATGCCGGACCTGAAGACCACCGCGACCTGCGTGTACGTCCCGGTCGTCGCCACCCACTCGATGTCCGTCCACGCCCGCTTCGAGAACGAGGTCGCGGTCGCCAAGGCGCACGAGATCCTGGCGACCGCCCCCGGCGTGGTCCTGTTCGACAGCCCGGCCTCCGGGGACTTCCCCACCCCGTCCGACGTGGTCGGCACCGACCCCACCTGGGTCGGCCGCGTCCGGCGGTCGATGGACGACCCGCACGTCCTGGAAATGTTCCTTTGCGGGGACAATCTCCGAAAAGGCGCGGCTTTGAACGTGGCGCAGATCGCCGAATCCGTCGCCGCCGAATTCCCTCGGTGATGATCGAACCTGTTTTGTAGGATCTGTGAACGCCCTATGAGGAATTCACTGGTCTGAACCTCTTGAGCTGGGACGTTGTCATGTCCGACGATGATCTCCCGGCCTTCTGCAACCGCACGTCGGCCGGGTTGCGTCTATGCCGTCACTTTGTGCGTGGCCGGACGTCATAACGGGGCATTTGGGGAAGAGCAGGTTCGTATGAGGGCATGTCGCACAGCGTCGAACGTGGCGCCGTCCGCGTACAACCCTGACGGGGGGCAGCGTGTCCAACAGGCGTGGCAGAGGTTCTCGACATCACAGTGGTGGGCCCGTTGCGAGGCGCTTCGGTGCGCCCGCTCCGGCGGCCCCGCGCACCCGGCGGCATGCCGGTGATCGCGCCCATGCCCGCTGCGCGCCCGGCCTCGCTGCCCGCGCAGCGCGGGGGTGCTGACGAGACGGTGGCAGCAGGAACCACGGTCGACCATCTCACCGAGACCTACCGCGCCCACTACCGCTCCCTGCTCGGCCTCGCGGCCCTGCTGCTGGACGACACCGCGTCCTGCGAGGACGTGGTGCAGGAGGCGTTCATCCGGGTGCACTCCGCGCGCAACCGGGTCCGTGAGCCCGAGAAGACCCTGGCCTACCTCCGGCAGACCGTCGTCAACCTCTCGCGCTCCGCGCTGCGCCGCCGCATCCTCGGGCTGAAGCTGCTTTCCAAGCCGATGCCGGACATGGCGAGCGCGGAGGAGGGCGCGTACGACCAGCTGGAGCGGGACGCGCTGATCAAGGCCATGAAGGGGCTCCAGCGACGCCAGCGCGAGGTGCTGGTGCTGCGCTACTTCGCGGACATGACGGAGGCCCAGGTCGCCGAGACGCTGGGGGTCTCGCTGGGCTCGGTGAAGGCGTACGGTTCGCGGGGTATCGCGGCGCTGCGTGTGGTGATGGAGGCCCAGACATGAGCGGGCGGCCGGACCGGCGCCCGGGGCAGGGCCCCGAGCAGCGTCCCGACATCTCTGAGCACAGGCACGAGACTGACCCGACGGGAAACGGAATTGTGAACGACGGGCCGGAGAAGACCCCGCACACCGATCCGGACCGACCGCAGGGCGAGGGCAAGGGCCCCGGCGGGAGCGGTACGCCGGAACCGGACTCGCCGCCCGCGCGCGGGGACAGCCAGTCGGCCGAGGACCCCGACGAACGGGACCCGGGGCCGACGGCGGCCACGTCGACCGCGTCGGACCCGGCGGACGCGTCGGCCCCGGCGGGCGGTAACGCGGACACGGGTACGGAGAGCGGCGCGGGTGCGCGTACGGAGGCCGCCGACGACGACTTCCTCGCCACGCTGACCGACCTCTTCGCCGACGACAGACGCGCTGCCACCGACCGGTCTGCCACTGACCGGTCTGCCACCGGCCGGTCTGCCGCTGACCGGTCTGCCTCCGACCGGTCCGCCGTCGGCCCGTCCGGCGAGCTGGACGAAGTGGCCCTGCGCCGCATGCTGCACGGTGCGGTCCGCGACATCACCCCGTCCGAGGGGACCCTCGACCATCTCCACCGCGCCGTTCCCGCCCGCCGGGCCCGGCGGCGGCAGGCCGTCGTCGGGGCGGCCGCGGCGGCCCTGCTGATCGGCACCGCGGTCCCCGCCTTCGTCCACGTCGCGACCTCGGACGGCTCCGCCACCCACCGCCCCGCCATCGCCGGACACGGCGAGCAGGCCCAGGGCGGCAACGGGGAGGAGCCCGGTCCCGAGGAGCCGGGCCGGCAGAGCGTGCGGCCCACCGAGCGCCGGAGCGAGGGCGGCCAGGGCGAGGCCGCCCCGGACCCCAGCCCCTCCCGGGGCGAGGGGAGCGACCCCGACGCGGAGGCGACGGGCGAGGAGACCGGCTCCCCGAGCGCCGACCTGGCGTCCCGGCCCGCCTGCGACCCCGGCCAGCTCGGCGTCGCGTCCGCGAGCACCGACGCGCCGGGGGCCGACGGCACGGTCTACGGCAGCTTCAGGATCGCCAACGTGTCCGGCACGGACTGCACGGTGAGCAGTAACGGCACGGTGGGCTACACCGCCCTCGGCGCCGCCGACTCGCAGAAGATCGTCGTGGTCCAGCACGCGGCGGGCGACGCGGCCCCCGGTCTGCCCGACCCGTCCCAGGAGCCGGGCACGGTGCTGCTGAAGCCGGCCATGGCGTACGAGGTGCGGTTCGCCTGGGTGCCGACCGACACCTGTCCGACCGTGGGACCCTCACCGACCCCGAGCCCGTCGGCGGACGGCGCCGGCGGTACGGAGGGCGAGGCCCCCGAGAACCAGGCCGGCGTGGACCCGCAGTCGCTGTACGAGGACGGCGGCGGCACCGTTGCCGAGGGCAGCGTCGCCGTGACGCACACCCCGGAGTCGGGAGCGCCCACCGCGCAGACGGAGATTCCCAACGCCTGCTCGGGCACGATCTACCGGACGGGCGTGCTCGCCACGTCGTAGTCCGGCGCGGACGGGTCCTCGGGGTCGCCCTTCGCGGCGTCCTCCGGACCTTTCGCGGGGTCCTCCTGGCCTTCCGGGGCGTCCTGCGGACCCGGGCCTGGTTCCTCCGGTACGAGACCGAGGGCGACGTCCTGCGCGGCCTCGGCCTCGCGCCGCACCAGCCGGAACCACATGAAGAGCACGAAGGCGGCGAAGACGAACCACTCGCCCGTGTAGCCGAGGTTCTGGAAGGCCTTCAGATCGAGGCCGCTGCCCTCCGGGGCTGCGGCCGGCACGGGCTTCATCGCGCCGCCCGCGCCGCCCGCCTCGGCCTCGGGCAGCGTCACCCAGGCGTCGTACACGTCGTAGGGGACGAGGTTCACCAGGGTCGCCGCGCTGATCATGCCGACCTGGCCGGAGGGGAGCCCGCCCCGGGCGTTCACGCCGGCGCTGCGGGTGTTCTCGGAGGCCTGGAGGTCGCCCACCACCGTGACCTCGCCCTTCGGCGCTGCGGGGACCCGGGCGTCGGTCGCGGACCCGGGCAGCCAGCCCCGTACCACCGGCAGGGCCTTGCCGCTCTCCGTACGCAGCATGTTCAGGACGTAGAAGCCCCGCCGGTCGTCCAGCTCACGGCCGGGCACCAGGAACTGTTCGGCGTACGTTCCGGTGGCGGTGGCCGGGCGGCCGGACGTCACCTTGTCGACGGGCAGCAGCTCGTCCAGGGGTTTCGCGGCCCGGGTGCTCGGATCGGGGGCCTTCTCCGCCTGTTCGTGCGACTGGACGCGGTCCTCGAAGCGGCCGAGCTGCCAGGTGCCCATGAACACGCAGAACGGGATGGCCAGCACGACGAAGAGGTTGATCCCCCACCACCGTGGGGTCAGCAGGAACCGGTACACCCCTCAAAGGTACGGTTCCCCGCCCCGGGTACCCGGGGCGGGGTCCGTGATTTATCCGGCTCTTACGCCCGCCGTCCGGCCCTTGCGCCCACCGGCGGGCGCGAGGGCGGGGTTCACGCGGCGGGACCGAGGACCGGGCCGCCCCCCAGGTGTTTCAGGGCGAACTCCAGCTCCAGCCGCACCTGTTTGATCCGCTCCTCCACCACGAGCGAGCCGTGCCCGGCGTCGTAGCGGTAGACCTCGTGGACCGCGCCGCGCGCCGCCAGCCGGTCCACGTAGTTCTCCACCTGACGGATGGGGCAGCGCGGATCGTTGACGCCCGCCGAGATGTAGACGGGAGCGCGCACCGCGTCGACGTACGTCAGCGGGGACGAGGCCTCGAAGCGCTCGGGCACCTCCTCCGGCGTGCCGCCCAGCAGCGTGCGGTCCATCGCCTTCAGGGCCTCCATCTCGTCGTGGTACGCCGTGACGTAGTCCGCGACGGGGACGGCGGCCAGGCCCAGCGCCCAGGCGTCGGGCTGGGTGCCGAGGCCGAGCAGGGTCAGATAGCCGCCCCAGGAGCCGCCGGCCAGCACCAGGCGCTCCGGGTCCGCGAGCCCCGACTCCACCGACCACTCCCGTACGGCGGCGATGTCCTCCAGCTCGATCAGGCCGACCCGGTGCTTCAGCGCGTCCGTCCAGGCGCGGCCGTATCCGGTGGAGCCGCGGTAGTTGACGCGTACGACGGCGAAGCCGTGGTCGACCCAGGCGGCGGGGCCGGAGGCGAAGGCGTCGCTGTCGTGCCAGGTGGGCCCGCCGTGGATCTCGAAGACCGTGGGGAAGGGGCCCTCGCCGGTCGCGGGCTTCTGCACGAGGGCGTGGATCCGGCCCCCCGGCCCCTCCACCCACGCGTCTTCGACGGGCACCGACGGCGGGGCCTTCGCCCCCGGCGGGTCCAGGACCACGGCACCGCTCGTCGACCGCACCGCGGGCGGCTGCTCGGCCGAGGACCACAGGTACTCCACCGTCCCGTCCGGGCGGGCCGTGGCGCCGGAGACCGTACCGGCGGGGGTCTCCACGCGCACGGGCGCCGCCGCCCCCGGCTCGTACCGCCACAGCTCGCTGCGGGCCTCGAACTCGTGCTCGATGAGCAGCGCGGAGCCGTCCGGATACCACTCGGCCCCCACATCACCCGGCAGGTCGATCGGCAGCGGGGTCTCCGTGCCCGCGACCGGGTCCCAGATCATCGGCTCCCAGCGGCCCCGCCGCTGGTGTCCGACGAGGAGCCGGGTGTCCCCGGCGACCGGCGCGAAGCCCAGCACGCTGAGCCCCAGCTCCTTCGTGCCGCCCTCGGTGTCGTCCAGCTCGGCCACGGTCGAGCCGTCCGGGCGCACCACGCGCAGCGCGGAGTGCATCGCGTCGCCGTGCTCGGTGTGCTCCAGGGCGATCAGCGTCCCGTCGTAGGAGAGGTCCCCGACACCCGCGGACTCCCGGTGCCGGTAGATCTCCACGGGTTCGGCGCCCGGCGCCCGCACCAGGTGGACCGTCGTCCCGTCCTCGTCGGTCGACCGCCCGATCACCGCGGAACCGTCCCGCCCGATGGCCAGGCCCGCTGGGTAGGAGGGCGCGAGGCCCGGGGCGGCCGGCTCGTCCTCCCCGCCGCCGAACGGCTGGCGCATCCACACCCCGAACTCGTCGCCGTCGGTGTCGCTGAACCACCAGATGGCCTCGCCGTCCGGCGTCAGCACCCCGTCGGTGGTCCCGTTGGGCCGGTCGGTCACCTGGCGCTGCCGCCCGCTCGCCCGGTCCCACGCGTACAGCTCGTAGGTCCCCGTGGCGTTGGAAACGAACAGCGAGCGGTCGGGGGCGTCCTCGGCCCAGTCGGGCAGCGAGACACGGGGCGCACGGAACCGCTTCTCCCAGTCGGGCGCGGCTGTTGCATCAGTCGTCGTCATGCTCCCATCCAACCCGATGCCCCATGGGGCTCCCGAGTGTGCCGGGCAGCCGCGAATAACCACTCGCGCCCCCGCCCGGCCCGTGGGTAGCGTCCCGGGCATGTACTCCCCGACCCCCGACGACTGGCATGCGACCAACCGCGCGCGCTGGGACGAACGCGTGCCGATCCACGTGGCGAGCGAGTTCTACGAGCTGGACGCGTTCCTGGCGGGCAAGGACGTGCTGCGCGCCTTCGAGCTGGCCGAGGTCGGGGACGTCGCCGGCAAGACCCTGCTGCACCTCCAGTGCCATTTCGGCCTGGACACCCTGTCCTGGGCGCGGCACGGCGCGGCCCAGGTCGTGGGCCTGGACTTCTCCGAGCCCGCCGTCGAGACCGCCCGGGGCCTGGCCGGTTCGCTGGGGCTGGGCCCGGACCGGGCGGCGTTCGTCGTGGCCGACGTGTACGACGCCCCGGCCGCCGTCCCCGATTCCGCGTACGACATCGTCTACACGGGCATCGGCGCGCTCGGCTGGCTGCCCGACATCGACCGCTGGGCCGAGACCGCGGCGTCGCTGGTCGCGCCCGGCGGGTTCCTCTACCTGGCGGAGTTCCACCCGCTGACCGACTCGATGGACGCGACCGGTTCGGTGGTCACCGACGACTACTTCAGCCGGGACGCCTGGGTCGACGAGACGCCGGGCACGTACGCCGACCTGGACGCGCCGACCGTGCACAACCGCAGCGTCGAGTGGCAGCACCCGGTGGGCCGGGTGGTGACGGCACTCGCCGCGGCGGGGCTGCGGATCGAGTTCCTCCACGAGCACGATGTCTCGCTCGTCCAGCGGTTCGACACGCTGGAACGCCACGCGGACGGCCACTACCGCTTCCCGGCGGGCCGCCCGAGGATCCCGCTCATGTACTCGGTCAAGGCGTCGCGCCCGGCGGAGCGTCAGGGATAACCGCAGGTCGGCGCCGCCCCCGCAGGGCCTCTCCGGTCGATTGTCAGTGGTGGGGTCCACACTTTTCTCCATGACCGACAAGAGCGGAAGCAGCGCCCCGGGAACGACGACGGCTGCGCTGCGCGGAGCGGTGGAGACGTACTGGGCGGCGGCCGAGGCGCGCGACTGGGACGCGTTCGGGGCGACCCTCGCCGAGGACGTGGTGTACGAACTGCCGCAGACGCGTGAGCGGATCCGTGGCAAGGAGCGGTATCTCCGGTTCAACGAGGAGTATCCGGGCGACTGGCACGTCCGGGTCGAGCGGATCGTCGCCGACGCGGAGGGCCGGCAGGCAGCGGCGCGGACCGGGTTCACGGTGACGGGGGAGCAGGAGGGGGAGGCGGCCCAGGAGTTGGACGCCATCCACTTCTTCACGTTCGACGAGGCGGGTCTGATCACCGGGGTGACGGACTTCTGGCCCGAGTCGTACGAGCCTCCGGCCGGCCGGGAGCACCTGGTCGAGCGCTACTGAGAACGGCGGGAGCGCCGGGTACGACGAGTACGCCGAGAGCGCGGAGTACGCCGGGTACGCCGAGAGCGACGAGTACGCGCGGTACCCCTGAGAGCGACGAGTACGCCGAGAGCGCGGAGTACGCCGGGTACGCCGAGAGCGACGAGAACGGCGGTTCACCGGTCGCCCGGTGAACCGCCGCCCTGGTGCTGCTCCGACCCGCCCTACACCGCCGAGCGGAAGGCGGGCAGATAGCCGCCCGACTGTCCCGCGGCCTTGGGGTGGTAGGAGTTGTGGATCGGGACGGTGACGCTGTGGAGCCAGGCGTCGCCCGAGCAGAGCTCGTGCCCGGTGAACTCGTCCACCACGCTGGAGAAGGTGAACCCGGCGTCGGCGGACCGCTTGGCGATGACGTCGTTCAGCACGTCCGACGCGTTGTTGATCGCGGCCCGTTCGGCCTCGCTGAGCCCGGCGAAGCAGCTGCCGGACAGCTGGTAGAAGCGGGGGTAGCCGAGGACCACGACCTGGGCCTGCGGGGCGCGGGCCCGGATGTTGTCGTAGAGCGAATCCAGGCTGCCGGGCAAGGTGTTGTTCATCTGCCCGACGGCCGCGTCCACGCTGCTGAGGCAGGTGGCCTCGCTGCCGAGGACGCAGTCCTGCATGACGTCGGCGAACCCGACGTCATTGCCTCCGGCGGTGACGCTGACCAGCGAGGTGGACGCGCTGAGCACGCCGAGCTGGCTGCTCGCCACGGACGAGGTCGTCGCCCCCGAGCAGGCGACGAAGTCGAACGAGGCGGGTGAGTTCGCCGCCTGCCACAGATAGGGGTAGGCGGCGGTGCTGCGTCGGCAGTCGCCGCTGTCGGAGATATAACTTCCGGCGCCGACGCCGGAGGAGTAGGAGTCGCCGAGCGCGACATAGCCGCCGGCGGCGGCCGAGTCGGCCGCGGAAGCCGGCCCGGCGACACCGATGGCCGCCGCGGCGGCGAGCGCGAGAGTGGAGAGAGATGCCCAAATTCTCCGTACTGACATGGCTGCCAGCCCTTCGAAGCGTGGGGGGATGTGGGGATGGGCAGTTTCTAGCAGCTCTCGGTACCCGCCGGTAATGCCCGTGCGAGAAGTCGTCTGATATGCCCGAATGATCGTTCGGTGATTCGTGCTCCGCGCGTAGATACACCTCAACTCGGTGACGGAGCAGGCAAGTTAGAGGAAACTCTGTGCGCCTCAGGGCTGGGCGGTTTCGTCCGGATGGCTCAGCATCCTTGCCCGGACTTCCCTGGAGATTCAGTCTCCCGCGCACCGCTCGCTCCCGGCATACGGGCGAAGCCGGGCGACTCCGATGCGGCCCGGGCGGTGGAGCGGACGTGATGAGCGCGGCCCTGGCCGGCGCGGAGGCGCATTGGGGTCGGCCGGCCGGCCCCGGTCACGCGTCCGGTGTGCCAACCAGGCTGAACGAACGGAGAGTTCGCGTTCGAGACGCAGACGGATGGGGACGCCGCGCGGGGTGACGGTGACGGTGACGGTGACGGACTACGACTACGCGCTGATGGACCTGACCGTGTACGGCCGCCAGGCACTCCGAGAGGACTCGGCCTCGGGCCGGCCGCAGACTCAGGACGCGCCCCGGAGCACTCCATGCGCACCAACGGCCGCCCGGCCCTACGGTGTTCACGTACCGAGACAGGCCGTCCGGGCGACGTGGCGCCCGGCCCCTGGGGAGACGGCCCGCTGACGCCGACTCACCCCGTCGTAATCTCGTCCCATGTCCCCGGCCGATGACACGACGTACGAGATCCGCACCGCGACCCCGGAGGACGCCGGGCTCGTCGAAGCGCTGGACAGCTCTTTCACGACAGCCACCATCTTCCGGGTGGAGATGGCCGAGAACGGCTTCACGCTGCGGGAGACCCCGGTGGACCCGCCGTTGACCAAGGTGTTCCCGGAGGACGAGGACACGGAAGCTCAGGAGGGCCGGGTGGAGGATGGGCGCCCCACCTTCCTGGCGCTGGCCCCCGCCGGCTCCCTGGCGGGCTTCGTCTCGGTCGCGTACGCACGCTGGAACCGCCGCCTCACCATCGAGAACATCGAGGTCGCCCCCGGCCACCGGGGCCGAGGGGTGGGCAGGGCGCTGATGTCCCGGGCGGAGGAGTTCGCCCGGGAACGCGGCGCGGGCCACATCTGGCTGGAGGTCACGAACATCAACGCCCCCGCCATCCATGCGTACCGCCGGATGGGCTTCTCGCTCTGCGGGCTGGACACCTCGCTCTACGCGTTCACCGCGTCGGCCGGCGAGTACGCGCTCTACCTGAGCAAGCCCTGCCGCTGAGGCGTACCCGCGAGGCCGGAAGCGGGCCTGCCGGACGCCCCGCTCCTCTCCGTCGGTGCGAGCCTCTGTGCAAAGGTTGCACGCGGCAAGAGGAACTTGCCGGTGGAACAGCCCGGGGGCGGGAGCGGATGGACGTTCACCGTGCGGAAATCCCCGGCTCCGGTCAGCGTGGCCCAGGTCGGCGGAGGCCGACGACCTGCCGCGCGCGTCGATAGGGGTTGCCCCCGTATGCCACAGCAGCAGCGACATCCGGCGGTGGACGCGGCCCTCGGCCGTCGACGCACCCGCCTCGGAACCGTCTGGACCGTCGGCCTCCTGTCCCTGCCCTTCGTCGGGCTCGCGCTGTCCGCGGCGGCCGGACTCCATCCCGGTGTGCCGCTCGTCGTCACCGGACCGGCCGCCCTCGCCGGGTTCGTTCTGATCACCGAGATGCCCACGGGCCTGGACCGGGGACAAACCAGCGGCAGTCTGCTGACGGCACGGACCGTCACGGGCCTTCGTACCGTCGACCTGTCTCAGATCCGGCGCGTCCGGCTGCTGACGAGCTTCTCCCCCGGCGGAGTCTCGGATCGGGTCGTTCTGATACGCGACAGCGACGGCGTGTTGCTGGGACTGAGAGTGCGGACCGACGTGCGCCGCGTGCGCCGCGCACTGGAGCAGGGTGCGCGGCGCGATGAACCACCTCGCGTGAGCGGCGCTGCGGCCGCTCACCTCGGCATGGCCACCGGCGGAACGGCCCGGCACACGGTGCTGAGCTGGCTGGTGACGGTGCTCGGCATCTGCTGCTACCTCAGCGCCGTCGTGGTGTTCGCCCGCGCGGTCTAGACGGACCCAGGCGCACTGACTGCGAGCGTTGCCGATGACCGGACCGGTGCGCATCTCTGGCGGGTTCGGCGGGAGAATTAAGGCAGAGACGAACGCCAGTGCCGGTCCGGGCATCAAGTCCGCCACCAGCGGGGGAAGAGGGGCCGGGAGGCAGCCGGCTTCACGGACATCGACCTCACCCCGCCCCACGCGGTAGCCGACGGCGTGCACTCCGCCACGGTCCGGGCCAGCAGGCCGACGACGGCCACGGACACCCCCGCCCGGACCCCCGCCCGTCCGGCGAGCACCACCTCCTGCTGCGGTGGAGGCGGCTGCTAGAGGCGGCGCGCCGCGACAACCACGGAAGTGGTGGAGGTCGTCAGCAATTCGCTGGCGTCCAGGGCGGGATGGGTGAGGTAGAAGAGCCGGAGCTCATCCACCTCGCCCTCGAAACGAGGCGGCCAGTGGGGCGACGGGGTGAAGTCGTCCAGGACGAGAATCCCGCCGGGGGCAAGCAGCTCGACGACTCTTTCGGGGTCGTCCCGCTTGCCCCCGCCATCGCAGAAGAAGACATCGAAGGGCGCATGCCGTTCGAGCAGCAGCCAGTCCCCGGCGAGAACGCTGACCCGGTCGTCGTCCGCGAACACCTCAGCGGCGCGACGAGCCAGCACCTCATCCCGCTCCACGGTCACCAGCCGGGCACCGGCACCAAGCCCACTGTGCAACCAGGCGGTACCGACGCCGGAACCGGTACCGCTCTCCGCAATGACTCCACGGGGTTTCGAGGCGGCGGTCAGCCTGAGCAACCTGCCCACCTCGGGCAGGCAGCTCTTCGTGAACCCCGCCTCGAAGGCGAGACGCTCAGCAACCCCCACACGAGGCGGAACCACAAGCTCTGCCATGACCACGAACCCCCCTTGGCCGTGCACCAATCGCATCAGGCGTCCAACCTACTCACGTGAGTAGGTCCACTGACGTTCGCGCTCGCCCGCCGTTGTCCGTCGGCGTGGTCACGACGGTTGATCGTCGGTGAGTCGGTTTGTCAGTGCTGGCGTCTATGGTCTCAAACGCGCGGTCGGCTTCCGGGGGTTCCAGCTCTGAAGAGAATGGTTGCATCCCCGGCCTGTCTGGGGGCGGCCCGGAGAATTGCCCGGGACCTAACCGACGGTCGGGCCTCGTCGATGACCAGCGGATGACCTGCCAGAGCCGACCGCGCAACACCTCCCCTCGGGGGTACCACCTGATCCGTAGCTCTAGCCGGATCTAGCCGGATCGGTCACGACGGCCATACCGGCCGTTACGAGGGCCCGGAGAGACGGTGGCGGGCGGGGGCGGTTGCTGTGGTTGCGGTACCGCGCTGCTGTACCCAGATCCGCCCGGTGATCCAGACCGGCGCGACGGCCATGGACGGCATCTTCGGCACTTCTGTACCTCCGGAGCGATACTCACGCAGATAGAGACACACGCAAAGCCAGAGGGCCGGTACTGAAATCAGTACCGGCCCTCTGACCTGCTGCTTAGCTGTCGGGGTGGCGGGATTTGAACCCACGACCTCTTCGTCCCGAACGAAGCGCGCTGCCAAGCTGCGCTACACCCCGATGCCCACCGGTTTCCCGGCGACATCGATTACTTTAGCCCACCCGCGGCCGGAGGCGAAATCCGGTTTCTTCGGTGCTGGATCCACCCCGCCACGTTCGGCCGGAGGTGGTCCGCGGCGGTGATCAGCGTGGCCAGGGCGGTGAAGAGGAGGCCGAGGGCGAGGGCCTGGGTGAGGGTGCTTGCGTAGCCGTACGTGTCGATGTCCAGGAACGGGTACGGGTAGCGGGCCGGGGAGCCGGGGGTGAGCAGGGCGCCGCGGGTCAGGGTCAGGGCCAGGTAGGCCGCGGGGGCGGTCAGCCAGAGCGGGATGTGGGCCAGGCGCAGGGTCCGGGGTGCTGTCAGCAGGAGCCAGTCCGCGGCAAGCGTCAGCGGGGTCACCGTGTGGAGCAGGATGGTTGCCGCGAGCGGCAGGCCGGTTGCGGGGGCTTGGGCCTCCGCGTAGTTCACCAGCACCAGGTGGTGCATCAGGCCCGTGATCGCCGCGAGAAGCAGCACTCCGCCGGTCACCTGCGGCGGGAGCGGCGGAGCGCCTCGCCAGGAACGTACCGCCGACCAGCCGAAGGCCACCGCGACCAGCCCGTTCGCCAGGACCGTGAAGTGAATCAGGGGCGGTGGGGTGGAGCCGGTCGCCAGGGTGACGGCCGGGCCCGCGGCCGCCGCCCCGCACGCCAGTGTGCGCAGGGCCGTGGCCCAGGGGCGGCGGGGCGCGGTGGGGGCCGCGAGCACCTCTGCCGCCCGGGGGCGGGGGAGCAGGGCGGTCCGGGGCGCGGTCATGATTCGTACCGTAAGGGGGTGGGAAGACCCCCGCGATTCGTCGGCCGCCGTCCTGCGGACCCGCCCCCCGCCGTCCCTTGGACCCGCCCCCGGCCCCCGCCGTCCTGCGGACCGCCGCCCCCACGGACCCGCGGACCCGCGCCCCCGCCGCCCTCAGGCCTTCGGCGCCAGCGTCAGCAATGTCGCCTCCGGCGGGCAGGCGAAGCGGACCGGGGTGTAGCGGTTGGTGCCGCAGCCCGCGGAGACGTGGAGGTAGGCGCGCTGGTCGCCGACCGTGTGGGTGGAGAGGCCCTTGACCCGGTCCGTGTCCAGGTCGCAGTTGGTGACCAGCGCCCCGTAGAACGGGATGCACAGCTGGCCGCCGTGCGTGTGGCCCGCGAGGATCAGGGGGTAGCCATCGGCCGTGAAGGCGTCCAGGGAGCGCAGGTACGGGGCGTGGACGACGCCGATCGAGAGGTCGGCGCCGGTCTCCGGGCCGCCCTGGACCTCGGCGTAGCGGTCCCGCTTGATGTGCGGGTCGTCCAGGCCCGTGAACGCCAGCTCCATGCCCTCCAGCTTCAGCCGGCCCCGGCTGTTCGACAGGTCCAGCCAGCCCGCCTCGTCGAAGGCGTCACGCATGGGCTCCCACGGATTGTGGACGACGCCGACCGCGGGGGCGTTGCCGTTGAGGCCGTGCTTGCCCTGGACCTTCTCCAGGAGGTAGCGGGCCGGGTTGCGAAGCTTGGGGCCGTAGTAGTCGTTGGAGCCGAAGACGTACACGCCCGGGAACTCCATCAGCGGGCCCAGTGCGTCCAGCACCTCGGGCACCGCGTCCGGGTCGGAGAGGTTGTCGCCGGTGTTCACCACGAAGTCGGGGCGCAGGCCCGCCAGCGACTGGAGCCAGGCGCGCTTCTTGCGCTGACCGCACACCATGTGGATGTCGGAGACCTGAAGCACCCGCAAGGGCCGTGCCCCGTGCGGGAGTACGGGAACGGTGACCCGCCGCAGACGGAACGAGCGGGCCTCGAACCCGGCGGCGTAGGCCAGTCCGGCGGCGCCGACCGCCGCGCCGACTGCCGTGACTTTCAGGGGTACTCCGTAGCGTGCGCGCATGCGTCCATCGTCGCAGAAGCGGAACGCCCGGAGAAAAGCCGAGAGGAAAACCCGTGGGCGGTCCCGGCCCCGCACCTGTCACAATCACGGCATGACCACGCTCAAGTCCAAGCTCAAGGAAGACCTCCACACGGCCATGAAGGCGCGTGACGAGCTGACCTCGTCCACCCTTCGGCTCACCCTCACCGCGATCACGAAGGAAGAGGTCAGCGGCACGTCGGCGCGCGAGCTCTCCGACGACGAGGTGCAGAAGGTGATCGCCAAGGAGGCGAAGAAGCGCCGTGAGGCGGCCGAGGCCTTCGCCCAGGGCGGCCGGACCGAGCAGGCCGAGCGGGAGAAGGCGGAGGGCGAGCTGCTGGAGGGGTACCTGCCCAAGCAGCTCACCGACGACGAGCTGAACGTGATCGTGGCGTCCGCCGTCGAGGAGGCCAGGGCCGCCGGCGCCGAGGGGCCGCGCGCGATGGGCGCCGTCATGAAGATCGTCAATCCGAAGGTCGCCGGGCTTGCCGAGGGCGGCCGGGTCGCCGCCGCGGTGAAGAAGCTCCTCGCCGGCTGAGGCGTCGCCGAGCGGAGCAGCAGGGCACGAAAAGGGGTGGGCGCCCGGTCCTCGACCGGGCGCCCACCCCTGTTCCGTGAAAAGCCCTACGCTCAGGGGCCTTCGCTACCGCCGCCCCGGCCGCCGCCCGGTCCGCCGATCACGCCCTCCGGGAGCTCGATACCGGGGAACCGGTTGCCGTCGTCGCCGGGCTTCTCGTCCTCGTCGCCGCGGTCACGGTCGCGGCCCCGGCCCCGGTCCCGGTCGCGGTCGCCCTTCTCCTTGTCCTCCTTCTCCTTGCCGCGGGGCACGGAGACGGGGTTGAAGCCGGGAGTCTCGGACGCGTTCAGCGCCCCGGTCATCGCGATGCGCCAGATCGGGCCGGGCAGACAGCCACCGCAGACCTTGTCGTAGTACTGGCCGCCGATGGTGACGTTGAACATCGAGCTCTTCTCGCCGACGTCGTCACCGACCCACACCGCGGTGGAGAGGTTCGGCGTGTACCCGACGAACCAGGCGTCCTTGCGGTCATTGGTCGTACCGGTCTTGCCCGCGTTGTCCCGGTCGCTGAGCCCGGCCTGCGTACCGGTGCCGTCCTCCACGACGCCCTTGAGCATCTGGTTGATCGTGTCCGCGGTCCGCTCGCTCATCGCGCGCGAGCAGGACGTCTTCGGCACGTCGAGCGACTTGCCCTGCGGGTCCTTGATGGACTCGATGGCGATCGGCGTGCAGTACGTGCCGCGGTTGGCGAACGCGGCGTAGGCGCCGGCCATGGAGAGCGGGGTGCTCACCTCGCCGCCGAGCGTGATCGAGGGGTACTCCTCGATCTTCTTGCCGTCACCGCGCTCGTAGCCGACCTTCTTCGCCATTTCGACGGTCTCGCAGAGGCCGGCCTTCTGCTCCAGCAGCGCGAAGTAGGTGTTGATGGACTTGCCGAGCGCGCTCGTCATGTCCCAGGTGCCCTTTTCGGACTTCAGCTCGTTCACGAGATTCCAGTCGGCGTAGCCGGCCGGGGAGCCGGAGCAGTTCCGGAAGTCCTGCTCCTTCACCGTCAGCTTCCAGTCCGTCGTGAACGTCGTGGCCGGACTGATGCCCTTCTCCAGCGCCGCCGCCGCGGTGAACGGCTTGAACGTGGAGCCGACCTGGAAGCCGTAGGTGCTGCCGCCCATCTTGTTGCTGACGGCGAGGTTCAGGACCGTCTCGTTCTGCTTCTGATCGAGGCCGTACGGGCGGGACTGACCCATCGAGAGGATCTTGCCGCTGCCCGGCTGGACCTGTACCACGGAGGCCGCGAACTTGTCGTCCTTGTTGACCTTCGCGGTGGCGGCCTCGTTGGCGGCCTTCTGGGCGCGCGGGTCGAGCGTGGTCCGGATGGTCAGACCGCCGAGGTTCCAGAGCTTGGCCCGCTCCTCGTCGGTCTTGCCGAAGGCCGGGTCGGTGAGGATCGTCTTGCGTACGTAGTCGCAGAAGAAGCCGGAGCCGCTGACGGCGGTGATGCAGCCGTTCTTCGGCCGGGACACCTTCAGTTTGATCGGCGTCTCCATGGCCCTGTCGGCCTCGGCCGGCGTGATGGCCTTGACCGCGGCCATCCGCGTCAGCACGGTGTTGCGGCGCTTGGTCGCTTCCTCCGTGTCGTTGACCGGGTCGTACCGGCTCGGGGACTGGACGATGCCGGCGAGCAGCGCGGCCTCCTCCAGCTTGAGGTCCTTGGCGTGCTTGGAGAAGTAGCGCTGGGACGCGGCCTCGATGCCGTACGCCTGCTGCCCGAAGAACGTGATGTTGAGGTAGTTCTCCAGGATCTTCTTCTTGCCGAGCTCTTCCTCGACCTGGATCGCGTACTTCAGCTCGCGGACCTTGCGGCCGAGCGTCTGTTGCGTGGCCTGGGCGACCTTCTCCGGGTCGTCGCCCGCCTCCTCGACGAAGACGTTCTTCACGTACTGCTGGGTGAGGGTCGACGCGCCCTGCGCGGTCCCGCCCGCCTGCACGTTGCGGTTCATCGCGCGCAGGATGCCCTTGAGGTCGACCGCGCCGTGCTCGTAGAAGCGGGAGTCCTCGATCGCGATGATCGCGTCCTGCATGTACGGCGAGATGTCCTTGAGCGGGACGACCGTGCGGTCGCGGGAGTACACCGTGGCGATGGTGCCGCCGTCGCGGTCCTGGATGGTCGTCCGCTGACTGAGCGGTGGCGTCTTGAGGTTGGAGGGGATCTCGTCGAACCCTTCGACCGTCCCCTTGGCGGCGAGCCCCAGCGCTCCGGCTGCGGGCAGCGCGATACCTGCCAGGACAGCTCCGGAGAGCGCGGCGACACCGACGAACTTGGCGGCCTGCTGAGTCGTGGTGAGACCGCCGCCCGAGCGCTTCTTTGGCATAGGGGGCAGCCTAATCCGTAGTGATGAACGTGTCGTAGGAGCAGGGGGCTCTCGGAGCGTTCCCGTACCAGACCGTGACATCCGGGCGCAGGATCGGGCCGGGCGGAGAGACGGCGTACCGTCGCGGCGCACCGGGCTGAGACACGGCGCACCGCTCGCGGCGGCGGGCGCGCGGACGTGAACGGCCTACGTTCCCATTCGCCGGACAGACGGGCAGGCGTTGGCCTAAGCTGCTCACAACTGTCACAGCAGTCCGGTTCCGTATCAAGCCCCCTGCCGCCCGATGCACATCTTCTGGTCATTCTTCCTCCGGTCGATGTGCCACCGCACCGCCCTTCCCGTATGCACCGAGGCGCTCCCGAAATCGCCCCGTGTGCCACGAGAAGTCCGTTGCAACTTGAGTGCACTATCCCTTTTTCGCGGCGATAGTCGCGTATGTCCTCGGCTCACTCCCCTGGGTGATCTGCCGCATACGCATAGTCCGTTCGGACCATTCAAGATTGGGCCCGAAGGGGGTGTTGTGCTGTCCCCACCTTCCGTAACGTCCTCAACTGGCAGCGGTGAATATGCCGCTACCGCCGTGGGGGAGCCTCGATTCGGGAGAGGACGGCGCCGGCATGGGCTGGGTAACCGACTGGAGTGCGCAGGCAGCCTGCCGCACTACCGATCCGGATGAACTGTTCGTACAAGGGGCAGCGCAGAACAGAGCCAAGGCGGTGTGCACCGGATGCCCGGTGCGGACCGAGTGCCTGGCCGATGCGCTCGACAATCGCGTCGAATTCGGCGTGTGGGGCGGAATGACGGAGCGGGAGCGTCGCGCACTGCTGCGCCGCCGGCCGACCGTCACGTCCTGGCGCCGACTGCTGGAGACCGCACGCAGCGAGTACGAGCGGTCCACCGGCATCCTGCCCGGAGTCATCGGGCTGGAGGACGAGGAGCTGCACGAGACGTACGCCGCGGTGGGATAGGCGCGTCGGCTCAGGCCGTGCGGCGCGTCGGCTCGGGCCGCGCCGACTCCGGCTCAAGCCACGTCGCTTCTAGCTCAGGCCACGTCGCTTCTCCGGGCCGCGCGGGCTCTCCACGCCGTGCGGGTTCTCCAGGCCGCGCGGGTTCTCCACGCCGTGCCGGCGCTACGCCGCTCCGGCAGGGGTCGGGGTGCAACCGCCCGCCAGCCGGTCGCCGATGGCCCGGAGGCCGTCCAGGTCGTGTACGTCGCCGGGCAGCGCCTCCACGGCCGTCACCGGCACCTCCGGGTGGAGCACGGTGAAGCGGTCGCGCGTGCGGCTCTCGCGGGCGACGACCTGCATGCGCTCGGCGTGCAGGCGCAGGAGGCCCGCCGTCAGTTCCTCGATGCTGATGACGTCGATCGCGTCGGAGGTCTCGGTTGCGTCCGCGGCGTCGACGGTGTCGCCCTCCGGGGCGGTCGCGGCATGCGCGATGTTCTCGTGGGGCGGCTCGTTCTCCGTCGTGTCCTGGTGCTCGGCTGAAGTCTGCGGGCCGGACGCCTGCCCGGCCTCGGGGGAGAGGAGCGGCTCGGTCGTTCCGGAAGCGGTGACCGCGGGGTCGGGGGCTACCCGGTCACCAAGGCCAGCTTTCCCGGCCCTCTGATCCACAATGCGGGCGTCGTCAAGATTTTCTGCGGCGGCCAGCGCCTGCTCCGCGGAGAGCCGCGAAGCCTCGCTGCCGTGCACGCGATTGAGGACCAGGCCGGCCAGGGGCATGTCCTCGGCGGCCAGCCGTTCCACGAAGTAGGCCGCCTCGCGCAGCGCGTCCTGCTCCGGCGTCGCGACGACGAGGAAGGCCGTGCCGGGCGCCTGGAGCAGCTTGTACGTGGCGTCCGCGCGGCTGCGGAAACCGCCGAACATGGTGTCCATCGCGGCGACGAACGTCTGGACGTCCCGCAGGAACTGGCCCCCGAGCAGCTTGCCCAGCGTGCCGCTCATCATCGACATGCCGACATTGAGGAACTTCATCCCGGCCCGGCCGCCCACCTTCGCGGGGGCCATCAGCAGCCGGATGAACTTCCCGTCGAGGAACGACCCGAGCCGCTTCGGCGCGTCCAGGAAGTCCAGCGCGGAGCGCGAGGGAGGGGTGTCGACGATGATCAGGTCCCACGCGTCGCGCGCCCGCAGCTGCCCGAGCTTCTCCATCGCCATGTACTCCTGCGTACCGGCGAACCCGGCCGACAGGGACTGGTAGAAGGGGTTCTCCAGGATGGCCTTCGCCCGTTCGGCGTCCGCGTGCGCCTCGACGGTCTCGTCGAAGGTCCGCTTCATGTCGAGCATCATGGCGTGCAGTTCGCCCTCGCCCTTGATGCCGTCGATCCGGCGGGGCACGTTGTCCAGCCGGTCGATGCCGATGGACTGGGCGAGCCGGCGGGCCGGGTCGATGGTGAGGACGACGACCTTCCGGCCACGCTCGGCCGCCCGAACGCCGAGGGCCGCCGCGGTGGTGGTCTTGCCGACGCCGCCGGAGCCGCAGCAGACGATGATCCGGATGCCCGGGTCGTCCAGCAGCGCGTCGGTGTCCAGGCCCGCTCCGGTCACATCGTCGGTGTCCAGGCCCGCTCCGGTCACCGCCTCCGGCCCGCCTCCGGCCGCCGTGTCCGCGCTCATGCGTCCCCCTCTTCCCCCGCGCCCTGCTTACGGAGCTCCGTGGCCAGGTCGTGCAGCGCGGCGAGGTCCACCCCGTCGCCCATCAGCGGCAGCTCCGCCGTCGGCAGGCCGAGACCGGCCAGCACCGCGCGCTGCTCCCGCTCCAGGCCGACCCGCTCCGCGTGCTCGGCCGCCTGCGCGACCAGCGGGCGTACGAGGGCGGCGGAACCGGTCACCCCGGCCCGGGTCAGCGTCTTGGCGATCTCCTTGCGGCGGCCGCCCGCCGCGGTGCGCAGGGCGTCCTCGTCCAGCAGGTGCGGGCGGACCATGTTCACGAAGACGCTGCCCACGGGCAGTTGGGCGGCGCGCAGCTCGGCGATGCCGTCCGCGGTCTCCTGGACCGGCATCTCCTCCAGGAGGGTCACCAGGTGGACCGCGGTCTGCGGGGATTTGAGGACCCGCATCACGGCCTGGGCCTGGTTGTGTATCGGGCCGATCTTCGCCAGCCCGGCCACCTCGTCGTTGACGTTCAGGAAGCGGGTGATCCGGCCGGTGGGCGGGGCGTCCATGATCACGTGGTCGTAGACGAACCGGCCCTGCTTGTCCTTGCGGCGTACGGCTTCGCAGGCCTTGCCGGTCAGCAGGACGTCCCGGACGCCGGGCGCGATGGTGGTGGCGAAGTCGATCGCGCCGAGCTTCTTCAGGGCGCGGCCCGCGCTGCCGAGCTTGTAGAACATCTGGAGGTAGTCGAGGAGGGCGCGTTCGGCGTCGATCGCCAGCGCGTACACCTCGCCGCCGCCCGGTGCGACGGCGATCTTGCGCTCCTCGTAGGGCAGCGCGTCGGAACCGAAGAGCTGGGCGATGCCCTGCCTGCCCTCGACCTCGACGAGGAGGGTGCGCCTGCCCTCGGCCGCGAGGGCGAGCGCGAGGGCGGCGGCCACCGTGGTCTTACCGGTACCGCCCTTGCCGCTGACGACCTGGAACCTGCTCACGTATTCGAGCCTAACCAGTCCTGCCCCGGCCTACGCACGGGACCGTACGTGCCAGGCGTTACAGTCGGGCCCATGACCAAGTGGGAATACGCGACCGTGCCCCTTCTCGTGCACGCGACCAAGCAGATTCTGGACACCTGGGGCGAGGACGGCTGGGAGCTGGTCCAGGTCGTTCCCGGCCCGAACAACCCCGAGCAGCTCGTGGCCTACCTGAAGCGGGAGAAGGCGTAGTGGCGGGCGCCGTCGAGTCGCGCCTCGCCGAGCTGGGCCTGACCCTGCCCGCCGTCGTGCCGCCGCTGGCCTCGTACCAGCCGGCCGTGCAGTCCGGGGTGTACGTGTACACCTCCGGCCAGCTGCCGATGGTGGACGGCAAGCTCGCCGTCACCGGCAAGGTCGGCGCCGAGGTCACGCCCGACGAGGCGAAGGAGCTCGCGAAGACCTGCGCGCTCAACGCGCTCGCCGCGGTGAAGTCGGTCGCCGGTGACCTGGACCGGATCAAGCGCGTCGTGAAGGTCGTGGGCTTCATCGCCTCGGCCTCCGACTTCACCGGCCAGCCCGCCGTGCTCAACGGCGCCAGCGAGCTGCTGGGCGCGGTCCTCGGCGACAAGGGCGTGCACGCCCGCAGCGCCGTGGGCGTCGCCGTGCTGCCGCTGGACGCACCGGTCGAGGTCGAGGTCCAGGTGGAGCTCGTCGAGGCCTGAGACCCCCTGCCCGTCCGTTCCCGTACTTCTCGTACGTCCGTTCCTCGTGCGTCCGTTCCTCGTACGTCTCCGATCCCGCCCGGTCCCCGCGACCGGGCGGGATCGCGTGTGTACGGGTGCCCGGAGCGGGCTGATCGCGTGTGTACGGGGCAGGGCGGGCCTGTACGGGTGTGTACGGGTGTGTCGGGTCGCCGTGATGATCAGGGAGCCTCTCGAACATCGGCGCGGTTCCGGATAGCCTCCGGCCATGTCCCAAGGTCAGTGGTACCCCCCGGAATGGCCCGACCGGATCCGGGCCCTCGCCGCCGGTGAGCTGACGGCCGTGACGCCCCGGAGGGCCGCCACGGTGATGCTGCTCCGCGACCGCGGGCCGCAGGCGCCGGTGCCCGGGCCCGTCGTGCACATGTTGCGCCGCCGTACGTCGATGGCGTTCGCCGGAGGCGCGTACGCCTATCCGGGTGGCGGAGTCGATCCGCGCGACGACGACCGGCTGATCGGGTGGGCCGGGCCCCCGTTGGAGTACTGGGCCGCCCGGCTCGGCGTGGCGACGGTCACCGAGGCGCAGGCCGTCGTCTGCGCGGCGGTGCGCGAGACGTTCGAGGAGGCGGGCGTCCTGCTCGCCGGGCCGACCGCCACGACCGTGGTCGGCGACACGACGGGGGACGCGTGGGAGGCCGACCGGGAGGCGCTGGCCGCCCGGGACCTGTCGTTCGCGGAGTTCCTGGACCGGCGCGGCCTGGTGCTGCGCTCGGACCTGCTGGGCGCCTGGGCGCGCTGGATCACCCCGGAGTTCGAACCGCGCCGCTACGACACCTGGTTCTTCGTCGCCGCGCTCCCCGAGGGGCAGCGCACCCGGGACGTCTCCACCGAGGCCGACCGCACGGTGTGGATCGCCCCGGCGGAGGCCGCCCGCCGCTACGACGCGGGCGAGCTGCTGATGATGCCGCCCACCGTGACCACACTGCGGGCCCTCGCGCCGTACGGGACGGCCGCTGAGGCCCTGGAGGCCGCCGACGCCCAGGACATGACCCCGGTCCTCGCGCAGGCCCGGCTGGAGGGCGACGAGCTGGTGCTGACCTGGCCGGGACACGACGAGTTCACCAAACACGTGCCCACGGTGGGCGGGGAAGGGGGGCGGGCATGACCGACGCAGCAGCCCTGCCCGGACAGCCGCGCGGAGCCGTCGTCTCCGGGCCGGCGACCGCCCGTACGGTCAATGTCCTCGCGCCCAACCCGTCCGCGATGACGCTCGACGGGACGAACACCTGGATCGTGGCCGAGCCGGACTCCGGTCTCGCGGTCGTCATCGATCCCGGGCCGCTCGACGACGTACACCTGCGGGCTGTGATCGACGCGGTGGAGCGGTCCGGGCGGCGCGTGGGCCTGACGCTGCTCACCCATGGTCATCCCGACCACGCGGAGGGCGCGGGCCGGTTCGCGGAGCTGACGGGGACGAAGGTACGGGCCCTGGACGCGGCGCTGCGGCTGGGCGACGAGGGGCTCGGCGCGGGTGACGTGATCACCACCGGCGGCCTGGAGCTGCGCGTGGTGCCGACGCCGGGGCACACCGCGGACTCGCTCTCGTTCCATCTGCCCGCCGACCGGGCGGTGCTGACGGGCGACACGGTCCTCGGCCGCGGTACGACGGTGGTCGCGCACCCGGACGGGCGGCTCGGCGACTACCTGGACACGCTGCGGCGGCTGCGGTCGCTGACGGTCGACGACGGCGTCCACACGGTGCTGCCGGGCCACGGGCCGGTGCTGGAGGACGCGCAGGGGGCGGTGGAGTTCTACCTGGCCCACCGCGCCCATCGGCTCGCCCAGGTGGAGACGGCGGTGGAGGCCGGGCACCGTACGCCGTCGGACGTGGTGGCGGCGGTCTACGCCGACGTGGACCGCTCCCTGTGGCCGGCCGCCGAGCTGTCCGTGCGGGCGCAGTTGGAATACCTGACCGAGCACGGGCTGATCCAGGGCTGAGCCCGGGGCCGGCGCCGTGCTCAGCCCTGGATCAGCCCGTGCTCGGTCCTGGATCAGCGCCGGGGCCCGGGATCAGTGCCGGGGGGCCGGACGAGCGGCCGTAAGGGCGCCGGTGGGGCGCCCCGTGGGCCCGTCTCAGCGCGAGCGCTTCGCCAGCCGCTCGACGTCCAGCAGGATGACCGCGCGGGCCTCCAGGCGCAGCCAGCCGCGGCCCGCGAAGTCCGCGAGGGCCTTGTTGACCGTCTCGCGGGAGGCGCCGACCAGCTGGGCCAGCTCCTCCTGGGTGAGGTCGTGCACGACGTGGATGCCTTCCTCGGACTGGACGCCGAAGCGGCGCGACAGGTCCAGGAGGGCGCGGGCGACACGGCCCGGCACGTCGGAGAAGACCAGGTCGGACATCTGGTCGTTGGTCTTGCGCAGCCGTCGGGCGACCGCGCGCAGCAGCGCGGTGGCCACCTCGGGCCGGGCGTTCAGCCAGGGCTGCAGGTCGCCGTGGCCGAGGCCGAGGAGCTTGACCTCGGTCAGTGCGGAGGCGGTCGCCGTACGCGGGCCCGGGTCGAAGAGCGACAGCTCCCCGATCAGCTCGCCGGGGCCGAGCACGGCCAGCATGTTCTCGCGCCCGTCGGGCGAGGTGCGGTGGAGCTTCACCTTGCCCTCGGTGACCACGTACAGGCGGTCACCCTGGTCGCCCTCGTGGAACAGCGCGTCTCCGCGCGCGAGGGTCACCTCACTCATCGAGGCGCGGAGCTCCGCGGCCTGCTCGTCATCGAGCGCCGCGAAAAGCGGGGCGCGCCGCAGAACGTCGTCCACGAGTTCTCTCCTTGTCGGCCTGTTCAGGGAACCGTGGTCCCCATCATGCCGGACGGTAAAACAGTGCGATCAATCACAAACCAGTTTGACGCACGGGCGTGCCGGACCCTACGGCAGGGGGCCGATCGGGGGCGGATACGCCGTGGCAAGGGTGGTTGTCGGCGCCTGGCCCTAGGCTGGACGGGTGCCCGGATCGCCGGGGAGAGCGCAGGCCAAGGGGGCTGACGGGGTGGCGAAGGGCGACGATTCCGCTGTGGGCGAACAGCCCCGGTCGTGCCCGAAGAATGCCGTGAATGGCCCCTCCGGAAGCGCACACGGGTCCCTTGGACACGCGCACGGCTCTCCTGGAGGCGCACACGGGTCCCCCGGAGACGCGCACGGCTCTCCCGGAGACGCGCACGGGTCCCCCGGAGGGCCGGGGAAGACGTTCGGGAAGTCGGCCAGGAGGTCCGCAGTGTCATCGTCAACGCCCGGGAAATCCGGCAGGACGGCCAGAACCGGGGAGTCCGGCACAACGGGAAAGAACGTGAAGGCGGCGACCAGGGCCAAGGCGGCCACCACGGCCGGAGCGGCGGCCCCGCGCAAGGCGCCCAAGCCCGAGTCCCATCTCGCGATGGTCCGCCGGGCGCGCCGGATCAACCGCGAGCTCGCCGAGGTCTATCCGTACGCCCATCCCGAGCTGGACTTCCGCAACCCCTTCGAGCTCCTCGTGGCCACGGTCCTCTCCGCCCAGACCACCGACCTGAGGGTCAACCAGACGACGCCCGCGCTCTTCGCCGCGTACCCCACGCCCGAGGACATGGCGGCGGCGGTGCCGGAGGAGATGGAGGAGATCATCCGGCCGACCGGGTTCTTCCGGGCGAAGACGAAGTCGCTGCTGGGCCTCTCGGCGGCCCTCCGGGACGAGTTCGGCGGCGAGGTCCCGGGACGTCTGGAGGACCTCGTCAAGCTGCCCGGCGTCGGCCGCAAGACCGCCAATGTCGTCCTCGGCAACGCTTTCGGAGTCCCGGGAATCACGGTCGACACGCACTTCGGCCGCCTGGTGCGGCGCTGGAAGTGGACGGACGAGGAGGACCCGGTGAAGGTCGAGGCGGTCGTCGCCGGGATCTTCCCCAAGAGCGAGTGGACGATGCTCTCGCACCGCGTCGTGTTCCACGGCCGCCGGATCTGCCACGCCCGCAAACCCGCCTGCGGGGCCTGCCCCATCGCCCCGCTCTGCCCGTCGTACGGGGAGGGCGAGACCGATCCGGAGAAGGCCAGGAAGCTCCTGAAGTACGAGATGGGCGGCTACCCGGGCCAGCGGCTCAGCCCGCCCGCCGACTACCCGGGCAAGCCCGCGCCCGCGCTGGGGGCCGGACAGCCCTAGGGCCGACTGATTGCTCAGGTTCACCCTCAGGGCGGATTCCCTCCCCGGGGCGGAGCGGATCGGAACGAAATGGCCGACGACACGCGTTGTGAATCGACGGGGGTGCCTATGACGCACACGCACACACACAGCACGGCGCAGACCGGGAACGGCCCCGCCGAGAGCCCGTCGGGCCACGGCCCCGTCAGCCGTGTTCGCGGCATGGCCGTCGACGTCACCACCGACGGCCTGCCCGCCTGGCTCGACCCCGTCGCGAGCGCCGCGCGCAGTGTCCGGCCGCAGCAGCTCAGCCGCTTCCTGCCGCCCGAGAGCGGGGCGGGCCGGCAGTCCGCCGTCCTGGTCCTGTTCGGCGAGGGGGAACGCGGACCCGAGCTGCTGCTCATGGAGCGGGCCGGGACCCTGCGCTCCCACGCCGGGCAGCCGTCCTTCCCCGGGGGTGCGCTGGATCCCGAGGACGGCGACCAGACCACCACCGGGCCGCTGCGGGCGGCGCTGCGCGAGGCCGAGGAGGAGACCGGGCTCGACCCGCGGGGCGTGCAGCTCTTCGGCGTGCTGCCCCGGCTCTACATCCCGGTCAGCGGCTTCGTCGTGACGCCCGTGCTCGGCTGGTGGCGGGCGCCCAGCCCGGTCGGGGCCGTCGATCCGGCCGAGACGGCCCGGGTCTTCACGGTCCCCGTGGCGGATCTCACGGATCCCGAGAACCGGGCGACGGCCGTCCACCCGAGCGGGCACAGCGGCCCGGCATTCCTGGTCGAATCGGCCCTGGTCTGGGGTTTCACGGCCGGAGTGATCGACCGGATTGTGCACTACGCGGGATGGGAACGCCCCTGGGACAGGACCAGACAGGTGCCGCTCGACTGGCGCGCATGACACGCTGGCTGTTCTGCTGCGCTGCTCCGGGCCCGGCCCGGACCCCGTCACCACCGACGGGCCAGGTGACGAAACTGCGAGGCTACAGACGGTGAACGTGCTGGACATCCTGCTGCTGCTGGCTGCCGTATGGTTCGCGGTCATCGGCTATCGCCAGGGTTTCGTCGTCGGCATCCTGTCGGTGATCGGCTTCCTCGGGGGCGGCCTCGTCGCCGTCTATCTGCTGCCGGTCATCTGGGACCGGGTGACCGAGGACGCCGAGGTCTCCACGGCGGTCGCCATCGGCGCGGTCGTCGTCGTGATCATCTGTGCTTCGATCGGCCAGGCGTTCACCACCCACCTGGGCAACAAACTCCGCCGGTACATCACCTGGTCGCCCGCACGCGCCCTGGACGCCACCGGCGGCGCCCTGGTCAACGTGGTGGCCATGCTGCTGGTGGCCTGGATGATCGGCCTGCTGCTCGCGGGCACCTCGCTGCCGACCCTCGGCAAGGAGGTCCGCAACTCCTCGGTGCTGCTCGGGGTCGACCGGGTGATGCCGGACCAGGCGCCCACCTGGTTCCAGGACTTCTCCTCCGTCCTCGCGCAGAACGGCTTCCCGCAGGTCTTCAGCCCGTTCGCCAACGAGCCGATCACCGAGGTCAAGGCCCCGGACCCGGCCCTGGTGGGCAGCCCGGTGGCCGCCCGCGCCAAGAAGTCGATCGTCAAGGTCGTGGGTACGGCCCCGAGCTGCGGCAAGGTCCTCGAAGGGACCGGCTTCGTCTTCGCCGAGCGCCGGGTCATGACCAACGCCCACGTGGTCGGCGGCGTGGACGAGCCCACCGTCCAGATCGGCGGCGAGGGCCGGCTGTACGACGCGAAGGTCGTCCTCTACGACTGGCAGCGCGACATCGCCGTCCTGGACGTCCCCGACCTCCGGGCCAGGCCCCTGCAGTTCACCGGCCCGGACGACGACGCGGAGACCGGCAACAGCGCGATCGTCGCGGGCTTCCCCGAGAACGGCGCGTACGACGTCCGCTCGGCCCGTGTCCGCGCCCGGATCAACGCCGACGGCCCGGACATCTACCACCGGGGCACGGTGCGCCGCGATGTGTACTCGCTCTTCGCGACGGTGCGCCAGGGCAACTCGGGCGGCCCGCTGCTCACTCCGGACGGAAAGGTGTACGGAGTGGTGTTCGCCAAGTCGCTCGACGACCCGGACACCGGCTACGCGCTGACGGCGGACGAGATCCGCGAGGACATCGAGATCGGCCGCACCGCCGACCAGCAGGTCGACAGTCAGGGCTGCGCCCTCTAGGTCCTGTCGTCAAACTGCCGTCTGCCGCGCGACGCCCGGCACGCACGCTCGCGGCGTTGCCTGAATGCCCTGGTAGCTCCGCTACAAGACCATTCAGGCGCCTTGCGATCGCACGCACCGGACGCCGCGCGGCCGCCCTCCGGGCGACGACGGCAGTTTGACGACAGGACCTAGGCGTGCTGTTCGGGGAGGTTGGTGCCGCCGGACGCCGCAGCCGGGCGGCCCGCGCGTCCTTCCGTGCCCCGGGGAGCTCCACGAGCCCCCGGGGGCCTTTGGCGAGGGTCAGTTACGGGGGTGTCGGAGCCGTGCCGAGACCCAGCGGGCCCGACGGCGGAGGATGCGGGAAATCCCGAGACGGGAACGGCGAAGGTCATGCACGTGGTGCACCCGGCCCCGAGGGCCGCTCCCCTCATGAGTGCTCACACCGGTCGAGGCGGCGGAGCGGCGGTTGCGTGCTTCGTCAGTGAAGTCGTGCGTCCAGCCCATACCCCGACGTCTGCCCGTGACCCAAGGTCGGTAATCGTGCGCGCGTCAGCCAATTGGCCTATGCGGCAGGCAATTGGCTGTTCGTCCGACGCCTGTGCCCGGGCGGGTCGGTCGGCTACCGGTCCGGCTCGGGATCCTTGAGCCAGTTGATGAGTTCGGTGGAGAAGCCGATCGGGTCCTCCTCGTGCGGGAAGTGCCCGACACCGTCGAAAAGTCGCCACCGGTAGGGCGCCTCGACGTACTGGCCGGACCCGGCCGAACTGCGGGTGCGGACCGCCGGGTCGAGCGATCCGTGCAGGTGCAGCGTGGGGACCCGGACCGGGCGCTTCATCCGCCGGTTGAACTGGATCCCGTCGGGGCGCGCCATCGACCGCACCATCCAGCGGTACGGCTCGATCGAGCAGTGCGCGGTCGAGGGGATGCTCATGGCCCGCCGGTAGACGTCCAGGGTCTCCTCGTCGGGGAACTCCGGGGTGCGGGGGCCCGCCCAATCCTGGATGAGCTTGCCCACCAGGGCGGCGTCGTCCGCGAGGAGTTGACGCTCCGGCAGCCACGGGCGCTGGAAGCCCCAGACGTACGAACCGGCCCGCGACTGGGCGAAGTCGGACAGCATCGAGGAGCGCCAGCGGCGCGGGTGCGGCATCGAGGAGACGACGAGCCGGCGGACCAGCTTGGGCCGCATCACGGCGGCCGTCCAGGCGAGGTAGCCGCCGAGGTCGTGGCCGACCAGGGCCGCGTCGGGCTCACCGAGGGAGCGGATCACGCCGGTGACGTCCAGGGCCAGGTTGGCGGGGTCGTAACCGCGCGGCGTACGGTCGCTGCCGCCCACCCCGCGCAGGTCCATCGCGACCGCCCGGAAGCCCGCGTCGGCGAGCGCGGTCATCTGGTGGCGCCAGGTCCACCAGAACTGCGGGAAGCCGTGCAGCAGGAGCACGAGCGGCCCCTCGCCCAGCTCGGCGATGTGGAAGCGCGCACCGTTGGCCGCCACGTCGCGGTGGGTCCAGGGGCCGCCGATCCGCACCGGCGCCCCGGCCACGGCCCGGCCGGAGGAGGCCGCGGCCGGGGCGGACGGGGCCGCCGGGCCCTCCGGGTCCGCGGGACCCGTCGGACCGAATGCACTGGAATCGGAAACGGTCATGTGGACGAGCGTGCCACAGACCCGGCCTTCTCCTGGCCCGAGCCGCCCTCGACGCCCTTCTTCGCCAGCGAGCTGCCGGAGACGGCGGAGCGTTCGATGATCGCGGCGGCCTCGATCGACGGACGCGGGTGCGGCTTGGCCTTCTGCAGGACGGCGGCGGTCTGCTTGGCGGAGGCGATGGACTTCTCCGGCGGCTTGACCTTCTTGAACTTCCGGATGCCGAGGAACGCCAGCAGCCCGCCCAGGGCGATGAACGCCACGCCGACGATCAGGAACGACCAGGCGAGCCCGAGGCCCAGGTTGTGGATGCCGTATGCCGCGGCGAAGCTCAGCACCGGGATGGAGAAGAGCGCGAACACGCCCGCGGCGACGAACGCGATACTGCCGATCGCCCCGCGCCTGACGTCCTGGCGCACCTCCGCCTTGGCCAGGGCGATCTCGTCGTGCACCAGCGCGGACATCTCGGCCGTCGCCGAGGCGACCAGCTGTCCGATGCTGCGGTCCGTGCTGCCCGCGTAGTTGCCGGGGTCGCTCATCCCTGACTCCCTCTCCGTCTTCGACACATCCGATGTCAGATCATGCCGGACTGTTCGGCTTGTCGCTCGCTGCCCCCGCCCGCTCTTCGGCGATACGGCGGTGTTCGGCCGCCTTCCGCTCCAGGATGGCGGCCATCCGCAGGTGATATTCCGGATCATCCTGCTCGTAGACGTCCGGTACCCCGGATTCGTCCTCGTCCAGCTCCTCGGCCTCGTACAACTCCTTGTACTTGCGCACCCGGAGCTTGAGCAGCACGGCGGCGAACAGGGCCGCGGTCAGCGAACCGATCAGGACGGCGGCCTTGATCTCGTTGATCATCTCCGTGTCGCCCTCGAAGGCCAGCTCGCCGATGAGCAGCGAGACGGTGAACCCGATGCCGGCGAGGGAGGCGAGTGCCAGGACATCGGCCCAGGCCAGATCCTTGTTCAGCTCCGCCTTGGTGAAGCGGGCGGCGAGATAGGTGCCGCCGAAGATGCCGACGGTCTTGCCGACGACGAGACCGAGGACGACGCCGAGAGTCTCCGGCCGGGTGAAAACGCCTGCCAGCGACTCCCCGTTCAGCGCGACGCCGGCCGAGAACAGGGCGAAGAGCGGGACGGCGATCCCGGCCGACAGCGGGCGGACGAGATGCTCGATGTGCTCGCCGGGGGAGTGCTTCTCGCCCTCGCGTCGGGTGCAGCGCAGCATCAGGCCCATGGCGACACCGGCGATGGTCGCGTGGATGCCGCTGTTGTACATCAGGCCCCAGATGACCAGGGCGAGCGGAACGTAGATGTACCAGCCCCGGACGTCGAAACGCAGGAGGAGGTGGAAGACGACCAGGCCGAGGACGGCTCCGCCGAGGGCCAGGAAGTTCAGGTCCGAGGTGAAGAAGACCGCGATGATCAGGATCGCGAAGAGGTCGTCGACGACGGCCAGGGTGAGCAGGAAGGCACGCAGCGCGGACGGGAGCGAAGTACCGATCACCGCCAGTACGGCGAGCGCGAAGGCGATGTCGGTCGCTGTGGGGACCGCCCAGCCGTCGGTCGAGCCGCCGCCGACGACCACGGTGAGGAAGTAGACGAGAGCGGGCACCGCCATGCCGCACAGGGCCGCCACCACGGGGAGGGCCGCGGCCTTCGGATCGCGGAGCTCGCCCGCGACCAGTTCGCGCTTCAGCTCGACACCGGCGACGAAGAAGAAGACGGCCAGCAGCCCGTCCGCCGCCCAGTGCGCCACGGAGAGGTCCAGGCCCAGGGCTCCGGGACCGAAGTGGAAGCCGCTGACCTCCTTGTAGGAGCCGCCGAAGGTGTTGGCCCAGACGAGTGCGGCGACCGCCGCCACCAGCAGCAGCACCCCGCCGACCGTCTCGGTACGGAGGGCCTCCGCCACGTAGTTCCGCTCGGGGAGCGAGAGCCTGCCGAGCAGGGGGCGCTGGGGTGGTGTGGGGGTGGGCGGTGGGGTGTTCTGGGTGGGCGGTGCCACGGAAGAGACCTCCAGATCGGGACGGCGTGCGGGCATGATCGATCGACGTGCCGACCAGACTTCCCGGCGCCCCTGTGGAGATGTTCTCTGAAGTTGTCCGAATGTGTCGGTGAAGCGCCCAGCCTACCTGGGAGCGCGGGGAGTGATCGTACGAGGTGATCGTCGGTTTACATGCCCGATGGGCACCCGGCGCGTGGCCGGATGCCCATCGGTGTCGTACGCCGGAAAGGGGCTGGTGCCGTCAGTCCTCGTCGGACGAGGAGGACGGGAGCTGGGTGGTGATCAGGTCCATCACCGAGGAGTCGGTCAGCGTCGTGACGTCGCCCAGCTCGCGGTTCTCGGCGACATCGCGCAGCAGCCGGCGCATGATCTTGCCGGACCGGGTCTTCGGCAGCTCGGCGACCGGCAGCACCCGCTTCGGCTTGGCGATCGGGCCGAGCGTCGCTCCGACATGGTTGCGCAGGTCGGCGACCAGCTCGTCGGAGGCGGTCGCCGTACCGCGCAGGATCACGAACGCCACGATGGCCTGGCCGGTCGTCTCGTCGGCGGCGCCGACCACGGCGGCCTCGGCGACCGACGGGTGGGAGACGAGGGCGGATTCGACCTCGGTGGTCGAGATGTTGTGCCCGGAGACGAGCATGACGTCGTCGACCCGGCCGAGCAGCCAGACGTCGCCGTCCTCGTCCTTCTTCGCGCCGTCGCCCGCGAAGTACTTGCCCTCGAAGCGCGACCAGTAGGTGTCGATGAAGCGCTGGTCGTCGCCCCAGATGGTGCGGAGCATGGAGGGCCACGGCTCGGTGAGGACGAGGTAGCCGCCCCCGCCGTTCGGCACCTCATTGGCCTCGTCGTCCACGACGGTCGCGGCGATGCCCGGCAGCGCGCGCTGGGCGCTTCCCGGCTTCGTCTCCGTCACACCGGGCAGCGGCGAGATCATCATCGCGCCGGTCTCGGTCTGCCACCAGGTGTCCACGATGGGGCACTTGTCGGCGCCGATGTTCTTCCGGTACCACATCCACGCCTCGGGGTTGATCGGCTCACCGACCGAACCGAGGACGCGCAGCGAGGACAGGTCGAACTTGGCGGGGATGTCGTCGCCCCACTTCATGAACGTACGGATCGCCGTCGGGGCGGTGTAGAGGATCGTGACGCCGTACTTCTGCACGATCTCCCAGAACCGGCCCTGGTGCGGGGTGTCCGGGGTGCCCTCGTACATGACCTGGGTCGCGCCGTTGGCCAGCGGCCCGTAGACGATGTACGAGTGGCCGGTCACCCAGCCGATGTCGGCGGTGCACCAGTAGACGTCGCTGGAGGGCTTGAGGTCGAAGACGGCGTGGTGCGTGTACGACGCCTGGGTGAGGTAGCCGCCGGAGGTGTGCAGGATGCCCTTCGGCTTACCCGTGGTGCCCGAGGTGTAGAGGATGAAGAGCGGCTGCTCCGCGTCGAAGGCCTCGGGGGTGTGCTCGGCCGACTGCCGGGCGGTGATCTCGTGCCACCAGATGTCGCGGCCCTCGGTCCAGGCGGTGTCCTGGCCGGTACGGCGGACGACGAGGACGTGCTCGACGGTGTCGAAGCGCGATACGGCGTCGTCGACGGCGGGCTTCAGCGCGGAGGGCTTGCCGCGGCGGTAGCCGCCGTCGGCGGTGATGACGACTTTGGCGTCCGCGTCCTTGATACGGGCGGCGATGGCGTCGGCCGAGAAGCCGCCGAAGACCACGGAGTGCGCGGCGCCGATGCGGGCACAGGCCAGCATCGCGACGGCGGCCTCCGGGATCATCGGCAGATAGACGGCGACCCGGTCGCCCTTGCCGACGCCCAGCTCGGTGAGCGCGTTGGCGGCCCGGGAGACCTCGTCCTTCAGCTCCGCGTAGGTGATGGCCCGGCTGTCGCCCGGCTCGCCCTCGAAGTGGATGGCGACCCGGTCGCCGTTGCCGGCCTCGACGTGGCGGTCGACGCAGTTGTACGCGACGTTCAGCTTGCCGTCCGCGAACCACTTGGCGAAGGGCGGGTTGCTCCAGTCGAGGGTCTCGGTCGGCTCGGTGGCCCACGTCAGGCGGCGGGCCTGCTCGGCCCAGAAGCCCAGCCGGTCCGCCTCGGCCTGCTCGTACGCCTCTGCGGTGACGTTGGCGTTGGCGGCCAGCTCGGCAGGCGGAGCGAACTTCCGCTCTTCCCGAAGCAGGTTGGCCAGGCTCTCGTTGCTCACGACTTCTCCCAGTCCCAGGGTGTCCGTTGTGTCCCGGGGCATAGCTCATCAGGCGCGAGGCCGGGTGACAAGAGCCTTCCGGGAATTGGTTTAGACCTGTGTTCTCGTGTATGGGGCCATGATCCCGCTCCGCGTTCGAGAGCCGCCGAACGACGCGTGGCGCGCGACATTTCCAGCCATCCGAAACGGGGTCATCTGATGGCACGGAGCTTGGGTCCGGCCGGTTCAGGTCGGAGGCGTTCGGGCTATTTGATAACTCCTATTGGTGAATAAGAAGCTTTTCATTCGGTATGTCGCCCTTGTCTGTGCGGGATCGCGTGCGAATTTGGCCGCGCCGGCGTCAGTACTTCGACGCACTTCAGTGCTCTTTGACGCACTTTGATGCACTTCGACGCAAATGACCTGCAAGGAAGAGGGTGGGCGGATGATGGCCGCCACGAAGAGGATCGCCATGGGCGTCATGTCCACGGCCCTGGTCGCCGTTCTCGCGGGCTGTTCCGGCTCCGGATCCGGCAACGGAAGCGGAGCCGCGGGATCGGCGTCCGGGGGCGCGGAGGGCGTCGGGGAGAAGGGGGTCCACGGCGCCAAGGAGAATCCGCCGGCCAATGCCCCGAAGAACGCGGTCAAGCTCATCGGGGACGGGTCCACCGCCTTCACCGGCGTCCAGCCGAACATGCCGGCCGTCGAGCGCCTCGCTCCCGGCGAGAAGCCTCCCCAGTTCGTGGTGTTCTCCTGGGACGGTGCCGGAGAGGACAGCCAGAAGCTCTTCTCGCACTTCCGTGGCGTGGCCAAGAAGTACAACGCCAAGATGACGTACTTTCTGAGCGGTGTGTACCTGCTGCCGGAGGAGAAGAAGGACCTCTACAACCCGCCCCAGCACGCGCCGGGCCGCTCCGACATCGGCTTCAACGACACCGAGGGCATCCGCGACACCCTCACCGAGGTCCGTGCCGCCTGGAAGGACGGCAATGAGATCGGAACCCACTTCAACGGCCACTTCTGCGGCGCGGACGGCGGCGTCGGGACCTGGTCCGTCGATGAGTGGAAGAGCGAAATCAGCCAGGCGAAAGCATTCGTCAAGGGCTGGAAGACCAACGCTCCGGAGCTGAAGGGCGAGGCCCCGCTCCCCTTCGACTACGACAAGGAACTGATCGGCGCCCGCACTCCCTGCCTCGAAGGGAAGGAGAACATGGTCGCCGCCGCCCGGACCATGGGCTTCCGCTACGACTCCAGCGGCGTCGGCAACCAGGTCTGGCCCCGGAAGAAGGGCGGGGTCTGGGACATTCCGCTCCAGCTCGTCCCGATGCCCGGCCGCGCCTTCGAGACCCTCTCGATGGACTACAACTTCATGGTCAACCAGTCCGGCACGACCACCCAGGGGGACCCCTCCCAGCACGAGTTCTGGGGGAACCAGATGCGGGACGGGCTGCTCCAGGCCTTCGACCGCTCGTACAAGGGCAACCGGGCGCCCCTGATCATCGGCAACCACTTCGAGTCCTGGAACGGTGGCACCTACATGCGCGCCATCGAGGAGACCATGGCGAACGTGTGCACCAAGGAAGGTGTGCGCTGCGTGTCCTTCCGGCAGCTCGTCGACTGGCTGGACGCGCAGGACCCGAAGACGCTGGCCAAGCTCACGACGCTCGGCGTCGGCGAGGCGCCCAAGGCAGGCTGGTCGTCCTACCTCGGCAACCAGCCGGGCGCCGCGCAGTCTGCGGAGAAGCCCGCGGAGAAGTCCCCGGAGAAGCCCGCGGAGAAGCCCGCGGAGTAGTTGGCGGAGAAGACTGCGGAGTGGTCGGCGGGGGCCGAGGGGGTGAGCCTCGCCGCACCCCCGCACCCCCGCACTGCCGCACTGCCGCACCCCCGCACCCCCGCATCGTTCGCCGGCCGCCCGGGGTGGTCGGCGAACGACGTCCGGGGCGGCGTTCGGCAGCCGCTGCGGCCCGGTCCCGGCGTTCGGGAGCCGACGCTCGGGCCCGGCGTTCGGGAGCCGGCGTCCGGGCCCGGCGTCCGGGCCCGGCGTCCGGGCCCGGCGTTCGGGAGCCGACATTCCGCGGCGGCTCCCGCGTCCGTACCGCTTCAGGCGGGTGCTGCGACGCCCGCCCGGGCGTGCCGTTCGTCGAGCACGAAGGCCGGGTCGACCTGGGCAGCCAGGTCGGCGCCGGTCTTCTCGTTGCCCCAGCTCTCGGCGTTCTTCAGGTGGAAGTGCACCATCTGGCGCGTGTAGCGCTCCCAGTCGCGGAGTCCGTACGAGTCTTCGGCGGCGTCCTGCAGTGTCTGCAGGGCCATCCGGTTGTCGGCCTCCAGCAGCTCGAACCGCGACGGCCGCCCCTTCTCCATCGACCGGACCCAGTCGGAGTGACCGACCCCGATCAGCAGGTCGTCACCGACCTCCGCGCGCAGGTACTCCAGGTCGTCCTGGCTCTGCACCTTGTTCCCGACGACCTTCAGGGCGACGCCGAAGTCCCGTGCGTACTCCTTGTACTGGCGGTACACCGATACCCCCTTGCGGGTCGGCTCCGCGACCAGGAACGTCATGTCGAAGCGGGTGAACATGCCCGAGGCGAACGAGTCCGAGCCCGCCGTCATGTCGACCACGACGTACTCGTCCGGGCCGTCGACCAAGTGGTTGAGGCAGAGCTCCACCGCCCCCACCTTGGAGTGGTAGCAGGCGACTCCGAGGTCGGACTCCGTGAAGGGGCCCGTCGCCATCAGCCGAACGTCACCGTCGTCGAGCCGCACCGTACGCGCACAGGCATCGAAGATCGGGTTGTCCTCCCGGACCCGGAGCAGCCGGGAGCCCTCGCCGGGCGGAGTCGTCTTGATCATCGTCTCGGCGGAAGCGATACGGGGGTTGGTGCCCCGCAGATAGTCCTTGATGAGGGGGAGGTGGGCGCCCATGGCGGGCAGCGCGGCGGCTTCCGCGTCGCCCAGCCCGAGGGCGGCCCCCAGGTGCTGGTTGATATCGGCGTCCACGGCGATGACGTGGGCTTCGTTGGCGGCGAGGTGGCGGATGAAGAGCGAGGACAGCGTGGTCTTGCCGCTGCCGCCCTTCCCGACGAAAGCGATCTTCATGTTCACCTAGGGTAGTGGGTCGATTGCTTTGCGCAGTCACGGTTCGTGAAGATGGCCACTTGAGGGTGGTCCGGGAGGGGTGGGCGCGTAGCCTCGCTACTTATGAGTACGACTGCCTCAGACCCGCTTGCCGCGCTCGGTTCCCTTCCCGGCGTACCCGAAGCCGTGGACTCCGTGCGCAAGGCCGTCGACCGCGTCTACGGCCACCGCGTCATGCGGCGCCGCAGCAATGAGGTCACGGCCGAAGCCGCACTGCGAGGCTCTCGTGGTTCGGCCGCACTGGCCGGTGCCGACTGGAACCTCGAAGAGGTCCGCCGACGAACCGACTTCAGCGGAGAGGACGAGGCGCGCACCGTCGGTGCGGCGTTGCGACTCACCGCGGAGGCGGGGCAACTCCTTTCCATCTGGCGGCAGTCGCCGCTGCGGGTGCTGGCCAGGTTGCATCTGGTGGCGGCCGGCGGGGCAGCTCCCGACGACGCGGTGGGGCGTCCGCGCCTGGCGGGTGAAGCCGTCGACGAGCCGCTGATCGAGGCGCCGCTGCCCGGGGCCGATGAGGTCGCCGGACGGCTCGAAGGTCTCTCGCAGCTGGTCATCGCGGGCGGTAGTGCTCCCGCCCTGGTCACGGCGGCCGTGGTGCACGGTGAACTGCTGGCGCTGCGCCCGTTCGGTTCGCACAACGGTCTGGTGGCGCGAACGGCCGAGCGCATCGTGTTGATCGGCAGCGGGCTGGACCCGAAGTCGATCTGCCCGGCCGAGGTGGGTCACGCGGAACAGGGCCGGGCGGCCTACGTCGCGGCGTTCGAGGGCTACACGGCCGGCACCCCCGAGGGCATGGCCGCCTGGATCACCCACTGCGGGCGCTCGATCGAGCTGGGCGTACGCGAGTCGACCGCAGTGTGCGAGGCCCTCCAGCGCGGCGCCGCCTGAGGTTCCGGCGACGGCCGGTGCGAGAGGCCGCGTTCAAGGGCGATAGTCCGGGTGCAAGGGGGTGACCTGGGCCGAGGGTGATGGCTGGGGTGCAAGAGGGCGGCCTGAGCCGAGGGTGATGGCTGGGGCGCAATGGGGCGGCCGGGCGCAAAGGAGGCGGCCGGGCACTCAAGGGGGCGGCGGGTTCCAAGGGCGCGGCCGGGCCCAGGGTGATGATGTGCGGGCGGCTGGCCTGGAAGCGCTGGCCCGGTGCAAGGGTTGCGGCGGTACCGGAGTGCGGTACCGCCGCTGGCACGTCGGCCCAGTTACCAAGCGTCCTCGTAAGTTGCCCATCAGGTCGGGTACTTTGCCCGTCACCTGGTGCGGCTGGCCCGTATTCGACGGGTCGACGTCGCGTGGGTGCTCGGCTTTCGTGCGCGGTCCGTGGGGCCGTTCTGCGTACAACAGGTCATCCTCGCGGATGTCCTTGGTCTCGCGGGCCGTTATGTCCTTTGTACTCCAGGACCAGGGGAACGGAAACCCCTGGCCCCGCTTCTTTACTTTTAGGTTCAATCAAGGGCGAATCGGGCGGGTTCTGTCGATTGGGCCATGCTTCATCCGGGCAGGGCGGCGCCGACGGTGCGGCGGCGGCTGGCGTACCAGACCAGCCCGGCGGTGACGGCCGCCGCGCCGACTGCGGCCGCCGCCACGAGGGCGGGGCGCGGCGGCATCGAGAAGGCGGGCAGGCGCTGCTTGAGTCGGACCGGGCGGTTGAAGACGAGAATCGGCCACTCGCGAAGGGTCGCTTCGCGGCGCAGCGCGCGGTCGGGGTTGACCGCGTGCGGGTGGCCGACCGACTCCAGCATGGGTACGTCGGTCGCCGAGTCGCTGTAGGCGTAGCAGCGCGAAAGGTCGTACCCCTCCGAGACGGCGAGCGCCCTCACGGCCTCGGCCTTGGTGGGGCCGTAGGCGTAGTACTCGATCTCTCCCGTGAAGCAGCCGTCGTCGCCGACGACCATGCGCGTGGCGACGACCCGGTCGGCGCCGAGCAGTTCGCCGATGGGTTCGACGACTTCGGCACCGGAGGTCGAGACGATGACGACGTCGCGTCCCGCCGTGTGGTGTTCCTCGATGAGGGTGGCGGCCTCGTCGTAGATGATCGGGTCGATCAGGTCGTGCAGGGTCTCGGCGACGATCTCCTTGACCTGCTGGACGTTCCACCCCTTGCAGAGGGCGGAGAGGTATTCGCGCATCCGCTCCATCTGGTCGTGATCGGCGCCTCCGGCGAGGAACACGAACTGTGTGTACGCGGTGCGCAGTACGGCGCGGCGGTTGATCAGTCCGCCTTGGTAGAAGGACTTGCTGAAGGTCAGCGTCGAAGACTTCGCAATGACCGTCTTGTCCAGGTCAAAGAAGGCTGCTGTGCGCGGCGAGAAGCAGTTTTCCACAACGCTGAGCATAGGTGCCCACCATTCGGCGTAAACTCCGGCGCGTGGGTTTGCCTGAGAAGGGCCTCGGGTACACCATGGAAGTCACGGATCGTTCGCGACCGTGCTAACCCGGTCCGACTCCTCCCCCCCCGAGTCGGCCGTGGGGACGACCCCCGCTCTCCCCCCCGGCGGGGGTCGTCGCATGTCCGGACGCGTTTTAGGGGTGGAAACCACCTTATGTCTCCCGTCTGGCCGTCATCGGCCTGATCGTGTGAGCCGACCTTCGCGCGACTCGTCTCGTCACAGTGTGTAGCCAAGAGGCTGCGCTCCGGAAGTCGCTGGTATGGGTGACGAAGTTATTCACAACCCCGGGGTTGTCCACAGTTTTTCATCAAGATCCACATGTTTTTCCGTGGTGCTGCACGTTGATTCCACCCGCGAAGTCCGCGGGTGCCGGAATCGCGCATCTCGGAAACGCCCGAGAACACCGCGAACCGCACTGAAGGGGCAGTGAGAAGGGGGGCGGAGATCGTGGCTGGATCCCTCGCAGGAGAAGAGGCGGCGGCCGTCGGCGGGCGGCGCGGAGGCCCGCTGATCGTGACGGAGGACGTGGAACTGCTGGACGACCTGCTGCGGCTGTGCGCGGCGGCCGGTGCCGAGCCGGAGGTCCATCACGGGCCGCCCGGGCGTCGTGGCAGCTGGGAGCGGGCTCCGATGGTGCTGGTGGGCGACGACGCCGCCGCGCGATGCCGGGGCGCCGGCCGGAGGAAGGGGGTGATGCTGGTCGGCCGGGACCAGGACGACCCGGACGTCTGGCGCCGGGCGGTGGAGATCGGGGCCGAGTACGTGCTGCGGTTGCCCGATTCCGAGGGCTGGCTCGTCGATCAGATCGCCAACGCCGCGGAGGGTGTGGGGCGGCCCGCGCTCACCGTCGGCGTGCTGGGTGGCCGGGGCGGCTCCGGCGCATCGACGCTGGCCTGCGCCCTTGCCGTGAGTGCGGCGAGGTCCGGTCGGCGGACGATGCTGATCGACGCCGACCCGCTGGGAGGCGGCATCGACGTCCTGCTCGGCGGCGAACGGGCCGAGGGCCTGCGGTGGCCGGATTTCGCGCAGTTGAAGGGGCGGCTCGGGGGCGGAGCCCTTGAGGACTCGCTGCCCGCGCTCCACGGGCTGCGGGTGCTGAGCTGGGGACGCGACGACGAGGTGGTGATCCCGCCGCAGGCGATGCGGGCGGTGCTCGCCGCCGCGCGTCGGCTCGGCGGAGCGGTGGTCGTGGATCTTCCGCGCCGGGTCGACGAGGGAGTCGCCGAAGCCCTGGCCCAACTCGATCTCGGCCTGCTCGTGGTGCCGGGCGAACTGCGTGCGGTGGCGGCGGCCAAGCGCGTCGCGTCCACAGCCGGCATGGTGCTGGACGACCTGCGGGTGGTGCCCCGGGGCCCGTATGCGTCGGGGCTGGACGGGCGGTGGGTCTCCCGGGCCATCGGCCTTCCACTCGTCGGTGAACTCCCCTGGGAACCAGGTCTTCTGGACTCCCAGGACGACGGCACCCCGCCCGGCGGCAACGCCCGGAGCTCTCTGGCCCGGTTCTGCGCGGCCTTCTGGGACCAGGTGGCGGCAGCGGGAGACACGAGCCCCGTGGCCGGCCCGCCCGGAGGAGGAACGGCATGACGGACGAAATGCTCGACGCCGTACGTCAGCGGCTGGCACGCAGCGGTGCCGCTCCCACCCCGGCCGGAGTGGCCGCCGCCCTGCGGGCCCAAGGGCGGCTGCTGGGGGACGCCGAGGTGCTCGGAGCGGCGGAGGAACTGCGTGGTGAACTCGTCGGCACGGGAGTCCTGGAGCCGTTGCTCGCGGATCCGGAGGTGACCGATGTGCTGGTGTCCGCACCGGACCGGGTGTGGGTGGACAGGGGCGGCGGGCTCCAGCTGACGGGCGTCACCTTCCCGGACGCGGCGGCTGTCCGCAGGCTGGCCCAGCGTCTCGCGGCGGTGGCCGGCAGGCGGCTGGACGACGCACGGCCCTGGGTGGACGCACGACTGCCCGACGGCACACGGATGCACGCGGTGCTGCCCCCGGTGGCAGTCGCCTCGACCTGCCTCTCCCTGCGCGTGGTACGGCCGCGGGCTTTCTCGCTCGCGGAGTTGGTGGACGCGGGCACGGTGCCGCCGGGCGGCGACCGGATCCTGCGGGCCCTGGTGGAAGCCCGGATCTCCTATGTGATCAGCGGAGGCACCGGGGCGGGCAAGACGACGCTTCTCTCCAGCCTGCTGGGCGCGGTCGGAGTGCACGAGCGGATCGTGCTCGCCGAGGACTCCGCCGAACTGCGACCGGACCATCCGCATGTCGTCCGCCTGGAGTCCCGCCCGGCCAACCAGGAGGGCGCGGGCCGCGTGACCTTGCGCGATCTGGTGCGGCAGGCGCTGCGCATGCGGCCCGACCGGCTGGTGGTCGGCGAGGTGCGCGGAGCTGAAGTCACCGAGCTGCTGGCCGCTTTGAACACCGGACACGAAGGAGGATGTGGCACCGTTCACGCGAATGCCGCCGAGCACGTCCCCGCCCGGCTGGAGGCCCTGGGCACCGCGGCCGGCCTCGACCGGGTCGCCCTGCACAGCCAGTTGGCGGCCGCCCTCTCCGTCGTCGTCCATCTCGTACGGGATCGCGCGGGGCAGCGACGCGTCGCCGAGGTGCACGTCCTGGAACGGGATGCCGCGGGGCTCGTCTTCACGGTCCCGGCCCTGAGCTGGGGCGTCGGCGGTTTCGTTCCGGAGCGGGGCTGGGAACGGCTGCGGTCGCTGATCGGCGGTGCGCTGTGACGGCGATGGCGACGGTTGCTGCGACGACAGCGACTGCTACGACAGCGGTGACATCGGCGTATGCGGCCCACGCGGCGGCTCTCTGTGCGGGATCAGCGGTGTGGCTCGCGATGATGCGCGCCCCGGGCGCGCGGCGGGCGCGGGTGCTGTTCGTGGACGCGCCGCCCGAGCCGCGCCGGTCGTGGAGCTGGTGGTCGCGTCTGATCAAGGCCTGGGGACGCGTGATCGAGACGGCCAGAGAGCGTCGGGAGTGGTGGTGCGTCCCCGGCGCGGTCCTGCTCGCGGTGCTGGGGAGTTCGGTGCTGCTTCTGGTCGCGGGAGCCGTTGCGGTCCCTTTGGTACGCCGATGGCTGCGGAGGCGGGCCGGAGCGCGGGAGGCCGAGAGAGGAGCGATCGCGGTCGTGGCGCTGTGCGGAGCCGTGGTCGGGGAGTTACGGGCCGGTCGGGAGCCGGGGCAGGCGTTGTCGGTCGCGCTGCGAGAAGGCATCGCGGAGGAGGGGCCTGCGGCGACGACCGCTGCCGGCAGCAGGCTGGGGGAGGCGGAGGCCGCGGTGCTGGCGGCGGCACGGTTCGGCGGTGATGTGCCGGCCGCGCTGCGGCGGGCGGCGGAGGGCCCGGGGATGGGCGGCCTGTCCGGGATGGCCGCGTGCTGGCGGGTGGCCGTGGACGGCGGGGCGGGCCTGGCGGCCGGGCTGGAGCGTCTGGAGGCCGCGCTGCGGGAGGACCGGCGCAGAAGGGAAGAGTTGCGCGCCCAGCTGGCGGGGGCGTGGTCGACGGTCGTGGTCCTGGCGCTGCTCCCCGTCGCGGGTCTGGGGTTGGGTGCGGCCCTCGGCGCCGAGCCCTTGCGCGTACTGCTGCACACCCCGGGCGGTCTTGCCTGTCTGGCGGTGGGTTCGTTCCTGGAGGCGGCCGGGCTGTTCTGGGCCCGCCGGATCGTGCGGGGAGGCGAGGCGGTGTGAACGGGGTGGGCGGAGAAGTTCTCCACAGCCTGGGGATGGCGGCGGCGTTGGGGGCGGCGGCGCAGGTGGCGGCGGTGATCGCCGTCAGATATCGGAAGCGGGCGGTCCGTGGGCGGGGCGCGCAACTGCTGGGGATGGACGCGGCCTCCCGGTCCGGCTGGCGGGACCGGCTGATCGCGCGGCTCCGGTCGAGCGGTGATCCGGGCCGTTCCGAGGCCGTGCGGCGGTTGGCGGCTCCGGGTGGGGCCTGGCTGACCGGGTGGATCCTGGTCGGCGGTGTGCTGGGCTGCGCGGTCGGGGTTGCCGCGGCGTACGGGACGTGGCGGTGGCAGCGAACCCGCCCCCGTGGCCGCCCCGGTCACAGCCCTCCGGAGCACGCAGCGATCGCCGGGCAGCTTCCCCTGGCCGCGGATCTGCTGGCCGCCTGTGTCGCGGTCGGGGCCGGTCCCCGGGAGGCGGCCGAGGAGGTGGGCCGGTCCATCGGCGGCCCGGTCGGGGACCGGCTCGCCCGAACCGCCGTCGAGATCCGTCTCGGTGGCGAACCGGCCGAGGCGTGGGGCCGGTTCGGGGAGATACCGGGTGCGGGGCCGCTGGCCCGCTGTCTGTACCGGGCGGGCGCGACGGGGGCCCCGGCGGCGGATCCCATCGCCAGGCTGGCCGCGTCGATACGCGCCGAGCGAGCCGCCGCCGCGGTGTCGCGGGCGCAACGGGCCGGAGTGTTGATCACCGCGCCGGTCGGCCTCTGCTTCCTCCCCGCCTTCCTGGCGGTCGGGGTGGCGCCGGTGATCATCGGCCTGGCCGGCGACCTGCTCGCGACCGGCGGCCCGGGCCGGTGAGGCTGTGTGCGGTCCGTGGCCGACGGCTGCCGATGGGCGCTGACAGTTGCCGACGGATGCCGGTCGATCGTTCTTGTCGGTCATTCAATTTCGCTTTCAATCGAGGGTGTTCCGTTCGGGCACCCGCTCGTCATCAATGCTCATCGGGGGATGAAATGGGAACGAAGTTCTGGGACCGCGCCGTCGGTGCTCTGGGCCGGAGGCGGCCAATCAAGGGGGCGCCGGACCGGCGGGCGAAGTGGTCCGCGTGGTGGGCGGGTCGGCTCGAACGGTCCGACCGGGGGATGACCACCTCCGAGTACGCGGTGGGAACGAGGATTATCTAGGGGTGTCAAGTCTTTCCGCAGTTCATCGCCCACTAGATGGTTCAGTCACATGAGGCACGAGGACGCGAGCGAGAGTCCCGTGTGTCCGCATTTACGTCTAGTTGAGATTATGGTGGCCTTGCGGATCACGAGGAGTGCGACCGGCAGGTCCTGCAAGACGGAGGGTCGTCACTGATGGACATCGACGGTTCAGACGCCGAAAGCGGCGACGAGGCCAAGGGCGAGGACCAGCAGTCAGCCGAGGAGAAGCCCAGGGCTCGTCGGGGGACCGGTGCCGCGTTCTCCAGCGATGTCGAGAGGATTCTGCTGGGACCAGGCAGTCTGGCTTCGTCCTTCGCGAAGGCCCGTGAGTTCATCAATGTGGTGCATTCTGCTTTCGATTCAGCGCAGGGCGCCTGGGCGCAATCCGGCGCTGCGGAAGCGGCCGCGCGGCTAGATTCGGGGCTCCAGAGCGCGTTCCGCGGTCAGGGTGACGCTGCCGCTGCTGCCGCTGCGAGTATGCGGTTGATGGATCAGCTCACCCCACTGGACCGGGCCGTATCTGAGTTCGCTGTGACCTCACAGCTGGCTGAGCAGATGGCGGTGTCCAGTGCCCTCACCAGCTGGCGATCCGCGCTTGAGGCCAACAGCCGAATCGAGGCCAGGCTCCGAGGACTGCCAGTTCCCTCACCGCTGTTCTCCGATTTGGCGCAGATCAGCCGGACGCAGGTCGACCTAACCGACTGGGCGGTTCTCCGCGCTCCTGGCCGAGGGTTGCTCAGCGAGACGAGTGGCATGCCGGTGGCGGCGTGGCGGCACCTCGTCGCAGATGCCGTTGACGACGAGGACGAGCTTCCGACGGTGGTGGCGACCGGCCGTACGAATCTCTCGCTGTTGGGAACGGATCTGCTCACCTCGACGGATGCAGATCCTGGGCTGATTGCCGAGGGCGCGGACCGAGTCGAGTCTGAGATCGTCGAACCGTGGATGGCCGCTCGGCAGAAGGTCGTAGCCGACTTGTATGTGGTGCTCAGACGAATTGACCCCAAAATTCCAGAGCTGTTGAACGGTGCGTGGGACGACATCAACCGAAACGGGCCGGCGGCTGCGGAGAAGGCTGCCAACTGCGCCGTCGAGGCTCTGGACCGTGCGCTGCGGCATGCGGCCCCTGACGATGCTGTTCGCGCCTGGCATGCCGAGAACGGGCGGTCGGCCAAGGAGTGGGAGGGGCAGGACAGACCACCCCGTTCACTTCGAGTGCGGTATCTGTTCCGCGACCTCGCTGGGCCCCGCGACCTCGTCGTGAGTCAGGTTGATGCCTTCGCGAAGACCTTCGGGCGACTCCGCGGGCGTCTTGAGAGCGTCAAGCATGCTTCGCAAGGCGACTTGGTAGCGGTGCAGGCGCTGGTGATCAATGCGGAGACTCTCTTGATCACTCTGTTCCTGAGTACGGGTTTTCCAGATAGCTGACTATGCGCAGGCCCCTGGCTGCGGCTGCGCATGGTCAGCCAGGGCCTGCTGTTCAGCTGATGCCGTCCATCAGGGCGACGCGGTCCGTGTCGAGGAGGACCACGGAGATGCGGTGCCGCGCACTTGCCGGGCGGGGTTGGAGGTCGCCAGGCTGACGTGCCGCTGGCTCGTCAGTCTTCGAAGCGCTTGAGCTGGGCCTTGATTCCCGAGTCCTTCGCCAGCAGGTGGGGCTGGCCAGGGAAGCCCTGAACGGCCTCGAATAGTTCGCGATCGGTGCGGCCAGTCAGCTTGCTCCCGATCAGTCCGAGAAGCTCGGTCCACTTCTCCTGCGGGAGAGGCCATTGGAGCTTGCTGGCGATCACGGGGTCCGCGAATGCCCTCAGGGCCAGTGACGCTTGTTGCGGGTCGAACCTGGTGATCAGGTCGCGATAGACGGGGTCAGCGTTGACGGCGACGCCGTTGCCGTTGGTCAGGAAGACCTCGACGATGCCAAGAACGTACTTCCGGCTCAGGCCCTCCGGGACGTCGCCATGCTGTCCCACGAGTTCCTGGAGGCGACGGGCGATCGACGGCTCGTTGTAGAAGTTGTTCCAGTTGTTGTGGGCGTCGATCAGCTCGTCCAGGGCGGCGTCGATCTCCCAGGCCCTCTCCTCGGACGGGAGGTAGGTGGCGCCGTTGACCAGGTCGATGAGCTGTCGGGCGAGGTCCGCCTGTTCTTGGTCGCCGTTGGCTCGGAACCGGCCGAGTCGGAACCCGAAGTTGTATCGAGCCTCGTCCGAGACCTGGTTCCAGAGCTCGGGCCAGAGCCGGCGGATGTTGTCCAGGGTCTCCGGACCAGTGGTGAGGTCGGTGTAGCGGCCGAAGAATCCGGAGGCGAGCGGGTCGGCTTGGACCGGCGGGAGGTTCACGAAGAAGGAGCTGATCTCCTTGATCGCGCCGTCGTCGAGCCGCTTCTCCTTGACCTTGACGAGGAGCTTCTTGACCTGGGCGGTGATCTGGTCGTAGGGCAGCGTGATCGCGTGTTTGATGCAGGCCCCCAGCCAGTGGGCCAGCTGGAGACCGTCCAGCTGGACCTGGTTGGGATGGGCCGCGCTCGCCCAGTTCCGCATGTAGCGGATGAGGTCGAGTTCCTGGAAGCCGATGTCGCTGATCAGCCCGATCTCCCGGCAGCCGCTCAGCAGCTTCTGATCATCGAGCTTGGGGAGGTCGTCCTCGTCCTTGAGCTCCTTGCGCTTGTTGTCGGACTTCTCAGCGACTTCGTAGAAGTACTGGAGGTCGAAGTTCACGACACGCTTGCGAAGCTCGAGGACAGTCTCGTCCCAGAGGTAGTTCAGGGCTGCATCGAAGAGGCCGACAGATCCTGCGATGATCATCTTGGAGATGTAGTTGGCTTGCCCCCGCTTCTCGAAGGGGAGCTTGGCGAGCGCGAAGGCGGTGCTCTTCATTAGGACATGTCGCTCTCCCAGCTCGACCAGGATGCCGTCCGTCGGAAGGCCCGACTCCGCGATGATGCCGAGGACGAGATCCTCAAACGTCTGCAGTCCCTGAAGGGCCGTCTCACTCGCCTCAGCCACGACCTCACTGGCCGTCCGAGGCTCCAGGTGTCCAGTCACGATCACGAGCCTAGAGGAGGCGACCCGAACGCAGTGGCGGATTATCCGATGACTGGCTGTGGCTGTGCCGGAGGGGGATCGCCCCTGCTGGGGAGCGTCGGGACGGCCGGCTCGGGCGCCGCCGCGACAGGCTCGGGGCGATTCGCTGGCGGAGGGCGTCGTCCTTGATGAGGATCTCGCGCCAACCGTTCGGTGTCCGCTCGGCCCGGATTCGCGAGCCTTCCATGAGAATCGCCGGTATCCCGGTGGCAGCCACGCGGGTCAGCAACGTATGTCACCCTGGCAAAGCATCACAACACCACCAAAGTGACGCCAAGTTGGGGGCTCCATGAACGATTGGCTCAACCGCACGATCAGGGATGACCACCGAGCCAAGGGGGATCTCCGCGAGTACGTGTATGAGATTCCGGTTCCGGCTGAGTCTGCTGAGGGTGCGGAGCTCAGCGGAACTGCGCTGCTGAGGTTGACGGCCGAGCCGAGCCCGTCCTGGGGTGGCGTTCAGGCGAGCAATGGGTCCTCCAGCGGTCCGGAAACCAACTGGAAGTACATCTTGCGAACGCAGGTCCGGCGGGCCTCTGGCGGCGTCATCGTGGCCGAGCCGTTCGGCGGGGATCTGCCGTTCACGGTGACAGGCGTCGGCCCGTGGGAGGCAGAGCCTGAAGGCGGCTTCGATCCCGATGTCCTCGCAGCCCGCCTCCTCGCGTTCGTGAGCGACTGGCGTCGGCCGGAAGAACCACTCACCCCGGACCAGCGTGAGTGGTTTGGCTGGCTCGGCCCTGCGGTCGACACACTGCTGCCGACAGAGGAGGAAGCCGCCGTGGAGTGGATCCGTGCCCACCGGTCGGCTGATCAGTAGGCACCGGAAGCCCGCGCTCAAGTCGACTCCCCAGCGTTCCTGATAAGCCGGGAAGTCGCACCGTCGGCCGACACCCAAGTCTCCGGGTGTCGGCCGTTTCGCTGAAGGCGCCGTTCATCGGTTGGCCGGAAGCGTCCTCGTTCTCCGGCTCTCGGTTCTGTCAGTCCCTCACTCGCCCGCGATGGGCCAGGGTTCCGCGAGGGGGAGCTGGCCGTTCATAGCGGCGTCGCTGTCGGCGTCGAGGAGGACTGCGGCGATGAGGTGCCGCAGGGTCGGGTCGGTGACCTCGTCGATATCGCGCCAGGCGGCGTCGGAGACCTCTTCGGTCTGGAGTTCGCCGATGTCGGCGGTGGTGCGGAAGAGGAAGCGGAAGTCGAAGTGGTGGTGGGCGGGCTCGTCCTTGGCGGGGTTGGCGTCGATGGGGTGGACGTCGATGTGGAGGGGGGTCTGGCTGTGCGGGGTGACGACGTGGGGCGGGATGCCGGTCTCCTCGGTGAGCTCGCGGCCGGCGGCCTGGAGAAGGGTGCCGTCAGAGGCTTCAAGGTGGCCGCCCGGCAGCAGCCACTTGCCGGTGGCGTTGTGAAGAATGTGCAGGATGCGGCTGTCGGGGCCGATGAGGATCGCGCCGGCGGTGACGTGTCCGGGCAGCGTCTTGCGGCTGGTGAGGTCGGCGCCGTCGTCCAGGAGACCGAGGACGACGCCGAGCTCGGTCTTGGCCTCGGGGTGCTGGTCGAGGTAGCCGGCGAGGGTGGTGCGGATGTGGTCTGCCGTGATGGCCATGGTGATCACCTGTTGAAGTAGTTGAGCCAGGTCGCCGCGATGGCGGCGCGGTCGGCCGCGGGGACCTCGTGGATGCCGGGGGCGAGGTCTTCGCGGGTGAGCATCCTGATCGCGGCGAGGATCTCGGCCTGGACCAGGAAGATGAACGGCCCAACGCTGGCGCCGTGGATGAAGTTGACGGCGTTGCCGCCGTTCGCCAGATAGAAGTAGTGGCCGGTGGTCTGGTAGCGAGTGACGTGGTCACCGACACTGGTGCGGGTGTAGACGTCGGGCAGTCCGCCGAGGTCGAGTTCGTCCTCGCTGCTGGTGACGGTGGCGATGTAGGTGCCGTTGCGGAGGTGGGCGAAGTCCTCGCTCCGCAGGGAGACCGCTCCGGTCGCGCAGAGGACGAGGCCGGCGCCGGCCAGGGCGGCCTCGCGGTCGCGGGCGACGTTGAAGCCCTGGGAGAGGGCCTGGGTGCGGCGGACGGGGTCGATGTCGAAGACGGTGACGTGGACGCCCTTGGCGTGCAGGAGTCGGGCGATGGAGGAGCCGAGCTTGCCGAAGCCGATCACGAGGGCGGGTCGGCCGTGGAGGATGTCGCCGCGTCCGCGCATCACGGCCTCGGTGGAGAAGACGACGGACTGGCCGACGAGGAAGTCTTCGGGGTCCTTGAGCGGGGACCGGGCGACCGAGACGACGGGGCAGGGCAGTTTGTCGAGCTCCTCGTAGCGGCGGTGACCGTTCTCGGTGTCCTCGATCACCCCGGCGAGCCGTCCGGTGAAGCGGCTGTGGACCATCTCGAGGGTGGGGGCGAAGTAGCCGCCGACGTCCAGCAGGCAGGTCGTCTCCCCGGCGGCCCGGGACTCGAGGTAGGCCAGGGCGGTGTCGGGGTCGGCGAACAGCTCGCGGGTGAGGGTGTCGACGACCGTGGTGTGCTCGACCTCGCGCCGGGCGGCGCCGTCGATGGACTTCGGCTTGGGCAGCACCGCCTTCAGCGCGGTCATCGCCCCGACAGCGCGGACGAAGGAGGGCCGCTCGGGCAGCAGGTGCGTGACGAGGAAGGCGGCGGTCTTCTCGTCGGGGGCGAAGTCGGTGGCGATCTTGGTGAAGTAGGCGTCCAGCCTGGCGCGCTCGAAGATTTCCATGGCGATGTCCCTCTCCGGTGATGAGTCGGGCGGTGCATGGGGGCTGGGTGGTTCAGGCGGTGCGGGAGGTGCGACGGGCGAAGCCGAACAGCAGTCGGCCGCGGGCGAGGGCGGCGTCGAGGTAGGCGTCGACGCGGGGTGCGTCGGCCCACTGGGCGAGCGGGTCGAGCCCGAGGACCAGGGCGGCCCTGCCGTTGTCGTGGACGAGTCGGGTCCACTGCGGATGGGCGGGCAGTTTCAGGCCCCAGCGGGCGCCGGGGAACCTCAGCAGGACGTGTGAGCCGACGGTCGCCAGGGTTCCGAGGGTCTCGGGGGCCGGGTCCTCGGCCCGGGCGAGACCGCCGAGGGTCTCGGCGAGGTGCCGCATGCGGGCCTCGATCGCGGCGGGGGTGTCGTGGCTGGTGCGGCCGAGGCGGTGGGCCAGCAGGAGGTGGGCGACCTGCTGTCCGTCGGCGGCGGTGCCGGGCCAGGTCCAGGCGCCCAGCGAGGCCAGCAGCCCGGTGTCCGGGCCGGTTGCGGGGGCGGTGCAGGTCAGCACGTCTGGGCCTCTTCAACGGCCCGGACGGTCGTGGCCGACGGGGTGGTGGGGAAGTGGGACCAGACGATCTTTCCGAACGGCCGGCGGGGATCGATGCCCCAGCGGGCGGCGAGGGCGGTGACGATCACCAGGCCCCGGCCGGTCTCGTCCGCCGCCGGGTCCGGGAAGGCGGGCCCGGTCAGGGGCTGGTGCAAGTCGCGGCTGTCGTGGACTTCCAGGCGGATCCCGCCGTCGTCGGGCTCCAGACGGACGAGGAAGCCGTGCTCGGCGTCGCTGCCGTGGGCGAGCGCGTTGGTGGCGAGTTCCGAGACGACCAGGCGGATGTCGCCGGTTTCGTCCAGGCCCCAGGCCCTCAGGGTCCGGGTGGTGAAGTCACGTGCCGCTTTGACCGACTCGGGCCGGTGGTCGAAGAACCTCTGCGTCGCTTCAGGCATGGGGGCCTCACGTGTCGTGGTCCAAGGCGGGGGCGGGACTGCGGCGGCGGGCTCGTTCGGGCCTGGCCCCGGCGGGGCCGGAGGTGTCCGAGCGGGGGCCGCGGACCAGCAGCAGCCGGGCGCCGGAGGTGGTGATCCGGGCTTGGCGGGGGGCGGCTATCGCCTTCGGCCCGAGGTGCGAGAGGGCGGGCAGGACGACGCCGTAGGTGCCGTGCAGTTCCAGGACGTCCAGCAGGCCGGTGAACGCGGCCGACCGCTCGGTGCCGGCCGCCCGTTCGGTGAAGACCCCGTGCAGGGCGAGCTCGTGCCGGCGGCAGTACTCGGCCAGAGCGTCGTGCAGAGCGTCCTGACGGGCCCGGGAGACCCGCACCAGCCTCAGGAAGCCATAGACGACCGGGCCGCTGACGCCGCGATGCTCGGTGAGGGGCTCCATCGTTCGCAACCATCCAAAGGTCCGGTAACTGATGTCACTGGTCAGCCTGGCCCCGCCCCAACCACCGGGGAATGACCGCCTGTTGCACTTCCGTGGCACTTGCGTCTCCCCACCCGGCCCGACCGTGCTTCGATGACGGCGGGAAGGGAGCGACGTGTGGCGACCGTGCACCACTGGACCGGGCTGGAGGCCAAGGCACTCCGGCTCGCGCTGCGGCTGAGCGTCCGCGCGTTCGCCGAACACCTCGGTGTCGGCGTGCGGACCGTCTCCAAGTGGGAGAAGCTCCAGGCGTTAACCGAGCCCCGCCCGGACACCCAGGCGATCCTCGACACGGCCCTGGCCCGCGCGGACGCCGCCGCCCATCTGCGGTTCGAGACGTTCCTGTCCGAGGCCGGACGCCCCGGGACGGAGGCCCCGGGCCGGCGGGTGACGCCCGCTGGGCCGCTGGCCTGGGAGTACGAGTCGTGGACCGACGACCTCGACCGGGCCGTGGTCGCCCTGGCAAGGCAGGACTTCACCTTCGCCGAGAGCCTCATCAGCCGGTGGACCAGCCGTTTCACCCCACTGCGGCTCGATGACAGGGGCCTGTATCTCTTCGCCCGCTCGACCGCCCTCCTCGGCGACCTCCAGCGCGACCAGGGCAGCGTGGTCGGACCCTTGTCCGCCCAGCGTTCCTATGTCACCGCCAAGTCGCTGTTCACCCAGCTCGACATCCCCCGCCGCATCGCTCAGCTCGACCTGTCCCTCGCCGTGGTCGCCGAGATGTCCGGGAAGCTGGAGACCGCCGCCCGCCAGTACGAGCACCTCGCGGTCGACGACCGGCTCTCCCGCCGGGACCGGGCCCGGTCCCGGCTGTGGGTGGGGACCGCGCTGAGCAAGGACGGCCAGCACGACTATGCGACCCGCGTGATGCTGGCCGCGACCCGCGACTTCGAGGACCTCGCCGAACCGGAAGACTGGTCGGTGGCCCACCAGAAAATCGCCCTGGCCCACCGCGGCGCCGGCGACCTCTCCTCCGCCCTGCACTTCATTACCGTCGCCCGCGGCACCGCCACCACCGACGCCCCCATGCAGAAGGTCCGTCTGGACACCGCCCACGGACACATCCTGCTGAGCGACCCCGCGACCCGCGATGATGGCCTTCACGTCCTCGACAAGGCCGCGACCATGGCCGCCCGTTTCGGGCTGTCCCACCAGCTGGCCAGCATCGAGAACATCAAGGCCATGAGCACGGGGCCGTCCGGCCCCGCCAGCCGGTGACCAGGGAGACAACAAGCGTGGGCGACAACCAGCAGACCATCACCGAGGACCAGTGGCGCCGGACCAAGCTGATCTGGGACTACCACCAGATGCAACACCAGGTCCGGCCCGTCGACGTGGCGATCGGCCTGGGCAGTCACGATCTCGGCGTCGCCGCGGCCGCCGCTGACCTCTATCACCGCGGCCTGTTCCCGACGCTGGTGTTCACCGGCGGCAACAGCCCCACCACGAGGGCCCGCTTCCCCCGCGGCGAGGCCGTCCACTTCCGCGAGCACGCGCTCGAACTCGGCGTCCCCGACTCCGCGATCCTCGTCGAGCCGAACGCCGCGAACACCGGCCAGAACATCACCCTCACCCGCGACCTGCTGGCCGCGGCCGGCATCGTCCCGACCACGGTGCTGTTGGTCTCCAAGCCCTATATGGAGAGGCGGTCCTTCGCCACCGCCCGCAAGCTGTGGCCCGACGTCGACATTGTGTGCGCGTCGGAGCCCCTGGAGCTGGACGACTACTTCAAGTCCATCGGCGACGAGAAGCTCGTGGTGGACATGCTCGTCGGCGATCTCCAGCGGGTCATCGAGTATCCGAAGCAGGGCTTCGCCATCGCCCAGGACGTCCCGGAGGACGTGCATGCCGCATACGAGTCCCTCATCCGTGACGGCTTCACCAGCCGCCTCATCTCCTGACCAGCCCGGCCCGCGCGGGCTGTGTGCCGTGCATCAGCCCAACCTGTTCCCGAGGCTGACCACCCTGGCCAAGCTGTTCGCGGCGGACACCTGGATCGTCCTCGACGACGTCCAGTTCACCCGCCGCGACTACCAGCACCGCACCCGCCTCGCCGCCCTGTCGGACCCAGACCGGACCCGGTGGCTGTCCATCCCCACCCACCTGCCCCAGGGCCGCCAGACCGCCATCCGGGACGCCCTGATCGCCGACCCCGCCTCGGCCCGGCGGCGAACGGAGGCGATGATCCGACAGGAATACCGGACCAGCCCCCACTGGCCCGCCCTCCAGGCGGCCCTGGAACCGGTCTGGGCCGCATTCGACACCGGCCGGACCGCCACCGTCGCCGAGACCTCCACCCGCATCCTGCTGGACCTCCTCGGCTGGCCGGGCCGCGTCCTCACCGCCGGCGGGCTGCCCACCCGGCCCGAGAGATCCGAACGGCTTGCCGACCTCACCACCGCCGCCGGGGCCGGCGCGTATCTGTGCGGGACCGGCGGGATGACGTATCTCGACCCGGCCCCGTTCACCGCCCGCGGCATCGCCGTAGCCCTGTTCCTGCCCCCGACCACTGGGATCTGGGCCTCCGCCCGGCGCGTGACCGCTCTGTGGGCCCTTGCCCACCTCGGCCCCGACGGCCTGGCCGCGAAGCTCCTGGACCTCACTGGAGGCCCAGACTTGCTCGAGGCCGCAGCCTGAGCTCCAGGGCATCTCGCCCACTACCGATGGGGGTTGTCAGTCCAGCGCCTTACGGTGTTCGTATGGCGAGAAGCGGAGACCGGCCGAGCAACCCCGACGTCCTGCTTCGCGCCGTCAGGAAGATCTTCGGCGAGGCGTGTCTGGAGTGCGGTACGACCCGGCCTCGCCCGGAGATGGCGCACATTCGCAACTGGCCGACGATCCGCCAGACCGCGGAGGGCAAGCTCGAAGGCCTGCCCGACCGGTTTGCGCACGTCGCCGAGCAACACCGCCACAGCTTGTTCCACCACCTTGGCAATGTCGTGCCCCTCTGCCCGAACCACCACACGCTGTTCGACGGCGACTACCCCGAATTCGACGAGCACAAGGTTCGTGCCCTGCGCGATGAGGCCCTGCGCCGTCCGGACGTCCTCACCCGCGTGATCAGCTTCATCTGCGACGAGCTGCGGGGACGCCCCAACCGCTGTGTCCACAAGAACGCGGACGGCCGTCGCAAGCACACCCGCGCCACCGACTTTATGGCCCTCGCAGTTCCCCTGACCTGGGTAATGAACGGCTTCAGCCAGGGCTTGGACCTCGGCGACCCCCAGCTCGTCGTCGATTGCGCCTCCGGCGCCCAGCACTACCACGTGGCCCTCGACCAGGGGGTTGTGGACCACTGCGCGGGCCACAGCAGCCAGTGCACGAAGGCTGAGGCCGTAGGGCGCCGCCACTCACGCGACGGCACAGGCAGCTCTTAGTTGGCCGATCATCGTCTCGCGCTGCCCATACGTTGGCCGCGACAGTGACGCGATGGACGCAGGACTCGCCGCCGTGCTCGGTGCCACCGTCGGAGCCCTCGGTACGGCAGTAACGGGTGCCGCCGCGGCCCTCCTCACCCGCAGCACGGCCCGCCATCAGGTCAAGGCCGAGGCTTTTCGGACGCTGCGGGAGTCTCGGCGGGCCACCTACACCAGCTTCGCCGAGACATCCGGGCGTTACCTAGAGATGCTCTCCACCACGCTGATCCCCCTTGAACGCGTTGAGCGTTTCCCAGATCAGCGCAATGAGTGGATCGAGGATGCGCACAAGCGGTGGAAGAAGGCGCTCAGGTACCGACAGAACGAGGTCCAGCGAGAGCGGGTCCTCCTTCGCCTGGACGCTACGCGCCCAGTGGCTGACGCCGCGCAGGAGGTGGCCAAGAGATGCGTACTGCTGAGCAGAGCGACCGGCCGCGCCATCGCCGCGAACATGGGGCAGGACCTGGATACCGGCCCTCTGACGCCGCCCTCGCCGGGCTACATCGAGCTACTGGCAGAAGACGGTCTGGATCCAGAGACGCCTGACCTCGATCGCCTGCAGTCGGAGGCCCGCGATGCGTACAACGCATTTTTGCGCACGGCGGCCCATGACCTCGGGGAGAACGGGCTCCTGGCCTGACGGCGAGACCTGCCAGAGGCCGCTGTCCGGACCCGCTTAGGCGCCGCCGACTTCGGCATCAGGCTGGGGCAGGGCCCGCGTTCTCGGCTCGGATCATCCGCCGCAGACTGGAGCGGGCTGCTGCCAGGTCCTCCTCGGTCTCCCGCAGGCTCTCCTCCAGCTCGGTCTTCTCCCGCCGCAGCCGGGCTGTCTTGCCCACCAGTTCATCATTCTGGCGGGTAAGCTCATCCACCCGTGCCACGAGGTCTGCGGTGCCGACCTGGTCAAGCTGCTGTCCCAACTGCCGCTGCAGAGCGGCCTTGAGCTGGTCCCGCTCGGCCCGCAGGGTGGTGACCTGCTGCCGGGACAGCTCCAGGTCCGTCTGCAGGCTCGCCGCACTCGCCGTCTGTCCCGCCCGGGCCGTCCTGCGGGGCTGGCCCTCCTGCTTCTTGCGGGCGGCTTCGATGTGCTCGCGCACCCCCTCCGCGTAGACCAGCCAGTTCGAGACCCCGGCGGTCTTGGCAACGCCCGCGAAGGTGACCGTCTCGCCGCGGGCAGCCATTTCGTCCACGACCGCCAGGACCTTGGCCCGCTTCTCGCGGCTGTCTTTGCGGCGAGATGCAGCCAGGACCTCGCTGGGGGTGCGCTTGCCGGTCACGAGCTCGACTCCCGGCTGTTGATCACGGTCAACGGCAACATGGTGCGGCCCATGGCCGCCCTGGTCTTCCTCAAGACCTTCACCGACTCCATCAGTTCCTCGCGTTCCTGCTCCGGCAGCTTCTCGATCTGCTTGCGCATGTTCTCAGCGACCTGCTTGAACGAGTCGATCTGATCTTGCAGATTGCGGATGACGTACTCGGCCGTGCCCATCGCCAGCGCGGTCTCCTTGTCCGCCTTCAGGTCGCGGATCTGGTCCTCGATCGACGCCAGGTAGGACGGGTCGGGACGGTAGAAGCCGCAGCCGGCGCACTGGAAACGGATCGGGCAGGCATGGCCGCCCGCTTTCACGTTCGACGGCTCGACACACCCGCCGAAGGGCACCGCCACCGACCGCAGCTCGTAAGCCTTGTTCGACGCCATCGGCGCCGGGTTGCCCTCGCGGTCAACGACGTGCAGCCGCATCTTCTTGACGGCCTCCTGCTTCCGCTTGAGGGAAACCTTGTAGTACCGGGCCGTGGTATTGACACTTTTGTGATCCATGAGCTCTTTGAGCACGTCGATCGGAACCCCGGCGTCTGCGTGCCGCTGAGCGTAGGAGTGCCGGAACGCGTAGGGAAAGATCTTCTCCCGGTCGAAGGGGACCGGGAGGCCGTCCCGGCCTGTGCCCTCCGAATGGATCGCCTCCAGCGACTGGACCCACTGTCGCAGTGCCCGGGAGAAGACGCCCGACTCCATGTGCGGATACCGGCTCGTTTCGGAGATGGCCGGGAAGAGGTAGGCGCTGCTTCGTGCCGGCGCGGCGACCAGGCTCTCCCGACGCTCGACCCACGCCTGGAGATCCGCGGCAGTCTCCCGGGTGATCGGCAGTCGCCGGCGATGCCGCTTGCTCTTGTAGTTGTTCCAGACCAGGAAGCAGTCGTTGTCCGCGAACTCCAAGCAGTCTCGCTTCAGGCTCGCCACCTCACGCGGGCGTCGGCCGGTGTCCCGCATGACCCGGTATACGGCCTGGAGCATTGCCTCGATGTCGGCCGCCGCGTATCCGCGGTAGGGGAAGTCGCGGCCCAGCCTCTCAAGGTGGGGGTCCAGCTGGCGGATCACTGACTCCGGGATGGCCTTGCCGATCTCGTCCTCGTTGGGCTCCTCGCGCGCAATCCGGTGCGAGCTGTGCCGGGAGAACGTCCCGTGCAGGTCATCCAGAAGACCCGCACTGCGACCGAAGTCCAACACCGTGAACATCGCCGTCAGCTGGGCACCGCGATTGCTGCTGGTCTGGAGATCGCCGTCCTCCTTGCGCAGGTCACGGAAAGCGTCCACAACCAAATTCATCTCGGCGAACCGAAGTTCAGACGGCTCCATCCCCCCGCCCGGCAGCCGGCTCAGCACCTTTGAGGCGACCGTGCAACCAAGCACATGCCTGCGGAACCGGTCGCTGGCCGGACGGGTCGAGCGTGCCCACTCCATGACGGCCTCACGCAGCCAGGGCTGCCTGATCACCGAGAAGTCCACGGTGCCACTGCGGTTCCGCGGTCCTTCGTTGCGGAACTTTGTCGGATGGCCCACCGCCTTCATGTCCCAGACCAGCTTGTCCGTGGGCGCGATACCCCGGAGTTGGTCGTAGCCATGATTGATCGTCCAGCCGATGTCCCGGATCAAGGACTCAACGTTTCTGCCCGTCGGTTGGGAAGGCACGAAGACCTCGGGCCCTCCGGCCAGCAGACTGGGGACTCCCACGAGCCGCTGGATGGCGCTGCGCAGAGAACCCGGATCCACGAACTGGTTGCGCAGGTCACGCTGCTGGATGGCGTAGAGCACCTCCAGCCGCCCCAGCTCGCTGAGCGGGGCCAGGGAGAACTGGTGAGCGGACAGATACGGCGTCTCGTGCACGATCCAGTCACTCAGGTCCGGGACGTGGTCGACAGACTCCTGGTGCACCCGCCAGCGCCGGGTGTGGACACGGCACAGACCCGTCTGCGCTGCCGCCTGCTCCAGCGTGCAGGCGAGAACCCGACACTTGGCCAAAGGGGCCTCAAAGGGGACGGCGATATCGCGCATCCACTCCTCCAGCGTCCCGTCGAACGGCCTGCGCCGAGAGGCAGCCCGGCTCGCCTTGATCCACTGGATGCTGTGGACCCGGCAAAGCCCGACGCTGTGGTACTCGCGCGGACACCGGACACCGTTCCGCTCCACCGAGCACGTGTCCACATTGGTGTAGCTGCGGTTGGGGCCCGGCCGGAAGACGGCCTTGAATTCCTCCTCGCTCAGCCCACTCGCCCGGAACGCGTTCGCACAAGCCGTGCACCTTCCGGCGCGGGCCTTCTGCACTACCGAGCAACCCTCGGTGATGCAGAGCCACCCGGCCGTCCGCGGACTATCGACATCACCCGTGAACAGCAGCGACTCCGCGTTCCACTCGCCCGGCCGCCAGCCCTCGATCAACTGAGACCTCAGCCAGACCTCCCACTCCTTCAAGTCGGCACCGGACTCAGCGGATATGTCGAAGACCTTCGCGAGGTTCCCGCTCACGCCTGCACCTGGCCCTTCCGAATGGCCGCGACCCGCTCCACGGCCTCCCGCTTGTCCTCATCCGTGGCGTGGACATACGGATCCATCGAGGACGGCGAGACGTGCCCCATCAGGTTTTGCACCACGTCCCGCGGCGTCTTGTTGCGGATCCAGGTGGTCGCCGCGGTGTGCCGCAGCATGTGCGGCCGAACCGGGAACCCCGCCCTCCTCGCCAACCGGTCGAACAAGTCCTTCGCATTGTGGTACGTCATCGCCCGCCCCAAAGGGGCCCGGAACAGATTGACGAACACCATGTCCACATCGGCAGCCTCGGCCACCTTGTCCCTCTCGAACACATAGTCCGCGTAGAGGGTCACCAACTCGTCCGTCACCGGGATCCACCTGGGCATCCGGGCCTTGGCCAGAGCCCCATTGGAGTTGACCCGCCGCCGAACGTGGACGTGCGGGCCGGCGACCTGGCAGCCCAGCCCCACCGAATTCGACAACAGGTGCATATCCTCACGCCGCAGCCCCAGGGCCTCGCCGATCCGCATTCCCGTACCGCCCAGCAACGTCACCAGGAAGCGGTCTCTGGCCCGGGTCGTAAGGCCGACGAGAGTTGCGAACTGGTCGGCATTCAGCCACTCGTAGCCCTCGACAGCCACCGAGAACTTGATCGCCTTCGCCCGCACCGTACGGAACTGGCCATCCTCGCCTGCGTCATAGCCCGGCGGCAGGTAGGACAGGTACTTCTGCTCGGACAGCTGAGAGACAGTCTCGGAGCTCACCCACCCCTGCTGGCCACAGAACTGCAAGAACCCGCAGACCGTCGTCATGATCGCATCGGCGGTCTTCTGCTCCCGGTAGCGCGGCTCCGCCTGCGCCTTGACTCCCTTGGGTGGCAACGGCTCGTCCACCATCCAGTGCAGGAACCGGGCCAGCCACGGCAGACCCGGCCTCCTCCAGTCCAGACCGTGGTCCGCGCAGTACGACAAATACAGAGCAACACGGCCTGCGTAGATGCGCTCGGTGTTGATTGATCGGGATGCCATTCGAAGGCTCGCCAGGAAGGCGCACGCCTCCACGTGCAGCTCGTACTCGGAAGAGATCACCACCCACGAAACAGACTCATCGCGGGGCGAGACGGCGCGTTCGGCGGCGTACGAGGCAGGCATGACAATGAACGTACCAGAGGTGCCAGACACCTAGCAGATACCTTTCAGGGATGTGATGGCTGGCACGCAGAACCTATGTGCCAGAGAGTCAGTGGTTCCTGAAGATAACGATCGCGGCGTGTGCCTTCGCGGCGGTGCTCTACAAGGTGGTGAACAGCGGGCCGGTGCTGTCGGCACTGCAGTCACTGGTCGAGGACGCGCTCGATGCGAAGTTCTGAGATCGGATCGGGGCCCGTCCTTGAAGCCCGGTTCAGGGCTCGGGGCCCTCGCCTCCTCCGGTGCCTCGACCGAGGTCTCTGCTGGTGGCTCGACCGGGGCCGCGCCCGTCGGTCGCCCCGGGGCCCGGCCGAGGATGGCGACGGGGGCGGAGGCCGGGTCGGCGATCGGGGCGCGGTGACCGCGGAGGCGGCTGTGGTGATCCCGGTGCTGGTGGCGTTCGTCCTGGCCCTGCTATGGGCGTTGCTGGCCGCTGCGGACCAGATCCGGTGCGTGGATGCGGCGCGGGCGGGCGCTCGGGCCGCGGCCCGTTCGGAGCCGGAGACGGCGGTGCTGGACACCGCGCGTGACGCGGCGCCCCAGGGGGCCCGGGTCGAGCTGGGGAGGGAGGGGGACATGTGGCGCGTCCGGGTGGAGGCGCCGACCCGGGGGCCGGGTGTGCTGGCCCTGACGTTGAGCGCCGAGGCGGCCGCCCTGGCGGAGGACACGGTGGGGGGTGCCGGACCATGAGGGCGAGGAGAGCTGGGAGTTGGGGGCTGGAGCCGGACAGGCGTCGCCGGTGGAGTGTGTTCCGGGGGCGGGGCCGGGAGGCGGACCGAGACTGGGGCGCTGTTGGCCGGAGCCGAGGCTGGGGTCGGGGCGAGGGCTGGTGTTGGGGCATGGGCGGGAGACGGGGCTGGGGTGTCGTCGGCCGGGGCCGCGTTCGAGGTCGGGTCTGGGTCTGGGGCTCGGGTGGTGGCGCTGACCGGGGTGTGGCGACCGTCTGGGCGGCTGTCACCGTGGCCGGCCTGTGCACCGTGTTCGCCGTGGTGCTCGCGCTGGGACAGGCCGTGGCTGCCCGTCACCGCGCGGGCGGGGCCGCGGATCTGGCGGCTCTCGCGGCTGCGGACCGGGCGTTGGAGGGGGCGGAGGCCGCGTGCGCGGCGGCCCGGGGAGTGGCCCTGGCGCAGGACGCCGTGGTCGTTCGCTGCGCGGTGCGGGGGGAGGTCGCCGATGTGACCGCCCGCTCGGGGTTCGGACCCTACCTGCCTACCGTCAGGGCCCGGGCCGGGCCTCCGGCAAGCCCTTCGGGCAGGGTTCCGACCGATACCCCCGTTACCCCCGTCCGCCCTCCGGCAGATCCTTCTGGCGATGCTCTGGCTGAGCCGCGTGTTGAGCCCTGACACCTCGTCGGTGGGGTGGTGGTGGGCCGTTGGCTTCCTCCTCGGCGGGTCAGTCCTCCGGGGCGGTTGCTTCGTCCGGATCCGCGGGGGCGGCTCTGAGGAGTTCGGTGAGCAGGCGTACGGCTCCGCGTTTGTGCAGGGGATCGTTGCCGTTGCCGCACTTGGGGGACTGGATGCACGAGGGGCACCCCGCCTCGCACTCGCAGGAGGCGATGGCCTCCCGCGTCGCCGTCAGCCAGGAGCGGGCGGTGTGGAAGGCCCGCTCGGCGAATCCGGCGCCGCCGGGGTGGCCGTCGTACACGAAGACCGTCGGCAGGAGGGTGTCCGGGTGCAGCGGTACGGAGACGCCGCCGATGTCCCAGCGGTCGCAGGTGGCGAAGAGGGGGAGGAGCCCGATCGAGGCGTGTTCGGCGGCGTGCAGGGCGCCGCCGAGGATCTCCGGATTGATGCGGGCGGCGTCGAGCTGGTCCTCGGTCACCGTCCACCAGACGGCGCGGGTGCGCAGTGTGCGGGGTGGCAGGTCGAGCTTGGTCTCGCCCAGGACCTCCCCGGTGATCAGTTTGCGGCGGAGGAAGGAGACGACCTGGTTGGTGACCTCGACGGAGCCGTAGCAGAGCCGCCCCTGGCCCCAGGGGATCTCGGTGTCGGTCTCCAGGACGGTGATGGCGGTGGTGTCGCGGGCGACCGTCGAATACGGGGGTTCGGCCTGCTCGACGAGAGCCACGGAGTCCTCCAGGTCCAGTTTCCGGACCAGGTGGGTGCGGCCCTGGTGGAGGTGGACGGCTCCCTCGTGGACGGCCGTATGGGCGGCGGCCGCGTCGACGGTGCCCAGCAGCCGGCCGGTGCCCTCCTCGACGATCTGGACGGGGCGGCCGCCTCCGCCCCGGATGTCGGCGAGATCGGCGGCCCGTTCGCGGCGGGTCCAGTGCCAGCCCGACGCCCGTCGGCGCAGCAGCTTCGCCGCCTCCAGTTGCGGCAGCAGTCCGGGCACGGCGGGGCCGAAGAGGGCGATGTCCGCTTCGGTGAGCGGGAGTTCGGCAGCTGCGGCGCAGAGGTGGGGGGCCAGGACGTAGGGGTTGTCCGGGTCCAGCACCGTCGACTCGACGGGCTGCCGGAACAGCGCCTCGGGGTGGTGCACCAGATAGGTGTCCAGCGGGTCGTCCCGGGCCACGAGGACGGCCAGGGCGCCCTGCCCCGAGCGGCCGGCGCGGCCCGCCTGCTGCCAGAGGGAGGCCCGTGTGCCCGGGTAGCCGCAGATGACCACCGAGTCGAGGCCGGAGACGTCGATGCCGAGCTCCAGGGCGGTGGTGGCCGCCAGGCCGAGCAGTTCGCCGGAGTGCAGCGCCCGCTCCAGGGCCCGGCGCTCCTCGGGAAGGTAGCCCCCGCGATAGGCGGCGACCCGCTTCGGCAGCGAGCGGTCGACCTCCGCGAGGCGTTCCTTGGCGATCACCGAGATCAGTTCCGCGCCGCGCCGGGAACGTACGAAGGCGACCGAGCGGACGCCCTGGAGGGTCAGGTCGGTGAGCAGGTCGGCGGTCTCGGCCGTCGCGGTACGGCGTACGGGGGCGCCCTTCTCGCCGTGCAGGTCGGTCAGCGGGGGCTCCCACAGGGCGAAGACCAGCTCGCCGCGCGGGGATGCGTCGTCGGACACCTCGACGACCGGCAGGCCCGTCAGGCGTCCGGCTGCGACCGCGGGGTCAGCCGACGTGGCCGAGGCGAGCAGGAAGACCGGATCGGCCCCGTAACGGGCACACAGGCGGCGCAGGCGGCGCAGTACCTGGGCGACATGGGATCCGAAGACGCCCCGGTAGGTGTGGCACTCGTCGATCACGACGAACCGCAGGGCGCGCAGGAACGAGGACCAGCGGGGATGGGAGGGCAGGATGCCGCGGTGCAGCATGTCGGGGTTGGTCAGGACGTAGTTGGCGTACTGCCGGACCCATTCGCGTTCCTCGACCGGGGTGTCGCCGTCGTAGACCGCGGGCCGGACGGCGTTGCCGAGCGGGGCCGCGAGGGCCTTCACCGAGCGCCGCTGATCGGCTGCCAGGGCCTTGGTGGGGGCGAGGTACAGGGCGGTGGCCCCGCGGCCGTTCGGGGCCTCGGAGCCGTCCAGGAGGGTGCTCAGGACCGGCGCCAGGTACGCGAGGGACTTCCCGGAGGCCGTGCCGGTGGCGATCACGACCGAATCGCCGTCCAGAGCGTGCTCGGCCGCGGCTGCCTGATGCGCCCACGGATGGTCGATCCCGGCTTCTTCGATCGCCGAGATCACTTCTGGCCGCACGCGATCCGGCCAGATGGCATGGGTTCCCGATCTCGGGGGCAAGTGCTCCGTATGAGTGATGCGCGCGGCCCGGCCCGCCCCTGCGGCGAGCCGGTCGAGGATCATGGCGGGAGAGGGGCGCGAGCCCCTGCTCTCGGCTGGTCGTCCGGGACGGTGATTCTTGGCCATCGGCACCGAGTGTGTCACTGGCGTGACGGACAATGGTCCCAAGGCGTCGTGCATGGCTGCTGGTAAATGATTGAATGCCATCGCGGCTGGCGATCCGTCCCCTGGCCTCCGTCGGGGAGACCGAGGGGCGACCGCTCGATAGCAAGGTGCTGGAGGATCCGTGGACCTGTCCCTGTCGACTCGCAATGTGTCCGGGCCTGGTGGCGACCGTACGGTCGTCGAGGTCGGTGGCGAGATTGATGTGTATACCGCGCCCAAGCTGCGCGAGCAGTTGGTCGAGTTGGTGAATGACGGCAGCTACCACCTGGTTGTCGACATGGAAGGCGTCGACTTCCTCGACTCCACCGGCCTCGGCGTGCTCGTGGGTGGCTTGAAGCGTGTCCGGGCCCATGAGGGCTCGCTGCGCCTGGTCTGCAACCAGGAGCGCATTCTCAAGATCTTCCGGATCACGGGTCTGACCAAGGTGTTTCCGATTCACACCACGGTCGACGAGGCTGTCGCCGCCACCGACTGAGGTCGGAGCGGATCGGCCTCCAGGCCGGTCGGCAGGCGGTGAACAGGCCGGCAGCGGCAGCGCATGGGCCGCGACGGGCAGGCGGTCGACCCCTCGGGTCGGCTGTCGGCTTGTCGGCTTCCGGAGGAGAAGAGCAGGGGTGCCGGGCGACACGCCCGGGCCCCCTGAGGCGTACGCCCGAACGTTCGAGGGGGATGGCATGGCCACCGTTGAACTCCGCTTCAGCGCCCAGCCTGAACATGTCAGGACGGCCCGCCTGGTGGCGGCCGCCGTGGCGCGCCGGGCCGGCGTGGACGAGGCGGTGCTCGACGAGGTCAGGCTCGCCGTCGGAGAGGCGTGCAGCCGCGCTGTCGGACTGCACCGCAGTCACGGCATCACCGCGCCGGTCAGCGTCGCGCTGACCGAGGAGGAGAAGGCGTTCTCCATCGAGGTCGGGGACAGCGTTCCCGGCCCCGGCGCCGATCCGGCCGAGTCCGGGGCGGGTGACGCCTCCGGTGGGTCCGGAGCGGGGTCCGCGCGGCCCGACTCCGAGGCCGACGGTGAGGGCGAGGACGAGATGGGCCTCGCGGTCATCAGCGGACTCGTCGACGACGTGGAGGTTCGTTCCGGTGCGGGGGGCGGAGTGATCCGCATGAGCTGGCCCACAGCCGCCGCCGTGGTAAGCCCCTGAGGCCGCGGTGCGGGCTCGGGCTGTGGAGCCCGGCCCTGAGGTTGTGGCCTGGCCCCGAGGTTGCCTCGCGCTCCTGAAGCCCGCGGTCTGGTCGTGAGGCTCACGATCGTGTCTGCCTGTGGCCGGGCCCGGGTCTACCTACCTCCGTCCTACATCCGTCATCCGTTCCTGTGCCGATAGCCGTGCCCGTGCCGGCACCCGTGCCCCTGGGCCCGCGCTCCCGAAGCTCGGCCCGTGCGTCTCCAGCCATGCGAGAGCCACGCGAGAGCTATACGAGCGGCGTGATGTTTCGTTTTCCGGGCCCTGCTGAGCAGGGCCTTTTTCCTTGAGGGCTCGACGAGGATCCGTCGAAGGTTTCCGGGTAATGCTTCTGCCTCATTACTGCATTCGAGCAGAATCACTCCGCTGATCTTTCGGCGTTGGGGGGAGCGCGATCAATTCTCTTCCCACCCACTGTTTTGATCAGGTTCCGCTCCCTACAATCCGTCCACGACTTGAGCGCTGAGCGTCAAGGAGGACGTATGGCGGAGTTCTTCACCACCCCAATGGCAGTACTGACGCAAGAATCCGCACTTTCCGACCGACCCGCTTCCCTCGCGGCGGCGGTACTCACCGACGGCAACCGGCTGATCGTCATCGTCGTGGCGGTCGTCGCCGTCGCCGCGCTGATCGTCGCCCAGCTGCTCGTACGCCAGGTCCTGGCGGCCGGTGAGGGCACCGAACGGATGAAGGAGATCGCCGCGGCGGTCCAGGAGGGTGCGAACGCCTATCTGGCCCGGCAACTGCGCACGGTGGGTGTCTTCTCCGTCGTCGTGTTCTTCCTGCTGTTCCTGTTGCCGGCCGACAACTGGTCGCAGCGTGCCGGGCGTTCCCTCTTCTTCCTGGTGGGTGCTCTTTTCTCGGCGGCGACCGGATACATCGGCATGCGGCTCGCCGTCCGGAGCAATGTGCGGGTTGCCGCAGCCGCGCGGGAGGCGACTCCGGCGGAAGGCGAACCGGAAAAGGATCTCACCTCCGTCTCGCACAGAGCGATGAAGATCGCTTTCCGTACCGGTGGTGTGGTCGGAATGATCACGGTGGGACTCGGTCTGCTCGGGGCCTCCTGTGTGGTGCTCGTCTATGCCGCCGACGCGCCCAAGGTGCTGGAGGGGTTCGGCCTCGGTGCGGCGCTCATCGCGATGTTCATGAGGGTCGGTGGCGGGATCTTCACCAAGGCCGCGGACGTGGGCGCCGACCTGGTGGGCAAGGTGGAGCAGGGCATCCCGGAGGACGATCCGCGTAACGCCGCCACCATCGCCGACAACGTGGGCGACAACGTCGGCGACTGCGCGGGCATGGCCGCCGACCTCTTCGAGTCGTACGCCGTGACGCTCGTCGCCGCGCTGATCCTCGGTACGGCCGCGTTCGGGGACTCCGGTCTCGCCTTCCCTCTGATGGTCCCCGCGATCGGTGTCGTCACCGCGATGATCGGGATCTTCGCGGTCGCCCCGCGCCGTGCCGACCGCAGCGGGATGACCGCGATCAACCGCGGCTTCTTCATCTCCGCGCTGATCTCGCTCGGCCTCGTGGCCGTGGCCGCCTTCGCCTACCTGCCGTCCTCGTACGCCGAGCTGGACGGGGTCACCGACGGGGCGATCACCGCGCACGGCGGCGATCCGCGAGTCTTCGCGCTGGTCGCGGTGGCCATCGGGATCGTCCTGGCCGCGCTCATCCAGCAGCTCACCGGGTACTTCACCGAGACCAACCGCCGCCCCGTCCGGGACATCGGCAAGTCCTCGCTGACCGGCCCGGCCACCGTCGTGCTCGCGGGCATCTCCATCGGTCTGGAGTCGGCCGTCTACACCGCGCTGCTGATCGGCCTCGGCGTCTACGGGGCGTTCCTGCTGGGCGGTACGTCGATCATGCTGGCGCTCTTCGCGGTCGCGCTCGCCGGAACGGGGCTCCTCACCACGGTGGGCGTCATCGTGGCCATGGACACCTTCGGCCCGGTCTCCGACAACGCCCAGGGCATCGCCGAGATGTCCGGCGACGTCACGGGGGCCGGTGCCCAGGTGCTCACCGACCTGGACGCGGTCGGCAACACGACCAAGGCCATCACCAAGGGCATCGCCATCGCCACCGCCGTGCTCGCGGCCGCCGCGCTCTTCGGGTCCTACCGCGACGCCATCGCGACGGCGGTGGACGACGTCGGGGCCGGGGCGGGCGAGCTCGGGCTGAGCCTGGACATCTCGCAGCCCAACAACCTCGTCGGCCTGATCCTGGGCGCGGCGGTCGTCTTCCTGTTCTCCGGGCTCGCCATCAACGCGGTGTCCCGGTCCGCCGGATCCGTGGTCTACGAGGTCAGGCGGCAGTTCCGCGAGCGTCCCGGGATCATGGACTACTCCGAGAAGCCGCAGTACGGGCGCGTCGTCGACATCTGCACCCGCGACGCCCTCCGTGAACTGGCCACACCCGGGCTCCTCGCGGTGCTGGCGCCGATCGCGGTCGGCTTCACCCTCGGCGTCGGCGCGCTCGGTTCGTACCTCGCCGGAGCGATCGGCGCCGGAACGCTGATGGCGGTGTTCCTCGCCAACTCCGGCGGCGCCTGGGACAACGCCAAGAAGCTCGTCGAGGACGGCCACCACGGCGGCAAGGGCAGCGAGGCCCATGCCGCGACCGTCATCGGCGACACGGTCGGCGACCCGTTCAAGGACACGGCGGGCCCGGCGATCAACCCGCTCCTCAAGGTGATGAACCTGGTCGCCCTGCTCATCGCCCCGGCGATCGTGCAGTTCAGCTACGGCGCGGACGCGAACCCCTGGGTGCGGGCGCTGGTGGCCGTCGTCGCCATCGGGATCATCGTCGCCGCGGTGTACGTCTCCAAGCGGCGGGGCATCGCCGTGGGCGACGACGACGCCTCGGGGGACGGCGCACCGGGCGGTGGCCCCTCGGCCCCCGCGCCGGATCCGGCGGCGGCTCCGTGACCCGCCGGCAGGGGGTCGGGGAGGGGCGGGGGCCGGTGTCGGCCTCGCTGTAAGGCGACGTGTGCGTGTGACAGAGAGGTGACTTGTGACAGCGAGGTGACTGTGACAGCGAGGTGACGTGTGATCAAAAGGTGGGCGGATGGACCGTACTGACGTACCGTCCGCCCACCGTTCTGCCGGGGCTTCCGGCCGTCCCCGCCCAGAGGGCGCCCTCGTCCGGCCTCCTTCGGCGTGCGGATGCGTTTCTGCCGGACACCGCCAACGCGGAACCCTTCATTCGGATGAGTGACCGCTCGCGCGTGCGGTTCTCTTCGTGAGTGGCATCTCCCTCATTTCCCTTGATGCAAATGGCTTCAAAAGGGTGCATAAAGGATGACCGGCACCCGGCTGTCGCTCCCTCGCCGTGTAAGTTCCGGGCCGAGAGCCTTGGAAGGGACCGATCCGGTGAACAAGAAGCTTGCAGCCGCACTGTCCGGCGGTGCGGTACTCGTGCTGACGCTGTCGGGCTGCAGCGACGACAGCGACAACAAGGTCAACGACTGGGCCAAGAAGGTCTGCGACCAGGTTCAGCCGCAACTCCAGAAGATCAACAACGCCAACGCGTCGATCCTCGAGAAGACCGGCGACAACAACAAGCCCGCCGACGTCCAGAAGGCCGACTCGGTCGCCTTCCAGGAGATGTCCGAGGCGTACAAGGCGCTGGGTACGGCTGTGGACTCGGCCGGTCCGCCGCCCGTCGACGGTGGTGAGGCCACGCAGAAGGCGGCGGTGAAGGAGCTCAACGCCTCCTCCAAGGCGTACGCCGACCTCAAGACCCAGGTCGACGCACTCGACACCAAGGACCAGAGCAAGTTCGCCGACGGACTGAAGACCATCGCCGACGAGCTGAACAAGATCAGCTCCGGTGGTGACAAGGCGCTGAGGAAGCTCCAGTCCGGCGAAGTCGGTGTCGCGATGTCGAAGCAGGAGGGCTGCCAGAAGCAGACCGCTTCCACCGGCCCCTCCGGTTCCGGGTCGGCCGACGCCGGCGACGACGCGTCCCCGGAGGGCTCGGCCCCCGACAAGGAGGAGTCCGACGGCAAGGACTCCGCGGACAAGGAATCCGAGGACAAGGGCTCCGCGGACAAGGAGTCGGCGGAGAAGGAATCCTCGGAGAAGAAGTCCTGAGCGCTGCTCTCCCGCTGACGGCCCGGACACCCGGTGGGTGTCCGGGCCGCTGCCGTTGTCGGTGGGACCGGACACAATGGGAGGGTGAGTAAGAGCAGCCTTCCCGCACCCGACCACGCCGCCGCCCTCCGTGAGGCCCTGCTCGCCGCGGACTTCACCGCGGACGGGCTCCTCGACCGCCTCGGCGCGCCCGCCTACGCCGCCCTCGCGCGCAGCGAGACCGTCCCCGCCCTGCGGGCCACCCGGGGCGATACTCCGCTCGACACGCTGGTGCGGCTGTTCCTTCTGCAGCGCCCGGTCACCGAGCAGCGGGCCCGCGGAGCCCTTCCGCTGGACGAGTGCGTCGCGGACGGCTGGGTGACCCGCGAAGGCGGTGCGGACGGGGAGATCCGTGCGTGCGTCGACGTACGGCCGTACGGAGGGCCGGACGGCGAGGACTGGTTCATCGTGTCCGACCTCGGCTGCGCGGTCGGCGGCGCGGGCGGGATCGGCTCGCGCGAGGAGGGTGTCGTCCTCGGCGTCGGCGGAGCCTCCACCACCCTCGCCGGGATCACCGTGCGTACGCCGGTCGCCTCGGCGCTCGACCTCGGTACGGGCTCCGGCATCCAGGCGCTCCACGCCGCCCAGCACGCGATCCGGGTCACCGCCACCGACCTCAACCCCCGTGCCCTGGAGTTCACCCGGCTCACCCTCGCCCTGTCCGGCGCCGCCCCGGCCGATCTGCGCGAGGGGTCCCTCTTCGAGCCGGTGGGCTCCGACACGTTCGACCTGATCGTCTCCAACCCGCCCTTCGTCATCTCGCCCGGTGCCCGTCTCACCTACCGGGACGGCGGCATGGGCGGCGACGACCTGTGCCGCACGCTCGTGCAGCAGGCGGGCGACCATCTGAACGAGGGGGGTTACGCCCAGTTCCTCGCCAACTGGCAGCACGTGGAGGGCGAGGAGTGGCAGGACCGGCTGCGCTCCTGGGTGCCGTACGGCTGCGACGCCTGGATCGTCCAGCGCGAGGTCCAGGACGTCACGCAGTACGCCGAGCTGTGGCTGCGGGACAGCGGCGACCACCGCAGCGACCCCGCCGAGTACGACGAGCGGTACGAGGCGTGGCTCGACGAGTTCGAGGCCCGGGGGACGACCTCCGTCGGGTTCGGCTGGATCACCCTGCGCAAGTCCGCCGCGGCGGCGGCCGGGAATCCCTCGATCGTCGTGGAGGAGTGGCCGCACGCGGTGCAGCAGCCGCTGGGCCGGGCGGTGGAGGAACACTTCGCCCGCCAGGACTACCTCCGCGACCAGGACGACGCGGCTCTGCTCGCCGGGCACTTCGCCCTTGCCGCCGAGGTCGTCCAGGAGCAGGTCGGCCTGCCGGGGGCGGAGGACCCCGAGCATGTGGTGCTGCGTCAGCACCGGGGCATGATGCGGGCGACCAAGGTCGACGCGGTGGCCGCCGGGTTCGCGGGCGTGTGCGACGGGTCGCTGCCCGCCGGGCGGATCCTGGACGCCATCGCGCAGTTGATGGCGGAGGACCCGGTGCTCCTGCGCGACCGCACACCGCAGGCGATCCGGCTGCTGGTCGAGGAGGGCTTCCTGGAGCCGGCGTCCGGCGTCGCGGCGCGGGAGGAGTAGGGCGGCCGCGCCGGAGGAGTAGGGCGGCCGCGCCGGAGGGACGAGCGCTCGGCCGCCGCGCCGGTGCGGCTCGGGCGTCTTCCGGTACCGGTCCGTGGTGGCCGTTGTCCGGGGTGCGCTCTCCTTATTAACCAGCGTGTTCGTGCCCACGCCCCCGCGCGGCGCGCCCGGGCCCGCACATTCCGGTCACCGGGGCACCGAGCCGGCCCCGGGCCCCGTCCCGCCCCGGCCCCACCCCTCCCGCGTACCGCCGAAGGAGTTTTGCCGGTCGGCGGGGGAGTGCTGTTCACCCGGGGTTCGTGTGGGCGACGCCCCCGGGTGACAACCTCCCCGTGCCGGACCGCCCAGGTCCGGCTCCGACGGGCCGGGCCGGCCCGTCCCGGGCGGCTCCCCGACGAGTCGTGCGACGGGTCACGCGAGGGTCTAGGGGTACGAGATGGAGAGCGCCACCGCAGTCTTCGCGGGTACGGCCCTGTCACTGTTCGGCGCCGCCCTCCTGATCTGGACAGGGGCGCGAGCCCTGCACCGCGCGCCGGTGGCGCACGGTGTGAGCCCGGTCGCCTCCACCGCACTCACGACGCTCTTCGGCGTAGTTTTCCTCGGCCTCGGTGTGTGGGTCCTCGCGCACGTCTGATCCCCGCTCCCGGCCGGGCGAGGCCCCGGCCGACAGGTCTCCCGGCGGACACCGCGACCGTCTCCGAAAAGCCGCAGGCCGAAGCCCCGCGCGACGCGGACCCGGCGGTCCGGGCGGCAGGAATGGCGGAAGTCGGGTTACCGTTCGAGTGGCCGTTGCGGGCTTTTGCCGTTTGACACGGGGGCGGGTTGTACCGTCACACTCCGCAGCGACAGCACCGCGGGCAGCGTCAGACGCCGCCCCGGATGCCCACCGAGTGTCGACCGGAGAGAAGAGCGAAGTTGTCCCCGACCAGCGAGACCGCACAGGGCGGCCGCCGACTCGTCATCGTCGAGTCGCCTGCCAAGGCGAAGACGATCAAGGGCTATCTCGGCCCCGGATACGTCGTCGAGGCGAGCGTCGGGCACATCCGCGACCTCCCGAACGGCGCGGCCGAGGTCCCGGACGAGTACACCGGCGAGGTCCGCCGCCTCGGCGTGGACGTCGAGCACGACTTCCAGCCCATCTATGTCGTCAACGCGGACAAGAAGGCCCAGGTCAGGAAGCTCAAGCAGCTGCTGGCCGAGTCCGACGAACTCTTCCTCGCCACCGATGAGGACCGCGAGGGCGAAGCCATCGCGTGGCACCTCCAGGAAGTCCTGCGGCCCAAGGTCCCGGTCCACCGGATGGTCTTCCACGAGATCACCAAGGACGCGATCCGGGCCGCCGTCGCCAACCCGCGCGAGCTCAACCAGCGCATGGTCGACGCCCAGGAGACCCGCCGCATCCTCGACCGCCTCTACGGCTACGAGGTCTCGCCGGTCCTGTGGAAGAAGGTCATGCCGAAGCTCTCGGCCGGCCGCGTCCAGTCCGTCGCCACCCGCCTCGTCGTCGAGCGGGAGCGCGAGCGCATCGCCTTCCGCTCCGCCGAGTACTGGGACCTGACCGGAAAATTCGCCACCGGCCGCACCGGCGACGCCTCCGACCCCTCGAACCTCACCGCCCGCCTCAGCGCGGTCGACGGCCGCCGCATCGCCCAGGGCCGCGACTTCGGCCCCGACGGGCAGCTCAAGGCCGGCTCCGCCCAGACCCTGCACCTGGACGAGGCGAACGCCCGCGCGCTCGCCGCCGCGCTCGCCGATTCCGCCTTCACGGTCCGGTCCGTCGAGTCGAAGCCGTACCGCCGCTCCCCGTACGCCCCCTTCCGGACCACGACCCTCCAGCAGGAGGCGAGCCGCAAGCTGGGCTTCGGTGCGAAGGCGACCATGCAGGTGGCGCAGAAGCTGTACGAGAACGGCTTCATCACCTATATGCGTACGGACTCCACGACCCTCTCCGACACCGCGGTCGCCGCGGCCCGGGCCCAGGTCACGCAGTTGTACGGGGCGAACTACCTCCCCGAGAAGCCGCGCACGTACGCCGGCAAGGTCAAGAACGCGCAGGAGGCGCACGAGGCGATCCGCCCCTCCGGCGACCGCTTCCGCACCCCCGCCGAGACCGGGCTCACCGGTGACCAGTTCCGGCTCTACGAGCTGATCTGGAAGCGGACCGTCGCCTCCCAGATGAAGGACGCGACCGGTAACTCGGTCACCGTCAAGATCGGCGGCCGGGCGAGCGACGGCCGGGACGCCGAGTTCTCCGCGTCCGGCAAGACGATCACCTTCCACGGCTTCATGAAGGCGTACGTCGAGGGCGCCGACGACCCGAACGCCGAGCTGGACGACCGCGAGCGCCGGCTGCCGCAGGTCACCGAGGGCGACGCGCTGACCGCCGACGAGATCACGGTCGACGGGCATGCCACCAAGCCCCCGGCCCGCTACACCGAGGCCTCGCTGGTCAAGGAGCTGGAAGAGCGCGAGATCGGCCGCCCCTCCACGTACGCCTCGATCATCGGGACCATCCTGGATCGCGGTTACGTCTTCAAGAAGGGCACCGCGCTCGTCCCGTCCTTCCTCTCCTTCGCCGTGGTCAACCTGCTGGAGAAGCACTTCGGCCGGCTCGTCGACTACGACTTCACCGCCCGGATGGAGGACGACCTCGACCGCATCGCCCGGGGCGAGGCCAAGTCCGTACCGTGGCTGAAGCGCTTCTACTTCGGAGCGACCGGTTCCGGTGACGACCCGGCCGGTGCGGGTTCCGCGTCCGACGCGGGCAACGGCGACGGCGACCACCTCGGCGGCCTGAAGGAGCTGGTCACCGACCTGGGCGCGATCGACGCCCGGGAGATCTCCTCCTTCCCCGTCGGCAACGACATCAAGCTCCGCGTCGGCCGCTACGGCCCGTACATCGAGCGGGGCGAGAAGGACGCCGAAGGCCACCAGCGCGCCGACGTGCCCGACGACCTGGCCCCCGACGAGCTGACCGTCGAGCTGGCCGAGGAGCTGCTGGCCAAGCCCAGCGGCGACTTCGAGCTGGGTGCCGACCCGGTCACCGGGAACCAGATCATCGCCAAGGACGGGCGCTACGGCCCGTACGTCACCGAGGTGCTGCCCGAGGGGACGCCGAAGACCGGCAAGAACGCGGTGAAGCCGCGGACGGCCTCGCTCTTCAAGACCATGTCCCTGGACACGGTCACCCTCGCCGACGCCCTCAAGCTGATGTCGCTGCCGCGCGTCGTCGGTGAGGACGCCGAGGGTGTCGAGATCACCGCGCAGAACGGCCGGTACGGCCCGTATCTGAAGAAGGGCACCGATTCCCGGTCGCTGACCTCCGAGGACCAGCTCTTCGACATCACCCTCGAAGAGGCCCTCGCGATCTACGCCCAGCCCAAGCAGCGCGGCCGGGCCGCCGCCAAGCCCCCGCTGAAGGAACTGGGCACCGACCCGGTGAGCGAGCGGCCCGTGGTGGTCAAGGACGGCCGCTTCGGCCCGTACGTCACCGACGGCGAGACCAACGCGACGCTGCGGACCGGCGACAGCGTCGAGGAGATCACGCCCGAGCGCGGCTACGAGCTGCTGGCCGAGAAGCGCGCCAAGGGGCCCGCCAAGAAGAAGACGGCCAAGAAGGCCCCCGCGAAGAAGGCGACGGCCAAGAAGACGGCCGCGAAGAAGACGACGGCCACCAAGACCACGGCCGCCAAGAAGACCGCTGCGAAGAAGACGACGACGGCCAAGAAGGCGACGGCCACGAAGACCGCGGCCAAGAAGGCGACGGCCACGAAAACGGCCTCGTCCTCCGCCCCGTCGGACGACTGACGGCCGCACCGAGCGGACAGCACCCCGCCCGGCGCCTCGATCCCCGTGATCCGGCGCCGGGCGGCGGCGCGTCAGAGGCCGGTGAGAGATCTGGCCGGAAGTCGTCCACGTCCATATGTTCGGACGGGCCGACAGTCACCGTGCCGCTGCCGATAGGCTGGGCGGATGACGCGAGCCGAGCAGCCAACGGTCGTGAGCCCCACCTCCGACACACTTGCCGCAGACTCACGCGAGCGCGCCGTACGGGCACTGTTGCGCATTCCTCCGCTGAAGCGGTTGTGGAGCGCCCAGCTCGTCGGCGGTATCGGCGATGCACTCGCCCTTCTCGTGCTGGTGCTGCTGTCGCTGCAAGCGGCGGTCCTTGAGGGCTCATTCGGCACCGGATACCGCGGGGCGGCCTTCGCCGTCGCCGCCGTCTTCGGCGCCCGGATCCTTTCCACCCTGTTCTTCGGAGCCGTACTCCTGGGACCTTTGACGTCCCTCACGGGGCCCGGCGGAAAGCTGGACCGGCGATGGCTGATGATCGGGGTGGACGGGCTGCGCCTGGCGCTGCTGGTCGTCGCCCCGCTGTGGATCGACTGGACGCCCGACAAGGCGCTCATGATGATCCTCATCACCGTCTTCGTGACCGGCGCCGGTGAGCGCCTGTGGGCCGTGGCCAAGGACAGCGCCGCCCCGGCGCTGCTGCCCGGCCCGCCCCTCGAAGGCGCGGCCGTACGCCCCCTGCCCGACCACCTCGACGCCCTGCGCCGGCTGTCGCTGCGGACGAACTTCCTCGCCGTGCCCGCAGCAGCCGCGGTCCTGCTCGTCGCCACGCTGGTCGGCAACCTCCTCGGCTCGGGCCTGGAGTGGTTCTCCTTCCACCAGGCGGCCCTGGGGTCCTACGTCGCGGCGGGGCTCTTCTCCGCCTCCATCTCCACCCTGTACTTCCTGGAGTTCCCCGCCGACCGGACGCCCCGGCCGCGCTCCCCGCTGGAGGGCCTGCGTCGCCCCGCCACCGGCACCGGCCCCGACAAGGGCCGCACGGGCGCCGTCCCCCTGCTGGTCGCGGTCTGCGCCTCCGTCGCCGGAGCCATCGCCGCCGCGGCGGCCGTCTCCGTCCTGCACGCCTACGACCTGGGCGGCGGGCCGGCCACCTTCGCGCTGCTGATCCTCGGACTGACCGGCGGCACCGCTCTCGGTATCCGTACCGCACGCCACGTCCTGCCGACCCTGTCGCGCCGCCGTCTGCTGGCGCTGGCCACGGCCGTCACCGGCCTCGCGCTCCTCGCGCTCGGCCTGGTGCCGGACACCGCGACCGGGATCGCCGTCGCCCTGCTCGCCGGTTACGCCGCCGGGGTCGCCGCGAACACCGGGCACACCCTGATCGACCAGGAGACCGAGGCGTTCCGGCAGGCCCGGACCACCGAGCACCTCCAGGCCGTCGTCCGGGTGCTCGTCGCGCTCGGCGCGGTCGCGGGACCGCTGCTGGCCGCCGCGATCGGGCGGCACCGCCTGGTCGCCGGCGACTTCGTCTTCGCCCACGGCGGGGCCGCCTTCACCCTGATGCTGCTCGGTGCGCTGCTGCTGCCCGTCGCCGCCTTCGTCCTCGCCAGGACGGACGACCGGGCGGGCGTGCCGCTGCGCCGGGACCTGCGCGAGGCGCTGCGCGGCGACGAACCGGCCGTCGCGCCGGCGGCGACCGGCTTCTTCCTCGCCCTGGAGGGCGGCGACGGAGCGGGCAAGTCCACCCAGGTCGAGGCGCTCGCCGACTGGATCCGGTCCAAGGGCCACGAGGTCGTCGTCACCCGCGAGCCCGGGGCCACCCCGATCGGCAAGCGGCTGCGTTCGATCCTGCTCGACGTGTCCTCCGCCGGTCTCTCCAACCGGGCCGAGGCCCTGCTGTACGCCGCTGACCGCGCCGAGCACGTCGACTCCGTCGTCCGCCCGGCGCTGGAGCGCGGCGCGATCGTCATCTCCGACCGCTACATCGACTCGTCCGTGGCCTACCAGGGCGCGGGCCGGAACCTGGCCCCGACCGAGATCGCCCGGATCTCGCGGTGGGCGACGAGCGGCCTCGTACCGCATCTGACGGTGCTGCTGGACGTCGACCCGGCGACCGCGCGGGAGCGGTTCACGGAGGCGCCGGACCGGCTGGAGTCGGAGCCGGTGGAGTTCCACGAGCGGGTGCGGTCCGGGTTCCTCACCCTGGCCGCCGCCGACCCGGCCCGCTATCTGGTGGTGGACGCCGGCCAGGAGCCGGAGTCGATCACCACGGTCGTACGTCACCGGCTCGACCAGCTCCTTCCGCTCTCCGAGGCCGAGATCGAGGCCATCGAGGAGGCCCGGCGCAAGGCCGAGGAGGAGGCGCGGCGCAAGGCCGAGGAGGAGGCCGCCCGCAAGGCCGAGGAGGAGCGCCTGGAGAAGGAGCGCCAGGAGCAGCTCGCCCGGTTGCGCGCCGAGGAGGAGGAGCGCAAGCAGCGCGAGCTGGAGGAGGCCCGCCGCCGCGAGGCCGAACGCCAGGCGGAGGAGGCCCGGCAGCGCGCCGAGGAGGCCCGCCGCCGCGCCGAGGAGGACCGGCTCCGGCTGGAGGCCGAGGAGCGGGTCCGCGCGGCCGAGCAGGAGCGGCTGCGTCTGAAGGCCGAGGAGGAGGCTCGCCAGCGCCGGGAGGCCGAGGCGCTGCGGCTGGAGAAGCAGCGCAAGGCCGAAGAGGCCCTGCTGCGCGCCGAGGAGGCCCGTCGCCGGGCGGAGGCCGAGGCGGCCGCGCGTACGGAGGCGGCGCGGGCCGAGGCCGAGCGGGTGTCGCCCGCGTTCGGTACGGAGACGTCCTCGCGCTCCGAAGGCGCGTCGGGTCCGACGGTGCCGGAGAACGAGCTCACGGTGCCCACCCCGATCGTGAACCCGAACGAGATCACGCAGCCGGTCCCGGCGGCGCGTCCGGAGGACGACCGTTCCTCCGGATCCGGTACGGGCACGGGCACGGGTTCTCGTTCCGGTTCCGGCTCCGGAGCTGTGCCCGGTGCTGCTTCCGGGGACGACGAGACGGCGATGCTGCCGCGCTTCACGGACCAGCGGCCGGCCGGCCCCCGGCAGGCCCGGGACGCGGACGAGACGGCCGTGCTGCCGCCCGTGCCCGCCGACCAGCCCTCCGACCGGGTGCCCCAGGGCTTCTTCCGGGACGAGAGCCAGGCGGCCGCGCCCGCGGAGAGCGAGAACGAGCGCACCCGCGAGCTGCCGCAGGTCGAGGACCCGAACGCCGGGGCGACGCCCGACCGGAAGCAGAGCCGCCGCAAGCGCCCCCGCCCTGACTGGGCGGAGGAGACCCCGCTGGACGATCTGCCGACCCTGGCGGACGAACTGCTCGGTGGCCAGGACGACGAGGACCGCGGCGGCCGGGGACGCCGCCCGCGCGGCTGACGTACCCGCCCCACCGCCGACGGCGAAGTCCCGGCCCGTCCGTCCCTCCGGGGGCGGGCGGGCCGGACTGTCAGTGGCGTCCTCCACAATGGAGAGCGACGACGCCGCGGTCCGCGGGCCGTGCACGACACCACCGGAAGGGCGGTGACCCATGACCGTATGGGACGACCTGGTCGGACAGGACCGAGTGCAGGAACAGCTCGCCGCTGCCGCCCGGGACGCCGATGCGCTGGTCACCTCCGTGTCCGACGGCAAGCCGCTGGACCAGGGCTCGAAGATGACGCATGCCTGGCTGTTCACCGGACCGCCCGGTTCCGGCCGGTCCACGGCGGCGCGGGCCTTCGCCGCCGCGCTCCAGTGCACCAGCCCGGACCGGGCGCTGGGCGGCGCACCCGGCTGCGGTTTCTGCGACGGCTGCCACACGAGCCTGATCGGTACGCACGCCGACGTCCAGGTCATCCGCACGGACCTGCTCTCCATCGGTGTGAAGGAGACCCGTGACCTGGTCCGGCGCGCCCAGCTCTCCCCGGCGGTCGGGCGGTGGCAGGTCATCGTCATGGAGGACGCCGACCGCCTCACCGAGGGCGCGGGCAATGTGCTGCTGAAGGCCGTCGAGGAGCCCGCGCCGCGCACGGTCTGGATGCTGTGCGCCCCCTCGCTCGAAGACGTCCTGCCCACGATCCGTTCCCGCTGCCGGCACCTGACCCTGAGCACCCCGCCGGTGGAGGCCGTGGCCGACGTCCTGATCCGCCGCGACGGGGTCGACCCCGAGCGGGCGCACGCGGCGGCGCGGGCCACCCAGGGGCACATCGGCCGGGCCCGCCGCCTGGCCACGGACGAGCGGGCGCGGGCGCGGCGGGCGGCGGTGCTGAAGGTTCCGCTGCGGGTCGCCGATGTGGGCGGCTGTCTCAAGGCGGCGCAGGAGCTGATCGACACGGCCACCGACGACGCCAAGCAGATGGCGGAGGAGGTCGACGCCAAGGAGACCGAGGACCTCAAGGCGGCGCTCGGCGGGGTCGCCGGGGGCCGGATGCCGCGCGGTACGGCGGGGGCGATGAAGGAGCTGGAGGACAAGCAGAAGCGCCGCAAGACGCGTACGCAGCGCGACAGCCTGGACCTGGCGCTGACCGAGCTGACTGGGTTCTACCGCGATGTGCTGGCGCTCCAGCTCGGTTCGAAGCTGGCCATCGCCAATGTCGATGTGCAGGACTCCCTCGACCGGATCGCGGAGTCCTCGACGCCTGCGCAGACCCTGCGCAGGATCGAGTCCGTGATCGCCTGCCGGGAGGCGATGGACCGGAATGTGGCGCCGCTGCTCGCGGTGGAGGCGATGACGATGGCGCTGCGGGCGGGCTGAGGACTTAGGCACGGCTGCCCCTGTTCCGTCCTGTTCACCCGAATGAGCAGGGAATCGGACGACTCGTCATTCGCCGGATACGCTCCCGGAATGACTACCAGGCGGCTGTTCCGCACCTTCGCCATCGGGATCGGCACTGCCGGCCTGCTCATCTCCGGCTGCAGCGGCAGCGGCTCGTCGCCGAACGCCTCGGCCACCGGCACCGCGGCCCCCGAGGGGCTGTCGGCGTACTACACGCAGAAGCTGAGCTGGCGCGACTGCGGGGTGGAGGGGTTCGAGTGCACGACGATGAAGGCGCCGAGGGACTACGACAAGCCGGACGACGGGGACATCGAGCTCGCCGTCTCCCGTAAGAAGGCCACCGGCCCCGGCAAGCGGATCGGCTCCCTCCTGGTGAACCCGGGCGGCCCCGGCGGCTCCGCGATCGGCTATCTCCAGGGGTACGCGGCCCTCGGCTACCCGGCTCCGGTGCGGGCCCGTTACGACATGGTGGCCATCGATCCGCGTGGCGTGGCCCGCAGCGAGCCCGTCGCGTGCCTCACGGGCAAGGAGATGGACGCCTTCACCCAGGTCGACCAGACACCGGACGACGACGCGGAGGTCCGGAAGCTCACGGCCGCCTTCGAGAAATTCGCGGCGGGCTGCGAGAAGCGGTCCGGCGAGATCCTGCCGTACGTCTCGACCGTTGACACGGCCCGCGACATGGACGTCCTGCGCGCCCTGCTCGGCGACGAGAAGCTGCACTACGTCGGGGCGTCGTACGGCACCTTCCTGGGCGCCACGTACGCGGACCTCTTCCCGCAGCGGGCCGGCCGCCTGGTCCTGGACGGGGCGATGGACCCGTCCCTGAAGGCGGTCGACATGAACCGGGACCAGACCGCGGGCTTCGAGGGGGCCTTCCAGTCCTTCGCCGCGGACTGTGTGAAGCAGCCGGACTGCCCGCTCGGCACCACGAACACCGCCGACGCGGCAACGGCCCTCAAGCAGCTCTTCACGGACCTGGACGCGAAACCGATCCCGACCGGCGACGACCGGAAGCTGACCGAGTCCCTGGCCACCACCGGGGTGATCGCCGCGATGTACGACGAGGCGGCCTGGCCGCAGCTCCGCGAGGCGCTGGAGGGCGCGCAGCGCAGCGACGGCTCGGGGCTCCTCTCGCTGGCCGACAGCTACTACGAGCGTGAGCCGAACGGAAAGTACGCGAACCTGATGTTCGCCAACGCGGCCGTGAACTGCCTCGACCTGCCGCCTGCCTTCGACGGCCCCGACGCGGTCGAGAAGGCGGTCCCGGACTTCGAGAAGGCCTCCCCGGTCTTCGGGCGCGGCTTCGCCTGGGCCTCCCTGAACTGCGCGTACTGGCCGACGAAGGCCACCGGCACCCCGCACCGCACCGAGGCGAAGGGCGCGGCCCCGATCGTCGTCGTCGGCACCACCCGCGATCCGGCCACGCCGTACAAGTGGTCCGAGGCCCTCGCGGAGCAGCTCTCCTCCGGCACCCTGCTCACCTACGAGGGTGACGGCCACACCGCGTACGGCCGGGGCAGCGACTGCATCGACACGGCGATCAACACGTACCTCCTGGAGGGCACCCCGCCCACCGACGGCAAGAAGTGCACCTGACCCAGGCTGACCAGCACAAACGCCTCCGGGGGTGCCGTGTGCGGAGCACCCCCGGAAACTGTGTAGACTTGGCCCCGCTGCTGATCGCACCATAGTGCGACAGGGCGCGCCGCCTTAGCTCAGTTGGCCAGAGCAACGCACTCGTAATGCGTAGGTCTCGGGTTCGAATCCCGAAGGCGGCTCAGTTGAACCCCAGGTCACATAGCCCGTGACCTGGGGTTTTCTGTTGCTCGGGTTATGGCGGGTTACACGGCCGGGTTGCCGTGGCGTGGCGACTCCGGCGGGGCTGATCCATAGGACGCGCGTTCACCGCTGTCCGCGGTAGAGCGAGCAGGGTCCGTCGACCCACTCGTTGCCGTTGTCGGTGGCCGCCGGTCCGGGCAGTCCTCCTCGGGCGAACTCGGCGATCCTGGGGATCACCGTGTGCTGTAGGGCGACTACCGTCGGCATCGCTTGTCTCCCTCCGTGATCAACGGTCCTGGGCCGTGGGAGAAGCGTCCTTCTGCTTCTCGGCTTCGGAGAACAGGAGCGTGGGCTCGGCGAGGATGTCGCGGCCGGACTCGCTCGTGTAGATCTCATCGACGCTGCCGAACCGGGCCTCGGAGTAGTCGAGGTCGAGCAGGGCGGCGGCTTGGCGTACCGATGCCTCGTCGGGTCCTTCGATCTCCAGGAAGGTGGGGAGGTCGGGCCAGGTGTCGAAGTCGAAGGCGACCTCTCCGAGGCGCCATTCCTCGCGGTAGTTCTCCTGGTACCGGACCTCGGTGAGGCCGGCCCGGCGCAGGATGTCGGCCATGGCGTGCAGGTCGGTGACCTCGGTTTCGATCTCCTTGGTGCCGTCGATCGTCGTGGCGTCGGTGACCTGCTTGAGGGTGAGGGTCGAGCGGGTGCCCTCGTTCCGCAGGCGGATCCAGGTTCCGCCGTCGAGGGAGTCGTTCTCGAAGATCTTGCGGGTGAGGAGAGTGCGGGGGAACGCCTGGACGGCACCGAGGGCGCTCAGCTTGGTCTGGAGGTCGGCGACGTCGACGGCCAGGAACTTCGCCTCGTACTCGTGCTTCATGGGATCTTCTCTCAGAAGTGGTCGGTGAGGGTGGACGTCCGGGCCGCGAGCAGCAGGCCCATGCGGTGGGTGTGGTCGTGCAGCTGGCCGACGTGGGGCCGCTCGGTGAACTCGGTGGTGCGCAGGGTGAGCAGTACCTCCCAGTCGCCGATGAAGTGGGGGTGCAGGCGTTTCGGGGAGGTGTAGTGCTCGATCATGTGGTGGCGTCTTTCGACGGGCATCATGAATTCCGCGCCGAACACGCCGCCTGGGCGGACCAGGCGCTGCATGCGGTCGACAAACTCGCCGAGCGGGCGCTGGTGGTTGGCACTGTAGTGCCACGAGCAGCTCGTCCAGACGGCGTCGCACTGCAGGCCCAGGGGCTCGCCGTCCAGGAAGTCGGTCTCAACGACCTCTACGCGTTCGTGGAGTTCTTCGAGCTTCAGGCGGTCGATCAGTCCCAGCGCGTGGGTCTGGCTGTCACCCGGGAGGTGGACGTCGCCCCCGTGGAGGGCGACCGCGTCGCGTTCGATGGTGACGACGTGGTAGCCGGTGGCGGCGAGGGGCAGGACGAACTTGCCGTCGCTCGCGCCGACCACGGCGACGGTGGCGTCAGGGGCGACGCGTTCCCGCAGTGTGGCGAGGAACTGCGGGAAGAACGTGAGGGTGTGCTCCCACAGGCTCTGAGTCTGCATGGGGGTGCGCTCCTTGCGTTCCCGGTGTGCATGATCACTCGGAGGACCTCGTCGACTACGTCATCCACGCCGCCGCCCGCACTCGGGAGCCGGCGGACGCGATCGACGTCAACATCGCCGGCACCCAGGCCGTCCTGGACGCCGTCGCCGCGAGCCACCGCGTACGCCGCCTGGTCTTCGTCTCCTCGGCCAGCGTCTACGGAGACGGAGAAGCGGAGGAGGCGGAGAGCCGCGACCTCGTCGCCATGCGGCAGCTCCTGGAGAGCTTCCACGGGCGGGTCCCGCGCCCGTTCCACGAGTTCGACCCGGGTTCGGGTGGGGTGGGGTGGGGTGGGGCCGCGTCGTCGGTAGGGGCTGAAGCGGGCTTGACGCCGTCGCCGGCGGTGCCCGTGGCTGCCGTGCAGGACGGGGGCGAGGCAGGCTGCCGGTGGGTGAGACGGGGCATCAGCCGTCTGAGTGCGGGAAGGCCGAAGTCGGCGAGTGCGGGTGGTCCGGTGGCGCGGGCGGGGGACCGCAGAGGCGGGGCGGCAGGTGGCTTCGACGGGTGGTCGGAAGGGGCCTTGGCGACCGCATCGTTGCCTGAGGGTGCTGGGACGAACTCCGGGCGCCTGCTGGAAAGTTGCGTCCCGTCAACCGGCCGCGACCGCCAGTGCGGCGCGGTGGCCGGGGTAACCGCCGCCGAGATCGATCTCGCGGATGGTCCAGCCCGGTGGGTCGCCTGTCAGGTCGTCCGCGTCCAGTGGGCGCCCCAGGCCGATCCCCAGGCCCTTGAGATATGCCTCCTTGCGCACCCAGACACGGGCGAAGCCCTGGGGCCGGAGCGCGGGGGGCAGCGCCTGTACTGATGCCGTCTCGGCGGGATGGAACTGATCGACCAGTTGTTCGATGGCGGGCTCGGCGGGCAGCGTCTCCACGTCGACACCGACCGGACGCCCGGCGAGGGCGACCACGGCGAGTCCCCGGGTGTGGCTCAGGGAGAAGTGCAGTCCGTGGCGGGGGGCGACCGCGGGGCGGCCGTGCGGTTTGCCGCAGCCCGGGCATGCCTCGCGCAGCAGGCCGATCTCCCTCGGCGGCAGACCGAGCCGGGCAGCGAGCAGCAAGCGGACCGCCAGGTGCCCGGCCACGTAGGTGTGCCGGTCCCGGTCGTGGACGAAGCGTGCCGCCTTCTCCGACTCCTCGTCACTGAGGACGGACTCGGTGAGCCCGGCGGGGAGATCCGGGACGACGGCCGCGGGCACCAGCCACACCGTGGGCGTCCCGGCCGGTGGCGGGGCAGGTTCCCCGGTGCCCGCGGTGGCGGCCAGGGCGGGGATGTCCAAGTTCCGCGCGGGGAGCGGGTCGATCGGCTTCACGGGGCGACTGTACCGAAACAACCCAGCCCTGCGGACGCGTAGTTGGTGCTAGTCGGCTTCACCCAGCAGCACCGAGGTGTTGATCCCGCCGAAGCCGAACGCGTTGCTCAGTACCAGGCGTGGCCGTGCGTCCACGGCGGTGGCGGGGGCGAGGCGCAGCGGCGCCGCCTCGGGGATCGGCTCCTGGAGGTTGGCGTTGGGGTGGATGAAGCCGTGGCGGATCTGCTGTACGGCGGCGATCGCCTCGATCGCGGAGGCGGCCCCCAGGCAGTGGCCGATGAGCGACTTGGCCGAGTTCACCCAGACCTCGCCGGTGCGTTCGCCGAAGACCGTGCGTATCGCCTCGGCTTCGGTGGCGTCCCCGAGGGGGGTCGAGGTGGCGTGCGCGCTGACCAGGTCGATCTCGCCGACGTCACGGCCCGCTTCGGCGAGCGCCTGGCGCATCACCCGCACCTCGCCGTCGAGGGACGGTGTGGTGAGACGGCTGCCGTGCAGCGCCGACGCGCCGCCGAGCAGCGTGGCGAGCGGGCGGGCACCGCGCAGGCCGGCATGTTCCCGGGACTCCAGCAACAGGGCGGCGGCGCCCTCACCGTAGATGAACCCGTCGTGCTGCGAGTCGAACGGGCGGCTGCGTTCCGGCGCCGGCTCCTGGCGGGCCTTGGCTCCGAGCGCACCGAGGTTGAACAGCGCCATCCGCTCGACCGGGGAGAGTTCGGTGACGGGGGCGACGACCAGACACACATCCGCGTATCCGTCCCGCACCATGCGCAGGCCGGTGATCAGGCCGACGTTGCCGGCGGCTGAGGCGCCGCCGGTGCTCAGGCCCTCGCCGAGGCAGCCGAGGAGTTCCGACACGGTGCCCAGCAGGTCGGTGTCCCACAGTTCGACGGCGTAGCTGGGACGCACGTAGGACGGCGAGTCGCGGAATCTGCGGCCCATGTCCAGGTACAGCTCATGAGCCTGGTTGCCCCCGGCGATGACGACCCCGGTGCGGGTGGTGTCCCGGTCGGCGGGGAGGCCGGCCTGCGACCACGCCTCGACTGCCGCGAGCAGCGCGTACTGCTTGGAACGGGTGGCCCGGCGCATCAGCGACCGTGTCCGTTCCCGCAGTTCGGGATCGATTCCGGTCAGCCGCGTGTCGAGGACGTCCCGGGGGGAGCTGCGCGGGAGGGCCGTCACGCCCACGGCGGGCGGCAGCCCGTCACCCGGATGCCGGAACGTCACGCCGGGGAGCCCGTCGCGCAGAGCCCCGGTGAACTCCGCGAGACCGCCGCCGATGGCGCACTGCACCCCGAGCCCGGTGATGACGGCGCTGCTGTCCCGACTCACGCCGGCAGGTCCGCCGACAGGGCTTCGATGTGGTCGAGTTCCCTGCCGAAGGGGGTGATGATCGGGTAGGTGCGGTAGCCGCGGTGGCTGGTCTTCATGATGGTGGACAGGGACGACGACGGGGTGAGGTCGATATAACGGGCCTCGCTCGCGCCGGGGACCGCGGCCAGGGACCTGGTGAAGCTGATGGGCCGGCGCAGGGTGTTCCAGCAGTCCTCGGGGGTCCATTCGGTGAGGACGTCGGCGGTGGTGGAGGAGACCACCACAGGTGCCGAGGGGGCCGCGCCGTCCGGCAGAGCGAAGGAGAACGACGAGGCGAGGGCGGTGACTTCCTCGCGCACCGCGTCCAGCGCGGAGGAGTGGAACGCCTTGGTGACCGGCAGCGGCACGGCCATGATGCCGCGCTCCTTGAGAGCCGCCCCGGCCCGCTCCAGCCCCTGGGGCTCACCGCTCAGGACGAAGTGGCCCTCGTGGTTGACCGACGCCACCTCGGTGTGCTGATGCAGGATCGGTAGTTCCTCGTGAAGCCGGGGGTCGCCGAGGACGGCCAGCATCCCGCCCCGCGGGAGCTTGGCCTCCAGCAGCAGCGCCATGTCGACCACGAACCGCAGGCCGTCCTCCGGTGCCACATGGCCCGCGACGGCGAGGGCACCGAATTCCCCGAGGCTGGAACCGACCAGTACGTCGGGCCGGATGCCTTCTGCGGCGAGCGCCGCACCCAGGGAATACTCGACCATGAAGATGGCGGCATTGGACAGTGGCAGGTCGTCGAATGCGTCGGCTATCCCGCGCGACGGATCATACATAGCGGCTGTGGCCGACCAGCCGTAACGATCCAGACATGCGGCATTCAACCGGTCCATGGTTCGCCGAAATTCGGAGTTCTTCTCGTAGAGAGAGGAAGCCATGCCTATGTATTGCGAACCCTGGCCGCCGAGAAGGTACACCGTATTGCTCACGATAGATCCCCCGTGAAACTTGTTGTGAACTGCTGACGGCGCGCACCACTACTGATGGGTAGCGTCGTCGGTGTTTGATCGATCGCCAATGATTCACTCATATCAGGAGGGCTGGAGCAGAGTACGAGGCGGTAGGTCTTCCGTCAACTTGGCTCATTCTGCGGCCTGTTGACTGACTGTTCCGCAGGTGGCGCCGGTCGGGGGAGGGGTGTCGGATATTTCTACCCTTGGTGCCGTGTGGCCGGTATGCGACAGAAACGCGCAATGGGGATTCGGCGTACGGGACGGCGCTGGTCGCGGTGCGCGTCTTCTTGGCGGGCGGGCGAATGATGCGGTGTCCTGCGCATACCATCACCCTGTCGGACCTGAAACTCGGCGCTTCGTCACGATCCGGTAAAGGGACCCTGTGGTGGTTGATTTTGAGTCATCCCATGGGGTGCAATGGCTCACGCCTACCTCCTGTGTGGTTCTCGTGAAGGAGGGGGCAGGGGACTCACTTTTTGTGACGGAGCAGTCGGTCGGGGGGTGCACCGAATCTCTCTTGTTTTGTGTTGTCTTCACGGCGCGCCGAGATTGAGTCTCCGCGGCTGTGGCCATGAGTGCATGCTGGCTCCGCTTGGATATGCATAATTCTCCAGGAGGGGCACCCGGCGGGCTGTCGAATGCGAAGAGTGCCTCGCTTTCCGCCGTTCTTCTAACCCCGAGTGATGCTGGACGTTCCTCGCCGTGACGGGCAGGTGCTACGGCTTCCGGGGACGCGCGGAGGGGGACTGACTTACCGCCATGATCGCTTACCTTTTTCCTGGCCAGGGATCGCAGCAACTCGGCATGGGTGCCGATCTGTTCGACGAGTTCAAGAAACTCACGGACATCGCCGACGAGGTGCTCGGCTACTCCATCCGCTCCCTCTGTCTCGACGATCCGGAGCGCCTCGGCAACACCGAGTACACCCAGCCGGCCCTGTACGTCGTCAACGCGCTGAGCTACTACCAGCTCCTAGAGGAGGGCAAGCCGCGCCCCGACTACGTCGCCGGGCACAGCCTGGGCGAGTACAACGCCCTGCTGGCCGCCGACGTCTTCGACTTCATGACCGGGCTGCGGCTGGTCAAGAAGCGCGGTGAGCTGATGGGCCGGGTCAGTGGTGGCGGCATGGCCGCCGTGCTGGGCCTCGGCGAGCAGGAGGTGCTGGACGTCCTGCGGGCCTCCGGGCTCGACAGCCTGGACGTGGCCAACCTCAACTCCCCCACGCAGACCGTGATTTCCGGGCCGCGCGAGGACGTCGAGCAGGCCAAGGACCTTTTCATGGCGGCCAACGCGCAGTCCTACTCCGTACTCAAGGTCAGCGGAGCGTTCCACTCGCGTCAGATGATCGAGTCGCAGCGCGAATTCGCCGAGTTCGCCCACCAGTTCGAGCTGCGCCCGCCGACCGTCCCGGTCATCGCCAACGTCACCGCACGCCCGTACCGCAGTGACCGCGTCGTCGACACCCTGGTCTCGCAGATCTCGTCCTCCGTCAGATGGTGCGACAGCGTGCGCTATCTGATGGGCAAGGACGTGGAGGAGATGGTCCAGGTCGGCCCCGGCCGGGTGCTGACCGGGCTGGTGCGCAGCATCCGGCGCAAGGCCGAACCGCTCATCGTCACGCCGGAGGAGGAGCGGGAGGCCGCTCTGCTCGACGAGCCGCCGCGACGGACGGCCGCCACCCTCGCACCGGCCGCCGCCGCGCCCGCAGCCGCCGCACCCGCGCCGGCCGCCGCCACCGCACCCGCGCCTGTCGTCCCCCGGGCCATCCTGGCGACCGACCTGGGCAGTGCGGGTTTCCGGCGCGACTACGGCCTGCGTTACGCCTGCGTCACGGGCGGCATGTACCGCGGGATCGCCTCCCCCGAACTGGTCGCCGCCGTGGCACGTGCGGGAATGCTCGGCTTCCTCGGCACCGCGGGTCAGACCGTCGAACAGGCGGAGGCGGGCATCCGGCAGCTCAAGCAGACCCTCACCGGCGATACGGCCTTCGGCGTCAACCTGGTGCACGACCCGAGGCACCCGGGGTGGGAGGACGCCCTCGTCGACCTGCTGCTGCGGTACGACATCCGCGTCGCGGAGGTCTCCGCCTTCATCACGCTGACGCCCGCCATGGTCCGCTACCGCCTGACCGGGCTGCGCCGCGAGGCGGACGGCCGTGTCGTGCCGCGTCACCGCGTCATCGCCAAGGTCTCCCGGCCCGAGGTCGCCAGGGCTTTCCTCAGCCCGGCCCCCGCCCGCCTGGTCGGCCAGCTCCTGGAGCAGGGCCGCATCACGGCCGCAGAGGCAGAACTCGCCGCCGAGCTGCCCGTCGCCGACGACCTCTGCCTGGAGGCGGACTCCGGGGGCCACACCGACCAGGGTGTCGCGCTCGCCCTGCTGCCCTCCGTCCGCCGCCTGCGGGACACCGTGGCCGCCCAGTACGGGTACCGGCAGCGGGTCCGCCTCGGTGCCGCCGGAGGGATAGGCACCCCGGAAGCCGCCGCGGCCTGCTTCCTGATGGGCGCGGACTTCGTCACCACCGGGTCCATCAACCAGTGCACCGTGGAGGCCGGGACCAGCGACCAGGTCAAGGACCTGTTGCAGGACATCGACATCCAGGACACCGACTACGCCCCGGCCGGCGACCTCTTCGAGTACGGCTCCCGCGTCCAGGTGCTCCGCAAGGGGGTGCTGTTCCCCGCCCGCGCCAACAAGCTGTACGAACTGTACAAACGGCACGACTCGCTGGACGGGATCGACGCCGCGACGGCCGGGCAGCTCCAGACCCGGTACTTCGGCCGGACCTTCGACGAGGTCTACCAGGAGGTCCGCGCCCACCACCCCGCGGCCGAGATCGAGAAGGCGGATCAGGACCCCAGGCACAAGATGGCTCTGGTCTTCCGCTGGTACTTCGCCTACTCGACGCAGGCCGCCCTCAGCGGTTCCGACGAGGGCCGGGTGGACTACCAGGTGCACTGCGGGCCCGCCCTCGGCGCCTTCAACCAGTGGGTCAAGGGCACCGAGCTCCAGGACTGGCGCCGCCGCCGGGTCGCGGAGATCAACCTCCGCCTCCTCCAGGAGGCCGCCGACCTCATGGCGCGCCGCCTGCTCGCGGTGGGGACCGACTGAATGGACCCTTCAGCGATAGTGGTGCACCGCCGGAATCCGGTGTGCCGCGTCAGGTTCAACCGGCCGGAACAGCAGAACGCGATCAACGATGCCGTGATCCGCGAGCTGCACACGCTGCTCGACTCCTGCGAGAAGGACGGGACCACGATCGTGGTGCTGGAGGGCGACGCTGAGGCGTTCTGCGTCGGCGCCGACTTCACCGCCTTCACCGCACCGGAGTCGGCCGCGAACGGCGCCCCGGCCGAGTACGATCCCTCGCCGCTCTACGATCTGTGGCTGCGGATGGCCACCGGCCCCTACATCACGGTCTCCCATGTCCGGGGCAGGACCAACGCCGGAGGCATCGGCTTCGTCGCGGCCTCCGACATCGTGATCGCCGACACCACCGCCACCTTCGGGCTGTCGGAGCTGCTGTTCGGCCTGTACCCCGCGATGGTGCTGCCGTTCCTGGTACGCCGCGTCGGATACCAGCGCGCAAACTACCTGACGCTGACGACCCGGGCCGTCGATGCTCAACTGGCGACCGAGTGGGGGCTCGTCGACAGCAGTGCCGAAAGCAGCGGCCCGTTGCTCGCCCGGCATCTGGGCCGGTTGAGCAAGCTGCCCGGCGACGGGATCGCCCGGTACAAGCGGTTCGTGAGCTCGGAGATCGCTCCGCTGGAGAGGTACCGCGACGCCGCGGTGACCGCGAACCGGGAGATCTTCTCCGACCCCGCCAACCTGCGGCGCATCACACGATTCGTGGAGCAGGGCATCCACCCGTGGGAGCGTCACCGCGCACACGGTGAGACCTCCACCGCTCGGGACGCCTCATGACTCCGGGTCTGCCCCGGGGCGGGCGGCGCCCGGCTCCCCGCTGCCGGCGGCTGCCCTCACCGCCACCGGCATGACCGGCAGAGGCACCCGCCTCACGTCCCCGCCCGGCCCAACCGCGACGAGGAACCCCTGAACATGTACGCCGCACTGCTTGCTGAACCCGTCCGCCTGTCAGCCACCGCCGCACTGCCGGGCTCCCCGTCCGGCCTCAGGAACCCCGGGGAGCGCCAGGGGCCGGGTGCGCCGTGGCGTTCCGTCCTGGAAGAGCGCGAGAACAGCGCAGAGGTGACCGCATGAACACGCCCGCGAACTCCGGCGGCCACGGAGACGAGCACGTCGTCACCGTCCGCCTCGACAGCAGCGACGTGGCGCGGTTCGCCCGTGCCAGCGGGGACCACAACCCCCTGCACACCGACGCGGGTTACGCACGGCGGACCCCCTTCGGGCAGCCCGTCGCACACGGGGTGCTCGCCGCGGTACGGACGCTCGCCGCCATCGGCGTCCGGCCCGGCCAGCGGCTGGAGAGCCTGGACATCCGGTTCCCCGCGCCGGTCTTCCCCGGGCGCGCCTACCGGTGGGCGGTCCAGGAGGAGGAGGGCGGGGCCGGCGACGGGGAGGGCGGTCCACGTCTCAGCGCGTCCCTGTTCGACGGCGACCGGCCCGTGCTGACCCTGGACGCCGGATTCGCCGACGCCGCGGCCCCGGTCACGGGACTTCCCACCGGAGAAGGCGCGGTGTGGAGCCGCACCACGGCCGCCGCCCGTCCTGTCACGGAGATCCGCACCGGGCTGGCCGCCGAGGCTCCCTACGCTCCGGACTGGGCCGAGCTGGACGCCCTGGTCGCGGAGTGGAATCTCGGTGAACGGGGCGTCGGCGCCGACCACTTGGCCTCTCTCGCCTGGTGCAGCTACACCGCGGGTATGGAACTCCCCGGCGCGTCCTCCCTGCTCTCCCGGATCTCGCTGACCTTCCCGGCCGCGTCAGGCACCGACGACGTCGGCACGGACGGCCCTGGCACGGATGACGCCGACGCGGACGACGACAACGACAACGACACCGGCGCATTCGGCTCGGCCCCCCTGTGGGGGGAAGCCGAGGTAACGGCGTTCCACTCCGACTTCGCCGCACTCACCGTGACGGGCACGCTGCGTTCCGGGAACCCGGACGACGGCTCCGCCCGGACCGTCGCCGAGGCGGAGATCCAGGTGCGGGCCCGGGCCGAGGCGGCATCGACGCGGATCGATCGGCTGACCGCCCTGCTGCGGCCCTCGGACCGGCTCGACGGCAAGGTCGCCGTCGTCGCCGGTGGCAGCCGCGGCCTGGGCGCCGCGCTGGTGCAGGCCCTCGCCACCCAGGGCTGCACCGTCTACCTCGGGTACCACCGGAGCCGCGAAGCCGCCGAGGAGGTACGCGACGCGCTCGGGGACGCCGCCGGGCGCGTGCTGCTCGCCGGCGGCGACTGCGCCGACCCCGACTGGTGCGCCGAGCTGGGCGAGCGCGTGCTCGCCGAACAGGGCCGCTGCGACCTCCTGGTGCTCAACGCCTGCCCGCCGCTGCACGACATGGACGTCGCCGCCGACGGCGGCGCCCGTCTCGTGGAGTACGTACGGGAATCGCTCGCCATGGTGCAGGCCCCGACCGCCGCCTTCCTCTCCCACGTGGCGGCGAACGACGGCACCGTCCTCGCCATCTCGTCGGCTGCGGTCACCGACCCACCGCGTGGCTGGCCGCACTACGTGGCCGCGAAGACGGCGCTGGAGGGCCTGCTGAGCTCGCTGGCCGCCGAGCAGCCCCGCGTGCGGTGCGTGGTGGCCCGGCCGCCGCGCCTGCTCACCACGCTCACCCACGCCCCGGTGAGCGGCGAGCAGCCGCTGGAGCCGGAGGTGGTCGCCGCCACCCTGGTCGCGCGGCTGAGCGCCCCCGGCACCGCGTCCGGGCGGGACGTCGAGCTCGTCGAGGACTTCCCGGCGTCCGTCGCCGGAGCCCCGGCCGCCGATCCCACGCCGCCCGTACCGGCGGTGTCCGGAGGCCGTGAGGACCGGGAGCCCGTGGACGGCAGGCTCGTGGTCTCGGCGACCTTCACCGCCCAGCCCATCGAGGGCGCGCTGCGCTTCTGGAGCGGCCACCTCGGCCTGGAGCTGGGGGTGGAGTTCACCGACTACGGCCAGATCTTCCAGCAACTGCTGGACGCCAACAGCGAATTCGGCACGAACCGGCAGGGCTGCAACCTGCTGCTGCTGCGGCTGCAGGACTGGCCGGGCGACGAACTCTCGCGCATCACCGAGGATTTCGCCGCCGCCGTCAGCTCCTTCGCCGGGCGCAGCCGGGTCCCGCTGGTCGTGCTGCTGTGTCCCGCATCCCCGGATGCCGTGGAGGACGAGACCCGCGCCGACGCCCTCGCCGCCGCCGAGCGCACGCTCCGCGCCGCCCTGGAGCCGGTGGCCGGAGTGCACCTGCTGGACTGGGACCACTTCGGCCGGCTGTACCGGGTGGACGACCACCACGACGCGATGCGGGAGGAGTTGGGGCACATCCCCTACACCCCGCAGGCGTACACCGCGCTCGCCACCGTGGCCATGCGCGCCGTCCGGGCACTGCTGCGACCGCCCGCGAAGGTGCTCGTCCTGGACTGCGACAACACGCTCTGGCGCGGGGTGTGCGGTGAGGACGGGGCCGAAGGCGTCGTCCTGGAGGAAGGGCATCTGCGGCTGCAGCGCTGGGCGCTGGGGCTGCGGGAGCGCGGTGTGCTGCTGGCCCTGGCGAGCAAGAACGTCGAGCAGGACGTCGAGGCCGTCTTCGAGCGCGAGGACATGGTGCTGCGGCCGGAACACATCGCGGCCCGGCGGGTCAACTGGGAGCCCAAGTCCCTCAACATGGCGGCGTTGGCCGAGGAACTCGGTCTCGGGCTCGACGCGTTCGTCTTCTTCGACGACAACCCGGTCGAGACGGCGGAGATGGCCGCCGCGCACCCGCAGGTGCTCACGCTCACCCTTCCCGGGGACGCCGCCGCGTTCCCGGCGCTCCTCGACCACCTGTGGGTGTTCGACCAGCTCGACGTGACCGCCGAGGACGGCCGCCGCGCCGACTACTACCGGGCCGGGCAGGAGCGCGACCGGTTCCGCAGGTCGGCCATGGACTACTCGGCCTTCATCGAGGGCCTCGGCCTGGACATCGCCATCGCGGAGGCCACCGCCGAGCAGATCCCGCGGGTCTCCCAGCTCACGTACCGCACCAACCAGTTCAACACCACCGCGGTGCGTCGCACCGAGTCCGAGATCCGGGGCCTCGCCGACGAGGGCGGCACCTGCTGGGCCACCGTCGTCAGCGACCGCTTCGGGGACTACGGTCTGGTCAGCGTCGCTTTCACCCGCGGCGAGGGCGATGCGCTGGTGGTCGACGGGCTCATGATGAGCTGTCGGGTACTGGGACGCGGCGTGGAGCACCAGGTGCTCGCGCACCTGGGCGAGCAGGCGCTGCGGGGCGGCTACGACCGTCTCGACGTACCGTTCCGCCCGACCGAGCGCAACGCCCCGGTGCGCCGCTTCCTGGACTCCGTCGCAGGGGACCACGCCGAACCGGAGTCCGCCGGCTCGGGGGAGAACGGCGCGTCCGGCAGCCCCGACGGCGCCCTGGTGTACCGGCTGCCCGCGGAGGAAGCGGCCGCGGTGACGTTCCGGCCGGTGGACCCGGCCGAGCAGGAGGAGCCGTCCGCGGCGGAAGCGGAACCCTCCGGCCAGGACAAGGCCGAGGAGAGGAACAGGACCGAGTCCGCCGCGGTGGCCGTACGTCCTGAATCCCTGGTGGCCATCGCCACCGAGCTGACCGGCATCGACGAGGTGCACGCCCGGATCACCGCCGACCGGCTCCCCGCCCGCGCCGAGGACGGGAGCGGGGACGACCGCAGCGGTGGCACCGGGGATGTTCTCACCGGGGTGCGGGAGGCGTTCCGCGAGGTGCTGCGGGTGCCGCTGGACCGGCTCCGGGAGGGGACGACCCTGGAGGAGCTCCAGCTCAGTTCCTTCACCATCGTGGACCTGACGGTGCGCCTGGAGCGGGAGTTCGGCCCCCTGCCGAGGACGCTGCTCTTCGAGCACCGCACGCTCGGCGGCGTCGTCGAGGCCATCGCCGGGCGACTCGGCCTGGCCCCGGCTCCGGGCCGCGCCGAGAACGAGGTACGGAGGCCGGCGGCCCGCGCGGCGACGGCGTCCGCCGAGTACGGCGGTTCCGAGCCGATCGCCATCGTGGGGGTGGCCGGACGCTACCCGGGCGCCCGGGACCTGGACGAGCTGGCGCGCCGCCTGCTGCGCGGCCAGAGCAGCGTCACCGAGATCCCCGAGGAACGCTGGGACCACGCCCGGTACTTCGACCCCTCGGGCACCGACCCGGCGGGTTCGTACTCCAAGTGGGCCTGTCTGCTGGACGATGTCGCGCGGTTCGACTCGCTCTTCTTCGGCATCTCGCCGCGTGAGGCCGAACTCATGGACCCGCAGCAGCGCTTGTTCCTCGAAGTCGCCTACGAGACCCTGCAGGACGCCGGCCACACACCCGACACACTCGGCAGTGACGTCGGGGTGTACGTCGGAGCGATGGCCCCGGACTACGCCGTGCTCAGCGCCGAGGCGGCGCTCGACGGTCGCGCGACGCTGCCGTACTCCGCGCACTACCAGATCGCCAACCGGGTCTCCTACGCCTTCGACTTCACCGGTCCGAGCCTCTCGGTCGACACCGCCTGTTCCAGCTCCGGTGTGGCGCTGCACCTGGCCGCCCAGGACCTGCGACTGGGCCGGGTGGACGCCGCCCTGGTGGGAGGCGTCAACCTGATTCTGCACCCCTCGCGCCATGTGCAGTACGCACACATGGGGATGCTGTCGCGCACCGGCCGATGCCGGGCGTTCGGTGCGGGAGCCGACGGCATGGTGATGGGCGAGGGAGTCGGCGCGGTCCTGCTGAAGCCGCTCTCGCAGGCCCTGCGGGACGGCGACCGGGTCCATGCGCTGATCCGGGGCACCGCGACCAACTCCGGTGGCCGCACCCAGGGTTTCACCGTGCCCAGCCCCGACGCCCAGGCCCAGCTGGTCACCGCCGCACTGCGCGACGCCCGGGTCGATCCGGCGACGGTCGGTGTGCTGGAAGCGCACGGCACCGGCACCCCGCTGGGCGACCCCATCGAGATCACGGGCCTGACCAAGGCCTTCGGTCCGGCGTCGCCGGAGCGTGCGCGCTGCGCGGTGGGCAGCGTCAAGACCACCATCGGGCACCTGGAACCAGCCGCGGCGATCGCCGGTCTCACCAAGGTGCTGCTTCAGTTGCGGCACCGCACCATCATGCCGACCCCCGGCGCCGAAACCCCCAACCCAGACATAGAGTTCGGTGCCACCCCCTTCTTCGTGCCGGACCGGCCGATGCCCTGGGACGCGATCGACGGGACGCGGCGGGCCGGTATCAGCTCCTTCGGCGCCGGTGGTGTCAACGCCCATGTGGTGGTCGAGGAGTACTCAGGAGCGCCGCTGCCCCGCGGCGCCGCCGACGGGGCGCACCTGGTCGTCCTCTCCGCCAAGGACGGCACCCAACTGGCGCGGCACTGCGCCGATGTGGCGGCCCGGATCAAGGACGACGCCGGGGATCTCAGGCTGTCGGAGGTGGCCTACCAGTCGCAGATGCGGCGGCAGCCGCTGGCGCACCGGATGGCGGTCCTCGTCGACGATCCGCACCGGCTGGCCGACGTGCTGACCGCCGCCGCGGCCGGCAGCCCGCCCGACGAGGGCTGCTGGATCACCGCCTTCGGCCCGGACGAGCCGCGCCCGGCCCCCGAGTCGTTCGAGACCACGGTGCGGGACGCGCTGGAGGCCCGCGACCTGGCCGGTCTGGCGGAGGCATGGGTCGCGGGCGCGGAAGTGCGCTGGGCGGATCTGCACGATGGTCCGCTGCACCATGCCGACCTGCCCTTCTACCCGTTCGCCCGGGTACGGCACTGGCTGCGCGACGCCGAGCCGGCCCGGACGCCGGTGTCCGACGCGGTGCCGCCGGCCTTCGACGCCCGCCACCTGCGGGGCGTGGTCGACGGGCTGACGGCCGCCGGAGACCAGGCGAAGGCGTTGCTCGACCGGCTGGCCGCGGCGGCTCCTGCCGTGGCCGCCCCCACGGCGGCAGCCGTCACCGTCCCGCACCCGCTGGTGCACCGGAACGTCTCGGACTTCACCGAGGAGCGCTTCCGGTCCCACTGGACCGAGGAAGAGCCCCTCGCGGCCGACTACCGGGTCGACGGCCGCCCCTGCCTCCCCGGAGCTGTGTGGATCGAGGCCGCACGCGCCGCGGTGGCCCTCGCCCACGGCCGGAACGCCGGCGACACCGGGGTGCGCCTCGTGGAACTCGCCTGGTACGAGTCCCACGGCAGCCACCTCGGGGCTTCCCGCCCGGTCGACATCGGGCTCGCGCAGAACGTCGACGGCTCGGTGGACTTCGACTGCTACGAGCCCGACGACACGTCCGCCGACGGCGACGACGTGCGGGTCCTCTGCCAGGGGCGTGCCACCCTCGTACCGCCCACCGCGGCAGACCGTATCGACCTGCGGGGCCTCCTCGACGGCAGCACACCACTCGGCACCCCCGCGTCGCACCGGGCTGCCCTCGGACGGGCGGGGCTGCGACTGGGCGCCTGCTACGAAGCATTGGTGGAGCTACGACAGGGCGAGGGCTACCTGCTCGCCGAGCTGAGGCTCCCGCCGGCGGCTGCCGGCCCGGACCCGGAGGCCCTCGTCGCCCACCCCGTCCTGCTGACCTCGGCGCTCCTGGTCGCCGCGGTACGGGGCGGCTCCGGGGCTCCCGCCCGGCTGGAGCCCTCCCAGGTCGCCGGGGTCACCTTCCACGCCCCGTGCGGGGAGAGCGCCTACGCCGTCGCCACCGAGGGCGCCGCCCCGGGGACCACCGATCTTGACCTGTGCGACCGGGACGGCCACCTGCTGATCCGCCTGTCCGGCATTCGATTCGCCCGAGGAGATGAGGGGACATGCTGACCCATCCGGACCTGTCCATGCCGGACGACCTGCATGTGTTCACCCAGGCGTGGGAGGCGGCACAGCCGACACCCGAAGCCCCGGGCGTATGGCTCGGGCGCGTCCTCGTCCTGCTGCCCGAGGGGGGCGGCCAGGAGGAGATACGGCACCGGCTGACCGCCGATCACCCGGGCGTGGACGTGGTCTTCGCGACGCCGGGTCCGGGGTTCGGGCGGACCGGCCGGGACTGCTTCTCCGTCGGCGGAGACCTCGAAGGGGGCTACCGCGAGCTGCTCCGCACCGTGGTCGCCGACCACGGCCCGATCGACGCCGTGGCCCACCTGTGGGCCACGGAGCGTACGGCCGACGGCTCGCACACCGACCCGGAACCGCTGCGCGCGTTCCTGCGGGCCGTCGCACAGGAGGCGCAGCAGGGCCCGGCCGGCGTGCCGGGGCGCATCCTGCTCGGCGGTTCGTTCGCCGACGGCGGCCAGCGGTGCGCGGTCGAGTCCTGGCTGGGCTTCGAACGGTCGATTCCGCTCGTCCTGCCGGGCACCTCCGTGACGGTCCTCGGATTGGACGGCGAGGCGACCGGCCGGCTGGCCGGGATCCTGGCCGACGAGGTCGGCGCGCAGCCCGTCAGCGCCCTGCACATGGACGGGCGGCGCTGGGTGCAGCAGGTGCGTCCGGTCGAGCTGCGTCCGGTCGACGACGCCGGGGACCGGCTGCGCGACGGCGGCACGTACCTGATCACCGGTGGTGCGGGCGGGCTGGGCGCCATCTTCGGGAGCTGGCTGGCACGCGAGTACCGGGCCCGGCTGGTGATCGTGGGGCGCAGGCCGGCCGAGGACGCGGGAGTGCGGGCGCGGCTGGCCGAGCTGGACCGGGCCGGAGCCGCCGCCGTCCTGTACCGGCAGGCCGATGTGTGCGATCCGGTGGCGCTGACCGAGGCGGTGCGCAGCGCGGTGGGCCGCTTCGGACGGATCGACGGGGTGCTGCACGCCGCCGGAGTGGAAGAGCACGGCAGCATCGCCGAGCGGGATGCGGCGACCTTCGCACGGGTCCGTGCGCCCAAGGTCGCCGGGACCGTCGCGCTGGAGAGCGCGCTGCGTGCCACCCGGGCCGACCAGGGAGGTGCGCCGGACTTCGTCTGCTATTTCTCCTCCAGCGCGGCCGTGCTGGGCGACTTCGGCAGTGGCGACTACGCCGGTGCCAACCGGTTCCAGGTGGCGTACGCGGAGATGCTGGCGCGGAGCGAGCCCGCGGGCGCCGGGCGGCTGGCGATCAGCTGGCCGCTGTGGCGCAGCGACGGCATGAACTTCTCCGACGAGACCGCCGGGGACTTCTATCTCAGGTCCAGCGGGCAGCGGTACCTGGAGCCGGCCGAGGGCACCGGGCTGTTCCGGCTGTTGCTGGCCCAGCCGGGCACCTCGTATCTGGCCCTGGCGGGGGAGCGGGACCGTATCCGCACGATGCTCCGGGTGCCGGGCTCCGCGGAGGCGTCGGCCGCACCGGCCGCCGCAGCGGCACCGGATTCCGTGGCGGACCCGGTCGCCGGGGACCCGCCGTCCCGCCATGCCTCCGGGCACCTCGCCGGGGCCGCCGGACGGAGCGCTGCCGAGAGCGCGGCCGACCAGGTGGCGGACAGGCTGAGGCGTGAGCTGAACGACGTCGTCAGCCAGATCCTGCGGGTGCCCCCGGACAAGCTGGCGGTGGACGAGAACTTCCGCGAGTTCGGCTTCGACTCCATCACGCTGGTGGAGTTCGCGGGAGAGCTCACCGAGAGCCTCGGCGTGGACGTCACCCCGCACGTCTTCTTCAGCTACCCGAACCTGCGTACGCTGCACGAGTACCTGCTCGCCGACCACTTCGACCGGTTGGCCGACCGCTACCGTCCCCGGGCGGCGCAGCCCGCCACCGTGCACACCGAGTCCCGGCCCCCCGCCCCCGTACGGTCGGCGCCCCCTTCCGAGGGGTCCGGGGGCGCGGAGCCCGCGGAGGGCGCCGGGGCCCCACCTGCCGTGCCGGCACCGCGTCGCCGTGCCAACCTGCGGAGCCGACGTCCCGAAGGCAGCCGGTTCGCGCCCAAGGCGTCCTCGGCGTCCTCTTCGGACGGGCCCGCGCCCGCCCCGGCGGCGCCCGTCACACCGGCTCCTGGGACCGAGGTCCCCGCCCCGCCGGCACGCGACGGCCAACAGCCCGCGAGCGCGCAGCGGCCCGTCTCCGGCCCCGTACCCGCACGGTCGGCACCGCAGGACGAGCCGGTGTCGATCATCGGCATGAGCGGGCGCTTCCCCGCGGCCCGTGACGTCGGCGAGCTGTGGCGGAACCTGTCGGCGGGCCGGGGAGCGGTGGGCGCCATGCCCCCCGAGCGGCGCGAGTGGGACGACGGCAGGAAGCGCCACGTCGGCTGGGTCCCGGGCATCGCCGAGTTCGATCCGCTGTTCTTCGAGATCGCGCCCAGCGAGGCAGAGACCATGGACCCCCGGCAGCGGCTGCTGCTGGAGGAGATGTGGAAGGCGCTGGAGGACGCGGGATGCGGCCGGCAGCAACTGTCGGCGGAGCGGGTCGGGGTGTTCGTCGGTGTGGAGGAGGGCGACTACCGTCTGCTGGCCGCCTCCGAGGAGGCCATCACCTCCAATCACAACGCGGTTCTCGCCTCCCGCCTCTCGTACTTCCTGAACCTGACCGGGCCCAGCCTGGCGATCAACACGGCCTGTTCCTCCGGTCTGGTCGCCCTGCACGAGGCATGCCTGAGCCTGCGGCACGGGGACTGCGACACGGCCATCGTGGCGAGCGCCAACCTGATGGCCACCCCGCGCGACTACGACGGCATGGAGGGCGCCGGGATGCTCTCCGCCGAGGGTGTGTGCCGTGCCTTCGGCAGCGGTGCGGACGGCATGGTGCCCGGCGAGGCCGTCGCGGCGGTCGTGCTCAAACGGCGCGACGGAGCGGCCCGCCAGGGCCTCCGCGGCTATGCCAGCATCCTCGCCAGCGGCATCAACAACGACGGCCGCACCAATGGCATCACCGCCCCCAACGGCCTTGCGCAGACAAGCCTGTTGCGAGAGGTGCACGAGCGTGCGGGTATCTCCCCGGAGACCCTGGGCCACATCGTGACGCACGGGACCGGCACCCGGCTCGGCGACCCCGTGGAGATCCATGCCCTCGCCGAGGCCTTCCGGCCGCACACCGACCGCACCGGCTTCGCCGCGCTGACCTCGACCAAGCCCAACCTCGGTCACAGCCTCGCCGCCTCGGGCCTGGTCAGCCTGATCAGCCTGGTCGCCGGAATGTGGCGGGAGACCATCCCGCCGAGCATCAACTGCGAGGAGATCAGCGACTTCGTCGACTGGGGGACCACCCCCTTCTACGTCAACCGGGAGCGGCGGCCCTGGCCCGGTGGCGGGAGTCTGCCGCGTCACGGGGCGGTCAGCGCGTTCGGCTTCAGCGGGACCAACGCCCACGTGGTGGTGGAGAGCAACGGCACCGAGCGCGGCGAACTCGCCCGAATCGGGGCCCAGCCCGCCGCGCCCAGCCATCTGCTGGTGCTGTCCGCGAAGACCGAGACGGCGCTGGTGCGGCAGATGGAGCAGCTCGCCGATCACCTCGCCGGACTCCCCGACGACACGGGCCCCGGCCTGATGGCCTCGGTGAGCCGCACTCTGGTCGTCGGCCGCCACCACTTCGCCCGGCGCTGCGCGCTGGTGGTGGGCGACCGTGCGGACGCCGTGGCGGCGCTGCGCCGAGCCGCCGCCGGGCAGGCCGGGTCGGGTATCGAACGTGGCGTGGTGCCCCGGGGGTTCGACCCCACCGCCGCCGAGACCCGGGAGCTGTCCACGCTGGTCGCCCGGGCCGACGGCGGGCGCGTCCGGGAGGGACTGCTGCACCTCGCGCGGGCCTACTGCCTCGGCCACGAGCCCGCACCGCTGGCCGGACTGTGGGGCGCCACCCCGCCGAGCCGAGTGCACCTGCCGACCTACGCTTTCGACAACGCGGACTACTGGGTGACGAGGGCGACGGAGACCACCGCGGGTGCTCCTCCCGCTGCCGCACAGCTCCATCCCCTGGTGCACCGCAACGTGTCCGACATGTTGTGCCAGCGGTTCGCCGCCGCCTTCACCGGCCGGGAGAGCTGGTTCGAGGCCGCCGGAGCCCACGCCGCCGGTGAGGCGGGCGGCGGCGCCCTGATCCCCGGCGCGCTGTTGGAACAGGCCCGTGCCGCGGTGGTCCTGGGACTCGGCGGCCGCGAGCAGGACGTCACCCTGCGCGAGGTGGTCTGGTACGAGCAGGCCGCCTCGCCGGCCGGTGGCTCCCCGACCGCGGAGGTCCGTGTCGATCTGCGGAAGTCCGGGGAGAGCACCGTCGACTGGGCCGTGTTCTGCGAGGACACGACGGACGGGACCGGCGAGATGTTCCTCGTCTGCGACGGGTCCGCCACGGTCGCCGACGAACCCGCCGGTGACGTCGTGCTGCCGCTCACCACGCTGCGGACCGCGCCGGGAGCCGGGCGTCTCCTGCTCGAACTCCCGGTTCCGGCGGACGAGTCGAGCGACCTCGGGATGGTGCTGCGACCGGAGCAGCTCCAGTTCTGTGTGGCCGCGGCCCGCCGGGCGTTCGGCTGGGGGAGTGCGCAGGGCGACGCCGTCTCGGTCGGCGAGGCGCGACTCGGCTGTGCGGCGCGGTCCGCCCGCTGGGCGCTGGTCGCCCCGCAAGGGACGGCGGACGACGACACCCGGTCGCTCACCGTCGAACTCGCCGCGGAGGACGGCACGGTGGTCGCGACCGTGCGTGAGCTCGTGCTCACCCGGGCGGCGGATGCCGGGGCGCCGTCCGCCGGAGAGGCGGCGGGCGACGGGCGACGGGCCCACATGCGCGGATGGACCGTGGCGCAGTGCCTGGCGTGGGAGCTGGCCGACGCCGCCGGCCAGGTGCTCAAGGTTCCCGCGGAAGAGCTGGACCCCGAGGAGAACCTCGCCAACTACGGGCTGGACTCGCTCAACCTCGCCAAGTTCACCCAGCAGTTGAGCGGTCGGCTCGGCGTGCTGCTCACGCCCGACCGCTTCTTCAGCCATCCGACGCTGCGTCGTCTGGAGGGGCATCTGCTCAGCGTCCATGCCGAGCGGATGAACGCCCTGTACCGTCAGGGCACACCCGCCGCGGCGGTTCGGCCCGCCGCCCGCCGGGAGCGCAGGCGGACCTCCGACCGCTTCGCCGAGCCGGCCGGCCGCACCGCACCGGGTGCGGTGGCCGCACCCCGGGACGAGCCGATCGCCGTGGTCGGCCTGGCCGGGCGCTTCCCCGACGCGCGGAACGTCGACGAACTGTGGTCGATCGTCTCCGAGGGCCGCAGCGTCGTCCGGGACGTCCCGGACGACCGCCGCGCCGACTGGAGCAGCGCCGATGAGCCGGGCGAAGACGGCGAGCCGCACCCGAGGTACGCCTTCGGCAGCGTGCCGGGCATCGCCGAGTTCGATCCGCTGTTCTTCGAGATGTCGCCCCGCGAGGCCGAACTCGTGGACCCGCGCCAGCGGTTGCTGATGCAGGAGATGTGGCGCGCCCTGGAGGACGCCGGCTACGGCGAGACGACCGTCGCCGAGGAGACCATCGGGATCTTCGTCGGAGCGGAGGAGGGGGACTACCGCTATCTGGTCGACGGGGAGGACACCGTCACCTCCAACAGCACCTCCATCCTCGCCTCCCGGCTGGCGTACTTCCTCAACCTGTCCGGGCCGAGCCTGACCATCAACACCGCCTGCTCCTCCGGCCTGGTCGCGCTGCACGAAGCCTGCCTGAGCCTGCGGCACGGCGACTGCGACACGGCGATCGTGGCCGGGGTCAGCCTGATGTCCTCCGCCCACGACTACGTGGTGATGGACAAGGCCAACATGCTCTCCCCGGACCGGACCTGTTACGCCTTCGACCAGCGGGCCAACGGCATGGTCCCCGGCGAGGCGGTCGCCGTGCTGGTACTGAAGAAGCAGCAGGCCGCCGAACGCGACGGGCAGCGCATCCACGCCACGGTGCTGGGCACCGGCATCAACTACGACGGGCGCACCAGCGGGATCACCGCGCCCAGCGGCGCCGCCCAGACCCGGCTGCTCGGCTCGGTCTACGACCGGTACCGCATCGCCCCGGACTCGCTGGACTACGTCGTCACCCACGGCACCGGCACCCGGCTGGGCGACCCGGTCGAGATCAACGCGCTGGCGGATGCGTTCGCCGAACGCACCGACCGCACCGGCTACTGCGCGCTGACCTCGGTCAAGCCCAACATCGGTCACAGCATGGCCGCTTCGGGCCTGGTCAGCCTGATCTGCCTGATGACGGCGATGCGGCACGAGACCATCCCGCCGAGCATCAACTGCGAGGAACCCAGCGATTACATCGAGTGGGAGAAGAGCCCCTTCTACGTCAACCGGCGGTCCACGCCGTGGCCCTGTGTGCCCGGCCGGCCCCGCCGGGGCGCGGTGAGCTCGTTCGGAGTCAGCGGGACCAACGCGCACGTCGTCCTGGAGGCCCCCGCCGCGGCGCCGGGATGGCGGACCCCGCCGGAGGAGCAGCAGCCCCCGCGGCATCAACTGCTGCTGGTCTCCGCCAAGACGCAGGAGGCGCTCGGCGCGCGGCTGACCGACCTCGCCGACCACCTGGAAGGGAGCCCGCACGACGACGGCGGCTACCTGGCCTCCGTCAGCCGTACGCTGATCACGGGCCGGTTCCACTTCGCGCATCGCTGCGCGGTGATCGCACAGGACCGGGACGACGCGGTACGCCTGCTGCGGGAGGCCGCGGCCGGAGCCAAGATCCCCAACGTGGTGCGCGGCACGGTGAGTCGCGACTTCCGGCCCAACGGCACCGTGGGCAGGCTCATCGACGGCCTGGTGCGGGCCAGCAGGGCGGTGTGGCACGACGCCGAGCGGCACCAGGACCACCTGGCGGCGCTCGCGGAGTTCTACAGCCAGGGCTACACGGCGGCGTTCTCCGGTATCTGGGAGAACCGGCCGCCGCTGGTGAGCCTGCCCGGCTACCCGTTCGCCACCGACCGCTACTGGGCCCCGTCCGCCGGAAGCGGCGCGGAGCTGGAGCGGCGCGGTACGGGAGCGGTCCGGCCCGCGGTCGGCGGCGACGACTCCGACGGCACGCTCATCCAGCGGTTCAGTTCCCAGTTCACCGGCCGTGAGGCTTTCCTGAACGACCTGCTGATCCCCATCGAGAACACCTCCAGCTGAGCAGCGGCACCTTACGCAGAAGGAAGAGATCCACATGTTCAACTCCATGGACGCCTCGCGTGCCAAGGTTCTGCCGGGCGCCGCTCAGTTGGAGATGGTGCGTGCGGCGGTGATCCTCGCGGCCGAGGAGAAGGGGGAGTTCACCGGTGACGCGGGCCCCGTCGTGCGGATGACGAACGTGGAGTGGGGCGAGCCGGTGGTGGTGGGCCCCGGCCAACAGGTCCACGTCGACCTGTATCCCGGGGCGGACGGCGACGGGTGGGCGGTGACCGCCGACTCCAACGACGAGGCCGGCAGCGGCGGCAGCGTCGCCGTCCTGCCCGGGGCGACGCCCGACCGGGTGGACATCCACACCTACGGGACCCCCGCACGGCCCGGCTCGCTCCTGGTGGATCTCGGCGAGGCGGCCGGTCCGACGGACGCGGTGGTGGTCCCCGGGCAGTTCGCCCGGTGCCTCGCCGCGGTGGCGCGGGACCGCGGCTGGGGCGGGAACGAGGTGGCGCTGCTGAGCGCCGACGAGGTCACCTACGCGGGACTTGCCCGGTACGCGGCAGTGCGGGGCGCCGTGGAGATCGTCGCGTCGGGCCGGCGGGAGGCCACGCTCTCCGTCGACCTCGTGGACGAGCGGGGAACCAGCCTGGTCGCCTTCCGGGGACTGCGGGTGTCCGCCGAGGAGCAGAGCACCGCCGCGCCGCGCCCGCCGCACGAGGACGGCTCCGAGGGCGAGGCCGCCGAGACGGTCGTCGAGCCCGGCCCGGGGCGCCGGGCGGAGATGGCCGGCTGGCCGGTGGCGGAGTGCCTGGAGTGGGAACTGAAGGACTCCGTTTCGCAGTTGCTGAAGCTTCCGGTGGCCAAGCTGGACGAGGGCGCCAATCTCCAGGACTACGGTTTCGATTCGATCAGTCTGGTCGAGTTCGCGGGCGTACTGGGTGAACGCCTGGGCGTCGAGCTGACCCCCGACGTCTTCTTCAGCCACCCCACGCTGTCCGCCCTCGGTGTCCATCTGTTGGACGCGCATCGGGAGGTGCTGGAGGCGTTCTACCGGGAGGGGCAGAAGTCCGCGCCGTCACCGGCGGCGTCCCGGCCCGCTCCCGGCCCCCGGCAGCGTACGGTGCCCCGGGCCGGGCAGGACGGCCGCGGGCCCCGGCGGCGGCTGCTGCGGATGAGCGCTCCGGCGAGGGCCGCCGAGCCCGAAGGCGCCGAGGAGGAGACCGGGAGCGGACCGGAGCCGGTGGCGATCGTCGGGATGAGCGGCCGCTTCCCCGGTGCCCGCACCGTCGACGAGCTGTGGCACGTCCTGGCCGAGGGCGACTGCGTGGTCGGTGAGGTGCCGGCCGACCGCAGCCCCGCCTGGGGCGGCGGCCGCCGGATGGGCGTACTGCCCGGCATCGCCGAGTTCGACCCGCTGTTCTTCGAGATATCCGGCCGCGAGGCCGAGACCATGGACCCCCGGCAGCGGCTGCTGCTCCAGGAGATGTGGCGGGCTTTGGAGGACGCCGGGATCGGCTCCCGGCGGCTCACCGACAGCCGCGTCGGCATCTTCGTCGGTGTCGAGGAGGGCGACTTCCGCGACCTGGTCGGCGAGGACGCGGGAGTCACCGCCAACAGCAACGCGATCCTCGCGTCCCGCCTGGGCTACTTCCTCAACCTGGCCGGGCCCAGCATGGCCATCAACACGACGTGCTCCTCCGGCCTGGTCGCCCTGCACGAAGCGTGCCTCAGCCTGCGGTACGGGGACTGCGACACCGCGATCGTCGCGGGCGCCAACATCCTGGCGGACCCCCGGAGTTACGACGCGATGGCCGCCGCGGGGATGCTGTCGCCCGAGGGTGTCTGCCGAGCGTTCGACGAGCGCGCGGACGGCATGGTGCCCGGTGAGGCCGTCGCCGTCCTGGTACTCCGCAAGCGCCGGGTCGCGGAACGTGACGGCCAGCGGATCTACGCCACCGTACTGGGGAGCGGAGTCAACTACGACGGCAGGACCAACGGCATCACCGCCCCCAGCGGTGCCGCGCAGAGCCGGCTGCTGCGGCAGGTCTACGAGCGCGCCGGGATCTCCCCGGAGTCGTTGGAGTACGTCGTCTCCCACGGCACCGGCACCCGGCTGGGCGACCCGATCGAGATCAACGCACTGGCGGAGGCGTTCGGTTCCCGGACCGAGCGCCGGGAGTTCTGCGCGCTGACCTCGGTCAAGCCCAACATCGGGCACACCCAGGCGGCCTCCGGCCTGGTCGGCGTGATGACGCTGGTGATGGCCATGCGGCACGAGACGATCCCGCCGAGCATCAACTGCGAACAGCCCAGCGACTACATCCGGTGGCAGGACAGTCCGTTCTACGTCAACCGGGAGCGGCGCGCCTGGCCGCAGGGCCCGCAGCCCGCGCGGGGCGCGGTCAGCGCGTTCGGCATGAGCGGCACCAATGCCCATGTGGTGCTGGAGGCCGGTGCCACCGTCCGCGCCGAGCGGGAGCTGCTCGACCGCCAACCCACCCTGGCTTCCTACCTGTTGCCGATCTCCGCCAAGACGTCCCCGGCACTCGCCGATGCCCTGACCGCTCTGGCCGACCATCTGGAGGGGGCCAGGGGCGCCGGGGCCGGATACCTTGCCTCGGTCAGCCACACCCTGATGTCCGGACGGCACCACTTCGCGCACCGCTGCGCCGTGGTGGCGCAGGACCTCGACGACGCCGTCCGGCTGCTGCGGGAGGCCGCGCGAGGCGAGAAGCCCCGCAAGGTCTACCAGGGCACCGTGACCCGTGAATTCACCCCGCACAGCCTCGTAGGAGACCTGGTCGCGGACGCCACGGCCCGCCGCCGGGACGACCAGCGGTACCAGGAACTGCTCCTGGCGCTGGCCGACTTCTACTGCCAGGGCTACGACCTGCGCGGCGAAGGACTCTTCGAGGAGGCGCCCGCACTGGTCGCCCTTCCGCCGTACCCGTTCGCCCGGCAGCAGTACTGGCCGGCGGCGTCCCGGAGCCGCGTCACCGTCACGGCCCCGGAGCCCACCCACCCCCTGGTGCAGCGGAACACCTCCAGCCTGACGGAACAGCGCTACAGCTCCGTCCTGCTGCCCGCCGACGAACTCCTCGTCGGCAAGGAGGGCGACCGTCGCCTGCCCGCGGCGGCGCACCTGGAGATGGCCCGCGAGGCCGTGCACCAGGCGACCCGGGAGAACGAGTCCGGCACCGCCGGGGTGCGGCTGCACTCCGTACGCTGGCTGCGCCCGGTGCGCGCCACGGGCCGCGCGATCGACCTGCACGTCGCCGTCATCCCGGAACGCGGCGGCGACATCGGCTTCGAGATCTTCTCGGGCGACGGCACCGCCGATCCCCGCCGCACGACCGTCCACTGCCAGGGCGACGCGACCCGGTCGGTGCCCGCCCCGCAGGCGCCGGACACCGACCTGGAGGCGCTGCGCGAACAGGCCCGCCAGGACCCCGCCCTGGTGGTGGCGCGCCTGCCGCGGACCGAGGTGAACGACCGGGTCGTCCTGCCCTTCGGGGCGTTGGACGACGCGCTGCTGGCCGCCGCCGAGAGCGACCCGTCGATCGGAACGGCGGCCGGGGTGCCGGCCGGTCTGGACCGGGCGGAGATCTTCGGTGCCGCGCCCGCGGCCTGGGCCGTGGTACGACGGACCTCCGCGCCGGGCACGGACGAGTACCGCTTCGACATCGACCTCTGCGAGGATTCCGGCCGGGTCGCCGTCCGCTTCACCGGCCTCGCCCTGGGCCCCGACACTCCCGCCGAGGCGCCGTCGGCGACCGGGTTGCTGGGGCAGGAGTGGGCCGAGGCCGCGCTGCCCACCGGTGCCGCGCCGCGCGACTGGCGCTCCCGCGAGGTGGTCCTCTGCGACACCGGCACGGCCCCCGCCGGGGCCTTCGCCGGGCCTGTGAACGTCACCGTGCTGAGCACCACCGGCGAGGATGCCGCCGAACGGTTCACCAGCGCCGCCGAACAGCTCTTCACCGAGGTGCGCCGCATCCTGGTGAGCAGGCCCGCTCATGAGGTACTGCTCCAGGTCGTCGTGCCCGGCGGCACCGACCGCCACGTCTACGGCGGACTCAGCGGCCTGCTCAAGAGCGCCCACCGGGAGAACCCGCAACTCGTCGCCCAACTCGTTTCCCTGGACGAGCCGTTCACCCGAGACGCGGCGGTTCCCGCGCGGGTGGCCGCCCTCCTCGACGCCGAGGCGGACGCCCCCGAGATCGCCGCCGAGGTCCGCTACGCCGGGGGCCGGCGGATGCTGTCCCGGTGGCGGCCGCTGCCGCGCACCGCCCCTGCCGACCGGGCATCCGGCACCTTGCCGTGGCGGGCCGACGGAACCTATCTGATCACCGGTGGCGCGGGCGGCCTCGGGCTCCTCTTCGCCCGGGAGATCGTCCGCCACGCACCCGGCGCCCGCCTCGTCCTCACCGGGCGCCGCGCCCGCGACGCCGGCGTCGACGCCGCCCTGGCCGGACTCGGCGCGGACGGTGCCGGCTCCCGCGTCAGCTACCGGCAGGCCGATGTCACGGACCCGGCCGCCGTGACCGACCTGGTGAACGACATCACCGCGTCCGGTGACGGACCACTGGGCGTACTGCACTGCGCCGGCATCAACCGCGACGCCCACATCATCCGCAAGAGCCCCGAGGCCATCCGCGAGGTCCTGGCGCCCAAGGTCGACGGGCTGGTCAACCTCGACCGGGCCACCGCCGCACTCGATCTCGACTTCCTGGTCTGCTTCGCGTCCACCTCGGGCAGCCTCGGCAACGCGGGCCAGGCGGACTACGCCCTGGCCAACGCCTTCATGGACCACTTCGCCGTGCACCGCGAGGAGCAGGTACGGGCGGGGGAGCGGCGCGGCCGGACCCTCGCCGTCGACTGGTCCCTCTGGCGCGACGGCGGGATGACGATCGACCCGCAGGCCGTGGCCCGGATGGAGGCCGACACGGGCCTGGTGCCCATCCCGCGCGCCGACGGGATCGCCGCGTTCTACGACGCCCTCGACGGCGACGCCCCGCACACGCTGTGCCTGTCGCTGCGTGAACCCGCCCGGCTGACGGAGACCGTGGACCGGCTCACCGGCACCGGTTCCACCGCCCCCAGGGAGCGGTCGCAGGCCGTGGCGGTCGACCAGGAAGCCGTGGTCGCCTACCTGACCGGGGTGATGGCGCGGGAGATGAGGATCCCGGCCGACAGCATCGACGCGGACGCGTCCCTGGACCAGTACGGGATCGACTCCATCACCGTGCTCGCGCTCACCGACGTGCTGGAGGACGACCTGGGCACCCTGCCCAAGACGCTCTTCTTCGAGTACCGGACCGTCATGGAACTCTGCGGATACCTCCGGGAGTCGCACGCCGCCGAACTCGCCCGCGTCCTCGGCGGGGAGAGCGCGACGGCGGACCGCGAGCCGGGTTCCGCACCCGTCGCACCCGTCGCACCCGTTGTGGCGGAAGCCGCTGTCAGCCGCCGCGGACGCACCCGGCACCCCGCGCAGTCCGCCGGCGGCCCCCTGGACGTCGCCATCGTGGGTGTGGCGGGCCGCTACCCGCAGGCCGCCGACCTCGACGCGTTCTGGGACAACCTGGTCGAGGGACGGGACTGCGTCACCGAGACCCCCGCCGGACGGTGGGACCGGAGCGCCTTCTTTGACGCCATCACCTGCAACTGGGGCGGCTGGCTGGACGGCGTGGACCGCTTCGACCCGCTGTTCTTCAACATCGCGCCCCGCGAGGCCGAGATGATGGACCCGCAGGAGCGCCTCTTCCTCCAGTGCGCGTACGCGGCCATCGAGGACGCCGGATACACCCCCCGGGACCTGGAGCTCGGCGAAGGAGCACAGGACGGCGTCCGGGGCGCGGCCGGTGTGTTCGTCGGTGTGACCACCGCCGACTACCAGTTGCTCTGTGTGGACCAGCAGGCGGCGGGTACTCCCCTCGCCACCGCGGGCAACTTCGCCTCCATGGCGAACCGGGTGTCGTACCACCTGAACCTGCACGGCCCGTCGCTCGCGATCGACACCATGTGCTCGTCCTCACTGACCGCGATCAACCAGGCGTGCGAGAGCATCCGGCGGGGCGAGAGCGGTGTGGCCATCGCGGGCGGGGTCAACGTCTCCCTGCACCCCAACAAGTATCTGCTGCTGTCACAGGGGAAGTTCGTGTCCCCGAACGGCCGCTGCGTGTCCTTCGGCGACGAGGGCGAGGGCTATGTGCCCGCCGAGGGCGTCGGCGCCGTACTGCTCAAGTCCCTCGAACAGGCCGTGCGCGACGGCGACCACATCTACGGTGTGATCCGCGGCGCCGCCGTCAACCACGGGGGGCGCACCAACGGCTACACCGTGCCCAACCCCAACGCGCAGGGCGGTGTCATCGAGGCGGCCCTGCGGCAGGCCGGGACCGACCCGCGGACCATCGGCTATGTCGAGGCGCACGGCACCGGCACCAAGCTCGGCGACCCCATCGAGATCCGCGGACTCGTCCGGGCCTTCGACGGCGTCCCCGGAACGTGTGCCATCGGGTCGGTGAAGTCCAACATCGGGCACGCGGAGGCCGCGTCCGGTATCGCGGGCCTGACGAAGATCCTGCTCCAGATGCGGCACGGCACCCTGGTGCCGTCCCTGCACTCCGAGGTGCTCAACCCGTTCATCGACTTCGGGGCCACCCCGTTCCGGGTGCAGCGGAGCGTGGAGGAATGGAGCCGGCCGACCGTCGAGACCGACGGGCGGACGAGGGAGCTGCCGCGCGTCGCGGGTCTCTCCTCGTTCGGGGCGGGAGGCTCGAACGCGCACCTGATCGTGTCGGAGTACCTCTCGCCCAGCCCCGTGCGGGCCGCCGTCGCGCACGGCGGGCCGACCGCGATCGTGCTCTCGGCCAAGACGGATGAGCGGCTGCGGGTCTGCGCCGAGCGTCTGCTGTCCGCCCTGCGCACCGGCCGATACCAGGAGGGGGACCTGCCGTCCATCGGCTTCACCCTCCAGGTGGGGCGCGAGGCGATGCCGCACCGGATGGGCTTCGTCGCGGCCGGGCTGGACGAGGCCGAGCGGAAGCTGGCCGCCTTCCTGGACGGTACCGGTGACGGACACGGGGTGTCGGCCGGGCGGGTCGGGGCCGCCGCGGTCCGCGCCGGTGAACCCGACGCCGCCGGGGACGGGCGGCGGGACGCGGGCGAGCTGGTCGCCGCCTGGGTCGCCGGCACGGCGGTCGACTGGCGGAGCCTGCACCGCGAGGGGGACGCCCCGGCGCGGATCAGCCTGCCGGGCTACCCGTTCGCGGAGGAGTCCTACTGGCTGCCGACCGGCGGCGGCGCCCCGGCGTCCTCGGGTGGAGCGGGCCGCCTGCACCCGTTGCTGCACGAGAACACCTCCGACCTGGAGAACCAGCGCTTCTCCTCCCGACTGGCGGACACCCCCTCCCGGGCGGCGCAGCTGGAGATGGCCCGGGCCGCGGCGCTGCGTGCCGTACCGGGGGCCGGGGAGGGCACGCACACGGTGCGGCTCTCCGATGTCGCCTGGTACGAAGGGCCCCCGGCGGGAGAAGAGGGGCGCCTGGTCCATGTGTCACTGCGGCCGGCCAGGACCGAAGACGCCGAGTGGACCGTGTACGTCGAGCAGCCCGGCGCCTCCGACCGGGAGGGGGGCACCGCCGACGAGGAGCTGGTCACCGCCGAGGGCACCGTCACCCTGGTGGGGGCCGCGGAGCGGCGGGAGCGCCTGGACCGGGATGCCCAGAGCGGGAGCGTCATCGAGCTGAGCGTCACCGGGGACCCGGCGCTGGCGCTGGTGACCGCGCTGGAGGGCTGTGTCGCACCCGAGTCACGTCCGTCCACGGCACGCGAGGTCGAGTTCGCGCCCCTGGGGGCCGGTTCGCCCGCCTGGGCCGTGGTCGACCGCCGGGACACCGAGCAGGACGTCGCGGTCTGCGCCGAGGACGGCACCGTGCTGCTGCGGGTGCGTGGCCTCACCTGGGAGACCGACGGGGCGGAGAGCCCCGCACCGGTGCCGGACGGCGGGGCCGAGGTGGCCGCGGGGCCCGGGCGGCGGGCGGAGACGGCCGGCTGGTCGGTCGCCGAATGCCTCGACCAGGACCTCAAGGGCGCGGTCTCGCAGTTGCTGAAGCTTCCCCTGGACCGGGTCGAGGACGGCGTCAACCTTCAGGACTACGGTTTCGATTCGATCAGTCTGGTCGAGTTCGCGGGTGTGCTGGGCGAGCGGCTGGGTGTCGAGTTGACGCCGGATGTCTTCTTCAGTCATCCGACGTTGGTGAGTCTGGGTGGTCATCTCCTGGATGTGTACGGCGATGTGCTGGGTGCGTTCTATCAGGAGGGTGGTGTTGCGGGGGCGTCGGCGGTGGTTCCGGCGGTGGTGTCCGGGCGGCGTCGGGTGAAGCGTGCCGGGTCGCTTGTGCGTCGGTCGCGGGGGCTGGGGGTGCCGGCGGGTGTGGAGCCGGTGGGGATCGTGGGGATGAGTGGTCGGTTCCCGGGTGCTCGGACGGTGTCGGAGTTGTGGGACATTCTGGCCGAGGGCCGGAGTGTGGTGGGTGAGGTGTCGTCCGATCGGTCGCCGGCTTGGGGTCCGGGGCGTCCGATGGGGGAGATGCCGGGGGTGGCGGAGTTCGATCCGTTGTTCTTCGAGATCTCGCCGCGTGAGGCCGAGCTGATGGATCCGAGGCAGCGGTTGCTGCTTCAGGAGATGTGGCGCGCCCTGGAGGACGCCGGATACGGCGACCCTGCCGTGGCGGGGGACCGCGTCGGTGTCTTCGTCGGCGTGGAGGAGGGCGACTACCGGTTCCTGGTCGACGAATCGGAGAGCATCACGGCGAACGCGACGTCGATTCTCGCGTCGCGGTTGGCGTATTTCCTGAATCTTTCGGGTCCGAGTATGGCGATCAATACTTCTTGTTCGTCGGGTCTGGTGGCTTTGCATGAGGCGTGTCTGAGTCTCCGTTACGGGGACTGTGATACGGCGATTGTCGCGGGGGCGAACATTCTGTCTTACCCGGGTAGTTATGACGCTATGGCGGGTGCGGGGATGT
>NZ_BMSG01000011.1 GCF_014649035.1 Streptomyces sindenensis
CATGACGTCAATCGCCAAAGCTGTCCTCACACTGGAGCGGCAACGCTGAAGAAGCTCACTGAGTGGGACTCGCAGTCACCCCCTCATACTAGAATCAGTCATTCTACGGCTATTTTGAGCCAGTACCACCAAGGGGCATTCTTTCGAACTAAGATTCGCAGCACTTGTGCACTCTGGTCAAAATCTCACATAAGGAGCACCACGCATGAAGCACAGACTTGCCAGAATCCTGACCACCGCAGCAGTACTTACTGGTGCAAGCCTCATCGCTCCCGTGGCCAACGCCGCACCGGCTGCAGCTGCCGCCGGCTGCAGTGGAACGCAGGTCGACCAATCTTCCCACTCGTACGGCGGAGAAGTGATCGCTGTCGTAGGGCTTTACTGGGACGGAACTAATAACTGCGTGATTGCCGACAAAAAGGGTTCGTACTACGGAGTTAGTTCAAAGATGACCCTCGCCCTCGAAACCCAGAAGGGCACGTCTAATTCAGATTCCGGATTTTTCAGTTACTACGCAGGTCCAGTGAAGCTCAACGGAAAGAATACTTGTGTCGCTTACGAGCTAGTTATGTACAAGCCTGGTGGGCGGGATGTCATTCAGCATCGCGTACCGGTCCGCGGCTACTTCCACTGCGGCTGATCCGGAGACGGGCCGCCTCGCCGGTAAAGGGAAGCGCGGCCCTCTCCGACGTCGTCAAGCACAGCAAATAAGCTCCTAGCCATTTCAAGCACGATCATTAAAACGGCGCTTACCACGAGGTGAGACTCTTTACCGCCCCTTCCTGAGGGAGCTGATCTGCGGCCCTGGGAGGCTCCCTCCACACCTACAACGACGGCTATCAACACCGCACTCGACGGAAGGCCGCTTATCGCTCACGTCAGCGACCCTGCGGATCTATACACCTAAGGGGTTGTCCCGTAATGTCTGGTCACAGGTGAGATGATCTTGGTGTGGCTGGTGTGATCACGGCGTCGGAGCCGTCCTGGATAACCTCGTTCACCAGACTGAACCCGCGCTGCTCCGGCAAGTTGATGACCGTGGGTCCGCCGCGAGATCGTAGACGAGCTGCGGCGCGGTCGGTCGTGGAGCCTGCCGTTGGAAGACCGGGTTCTGTTGGTCGCGGCTTACTGGCGCACGAACTTGACGCTGCGTCAGCTCGCCCCACTCTTCGGCATCTCGAAGTTCGCGGCCGACCGGATCATCGACCACCTCGGCCCGAAACTCGCACTCCAACCGCGCGAGCGGTTCCGCATAGACGCCGTGCTCATCGTGGACGGCACTCTGGTGCCCACCCGCGACCACACGACCGCCGAGCAGTTGAAGAACTACCACTACTCCACGAACCACCAGGTCGTCATCGACGCCGACACCCGCCTGGTCGTCGTGGTCGGGCCGGCCCTCACCCGGCAACCGCAACGACTGCAAGGCGTGGGAGGAATCCGGCGCGAAGGACGCCGTCGGCAAGACGATGACCATCGCCGACGGCGGCTATCCGGGCACCGGACTCGTCATGCTGCACCGCCGGGCGAAGGGACAGGCCCAACTCCCGGACTGGAAGCAGCAGCACAACCACTCCCACAAGCAGGTTCGCGCTCGCGTCGAGCACGCCTTCGCCCGTATGAAGGGCTGGAAGATCCTGCGCGACTGCCGCCTCAAGGGCGACGGCGTGCACCACGCGATGCTCGGCATCGCCCGCCTGCACAACCTTGCGATCGCCGGCTGAGCGAACCACCCGACCAAGGGCCCCTTGTCCCCGTCCACCGAAGATCATTTACGGGACAACCCTTAGGGGGTGAGTGGGATCCCGACTACCTGTCTCCGGCCGCCCACATCTTGTGGGAAGTCCGCATGTGGGGGGGCCTTCTAGCACTCTCCCCGCTATGTTCAGACGGTCTCGCTGCTGCCGGTCATCGCCGGGCGGCGGCTCGCGATGACCCGCTTGGCCAGGGAGCGGGGGCTGGTGAGGAAACCGAAGCCCCAGCACATGTGCATGGTCGCCAGCGCCACCGGGATCTGGGCGCGGGCCTTCAGCGAGAGCCCCTTGCCCGCGGGCAGCGACCCGGCGACGATCGCGGCGACGTAACCGCCGGGGACGACCAGCGCCCACGGGGTGACGGTCGCGCCGAGCACCAGGCCCGCCACGATGGCGACGACGGCGGTCGGCGGGGCCAGGTAGCGCAGGTTGATCGAGCCGGCGTGGTAGCGGGCGACGACGTGGCGCCAGCGGCCGTAGTCCTTGTACTGCTTGGCGAGCGCCTTGACCGTGGGGCGGGGGCGGTACTGGACCTTCAGCTCGGGCGAGAACCAGATCAGCCCGCCGGCCTCGCGGATGCGGAAGTTCAGCTCCCAGTCCTGGGCGCGGATGAACTCGACGTTGTAGCCGTCCGCCCTCTCCAGCGCCTCGCGGCGGAAGACGCCCAGGTAGACGGTCTCGGCCGGGCCCGCCTGGCCGCCGGTGTGGAAGGCCGCGTTGCCGACGCCGATCTTCGAGGTCATCGCGGCGGCGACGGCGTCCTCCCAGGCGTTCTCGCCCTCGGCGTGCATGATGCCGCCGACGTTCTGCGCGCCGGTCTCCTCCAGGAGGCGCACGGCGGTGGCGATGTAGTTCGGCGAGAGCATGCCGTGGCCGTCGACCCGGACGACGACCGGGTGGCGGGAGGCCTTGATCGCCGCGTTGAGCGCGGCGGGGGTGCGGCCGGTGGGGTTGGGCACGGTGTGGACGCGGGGGTCCTCGGCGACCAGCTCGGCGGCGATCTCGTCCGTCCGGTCGGCGGAGGGGCCGAGCGCGATCACGACCTCCATCTCACCGGGGTACTCCTGCTCCAGGATGTGCCGGACCGAGTTCCTGAGATGGCGTTCCTCGTTGAGCACCGGCATGATCACGGAGACGGCGGGGTACTGCGCGGCAGACATGTGGTCCTCGGGGGGTCCTCGGGGGCGCCGGGGGTTTCGTACCCCAGGAGGCGGCTCGGTTTTCGGCCGCCACGTTACCGCGAATGGGGGACACCGGTGCGCGCCGCCGGGTCGCGGGCGGGGGCGGTGGTCGTATGGGCCTACCGTGCGATGGTCCGCTTGCACCGCAGAGGTGTCTCCCTTGCACCCCGGAGGTGTCTCCCCGTGCCCGAACCGCAACAACCGCCGCAGCGCCCGCCGCGCCCCCGCGCCACTCCCCCGCGACGCCGCCCGCGGCAGGGCGCCCGGCCACCGCAGGGCACCCGGCCGGTCCGGTCCCGGAAGCAGGACGAGCGGCCGCGCTGGGGCATGCGGGTGGCCACGGGTCTCTCGGTGCTGGTGCTGGGGGCGGGCGGGATCGGTCACGCCGTGGTGAGCGGCCTGGAGGGCGGGATCGGCCGGGTCGATCCGTTCCGGGACATGAAGAACCGCCCCGAGGGGGGTCACGGCACGAATCTGCTGCTTGTCGGCACGGACGGCCGGGACACGATCACCAAGGCGGAGAAGCGGAAGTACAAGCTCGGTGGCGCGCCCTGCCACTGCACGGACACGATCATGCTGGTCCATCTGTCGGCCGACCGGCAGCGGGCGAGCGTGGTCAGCCTGCCCCGGGACAGTTACGCCGAGATGCCCGCCCACACCGACCGCACCACGGGCAAGCACCACGCCGGCCACCCGGTGAAGCTGAACGCCGCGTACGCGGAGGGCGGGCCCGCGCTGACCGTGCGGACCGTCGAGAACATGACCAAGGTCAAGATCGACCACTATCTGGAGGTCGACTTCACCAGCTTCATGAAGACGGTCGACGCGGTGGGCGGGGTGAAGATCTGCACGGCGCGGCCGATGAAGGACGCGTACACCGGTCTGAACCTGCCCGCGGGCACGCATGAGCTGGACGGCGGTCAGGCGCTCCAGTACGTCCGCTCGCGCCATGTGGACGTGGCCGCCGACCTGGGCCGGATGGAGCGCCAGCAGAAGTTCATGGCGGCGCTGATCAAGCGGGTCACGAGCAGCGGGGTGCTGCTGAACCCGGTGAAGTTCCAGCAGGTCTCCGGCTCGGTGCTTGGTTCCGTCCGGGCCGACAAGGGTTTCGGTACGGAGGAGATGCTGGCGCTGGGCAAGGCGATGAAGGACTTCGGGCCGGCCTCGTCGGAGTTCACGTCCGTGCCCGTCGGCAATCCGAGCTTCCCGGTCAAGGGCATCGGCTCGACGGTGCAGTGGGACGCGAAGAAGGCGAAGAAGCTGTTCCAGGCCCTGCGCGAGGACAAGCCGCTGGCCCCGGCGAAGCCGGAGCCGAAGCCCGCGGCGGGCCCGCAGCAGCCGCCCGCGAAGCTGGTCGACGTGGCGCCGAAGGACGTGCGGGTGCAGGTCTACAACGGGACCCCGAAGGACGGCCTGGGCCGGACGGTGGACGAGGCGCTGCGCGCGACCGGGTTCACCACGACCGAGGCCCCGCTCAACGGGGAGGTGCGGGAGCTGAAGCGGACGCTGGTGGAGTACGACCCGCGCTGGGACCGGTCGGCGAAGTCCCTGGCCACGGCGTTGCCCGGGAGCGAGCTGAAGGCGGTGAAGGGCCAGGGTCCGCAGATGAGGGTGACGGTGGGGGCGGACTTCACGAAGGTGCAGCGGGTGAAGGCGGAGCCCCGTGAGGCGGGCGAGTTCGCGACGGTGAGGGGCGACGAGGTGGTGTGCCCGTAGGGACGGGTTGCCGGGCCTGCTGCCAGGCCTGTTGTCGGGCCTGCTGCCGGGCCCGCCCCCGGCCTCAGTCGTCGAATCCCTCGGCGGCGCGCTTCTCGCGCAGTTCCTTGATCGCGCGGCGGCGGGCGAGCCGGTGGGTGCGCCGGATCTGTGCCTCCTGGTAGCGCCGGTTGTCGCGCTCGGTCTCGGGGATCACCGGCGGTACGCGGCGCGGCTTGCCGTCCCCGTCGACAGCGGCGAAGACCAGATAGGCGCTGCCGACCTGCTGGGCGGGGGTGGACTCGTTCCAGCGTTCGGCCATCACCCGGACGCCGACCTCCATGGAGGACCGGCCGGTCCAGTTGACCTGGGCCTTCACATGGACGAGGTCGCCGACGCGGACCGGCTCCAGGAAGACCATCTCGTCCATCGAGGCGGTCACGGCGGGCCCGCCGGAGTGCCGGCCGGCCACCGCGCCCGCGGCGTCGTCGACCAGTTTCATGATCACGCCACCGTGCACCGTGCCGAGGAGGTTGGTGTCGCTGCCGGTCATGATGTGGCTGAGGGTGGTCCGGGACGCCGCGGTCGGCTTGCCCGGAAGCTCATCCTCCGCACGATTGGCCGGATCTGTTACGCCAGTGGCCTGATCTGTCATACCGTCCACCTTATGCGGGGTCCGCGCTCCCGCAGAATGCATCAGGTTCGCAACAGCCCTGGTGCGATTTCCCTTACACCCTGTAATTGCCATGGGCCGGGGCGGCACACTGTTCGGATGAACGATTGGCCCGATCGACGGACCGGTGACCGCAGCGAACGCTACGGGCGGGGCAGCGCCAGCCCCCAGCCCGAGGGCGCCCGGTCGATGCCGCACGTCCAGCGCCGCCCGGCCCAGCCCCGTACCCCGCAGCGGCCGCAGGTTCCGCCGCAGAGCCAGGGGTACGACGACCGCTACCAGGGCGGCGGCTACGGCAACGGCCCCGAGCCCGGGTACGACAGCGGCTACAACACGGGCCAGGTCTACGGATCGGGCAGCGGCGGCTCCGACGGCCGGGGCGGCGGTGGCCGTCGCGGCGGCGGTGACGGAGGTTACGTCCAGGGCCGCCCGGCTCCGGACTGGCGGCGCCGGATCAAGCTCGGCGCGCTGACCCTGGTGGTCGTGGTGCTCGCGGTCTCGATCTCGACGTACTTCTGGGCCGACTCGAAGCTGAAGCGCGAGGTGGACCTCTCCAAGGTCATCGAGCGGCCGGAGTCCGGCGACGGCACGAACTACCTGATCGTCGGGTCCGACAGCCGCGAGGGCATGTCGGCCGAGGAGAAGAAGCGGCTGCGCACCGGTTCCGCCGAGGGCAAGCGAACCGACTCGATGATGATCCTGCACGACGGCTCCAACGGCCCGACGCTGATCTCGCTGCCGCGCGACTCCAACGTCGAGATCCCGTCCTTCAAGGGGTCCGAGTCCGGGAAGATGTTCCAGGGCACCGGCCGGCAGGTGAAGCTGAACGCCGCGTACGCCGAGGACGGCCCCGAACTCCTCGTCCGCACGGTCGAGTTCAACACGGGTCTGCGCATCGACCACTACGTCGAGATCGGCTTCGGCGGCTTCGCGAAGATCGTGGACGCGATCGGCGGGGTCGAGCTGGACATCCCGAAGGCGTTCAAGGACAAGAAGTCGGGGGCCGACTTCCAGGCGGGCAAGCAGACGCTGAACGGCGAGCAGTCCCTCGCCTTCGTCCGCACGCGGTACGCGTTCGCGGGCAGCGACCTGGACCGCACGAAGAACCAGCAGAAGTTCCTCGCGGCGCTGGCGAGCCAGACGGCGACCCCGTCCACGATCATCAACCCGTTCAAGCTGTACCCGACGATGGGCGCGGGCCTGGACACGCTGATCGTGGACAAGGACATGTCGCTCTGGGCGCTGGGCAACATGTTCTTCGCGATGAAGGGCGTCACGGGCGGCGACGGTACGTCGATGAACATGCCGATCTCGGGCAGCGTCGGCGGGAACCTGGTCTGGGACAAGGCCAAGGTGAAGCAGTTGGTGCAGCAGCTGAACAACGACGAGAAGGTCACGGTCAAGGGCAACTGAGGCCGTTTGAACACCCGTTGAGGGCTCCGGGCGATTGCCGCCCGGAGCCCTTTCGCCGTCCGTGGGCGCCTTCGACGCGCTACGTGCCGTAGGTGATGTTCCCGCGCTCGTCCATGGGGGGATGCAGCTGGGAGGGGCCGTACTCGTCGACGTCGGACGGGCGAGGCGTCTCCGGCCCGTCGGGCCCGATGCGCATCATGCGCTCGGCCCGGATCACCTCGAACCGCTTGCCGCGCACGAAGAGTTCGTTGGGCCGACGGCGAGCCATGAACTTCTTCGCGGCCCGCTCGTTGACGGCCGCCTCCTTCTCGTCCACCTTCATCCACGCGGGCAGCTCCGGCATGCCCGGGAGGTCCGGCAGTTCGGGAAAGGGCCGGGTCAGGTGGTCGACGAGGGCGCGCCGAGCGCCCTGCGGGGTCGAGTGCTGCCCGGTCACCATCGACCAGGACACCTCATTGCGCTGCACCACCCGGAACGTCGTCGGAAGGAGCACGACGCCCGGGTGAGTGGTCAACGCCCTTTGGGAATCGGCCCGCACGTCGGCGGGGAAGCGCTCCGCGGTGTAGGCGAGGTGGAGCAGTTCGACCCGGCCGATCCCCTCGCTCAGCCCGACGGCGGCCGCGTGGTCGACCACGAAGCCCTCGGTGCGGCAGGGGTCGGGGGCGTCCAGGTCCCAGCCGTCGTCGTCCGGGTCGGTGGCCCGGGGCGGCTCCAGGCTCCCGTCGCCGATCCGGGTGAACTCGTCGGCGCGCACGACCCGGTAGCGCACGCCGCACGCGGATACCTCGTCGACCTTCTCGGTCTCCAGCCGCGCCACGGCCGCCAGCAGCGACCGCCGCTCGGCCGGATCGTCGGTCTCGTCCTTCGCCTTGAACCAGAGGTGCGAATTGAGCTCGTCACGGACCATCTGCGGGAACCCGCTGTCGAGTTCACCCATCAGCCGCCAGCGCGGCCGGTCCCCGCGCCGCTGCTCGGCCAGCCCGAACAGCGGCCCGCGGACGACGATGTTCGGGTACTTGCGGGCCGAGGCGAACGCGTCCGCCTCGGTGACCTCGAAGACCGGATCGTCGTGGTGGGTGACATTGATCGTGAGATGGTCCGGCGACTTCCCCGGGTGATCGTCCATGCACTCAGTGTGCCGAAGGGGGCTGTCGGTGTCAGGGTTTCCGCTTTTCCGCAGCAAAGGCGGGTGCCTCACCTGGCTCACACCGGGTCGTGGCTCCTCACGACCCGGTCATGGCCCACCGGATCGTGGCCGACCGCGACGCGGTGGGGCGCGACATCAACTACTTAAAGAACCAGGAGAAATAACCCAACCCCGCCCCACCTGATCCCGGTGGTCAGCTGCGCGAGGGCTCGTCACTCGCGCGGGTGAGGTTTGCCGACTGAGCTGGATTCCGGCCCGGTTGGCAGGCATATGCTCGCGCTGATCGACCTTCGATCGCCTGTCGATCGCCCGTCGATCGACCTATCAGACATCGAACAGCCCCCGGCCGGGACGGCAATCCCGAACCGAGGGCCTAGCCACCAAGGAAGACACGACTTCCCGATGGATACCCAGCACGATAACGCCCTGGCCCATGCCCTGGCCGCAATTCCCGGGCCCGTCCCGCCCTCCGGCGTCATTCACGTCGTGATCCCGCACACGAGCCGGTTCACGGTGGTCGGCAACCACCTCGCCCAGCACGCCGAGCTGTCCCTCGTCGCGATCGGGGTCGGCGTCCACATCCAGTCGCTGCCCGCCGGAGCGGAGGTCGGGATCAAGGCGCTCGCGGCCCGCTTCCCCGAGGGTGAGGTGAAGATCGCCCGCGCCCTGCGCGAGTTGGAGGCCCACGGCTATCTGCACCGCACCCGCGTCAGACTCGCGAAGGGCCGGGTCGCCACCCGCACGGTGTTCTGCAACCAGCCGGGGGCGGTGCTGCGGGGTGGGGTGGTGCCCGTGGTGGGTCCGGCGGTACGCGGCACCGGGCGCGCGCCCGCGCCCACTCCCGTACGGGAACACATCCGCGCACTGGAGCCGGAGCCCGCCGCCGTACCGGAGGAGCCCCGACCTGTGCCGAAGCAGGTCGGCGTCCGGGAGGAGCCCCGACCTGTGCCGGAGCACGTCGGCGTCCGGGAGGAGCCCCGACCCGTGTCGGAGCACGTCCTCGTACCGGAAGCGCTGCCCGCCCCGGTCCGCTTACCGGCCCGGACCGCGCCCACCCAGCCGCGTAGGCCGCTCCCCCACCCCCACGCACCCACCCCGGAGCTGCGACAGACCGCGTCCGCGTTCCTCGCCGATCTGCGGCGTCACGCCGAGGAGTTGGTGCTCTCGGAGCGGGACGTCGAGGAGCTGGCGCCCGGGGTGGCCGCCTGGCTCGAACGCGACGCGACCCTCGACACGATCCGGCGCACCCTCACGGCCGACCTCCCGAAGCCGCTGAAGCACCCGGCGAGGCTTCTCAGGCACCGCTTGACGGCCCTCCTGCCGCCCCCGCTCCCCGGCATCCACGCTCTCGCGCCACCGCGCCGTGCGCAGGTCACCCCGTTCCAGACCTGCGACGGCTGCGAACGGGCCTTCCGCTCCCACGACCCGGGCCACTGCCGCGACTGCCGGGCCCAGTACGGGGAGGCGGCCTAGCGGGCAGGGCACGGTCAGTCGGCGCAGCCGTACCGCTCGGCGAGCCTGGTGGCCACTTCCCGCATCACGGTCGCGTTGTTGCGCGTCGCGGTGTCCGGGTCGACGGGCGGCTTCTCTCCCCGCCGGTACAGGCGTTCCTCGTCCTGCGAGGGCACTTCGAGCGACGCCCTGATGTGCGGGGCGTCCGAGCCCATGCGGGCGGCGCAGCCGGTGGGCAGGGTGACCTCGGCCCGGTCGGGGAGCGCCCAGCCGGTGAACCCGGCACCGAGAGGGACGGAGCCCTTCTTCGCCCCGGAGGCGCTCCGTGCGCCCTCGACGACCAGTTTGTAGACGCCGCGCCGCTTGGCACTGTCCTGGCCGGCGCGCAGCACGTGGCACTCCTTGAACACCGCGGAGTCAGTGGTGCTGCCCTTGCTCTCCCACGCGCCCGCGCTGACCTCACCCCCCTGGCCGTCGTCGATCAGCTCCGCCGTCTCCCGGCTGAGCGCACCATGACACAGGCTCTGCGGCAACGGCGGCTTCTCCACGTCGTCAGGCCAGACACTCGCCACCACCACCGCCACCCCGGCGACACCGAGCGTGACGGTCAACGGCAACCACTTCTTGTCCATCGGTCCTTCCGGGTGGCCGTCAGGCAGCGCAGTCGTAACGCTTGGTGAGCCTTGCGGCCACCTCCCGCATCACGGTCACGTTGTTGCGCAGGGCGACATCCGCGTCCACAGGCCGCTTCTCTTCCAGCCTGGCCAGGTTCTTCTCGTCTTGCGAGGGCACGTCGAGCCACACCCTGATGTACGGGGCGGTCGAGCCCATCCGGACGGGGCAACCGGCAGGCAACGTGACCGCGGCCTCTTCGGGGAGCGCCCAGCCGACAAGCCCGGAACCGAGAGAGGTGGAACCCTTCTTTCGGCCGGGAGGGCTAGGAGTGTCCTCGACGACCAGCTTGTAGACCGTGCGCGGGTTGTCGCTCTCGTCGTACGGGTTCGCGCGCAGCACTCGACACGCTTTAAACACCGCGGTGTCAGTGGTGCTGCCCTTGCTCTCCCACTCGTCCGTGCTGATCTCGCCCCCCTGGCCGTCGTCGATCAGCTCCGCCGTCTCCCGGCTGAGCGCACCATGACACAGGCTCTGCGGCAACGGCGGCTTCTCCACGTCGTCGGGCCAGACACTCGCCGCCACCACCGCCACCCCGGCAACGCCGAGCGTGATGGTCAACGGCAGCCACTTCTTGTCCATCGGTCCTTCCGGATGGCCGTCAGGCAGCGCAGTCGTACTGCTTCGTCAGGCTTTCCACGGCCTCAAGGATCACCGTGCGGGAGTCCTTCATCAGGGACGCGTAGTCCCAGTCCCGTCCGACGAGGGTGACCGGTGAGAGCTTCAGGGTGACAGTGATGTACCGCGCGTCGGGCCGTTTCATCTCCTTCGCGCAGCCGTCAGGCAGTTGGACCTCGCTCTGCCGCTGGCCCACCCAGCCCGTGAGTCCACCCTTGACGGGGGTGGCGCCCTTCGGCCGGTCGTTCAGTGTGTCGGTGGGCCGCACGTCCAGGGTGTACTGGAGCCGCGCGCTGCTCTTGTCATCGGCGTTCTTCCGACTGACGAAACAGATGGTGGAGAAGATCTGGTCCGCCGCCTTGGCCGCGGACCCGGAACTGTCCGGGATGGACTCCTCGACCACGACGGCACCGCCCTTGCCGTCCTGGATCAGGCCGGCGGTCTGCTCCGTAAGCATTCCGAGACACAGATTCTGCTCGCGCAGCTTCTTGAGCTCCGTCGGCCAGAGCTGAACCGTCGCGACGACCGCCGCCGCGACGACGAGCACGGCGGGCAGGAGCAGATGCTTCTTGTTCATGGCTACGGCTGCCCCATCTTCTTCTGGGCGTCCTCGATGCCGTACTGGTACCAATTCTCGGCAGCCGCCTGGAGATGATCCTCGTACTCGCCCGGGCTGGCGTCCAGCTCCTCCTTCGTGAGGCCCTTGTCCATCGCCGTCCTGCGCATCATGGCGTCCATCTGCTGCTCGCCGTTCTCGAAGTGGTCGACCATGTTCCTGCGGGTTTCGGCGTCGACCTTCGCGTTCAGGTCGTTCATGTACGCGGCGGTGCCGACGTCGACCGAGCGCTGAATCGCGTCACCGACGACGGGGATGGCTGTGAAGGGCGCGCCGATGGCGTGGTAGTTCATCATCTTGTTCCAGCCGTTGGCGTCCTTCTCCGCCTGGCCCAGGTCGTAGATGACATCGCCGCGCACGCCGTCGAGGTGGCCGAGCACCGACGCGGACTGCTTGATCCACGCGCGGAGCTCTTCGTCCTCCTTGCGGTACGAACTCGCCGGGTAGTCATTCATCCCCTCGGCGATCACCACCGTCTGCGACTGGTGCATGACACCGAAGGCCTTCGGGTCCTCCGCGGCGCCGCGCATGATGCGGAGGAGGTCACCCCGCTCGACTTCCAGGTTGTTGAAGTCGGTGGGCCCGTCCATCTTCTTGCCGAGTATCTGGTGGACGTCCGAGGCGTAGTCCCCGATCATGCTGCCCACGCTCGTGCGCATGGAAACAGGCACTGAACTCTGGTTCTCCGAAGCGTCCTTGCCGCTGTACTCCTTGAGAACCCGCTCGAAGATCGCGGCCTCCGCCTTGTCGTGGTGGGCGGGCGGGGCGTGCAGGGGGCTGCCCGGCTCGCGACCGGTGGCCCCGGCCTCCAAAGCGGTGCCCAGCTCGGCGCGGGCCGAGGTCCGCTTCAGGTCGTCGGGCATCTTGTCCTCGACGGCGCCTCCGGGCCATTCCCGGTCTTCCAGGAAGTATTTGAGGTTGTCGGTGGTGTTCGGGTCGAAGTAGTGGGTGGAGGCGGACGGGTTGCGGCTCATGGCGTTCAGCAGGCCCTTCATCGGGTCCTCCTGCGTGCCTTGCCAGTTCTTCATGACGCCGTCGTAGGCGTCGTCGTTGTTCGTCTCCCAGTCGCGGATCGTGTCGCCGACCTCGGTCAGGAAGGCCTCGCTGTAGACCGGGTCGCCCTTGTCCTTGTCGTACGGTGAGGCCTTCTCGTCCTCCGGGTCGTACGCCTTGTCGCCGGCGTCGGCCGCCATCAGGTCCGTCAGGTTCTTCAGGCTCGCGGCACCGCCCCCGATGGCCCCAGGGTGCTGACGGGGCAGGCCGTTGCCGTCGCGGGCCGTGGTGATGAGCTTGTCGGTCCACGCCGATGCGACACCACCGGGCGTACCGATCGAGGAGTCGGGTCCGGTGGCGGTGGCCAGGGAGCCGGACAGGGCCTTGTAGAGGCGTGCGTCGGTGCTGGAGAGCTGGCCGTCGCGGCCGCCCGACTCCAGGCTGCTGGCGAGGAGCAGAACGGCTTCCTGCTGGTCCCGGCCCCGGTAGCTGAGGTTCGTCATCAGCTGTTCGGCGAAGGCCGGGGAGTTCTTGCCCTTCTCGGCGTAGTCGAGGAGCCGCTCGCGCTCCTCGTCGTTGAGGTGCTCCCAGCGCGCGTAGAGCTTGGCGGCCTCGCGCCCGTTCTCCGCCTGCTGCTTCTCCTCGGCACGCGCCCGCTTGGCGTCGGCCAGGCCGTTGAACTCGGTGTCCCCGAAGTCGTTGGGGTGGTTGCGTATCAGCGCGCGCAGGCCCCAGGAGCACAGCTCGTCGGCTTCGTCGGCGCGCTTCAGAATGCCTTCGAGCTTGCTCCGCAGCGCCTCGAACTGGGCTTCGGTGGCGACGGGGTCGGTGCTGTCCTTCGAGCGCCGGTCGGGATGCACACGGTGGCTGAGAACGCCGTTGGGGTGAATGATGATGCCTGGCGGAGGGTTCTCGTACGCGTGCTTGAGATCGTCCTGGGCCGACTTGAAGAGGCCGTGGGCGTCCTTGAGGAGGTCACGTACGGACTCCGCCTCCTTGACCGCGTCGTCGAATTCCTTGGCGGTCTTGGTGACGAACTCCTTGGTGACGGTGGCGTTCTCCCCCTTCCACGTGGACTTGTCGGCCTTGGACTTCATCGCCTTGGCGTCGTCCTGGAGAGGAGTCTTCAGCTTGCCGATCATCTCGGTCCACTGGGTGACGGCGGTCTCCATCGGGCCGAGGCGGGCGGTGAGGAGCTGCTCGAAGGTGGGCACGGTGGCGGCTCCTTACCGGAAGTACTTGTTGAGCTGGGAGGCGGGGACGGCTCCGTCCGCTCCCGGGGCGACCGGACCGACGATGCGCAGCTGTGTCTCCAGCCACTCGTCGTCGGACTTTCTCGCCTTCTTCGTGTAGTCGAGGTGGTTGGAGATGTGAGCGCACGCCTGGAGGAGGCTCTTGACCTGCTTCTCCCAGGTCCCGATCACTTCCGTGAACGCCGCCCCGGTCGTGAACCCGTCGCCCGTGAGGCCCTTGGATGCCGTCTCGCTCGCCGTCTTCGCGTGCTTGCCCGTCGGCTCCAGCTTGTTGAACAGGCCGAACGCGGCGTGACCGATGCCCCCCAGCTCGTCGTCCTTGACCACGAAGTCTGCCGACCCCTTCGGTCCGGAACCGCCGGAGCCTGCGGCCTGGTTCAGCCTCATCGCGGCGGCGGCCTTGAGTTCGCCCCACTCCTGATCGAACGACATGCTCCACACCCCGTGTACTACCTAGAGAATCGTTTCGCGCGCGTCACCCTACCCGTGCGATTAAATGAATCTCCATTGTTGATCTCCGGCCGTCCTCCTACGCTCTTCCACTCGCCAGCAGCGCAGCGTGCGGCAGCACCAACAGACCGTCCCGCGTGCGGAATTCGGCGCACAGGCCGTCGTACGCCCGCCGAGCCGCCGCGATCCCCTCCGCGCCTCCGCTGTTGAGGACCTGGCCGATCGCGCCGATCCCCCGCTCGGCCCCCGCCCACCAGGTGTCCGGGGCGCAGCGGTGCTCCCAGGCCACCTCGGAGGACTCCGCGCCGAGGAGCCCGGCCGCGTCGAGCAGGGCCGCGAACCCCTCGGGCGTACGGGGGAAGTCGTCCTGCGGGGCGAGGGCGGGGAGCCAGGTGGGGCGGGTGAGGCCGGCAGACTGGGCGGCTCGGCCGATCAGGGTCTGGCCGGGGGCTCCGGGCGACCGCCAGATGGTGACCGCGACCCGGCCGCCGGGGCGGGTGATGCGACGCAGTTCGGCCAGTGCGGCGAGGGGGCGGCCCACGTGGTTGAGCACGAAGTTGCCGACTGCGGCGTCGAACGTGTCGTCCTCGTAGGGCAGTTCGGGGAGTCGCGCGATGTGCGCTGTGGCACTCGGTACGTTCCGGCGGGTCGCGGCCACCATGCCGGGGTCGGCGTCGGCCGCGTACACGGACGCTCCGCGTGCCCCCGCCGCCGCGCTCACGGTTCCGGTGCCGCAGCCCACGTCGAGGACGCGGGTGCCGGGCCCCACCTCGGCGGCGTCGAGGAGGGCCGGAACGGGGTGAGCGCAGAGGCGGGCGTAGGTGTCGGCGTACGCCTCGGCCTTTCCGGACCAGATGTGGCGCTCGGCGTGGTCGAAGGGGGTGATCGCGGGGGCGGTCACTTCGGTCGCCCCGGTCACAGCGTGGTCCCCTTCGGTTCGAGTTCGGCGAAGTCCTCGTGGAGGGCGTCGAGATGGCGCCCGGTCGGTGCGCCCGCCGCGTTCAGCTCCGCCAGCCGCCAGCTCGGCAGTCGCGCCTCGACCTCGGCGGGGAGCGAGCCGTCCGCCGGGTCCGCCAAGGCGTACAGCACGGCGAACGCGGTCTCCCTGGCGATCTCGCGGGCCAGCGCGCCGAGGTCCTCGGGGGTGAGGCCGGCCGCGAGGGCCCGGTCGACGGCGTCGGCCGCCGCCCCGTCGGCGCGATAGGCGTCCACCCACTGCCGGGCGGCCGTGCCCCAGGCGTCGACGTCCTGCCACACCGTCCGCAGGAGGCGGTAGCGGGCGAGCTGCGGCAGCCCCTCCTCGGCCTCGGACTCCGCCCAGTCCCGGGCGTCGGCGTCCGCCCCCAGGGCCCTGAAGAGGGCGGTCAGCCTGTCGAGTTCGGTCGCTTCGGTCATGGGGAGGGAGGCTACCGGCCGGGGGCGGGAGGCGGTCCGGCACGGTTCGACGGCATGGGACCGATGAGTTTCCGCCTGGCACGCGGTCAGTACATCCGTAAGAGTGAGAAGCGACGGCGGGCACCGAACAGGCCCGCGACGACACACCCAGGAGACCTGATGCGCACCCTGATCAGCACCGCCTTCGTTTCGCTCGACGGTGTCATGGAGGCCCCCGGCGGCGAGCCCGGCTACCGGAACTCGGGGTGGACGTTCAAGGACATCGAGTTCCTGCCGGAGGCGTACGAGCTCAAGGCCCGGGAGCAGGACGAGGCGGCGGCCCTGATGATGGGCCGGGCCAGCTACGAGGCGTTCAGTCCGGTGTGGCCGGGCATGGAGGAGTTCACCGGGTACAAGGCGATGCCGAAGTACGTCGTCTCCACCAAGCTCACCGAAGGCGACCTGGTGTCCGACTGGGGCGAGACCACGATCCTGCGGTCGCTCGACGAGGTCGCCGCGCTGAAGGAGACCGAGGGCGGCCCGATCATCGTGCACGGCAGTACCGAGCTGAACCGGAACCTCGCGGACGCCGACCTGATCGACCGGTACCACCTGCTGGTCTTCCCGGTCCTGCTCGGCGCGGGCAAGCGCCTGTTCAGCACCACGGACAAGGACCAGCAGAAGCTGAAGCTGGTCGAGCACGAGGCGTACGCGAACGGCATCCAGAAGAACGTCTTCGAGGTCGTCCGCTGACCCGTCGGGCGGGGACGGGCCGTCAGCCGGCGCGTACCCCTCGCAGGACGGTCGCCGCGACCTCGGCGGGCACGACGCCCGTGGTGTCGACCACCCGAGCCTCCCGGCGGAGCCACGGCAGAGCCCGCTCGTAGTCGGTCAGGTGGTCCAGCCGCCACCGCTCGGCACCGGCGCTGTCCGGCTTGGTGTCGGTCTCGATGCGTTCGACGAGGGTGTCGCGGTCGGTGTGGAGCAGGAAATGGTGCACGGGGACACCGGCCTTCGCCAGACCGTCGCGGATCTCCTGCCAGTACGCCTCGACCAGCACGGTCTGGGGCACCACCAGCGTGCCGCCGACGTGGTCGAGCACCTGCCGCGCGGTCTCCACGGCCAGGCCCCGCCAGGGCGGGAAGTCCTGGAAGTCCTTCTCCGGGGCGCCGAGGACGTGCCGGAGCATCCAGCCGACCGTCTCGGTGTCGAAGAGCCGGGAGTCCGGGAGGAGCGAGGTCACCTCCTTCGCGGTGGTGGTCTTGCCCGCGCCGAAGGTTCCGTTCAGCCAGATGATCACCGGTCCACCCTAGGGGGACGTGTACGGCCCTCGGGCGGGCCGCTCACGCCAGACCAGGGTGTAGCGCCAGAAGAGGCGTCGGCGCAGCCGGGCGCCGGGCAGAACGCGTCGGGCGTCGCGGACGATCTCGGCGAAGCTCATGGCCGCCGGGCGGGTGGGAGCGGTCATGGAGTCCGGCCGTGGTGCCCGGCGCCCCTTGTTCTTGATCCATGCCATGGCGATGTTCAGCGGGATCGCGGCAGCGCCGAGGAGATGGTCACCGGGGGACGCCGCCCGGGCCACACCGACGACGACCAGGGTCCCGCCCGGCGCCAGGTGCCGGCGAAAGTGGGTGAGGGCCCGGGTGAACGGCAGGTGGTGGAGGGTGGCGACGCAGGTGATGACGTCGTAGGGCCCCGGCGGTATCTCCGTCAGCGCGTCCGCGGCGGTGAACGTCACGGGGACGGCCGGGGCCGTGAGCTCCCGGGCCTTCGCGACGATGGCACGGTCGGCGTCCAGGCCCCGCACCGCCGCGGCCCGCGTGGCCAGGAGCCGGGCCAGGTCGCCGCTGCCCGATCCGATGTCCAGGGCCCTGTCGAAGCGCCGGGGGATCTGCCGCATGATCCACCGGTGGTAGTGAGCGTTATGGTCCCACGGGTGGACGCTGTGGAATCGGTCGATTGCCCGCAGGACTCGGGTCGTCATGGTCGCCACGGCACGCAGTCCATCATCCCGTTGAACGTGACGGCCAGAGGAGTCCCCGGCCGAAGTCCCCGGCCGGAGACCGACCACAGGGAGCTCGCATGGCATTCATCCACCGCACCACCATGACGCCCGGCAAGCTGGAGCTCATCACCGGCTGGCTGCCGAAGCAGAGCTGGTACGCCGGCACCGGCGGAGCGCCGGACCTGACCAGGGCCGGCGGGTTCCGGCTGGACGACCCGGAAGGGGCTGTCGGGATCGAGTTCATGGTCGTCGTGGACTCCGCCGGGCCGGATCCGGTGGCGTATCTGGTGCCGCTGAGCTACCGCGACACGGCGCTGGAGGGCGTGCCCGAAGCGGCGCTCGTCGGCACCTCCGAGCACGGCGTGCTCGGCACCCGGTGGGTCTACGACGGCGTCCACGACCCGGTGGTCCTGGCCCAGTTGAGCGCCCTGTTGCGGGGCGAAGCGGACCCGCAGCACCAGAGTCTGAGCGACACCCCCGACCCGACCGTCACCGTGCACGGAGCCGGTTCCGGCGATGGGCCGGGCGTGCGGATCCGGCGCGTTCTGCGGGCCGGTGCGGATGAGCAGCCGCCGTCGGCACACCTCGTCGCCGGTTGGACCTGGCCGGACGGGGCGGCTGCGCGGGGCGTCTTCGCGGTGGCCGCCCCTCGGTAGGGGGCGTACGCGAACGGCCCCCGTCGAGGTTCGCCGGGGGCCGTGCAACGGGCGCTGCGCGGAGGGCCGTTACGGCAGGTTGCGCGCCATGACGATGCGCTGGACCTGGTTCGTGCCCTCGTAGATCTGCGTGATCTTGGCGTCGCGCATCATGCGCTCCACCGGGTAGTCCCGCGTGTAGCCGTAGCCGCCGAGCAGCTGGACGGCGTCCGTGGTGACCTCCATCGCGACGTCCGAGGCGAAGCACTTGGCCGCCGCGCCCTGGAAGGTCAGGTCCGCGTCACCGCGCTCCGACTTGGCGGCGGCGGCGTACGTGAGCTGGCGGGCCGCCTCGATCTTCATCGCCATGTCCGCGAGCATGAACTGGATGCCCTGGAAGTCCGCGATCGGCTTGCCGAACTGCTTGCGCTCCTGGACGTACCCCTTGGCGTAGTCCAGCGCGCCCTGGGCGATGCCGAGCGCCTGGGCCGCGATGGTGATGCGGGTGTGGTCCAGGGTCTTCATCGCGGTGGCGAAGCCCGTGCCCTCCTCGCCGATCATGCGGTCCGCGGGGATGCGGACGTTGTCGAGGTAGACCTCGCGGGTCGGGGAGCCCTTGATGCCGAGCTTCTTCTCCGGGGCGCCGAAGGAGACGCCCTCGTCGGACTTCTCGACGACGAACGCCGAGATGCCCTTGGAGCGCTTGGTCGGGTCGGTGACCGCCATGACCGTGTAGTACTCGGAGACGCCCGCGTTGGTGATCCAGCGCTTCACGCCGTTGAGGACCCAGAAGTCGCCGTCGCGCACGGCCTTCGTCTTCATGCCCGCCGCGTCGGAGCCGGCGTCCGGCTCGGAGAGGGCGTACGAGAACATCGCGTCGCCCTTGGCGAGCGGGCCCAGGTACTTGGCCTTCAGCTCCTCGGAGCCGGAGAGGATCACCGGGAGCGAGCCGAGCTTGTTCACGGCCGGGATCAGGGAGGAGGAGGCGCAGACACGGGCCACCTCCTCGATCACGATGACCGTGGCGAGCGCGTCGGCTCCGGCCCCGCCGTACTCCTCCGGGACGTGGACGGCGGCGAGGTCCGACGAGACCAGGGCGTCCAGCGCCTCCTGCGGGAAGCGGCTCTCCTCGTCCACCGCGGCGGCGAAGGGGGCGATCTTCGACTCGGCGAGCGCGCGGATGGTCTCGCGGAGCATGTCGTGCTCCTCGGCCGGACGGTACAGGTCGAAATCGGTCGAACCCGCCAAGACGCTCACTCCCCAGATGCTAACTACCGTTAAGTAACTCAATTTTAGTGCGCGGACCGCCCGACGGCATACGTGGCGAGCACGTGAGCTTGCCGACAGGGGTGGGGCACGGGGGAGGTACCGGGCATATCCGGCGGTGAATTCCGGCCTCCGGGTCCCCGACTATGCTCGGTCCGCACGTCCGTCCGTACCTCCCAGGAGCACTCCATGGCCCTCAGGATCACTGTGATCGGCACCGGCTATCTCGGCGCCACCCATGCCGCGGCCATGGCCGAGCTGGGCTTCGAGGTCCTGGGGCTCGACATCGTGCCGGAGAAGGTCGAGCTGCTGTCCGGCGGGCGCGTTCCGATGTACGAGCCGGGGCTGGAGGAGATGCTCCAGCGGCACGTCGCGGGTATCGAGGGGTCCACCGGGCGGCTGCGCTTCACCACCTCCTGGGAGGAGGTCGCGGAGTTCGGCGACGTCCACTTCGTCTGTGTGAACACTCCGCAGAAGCACGGCGAGTACGCGTGCGACATGAGTTACGTCGACAGCGCCTTCGACGCGCTCGCCCCGCACCTGACCCGGCCCGCCCTGGTCGTCGGCAAGTCGACCGTCCCCGTCGGCTCCGCCGCCCGCCTCGCGGACCGGCTCACCGAGCTGGCTCCGGCGGGGGCCGGGGCCGAGCTGGCCTGGAATCCGGAGTTCCTCCGCGAGGGCTTCGCCGTGCAGGACACCCTCCATCCCGACCGGATCGTCGTCGGGGTCACGAGCGAGAACGCCGAGAAGCTGCTCCGCGAGGTGTACGCCGGGCCGATCGCCGAGGGCTCGCCGTTCGTCGTCACCGACTTCCCGACCGCCGAGCTGGTCAAGACCTCCGCCAACTCCTTCCTCGCCACCAAGATCTCCTTCATCAACGCGATGGCCGAGGTCTGCGAGGCCGCGGACGGGGACGTCGTGAAGCTCGCCGAGGCCATCGGGCACGACGACCGCATCGGGAAGAAGTTCCTGCGGGCCGGGATCGGCTTCGGCGGCGGCTGCCTGCCCAAGGACATCCGCGCCTTCATGGCGCGCGCCGGCGAGCTGGGCGCGGACCAGGCGCTCACCTTCCTCCGCGAGGTCGACTCCATCAACATGCGCCGCCGCGGCCACATGGTGGAGCTGGCCCGCGAGGCCGTGGGCGGCGGGTCGTTCCTCGGCACGCGGGTGGCGGTGCTGGGCGCCACGTTCAAGCCCGACTCCGACGACGTACGCGACTCCCCCGCGCTCAACGTCGCCGGGCAGATCCACCTCCAGGGCGGCCAGGTGACCGTGTTCGACCCGAAGGGGATGGACAACGCCCGCCGGCTGTTCCCGACCCTCGGTTACGCGGACTCGGCTCTGGAGGCCGTGCGCGGCGCGGATGTGGTGCTGCACCTGACGGAGTGGCGCGAGTTCCGCGAGCTGGACCCGGCCGAGCTGGGTGCGGCGGCCGCCCGCCGGATCATCCTGGACGGGCGCAACGCCCTGGACAGCGCGGTGTGGCGCGAGGCCGGGTGGACCTACCGGGCGATGGGCCGCCCGAAGGCGTAAGGGCCGTCCCGGCTTCGGCCCCGCCTCCGGCGGACAGGCTGAGGCCATGGACGACTTCCGCGGCCGGATCACCACCCCGCTCACCGCCGATCTTCTGCGCGGCGCGCTCGACCTGGAGCGCACCGCGCGCGGCGGGCTCCTCCCCCACCGGCTGCCCGCCCCGGCCCGTGCCCGGGCCGGCGGCGACGAGCAGGTGGCGCAGGCGGAGTCGCAGCCCTCGGGAGTGCGCGTGGTGTTCCGCAGCCGGGCCACCGCCGTGGAGCTGGACGTCCTGCGCACGGTGGTGGGGCACCGGGGGCTCCCGCCTCTCCCGAACGGTGCGTACGACCTGTACGTCGACGGGGAAGCGGCCGGCCGGGCCTCGGCGAGCGGCGGCAACGTGCTGATGGTCGACCTGTCCGACGGGGCACGGGAGCTGTTCCCCGGCAACCCCGGGACGGTGTCCTTCACCGGGCTGCCCGCGCGGGAGAAGACCGTCGAGATCTGGCTGCCCTACACCGAGACCACCGAACTGCTCGGGCTGCGCACCGATGCCCCGGTCGAGGCCCTGGAGCCGGGCGGGCGGCCGGTCTGGCTGCATCACGGCAGTTCCATCAGCCAGGGGTCCTCGGCCGACAGTTCCGCCACCGCGTGGCCCGCCCTGGCCGCCGCGTCGGGAGGTGTGGAGCTGGTCAACGCCTCGCTGGCGGGCAGCGCACTCCTCGATCCGTTCATCGCGGGCGCTCTGCGGGACGCCCCCGCCGACCTGATCAGCGTCAAGATCGGCATCAATCTCGTCAACCACGACGCGATGGGGGCGGGCGATTTCGGCCCGGCCGTGCACGGGTTCCTCGACACCGTCCGCGACGGGCATCCCACCGTGCCGCTGCTCGTCGTCTCGCCCATCCTCTGCCCCGCGCAGGAGGACACCCCGGGGCCCGCCGCCCCGGACGTCTCCGAGGGGCGGGTGGAGTTCACGGCGCTGGGAGACCCGGCCGACGCGGCGCACGGCAAGCTGACGCTGCGCGTCGTGCGGGAGGAGCTGGCCCGGATCGTGGCGGAGCGGGCGGCCGACGACCCGTGGCTGTCCTACCTGGACGGCCTCACCCTCTACGGCGAGGCCGACCACGCCGAGCTGCCGCTGCCCGACCGGCTGCACCCGGACGCCGCCGCCCACCGGCGCATCGGCGAGCGCTTCGGGGCGTTCGCCTTCGGTCCGGGGGGACCGTTCGCGGCGGTGGGCGGCGGATAGGGCTGCGGGGCGTCAGCCGTCCAACTCCGCGATCGTGGCGTGGGACGGGCCGCGCCCGCTCTGCTCGTCGCGGGCCACGGCTTCCGCGTCGCGCAGCACCCGTACGGAGTTCTGCCAGGTCAGCTTGGCGAGGTCGCCCTCGGACCAGTGGCGTCGCAGCAGCTCGGCGATCAGGTTCGGGTAGCCGGAGACGTCCTCCAGGCCGCGCGGGGTGAACGCCGTGCCGTCGTAGTCGCCGCCGATGCCGATGTGGTCGATGCCCGCGACCGCGCGCATGTGGTCGAGGTGGTCCGCGATGGTGGCGACGGTGGCCTCGGGGCGCGGGTGGGCCGCCTCGAAGTCCTCGTGGATGCGCATCGCGACCGGGGTGGTGTCGAGGTGGTGCAGACCGTGCTCGCGCATGTTGCGGTCGGCGGCCAGGGTCCAGGCGACGGCTTCGGGCAGCACGAACTTCGGGACGAAGGTCGCCATCGCGACGCCCCCGTTGGCCGGGAGGGCCGCCAGCACGTCGTCGGGGATGTTGCGCGGGTGGTCGCAGACGGCGCGGGCCGAGGAGTGCGAGAAGATCACCGGGGCGGTGCTGGTGGCGAGCGCGTCGCGCATGACGCCGTCCGCCACGTGCGAGAGGTCGACCAGCATGCCGATGCGGTTCATCTCGCGGACGACCTCGTGGCCGAAGGCGGAGAGACCGCCGAGGCGCGGCAGGTCCGTCGCGCTGTCGGCCCAGTCGATGTTGTCGTTGTGGGTGAGCGTCATGTAGCGGACGCCCAGGTCGTACAGGGCGCGCAGGGTGCCCAGCGAGTTGTTGATGGAGTGGCCGCCCTCGGCGCCCATCAGGGAGGCGATCCGTCCCTCGGCGCGGGCCTTCTCCAGGTCGTCGGCGGTGAGCGCCCGCCGCAGATGCGTCGGGTAGCGGGCGATCAGCTCGCCGACGACGTCGATCTGCTCCAGGGTGGCGCTGACCGCCGCGTCGCCTGTCAGGTCGGTGCGGACGTACACCGACCAGAACTGCCCGCCGACCCCGCCGGCCCGCAGCCGGCTCAGGTCGGTGTGGAGCAGGCCGCGCTGGTCGGCGGCGATGTCCCGGGCGTCGAGGTCGTAGCCGACCTGTTCGCGCAGGGCCCAGGGGAGGTCGTTGTGGCCGTCGACGACGGGGTGGGCGGCCAGCAGTTCACGGGCGCGGGCGAGGTGGTCCATGGGGGCCGCCCCCTACTTTCCGAAGCCGAAGGAGTCCGAGCCCTGGACCTTGGAGCGCAGCCGCTTGCCCTTCTCGGTGGCCTGGTCGTTCAGCTCCTGCTGGAACTCCCGCATCCGCTCCTGGAGCGCGGGGTCCTGCGTGGCGAGGATCCGGGCGGCGAGCAGGCCCGCGTTACGCGCTCCGCCGACCGAGACGGTGGCGACCGGCACCCCGGCGGGCATCTGGACGATGGAGAGCAGACTGTCCATGCCGTCCAGGTACTTCAGCGGCACCGGGACGCCGATGACCGGCAGCGGGGTGACCGAGGCCAGCATGCCGGGCAGGTGGGCCGCTCCGCCCGCGCCCGCGATGATCGCCTTCAGACCACGGCCCGCGGCCTCCTCGCCGTACGCGATCATCTCGCGCGGCATGCGGTGGGCGGAGACGACGTCGACCTCGTACGGGATCTCGAACTCGTCGAGCGCCTTGGCCGCCGCCTCCATGACGGGCCAGTCGGAGTCGGAGCCCATCACGATGCCGATCACGGGCGCCGGTGCGGAGGGGGGAGTCATTCGGTGATCGTTCCTCGCAGGTAGTCGGCCGCGTGCCGGGCGCGCTCCCGCACGTCCGCCAGATCGTCGCCGTAGGTGTTGACGTGGCCGACCTTGCGGCCGGGCTTCACGTCCTTGCCGTACATGTGGATCTTGAGCTGCGGGTCGTGGGCCATGCAGTGCAGGTAGCCCTGGTACATGTCCGGGTAGTCGCCGCCCAGGACGTTGCACATGACCGTCCAGGGGGCGCGGGGGCGCGGGTCGCCGAGCGGGAGGTCGAGGACCGCCCGTACGTGGTTGGCGAACTGCGAGGTGATCGCGCCGTCCTGGGTCCAGTGGCCGGAGTTGTGCGGGCGCATCGCCAGCTCGTTGACCAGAATGCCGGGGGTGCCGTCGGCGCTCCGCGTCTCGAACAGCTCGACGGCGAGGTGGCCGACGACGTCCAGCTCGGCGGCGATGCGCAGCGCGAGCTGCTGGGCATCGCCGGCCAGCTCCTCGGAGAGGTCCGGGGCCGGGGCGATCACCGTGTCGCAGACGCCGTCGACCTGGATGGACTCGACGACCGGGTAGGCGACGGCCTGGCCGTGCGGCGAGCGGACGATGTTGGCCGCCAGCTCCCGTATGAAGTCGACCTTCTCCTCCGCGAGGACCGGGACCCCGGCGCGGAACGGGTCGGCGGCGTCCGCCTCGGAGCGGACCACCCACACGCCCTTGCCGTCGTATCCGCCGCGCACGGTCTTGAGGATGACGGGGAAGCCCCCGACCTCCTCGGCGAACGCGGCGGCGTCGGCCGGGTCGCTCACGATGCGGTGGCGGGGGCAGGGTGCCCCGATCTCCAGGAGCCTGGCGCGCATCACCCCCTTGTCCTGGGCGTGCACCAGGGCATCGGGGCCGGGGCGCACGGGGATGCCGTCCGCCTCCAGGGCACGCAGATGCTCGGTCGGCACATGCTCGTGATCGAAGGTGATCACGTCGCAGCCGCGCGCGAAGGCGCGCAGGGTGTCCAGGTCGCGATAGTCGCCGATGACGACCTCGCTGACCACCTGGGCCGCCGAGTCCTGGGGGGTGTCACTGAGCAGCTTGAATTTCAGGCCGAGGGGGATACCCGCCTCGTGGGTCATGCGGGCGAGCTGACCGCCGCCGACCATGCCGACTACCGGGAACGTCACGCCTCCAGGGTATCCGCCACGCCGGTGGTTCCCGGACGGCCGTACGGATGGCCGCACGGGCCCGCCCCCGCGGACTCACGGGCGTCACACGGGTGGGCTGGTTAGCATGGCGGGGTTGACGTGGTTGCGTCGACGCCATCGAGCGGACGGACTGAGCGATCACCATGAGCGAACGGGGCGCACTGCGGACCCGGCTTGATCTGCTGGCCCGGGAGGTGGCCAAGTTCGGCGCGGTCGGCGCGGTGGGACTGCTGGTCAACATCGCCGTCTTCAACCTGCTCCGGCACACGACGGACCTCCAGGTCGTCCGGGCGAGTGTGCTGGCGACCTTCGTCGCGATCCTCTGCAACTACGTGGGCTTCCGCTACTGGACCTACCGGGACCGCGACAAGACCGGCCGGACCCGCGAGCTGACGCTCTTCCTGCTGTTCAGCGCGGCGGGCGCGGTGATCGAGAACGGTGTGCTGTATCTGGCGACGTACGGCTTCGGCTGGAACAGCCCGGTCCAGAGCAACGTCTTCAAGGTCCTCGGCATCGGGCTCGCGACCCTCTTCCGCTTCTGGTCCTACCGGACGTGGGTCTTCAAGGCGCTCCCCGCCGAGATCCGTCCCGTGGAGGCCCCGCTCATGGAGGCCCGGTCCGTGGAGGCCCGGTCCGTGGAGGCGCCGCTCGTCGGGGCTCCGCCCGTCGAGACCCCTGCGGCAGGGGCCCCTCCCTCGGAGACCCCTCGCGCGGAGACCCTTCCCGCAGAGGAGGCCGCGCGCTCCGCGGAGTGGTTTCTGGAGCAGCGGCGGCCGACGGAGACCCTAGAGCCCGGTCCCGTACGGAACTGAGGCCCGGCCTCGTACGGAGCCGGATTCCGGCCTCGTACGGAACCGGCGTGGCGCGTCCGTCGTTGTTCAGCGCACCGGGCGCTCAGGGGTCCTGCGGTCGACCGGGACCCGGCTGAGGAAGAGCGCGAAGACCGCCGGGTGCTGCTGGACCAGTTCCAGCCGCCCGCCGTCCGCCTCCGCGAGGTCGCGGGCGACGGCAAGGCCGATGCCGGTGGAGTTGCGGCCGCTGATGGCCCGCTCGAAGATCCGCGCCCCCAGCTCGGCGGGGACGCCGGGGCCCTCGTCCGTGACCTCGATGACCACCTGGTTGCCGGTCACCCGGGTGCGCAGGGCGACGGTGCCGCCGCCGTGCATCAGGGAGTTCTCGATCAGCGCCGCCAGGACCTGGGCGACCGCGCCCGGGGTGCCGACGGCCCGCAGCCCGTGCTTGCCGGAGCAGACGAGGGCCCGGCCCGTGGAGCGGTAGGCGGGGCGCCACTCCTCGATCTGCTGCTTGATGACCTCGTCGAGGTCGAAGACGACGGCGGAGCCGGTGCGCGGGTCGCGGGAGTTCGTCAGGAGCCGCTCGACGACGTCGGTGAGGCGCTCCACCTGGGTGAGGGCGATGTTCGCCTCCTCCTTGACCGTCTCGGGGTCGTCGGTGACGGAGATCTCCTCGATCCGCATGGAGAGCGCGGTCAGCGGTGTCCGCAACTGGTGCGAGGCGTCCGCGGCCAGCCGTCGTTCGGCGGTCAGCATCCGGGCGATCCGCTCGGCCGAGGAGTCCAGGACGTCGGCGACCCGGTCCAGCTCGGGCACTCCGTACCGCTTGTGGCGCGGGCGGGGGTCCCCGGAGCCCAGGCGTTCGGCGGTCTCGGCGAGATCGGTGAGCGGGGAGGCCAGCCGGTTGGCCTGGCGTACGGCGAGGAGCACGGCCGAGACGATCGCCAGCAGCGCCACCGCGCCGATGATCAGGAGGGTGCGCCCGACCTCGCGGGTGACGGACGAGCGGGACTCCTCGACGGTGACCTTCTCGCCCCCCTCCCCGGTCTCGGTGGCGCGCAGGACGGAGCCGGTGGGGCGGTCGCCGACGGAGATGGGCTCGCGGCCGGGGATCTCGATCAGCGCGTACCGGGCCGGGTCGATCTGTTCGGCCAGCACGCCGGAGTTGATCGTCTCCTCCCCCAGCAGCCGGCTCTCGACCACGCTGATCAGCCGGAGCGCCTCGGACTCGACGCTCTCCTGGGCGCTGGCGCTGATGGTGCGGGTCTCCACGATCACCAGCGAGACGCCGAAGACGGCGATGACGACGAGCACCACGGCAAGCGTGGAGTTGATCAGCCGACGGCGCATGCCCGCCGCCTCAGGGGGCCGTCGGGGCGGTTCTCAGAAGACGCAGGACGCGCAGGACGCACAGGACGCACAGGACGCAGGGGAGACGCAGGACGCATGGGAGGCATGGGTGCTTCGTACGTCAGCTCTTCTCGAACCGGAAGCCGACGCCCCGGACGGTGGCGATGTACCGCGGATTGGCGGCGTCGTCGCCGAGCTTCTTGCGCAGCCAGGAGATGTGCATGTCGAGGGTCTTGGTGGAGGACCACCAGGTGGTGTCCCAGACCTCGCGCATCAGCTGGTCGCGGGTGACGACCCGGCCGGCGTCCCGGACGAGGACCCGCAGCAGGTCGAACTCCTTGGCGGTGAGCTGGAGTTCCTCCTCGCCCATCCAGGCCCGGTGCGACTCCACGTCGATCCTGACGCCGTGGGTGGCGGGCTGCGGGACGGGCTCGGAGGAGCCGCGGCGCAGCAGGGCGCGGACCCGGGCGAGCAGCTCGGCGAGCCGGAACGGCTTGGTGACGTAGTCGTCGGCGCCCGCGTCCAGGCCGACGACCGTGTCGACCTCGTCCGCGCGGGCCGTCAGCACCAGGATCGGGATGGTGTGGCCGCCGGCCCGGAGTCTGCGGGCGACTTCGAGACCGTCCATCCCGGGCAGCCCCAGGTCGAGGACGACCAGGTCGATACCGCCCTGGAGTCCGGCGTCGAGCGCGGTCGGACCGTCCTGGCGGACCTCGACCTCGTAACCCTCCCGACGCAGTGCGCGGGCCAGGGGCTCCGAGATGGATGCGTCGTCCTCGGCGAGCAGTACACGGGTCATGGACTGATGGTAGTCCGGCCGGGCAGCCCGCCGTGAGGCCCGCGACGTCACCTGCGGGTCAGTGCCACAAAGAGGACGGGGGCCTTTGAATGTGGGAGTCTGGTTCCATCAGGACCTGTGATCCATCTCTCAAGTCCTTTCATATCCCGCCGTGTCGTGTCGTATGGTGTCCCGACGCCTGTTGCACTACTCAAGGACCTTTGGGCAGCCATGAGCGCCAAGGGTCCCTTTTGTGTGCGGGGCCGGTTCCCGCCGGCCCGCTCTGAGTGAATGACCTGTGAGCCGGGCCCGGGACGCGCGAACGCGCCCCGGGTGTGGATCCCGACGCGGTTCTTCCCCGCTCCACGCCGAGCCCCGCCAGGAGCCCGGTCGCATGGAGCACGTCCCCCTCAGGCGTGGGGACGGGGTACGCCGCGCCGGTGCCGGCTGCCCCCCACCGGGCGCGTACCGCTCATGAGGCGGCGCGTCCCGACCAGCAAGGATCGACCATGGCGTCCAGCCTGACGAAGGACTCGCCCAGTTCCGGCGAGAAGACCTTCTTCGGCCACCCCCGCGGCCTGGCCACACTCTTCATGACGGAGATGTGGGAGCGCTTCAGCTACTACGGCATGAGGGCACTGCTTCCCCTCTACCTGATCGCGCCCGGCGGGCTCGACATGGATGCCGGCACGGCGACCGCGATCTACTCCGTCTACCTGTCGCTGGTGTACCTGCTCGCCATGCCCGGCGGCTGGTTCGGCGACCGGGTCTGGGGTCCGCGCAAGACCGTCGCCATCGCGGGCGGCATCATCATGCTCGGCCACCTGACCCTGGCCCTGCCCTCCGAGGGCACCTTCTTCGCGGGTCTCGGCCTGGTGGCCATCGGCTCCGGCCTGCTGAAGTCCAACATCTCCACGATGGTCGGCCACCTCTACGACGGCCCGGACGACCCGCGCCGCGACGGTGGCTTCACGATCTTCTACATGGGCATCAACATGGGCGCCTTCGCGGCTCCCCTGGTGATCGGCACCGTGGGCGAGAACGTCAACTGGCACCTCGGCTTCGCCCTCGCCGCGCTCGGCATGGGCCTGGGCGTGGTCCAGTTCCTCATGGGCACCCGCCACCTGAACGAGCGCAGCCTCGTCGTCCCGAAGCCGCTCTCCAAGGACGAGCGCGCGGCCACGCTGCGCAAGTCGATGATCTGGCTGGGCGTCGCCGCCGTCTTCTACATCGGCACGGTCGTCACCGGCGTCTACACGCTGAACTGGCTGCTGGTCCCGATCACGATCGCGGGTCTGGTCATTCCGGTGATGGTCCTCGCGCGCATCAAGCGCGACAAGGAGCTCAGCCCCGCCGAGCAGTCGAAGATGACCGGGTACATCTGGTTCTTCGTGGCCGCGGCCATCTTCTGGATGATCTACGACCAGGGCGGCTCGACGCTCTCGATCTTCGCCGAGTCCTCGGCCGACAACAGCATCTTCGGCTGGGACTTCCCGGTCTCCTGGTACCAGTCGGTCAACCCGGTCCTGATCATGGCGCTCGCGCCGGTCTTCGCCACCTTCTGGCTCGCCCTGAACCGGCGTGGCAAGGAGCCGAGCACGATCGTGAAGTTCAGCTCCGGCCTCGTGCTGGTCGGCGCCTCGTTCTTCGTCTTCCTGATGCCGCTGACCATCGCGGGTGACGGCCACAAGGCCGCCGCGATGTGGCTGGTCGCGATCTACTTCATCCAGACCGTGGCCGAGCTGACGCTCTCCCCGGTCGGCCTCTCCGTCACCACGAAGATGGCGCCGGCGAAGTACGCCAGCCAGATGATGGGTGTCTGGTTCCTGGCCGTCACCGCCGGTGACTGCACCACGGGTCTGCTCTCGCTGGCCGGTGTGGAGCTCAACGGCACCGGGGTCGTGGCCCTGGAGGCGACGCTCGCCGTCGCCGCCGGTATCGCGATCTTCATGTACCGCGGCAAGGTCAAGCAGCTCATGGGTGACGTCCGCTGACGCACGCCCCGTAGGTCCCCTCGGGGGGAGGTACGTACGGCCGAGGGCCGCCGCACCGGAGTGTTCCGGTGCGGCGGCCCTCTGTCATGCCGGGACGCGGTCCCGTCGGGACCGCGTCTCGCCGTCGGGACCGCGTGTCGTGGTGGAAGCGCGTGACGTGCCGGAGCGCGTGTCGTGGTGGGACCGCGTGACGCGTCGGGAGCGCTCAGCGTGTGGCGCGGAGTTTCCGCCACGGGGTGAACGTGAACACCGCGCCGCCCAGCAGGATCGCCGTGCCGGCGACCAGGCCGAGCGCTCTCAGCGCACCGCCGTCCTCGGCCCCGGTGGCGGCCAGGCCGCCACCCGAGTCCGTGCCACCGCCGGACGCCGCGGCTCCGCCGGAGCCCGCCGCGCCGCCGCTGCCGCTGCCGCCGGACGCGCCGCCCGGCTGGGCGGAGGTGTCCAGTTCCAGGGAGACGGCCACATCGGCGGGCGGCGTGCAGGTGGTCGTCGTACCGGCGGCCATCACGGTCAGGACGCCCGGGCTGAGCGTGGACTTCCCGCTCGCACCGGGCTTGTACGTGCCCGTGAGATCCGGGATCTCGATCGGGGCGCCGGTCTTGATGACTTCCTTGTTCAGCGGCCCCTCGACCGTGACCGTGCCGTTGTCCGCCCCGCCGAGCTTGACGTCCATGGACGGTTTGACCTGGTTGGCCGGGATGTCGATCGGGCTGTCCATCACGGACTTGCTGAACTTCACCGTCAGGGCGTAGTCGCCGCCGCTCTTCTTGGCGCTGATGCGGACCGGCGAGGTGGCGTTCTTGTCCCCGATGGGGGTCTTGCACGCGTAGGCGACGGACACCTCCTTGCCGGGGAAGTCGGTCCCGCCTCCCCCGCCGCCGGTGCTTCCGCCGTCACCGCCTCCGGACGTGGCGCCGCCGGAGTCCGTGCCTCCGGTGGTCGTACCGCCGGTGTCCGAGCCACCCGTCGTCGTACCGCCGGAGTCCGAGCCACCCGTCGTCGTACCGCCGGAGTCCGAGCCACCCGTCGTCGTACCGCCGGAGTCCGAGCCACCCGTGGTCGTACCACCGGAGGTGGAGCCGCCGCCCTCGGTGACCTTGATCGTGGCGCCCGGCCGCACCTCTTCCTTCGGCGCGCACTTGGTGTCCGTCGAGATCGGCTTGGACACGTTGATGGTGTACGCGCCCGGGGTCAGCGTGATCTCCCCGGCCTTCTCCAGCTTCAGCGTGCCTTTCATGTCGGGCAGCACCATGGGGCTGTTCTTGGGGATCGGCGGGTTCTGCCGGGGGCCCTCCAGCTTCAGTTCGCCGCTCGCCGTGCCGCCCAGGGTGACGGTTCCGGTCGGCTTGACCGTGTCCGCCCCCAGGTCCAGCACGTCCGGGTTCTTGGAAGCGGCCTCGACCGTCTTCCAGACGACCTCGATCTGGTCGCCCACCTTCGCCTCGGCCGGAGCGGCCAGCTCCACCTTCGTGGTGCCCTGCACGGCGGGCAGTCCCGAGATCGGCGGCGGGACGCATTCCGTCGCGTAACTGACCTCGGCGGCCCGGGCCGGGCTCGCGGCCATCAGGATGCCCGCGCCGCCGAGCATCAGCGCGACTCCCGCCGCGCTCATCCTCCGTTGCGTTCTCACGCTTGTCCCTTCGTCGTGGGTGGGGGTCGGTTCTCTGACGGTGCGGAGTCCGGGGTGAACCACGGCAGCACCGCCGTGGTCGTGTTCGCGTCCGTGGGGTCGGCGGAGGTCGCGTCGGGGAGCCCGGCCGTCCTCCGCATGCGGTGCGCGCCGGCGGGGCGGGGCCGGACCTTGTCCACGATCGCCATGCCGATACGGAAGACCGCCGCCGGGACGACCAGGCAGAGCAGGACCCAGAAGAGGGTGACGCCCCACGGCCGGGCCACCCCCCACGGCTGTTCGGCCAGCACCTTGTCCCCGTACCGAAGGGAGACCTGGTAGTCCCCGTGCGCGCCCGCCGACAGCTCGACCGGCAGCTCGATCCGCGCCTTGCCACCGGGCGCGACCGTGCCGCGCCACTGGCGTTCCTCCCACTGCGGGGCGTAGACGCCGTGTGCGGTGCCGATCTCGAAGACGGGGTCCTGGAGGGGGGCGGAGCCGGGATTGCCGACGGTGAAGACCAGCCTGCGGGCGGGCGGGGCCCCGAACCAGGTCAGCAGGGAGCTGTCGCCTTCCAGACGCGCGGTGGCCAGCACCGCGAGCCTCCCGTCGCCGCTCTGCCTCGGCAGATCCGCCGTCGGATGGCCCGCCACCGTGAACTCCGCGTCGAACAGCGCCTGTTCACCCGTCACCGTGGCGACGTGCACCACGCAGGGGCAGGGTTGTGGGGGTTCGGACACCGGCAGCTTCTTGCGGAAGGCGCCCTTCTTGTCGGTCGTGACGGCGCGGCCGTCGGCGTTGGCGCAGGAGTTGGTGCCGCCGATGACACCCCGCTCCGGCGTGGACCGACCGCAGATCAGCAGCATCAGCAGCGCGTCGGGCCGCCAGCCGCTGCCGCTGACGGTGATCTCCCCACCCTTGCCCGCCTCCTTCTTGGACAGGCTGACGGCAGGGTCGCCGTCGGCCGCCCGCGCGCCCGGTGCCGTGAGGACCAGCAGAGCGGGCAGCAGGGCGAGGAGGGCCAGGAGGGCGGTCAGGTGCGGCCTGCCGACAGGTCGGATGGGCCGAGCAGGCCGGGCAGGCCGGGCGGGCCGGGCGGGCCGGGCGGGCCGGAGAAGGGTGCGGGGGGCTTCGCGTTCGGGCTGCCGCGTCACGTCTTCGCTCCCGCCTTCAGCAACGGTTCTGTGGCCGTCGGGGGTTGTGCCTCGCCCCTGAGTGGTTGCGGGGCCGTGCGCCCCGTGGGCCGCCGCCTCCGGTACGCGCCGGAGGCGAACACGGCCAGGCCGCCGAGGAGCAGCAGCCCGCCGCCGACGGCCGGGCCCACCGGGAGGTACGTCGCCGAGGCCTCCGCCTCGTCGCGGACACCCCCCGGCGCGGTGACCCGCAGGCGTACGGTCACCGCGTCCAGGGCCGGGGCGTCGGGCCAGGGTTCGGTCCGCTCGGCCCTCCGGCCGGGGGCCAGTTCCAGCGGCAGGGGCCGTTCCGGGCGGTCCAGCAGCGTGCCGAACACGCCCTCGGCGCGCACCGCCAGCCGCGGCCTCAGCGTCGCGTTGCCCCGGTTGACCAGGGCGTACCTGATCGTCCCACCGGAGATCTCGACGTCCTCGACGGTGAGCGCCGCGAGTGTCGCGCCGACGGTCCGGACCCGGACCGGTACGCGGACCTCCTCGCCCCCGCCGATGGCCACGGCCTCCCCGGAGGCGTCGCCGGGCACCGCGTCGGGCGGCACCGTGAGGGCGAGCGGCACATCGGCGCGGGTGCGGGCCGGGACGGTGACCGTGTCCTCGGCGAACCTGATCCAGCCCCCGGCCCGGCCGTCGCCCCGGAGCCGTACGGTCAGCGGGGCCCGCCCCGAGTTGGTCACCGCGAGGCGGTCCTGGAGGACCGCGCCGGGCGCGCCCTCCAGATAGACGTACGGCCGGGCGTCCCGGCCGCTGCCGGTCCCGGCGGGCCGGGCCGTCCAGTCCGCGGGACCGTCGTCGGCGGCTGCCGGGGGCGCGAGCCCGTACAGCAGGGCGGCGAGCACCGCCGTGAGGACGGGCAGCGCCCGCCAAAGGCGCGGGGCGGGTGGCGACATGGGCGGCTCCTTGCCTTCCGGCGGCGACGGCGGCGTACGGGCCGTGCGCCTCTCACGGGTCGTACGCTTCCCCCATGCCGTGGTCAGCCCGTGGGCCGCTGTCCGCGCCGGGTCAGCCAGAGCACCCCGGCCGCTCCGGCCAGCAGCACGGTGCCGCCGAGCGTGCCGAGCGCCACCGCCGAGTCCAGGGGGCCGGTGCGGGGCAGTTCGCCGCCGCCCGAAGCGCCTCCGGTGGCACCGCCCGTGGAGCCGCTTCCCGTGGAGCCGCTTCCCGTGGACCCGCCGGTCGATCCCCCGGTCGAGCCGCCGCCCGACGAGCCGCCCGCCCCCTCGACGTCGAGTTCGAGGGACGGGCCGGGGCTGTTCCTGGGCGTACAGGTGGTGGTCGTACCGAGGGCCTTGATGGTGAGGACCCCGGCGGTGAAGGTGACCTTGCCGCTCTTCTTCGGGGTGTACGTCCCCGACAGGTCACTGATCTTGATCGGGGTGTTGGCCGGGATCGCCTCGGCGTTCGCCGGGCCGGAGACCTGGACCTTGCCCGTCTCCGCTCCGCCCAGTTCGATCACGGCACTCGGGTTCATGGCCCCCTTGCCCAGCTCGACCGGGCTGGAGGAGACACCCTTCTGGAAGGACATGGTGAGCTTGTAGCCACCGCCGCTCTTGACGCTCTTGATGTCGATGGGCGAGACGGCCCCCTTGGGGCCGATGGGCGTCACGCACTGATAGTTGACGTCCACGACCTGGGCGTACGCGGCAGGCGCGCCCGCCGCCACGATCGAGCCCGCCAGCGCGGCCGCCAGCGCGAGAGTTGTCCGTTTCCGGTTCGGCACCTCGTGTTCCCCTCTTGCCGGACGCCGCCGCCCGCCATGATGCTTACGCGCACACATTGCTGACGGCACATCAGATTGGCCGCTCAAGGTACGCCCGGGGCCTGATGGAGGGAAGACAAAGAGCGCGCCGATCCGGCGCGCTCTTTTCGGTGCGGTGGTTCGATGAGGGGGCGAGGAGCGGGCCCTACGCCGGAGCGGCGAGCTCCGCCCAGACGGTCTTGCCCGGCGCGTCCGGCGTACGCAGCACGCCCCAGTCGAGGCAGAGGCGCTGCACGATGAACATGCCGTGGCCCCCGGGGCGGCCGGCGCGGTGCGGCGTACGGGGGGCGGGCTGTCCGGCACCCCGGTCGACGACCTCCACCCGCAGCCCCTTGGGGGTGCGGGCGATGCGGATCTCCTCGGGGCCCTCCGCGTGCAGGCAGGCGTTGGTGACCAGCTCGGAGACGACCAGCAGGACATCCTCGGCGGCGGCCCTGCGGTCGGCGGTGGACGCCGGGAGCCAGCCCCAGTCGTGCAGCGCCTGCCGGGCGAAGTCCCGGGCCGTCGGGACGATGCCCCCGGCCTGTGCGAGCGAGAGCGTGCGCCACTGCCGCTCGGCCGGGACGGGCGAGGCTGCGCCCGCTCCGTCCGGCTCGCGACCGAGGTCGCCCGGCGGATGCTGCCGGGTGGTGCTCATCAGCGCTTCACCTCACCGATTCGCCATGTCGCCATGTCGCCGTTGAACAGAAAGTGATCAGTTACCGAGTGTGCCGGAGCCTTTGCGGGGCACCGCCGGGGTGTCTCCTGCCCTGCCATGTCGCAACAACACCCACTTGAGGCACACGATCGCGTGACGCAGCCGACATCGGGAATGTCCGCGGTCGCACGGCCGTGCCCGGGTCAGGTGGCCAGGGCCTCTTCGAGCGTGGCGTGGACGGTGAAGACCGCCTCGGCGCCGGTGATCTCGAACACCCTCGCCACGACGGGCAGCATTCCGGCCAGATGGACGCCCCCTCCGGCCGCCTCCGCCTTGAGGCGGGCGCCGAGCAGCACGTTCAGCCCGGTGGAATCGCAGAAATCCAGGCGGGAGCAGTCGACCACCAGGCGTGACCGCCCCTGCTCGACCGCACTCTCCAGGGGCTCGCGCAGCAGATCCGCGGTGTGGTGATCGAGCTCACCGACCGGGGTCACCACCTCGCTGCGCCCCTCGGTCCGGGCATCGACCTGAAGTCGACCTCGGTTCGCACTGCCGACCGTCCCGCGGTCCATGCCTGTCCCTCTTCGCCGTTCGTCACTGTGCGCGTCACTGCCTGCGCGGCTGTATGCGTAGCTGCCGCCGACGTGCGTAAAACAGTACGCGTTCCGAACGCCACACGGTAGTCGGAGACCTCAACAAACCGGACATATAGCAGCAATTGGCGCTTGTCACTGCTGGTCGAGACCGGGTATGGGTAGAGGGACACCAGAAATGCGACCGGCTTCGGAGGCGCCGCTTCACCGCAGGAACACGTATGGGCATCGGCAGCCATATGCCGAGAACGATGGAGGAGAACCATGTCACCCCGGCTCGACGTAGCGCGTACCCAGAACGCGTCGTCGGCATGTCCTCAGGGACCGACCAATTCCGACTCCCCCGCCGCGAGAGCCGTCCCCGGCCCGCGCGCCGGCACCACCGGTACCCCTCGTACCACCGGCACCACCAGCACCACCTCAGACTTCTCCGGCGCTTCCGGTGAGAGCCTCGAAGGGTTCGGTGAGAACCTCGGAGGGGCCGGTGAGTCCCTCGAAGGACTCGAAGGGCTTCCCGAGATACCGCCGTACGCCGAAGTGGGCGCTCTGGACGCCAGGGCCCTGTCGAAGACGCTCTTCGAGCGGCTGGAGTCCCTCGAAGAGGGCACCCACGAGTACAGCTACGTCCGCAACACCCTCGTCGAGCTGAACCTCGCGCTCGTCAAGTTCGCCGCCTCCCGGTTCCGCTCCCGCAGCGAGCCGATGGAGGACATCGTCCAGGTCGGCACCATCGGCCTGATCAAGGCGATCGACCGGTTCGAGCTGAGCCGCGGCGTGGAGTTCCCGACCTTCGCGATGCCGACGATCGTCGGCGAGATCAAGCGTTTCTTCCGTGACACCAGCTGGTCCGTGCGCGTACCGCGCCGGCTCCAGGAGCTGCGGCTCGACCTGGCCAAGGCGGGCGACGAGCTCTCCCAGCAGCTGGACCGCGCGCCCACCGTGGCGGAGCTGTCCGAGCGTCTCGGCATCACCCCGGACGAGGTCGTCGAGGGCATGTCCGCGAGCAACGCGTACACCGCCAGCTCGCTGGACGCCAAGCCCGAGGAGGACGAGGGCGAGGGCGCCCTCGCGGACCGCATCGGTTACGAGGACCACGGGCTCGAAGGCATCGAGTACGTCGAGTCGCTGAAGCCGCTGATCGCCGCGCTGCCCGCCCGGGACCGGATGATCCTCTCGCTCCGCTTCGTCAGCAACATGACGCAGTCGGAGATCGGTGAGGAGCTGAACATCTCGCAGATGCACGTCTCCCGGCTGCTCTCCCGCACGCTGACCAAGCTCCGCAAGGGTCTGACCCTGGAGGAGTGACCCACCCGGCCCGCCGCCCCGCTACGGGGTCCAGGGGGAGCCGAGGAGCACCGCGGAAGGACCCGCCCCGGATCGCCGGGAGCGGGTCCTTCCGCGTGTGAGGGCGGGTCCTTCCGTGTGTGGGGGCCTGGTCCTTCCGCGTGTGGGGGCCGGTCCTTCCGCCTGTGGGCCGCCGGGGCGCCCGTCACACCACCCGCTCTCCGCTCCGCCACACCGCGCTGACCAGCGGGACGCCTGGGCGGTAGGCGAGGTGAACGTGGCTCGGGGCGTCGAGGAGGACCAGGTCGGCGCGGGCACCGGGGGTGATCCGGCCGATGTCGGTGCGGCGCAGGGCCGCGGCTCCGCCCGCGGTGGCGGACCAGATCGCCTCGTCCGGGGTCATCCCCATGTCGCGTACGGCCAGCGCGACGCAGAACGGCATGGACGAGGTGAACGACGAGCCGGGGTTGCAGTCCGTGGAGAGCGCGACGGTGGCCCCGGCGTCGAGGAGGCGGCGGGCGTCGGGCCAGGCGGCGCGGGTGGAGAACTCCGCGCCCGGGAGCAGCGTGGCCACCGTGCGGCCCTGGCCGAGCGCGTCGACGTCCGCGTCGGTGAGGTGGGTGCAGTGGTCGGCCGACGCCGCGTCGAGCTCGACGGCGAGCTGGACACCGGGGCCGTAGCTGAGCTGGTTGGCGTGGATGCGCGGGTGCAGCCCCTTGGCGCGGCCCGCGGTGAGGATGGCGCGGGCCTGGTCGCCGTCGAAGGCTCCCTGCTCGCAGAACACGTCGATCCAGCGGGCGTGCGGGGCGCAGGCCTCCAGCATCGGGCCGGTGACCAGGTCGACGTATCCGGCGGGGTCGTCGGCGTAGTCGGGGGACACGATGTGGGCGCCGAGGTAGGTGACCTCGTCGGTGTGGCGGCCCGCGATGCGCAGGGCGCGGGCCTCGTCCTCGACGGTGAGGCCGTAGCCGGACTTGGTCTCGAAGGTGGTGGTGCCCTGGCGCAGGGCCTCGGCGAGGTAGCGGGCGACGTTGGCGGACAGCTCCTCGTCGGTCGCGGCCCGGGTGGCGGCGACGGTGGTGCGGATGCCGCCCGCGCGGTAGGGCTGCCCGGACATGCGGGCGTTGAACTCCTGGGTGCGGTCGCCCGCGAAGACCAGGTGGGAGTGGGAGTCGACGAAGCCCGGGACGACCGCGCGGCCGGCCGCGTCGAGGACGTTGTCAGTGGCGGGTGCTTTGCTGGATTCACCGGTCCAGACGATGCGGTCGCCCTCGATGACGACGGCCGCGTCCTGGATCAGGCCCAGGGGGGTCCCGTTGCCGAGGGAGGGGTCATTGGTGACCAGGCTGGCGATGTGGGTGACGGCGGTGGTCGTCATCTGGAGAGTGTTCTCCTTGCGTTCCGGGGGGTCTGGGGGTTCCCGGGGCTCCGCGCGGTCCCTGCGTTCCGGGCGGTCCCGGGGCTCCGGGCGGTCCCGGGTGAGTCGTGCGGAGGGGGCGCGTCCCGGGCTCAGCCGTGCAGGGCGGCGATGGCGGTCGCGAGCGCCCGGGGCACGTCCTCGACCTGTGTGTGACGGCCGTCCCGGACGATGTGCCGCCCCGCCACGACCGTGTGCCGCACATCAGCGGCGGAGGCGGCGAATACGGCGGTCTCCGCTGCCAGTCGGGGCACCGGTCCCGCCGTCCTGACGGAGTCCAGGGCGACGGTGGTCAGATCGGCGGGGGCGCCCGGCTCCAGGACGCCCGCGTCGGGGCGGCCCAGCGCGGCGTGCCCGTCGGCGGAGGCGGCCCTCAGCAGGGCGGCGGCCGTCCAGTGGCCCCGGATGTGGGTGCGCAGCCGCTCGTTGAGCTCCATCGCCCGGGCCTCCTCGAAGAGGTCGATCACGGCATGGCTGTCGCTGCCCAGCGAGAGCGGCGAGCCCGCCTTCTGGAGGGCGGTGGCGGGGCCGATGCCGTCGGCCAGGTCGCGTTCGGTGGTGGGGCACATGCAGGTGCCCGTCGCCGAGGAGCCCAGCAGCTCGATGTCCGCCTCGGTCAAGTGCGTGTTGTGGATGCCGGTGGTGCGCGGGCCGAGGACCCCGTGGTCGGCCAGCAGCCGGGTGGGGGTGCGGCCGTGGGCGGCCCGGCAGGCGTCGTTCTCCGCCGGCTGCTCGGAGAGGTGGACGTGGAGCGGGGCCTCCCGCTCCTCGGCCCACCGCGCCACGGTGGCCAGTTGGTCCGCCGGGACCGCCCGGACGGAGTGGATCGCCGCGCCGATCAGCGTGTGGTCGTCGCCCTTGAGGAGGGAGGCGCGCTCGGCCCAGGCCTCGGCGGTGGTGTCGGAGAAGCGCAGCTGGTGCCGGCCTGGCCGCTCGCCGAATCCGGCGGCGAGATAGGCGGTGTCCAGCAGGGTGATCCGGATCCCGGCCTCGGCGGCGGCCGCGATGAGCGCCTCGCCCATGGCGTTCGGGTTGGCGTAGGGGGTGCCGCCGGGGGCGTGGTGCAGATAGTGGAATTCGCCGACGGAGGTGATGCCGGCCAGGGCCATTTCGGCGTACGTGGCGCGGGCCAGGTCGAAGTAGGTGTCCGGGGTGAGCCGGTCCGCCGTGCGGTACATCAGCTCGCGCCAGGTCCAGAAGGTCCCGGTGCCCACCTGGACGGTGGCGCGCAGGGCCCGGTGGAAGGCGTGGGAGTGGGTGTTGGCGAGGCCGGGGAGGGTCAGGCCGCGCAGCGCGGTCGCGCCGGGCGGGGGTGTTTCGACCCCGGTCCTGATCCCGGCGATGCGGCCGTCCGCGACGTCCAGGGTGACACCCGGTTCGACGTGCGTGCCGAGCCAGGCGTGGTCCATCCAGTAGGTCGCGGTGACGGGTGCGCCCGTCGTCCGTTGTGTCAGCTGCACGCGAGACCTTCCAGTACGTCGGCGAGTGCCTCGACCCCGGCCGTGCAGTCGTCCTCGGCGGCGTGCTCGGCGGGTGAGTGCGAGATGCCGGTGGGGTTCCGTACGAAGAGCATGGCGGTGGGCACCGAGGCGGACAAAATACCCGCGTCGTGGCCCGCGCCGGTGCCGAGGACGGGAACGGGCCGCCCCGTGTCGCCGCCGCCCTCCAGGATCTTGGCCAGCTCGTCGCGCAGGGCGTGCTCGAACTCGACGACGGGCGTGAACGATTCGCGGACGACGTCGAGGTCGATCCCGGCCCGCTCGGCGTACTCCCGGGCGGCGCGCTCGACGCCGCTGACGACGGCGTCGAGGGTGGCCTGGTCGGCGGCGCGGGAGTCGAGCCAGCCGCGGACGAGGGAGGGGATGGCGTTGACCCCGTTGGGCTCGACCGCGATCTTGCCGAAGGTGGCGAGCGCGCCGGTCAGTTCGGCCTCGCGGCGGGCGGCGAGCACGGTCTCGGCGTACGTGAGCATCGGGTCGCGGCGGTCGACGAGCCGGGTGGTGCCCGCGTGGTTGGCCTCGCCCCGGAAGTCGAACCGCCAGCGGCCGTGCGGCCAGATGGCGGAGGCGATGCCGACGGGGTCGCCGGTCAGGTCGAGGGCGCGGCCCTGCTCGACGTGGAGTTCGACGAACGCGCCGATGCGGGCGAGGCGTTCCGGGTCGGGGCCGATGGTGCCGGGGTCGTATCCGGCCGCCTCCATGGCGGCGGGCAGGGTGGTCCCGTCCGCATCCCTCAGGCGGTGGGCGTCGGCGACGGCGAGCTGGCCGGCGGCGAGCCGGGACCCGACGCAGGCCAGGCCGAAGCGGGCCCCCTCCTCGTCACCGAAGTTGGTGACGGCCAGCGGTCGGGTGAACTCCACTCCCCTGCGGTGGAGTTCATCGAGCGCGGCGAAGGAGGAGACCACCCCGAGGGGGCCGTCGAAGGCCCCGCCGTCCGGGACGGAGTCCAGGTGGGAGCCGGTGACGACGGCATCCCCGGCCAGGGGGTCGCCGAGCCAGGCCCACTGGTTGCCGTTGCGGTCGGTCTCGTACGCGAGCCCGCGCGCCTCGGCCTGCGCGCGGAACCAGGCCCGGCAGTCGAGGTCGGCCGCCGACCAGGCGTAGCGCCGGTAGCCGCCGCTGTCGGGGTGGCGTCCGACGGGAGCCAGCTCCCGCCACATCGAGAGGAAGGAGTCCCCGGCGCGCCACGGCTGCCGCCCCGGGGCGGGAGGGGTGGGCCCGGCCGCGCCGGCCGGGCCCTGCCCCGAGGTGCCCGTGGGCATCAGTTGCCCTCCGTCATCGGCACGCGTACGCCCTTGTCCGCGGCGACGGTCTCCGCGATGTCGTAGCCGGCGTCGACATGGCGGATGACGCCCATGCCGGGGTCGTTCGTCAGGACGCGGCGGATCTTCTCGCCGGCCAGCTTCGTGCCGTCGGCGACGGAGACCTGGCCCGCGTGGATGGAGCGGCCCATGCCGACGCCGCCGCCGTGGTGGAGGGAGACCCAGGAGGCGCCGGAGGCGACGTTGACCATGGCGTTGAGCAGCGGCCAGTCGGCGATGGCGTCGGAGCCGTCGAGCATGGCCTCGGTCTCGCGGTACGGGGAGGCGACGGAGCCGCAGTCGAGGTGGTCGCGGCCGATGGCCAGCGGGGCGGCCAGTTCGCCGCTCGCGACCATGTCGTTGAAGCGCTCGCCGGCCTTGTCGCGCTCGCCGTAGCCGAGCCAGCAGATCCGGGCGGGCAGCCCCTGGAAGTGGACGCGCTCGCCGGCCATCTTGATCCAGCGGTGCAGCGACTCGTTCTCCGGGAAGAGGTCCAGGATCGCCTTGTCCGTCTTGTGGATGTCGGAGGCCTCGCCGGAGAGGGCCGCCCAGCGGAAGGGGCCCTTGCCCTCGCAGAAGAGGGGGCGGATGTAGGCGGGGACGAAGCCGGGGAAGTCGAAGGCGCGGTCGTACCCGGCGAGCTGGGCCTCGCCGCGGATGGAGTTGCCGTAGTCGAAGACCTCGGCGCCGGCGTCCATGAAGCCGACCATGGCCTCGACGTGGCGGGCCATCGACTCGCGGGCGCGCCGGGTGAAGTCGGCGGGCTTCTCGGCGGCGAGGGTGGCCATGTCGTCGAAGTCGACGCCGAGCGGCAGGTAGGCCAGCGGATCGTGGGCGCTGGTCTGGTCGGTGACGATGTCGATCGGCGCGCCCTCGGCGAGCATCCGGGGCAGCAGTTCGGCCGCGTTGCCGAGGAGGCCGATGGAGAGGGGCTTGCGCCGGTCGCGGGCCTCGATGGCGAGCTGGAGGGCGTGCTCCGGGCTGTCGGCCCTCACGTCCAGATAGCGGTGCTCGATGCGGCGCTCGATGGCGCGCGGGTCGACGTCGATGCAGATCGCGACGCCGTCGTTCATGGTGACGGCGAGGGGCTGGGCGCCGCCCATGCCGCCGAGACCGGCGGTCAGGGTGATCGTCCCGGCCAGCGTCCCGCCGAACTTCTTCGCGGCGACGGCGGCGAAGGTCTCGTAGGTGCCCTGGAGGATGCCCTGGGTGCCGATGTAGATCCAGGACCCGGCGGTCATCTGGCCGTACATGGTCAGACCCAGCTGCTCCAGGCGGCGGAACTCCTCCCAGTTGGCCCAGTCGCCGACCAGGTTGGAGTTGGCGATGAGCACGCGCGGCGCCCACTCGTGGGTCTGCATGACACCGACCGGCCGCCCGGACTGGACGAGCATCGTCTCGTCCTGCTTGAGCGTCTGGAGGGTGCGGACCATCGCGTCGAACGAGCGCCAGTCGCGGGCCGCCTTCCCGGTGCCGCCGTAGACGACGAGCTTGTCGGGGTGCTCGGCGACCTCGGGGTCCAGGTTGTTCTGCAGCATGCGCAGGGCGGCTTCCTGCTGCCATCCCCGGGCGGTCAGTGCGCTGCCGCGCGGTGCCCGTACGGGGCGGGGTCCTGACATGGCGGTGCCTCCTCGCGACGGTGGAAAACTATTCACATCCTGATGCTCTGAATAGTCGTAGTCAACAGGTGCGGTTCGCGTCGCGATCGGGAAGACGTGTTTCCCACCCCCGCACCAGCGGCCGCCCCGGAGGCACCGATGAGCACTCCCGACCCACCCGCAAGCGCCCGGCCGACCGGGAAGGACGGCGGATCGCCGCCGCTCAAGCGGGCCCTCGGCCCCAAGCTGCTGGTCCTCTTCGTCATCGGCGACATCCTCGGCACCGGCATCTACGCCACCACCGGAGACGTGGCGGGCAAGATCGGCGGCGCGCTGTGGCTGCCGTTCGCGATCGGCTTCGTCGTCGCGCTGCTGACGGCGGCCTCGTACGTGGAGCTGGTCGGCAAGTACCCGAAGGCGGCCGGGGCCGCGCTCTACACCCAGAAGGCGTTCAAGGTCCCCTTCCTGACCTTCGTCGTGGCCTTCATGGTCATGTGCTCGGGCCTCTCCTCGGCGAGCGCGGCGGCACGGGCGTTCAGCGGCGACTATCTGGGCGAGTTCACCGACGCCGTGCCGCCGACCCTGATCGCGGTCCTGTTCGTCCTCGCCCTGGCCGCGATCAACCTGCGCGGGGTCGCCGAGTCGGTCAAGGCGAACGTGGTCCTGACCCTGGTCGAGGTCAGCGGGCTCGCGGTGATCCTCGCGATCGGCGCGTACGCCGTCCTCAGCGGCGAGGGCGAACCCTCCCGGCTGACCCAGATCGAGACCGGCGGCACCGGATACGCCCTGCTCACCGGCGTCCTCGGCGCCACCGCGCTCGGCTTCTTCGCTTTCGTCGGTTTCGAGGACTCGGTGAACATGGCCGAGGAGACCAAGAACCCGGCCCGGAACTTCCCCCGCGCCATCTTCATCGGCGTGGGCGTCACCGGCACCATCTACGTCCTGGTCGCCCTGATCTCCTCACTCCTGGTCGACTCCCGCACCCTGTCGGGGTCCAGCGGCCCGCTGCTGGAGGTGGTGAAGGCCGGGGGCGTCGATTTCCCGCCGAAACTCTTCGCGCTGATCGCGCTGTTCGCCGTCACCAACTCGGCGCTGATCAACATCATGATGGCCTCGCGGCTCTGCTACGGCATGGCCAACGAGCGCATCCTGCCGCCCGCGATGGGCAAGGTACTGGCCGGCCGGCGCACCCCCTGGGTCGGGATCGTCTTCGTCTCCGCCCTGGCGATCGGCCTGGTCTCCACCGGCGAGATCGAAGGGCTCGGCGACACCACCTCGTTCCTGCTGCTCTGCGTCTTCGCCGTGGTCAACATCGCCGTGCTGGTGCTGCGCGGGGACCCGGTGGACCACCCCCACTTCCGTACGCCCACGGCGCTTCCGGTGCTCGGCGCGCTCACCTCGCTGATCCTGGCGAGCCCGCTCGCCGACCGGGGCTCCGACGTGTACGTGCGCGCCGGAGTCCTGCTGCTCATCGGGATCGGGCTCTGGGTGCTCAACAGGGCGGTGATGACCGCCCGCGAGAGGTCCGGCGCCGACGCCCCCTGACCGGACATCACAGCGCCCCCCGGCCACCACATTTCAGCCGCCCCTTTACACCCCGGAGGGCATGTACCAAAGGAAAATGCCAGAACCTCCACCAGGCGTGAGCACGATGCGTAGCCTCTGCGTTACAGCCGTACGCCACGTCGGGAGGGGAAATCCGCGTGCCCGGAATCGACGAGTGCCTGCTCGAAGTCATGAGGCTGCCCGGTGCCCGGGGCGCCTCGGTGGTCGACTGGACGAGCGGTCTCGCCCTCGGCACCATCGGGGACTCCCCCAACGGCGACCACGAGGCGACCGCCGCCGAGACCGCGGAGGTCGCCCGGATGACCGCCGAACAGCCCGCCTTCGCCCGCCTCGGCGCCGAGGGCGAACGGACCGCGGAGCCACCGAGCACGCCCGTCGAGGACGTCATCGTCACCACCCATGACGGATACCACATGCTCCGATTCGTGGAGACGGCATTCGACAGCAGCGTCTTCCTGCACCTCTGGATGGACCGCTCGGCGGGCAACCTCGCGCTCGCCCGGAGGCGGCTCGGTGAGCTGGCCGAGCGGCTGGTGCTGGCATGAGCGCGATAGCCGCCGACCCCGACGCACCCGCGACGGACCGGCTGCCGGTCCTCTCCCCGATGCTCCAGCGCCTGGCCGCCGAGCGCGCCACCGGCGCCCTGATGCGCGACCGCGGCACGCTCTACCTCGCCGACGGCCAGGTCGTGCACGCCGAGAGCCCCGCCACCCCCGGCATCGACGTCCTGCTCACCACCGGTGGAACCCTGCGGCACGAGGGCTGGTGGGACGCGGTGGCGCAGGCCGGGGCGGGCCGCCGGGTCGGCCGCTATCTGGTGGACAGCGGTCATGTGCCGGGCGGCGCGCTGGAGTTGTGCCATCTGGGCGCGCTGTACGACGCCGCGTTCTTCGCCCTCGCCCCGACCGGGACGCCCGCCCGCTTCCGTTACGGGGTGGCGCACTGGATCGGTCCGGTGCGGCCCGTGCCGGTGGCCGCCGTGGAACGCGAGACGCTGCGCAGACGCGAGTTCCTGGACCGGATCTGGCCCGATCCCGCCTGCGACAGCGCCCCGCTCCTGCGGACGGCCCACGGGCCAGACGCCCCGGTCCCGGCCCGGCAACGCCGGCTCCTGGAGCTGGTCGACGGGGTCCGTACGGCCTCGGACATCGCGCAGGCCCTGGGCCGCTCCGCGTTCCACATCCTGGTCGACCTGCGACGGCTCGCCGCGGCCGGTCTGGTGGCGGCGGTCCGCGCCCAGCCCCTGCCGGCCGCCGCGACGCCGCGCCGGATCCCACTCCCCGAGGTGACGGCCGACCCCGATATCGCCCTGCTGCGCCGACTCCGAGACGCATTGGAGGCCCTGTGATACGCGCGCTCAGACAGCGTGCCGGGAGGAGACAGCTGATGGTGCCCGAGGCCGAAGTGCGTGATGTCCTCGACGAGCTCCAGCGGTTACGCGCCCGGGTCCCGCTGCTCTCCGGGGCGCTGGCCGCCTCCACCGACGGGCTCGTCCTGGCCCACGACACCCCGGGCGTCGAGGCGGAGGGCGTCGCCGCCCTCACCGCCGCCGCCCTCGGCGTCTCCATCCGCATGACCGACGCCACCGGCCGGGGCGGCTTCCGGGAACTGCTGGTCCGCGGCGGCAGCGGCTACATCGCCACCTACGCCGCGGGCTCCTCCGCCGTCCTGACCCTGCTCGCCGAGGACCGCATCAACGTCGGCCGGCTCCATCTGGAGGGCCGCCGCGCGGGCGCCCGCATCGGCGAACTCGTCGACACCGCGCTGGAGCGCGTCGAGCGCCCCGCCGCGGCCACTCCCCGTGCCGCGCCGCCGCGCCCGGCCACCGCACCCGACCGCGCCCTGCCGCAACGCCCCACGTAACGCGCCTGCGCGCAGCGGTCGCCCGATTCCCCCCACCCGTACCGCCACAACCACCGGGACTCAGCCATCACGCAGAAGCCCGAGCACCAGCCCGCACGGAAACCGGCCCAGCGGCCGGCACAGAAACGGACCCGGTCACCACGGCCGGCCAGGGAAAGGAAACGAGCCACCATGGCGAACACCGAAGCGTCTTTGAAGGAAGCGATGAGCTCGATCGAGGGCACCACGGGTGTCGCCCTCGTCGACTACACGAGCGGAATGGCCCTCGGCACGCTCGGCGGCGGCAAGGACTTCAACCTGGAGGTCGCCGCCGCGGGCAACACCGACGTGATCCGCGCCAAGCTCCGCACCATGGAACACCTGGGGCTCAAGGAGGAGATCGAGGACATCCTCATCACCCTGGGCACCCAGTACCACCTGATCCGGCTGCTCAAGACCCGTGGCGGCAACGGCCTGTTCCTCTACCTGGTGCTGGACTCGAGCCGGGCGAACCTGGCGATGGCCCGCCACCAGCTGAAGAAGATCGAGGCGGAGCTGGAGGTCTGACCCGTCCGGGGCGGCGCGGGGCCCTCGGGTCTCACTCCACGAACAGGCCGCGCGCCGCCGCCCGTACGTCGAACTCCTCCAACCGCGCCTGGGCGTCGGGCAGTCCGTCGCACATCGCCTCCAGCAGCACCCGGCCGAGGAGCATCGGCGCGCAGACGGTGTCGAAGGAGAGCCCGGAGCCGATCGCCGCCGGGAGCAGCAGGTCGCTGTGCTTGGCGACGGGCGCGAAGGCGGAGTCGGCGACCGTCACGACGGTCAGCCCCTGGTCCCGGGCGTACGCGAGCGCGTCCACGCTCTCCTTGGGGTGACGCGGCAGGGCGAAGCACATCAGGGCGGTGGCCCCGGCCCGGCGGGCGGAGTCGATCCGGTCGGCCAGCATGGTGCCGCCCTCGTCGAGCACCCGGACGTCGGGGTGCACCTTGGCGGCGAAGTAGCCGAAGCCGCGCGCCTGCGAGGAGGCGGCGCGCAGCCCGAGCACCGGCAGGGGCCGGGAGGCGGCGAGCAGCCGGCCGGCCCGCTCGACGGGCGCGGGGTCGGCGAGCATGTCACTGAGGTGCTGGAGGTTCTCGATCTCGGCGCGGACGGCCTGCTGGTACTCGTTGTACGTCTCCCCCGCCTCCTCCTGCTCCGCCTCGGCGGGCGCGACCTCGCGCAGGTGCCTGCGCAGCGCCGGATAGCCGTCGAAGCCGAGGGCGACGGCGAAGCGGGTGACGGAGGGCTGGCTGACCCCGGCCAGCTCGGCCAGCTCGACGCTGGAGAGGAACGGCGCGTCGGCGGCCCGGCGGACCATGCAGTGTGCGATGCGCCGCTGGGTGGGTGTGAGCCGGTGGCCCTCGAAGAGCCGCTGCAACCGTGCGGCGGGGCTGCTCCCCCTCATGCTGTCCCCTCGTTGGATCCGTCGCGCCACGACCGGCGCCGACCGTTCTATTCAGCCAGGAAGGATGCTGTATGTCCATATGCAGCAGCTGGCCGGAAGGAGACCGCGGGAGACCCGCGAGGGGGGTTGGCCGCGACAAAACCCGGGGGTTAGCCCCACTGTCACGGGGGCCTGGACTCCGTACCGTCATCTCCATGGAAGCCCGTGACCACGAGCTCAAGAAGGAGCTCGCCGCCACCCTCCAGGCCCGCGGCGAGCTGGGTGCGGAGTACGAGTCCGTGCTCATCGAATCGTTCCTGGAGAAGGTCGAGCAGCGCCTCGACACCACGCTCGACCGCAGGGTCCGCCGCCAGCTCGCCGAGCAGCAGACGGCCGGTGTCCGGGGCGCCCGTCCGGCTCAGCCGGAGAGCTTCGGGGAGCGGTACGCGCTGGGGATCGCCTCGTTGATCCTGGCCGTCCCGCTGTCCGCGATCGGCGTCGCGAACGCCGGGATCGAGGGGCTGGTGGTGGCCTGGCTGGGCATCGTCGGCGTCAACGCGTTCCAGGCGGCGCGGGGCGGGGGGCTGTTCCGCCGCCGGGACGAACGGGCGTCGTCCGACTGGAAGGACTGAGCCCGGCGCGGGCGGAGACGGGGCGAGCCCGGACGTTATGTCGCGGGGACCGCCGCACCCCCGGTCACCCGGGGGGCGGGACGACGGCGGTCCCCGCGAGGGACGCGGTCCGGGTCAGGGCCGGATGCTCGCGTCCGGGCGACGGTGGAGGTCCGGGAGCCGCTCCGTAGTCCGGTGTCGCCGTTCTGGGTGCCGGCGGGTTCCCCTGCCGACACCCACCAATGTGCCGGAGCCGTGTTAAGCGGGTGCTGCGCGGACATGACGTGCTCGTACCGTCTTCGCGAAGCCCGGCCACCGGGCGCCTCCCGGGGCTGCCCCGGAGACCCCCCGGACCGTCAGGCCTTCGCCGTGCCCGCGTCCTTGGCCAGGAACGCCAGCAGGTCCTGCCTGCTGACGACGCCCTTCGGCTTGCCCTCGACGAGCACGATCGCCGCGTCGGCGCCCTCCGTGCCGCTGAGCACGGCCATCAGGTCCTCGACCGGCTCGCCGGAGCCGACCTGCGGCAGCGGGGCCGACATGTGCTTCTCCAGCGGGTCGGTCAGCGAGGCGCGCTGGGTGAACAACGCGTCCAGCAGCTGCCGTTCCACGACGGAGCCGATGACCTCGGCGGCCATCACGTCCGGGTGGCCGGCGCCCGGTTTCACGATCGGCATCTGCGAGACGCCGTACTCGCGCAGCACCTCGATGGCCTCACCGACCGTCTCCTCCGGGTGCATGTGGACGAGGGAGGGCATCGGGCCCTCCTTGAAGTCCAGGACCGCGCCGACGTTGGCGGAGGCGCCCGAGTCCTCCAGGAAGCCGTAGTCCGCCATCCACTCGTCGTTGAAGATCTTGCTCAGGTAGCCGCGCCCGCTGTCGGGGAGCAGGACCACGACGACGTCGTCGGGACCGAGCCGCTTGGCGACCTCCAGGGCGCCGACGACCGCCATGCCGCACGAACCGCCGACGAGCAGGCCCTCCTCCTTGGCGAGGCGGCGGGTCATCTGGAAGGAGTCCTTGTCGGACACCGCGACGATCTCGTCCGTCACCTCGCGGTCGTAGGCGCTCGGCCAGAAGTCCTCGCCGACGCCCTCGACCAGATACGGCCGACCGGAGCCGCCGGAGTAGACCGAGCCCTCCGGGTCCGCGCCGATGACCTGGACCGCGCCGTCGCTGATCTCCTTGAGATAGCGGCCGGTGCCGCTGATGGTGCCGCCGGTGCCGACGCCCGCGACGAAGTGGGTGATCTTCCCCTCCGTCTGCTCCCACAGCTCGGGACCGGTGGTCTCGTAGTGCGAGCGCGGGTTGTTCGGGTTGGAGTACTGGTCGGGCTTCCAGGCGCCCGGCGTCTCGGTGACCAGCCGGTCGGAGACGTTGTAGTACGAGTCCGGGTGCTCGGGGTCAACGGCGGTGGGGCAGACGACGACCTCGGCGCCGTACGCCCGCAGCACGTTGATCTTGTCCGTGGACACCTTGTCCGGGCAGACGAAGATGCACTTGTAGCCCTTCTGCTGCGCGACGATGGCGAGGCCGACGCCGGTGTTGCCGCTGGTCGGCTCGACGATCGTGCCGCCGGGCTTCAGCTCCCCGCTCTGCTCGGCCGCCTCGATCATGCGCAGCGCGATGCGGTCCTTCACGGACCCGCCGGGGTTGAAGTACTCGACCTTGGCCAGGACGGTCGCCTGGATACCTGCCGTGACGTTGCGCAGCCTCACCAGCGGGGTGTTGCCGACAAGACTGATCATCGAATCGTGGAATTGCACCGTGTACTCCGGGATCTCCGAGATGGTCCGGCCCAGAGTATGCGTACGGGACGCACTGTGCGTACGGGAAGGAGTACACGGAGCCCCGAGCGGGGCAAGTAGGTACGTGTACGGCTGTACGGCGAGAAGGAGGTGGACCGGACTGTGTCGAGAGCAAGGGTGGCACGGCGGATCGCGGCGGGCGCGGCCTACGGCGGTGGCAGCATCGGGTTGATCGGTGCGGCGGCCGTGGGCGTGTTCCTGGCGGAGGTCCAGCTCGCGAAGAGGCAGGTGGGCGGTGGGACGGCTCCGGTTCCGCCGAGTGCGGACGGGCGGTACGGAGTGGCGTTCGCCGGACCGAACGACCCGATGCGGCTCGGGATGCTCGGGGACTCGACGGCCGCGGGGCAGGGGGTGCGGCGGGCCGGGCAGACCCCGGGGGCGCTGCTCGCCTCGGGTCTCGCGGCGGTGTCCGAGCGGCCGGTGGATCTGCGGAACGTGGCCCTGCCCGGGGCCCGGTCGGACGATCTGGAGCGGCAGGTGTCGCTGCTGCTCGCGGATCCGGCGCGGGTCCCGGACGTCTGCGTGATCATGATCGGGGCGAACGACGTCACCCACCGGATGCCCGCGACCCAGTCGGTGCGCTGTCTGACGACGGCGGTGCGCAGGCTGCGGACGGCGGGGGCGGAGGTGGTCGTCGGGACCTGCCCGGACCTGGGCACGATCGAGCCGGTCTACCAGCCGCTGCGCTGGCTGGCCCGGCGGGTGAGCCGGCAACTGGCGGCGGCGCAGACGATCGGCACGGTGGAGCAGGGCGGGCGCACGGTGTCGCTGGGCGATCTGCTGGGCCCCGAGTTCGCGGCGAACCCGCGCGAACTGTTCGGCCCGGACAACTACCACCCCTCGGCCGAGGGCTACGCCACGGCGGCCATGGCGGTGCTGCCCACGCTCTGCGCGGTGCTGGGCCTGTGGCCGGAGACCGACCGGCTGGACGGGGCGCGGCGCGAGGACATCCTGCCGGTGGCCAAGGCGGCCTCCCAGGCGGCCCGGGAGGCCGGTACGGAGGTCACGGGGGCGCGGGCGCCCTGGGCCCTCCTCAAGCACCGCAGGCGGCGGCGTCTGCCCGCCTCCACGGAACCCACCCCGCACGCCCACCCGGACGCCGCCCACGGGCACGCGTGACGGTGGGCGGCCACGGCCACGCGTGACGGCCGGCGCCGACGGCAGGCCGTGCTGAGCAAGCGCTTAGAAAAGAGTCCCGCATCACACGGCCTGCCGGGTGACCCCGGCGATACGTCCGGGTAACTTCCAGAGGAGTTCTGCCGTCCACACAGCCTTCCAGCCCCTTGGAGCCGCGTGATGCCCGAAGCCGTGATCGTCTCTGCCGCCCGTTCGCCGATCGGCCGCGCCTTCAAGGGGTCCCTGAAGGACCTGCGCGCGGACGACCTGACCGCCACGATCATCCAGACCGCGCTGGCCAAGGTCCCCGAGCTGGACCCGAAGGACATCGACGACCTGATGCTGGGCTGCGGTCTGCCCGGCGGCGAGCAGGGCAACAACCTGGGCCGCATCATCGCCGTACAGATGGGGATGGACCACCTTCCCGGCTGTACGGTCACCCGCTACTGCTCCTCCTCGCTGCAGACCAGCCGGATGGCGCTGCACGCGATCAAGGCGGGCGAGGGCGACGTCTTCATCTCGGCCGGTGTCGAGATGGTGTCCCGCTTCACCAAGGGCAACTCCGACAGCCTGCCGGACACGCACAACCCGCTGTTCGCCGACGCCGAGGCCCGCACCGCCGCCCGCGCCGAGCAGACCGGCACCGACTGGCACGACCCGCGCGAGGACGGCCTCGTCCCGGACGCGTACATCGCGATGGGGCAGACCGCGGAGAACCTGGCCCGCCTCAAGGGCGTCACCCGCCAGGACATGGACGAGTTCGGCGTACGATCGCAGAACCTCGCCGAGGAAGCCCTGAAGAACGGCTTCTGGGAGCGGGAGATCACCCCGGTCACCACCCCCGACGGCACCGTGGTCGCCAAGGACGACGGCCCGCGCGCGGGCGTCACCATGGAGGGCGTGCAGGGCCTGAAGCCGGTGTTCCGCCCCGACGGCCTGGTCACCGCGGCCAACTGCTGCCCGCTCAACGACGGCGCGGCGGCCCTGGTGATCATGTCCGACACCAAGGCGCGCGAGCTGGGCCTGACCCCGCTGGCCCGGATCGTCTCCACCGGCGTCTCCGGCCTCTCCCCCGAGATCATGGGCTACGGCCCGGTCGAGGCCAGCAAGCAGGCGCTGAAGCGGGCCGGCCTGACCGTCGACGACATCGACCTCGCCGAGATCAACGAGGCGTTCGCCGCCCAGGTCATCCCCTCCTACCGGGACCTCGGCCTGCCGCTGGAGAAGGTCAACGTCAACGGCGGCGCGATCGCCGTCGGCCACCCCTTCGGCATGACCGGCGCCCGCATCACCGGCACGCTGATCAACAGCCTCCAGTTCCACGACAAGCAGTTCGGCCTGGAGACCATGTGCGTGGGCGGCGGCCAGGGCATGGCGATGGTGATCGAGCGGCTGAGCTGAGCCGCAGCGAGCTCCGACCGTGACCGAATCTCCCCCAGGATGTGATCTGCGTCCCGGGGGAGCGTCATTTCCGCAGGTCACAGCCGTTTGAGGCTAAACATCGGACCGAAAGACCTGTCCATTTCGTGACGTAATGCACTGACAGCGCGTACCGGTACAGGCCAAGCTGATGTAGGAAGTCGGGGGTATCGATTGAGACCGGGAGTATGTCAGTGAGCGCCATGTCATTTGCCCTGTTGCTGACCACCGCCGCTGCCACGGCCGTCGGCGCCGCCGCACTGCACGCCGCTCACGGGCTGCGCAAGCAGGTCGTGGCGCTGCGCTCGGAGCTGGCCGCCGGCCGTGCTTCCGGCGCATCGGTGCCACCGCAGAGCCGCAGTGCGGCCACTCCCGCCGAGGAGATACGCGCGGCCGTCGCCGACGCCCTCGCCGAGGAGCGGGAGCGCGAGCTGGCCGAGGCGCGCGCCTTCTGGGCGGCCCAGGAGGCCCGTGACGCCGCCGACGCCCCGTCCCTGCTGGGCGGTCTGTCCGGCCTGGGCGACGACGCCCCGTACTACCTGCCCCGGCAGGCCGACCTCGCCGGCCTGGAGTCGATGGACCTGGAGGCGGCCGAGGCGATGGAGGAGCTCGTCGAGCTCAGCGAGCGGACCCTCGCGGACCACGAGGCCGGCGAGCTGACCGATCCGCCGGCCGACCTGGCGACGGACCCGGTGCCCGGGCTGCCGGAGATTGCGGAGTTCCCCGAGGACTCCCCCGAGCTGGCCGCCGCCCGCCGCCGCCACCCCTCTCACCCGGACTTCGTTCCCGTGCAGACGCCGGTGGTCACCGACCACGAGCGCACCGTGAACCGTCTTGAGGAGCTGGCCGACACCGCGACCGAACTGACCGATGTGCGGCCCGGCCCGCTGGGCACGCTCGACGTGTACGTCTTCGCCGACGGCACCACGCTCTGCATGACCCCGGGCCACCGCGAGACCGCCGAGCGGCTCGCGGACGCGCTGCGGGCGGGCCGGCAGCCGGTGCTGCTGGGCGGCTCGGGCGTCTCGGGCGCCTACGCGCTGACCTTCTCCTGCGGTGAGGACAACGTGTACATCCTCGCCGATCGCGTCATCGCCTCGCTCTGACCGCCGGGCGCGGGCCGCTCGCCCGCGCCGCTCACGCGAAAGCCCGCGCCGCCGCTTCGTCGACATACCGCACGGCCTCGTCCAGTTCCCGGGACGGGGCCGTTTCCAGTGCCGCGGCCAGGTCCCGGCCGACGACGGCGAGCTGGTCGCCCACGGCGAACATCCCGGCGTCCGGCAGCTCCCGCGGCTCGGCGTCCGGGGTCTCCAGCCGCTGGGCCCGTACGGCGAGCTCCCGGGCGGCGGCCAGCGCCTCGGCGGCCGCACCACGCTGGAGGCGGCTCTGCGGGGCCGAACGCAGCCGGTCGGCGAAACGGTCCACGGCCAGGATCAGAGGCGTCGTATCGAGCACCCGGCCGACCCTACGCGCCCCGCTTGCGCCCCCGCCAACGGCCCGATCCGCACAGTCGGCCCCGCACGCGCCCCGCACTGGCCCCGCACTGGCCCAGCGAACGCGGAACGGCCCGCAGGCGCCATGCCTGCGGGCCGTTCCGGTGCTACGGGGTACTGCGGGTACTACGGGGCCGCTCAGTCGTCGCCGCTGAGAATCGCGACCAGGCGCAGCATCTCGATGTAGATCCACACCAGGGTCACGGTGAGGCCGAACGCGGCCAGCCACTCCTCCTCGCGGGGAGCGCCGTAGGCGATGCCGTCCTCGACCTGCTTGAAGTTCAGGGCGAGGATGGCCGCGCCGATGACGATGGCCACGATGCCGAACACGACACCGAGGGCGCCGCTGCGGAAGCCGAGGCCGTCACCGCCGCCGAACACGGCGAACAGGAGGTTGACCATCATCAGCAGCATGAAGCCGATGGCAGCCGCCATCACGAAGCCGTAGAAGCGGCGCGTGACCCGGATCAGCCCGGTGCGGTAGGCGATCAGCACACCGGCGAAGACCGCCATGGTGCCGAGCACCGCCTGCATCGCGGCGCCGGGGGCGACGTACATGCTGACGATGTTGCTGACGATGCCGAGGAAGACACCCTCGAACGCCGCGTAGGTCAGGATCAGCGCGGGCGAGGGCCGGCGCTTGAACGAGTTGACCAGCGACAGCACGAAGCCGATGATCGCGGCGCCGATGGCCACGCCGTAGGCGCTGCCCAGGTTCGCCTGGTCGACCGGCATGATCCACCACGCGGCCGCGGCGGCCAGGATCACGGTGCCGAGCGTCATCGCCGTGCGCGTCACGACGCCGTCGATGGTCATCGCGTCGGTACGGGCGGGCGCCTGCGGGGCGCCGTGCATGTCCGTCTGCGCGTAGGGGTTGGTGGCGTACGGGTTGGCGGCGGTGCCCTGTGCGTACGGGTTGCCCGTCGCGGGGGCCCCGGCCTGCGGCGCCGCGTTGAAACCCGCGTGGCCGTTGTCGCGGCTGAACCCCCGTCGCGAGAAGACCGGGTTGCTGCTCCTCATCTCACTCCTCCATGGCCACACTGCGTGGCCTTGCCACAAGAGTAATGGGTAGGCAAAAGAATCACCCTAGCGCCCGGGGAGGATCTTTCCGGCATCCGTGATGGACCGCCCGGCAAAGACCGGGCCGGGTCCCGGAACGGTCTCCGGTCGCGGTCGGGGGGCGTGACGGTCAGGGTCCGGACGGTGCGGCGGCCGCCGTCCCGGGCGGTGCGCCGGTCACGGTGAGGGCCGTCCGGGTCACGCAGCGTGCGGCGCGTAGTGCCCGGAGCCGGACTCGAACCGGCACGCCCCCGAGGGGCAGCGAGGTTTAAGCTCGCCGTGTCTACGTTCCACCATCCGGGCGTGCCGCGCGGCTCCGCGTCTGGCTACCGACCCTATCCGGGGCCATCCCTCGATCAGCGGAACAGTGGCGCGATGTTGTCCTATTTTATTGACTGCTTGAGGGGTCGTCAGCACATCGGGCCGGGCTGACCACACGCCCCCGGCCGATCGCGGGCGGTGTGCGCGCCGCATCGGAATGACGGAAAGTCGCCGCACCCGTACGGCCCAACGCGCCAGGTCCCCGCCAGGCCTCGCCAGGGCGTACGCCACCCTCGGCCGCCGCCTCGCTCCGGCCCTGCGGCCGACACCGCTCCGGGGCGGCCCGCGCGCCCTCGCGACCGGCCCCCGCCGCCACCCCCGCCCCCTCACGCTGGGTCACCGCCACGGGCGGCCGTAAGGCGGTCGCACGACTTTGCTCAGGGTCGATGTCATACCCGAGGAGGACGGATCCACGCCCGTGATGCGACTCAAGAGGGCCCCGGGAACGGGCATCGGGAGGGACGACCGGAGGCGATCGAACCGTAAGGATGGAGTAAGTCCCCGAGGCATGGCGTCAGCGCCGTCGCATCACGGCCCCGGCCCCATCCGCATCACCCGAACCAGGAGCGTCCCAGTGACCACCACCCCCACCGTTCACCGCGCCACCGCGGTGGCTGCCCGCGCCACGGAGCTGTCGAAGGTCTACGGCGAGGGCGAGACCCAGGTCGTCGCCCTGGACCGGGTGTCCGTGGACTTCCCGCAGGGCGAGTTCACCGCGATCATGGGCCCGTCGGGCTCCGGCAAGTCGACGCTGATGCACTGTGTCGCCGGGCTCGACAGCTTCAGCAGCGGCTCGGTGCGGATCGGCGAGACCGAGCTGTCCACGCTGAAGGACAAGCAGCTGACCCAGTTGCGCCGGGACAAGATCGGCTTCATCTTCCAGGCGTTCAACCTGCTCCCGACGCTCACCGCGCTGGAGAACATCACCCTGCCGATGGACATCGCCGGCCGTAAGCCGGACGCCGAGTGGCTCCAGAAGGTCATCGACATGGTCGGTCTCTCGGAGCGGCTGAAGCACCGCCCCACCGAGCTCTCCGGCGGTCAGCAGCAGCGCGTCGCCGTGGCCCGCGCCCTGGCCGCCAAGCCAGAGATCATCTTCGGTGACGAGCCGACCGGAAACCTGGACTCCCGCTCCGGCGCCGAGGTGCTGGGCTTCCTGCGCAACTCGGTGCGCGAGCTGGGCCAGACCGTGGTGATGGTGACGCACGACCCGGTGGCCGCCTCCTACGCGGACCGGGTCATCTTCCTCGCGGACGGCGCGGTCGTCGACCAGATGATGCACCCGACCGCCGACGGCGTCCTCGACCGGATGAAGGCGTTCGACGCGAAGGGCCGCACCAGCTGACGCCCGCGGCCGGTCACCGCGACCGGCCGCCGCACGGCTGACGCGTACGGCCGCCCCACCCGGCCCCGTGCCCGCGCGCCCCCGCCCTCCCCTTCCGGAACCCATCCCAGGACACAGACATGTTCCGTACCGCCCTGCGCAATGTGCTCGCGCACAAGGCCAGGCTGCTGATGACCGTGCTCGCCGTCATGCTCGGCGTAGCGTTCGTCTCCGGCACGCTGGTCTTCACCGACACCCTCGGCAACGCCTTCCGCAACCAGTCCGCCAAGAGCTACGACAACGTCGCCGTCTCCATCGAGACGTTCGCCGGCGACGACGAGAAGACCCCCGGCATCGACGACGCCACCCTGGAGAAGATCCGGGGCCTGGACGGCGTCGCCTCCGCCACCGGCCGCGTCAGCGGCTTCGCCGGGGTCGCCGACCCCGACGGCAAGCTGATCGGCAACGGCTGGTCCAACACGGGTGCGAACTTCTCCCCCGGCAAGGACGGCAAGGACATCCAGTACGACTTCACCGAGGGCTCGGGCCCGGTGAAGAACGGCTCGGTCGCGCTCGACAAGGACACCGCGAGCAAGGGCGAGTACAAGGTCGGCGACCCGGTGCGGGTCGCGACCAACGGCCCGGTGAAGGAGTACACCCTCTCGGGGATCTTCACCACCGAGGACGGCGCGGTCAACGCGGGCGGCAGCCTCGTGCTGTTCGACACCCCGACCGCCCAGAAGCTCTACCTGAAGCCCGGTGTCTTCCAGAACGCCACGGTCAGCGCCGCGGCCGGGGTCTCCGACCAGAAGCTGCTGGACGAGGTCGAGCCGCTGCTGCCGAAGGACGCCACCGCGCAGACCGGCAAGGCGCTCGCCGACCAGCAGGCCAAGGACATCGAGTCCGGCCTGACCAGCCTCAACACCATGCTGCTGGCCTTCGCGGGCATCGCGCTGTTCGTCGGCATCTTCCTCATCGCCAACACCTTCACGATGCTGATCGCCCAGCGGACCCGTGAGCTGGCCCTGATGCGCGCCATCGGCGCCACCCGCCGCCAGGTGAAGCGCTCGGTGCTGCTGGAGGCCGCCTTCGTCGGCACCCTCGCCTCGGTCATCGGCTTCCTCCTCGGTCTCGGCCTCGCCACCGGTCTGCGCTCCGCGATGGGCCTGCTGGGCGGCAAGATCCCGGCCGGTCCGCTGATCGTCTCGCCCACCGCCGTCGTCTCCGCCTTCGCGGTCGGCATCCTGATCACCGTGCTGGCCGCCTGGCTGCCCGCCCGCCGGGCCGCGAAGATCGCCCCGGTCGCCGCGATGAGCAGCGTCCACGCCACCGCCTCCGTCAAGTCCCTGGTCGTACGGAACTCGATCGGCGGCGTGATCACCCTGCTCGGCTCCGCCGGCATCGTCGGCGGTGCCGCGACCGGCGGCACCTCCGGCCGGCAGCTGGTCGCCGCGGGCGCGTTCTTCGCCCTGATCGGCGTCATCATCCTGATCCCGCTGCTCTCCCGCCCGGTGATCGCGCTGGTCCGGCCGCTGCTGAAGAAGGTCTTCGGCGTCTCCGGGAAGCTGGCCTCGCAGAACGCGGTCCGCAACCCGCGGCGCACCGGAGCCACCGCCTCCGCGCTGGCCATCGGACTGACCCTGGTCACCGGCATCTCGGTGCTCGGCGTCACGCTCGGCCAGGCCATCGACAAGATGACCACGGACAACATCAAGGCCGACTACATGGTCACGATGGCCAGCGGCGGCTCGCTGGACGAGTCCGCGCTCACGGCCCTGTCGAAGGCCGACGGCGTCACCGCGCTCTCCCCGCAGCAGGCGGCCTGGTTCGAGGTCGACGGTGAGTACCAGTCGGCCTCCGGAGTCACCCCGGGCGACGTGGAGAAGGTCTTCTCGCTGACCACCGAGTCCGGTTCGCTGGCCTCGCTCAAGGACGGCCAGGTCGCGGTCGGCTCCAAGACCGCGAAGTCGAACGGCTGGAAGACCGGCGACACCCTCCCGGTGAAGTTCGACGACGACAAGAAGGGCGAGCTGACGGTCGGGGCGACCTACGAGGAGAACGAGTTCCTCTCGCCCTTCCTGATCCCGAAGGCACTGGCCGACCAGCACAGCGCCTCCACCCGCCCCGAGATCCGCGAGATCTGGATCAAGACGGACGGCGGCGCGAGCAAGGCCAACGAGCAGTCCATCGTGAACGCGCTCGGCGACAACCCGGCGATGAGCATCATGGACCGGCAGGACATCCGTGACATGTTCGGCGGCTTCGTCAACACCGCCCTGAACATCATGTACGGGCTGCTCGCCATGGCCCTGCTGATCGCGGTCCTCGGGGTCGTCAACACCCTCGCGATGTCGGTGTTCGAGCGGCAGCAGGAGATCGGCATGCTCCGCGCGATCGGTCTCGACCGGGGCCGCGTCAAGCGGATGATCCGTCTGGAGGCCGTCGTCATCTCGGTCTTCGGCGCGGTGATCGGGGTCGGCCTCGGGGTCTTCCTCGGCTGGGCGATCGGCCGGACCCTGTCCGCCGACATCCCCGGCTACGCCCTGGTCATCCCGTGGGACCGGCTCGGCATCTTCCTGCTCCTGGCCGGCCTCGTGGGCGTCCTCGCCTCGCTGTGGCCCGCCCGCAGCGCCGCGAAGCTCAACATGCTGACGGCGATCAAGACGGAGTAGCCCGGGGCCCCGGGCCGGGGACGCAGGGGACGGAGAGGGGCCGGTGCACCGCTGGGGAGCGGAGCACCGGCCCCTCGCCCGTGCTCGTACGCGTACGGGTCAGGCGGCCCCCTGCGCGTCCTCGGCGGTCTCCGTCCACGCACGGGTGCGCAGCGGCAGCCGGGAGCCGCCGCCGTCCAGCGGGCGCACCGCGAGGATCTGGTTGACGCCGATCTTGTTGTGCTCGAAGGAGAGGGCCGAGGCGGCCATGTACAGCCGCCAGACCCTGGCCCGGCCCGGGGAGGTGGCGCGTACCGCCTGCTCCCAGTGCCGCTCCAGGTTGGCCACCCACTGGCGCAGGGTCAGCGCGTAGTGCTCGCGCAGCGCCTCGACGTCCCGGGCCTCGAAACCGGCCTCCTCCAGGGTGGCCAGGGTGCGGCCGACCGGGGCCAGTTCGCCGTCGGGGAAGACGTAGGCGTCGATGAACGCGTCGATGCGGTAGGCGTCCTCGTCCTTCTCGGGGCGGCGGGCGATCTGGTGGTTCAGGAGGCGGCCGCCGGGCTTGAGGAGGGCGTAGAGGTCATCGGCGTACTCGCGGTAGCCGACCGATCCGACGTGCTCGGCCATGCCGATCGAGGAGATCGCGTCGTACGGGCCGTCGTGGACGTCCCGGTAGTCCTGGACGCGGATCTCGATCCGGTCGGTCAGGCCCTCCTCCGCGATGCGCTTGCGGGCGTGGGTGGCCTGTTCCCGGGAGAGGGTGATGCCGGTGACCTGCGCCCCGTAGTGGCGGGCGGCGTGGACGGCCATCGAGCCCCAGCCGCAGCCGACGTCCAGGAGCCGGTCGCCCTCCTTCAGGCCGAGCTTGCGGCAGACCAGGTCGAGCTTGTCGCGCTGGGCGTCCTCCAAGGTGGAGCCGTCCTGCCAGTAGGCGCAGGAGTAGACCATGGAGGGGCCGAGGACCAGGGCGTAGAAGTCGTTGCCGACGTCGTAGTGGTGGCTGATGGCCTCCTTGTCGCGGCGTCTGGTGTGCAGCGGGCCGGTGCGGCGGCGTACCTCCTCCGCGGGCGGGGCGGGCGGCGGCCAGGGCCTGGCGAGGTCGAGGAGGCCGCGGGCGAAGGCGCGGACCTTGGGGTCGCGGACCGGGTGGACGGCGTCCTTGGCGTCGGCGCCGCGGTCCCAGAGCAGCCCGGCGATCCGGCCGAGCACCTCGTACAGGTCGCCGTCGACGTCGATCTCCCCGGCCACCCAGGCACGGGCCAGGCCCAGTTCGCCGGGCTTCCACAGGATCCGGCGCAGGGCGCGGCGGTGGCGGATCACGAGGGCCGGGGCGTCGGGCGGCCCCGACTCGCTGCCGTCCCAGGCCCGGATCCGGACCGGCAGGGGTTCCGAGAGCAGCTCTTCGGCGAGAGCGGTCAGCCGCGACGCGGCGTCTGCCATGGCGCACACCTCCGTGGTGTTTCCCCGACAAGCACAGCAAGCACAAGCTCGACAAGCACGAGCAACAGACATGCCCGTAGCCCCGCCACGACACCCCGGGCGCCGTCGCGAGGTACACCTGTGTCAACTCTTCCCGCACACTCCGTCATCCCGCTACCGGGCAACACATGGGCAAAGAACGTGTACGCCCCACCCGCATCGGCGGGGCCGGGCCACCGGCGCCCGCCGGGCCCCGGCCCGGATCCGCGCCCGGGTACGCCGAAGGGGCCGTCCGCACCACGGATGGCGGACGGCCCCTTCGGGCGTCGTACGGGGCGCTCCTCGCGGAGCGGGTCACCGGAGGGTCAGGAGGCCTTGGCCTTCTCGCCCTCGGGCTTGGCGGCGGCCGGAGCCGGGGTCGGCTTGGCGGCCTCGTAGAACTCCTCGCGCGGCGTCTCCATGGCGCCGAGCGAGACGACCTCGCGCTTGAGGAACACCGCCAGCGTCCAGTCGGCGAAGACCCGGATCTTGCGGTTCCAGGTCGGCATGGCCATACCGTGGTAGCCACGGTGCATGTACCAGGCGAGACGGCCCTTGAGCTTGATCTTGACCTTGCCCATGACGATCATCGCGACGCCCTTGTGCAGGCCGAGACCGGCGACCGCACCCTTGTTGGCGTGGCTGTACTCCTTCTGCGGGAAGCCCCGCATGCCGGAGATCACGTTGTCGCCGAGGACCTTCGCCTGACGCAGCGCGTGCTGGGCGTTGGGCGGGCACCAGGCGTTCGGGTTGCCGGCGCGGCGGCCGACCATGTCCGGCACCTGGGCGTTGTCGCCCGCGGCCCAGATGTAGTCGGTGCCCTGCACCTGGAGCTTCTCGGAGGTGTCCACGTGGCCGCGGGGGCCGAGCGGCAGGCCGAAGCGGGCCAGCGCCGGGTTCGGCTTCACACCGGCGGTCCACACGATGGTGCTGGAGTCGACCTCCAGGCCGTTCTTCAGGACCACGTGGCCGTCGACGCAGGAGTCCATCGAGGTGGAGAGGTAGATCTCCACGCCGCGGCTCTCCAGGTGCTCCTTGCCGTAGGCGCCCAGCTTCGGGCCGACCTCGGGAAGGATCTTGTCGGCGGCGTCGACGAGGATGAAGCGCATGTCCTCGCGCTTCACGTTGGTGTAGTACTTCGCCGCGTCGCGGGCCATGTCCTCGACCTCGCCGATGGTCTCCGCACCGGCGAACCCGCCGCCCACGAAGACGAACGTCAGCGCCTTGCGGCGGACGTCCTCGTCGGTCGTGGAGTCTGCCTTGTCCAGCTGCTCCAGGACGTGGTTGCGCAGGCCGATGGACTCCTCGATGCCCTTCATGCCGATGCCCTGCTCGGCGAGGCCGGGGATCGGGAAGGTGCGGGAGACCGCGCCCATCGCGATGACCAGGTAGTCGAAGGGCAGCTCGTAGGCCTCGCCGACGAGCGGCGCGACCGTGGCGACCTTGCGGTCCTGATCGATGGTCGTGACACGACCGGTGAGAACCTCAGCCTTGGGCAGCACGCGTCGCAGCGGGACGACGACATGCCGAGGCGAGATGCTGCCGGCGGCAGCTTCGGGGAGGAAGGGCTGGTACGTCATGTACGACCGCGGGTCGACGACCGTGACGGTCGCCTCTCCGTATCGCATCTTCTTCAGAATGCGACGAGCTGCGTACAGGCCTACGTACCCACCGCCTACAACGAGGATCCTGGGACGCTCCGTGGTGCTCATGCCATCGAGTATCCACCCCGCCCCAGGGGGGTGCTCGTGAGCCCCTTCACAAGGATTGACCGACCCTCTGCTACACTTCGCCGCCCACGTGACCCAGGTCATGGGCACGAAAGGGAACCACTACACCGCGGGAAACGTTGTTCACCGCTTGTGAGCTGGCCCTTGGCCCTTCGGCCGGGGCGAACCACCGCCCCTCTCCCCTCGGGCGCACCACCCCCGAAACGCGTCCGCCGCACTCCGCCACGGCCCCGCGGGCGCCCCGGAAGGGCGTACGGGGCGGGAACCGCGGCCGACAGGGCCGAAATCCTTGTGAAGAAGTTCACGAACTTTCTCGCGGCACACCCCGGAAGGGGGCCGCGGAGCCGCCCACCGAAGCCGGTGGGCGGCTCAAAGGTGCAGGGTACGAAGCGATTGAGCGGCGCTGCCGGTCAGCCCGCCGCACTCCACGCGATGCCGTCCAGGATGTCGTGTTCACTCACGACGACCTCGTGGGCCCCCGTCCGCTCCATCACCGCGAGCAGCACGAGCGCCCCGGCCCCGATCACGTCGACCCGGCCCGGGTGCATCACGGGGATCGCGGCGCGCTCCTCGTGCGTCGAGCGCAGCAGGTGTTCGGTGATCGCGCGGACCTGCCCGCGCGAGACCCGGGCGTGGTGGATGGCCCCGGAGTCGTACTCCTCCAGCTCCAGCGCGATCCCGGCGACCGTGGTGACGGTGCCCGCGAGGCCGACGAGCGTGCCCGCCCCGGTGAGCGGGACGGTGCGCTCGGCGACGTCGAGAGCGGCGTCGATGTCCGCGCGGATCGCGGCGGCCCGCTCGTGGCTCGGCGGGTCCATGACGGCCCCGTCCACCACGAGGTGACGCTCCGTCATCCGCACGCAGCCGATGTCGACGGACCGGGCCGCCGCCACCTCGTCCGAGCCGAGGACGAACTCGGTGGAGCCGCCGCCGATGTCGACGACGAGATACGGCTTCGCCAGATGGTCGCTTCCGGCCAGTTCCCTGGTGGCCCCGTCGAAGGAGAGCTGGGCCTCCTGGTCGCCGGTGATCACCTCGGGCTCGACGCCCAGGATGTCCCGCACCCCGGCCACGAACTCGGCGCTGTTCTCCGCGTCGCGCGAGGCGGAGGTGGCGACGAAGCGGATCCGCTCCGCGCCCAGCTCCTCGATCGCGGCGGCGTACGTGCGGCAGGCCGCGAACGTCCGCTCCAGCGCCTCGGGGGCGAGCCGGCCGGTCTCGTCGACGCCCTGGCCGAGGCGGACGATCGTCATCCGCCGGTCCAGCTCGGTGAAGGAACCGGTGGCGGGGTCCACGTCGGCGACGAGGAGCCGGATGGAGTTGGTGCCGCAGTCGATCGCGGCGACCCGGGTCACGCGCCCTTCCCGTCGGCGGGGCCGTCGAGCGGGCGGAAGGCGAAGCGGCCCTCGTCGCCCTCGTCGACCGTCCGGCCGTCGTCCTCGCCCGCCGGCGCGCACGGCGTGACGCAGGGGCCCTTGGCCCACCACTCGGGCAGCATCGCGATGGCCTCGTCGCCGAGCGGGTTCACCCCGGGCCCCGCGGCCAGCGAGTGGCCGACCAGGACGTGGAGGCACTTCACCCGGTCCGGCATGCCGCCCGCGCTCGGGAAGCCCTCCAGGACCTCGATGGCGTCGCGGCGGGTGATGTAGTCCTCGTGCGCGGCCCGGTAGGCCTTCGCCAGCTCCGGGTCGGTCTCCAGACGGGCCGTCATCTCCTTCATGACCCCGTTGGCCTCCAGCGTGCCGATCGCCGAGGCCGCCCGGGGGCAGGTCAGGTAGTAGGTCGTCGGGAACGGCGTGCCGTCCTCCAGACGGGGCTGGGTCTCCACCACGTCCGGGTTGCCGCACGGGCAGCGGTGCGCGATGGCGCGCAGACCGCGCGGCGGGCGGCCGAGCTGCTGCTCGAACGCGGCGATGTCCGCGTCGGTGGGCTTGGTGGACTCGGTCTGCGGAGGGGGCGTTTCCATGCCTGCCTTGGTTCTGCTCGAAGCTCGTGGAGGGGGGTCGCGGGTCGGTCAGTCGCGGTCGTCACGGTCGGCGCTGTCCACGCCGTCCCAGAGGTTGGATTGCCAGGGGCGGTCGCTCGCCCCGGGCTCCGACCGACGGTCCTTCGCCGCGTCGGGGTCGGCCACGGTGTAGCCGATCTCCCCGGGACGTACGTAATGCAGGTGCTGACGGGCCAGACGCATGATGTACGCGTCGTCCTGGAGCCGCGCCTTCTCGTCCCGCAGCTCCTCGGTGCGCTGCTGCACCTCCCGCGAGAGCCGCTCCTGCTCGGCGATCTCGTCGCGCTGGGAGACGTACTGCCGCATCGGGTAGGCGAGCGCCACCACCAGGGAGCAGACCACCAGCGCCAGGAACGCGGCCCGGCCGGTGAGCCGGGAGCGGCGGTCCTGGCGGCGGTTCTGGGACCGGTACACACGGGCCGCGGTCTGCTCGCCGAGCAGCCGCAGCCTGGTCGCGGTGGAGAACCGGTCGCGGTCCTTGCCGGCCATGTCTCCCCGCCTCCCCATTACATACGTCCGTCCCCGCACACGGTACGGGACCGGGTGCGGGGACGGGCGGAGGCCACCGGCTTGACGCTGCGGGTCAGCCCTTGAAGCGCGGGAACGCGGAGCGGCCCGCGTACACCGCGGCGTCGTCGAGGATCTCCTCGATGCGCAGCAGCTGGTTGTACTTGGCGACGCGGTCCGAGCGGGCCGGGGCGCCGGTCTTGATCTGACCGCAGTTCACGGCGACGGCGAGGTCGGCGATGGTGACGTCCTCGGTCTCGCCGGAGCGGTGCGACATCATGCACTTGAAGCCGTTGCGCTGGGCCAGCTCGACGGCGTCCAGGGTCTCGGTCAGCGAACCGATCTGGTTGACCTTGACGAGCAGGGCGTTGGCGGAGCCCTCCTCGATGCCGCGGGCCAGGCGCTCGGGGTTGGTGACGAAGAGGTCGTCGCCGACGATCTGCACCTTGGAGCCGATGCGGTCGGTGATGACCTTCCAGCCGGCCCAGTCGTCCTCGTACAGCGGGTCCTCGATGGAGACCAGCGGGTACGCGGAGACGAGCTCCTCGTAGTACTCGGTCATCTCGGCGGCCGAGCGGGACTTGCCCTCGAACTCGTAGACGCCGTCCTTGTAGAACTCGGACGCGGCGACGTCGAGCGCGAGCGCGATGTCACGGCCCGGGACGTAACCGGCCTCCTTGATGGCCTCGACGATGAGGTCCAGGGCGGCGCGGTTGGACTCCAGGTTCGGGGCGAAGCCGCCCTCGTCGCCGAGTCCGGTGGACAGGCCCTTGGTCTTGAGGACCTTCTTCAGCGTGTGGTAGATCTCCGCGCCCCAGCGCAGGGCCTCGGAGAAGGACTCCGCGCCGATCGGCGCGATCATGAACTCCTGGATGTCCACGTTGGAGTCGGCGTGCGAGCCGCCGTTCAGGATGTTCATCATCGGAACGGGCAGCAGGTGCGCGTTCGGGCCGCCGAGGTAGCGGAAGAGCGGCAGGTCGGACGCCTCGGAGGCGGCGTGCGCGACGGCCAGCGAGACGCCGAGGATGGCGTTGGCGCCGAGCGACGCCTTGTTCTCGGTGGCGTCGAGGTCGAACATCGCCTGGTCGATGAGGCGCTGCTCGGTGGCGTCGTACCCGACGAGCTCCGGGCCGATCTGCTCGATGACGGCGAGGACGGCCTTCTCGACGCCCTTGCCCTGGTAGCGGTTGGGGTCACCGTCGCGAAGCTCGATGGCCTCGAACGCACCGGTGGAGGCGCCGGACGGAACGGCAGCACGGCCCGTGCTGCCGTCGTCGAGGCCGACCTCGACCTCGACCGTGGGGTTCCCCCGGGAGTCGAGGATTTCCCTGGCTACGACGACGTCGATGGACGGCACGAGGCATCTCCTTCTGGGATCTGACACTGGTTGTGCAGGGTCTCTGTGGCCTTGCGACCCGAGCCTATCCGGCCCGGCCGCGTCCGTCGGCCGACCGCCCGCCTCCTGGGACGAAAAAGGACCCAAGGACCTGCATAACGGGACAGAACTCTAGATATCTACTGGGCGGTAACAACAAGAGGTGAACGCATGCGGGCCCCCGGACGCCCACCGTCCACGAAGAACCCGGCCCGGCGCGCTGGGGGGAAGAGCGCGCCGGACCGGGAAGCCGTGCGAGGAGAAGTGCCGCCGGACACCCCTCCTCCGGGGAGGAGAGACGGCGATTACTTCAGGTGGAGCTGCTGACCCGGGAAGATCAGGTCCGCGTCCTCGACGATGTCGTCGTTGAGCTTGAAGAGCTTGCTCCAGCCGCCCTTGACGCCTTCCTTCTGAGCGATCTTGCTCAGGGTGTCGCCGGCCTTGACCTTGTACTCCCCGTCACCCTTCTTGACCTTCTCGCCGGTCGGGGTGGTGACGGTCTTCTTGCTCTCGGCCTTGGGGGCCTCGCGCTGCTCGCTGCGCGTGGTGGGCTGCTCGGCCTGGCGCTGGGGCTGCGCCTGCTCCGGCTTGCTCTCGGACTGGCCGGAGCCGCCGGGGTTCACGCCCGGGTCCACACCGTCGTTGGTCAGGCCGCCCGCACCGGCGCAGGCCCAGGCACCCGGGCCCTGCATGTCGAGCAGCTTCTCGGCGGTGGCGATCTGCTGGTCCTTGGAGGCCAGGTCGGCGCGCGCGGCGTACTGCGTGCCGCCGGCGGCGGCCCAGCTGGACTGCGAGAACTGCAGTCCGCCGTAGTAGCCGTTGCCGGTGTTGATGGACCAGTTGCCGCCGGACTCGCACTGGGCGACGGCGTCCCAGGTCTCGACGGAGGCGGCGGAAGCGCTGGTCGCGCCCATCAGCGGGACGGCGACGGCGGCACCGGTGACACCCGCGAGGGTGGCGATACGGGTGACCTTGGACGGGCGGCGGTGCTTGCCCTTGCTGTTCAGCAGCATGGAACGAATCTCCTCACCGACGCCTACGAGGTGAGCTGTCGGGTTCGGGCTGATGAGTTGCCCGGCCGTGCGTCCTTGCGCTCGGCTTCACCCCTAGCCGGTCCCGTACGACCCCTCGGAGGGGCCGTGCGGACCCGGCGGCTTACCTGGGTCCCCCGCTCCTGCCTACGGCGCTTACGCGTCTGTTCCCTTCGACCGACGGCAGGATTCGGCGTGACGGTCGACGGGGCCCGCGGTGCGAGCGGTTAGACCGTAAACACAGGCAACCCCGACATTCAAAGATGGACATAGGGGGCAATCACCCCGAACTCGCAGCGGCCGACTGGCCGTTTCCGCAGGTCGGGCGGGATGTGTGCGAATGCACCGGAAGGGGCGCGCGAGTTGAAGCAAAGAGACCCATGTCTCACTTACGCAAAGTGGACATAGGCCTCTTAACTGCCTCTGTTTTCGGGGCTTTTTCCCGAATTGAATCAGTTGGCGGCAGGCGCCTCGGCGGACTTGCCGCCAGGCTCGTCCGCACCTTCCGGCGCGGCCTGGCCGGCCGCCTGATCCAGGCCCAGATCCAGGTTCTGGCCGGGCAGGATCAGGTCCGGGTCGGAGCCCAGGACATCCTTGTTGGTCTCGTACAGGCCGGTCCAGCCACCGGGGAGCTCCTGGGCGTTGGCGATCGCCCAGAGGTTGTCGCCGGGCCGCACGGTGTACGCGCCGGCGGTCGCCGCGCCGCCGTCCCGGGCGTCGCCGTCGCCGCGCGAGGCGTGCCGGCCGGATCCGCGCGGGCCGTCCTCCTGGCCCGGCTCGGCCTCCTCGGGCGCGGGGGCACCGCGGTGCTTGCCGCCCTCACCCTTCGAGGCGCCGGGGCCGGTGGAGGGGTCCGTGGCGTCGGGGGTGCCGGAGGACGGCGGGGCGGTGGGCGTCACGGAGGAGTCGGGGGCTTCGCCACCCTTCTCCCCGTCACCGCTGTCACCCTTGTCCGCCGAGTCGCCCTTCTCACCCTTGCCGCTCTTGTCGCCCTCGCCGGACTCATCGGCTTCACCGGTTTTGCCGGATTCATCCGCTTCGTCAGGCGCGTCCGCTTCGCCGGTCGGGTCGGTCGTCGGGTCGGGGGCCGGCGAGGTGCCCGGGTCGACACCCGGGAGGCTGCCGTCCACCGCGAGACCCGAGATCACCGCACAGCTCGGCCACGCCTTGGGCCCCTGGTCGTCCAGGACCTTCTCGGCGACCGAGATCTGCTGGGAGCGGCTGGCGAGGTCGGCACGGGGCGCGAACTCCGTACCGCCGTACGCCGACCAGGTCTCCTGCGAGAACTGGAGCCCCCCGTAGTAGCCGTTGCCGAGGTCGGCGCTCCACATTCCGCCGCTCTCGCACTCCGCGACCCGGTCCCAGGTGGAGGCCTCGGCGGCGGACGCGCCGCTCGCGCCGAGCAGCGGGATGGCGATGGCCGATCCCGTCACCCCTGCGGCGACGACGATGGCGGGTGCCTGGCGAGGGCGGCGGTGTCTGCCGTTCGCGGAGCCCATGGGTATGCCTTCCGTGCGACTGACAAGCGAGTGACCTGAGCGCCGTGCAGCGGGATTCCGTGCCTGCGTCGGCGCACAAGTGACGCGTGGGCAACGTGCGACCGACGCGTCGAACCGTGAACCTAGCGGGACTCGAACGTGTGTCACAAGTCGATGCAGCGCAGATCACGTGAAAGTCACAGAGTTGACAGCGTGTCACTTTTTTCGGAACGGATTCCCGGCTCGAACTCGACCGGAAGGGTGCGCAGTCCGCGCATGATGAGCCCGCCACGCCAGCGCAAATCAGCAGGTTCTGCCGCAAGTCGCAGGTCAGGAAGGCGTCTCAGGAGGGTCGCCAGCGCGGTCTGCCCTTCGAGCCGGGCCAGCGGCGCACCCAGGCAGTAGTGAATGCCGTGCCCGTAGCCGAGGTGCTGATTGTCACGCCGTGCAAGGTCCAGCGTGTCCGGATCCGTGAACCGTTCCGGGTCGCGGTCGGCCGCCGCGAGCACCACGAGTACGGGATCCCCGGCGGCGATCTCCTCGCCGCCCAGGGTCAGCGGCTCGGTGGCGTACCGCCAGGTCGCCATCTCGACCGGACCGTCGAACCGGAGCAGTTCCTCCAGCCCGGTCGCCGGCAGGGCACTCTCCCCGGCATCGAGGGAAGCCTGGAGCTCGGCCCGCTGCTCGGGGTGGCGCAGCAGGGCGTACGTTCCGTTCCCGATCAGGTTGACGGTCGTCTCGAACCCGGCGAAGAGAAGGATGAACGCCATCGCGGCCGCCTCGTTCTCGGTGAGGTGCTCGCCGTGGTCGCTGGCCCGGATCAGCCCGGAGATCAGATCGTCGCCGGGATTCTCCCTCTTCCGGTGGATGAGTTCGGCGAGATAGCCGCGCATCTTCTTCACCGACCGGGCGACCCCGCCGCGCGGCCCGCCGCCGTGCCGGATCATCATGCCCGCCCAGTCCCGGAAGTCGTCCTGGTCCTCGCGCGGGACGCCGAGCAGGTCGCAGATGGCGTAGATGGGGAGCGGGAAGGCGAAGTCATGGATCAGATCGGCCTCCCCCTCCTCGATGAACCCGTCGATGAGCCGGTCCGTCAACTCCTGCACGCGGGGTGCGAACTCCGCGACCCGGCGCGGGGTGAACGCCTTGGACACGAGCCGGCGCAGCCGGGTGTGGTCCGGCGGATCGATATTGAGCAGATGCGTCATCAGCTCCGCCTTGCGCTCCCCCGGGATCCCCGTCTTCCCCTTGGCGTGCGGCGATTCGGCGTGGTTGGCCGGGTTCTTCGAGAGCCGCGCGTCGGCGAGCGCCTGCCTGGCGTCCCCGTACCGCGTCACGAGCCAGGCCTCGACCCCGCTGGGCAGCGCGGTGCGGTGCACGGGGCGGTGCTCACGGAGCCAGGCGTAGGCGGGGTAGGGGTCGGAGGCGAACTCCCAGGTGAAGAGTTCGGGGGCGCCTTCGGGGGTGGTGGTGCTGTGGGGGCAGGCGGGGGTGTCGTTCACGCTGTGACGTTATCGGGTGCGCCGGGGGCGGGACTGCCGGGCCTGTCGGCGGTCCGGGCGGCCTTGAGAGCGTCCGGCGCGCACGCCCTCCGCGTCGCCACGGGCCCGCGGCACGGCGGGCGACGCGCGCCCGGTTCGATCCCCTGCCGTCACCGGACTAACCCGCGTGCCCCTCCGCCGCCAGGATCGCGTCCCGGTACGCGCGGGCCGCCGCGCGCAGGGCGGCCTCCGGGTCGGTGCCGTTCGCCTCGGCCGCCACGGCCAGGGCGAGAAGGTCGTAGCCGATGGAGCCACCGGAGGGATCGCCGGTCGGGAGGGGGACGTCGAGTCCGGCCGTGCGGACTCGGCTCGCCAGCTTCGCGGCGAGGGCCAGGCCCGGCTGGCCGAGGGGGACGCCTTCGGTGACCGAGGTGCGCTGCTTCTCGATCGCCTTGGTGCGCAGCCAGTGCGCGTGGACGTCCTCGGGGGTCTCTGCCGTCTCGTCGCCGAAGACGTGCGGGTGGCGGTGGATCAGCTTCTCGACGAGGCCGCCCGCCACGTCGTCGATGGCGAAGGGTTCCTCGGGGTCCTCCTCGGCGATGCGCGCGTGGAAGACGACCTGGAGCAGGACGTCGCCCAGCTCCTCGCGGAGTTCGTCGCGGTCGCCGTCCTCGATGGCCTCGACCAGTTCGTACGCCTCCTCGATGGCGTACTTGGCGAGGCCCCGGTGCGTCTTCCGCGAGGTCCAGGGGCACACCCGGCGGATCCGGTCCATGACCTGGACCAGGTCGAGGAGGCGGGCGCCGGGCAGGTCGTAGGAGCCGGGGAGCAGTTCCAGGTCCGGCATGGCCACCCGGCCGGATCCGCCGAGGCGGGCCAGGCCGTCGGTGAGGGGGGCGTTGCCCTCCCCGCCGGTCAGGACGACCACCGTCCGGCCGCCGGCGCAGTCCGCGACCAGCTCGTCCGCGGAGGGCGTGGCGTGTTCGACGTGTACGCCCGCCTCGCGGAGGTAGGGCAGCTGCGGCTGGTCCCGGTCCGCGCACAGGACGCGGTCGGCGGCGTGCAGGGTCTGCCAGGCCGGCCAGGACAGCAGGCCGGGCGCGACCCGGTGGCTGGCGGTGAGCAGGACGATGCGGCCGGGGTCGGCGGGGGTCTCGACGGAGGCGTCGGGGGCTTCGGCGTTCACCCTGCGAACCTACCTCCGGAAGGGATCCGGCCTCCCGCCCGCCGGTCAGGCCTCCGTCGGCTGCTCGGGGGTGAACTTCGTGCGCTGGGTGATCCAGGGCGCGCTGTAGTTGCCGAGCTGCATCTTCTCGTCGTCCCAGGTGCCGAAACGCGGGTTGACGTCGATGTCGAGGGCCTTGGACGCCTTCGTGAGGGCCTCACCGACGACCTGCTGGCCGGCGGGCGTGCCCAGGTCCGCGCCGAGGGCCCGGGCCAGCTTCGGGAGCTGGACCTCCTGGCGCATGTCGGCGTCGATCTGGTCCGGGGCCACCCAGCGCTGCTGGAGCATCATCGCCTCGAACTGCTCCTCGCCGCCCTGCTGGGCGAGGCCGGCCTGCCGCATCTCCTGGACCTCCTTGCGGGAGACCGTGACCCCCGCGTCCTCGGCGGCGCGGTCGAGGATCCGGCCGAAGATCAGCCCGTGCAGCTTGGCCCGGTTCAGCTGGCCCGACTTGTTCACCAGCTGGGCCGCCTGGGGGGAGCTCTCCTGGGCGGCGCGGACCTCCGCGGCCCGCTCCTGGACCGCCGACACCGCGATCCGCTCGCCGCCGACGACGGCCGCGGCACCGGGGTGGGCCTGGTTGCCGCAGGCCGACAGGAGGGGCGCGGCAACGAGTGTTGCGGCGAGGACAGTGAGCGCGGTGCGACGACGGCGGTGCAAAGGAGCCTCCCGGGGAGAGTTTGTGCATCGGTGCACAAAGCCTTGCGGTGATCGATGTTAGGCAGTGGATGTGGCCTGTGCCACTGATTCGACCAACGATTCGGGAGGAGTTGGGGATGTGGTCCGCGAAGGGCGGTGCTCCGGGGCGCTGTCAGCCGCCGCGGACGTCCCGCTGGTGGCTGAGCAGGCGGCGCAGGTCCATGGGCAGCGGGTGGTGCGGTCCGTAGGTGCGCTCGGCGTCGTACAGCAGCGCCTGGAGCTGGGCCCGGCCCGCGGTGTGGTCGCCGACCGCCAGGAGGAGTTGTCCGATGCGGTGCCGGATGTCGAGGGCGCGGCCGGGGTCGGAGGTGATCGGCCCGTAGGCGTTCTCGTAGTACGGGAGGACCGCGCGGTACTCGACCAGCGCGGCCCCGGCCTCGCCGAGCTGTTCCAGGCACTGGGCCGCGTCGTAGCGGAACTGGAGGGCCTGGGTGTCGGCCGGGCCCGCCTCGGCGGTGCGGTCCTCCGCGAGGCGGCGCAGTTCGGGCAGGGCGCGGCGGTACTGGCCGTCGTCCATGAGCGTCGCGGCGTACTGCTTGCGCAGGATGCGGACGACCGGTGAGCGCTCGCCGTGCTCCGCGGCGGCGGCCGGGAGGGTGGCGCCGAGGATGTCCACGGCCTGGGTGATCCGGCCCTCGCCGAGCAGCTTCTTCACCTCGTCCACGGCCCGCGCGACGTCCAGCCGGCCGGGCGGCGGGGTGGTGGGGCGGGCAGGGGCGGCCGGGGACGGGACGACGGCCGGGGGCGGGGTGAAGGACGGCGGGGCGCCGAGCGCGGGCGGCGGCGTGGTGAAGGCGGGCTGCGGCGCGGCGAAGGCGGCGGGGGCGGGTACGGGTGCCGGGGTGGCGGCCCGGTCCGGCCAGGGGGCGTGCGGCCGCAGGAACGGGCGGGTCGGGTCGAGCGGCCCGGCGGGGGTGCCGTGCTTCGGCAGCAGCGGGGCCAGCTCCTCGTACACCTCCTGCGCGGAGGCGGGCCGGTCCTGCGGGTCCTTGGCCAGCAGCCGCAGGACGAGGGCCTCCAGCGCGACGGGCGCCTCGGGGCGCTTCTGCCGGACCGGGACCGGGGCCTCGTAGAGGTGGCGGTGCAGGACGCCCAGCGCGGTGGACCCGGCGAACGGCACGTCGCCGCTGACGAGTTCGTGCAGGAGGACCCCGAGGGCGTACAGGTCGGTGTACGGGCCGACCGCGCCGCCCATCGCCTGCTCGGGGGCCATGTAGGCCGGGGAGCCGATGGGCGAACCGGTGTGGGTGAGGCGGGTGGTGTCGGTGTCGAGGACGGAGGCGACGCCGAGGTCGAGCACGGTGACCGTGCCGTCGGGTCGGACCATCACGTTCCCGGGCTTGAGGTCGCGGTGGACGATCGGCACGGCGTGCACCGCGCAGAGGACCGCGCAGAGCTGGGCGGCGACCGCGACGGCCCACGGCCAGGGGTACGGGTCCTGCTCGGCCAGATGGTCGGCGAGGTCGGCGCCCTCGACGTACTGCATGACGAGGTAGAGGTCGTCACCGTCACTGCCCGCGTCGTGGACGGTGACCAGACCGGGGTGGTCGACCTGTGCGGTGACCCGGCACTCGCGGACGAACCGGCGGCGCAGTTCGTCGGCCGCGTCGCTGCCGGTGGGCCCGGCGACGCGGTCGGGGCGCAGCAGTTTGACGGCGACGCGGCGGTCGAGGCGCCGGTCGTACGCCGTCCACACCTGGCCCATGCCGCCCTGGCCGAGGATGGTGGCCAGTTCGTAGCGGTCGGCGATGGTCCGCCCGCTCACCGGCCCTCGCCGTCCCTGCTGTCCCTGTTCTCCTTGCGGAGGTAGTCGCTCAGCTCATCGAGCTCGGCCCGGACCTGGTCGAGGCGCTGGGGCGCGGGCTTGGGGGTGGGCGGCGGGGTCGGCGCGGTGTACGGGTTGGGCTGCGGGTACTGCTGGGGCTGGTGCTGCTGGTGCGGGGCGAGGTGCTGTTGCTGGTACGGGAGCGGGGGGGCCGGGTGCGCGGGGGCGCCGTACGGGGCCGGGGCGCCGAGGGCGTTGTAGTGCCGTATCTCCGCGTACAGGTAGTAGGTGATCACCCCGGCCAGCAGGCCGAGGATCCAGAGCATCATGATCAGCGCCGCCGCGTCCGACATCTCGTCGGGGTCGTCCGGCGTGGCCATGATGAAGGCGAACAGTCCGATGTTCAGGGCGATCACGACCACCAGCAGGAACCAGTCGCGCGGCTTGCGGGTGACGATCGCGAGCCGCAGCATCGCCGCCCAGCCCAACAGGCCGCAGCTCAGCACGGTCAGCGCCACGAGGACCACGCGCACCGTCGTGAGCGTCGCCGGGGACGGCCGCGGTGTCGTCGGCTGCTGCGGCATGGGGCCGTAGCCGTGCATGTGCTGCTCCTGGGAGGCGTATGTCGGACGTGTGGGGTGAGCGTATACACCTCCGCCGACCGGCTGACCCCGGTTGCCCCCAAGGTTGTCCTCAACGTTGTGTGCGGCGGTCCTCCCCGGCCGGTCGCCGCGGCGGGGCCGTCCGGCGCGGCCGGCTCATCCGGGCGTGACCGTGCCGTCCGTCAGGCCGTCGTACATCCCCTGGACCAGTTGGCCGCCGAGCCGCCCCGCCGTACGCAGCGCGTCCTCGAAGGCGGCGAGTTCGCGGAAGCGCTCCCCGTACCGCTGCTGCTCGGCGAGCGGCATCCGGGGCAGTTGGAGGCGGCGCGCGTCCAGCCGGGCGGCGGTGGACGCGTAGCTGCTGGCCTGCCGGTGGTTGGCGGTGCCGCGCAGGAAACCGGCGAGAAACCAGGGGTCTACGGCGGCCGGGTCCGGCCGCAGGAGCTGGAGGTTGCGGCCGAGCGCGGCCCCGGCCGTCGACGCGTCCACGACCCGGGCCGCCGTGGAGCCGCCGAGCACGGGCACGACGACGTCGCCGGGTTCGAGCAGGACCGGGTCGTCGGCGGGCGCCCCGCCCGGGGCCTCCCGCTCGGTGGGCGGGAGGGCGGTCGGGGCCGCGCCGGTGAGGACGTCGTGCTCGGTGAGGACGGCGGCGGCCGTACCGCCGGGGACCGCCGTACCGCTGTGCAGGAACAGCGCTCCGGCGCGGGCGAGTTCGCCGACGGTGGTGAGCGGGCGGTGCGCGGGCGCGGCGGGCGCGGCGGTGGGCGGGACGAGGCCCGAGGTCAGGCGGAGCGTCTCGGTGAGGCGTTCCCGGACCTCGCCGAGCCCGGCCGCTCCGCCGCCGGACGCCGGGCGCGGCAGATGGCGGGCCGGGGCCAGGTCCACGTCGTCGTCGAGGAGTTCGATCACGGGCACGACGCGGCTGACCCCCTCGACGTCGGCCTGGTCGCGCCAGGCGTCGAGGACGGCGGAGCGTACGGCGGGCCAGTCGAACCGTTCGCGTCCGCCGCCCGGGGCCTTGCCGCCGGCCGCTTTGCCGCCGGGCGGGCGACCGGGGCCCGTGGATGTGTCCGGGACCGGTCCCGGGAGGCCGGCGGTGTCGGCGAGGAGGAGATCGGCGGCGGGCCGCACGCCGGGATCCGGCTTGCGCAGGATCCAGAGGTGGAGCGGAATGCCGTACGGAGGGGCGGAACCGGCCGGCAGGGCGATGACGGCGCGGAGGGCTCCCCGGCGCAGGAGCCCGGCGCGGATCCGGCGGCCGGAGCGGCGGGAGGCGGCGGCGGGCGGCATCAGCAGGACGGCGGTGCCGCCGTCGCGCAGCCGGGCCAGGGCGTGCTGGACCCAGGCCAGTTCGGACTCGGTACGGGCGGGGAGGCCGTACTCCCAGCGAGGGTCGTAGGCCAGTTCGTCGTGTCCCCAGTTGCGTTCGTTGAACGGCGGGTGGCAGAGCACGGTGTCGGCGGCCAGCTCCGGGAAGGCGTCGGCCCGCAGCGTGTCGCCCGTCCGCGCGGTCGCCCCGGGGGCGGCCGTCCGCGCGGTCGCCCCGGGGGCGGTGCGAGGGGTTCCTCCGGCGGCCAGGGCGAGGCGCAGGGCCGTGAGCGCGGCGAGCGCCGGGTCGGCTTCCTGGGCGTACAGGTCGGCGGGCCCGCCGACCGCCCGGAGCAGGGCGCCGGTGCCGGCGGCCGGGTCGAGGACGCTGCGGACGGGCCGCTCCCGCGCCGCCCGGATCGCGTCCTTCGGCGGTTCGGCGAGGTCCACCATCAGCTCGGCGAGCTGGGGCGGGGTCAGCGTGTACTGGCGGGGGTTGGCGTCCAGCTGCCGGCCGAGCAGGAACTCGAAGGCCTGACCGGCCCCGATCCCGGCGGCCAGCTCAGCGGCCGCGCGCAGCAGCGGCACGGACGGGAGCAGGTCACGCTCGGAGGGCGCGTGAACACCTCCCGGCTCCGGTGAACCAGCCCCGTGAACACCTCGCGGGTCCGGCGCACCGGCCGTGTGAACATCTGCCGGCTCCGGCGCACGCGCCCCGTGAACACCGGCGGCCCCGGGGCCGAACCTCGCGGTGAGGACGTGCTCCATGGCCTGCGGCAGCAGGGCGGCCATCCGCTCGTCCGGGGTCGCCGCGAGCTCCAGCCAGGCGGTGGGCCGGTCACGGACGAGCAGCAGGGCGCAGCCGACGTGGATCAGGGCACGGCCCGCGCCCGCAGGATGTCCGGCGACCGCTTGCCAGACGCGCTCGCGGAGTGGCACCTCGGCGAGTTTCCCCTGGTCGCGCAGCCACGCCTCGACCTCGGACAGCGCGAAGGACGGGCTGGTGCCGGTCCCGCCGACCGGCTGCGGGAAATCGGCGTACCGACGGCGCCAGTTGCTGACGGCGGCGCGTCCCACGCCCGCGAGTCGGGCGATCCCGGCGGCGGTGACCTCGGTCGCGTTCTCCGGCACTGGCCATCTCTCCTCGGTCCGTACGCCCTGCTTGTCTTGCCTGCCCGCGAGCATAGCGACTCTCCCGCGCCACACCCGCAGAGCCCGTTGCCCGACACATCTCGCGTGAACCGTGTTGACTCGGTTCACAAGCTTTGCTCTTATTGACTCGCCGCCACGGGGGCATCTCGGAAGGGGTGTTCCTCCAGGGGGCGTTCGTCATCCGCTGTCCGGCGCGCCCAGCGCCCCTCCTCCCGGAGCCTGACCCATGCGTCTCGTCACCCGTATCTCCGTCAACACCCTCTGCGCGCTGGCCCTGGCCGGTCTCGTCGCCTGCGGCACGGACTCCCCGAAGGAGACCGGGCCGTTCGCCGGCCAGTCGGGGCCGGAGGTCGTCGACCAGGCCCTGAAGAAGACGACCGGGGTGAAGTCCTTGCGCATGGACCTCGACATGACCACCGCCGACGGCCGGATCAAGGCCGTGTTCGCATCGAGCCTGGGCGGTGACTGCACGGGGAAGATGACCATGGGCGGCGAGGGCAGGATGGATGTCGTCAAGACGGGCGAAACGGTCTACACGAAGTTCGACGAGGCCCTGCTGCGCGAGCAGTCGAAGGGCGAGCCGAAGGCGGACGTCGACGCGGTGGTCGAGCTGCTCGCGGGCCGCTGGACGGAGTCGAAGGCGTCCGACCCGGACACCAGGGAATCCATCGAGTTCTGCGACCTGAAGGGGCTCCTGAAGGATTTCGAGGGGAACGACAACGCCGCCCGGAAGAAGGGCACCACGACGGTCGCGGGCACTCCGGCCCTCCGGCTCACGGAGAAGGAGGGCAAGGAGACCTACACCGTCGACGTCGCGGCCGAGGGCGCCCCGTACATCCTGCGCATCACGTCCCGGGGCGGCGAGGAGCCGATGACGATGAACCTGTCCGACTTCGACGTGCCGGTCGTGGCGGAGAAGCCCGCCGCGAAGGACATCGTCGACCTCGACCTGGAGCAGTAGGAGTCAGTCCGGGGTGGAGGCGCCCGGGGGGCACGAGCCGGTTCCGCGCCCGAAGTCGACCTCGGCGGCGGGCAGCACGCGCACCCGGCGCCCCGGGAAGCGGAGGTTCCGGTAGATCTCGTTGTGGTGCGCGACGGACGCCTCCGGTGCGGCGTACCGGCCGGAGGTGGCGGGCCGGAGAGACGTGGTGTGCCCGTCCGCGACGAGCACCACATCGTACCCCCGGCTCAGCGCCTGCCGGGCCGTGGATTCGACGCAGATCTCGGTGGCGAACCCGGTGACGACGACCTCGGTCACTCCCCGGGCGCGCAGGGCGGCGTCCAGCCGCGTGCCGAGGAAGCTGTCCGGGGCGGACTTGGGTACGACGGTGTCCCCGGCGGCAGGGGCCAGTTCGGGCACGATCCGCCACCCGTCCGTACCCGGCTCCAGCTCCTCGTCCTGCTGCTGCGCGAACACCACCGGGGCCCCGGCCGCCCTGGCCCGCGCCTGGAGACCGGCGATGGCCGCGACGGTGGCGGACGGGCGGTGCGCGATCGCGACGAGGGTGTTCTGCATGTCGATGACGAGGAGCGCGGAGGTGGGCGACGCCGCGGAAGCGCCTCTCGCCGTCACAGCCGGTGCCGTACCCACACGTTGGGCTCGACGTACACCGCGTACCCGTGATCGAGCGCGCAGTGCACGGGGACGAGCGCCCCCGGCACCTCCACCGGACCGTCCGTGTCGAACGGCAGCCCGGTCCATTCCCGCCACTGCGCCAGCGAACCGCTCACCGTCATCGACACGGTGGCGACCGAGTCCACCGTCCCGCCCGCCCGGGCGTGGACCCGCAGCCAGGGGTCCTCGGGCAGCCCGTCCTCGGGGCGGGTCAGCCGGGCGTACTCCTCCATCGGCACACCGGCCCTGAGGTGCTTGCCGCTCGGCCGCACCGGGGCGACGACCTCCCGGAAGCCCTGCCGCCGCGCGTTGTCCCGCATCGCGGCGAGCATCCGGCCCGATATCCCCTTGCCCTGATGGCCGGTGGCCACCGTGATCTCGATCGCGCCGAGCGTGTCGGGCGTCCGCCCGCGCCGCAGGTCGGCGAAGGCCCACAGCAGCATCCGGTCCCAGCCGCCGACGGGCAGTTCACCGCGCCCGGGAGCGTCCAGCACGAAGGGCACGCTGTAGGCGCGGGCGACCACCACACCCTCGGGGTCGGTGGCGACCAGCACGTACTGGGGGAACTCGACGGCGATCCGGGCGAAGTTGGCCCATCCGACGATGTCCTCCAGCACGAACTCCGGCCAGGTGTCCGGCATGCCGTCCAGGGCGCCGGCGAGCTCGGGACGCTCGGCGAGGGTGGTGATGTTCAGCTCCATACGCCAGGACCCTAGGCAGCCCGCACCGCTCTGACCAGCGAAATATCGGCGCGGGGCCACCGCGCTCCTGAGGGCGGGCCGCCCGGCTACCCTCTCGCCGCATGACGACGACACCACCATCACCGGGCTCCCCCGTCCCCGTACGCATCCGGCCCTGCCGGGCGGCGGACCTCGACGTGCTGGAACGGCACATGCCCTCGCCCGGCCGGACCCGGCGGCACGCGGCCCGGTTCGACCGGCAGGAGCAGGGGCTCGCCACCTTCCTCACCGCCTGGGCCGAGGGCGACGTACCCGTCGGGACGGCGCAGATCCTGTGGCGGGGCTGCGCGGCCCCGGAGGTACAGGCCCGCTTCCCCGGCTGCCCCGAGTTGAACGGGCTCGGCATCTGGCCACCGGAGCTGCGTTCCCGGGGCATCGGTACGGCGTTGATCCGGGCGGCGGAGGAGCGGGTCCGGGCCGCCGGCCACCCCCTCGTCGGCCTGGGCGTGGACGACGACAACGCCCGGGCGGCCGCGCTCTACCTGCGGATCGGCTACCGGGAGACGGGCTGCCGCTACCTGGACCGGTACGCGTACATCGACGACGACGGCGTCCGGCACGAGGTCGCGGATCCGGCCCGCTTCCTGGTCAAGGAGCTGGACGGGGGCACTCCGGGGCCGATGTGATCCGCCCGGAACCGTGAGGTGTGCATGCCGCGTCCCCACCCGTGACTTTCCACCCCGTGCGCCACCCGTGCGTCACCCGTGCGTCACCGTCGAGGAGCAGAACCATGGCCCAGCCCGGCAATACACCGAACCGCCCCCGGAGAGGCGCCGGATGCCTGCAGAGCCTGGTGGTGCTCGCGGTGATCCTCGGCCTGGGCTACGGGGCGTCCAAGATCTTCGGTGACGAGTCGTCGCAGTCGAAGGGGTCCTCGTCCTCCTCGTCGTCGGCCTCGGACGGCAAGGGCGGATCGTGGGAGATCGGTGACTGCGGAGGCCCGGACCCGGAGAACAAGCCGGACGGCTACCGCGCCTTCGACTGCGACGACCAGGGCGCGACCTTCAAGGCCCTGAAGATCGAGGACGCGAGCTTCCTGCCCAACGCGATCCAGTGCCCGGCCGGAACGGACCTGATCATCCAGGTCTCCCGGGTCTTCGGCTCCGGCGACGGCAAGAAGGGCGGCGGCATCCCGACCAACACGGTCTGCGGCCGCAACCTGACGGGCGACCACCCGGGCGACGCGGGCGCCGGCGACGGCCAGCTCGTCGAGGGCGACTGCGTCTCGGCGACGGCCAAGGAGATCGCCTGCGCCTCGGCCGGGGCCAACGACTTCAAGGTCCTCGGCCTCGTCAAGGAGAAGACGGAGTGCCCGGCGGCGACCACGGAGCCGATGCAGCTGATGATGGCGATGGGCCGCCCGTACGACGTGATCTGCGGCGGCAAGGTCTGACCGGACCGGTGGCGACCGCCCCCGGACCGATGCGCAAGCACCTCTGTCGGGGCCGCTCCTTTTGGGGCCGGCCCCGCTGCCGTGAGAGCGGCTGTGGCCTCCCCCCGGCATTGCCGCTGGTGAAGCGCGCGTCATCGCAGCACGGCCAGGGAGAGGAGAGCCAATCCCAGCCACAGCGGATTGACCGATCTCACCTTGGTACTCAGTATGACGAGAGCCGCGCCGACCAGCGCGATCGATCCGTGACTCTCCTTCACGCCCTGTTCCAGCAGCAGAAACGCGTTTGACCACACCACTTCGTCTCTCCGTTCTGTTGCCGCAAGGATCTGGCCAAGGGAGACGTCTTCTCGACCTCATTCGGTCTGGTCCGAACATGGGCGTTCCATCAAGCTGCTTTCACACGGCGAGGAGCAGATGGCATGGTCTACCGCATTCACTTGACCGCCGACGATCTGGCCAGGGTCCGGGTCGCGGAAGCCCCCATGCCCATGGTCGATCTCACGGCAGCAGCTCGTCTGCTCAAACGCCGCACCCAGCCCGCCCGCTTGGACGCCTGGCGGAGACGCGCCCTCCCGCTGCTGTCCGCCCAGGCTCGGATGGCCCTGTCGATGGTTCCGCTGTACGGCAATCTCCCCGACTTCCTCTGTCCGCAGGGGAGCAGCAGCCCGGACCAGGAACTGGAGCGCGTACGTGCGATTCCCAGCCGCCGAATAGCGGCGGATCTGGCGGCTGTTTCCGAAACGGAGCAACTCCCCGCCTGGACACAGAGGCTTGCGGATGACGCGAAAGTGCGTGAGGCCTTCCACGACGGATGGGCACACCTCTACGAGGTGCTGCTGCAGCCCTACTGGACGCCCATCACGAATCTGCAGTCATCGGACCGGACGCTGCGCCTGCGGCAGTTCTTGACCGGCGGCGTGGAAACACTGCTCGCCCAGGCGAACCCGCACTGGGTTCAGTGGAAGCCGCCGGTGCTGGAAATAAGAACGGTCCTCGCCTCCACGGTCTACGACCTGCACCCGCAGGGACGCGGACTGCTTCTCGTTCCCAGCGTGTTCCAGACGACCTCTGCCTCGGTGCTCGACGACGGCAGCTCACCGCCCATCGTCACCTACCCTTGCGGCCGGCACGACTGTCTCGCCTCGCTCGCCCTACTGACGCCCGCCCCGTCAGCAGGTGGCCTCGCATCTCCTGTCGCTGCTCTGCTCGGCCGAACCCGGACCGCTGTTCTGGAGACCGTGACCACACACTCCGGTTCCACCACGACGGAGATCGCACGGCTTCTGCGGATCTCACCGGCGAGCGCCAGCGAACACGCGACAGTCCTGCGGGAGGCCGGCCTCATCCAGACCGCGCGGCACGGTAACCGAGTGCTGCACACTTCCACCGAGCTCGGGAGGAGCCTCCTGAACAGCCCGGCGCGGAGACCCTGACGCGGGACGCCCGGTCAGCCGCCGCACTGGGCGAGCATGGCCCGCTTGTCGGCCGTGGTGACCGGGAGGTCGTACTTCAGCGAGACCTGGGCGAACCGCACCGCGTACGAGCAGCGGATCGGCTTGTACGGCGGGAGCCAGGAGGCGGGGCCGGAGTCGCGCTTGGCGTTGTTGGCAGGGCCGTCCACCGGGAGGAGGTTGAGCGGGTCGTTGGCGATCTGCTCGCGCTTGGACTCGTTCCAGCGGGCGGCTCCCATCTGCCAGTCGTAGGACAGCGGCATCACATGGTCGATCTGCACCTTCGTCGCCCGCTGCTTGCGCCAGTCGATGGTCTCGCCGGTGTAGGGGTCCTGGAGCGTCATCGCCATGACGATGCAGTCGGATCCCGCCTTGTGCTCGATGTCCTTGCCATCACGGGCGAGCAGGTCGTTGCGGGTGTCGCAGCCGTTGCGGGCGAGCGGGATGCCGTCGACGCCGTCCTTCCAGGCGTAGCCGAACTTGTCCCGCTCGTAGCCGGTCTTCGGGCCGCGCCCCTTCGTGGCCACCTTCTCGATGAGCTGCCGGGCGGCGGCCCGGTCCGCGTCGCTGGTGAGGGGGGCCAGGCCCGGCTTCGTACCGTCCGGGTTGTCCAGCGGGCTGACGCCGAAGCCCTCGGCGGACTGCGCGCCGCCGTTGGTGCCGCCACTCGTGCTGTCGCCGTCGGCCGCGAGGTCGTCGGGGCCGCAGCCGCTCGCCAGGGTGATCACGACAAGGGCGCCGAGGGCGGGCAGGGTGGCCGCTCGGTGCGTGGGGCGGCGGGGCGTACGGAGAGCTATCACGGGGGAGCCGTCCTGATGGTGAGGAGACCGGACGCCGAGAATCCTAGGGGCGGCCGGCCACGACACGTCCGTGCGCCGGAGTGTGGGGGCACGCTCGGGAGGCACACCCTTTCCGCGCGGGTCACACCTTCCCGATACCGAGGGTGTTCTCGGACGGCAGCAGCCCCGAGCCGATGACCTCAAGCCACGGCTCCCCCAGCAGTTCCGCCAGCCTCTCCCGCCCCGGCGACCCCAGCGCCCGCCACGGCGCCGCGGCCTCCTCGTCGGTGCGCCGCTCCACCTCCGCCCGCAGCTCGCGTCCCGTGTCCGTGGCCGTGCCGTCCGCCGCCAGCAGTCCGCGTTCCTGGAGCCGCCGCCGGGCCGCGCCCCATTCCTCGGCGCTCCACCCCCGGCTCGCGAACACTTCGGGGGCCGCCGCGCCGACCGCCGCGAAGGAGACCAGCGACTCGACCGCATCGAGGCCGGCCGCCCTCAGGGCGACGATGTGCCCGTCGCCCCGGTGTTCACGCAGGACCGTCGCCGCCTGCCAGAGCGCCAGGTGCGGGGCGTCGGGCCAGGGCAGGGCGGAGTTGGCGGCTCCGAGGCCACCGAGGGCTCCCGGGGTCGCCGCCTCCGCCGCGCGGCGGGCCAGGGCGGCGGCCTCCGCGAACTCCGGCCCCGCCACCCGGTCCCCGAACAGCGCCCGGTAGGTCCGGTCGACCGCCCGCAGCCGGGCCGCGAGCACGGCGCCCGGGCCGGCGACCGCCCAGCCGGCCGGAACGCATCCCTCCACCATCCCCGGGGCGAAGCTGTGGAACGTCCGCACCACCTCGTCCGCGCCCACCGCCCCCAGCGGAGCCGCCCGCCAGGCGAAGTAGCTCGGCCAGCGCTCCTCGGTGTCGTACCCCAGCGCGGCGGCCTCCTCGAAGGCGGCGGGGGCGTAGTAGAGGACGGCGTGCAGGGGCTCCATGAGGTGCCACATCTGCCGCACGCGGGCTGGCTCTCCGGTCATGATCTCCACCTCTCCCGGACTTGCCGGACGGCAATCCCATATCTTGCCATTGACTAGATCGAGCCTCCAGCATGCTCACCCCCTCTGAACTTGTCAATGACTAGATGCCGGGTAGGGTGCTGCCCATGACCAGCGAGCGCACCTACCACCACGGCGATCTGCGGCGCGCCCTCCTGACCGCCGCCCTCGACGTCATCGCCGCCGAAGGACCCGCCGCCGTGAGCCTGCGCGATCTGGCCCGCCGGGCCGGCGTCTCGCACGCCGCGCCCGCGCACCATTTCAAGGACCGCTCGGGCCTGCTGACCGCCGTGGCCGCCGACGGGTACGCCCTGTTCGCCGACGCGCTGGCCGGGGCCCCTGACCTACGGGAGCGGGGCGTGGCGTACGTACGGTTCGCGGCGACGCACCCCGCGCACTTCCAGGTGATGTTCCAGCCGGACCTGCACCGCGCCGACGACCCGGACCTGCTGGCCGCCCGCGCCCGGGCGACCGAGGCGTTGCGCTCCGGCGTGGCGGGCCTTCCCCCGGCCGGCCGGGGCGAGGACGACCGGCTGGCGGGGGTGGCCGCGTGGTCGCTGGCCCACGGCTTCGCGACGCTGCTGCTCAGCGGCAACCTCGCGGACGCGATGGCGGGCCGGGACCCGGAGGAGGCGTTCCGGTCACTGGCCGCGTCGGTCTTCGCGCCGGAGGGCGGTCGCGCCGACTGACCGGCACGGCTCACGCTGCCCTCGTGAGCCTTCCTGAGCGACGGACGAGGTCCCGTTCGCCGTGGTCCTCGACGACCTGATGCGGGATACAACCCCGGACGGATGTCGGGTGTCTCTAAAACGCTGGAGGGATGAGCCTCCGGCGCCTTTCGGTACGGAGATCGGGGATCAGGTGGGGAAGCGGGTCTGGAAAGCCGTCGTGGCCGGTGGTGCGGCTGCGGTGTTCACGGCCGTGGCCGCGGCGCCGGCCGGGGCGGCCGAGGGCGGGGCCTCGTTCAGCCGTGTCCAGGTGAACGGTGGCAAGCCGATCGTGATCGGGACGACGAACGAGGTCGCGGTACCGGCCTCCTTTCGGGTGCTGACCACGCGCGCGTGGAAGTGGGCGCCCCTGGTGTTGCTCTACCGCAACGGTGCGGATGACACGCTGTGGCACAACATCGGGACGAACGACTGCCCCAACCGGATCGGTGTCTGCGACATCGACGAGACGATGTACTTCGACCCGAGCGTGTGGGACATGCGCAACAGCGAGGCCGGAGCCTGGAAGGTCGCGGGCGAGGTGCGCTTCAAGGACGGCAGCGAAGACATCGACGCCACGGGACTGACGGTCCGCGTCCAGCGCAACTCCCGTCTGACCGTCAACGCCTCGCCCGAACCGGTGGCCAAGGGCAGGACCATCACCGTGACGGGCAAGGTCACCCGGGCCAACTGGGAGACCAGGAAGTACGCCTCCTACGGCGGCCGCCACGTCAGCCTGCAGTTCAAGCCCTCCGGCTCCACCTCCTACACCACGGTGAAGAAGATCTACGCGGACGGCTCGGGCAACCTCAAAACGACCGTGAAGGCCTCCAGAACCGGTACGTGGCGCTGGGCGTACTACGGCAACACCACCACCGGGGCCTCGAAGTCGTCCGGGGACAACGTCGTGGTGAAGTGACGCCCGCCGCGCCCACGGGCCGGCGACGGCTGGGGAGTCCGGCCCGCCGGGCCGGGCGGCTGCCGCCGGGGGATGACAACGGCCTTGCCCCGCCCGGGCGTCGATGCGGTCCGATCGATGCACGGGCCCCGCCGGGCGAGCAACGCGGCAGGGCCCGATCGTTCGCACACCCCGGGGAGCTAGGCGCCCCCGGGGCCCGGTCGTTCGCAGAGCTTCAGGGGCCTACGACCCCAGGATCGTCGTCAGGAACTCGCCCGTCCACGCCAGCAGTTCGCGGCCGATGACCGGCTTGCCGCCGATCCTGCCCGTCGTCGGGCGCGGGACCAGGATCTGGTGGGCGGCCGGCTTGATGACCGTCTTGGGGTGCAGGCGCTTCAGGCGCAGCTCCTGGGATTCGCGCAGCTCCACCGGGGCGAAGCGGATGTTGGAGCCCTGGAGGACGATCTCGCCGACTCCGCAGGCGCGGGCCAGCATGCGCAGGCCCGCCACCAGGAGGAGGTTCTCCACCGGTTCGGGCAACGGGCCGTAGCGGTCGGTCAGTTCCTCGCGGACCGCCCGGATGTCGTCCTCCGAGGAGGCCGACGCGATCGCGCGGTAGGCCTGGAGGCGCAGGCGCTCGCCGGGGGCGTAGTCGTGCGGGACGTGCGCGTCGACCGGGAGCTCGATCTTGACCTCCAGCGGGGGCTCCTCCTCGACGCCGCCCTCCATCTGGGCCCGGTAGTCGGCGACGGCCTCGCCGACCATGCGGACGTAGAGGTCGAAGCCGACGCCCGCGATGTGGCCGGACTGCTCGCCGCCGAGCAGATTGCCCGCGCCCCGGATCTCCAGGTCCTTCATCGCCACGTACATGCCCGCGCCCATCTCGGTGTGCTGGGCGATGGTCGCCAGACGTTCGTGGGCCGTCTCGGTGAGAGGCTTCTCCGGGGGGTAGAGGAAGTAGGCGTAGCCCCGGTCGCGGCCCCGGCCCACCCGGCCGCGCAGCTGGTGGAGCTGGGAGAGGCCGAAGTTGTCGCCGCGTTCCACGATCAGGGTGTTGGCGTTGGAGATGTCGATGCCCGACTCGACGATCGTCGTGGAGACCAGGACGTCGAACTTCTTCTCCCAGAAGTCCACGACCACCTGTTCCAGGGCCTGTTCGGACATCTGGCCGTGCGCCGTGGCGATGCGCGCCTCGGGGACGATCTCGCGGAGGCGGGCTGCCGCCCGGTCGATGGACTCGACCCGGTTGTGGATGTAGAAGACCTGGCCCTCGCGCAGCAGTTCGCGGCGGATCGCCGCGCCGATCTGCTTCTCCTCGTACGGGCCGACGAAGGTGAGGACCGGGTGGCGCTCCTCCGGCGGGGTGGTGATCGTGGACATCTCGCGGATGCCGGTGACCGCCATTTCGAGCGTACGGGGGATGGGGGTCGCGGACATCGTGAGCACGTCGACGTTGGCGCGGAGCTTCTTCAGCTGCTCCTTGTGCTCGACGCCGAACCGCTGCTCCTCGTCCACGATGACCAGGCCGAGGTCCTTGAACTTCGTCTCGGAGGAGAACAGGCGGTGCGTGCCGATCACCAGGTCGACCAAGCCGTCCTTCAGGCCTTCGAGCGTTGCCTTGGATTCCGATTCCGACTGGAAGCGGCTCAGCGCCCTCACGTTGACCGGGAATTGGGAGTAGCGCTCGGTGAACGTGCCGTAGTGCTGCTGGACCAGGAGTGTGGTCGGGACCAGGACCGCCACCTGCTTGCCGTCCTGCACCGCCTTGAACGCCGCCCGGACGGCGATCTCCGTCTTGCCGTAGCCGACGTCGCCGCAGATCAGCCGGTCCATCGGGACCGTCTTCTCCATGTCCTCCTTGACCTCGGCGATCGTGGAGAGCTGATCGGGCGTCTCCGCGTACGGGAAGGCGTCCTCCAGCTCCCGCTGCCAGGGGGTGTCCGCGCCGAAGGCGTGGCCGGGGGCCGCCATGCGGGCGGAATAGAGCTTGATCAGGTCGGCGGCGATCTCCTTGACCGCCTTCTTCGCCCGCTGCTTCGTCTTCGTCCAGTCCGCGCCGCCGAGCCGGTGCAGCGTCGGGGCCTCGCCGCCGACGTACTTGGTGACCTGTTCCAGCTGGTCGGTCGGGATGTAGAGGCGGTCGCCGGGCTGGCCGCGCTTGGCGGGGGCGTACTCGACGAGCAGATACTCGCGGGTCGCGCCCTGGACCGTGCGCTGCACCATCTCCACGTACCGGCCGACGCCGTGCTGTTCGTGGACGATGTAGTCGCCGACCTCCAGCGTCAGCGGGTCGATCGTCTTCCTGCGGCGGGCCGGCATCCGGCCGAGATCCTTGGTGGCCGTGCGCTGGCCGGTCAGGTCGGTCTCGGTGAGCACCGCCAGCTTCAGCGCCGGGTCGACGAAGCCCTGTTCGATCGCCCCGCAGGAGACGTGGACGAGGGACGGGGAGATCTCCGACAGGTCCGCGTCGAGGCGGGCCGCGATGCCCTCGCCGCTCAGCACCTCGACCGTACGGGTGGCGAGCCCCTGCCCCTCCGTGACGTACACCGTGCGCCAGCCGTCGGCCAGCCAGCCCTTGGTGTCGGCGAGCGCCCGGGCGGTGTCGCCCCGGTACGCCTCGGGGGCGTGCATGGAGAGCTGGAGGGTGTCGTCGTCGTGGTCGGCGGCATCGGCGGCGAACGGGGAGACCGACCACCACATCATGCCCAGCTCGCGGGCCCGGTCCCGGACGTCCGCGATGCCCCACAGCGAGGCCGCGCCCACGTCGATCGGGGCCTCGCCGCCGCCCGCGCTCGCCGCCCACGACGCCTGGAGGAACTCCTGGCTGGTGGCGACCAGGTCGGCGGCCCGCGTCCGCACCCGCTCCGGATCGCAGACGATCGCCATCGCGTCCTTCGGCAGCACGTCGAGCAGCAGCTCCATGTCGTCGACGAGGACCGGGGCCAGGGACTCCATGCCCTCGACCGCGATGCCCTGGGCGATCTTGCCGAGCAGTTCGCCCAGCTCCGGGTGGAGCTCGGCGAGCGCCGCCGCCCGCTCGCGGACCTGGTCGGTCAGCAGCAGCTCGCGGCAGGGCGGGGCCCACAGCCCGTGCGCCGCGACCTCCAGCGACCGCTGGTCGGCGATCTTGAAGTAGCGGATCTCCTCGACCTCGTCGCCCCAGAACTCCACCCGGAGGGGGTGCTCCTCGGTCGGCGGGAAGACGTCCAGGATCCCGCCGCGTACGGCGAACTCACCGCGCTTCTCGACCAGCTCCACCCGGGAGTACGCGGCGGCCGCCAGTGCGTCCACCACCTCCCCCAGGTCCGCGCTCTGCCCGCCCGCAAGGCTCACCGGCTCCAGATCGCCGAGCCCCTTGACCTGCGGCTGGAGGACGGAGCGGATCGGGGCGACGACGACGGAGACCGGGCCGGTCTCCGGGTCGTCCTCGCGGGGGTGCGCCAGGCGGCGCAGCACGGCGAGGCGGCGGCCCACGGTGTCGGAGCGGGGCGAGAGCCGCTCGTGCGGCAGGGTCTCCCAGGACGGGTACTCCGCGACCGTGTCCGGCGGCAGCAGCGTGCGCAGGGCCCCGGCCAGGTCCTCGGCCTCGCGGCCCGTGGCGGTGACGGCCAGGACGGTCCGGCCGGTCTGCCGGGCCAGCGCGGCCACGGCGAACGGGCGCGCGCCGGGCGGGCCCACCAGGTCGACATGGGCCCGGTGCCCGTCTTCGGCGGCCTTCACCGCCTCGGCGAGCGCCGGGTCCGTAACGACGACATCCAGCAGACCGTGCAGGCTCATGAAGTTTCCGTCCGGGATCAGATCAGCGGTGGCTCGGACGTTGCCGGCGGCCGGCTGCCGGGCAACGCGAAGGGCCCGACACGTGTGACGCGCCGGGGGTTCCAGGTTACGACCCGGGGGTGACAGCCGCTCCCGCAACCGGCCGACCGGCGGGCCGGGACGCCCCGGGACGCTCCCCCGCCCGCCGTGCCGGCCGCTTCGCCGCCCGCCGTGCCGGGGCCGCCGCTCGTCGACGGTCGTACACCGTTCATCTCCGTATCGCACACAGTTGTGCCGGGGATCCTCACAGGAGTGATCCCAGCGTCTAGTCTTTGCCCGACCCTTGCACAACGGGACGTGCGGAGTGGCGCGAGAGCGTCATGCACGCGGTCCTCACAGAGGCAAGTACCGGGCACGGGCGAGAGCGAGCAGCGGCCGGGGCGGGCGACGCGGGGCGATCCCCCTCGGTGCGACAGCCCCACGGCATCGGCATCGGGGGGCGTACGTGGGCGAGAACGAGATGTCTGTCTTCGGGGTCCCGGAGGCCGAGGAGGAGATCTACCGGCACTTCCTGCGCAACCCCGGGACCCGCGCCGACGATCTCCACCCCCTGCTGCGCTCCCGGTACGGCCAGACCCGGGCCCGGATCGCCCGGCTCCAGGAGATGGGGCTGCTGCACGCCGAGGACGCGGAGCGGCGGATCTTCCCCGCGGACCCCGAGGCGGCGCTCGCCCGGCTGGTCGACGTGCGGCTCGCGGCGCTCCATCAGGAGCTGCGTCGCGTCACCCGGTCGCGGCACGTCATTGAGGGTCTACGCGCGGAGCAGGGGGCTCGTACACCCCATCCGCAGGGCATCGAGCAGCTGGAGGGGCTGGCCCAGATCCGTAACCGGATCGACGACCTCGCGTTCTTCGCCCGGGACGAGATCCTGTCCGTGGAACCGTACACGCGGCTGTCGCCGGAGAACATCGCCCGGTCCCGCCCGCTGGACCTGCGCTGTCTGCGGCGGGGGGTGCGGATCCGCAACGTCGTCTCCAGCGCGGCGCTCCAGGACCCGCCGACCGCCGCCTATCTGCGCGAACTGGCCAAGCACGGGGCGGCGATCCGGGTGACGCCGGACACCACGGAGCGGCTGCTCGTCTACGACCGCCGGGCGGCGCTCGTCCCGCTGGATCCGCGCGACACCTCGCGGGGCGCGCTCCTGGCCCATCGCAGCGGACTGGTCTCCAACATCATCTCCCTGTTCGAACGGATCTGGGACCAGGCCGACGATCTGTCCCTGGCCGTCGGCGGAGCGGAGAGCGGCGAGGACGCGGCCGCCGCCCGCCCCTCCGGCATCGAGCGCCGGGTGCTCGTGTCGATGTGCACGGTGGGCAAGGACGAGGCGGGGGCGCGGGAGCTGGGGGTGTCGGTGCGGACCTACCGGCGGCACGTCGCCGATCTGATGCAGAAGCTCGGCGCGGCGAGCCGGGCGCAGGCCGCGCTGCTGGCCCGCGAACGCGGCTGGATCTGACCGCCGGCGGGCTCCGGGGAGGCCGCTGCCCCGCAGCCCTGCGGCCCCGCAGACCCGTGGCCCCGCAGCCCTGCGGCTCCCGTGACCCCGCGGCTCCCGTGACCCCGCGGCTTCCGTGGCCCCGCAGGCCCGCAGGCCCGCAGGCCCCGGTCAGGATCCGCCGGACACGCCCTTCGGCTGCGGCTCCTCCGCCCAGCCGCGCAGGGCCGTGTCGGCCAGGACGCGGGACACCGCCCGCCGCACCGCCGACGCGTCCGTCGTCCCGGCCAGCTCGACCCGCAGCACCACCCGGTCCTGCTCCACCTCGGGGTGGCAGGTCCAGTGTCCCGGGAGCAGTCCGAGCAGCCGTACGACGGTGGTCCAGCCGGTCGGGGCCGCGCGGTCGCGGCGTACGACGACGACATCGACCACGGCCCTGGTCCGGGAGGTCCGGCGAGCCGTCATGACGCCGTCTCCCGGTTCCCGGCGGGCCCCGGGCCGAGGACCTGCCGGGCCGCCGCCGCCAGGGCCGTGATGCCGACGGGCAGGGCGGCCCGGACGTCGGGGGCGAAGCCGGGTGCGTGGTTGGGCGGTACGGGCTCGCCTCCGGCGCGGGCCGCCCGCCAGGGCCCGGCTCCGGTGGTCCCGAGCATCCAGTACGCGACCGGGACCCCGCCCGCCGCGAAGTGCGGGAAGTCCTCGGTGGCCGTCGACCCGGCGAGGTCCAGCACCCGGCCGGGGCCGAGGAGCGCCTCGTGGGCCCGGCGGACCCGGGCCGTGAGCGCCGGGTCGGGGCGCAGGGCGGGCGAGCGGGCGATGACGGTGAACGCGGGGGCGCGCGGGGCGTCGAAGGCGGCGGCCTCGGCCCGGACGGCCCGTTCGGCGGCGGCCGCCAGCCGGTCGAGCGCCGGGTTGGTGAACGCCCTGATGGTCAGGGAGAGTTCGGCGCGGTCCGGGGTGATGTTGCCGCGCTCGCCCGCCCGCACCGAGCCGACGGTGAGCACGGCCTGTTCGGCGGGCACGGTCTCCTCGGCCACCACGGTGCGCAGGCGCAGCACGGTGGCGGCGGCGATCAGGACCGGGTCGATGTTCAGGTGCGGGGTGGCCGCGTGGCCGCCCCGGCCGTGCAGGACCGCCTCGGCGGCGACGCTCCCCGCCATCAGGGGCTCCCCGCCGCCCGGCGCGTGGGCGAGGGTCCCGGCGGGGAGCGGGGCGGCGTGCTGGGCCAGGACCGCGTCGGGGACGCCGAACCGCTCGTACAGCCTGCCGCCCTCCAGCAGGGACCGGGCCCCGCGCAGCGTTTCCTCCTCGGGCTGGCCGACGACGAGGACCGTGCCGCGCCAGGCGTCCCGGGTGGCGGCGAGGAGCTCCACCGCGCCGGTGACCGCCGCGATGTGCAGGTCGTGGCCGCAGGCGTGCATGGCTCCGGGCACGGTGCTGGCGTACGGGAGTCCGGTGGCCTCGGTGACGGGCAGCGCGTCCAGCTCGGTGCGCAGCAGCACGGTGGGCCCGGGGCCGTTGCGCAGGACCCCGACGAGCCCGTGGCCGCCGCCCACGGAACGGGTGACCGTACAGCCGTGTTCCGCGAGCCGGGCGGCGAGGCGGCCGGCGGTGCGGTGTTCGTGGCCGGAGAGTTCGGGGTGGGCGTGGAGGTCGAGGTAGAGCTCGACGGCGGAGCGGAGCAGGGGGCGCGGCAGGGGCACGCCTCCCGGCGGCCGGCCCCCCGGGGCCCCCTCGTCCCCCCGCACCGCCCTTCTCGCCGCCTCCGCTCCTCTCGCGTGCCCGTCGTCGTCCGCGTTCCTCGTGGCTCTCTCCGCTGTGACCACCGCGCACCTCATCTCTGCTCAACGAGCCTGCTCCGTACGGCTGTCACGTGCCGCGCCGTCGCCCTGCCACCGGGTGTCAGCGATGTGACAGCGAAACCGCGGCCGATCTGACAGCGGCCACCCCTGCAATGGGTCCAGCACCCGGGCACCGCGCCGGAACAGCCGGCCGGACCCCCACGAGACCAGGGAGATCACCATGGCCCCGAAGACCGAACTCGCCACCCTCGCCGACGAGATCCTGGAGCTGGAGTCGGAGACCTTCGAGATCTCGGACTACTCCGACGCCTCCGAGGTCGTCCTCGCCGGTTCCACGTCGTGCTCCTCGACGTCGACCTGCTCCAGCACCACCAGCACCACCTCCTGCTGCGCCTGACACCGCAGCTCGGCCCGCTCGTGCGCCTGCCCCCTCCGTCGGTCGGAGGGGGCTGTCGTACGTGGTGCGCCGACCGGTCACGGGAAGGGGTGCGGGACGGCCTTGATCTCCGCCTCCGGCAGGTCGTCGGTCCGGCGGCCCGCCGCTCGCGGCGCGGTCCGCAGCCGGTCCATGTGCAGGGCCCGCTGTCTGGTCCAGCCGAAGTCCAGCGGCAGCAGCCCGGGGACGATGGTGGAGACGGTGTGCAGGCCCATCCGGTGCTGCTCCGGCGTCGTCTGGTCGACGGCGATGACGTCGTGGCCCGCCTCGGTCAGCCGGTCCCGCAGGAACCACAGATCGTCCAGCAGGTCGCCGGTGCGGGGGCGCCGCGGCTGCCAGTCGGCGAACGCCTCCGCCGGCGGGAGCACGGCGGCCGGCTCCAGGTATTCGGCGGCGTGCCGGGCCATCGACGGCAGTCCGTAGAGCTGGGCGTGGTCCTTGAGGTGCCGGACTTTGGTGAAGTCCTGTTCCATCGCCTCCAGTTCGGCCCGGCGTTCGGCCACCTGGTAGGGCAGGTGCGGGATGTAGGTGAGCACTTCGGACAGGGCGGACTCCACCGTGTCCGCCGGGTCGAAGCCGGCCGCCGCGCTGAACGACAGGGTGCCGGGGCCGCCGTCCCGGCGCACCGCGAGGGCGGTGACGACGGGGACCGCCAGATCCATCCGCGTGTCGAAGGCGTGCACGTCGTAGCCGTGCAGGGCCGCCCGGTCGAGCATCGAACGGACGGCGGGCGCGGCCGCGCCGGTGAGGTCGATCTCGGTGAGCCGGGTCCGTCCGTACCAGGCGAGGAGGAAGGCGTCCCGCTCGACGAGTTCGAGGAGGCCGAAGAGGATCGCCTCCTCCAGACTGCCGCCGGTGGCACAGCCGTTGGAGCATTCGAAGACGAAGTTATCGGCGTCGACGCCCGCGCTGTAGTGGGCGAGCCGGGACGGGACGAGGACCGGGGCGTCGTCGCGCAGGGAGTGGCCCCAGACCCAGGGGATCGGCCGGTCCGGGTCGAAGGGGCTGACCAGGGGGTCGGTGGCGTACGTCCGCGGGGTGTAGAAGCCGCAGTCGGCGGGGTTCAGTGCCTGGCCACAGAGGTTGCGGTAGCTGTCGACGACCGGGGCCGTGCCGCGCCGCCGGTGGGTGCCCGCGTACCGCTCCAGGCCCTCCAGGTGGGCGAGGGTGCGGCTGGTGGCGTACCGGTTGGCCTGGCCGCTCCAGGTGACGTCGTTGAGACCGGCGTAACCGCGGACGAAGTGGGTTCCGGCGACCGGGGCGGTGGTGGTGGAGGTGGGGTTGATCCAGATGTCGGAACCGAGCGCGCCGCACACCGGGTTGGCGAGGGCGGCGGTCGGCAGCGGATAGGAGTCCAGGGTGCGCAGACGGTAGGTGGCGGGGTCCGGTTTCGGGGCGGGGGCCAGGACCATCCGGGCGGCCTCGGCCGTGTCCGGGACCTCGTGGACGCAGGCGGGGCAGAGGGGTTCGGGCAGCAGCGGGAAGGTGGCCGTGGCGAGCGTGACCAGGTCGACCCGGGTGACCTGGGGAAGCGCCCGGTCGGCGGGGGTCGCGGTGGAGTCCTCGGGGTCCGGCCCTCCGGGGGCGGCGGCGGAGCCTGAGCGGCCGGGCTCGGCCCGTGTGGCGGCGGACCCCCCGGGGCCGGGCTCTCCCGGGGTGCCGCGAAGGCCCGTGAAGACCGCGCTGTACGTCGCCCACACGGCGTCGACCGCGTAGTTGGTGAGCACCGGCCAGTCCACGGCTCCCCGCGGCCGGCACCCCAGCTCCAGGGCCTCCCGCTCCGACCGGCTGCGCAGCCGCTGCCAGCGCATCGCCAGGCACTGGCCGCAGACAGGGGCATCGGGTCCGCCGCCCCAGGGGCCGATCAGGACGGCCCGGGAGGTCAGCTGCACGGTGGCGGCGGGCCGGGCGCCGGCGTACGGGTCCGGGTGGCCGAAGCCGAGGACGTCGGCGGCCCCGAGCGGGACCACGTACGGCGCGGGCAGGCCATCCGCGCCGGGCGCGTCCGTGTGGCGGGCCGACAGCGCGGACTGGAGCCGGGCGCGCGCCGCGTCCAGCGGGGTCGGGGCGGGGGCCGTCGTCATGACTTGTCGCTCCAGCGGAAGGTCTTCAGCGCCACCGCGCCGAGGACGAGGGCGAATCCGGCGAGGACGGCACACGCGACGCCGATGTCGGCCAGGGAGCCGTCACCCGTCACCGCGCCGGAGACCCCGTCGTTGAAGTAGCGCAGCGGCAGGATCCGGGAGAGGGCCTGCATCCAGCCGGGCATGGCGTCCAGCGGGAAGAACGACCCGGACAGGAACGCCATCGGAATCATCAGGCAGTTGGCGACGGCGGCGACCGCTTCAGGGGTCTTCGCGTAGCTGCCGACGATGACGCCGAACGCGAGGAACGCGGTGACGCCGAGGACCAGCACCGGCAGGGCGAGCGGCCACCGGCCGTCCAGTTGCAGCCCGAAGGACGGGAGCAGGGCCACCGCGACGAACAGAACCGCCTGTACGGCTCCGATGGCGAGCGCCAGCACGTAGCGGGAGGCGAGGACGGCGGAGACCGGTGTGGGCGTCATCCGGATCAGCCGGAGGATGTCGTCGCGCCGCCACTGCATGAGGACGAACCCGACGCCGAAGACCGCGGCGTTGGCGACGCCCCAGGACAGCACACCGGGCGCGATGTAGTTGATGTAGGGCTTGCCGCTCTCCTCGACGGTCTGGCCGTGGAAGATCAGCCCGAAGACGACCAGGAAGATCAGCGGGAAGGCGAAGGTGAAGAAGAGGGTGGTGCGGTCGCGGGTGTAGGCCCGGTACCCGGCCTGGCTCAGCGCGGTGTAGGCGCTCATGGAGTGTCTCCGTATCGCTGGATCACTGGATCGCTGCATCGCTGTACGTGCGTCGAGGGGGCGGATCGGCCGGGGTCACGGCTGCGGGGCGCCGGTGCCGGTCAGCTCCAGGTACACGTCCTCCAGGCTCGCCGTCCTGGTCTGTACGCCCTGGAGCCCCGTGATCGCGTCGACGGCGGCCAGGACCCGGCCCGCGGTGAGGGTCTCCAGCACGAGCGAGCCGCCCTCCTCGGTCGCCCGGTCCACGCCCTCGATGGCGCGGGCCCGTTCGGGCGTGAGGCGGCCGGCCGGGACGAGCAGCCGGGTGGTCGGGGCGGCGGCGGCGATCAGCCGGCCGGGGCTGTCGAGCGCGGCGACCCTGCCCGCGACCATGATGGCGACCCGGTCGCAGAGCGCCTCGGCCTCGTCCAGGTGGTGGGTGGTGTAGACGATGGTGCGGCCCTGGCCCTTGAGGTCGCGCAGGACCTGCCAGAGCGAGCGGCGGGCCTGCGGGTCGAGGGCGGCGGTCGGCTCGTCCAGGAAGATCAGTTCGGGGTCGTGGACCAGGGCGGAGGCGATGGCGAGCCGCTGCCGCTGGCCGCCGGAGAGGTCGTCGACCCGGGTGTCGCCCTGCTCGGTGAGGCCGACGGAGGCGAGCGTGCGCTCGGCGGCCGCCGCGTCGCACCGGTAGAGGGCGGCCACGGTGGCCAGGTGCTCGCGGGCGGTCAGCCGGACGAAGAACGCGGAGGCCTGGGTCTGCACGCCGAGGAGGGGCAGCAGGGCGGTGTTGCGCGGCCAGGGGCTGAGGCCCAGGACCGCCACCGTGCCGGAGTCGGCCCGCCGCTGGCCCTCCATGATCTCGACGAGCGTCGTCTTGCCCGCCCCGTTGGGCCCGAGCAGCCCGAAGAACTCCCCGCGTTCGACGGTCAGCGAGACCCCGTCGACGGCCCGGGTGGCGCCGTACGTCTTGTGGACCCCGGTCAGGGCGACGGCGGGCCCGGCGGACGGTTCCGTCGGGGGGTCCTGCGAGGGGCGGGGGGCGGTGGACGTCATGGGACTCTCCTCGATGGGGAACAGCGGGCCCGGGGCGGGCACTTCAGGTGGTCAGCAGGTGGTGGACGCCCGCCACGAGCGCCGCGACGACGGCGGCCAGGACGAGGACCGTGGCCGCCGCGTAGACGGGGTAGGCGATACGGGCCCGGCGCGGGTAGGCCGCCGCCTCCGGGGAGCGGCGCAGGGCGAGCCGCAGATAGCCGCCGGCGGAGGCGGCGAGGCCGACGGCCCCGGCGAGCTGGCACGCGATCTTGTAGCCGTCCAGCGGCGGCAGCGGCACGAGCATCATGAACGCCTGGACGCTGCCGAGGAGCAGGAGGGCGGCGAACGCCTCGTGCGTCGCGTCGTCGAGCGGGGCGAACAGCCACAGCGCGCAGAACGGGAGCAGGAAGACCAGGTTCATCACCGCACCGGCGGCGGCCGTGGCGATGCGGTGCCTCCGGGTGCCGAGGTAGAGGTAGTCGTCGACCGTGCAGTACATGATGACGGCGGGCAGCCGCCACCGCAGCCCGATCTCGGCGACCCGCCCGCCGTGGTGCCGGGCCACCACGCCGTGCGCCAGTTCGTGGAGGGCGGTGCTCACCCAGAGCAGGATCGCCATGGCGGTCAGCAGCACCGGGTTGGACATCAACCCCCGTACCGCGAGCAGAAGTTCACCGGAGCGGGCGACGACCACCGCCTCCATGGCGAGGACCAGCGCGAACAGCGGCACCAGGGCCGCGGGGGCGAGCAGGAAGCCGAAGACCCGGTGCAGGCGGGCGGTGGTGGCGTCGGCGTCGGCCACCAGCGGGAGGGAGCCGCGCAGGAGGGTGCGCTTCTCGGGTACGGAGACGGGGGCGGGGGCGGGCTTCGGCTCGGGGGCGCCGGCCAGCAGCCCCTTCGTGCCCAGCAGGGCCAGGAGTTGTTGCCAGTGCGCGTCGGCCAGGCGCCGCCCGTACTCCCCTTCGTACGCCTCGCCGATCTCCGCGAGGCTCCGCTCCCCGTCCATGCGGGCGATGAGGAAGTGCTCCTTGGCCCCGACCTTGAAGGAGTTCCCGGTCCCGGCGTCCTTGATCAGGTGGACCGTCGCGGCCCCGTCCAGCAGCGGATCGCTGAGCAGCACGCGGGGCCGCAGCGCGGGGCGGTAGGCGGCGAGCGCCCCGGGGGCCGCGCTCACGCGGACTCCTTGAGGACCCGGCCCAGGACATGGCTGAGATAGGCCTCGTCGCGGATGGTGACGTGCAGCCGGTTGTTGGTCATGTGCATGTACGGGGAGAGCAGGAGCGGCAGCGCCGCCGCCGGGTCGGTGACCCGTTCGTCCCGCTCGCCGTCCCAGGACCGGAACACCAGGCCCCCGTCGACGGCCAGTTTCCGGGCGCGGTCCCGCAGTTCGGCGCAGTGCTCGGCCCAGCCCGCCAGGGATCCGGGCAGCGAGCGGGCGCTTCCGGGCGGCGCCGTGGCGGCCCGGACCCGGGCGAACCGGTCCCGCAGCCCGTCCGCCGTCCGGGCGTAGTTGGTGTCGTACTCCTCGGTGCCGATGAAGCCGGTGCCGGGGAACGCCCGGTGCCAGAACTCGTAGTAGTCGTCCAGATATGCGGTCAGATCGGCCCGGTCCGGCAGGAACGTCGAGGACATCACCATCATCAACTGGGCGGCCGTACCGAGCAGTACGGTGCGCAGATGGAGGTTCTTGGTGGCGAGGGCGTCGATCACCAGGTCGCTGGAGTGCCGGAAGTGCCACTCGGCCAGCTCGATCCCGGCGGGCCCGCCGTACTTCCCGAACTCCGGCTCGTACGGCTCCCGGTGGCGGGAGTTGTTGGGGCGGAGGTTCATCCGGCCCTGCTCGTCCGCGTAGTGGCCGCGCTCGCTGCCGGGGAACTCGATCTCGAAGAGGGTGTTGTAGAAGTCGTTGAGGAACCCGGAGTCGACCTCGTACAGCGCGGGGCGCTCGGCCAGGAACGCGTCCACGGCCCGCTCGGTGCGGCGGGCCACCTCCGGCTCGGCGGCGGGCGAGGACGGCTTCAGGCGCAGCCGTACGTGGGGGCCCTCCAGCCAGTAGTTGATGAAGAAGTACCCGGCGAGCAGGCCGTCCGCCTCCAGCTCCGCCACCAGCGGGCGGACGCAGTTCAGGAGGAAGGGGCGGGGGTTGGCGGCGTAGAAGACGTGGGTGGCCTGCCAGGCGCCGGTGGTGGTCGCGGTCGGCACGGCGGGGGGCGGGGGTGTCATGAGGTGGTCCTCCTGCGGACGGGTACGGCCGTCTCCACGGCCAGTTCGGCGACATGGCGGCCGGGGCCCGAGACGGTGGGCAGCGCGTCCTCGTCCGGCAGCATCTCCCGGAAGACCACGCGGGCGCCGGGGGACTTGATCAGGGCCTCGAAGGCGGACAGGGACAGCGGGCTGTCGAAGTCGAGGTACTGCGGTTTGGCGCCGGTCGCGCCCCGGGCCCCGGTGTCCGACACGGTCGCGAAGACCCGGTCGGGCAGCCCGTGGGTACGCCGGAAGGCGTGCCAGTCCAGGAACCAGCCATCCTCCGGTGTGCCCGGCCGGTGCAGCGGCAGGACGGCGGCCGGGGCGCTCCAGCTGCGCCGGCTCAGGACGAGCGACCCGTGCCGCACCCGGGGCCGCCCGGTGACCCCGCCGCGCGGCTCGCCCTCGGGGACGCCCGCCCACACGTTGAGCGGGGCCATCGAGGTCGGGGAGAGGAGGAGCAGGGTGCGGGGCAGTTCGGGCAGGGCGAGGGGAACGAGGTAGCCGAGGTAGACGGGGACGACCTCGCGGCCCAGGCGGACCGAGCGCAGGGCGAGCCGGTCGGCCTCGGGGTCGTGCACGAGGTAGAGGTCGTCCAGGTCGATCCTGAACTCCTCGTCCAGCGTGCCGCGTTCGCCGGGGCAGACGATCTCGTACGGGGTGAGCCTGCCGTGCAGGTTGAGGTTGCTGGTGACCGGGCCGCCGGTGACCTCGGCGAGGACCGCGCCTTCGGGCACGAGGGCGTCGGCGTCCGCGAGGAGCTGTTCGTCGAGGCCGTCGAAGAGCTGGGTGAACCGGGTGAACGAGAACGACACCCCGCCGTAGGACCGGTTGAGGACGACGAGCGGGTCGCCCGGCCGGTCGGCGATCTGGACGTGGTGGCTCATCGGGGCGAAACCGGCCCGCAGGACGTCCAGTTCACCGGCGACCGCGTCCAGGAACGCGTCGTCGAGCCACACCTCGCCCGCGTCCGGATCCGCCGCCTCCCGGAGCGCGGCCATCCGGGCGGTGAAGGTGCGGCGCGCGTCGTCCAGGGCGCGCAGCCGGGGCAGGCCGAGCCAGTTGACCTCCGGAACGTAGGTGCCGTCGGCGTCGTACGGGGTGTGGGAGGCGGTGAACGACATGTACTGGTCGAAGAAGTCCTCGTGGAAGTCGTGGACCAGCTTCAGCAGGTCGTCGCAGCGGCCCCCGTGTCCGTAGCGCGCCAGGAAGAAGCCCTGGAAGGTGATCCGCTGCGGGAGGGTGAGGTCGAAGGCGGGCAGCACCCGCTCCACGGCCGCCAGCGGCCCGGCGGCCAGCTCGCGCCAGGCATCGGGATCCAGCGCGACGGCCGGGGCCGGGCCGCCCGGGGAGCTGTGGCCCGGTGCCGCCGGAGCCCCGCCGCCCGGAGCCCGGTCGCCCTGGTCCGGCGCGCGCCCCGTGCCCGCCGCCGCGTCCTCGTACAGCAGCGTCTGCGGGACCTTCGCGCGCTCGACCCCCAGCTCCTCCTCCTGCACCGCCCGCAGCCCGGCCCGTACCGCTGCCAGCAGGGCGCGCCGCTCGTCCGGGGCCGCGTCGGCGAACCGGGCGGCGTGCGCGGCGGGCTCCTCCAGGCGGTCCGCGAGCCGGGCGGCCCACGGGCGGTCCAGGCCGCGCAGCGCGTCCTGGAAGGCCCGGAGCGGGTCGGTGTCGTGGACCTCGGTCCGCAGACACGGCACCTGGACCATGCCGACGTCCAAAAGCGCCCCGAGGTACTGCTCGCACTCCTCGCGCGCCGCCCCCCGGTCCCGCTCCAGCCAGGCCGCCAGCTCGCCGTAACGGATCGTGCCGCGCTCCTCGAACAGGCCGAGCAGCCGTTCCAGGGTGCCGCTGCGGCGCAGGAAGAACAGCCGGTCCTTCACCGCGTCGAAGGTGACGGCCGCGTCCTCGTCACCGCTGGTGACCCAGCGCCGGACGTAGCGGACCCGGTCGTCGTCGCGCCCCCAGCCGGAGGCGAGGGCGAGCGGCAGATCGGCCCGGCGGACCGGGTCGGCGATCACCGCGTCGGCGATCCGGCCGAGCGCCACGACGTTGAGCCGGACCTGCGTCCGCCACTCCTCCCCGACCCGCGTACGCAGCCCGTCCGAGCCGCCGAAGACGCCGGGGGCGACGCCGGTGAAGGTGGAGAAGGGGCTCGTCTTGCACGCGGTCCGGTACACGTAGGAGAGCAGCGAGCGCTCGATCTTGCGCTGCTTGCGGTCCGGCCGCGCCCCGGGGCGGGACGCCTTCTCCCGGTAGGCGTCGAGCTGGGCGTCCAGGGTCGGCGAGGCGAGCAACAGGCCCTTGCGCAGCCGCTCGTGGCCCGCGATCCGGGCCAGCTCGGTGCGGGTGCGGCCGGTCTCGTCCCGCAGCAGGGCGGCCCCCGCGTCCCGCTTGCCGGCGAGGGCGCGCCGGCCGGTCAGCCAGTCGGCGAGGGCCCCGGCGGCGGCCGGGTCGAGGGCGCGGACCCGGTTCAGGGCGTCCTCGGCGGCGGCCGGGTCCGGCAGCCGGTTGTTGAAGACGTCGCGGCGCAGCTTCAGCAGGGCGCGGCGCAGCGGTTCGTCGTCGCTGCCGCCGATCAGTCCGTGCAGCTGGTCGGCGGCCTTTCCGGCGAGCAGGGCCAGCTGTTCGGTGGTGTCGAGGACGTCGTCGGCCCAGCGCCGGCTGTCGGGGCAGCGCAGGGCCCGGACCTCGTCGACCGGGAGGCCGGCGACGCGCAGCATGAACGCGGGCGGCGCGGAAGGGGAGTTCGTGGTGTCGGTCATGTCGTGTCCCCGCTCAGGCGATCTCGTAGCGGAAGTCGGCGGGGGCGGGGCGTTCGTTGCCGATCATCATGATCAGCAGGGGCGCTTCGCCCGTCCCTTCGAGACCCAGCTCCTCGATGTACGAGATGTTGTCGAAGCCGAGGGCGACCCCGCAGCCGAGCTCCACGGCCGCGGCGGCGGTGTAGACGGACTGGGCGACGGCCCCGATGGTGGCGTTGACCAGCCGGTATCCCCGGTCGCCGACGGCGTCGAGGACGGCGGTGGTGCGGACGGTCGGCACGAGCACGGCGCCGGCCTGCTCCAGGTTGTAGTTGGAGAGGAAGTAGTTCCGCTGGAGGAACTCCCCCGGCCGCCCCTCCTTCACCCGTCGCAGGCTCCGCCGCTCGGGGTCGTGGACGTACGAACCGGGCTCGACGCCCTCGACGTGGTTCACGAACGCGTACACCCGCGCCAGCCGGGCGTCACCGGTGTCGCCGCCGAGCCGCGATCCGGCCGAAGCGGCGGCCAGGCAGGCGGCCAACTGGTCGGCGGTGACGGGCTTCTGGGCGTCGAACCGCCCGAAGCTGCTGCGGCGGGCGCGCAGCGCGGTGCGTACGTCGGCGTCCAGCGGGCGGGCGGGCGGCAGCTCGACCTCCGCGAGCCCCGGGTCGACGGGGTGGGCGGCGGCGGGCCCGAGGGCGTCCGGGGCGGGGCGGGCCGTGGCGTCGGCGGAGGTGGCCGCCTGCATGCGAAGCAGCGCGTCGAAGGTGAGGACGGTACGGGAGCGCTCGACGTCCGCGTGCCCGACGGCGACGGGCACGGTGGCGCCGACGCGGTCCGAACACCCCTGTGTACCGTCCCATTTGAGGGGCACGACGGCGAAGATCCCCTCCTGCGCCGGGTCCACGCCGAGCAGGGCGGCGAGGCGTTCCTCGTCGAACCAGAGAGCCGGTTCGACGGCCAGGCCCCGGGCGGCCGCCCACATCCGCCAGGTCTGGACGCAGGCCCCGAGGTCCATGGAGACGGCGTGGAAGGAGAAGTTGTTGTACTTGAAGGAGTTCTGCCAGTACTTGATGCCGAGCACCAGGTACTGGTCGGTCTCCGGCCCCGGCGCGCCGTCGCCCAGCGCCTCGCGCACCTGCCCGGAGACATCGCCCGTGAGCAGCCGCTGCATGGTGTGGTGCCGGGTGGAGTAGTAGTGCACCCCCGGCGGTACGGGGGCACTCGGCCCGGACACCCAGTGGATGCTGACCGGGTAGAGCCCGCCGCCGGACGCGGAGCCGCGCGACCAGTTGGCGAGCGGGTAGAAGGGCAGGGCGTTCAGGTCCGTGTTGGCCTGGACGCCGAGGCGGCGGCCGGTCAGACCGTACGAGTCACGGAGCATGCCGGAGAGCGAGCGGAGGTCGAACGCGCCCTGGGCGGGGGCGCCTTCGGCGAACAGCCCCCGGTCGACGGTCGCCCCGGCCGGGTAGCCGGCGTCGGGCAGCGGGAATCCGTCCGCGCCCGGGTGGTACTTCGCCTTGCGCGGGCCGTCCTGCCAGTTCGGTACGTAGTCGGGGGGGTCCATCGGGACCCGGCCGCGATGCATGATCGCGGCGGCGTATTCATGGGCGTATCCCATGGCGGGCTCCTTGGTCACGGCAGGAGGGGGAATCACGGCAGCAGGGGGAAGGGGCGCAACGGTCACGGGAGCGGTCATGGGAACGGGTGCGGGGCCCAGTTGAGATCGGCGTCGGTGAGGTCCGCCGACCGCAGGCCCGCCTCGCGCAGGGCGGTACGGAGCCGGGGCATGCCCAGGGCACGCTGGCGGGTCCAGCCGAAGTCGATCGGCAGCAGTCCGGGCACGATCACGCTCACCGTGGTCAGCCCGAGATCCCGCTGTTCCGGCATGGTCTGGTCGACGACGACCACGTCGAAACCGGCGGCGGCGACCGCGTCCACGCACCGGAGAAGGTCCTCGCGCAGATCGTCGGAGACCGGCAGGACCGGCCGGCCGCCGGGCCCGTCCCCGTACAGCTCGTCGAAGGAGCGGCCCGGCGGGCGCACGCTGCCCGGCGCGCCGAGCAGGAAGTCGGCGTGGTCGCCCATCTCCGGGATGCCGTACGCCAGCGGGTGGTCGTGCAGCGCCTCGACCTTGGCGAAGTCGGTGGCCATGGCGCGCAGCCGCTTCTCGTCCCGCTCGGTGCGGCCCCGGAGGTTGACGGCGTCGGTGGCGATCTCGCAGAGCGCCCCGGCGAGGGCCGCCTCCGGGTCGAGCCCGGCACCCGCGCCGAAGCACATCCGGCCGGGCCCGCCGTCGGGGCGGACGGCGACACCGGTGACGACGGGGACCGGGAAGGTGATCCGGGTGTCGAAGAACCGCGCCTCGTAGCCGTACATCTCCAGCCGGTCCACCATCTGCCGGGTGGCGGGGCGGCGGCTGGTGCGCGGGTCGATCTCGGGCAGCGCGGCCCGCCCGTACCAGGAGAGCAGGAACGCGTCCCGTTCGACGACCTCCATCAGCCCGAAGTAGACGGCCTCCTCCAACGCGCCGCCGGAGGCGCAGCCGTTGGAGCTCTCCTGCACGAACCGGTTCTCCAGGCCCGGCGAGTGGTAGTACGTGAGCACTTCGGGGACCAGGACGGTGTGTCCGTCGCGCAGCGACCAGCCGCGCACCCAGGAGATCTCCCGGTCCGGGGTGAAGGGCCGCACCCGGGGGTTGGCCCGGTGGAAGGCGTCGGAGTAGAGGCCGCAGACGCGCGGGTCCAGAGCGGCCCGGCCCTCGGCGCGCAGGGTGTCCAGGGCGGCGTGCACCTGGGCGTATCTGGCCCGGGGCCGCATGCCCGCGTACCGCTCCAGGCCCTCCAGCACGCCGATGCGCACGCTGTCGGCGAAGGTGTCGGCGTGCCCGCCCCAGAACGTCTCGCGCAGATACGGGCCCGAGCGCAGCGAGAAGCAGCCGATGGTGGCGGACGTGGACGTGGAGGAGACGTCGTGGACGACGGAGGGGCCGAGCGACCCGCAGATGGGGTTGGCGTACGGCTCGACGGGCAGTTCGTAGTCCCGGAGGTCCCGGACCCGGAAGCCGTCGGGCCGCAGTTTGGGCGCGGGCTTCAGGATGATGGCGGCGGCCTCGTCGCTGTCGGGTTCGGGCTGCCCGCAGCCGGGGCACTCCGGGTCGGGGACGAGCGGGTAGTGGCGGACGGCCAGGGTCTGGAGGTCGACGAGGTGGACGGCGGGGAAGGCCCCGGTGTCCGGCCCGCCGCCGGCCAGCCGGGCGGCGATCACCCCGGCGACGGCCTCGGCCGCGAACGGGGTGACGTACGGGGACGGGCCCGCCGCCCGGGTCCCGGAACCGATCTCCAGCGCCTCGCGCAGGGCGACGGACCGCACGGCCTGCCACCGGCGCTCCAGGCAGCGGGCGCAGGGGCGTCGACCGGTCCCGTCCGGCACCGGCAGGGGGCCGACGACGGCGTGCCGCCCGTAGTAGCGCACGGGCACGGCGCCGGCCTCGGGCGGCGTTGCGTCGGCCGTGAACGCGTCGCGTACGCCCAGGGGTTGGACGTCCGGCGGCGTGGTGACCGCTGCCCCTCCGTGCCGGGCCAGCCGTTCCCGCAGCAGCTCGCCGAGCAGCCGGGTGGACTCCCCCAGCACGGGCGCGTCCGGTGTGCCGGGCGCGCCCGGTGCGGGCGGTGCGTCCGGTGCGTCGGGCGCGTGCTGTGCGTCGGGCGCGTCCGGTGCGGGCGGCACGTCAGGCGCGCCGCGCAGGGTCTCAACGGCCATCGGTGCCGCCCTCGCCGTCCACCGTGAGGAGCACCCGGGCCGTGGCGATGGAGCCGGAGCACAGGTCCGCCGGGGTCGTCGGCGCGTACAGGGCGTCGCGCCCGGCGGCCCGCAGCGCCTCCAGCACCGCGTCGAACGAGGTCTCCGCCGCGTCCGCCACGACGGACTCGCCGCTCACCGCGATCGCCCCGGGGGCCAGGTCGGCCATCAGCGGGTCGCCGGGGTCGACCGCCGCGTCCGGGTCCTCGGCGGCGAGCTGCACCTGCCCGAGCAGATCCCGCAGCGCGGCGGCGGCGGCCGCACGCCGGGACAGCCCGGACCCGACCGCCCAACGCGCCCCTGCGGCGGGCCCGTCGGCCTCCCGGGCCAGCACCGCATGGGCCGTGCTGCGGTCCGCCTCGCCCAGGTCGAGGAGGTCCACGGCGATGTCCAGGTTGGCGGCGGACTTCAGCAGGAACACCAGCTCCGGGTCGTCGCCGCCGACCGCCAGCGGGCGCACCCGGGTGGTGCCCCGGACCGCGCGGAGCAGGGCGTCGTGGGTGAGCGCGGACAGCAGCCCCCGGCCCGCCGCCTCCGCAGCGCTGCCGCCCGCCCCGGATCCGGCGGTGGTCGCCAGGTGCACCCGGTCACGGTTGTACGGTCCGAACGGGCGCAGGGCGGCGGCCGGTACGCGTACCGGGTCCTTGCCGATCAGCGAGGTCGCCACCGCCCAGGCGGCGGGCGTGGCCCCGGTGCCGCCGCCGGTCGTCAGGGCGGCGGGCCCCAGCGTCCGCAGCTCCCGCGCACCGCTGTCCACCGTGGCTCCGGCCTCGGCTCCCTCGACACCCGCCGGCGGAACCATGTGCTCCACGTAGGTCTCGGCCGCCGCGTGCAGCGCCCGGGTCCGTGCCCCGGCGAGGTGGTGCACGTCGAACGCGGCGATCCGGCGGCGCACCCCGGCCGTGAGCGCCACCTCGACCCGGCTGAGCTTCAGCGGGGTCTGGGTCAGCTCCTCGTCGTCGTACCGGCGGAACGTCCCGGTGTACGGGCGGACCAGCGCGTTGCTGACCCTGTTCAGCTCCTCGACCAGCTCCTCCGCGTCCCGGGCGGTCTCCACGGTCGCGGTGGCGGGGAGGGCCAACGCACCTGGAAGCGGGGCGGGTTCGTCGGCGAAGAGCCCGGAGCAGCGGGCGCAGCGGGGGTGGGGCTGGAGCGGTTCGGCCATCACGTCCAGCGATTCCAGGTCCTGGACGAGGACCTGGCCGGCCGTCTCGGCGGGCAGCGCTCCGGTGGTGAGGCGGAAGACCTCGTAGCCGACGAGGTTGCCGGCCATCGCGGCGACCGGCCCGGACAGGGCGGCCCCGTCGTGCGGTACGGCCCCCGCCGCCTCGCTCCACAGAGCGGCCGCCGTGCCGGGGTCGGTGTTGCCGCCCAGGCGCAGCAGGGCGCAGGACCAGCAGCCGGTGGAGCCGGCGGTGGTGAGCGGGCCGACGACCAGCCGGCGGCCGAACAGCCAGGCGGGGATGAGCGTCACGCCCTCGGGCACCCCGGCGGCCAGCAGCCGGTGCGTGCGCGCCCCGGCTCCGGCTCCGCTGACGACGACGATGTCGTAGCCCTCCAGGTCGGCCCAGCCCGCGTCCGTCCCGGCGGTGACCGTGTCGACGCGCGCCCCGTTGGCGGCGGCCTCGGCGGTCACGTCGTCACCGGCCGCGACGGTGCCGATGCTCGCGCAGCCGTTGCGCACGAGGCTCAGCGCGCACCAGCGGGCCGTCTCGTCGTCGCCGAGGACGGCGACGCGGGTGGCGCGGTAGCGGGCGAAGCGGGCGGGGGCGTCGTCGGTGTAGTGGTCGACGTAGGCGATCTGCGCGGCGAACCGTTCGGCGGTCTCCCCGTCGACCGTGTTCCCGGCGGTGTCGGCCTCGGGGATGTCCCGGGCGAAGCCGCGCGCGTACAGCGTCTTGACCAGTTCGGCGGCCATCGCCCGCTGCGCGGGCCCGAATCCGGCGCAGAGTTCGGCCATGCGGTGCTGTCCGGTGAGGTGCGGGACGACGAGGGAGGCGAACCGGTAGGCGGTGCGGCCGGTGAGGTGGAAGCCGCCGTCGGCGTTGTGGAACAGCACCCCGCCGGGGGTCTCGGTGAACAGCACGTCACGGCGGATACGCGGCCGGGTGCCGGCGATCGCGTCGAAGGCCGGTGTCGCGGCGGGCGCGGTCGTCGACGCGGGCGTGGCGGGTGCGGCGGTGGTGACGGGGGCGGCGCTCTCGGCCATGGGGATCACACCTTCTCTGTGCGGCGGTCGCGGATCCGGGCGGTTCTTCGTACGTGGGCGCGGAGCAGATCGTGGATGCGGTACGGGCCCGGCGGGCCGTCCTCCAGCAGTCCGGCGTCGGCGAGTTGTTCCCGTACGGCTTCGGGAACGGGTCCTTCGTCCTCGGGGCCCCGGTCGTCGAGCAGCGCCGGGGGGCCCTGCGCGAGGCGGGTGAACGCCTCGGACAGCCGGGGGTCGAGCCGGCCCAGCGCCCGGTCGAAGAGGCCGGTGACCGAGTGGTCCGGGGAGTCGGTCAGGGTGAGCCGGGCGAGCGGGTCGTCGCCCAGCCAGTCGGCGGCGTCGGCGAGCCGCAGCCCCGGCCGGGTGAGCAGCCGGGCGGTGAGGATGCGCAGGGCGGCCGGGAAGTGCCCGCACACGGCGGCGAGCCGGTGGGCGGCACGGGGTTCGGCCTCCACCCGCTCGGCACCCAGGGCGGTCAGCAGCAGGGCGTACGACTCGGCCTCGGTGAAGGTCGTCAGGCGCTGCACCCAGCCGCCGTGGGTCGCGATCAGTCCGCCGAGGCCCATCCGGCTGGTGACCACGACGGCGAGGCCCGCTCCGGCTTCCCCTCCCGGCGAGAGCAGGGGCCGCACCTGGTCGGCGTCGACCACGTCGTCGAGGATCAGCAGCGCACGCCCTTCGCCCGCCGCCCCGAGCGCGACGGCCACACCGGCGGCCACCTCATCGGCCGACCGGGGCTCGCCGTCCGCGCGCGTCATCCGGACGAGCAACTGCCCACCGGGAAAGGCGTCCCGGACCAGCCGGGCGGCGTGCTGAGCAAGCGCCGACTTGCCGATCCCGGGAGCCCCGGAGACGAGAACGGCAAGGGGCCGGTGGTCCTCGGGCCCGGAGGGCGGGGCCGCGGTGAGCCGGGCGGTCAGAGCGGCGGCCTCGGCAGCGCGCCCGGTGAAGTGCGGGACGGCGGGGACGGGCTCGATGCAGGAGTCGGCGACCGTGGCGGGTGCCGGGACCGGTGTGGCGCCTCGGGCCGGGGCTGGTGTGCCGCTGGGGGTCGTGGTCGGTGTGGTGCCCGGGCTGGGGAGGGGCGCGGTGCCCGCAGCCGGGACGGACGCGGCGCCTTGGACCACGGCGGGCGCCGCGCCCTCGCCCGGGACAGACGCGTCGCCCTGGCCGGGGACGCTCACGGTGCCCGGGGTCGGGGCCGAGGCCGGGGCCGGTGTGCCGCCCTGGCCGGGGACGGTCGTGATGCCCTGGGCCGTGACCGGCGTGCCGTTCGGGGCCATGGCGAGCGATGCGCCCTGGGCGGAGATGGGCTCGGTGCCCTGGGCGGAGGCGGGCTCGGCGCCCTGGGCCGCGACGTACGCGGCACCCTCGGCCGGGACGGGCACGGCACCCGGGTCAGGCACGGGCACGGCCCCCGGGACAGGGATAAACGCGGCGCCCTGGCCCGGGGCAGGCACGGCATCCGGTGCCGGGGCGGGCAGGGCGCCCCCGGCCACGCCCGGCCGGCCGGGCGGGAGGGCGACGGCCTCGCCCCGGACGACGCGCGGGGCCGACGGGGTGGCCGGGCCCAGGTCCTCGCCGCGCAGGATCGACAGTTCGAGCCGGCGCAGGGAGGGCGAGGGGTCCACGCCCAGCTCCTCCAGCAGGAACCCCTTCACCCTGCGGTACTCGGCCAGGGCCTGCGACTGGCGTCCACTGCGGTACAGGGCCTCGATGAGCTGTTCGTGGAACCGTTCATGCCCCGGGTGGGCGCGCGTAGCTGTCCACAGGTCGACCAGCGCCTCGCCGCAGCGCCCGAGGCCCAGCAGCAGGTCGCAGACCCGCTCGACCGCGCGCAGCCGTTCCTCCGCGAGCCGGGGCACCTCGTCGCGGTGCAGGACGACGGACCGCACGTTGGCGAGCAGCGAACCCTGCCAGAGCGACAGGGCGTCCCGCAGCGCGCAGAGCTCCGCCTCGGGGTCCCGGTCCAGGCCGGCGGCCCGGCGCACCCGTTCGCGGAAGCCGAGGAGGTCCAGGGTGGACGACGCGGCGGTGATCCGGTAGCCGCCGGGCACCGCGTCGATGGAGGTGGTGACGCCGTGCTTGGAGAACAGCCGGCGGAGCCGCAGCACGCACGTCTGGAGGGCCGCCCTGGCGGTCGCGGGCTGCTCCTCGCCCCATACCGCGCGCTGCAAGTACTCGGCGGAGACCGGGGAGTTGGCGTGCAGGAGCAGCGCGGCCAGCAGGTTCGCCGGCTTGGAGGGCTGAAGGACGACGGTGTCGGGACCGTCGGCGAGGGCGAGCGATCCCAGGAGCCGGAACCGCATCCCGGGAGGCTCCCCCGGGAGGTCTTCTGCCGCACCCGGCTCGTCGGCCGGACGTGCCGGTCCCGCGGCGGCTGCTGGGCTCGACATGCCCTAGTCCCAGCCGTTGACCAGCTTGCACATCTGAACGGGTGGCGATTGTGGGGGAAGTTGGCCGATTACTCCGGCCAACTCCGTACAGATGACCCGGGCGACGTGGTCGGCGACGGGCGGAGGACCGGCCGGAACGGTGGCCGACGCGGGGCCGGTGGAGAAGGTGAGGGCGGCGAGGGCGATACCGGTGACGAGGGCGGCGGCTCTGGCCGGGCGGCGCTGCTTCTGCGCAAGCGGAGACCTGGACACGTGTTCCCCTTCGACAGTGGCGTCGGAGCCGGGGGGTCGTCCCGGCACGAGAGACGATGCCAGCGCGGAACGCGCCACAAGAGAGGCGGCGATGTCAGCTTGCTGCACCGGGGCCCGCAACCCTGTGCAGCAAGTTGACACGCCCCACCGTGACGGCAGCCCCGGACGGGGAACGGGCTCGGCCCCGGGACGTTTGGAGGAACGTCCCGGGGCCTGCCGGTCATCCTACGGTGACGCCCTCGGGCTCACCCCCGCCGGGCGGGTGCGTGCTCACCCGTCCGTCGCGATGGCGTTCAGGACGTTCATCCGGCCCGCCCGGAAGGCCGGGACGAGGGCGGCGAACAGTCCGACCAGGGCGGAGCAGGCGAAGACCGTGAGGATCGTCGGCCACGGAATGTCCAGGACCTCAAGGCCCTCCAGCGCCAGCAGCTTCTGGGCCGCGGTGCCCCAGCCCATCCCGAGTCCGAGTCCGAGCAGCGCCCCGAAGAGGGCGATGACCACGGACTCCAGCCGGATCATGCGGCGCAGCTGGCGGCGGGAGAGCCCGATGGCGCGCATCAGGCCGATCTCACGGGTCCGTTCGACGACGGAGAGGGCGAGGGTGTTCACCACACCGAGCACCGCGACGATGATCGCCAGGGCGAGCAGGCCGTACACGATGTTCAGCAGCTGGCCGATCTGGTCCTTCAGCTGCTCCTTGAAGTCGGCCTGGTTCTGGACCTTGTAGACCGGGTACTCGGCGATGGCGCTCTTGAGAGCCGCGTACGCCTCCTTCTCCTTGCCCTCCTCGGCCTTGGCGAACATGACCACGTTCTGCGGCATCCGGTCGGCCGGGACGTAGGACGCCGCCGTCGTGAGGTTGGTGTACATCGCACCGCGGTCGATGTTGGTGTCGTCGGAGGTGATGGCCGCGACCTTGAGCTTGGCGGTCTCACCCGCCTTGAAGGCGACGGTCATCGTGTCGCCGACCTTGATCCCGTGCCGCTCGGCGTACCCGTCGCCGACGGACATGGCGTTCTTCCCGTACGCCTTCGCGAGGTCACCGGAGATGACCGTGCGGCGGACGTCCTGCTGGTACGTCGGGTCGGCGGCGACGAGCCCCTCGTCCTCCGTCTTGCCGTTCGGGGCGGTGATCTTCGCCTTGACGAAGGTGTAGTCGGTCATGTGCTCCAGGCCGGGGACGGCGCGCACGGCGTCGGCGGCCTGGGGCACGATCGGGCGGCCGGTGCTGCCGTCCTGGACGATGAAGTCCGCGCCGACCGACTTGTCGAGCTCCTCGGTGGCCGAGGCCACCATCGAGGACCCGACGACGGAGAGGCAGGCCACCAGGGCGAGCCCGATCATCAGGGCCGCGCCGGTCGCTCCCGTACGCCGGGGGTTGCGCAGGGCGTTGCGCTCGGCCAGCCGGCCGACCGGGCCGAAGAGCCGCAGGACGACGACGCTCAGTCCGCGCACCACGACGCCGGCCAGGAGCGGGCCGATCACGATGAAGCCGATGAGGGTCAGCAGCACGCCGAGGGCGAGGAACATCGAGCCCTCGGTGGCCTTGTCCGCCTGGGTGGTCGCCCACAGGGCCGCGCCGCCCGCCGCCGTCAGGAAGAGACCGATACCGGCCCTGACCCAGCCGGAGCGGCCGTCGGCGGGGGTCCCGGCGTCGCGCAGGGCGGCCATCGGGGAGACCTTGCCGGCCCGGCGGGCCGGGATGTACGCGGCGAGGACGGTGACGACGACACCGAGCACGAGGCCGATCGTCGGGGTCGTCCAGGCGACGGTGAGGTCCTCGGTGGACAGCGTCATCCCGACGGCGCTCATCATCTTCATCAGCCCGACGGCGAGGCCGACGCCGGCCGCGACGCCGAGCACGGAGCCGACGATGCCGAGGAGGACGGCCTCCAGGAGCACGGACCGGTTGACCTGCTTGCGGCTGGAGCCGATGGCCCGCATCAGGCCGATCTCGCGGGTGCGCTGGGCGACCAGCATCGAGAAGGTGTTGACGATCAGGAAGATGCCGACGAGGAAGGCGATTCCGGCGAAGCCGAGCATCGCGTACTTCATGACGTCCAGGAAGGCGCCCATGTCGTCCTTGTTGGCGTCGGCGGCCTCCTGCTGGGTCTGGAGCTTGTAGACGGTGTCGCCGTCGAGGGCGGCGGCCACGTTCTTCTTGAGCTGGGTGTCGCTGACACCGCTCTCGGCCTTCACCAGGATCTGGGTGAAGACACCCGGGGCGCCCAGCAGTTGCTTCTGCGCGGTGGCGGTGTCGAGATAGACGACGGTCGCGCCCGGGTTGGTGGCGGTGAAGGACGCGATGCCGCTGATCTTCGCCGTGAGGTCGCCCGTGGCGGCGATGATGCGCAGCTCGTCGCCGATCGTGAGCTTGTGCTTCTTCGCGGTGTCGGCGTCGACCATCACCTCGGTGGGACCGCGGGGTGCGTGCCCGGAGGTGATCTCCATCGAACGCAGGTCGTTCTTGGTCCAGTTGCTCGCGATGGTGGGGGCGCCGGTGTCGGAGCCCATGTTCTTGTTGTCGCTGTTGACGACGGTGACCGCCATGGAGAAGGCGGAGCCCTCGGCCCTCTCCACCCCGTCGGCCTTCTCGACCTGCTGGACCACGGAGGCGGGCAGCGAGGCGGGCTTGCCGCTGTCGGGCTGCTCGCCGTCGTCCTCCGCGCTCTTCGGGCTGACGGTGACATCGGGCGAGGAGATGGTGAAGAGCTTGTCGAACGTGGTGTTCATCGTGTCGGTGAAGACGAGCGTGCCGCAGACGAACGCCACGGACAGCAGCACCGCCACGGCGGAGAGGGCCATCCGGCCCTTGTGCGCGAAGAAGTTGCGCACCGAGGTCTTCCAGACAGTCATGACGTCCGCCCGCGCGCGTCGAAGTGCTTCATCCGGTCGAGGACCTGCTCGGCGGTCGGGTTCAGCATCTCGTCGACGATGGAGCCGTCGGCGAGATACAGCACCCGGTCCGCGTAGGAGGCGGCCACGGGGTCGTGGGTGACCATGACGATGGTCTGGCCCAGCTCGTCGACCGACCTGCGGAGGAAGGAGAGGACCTCGGCCCCGGCGCGGGAGTCCAGGTTTCCGGTGGGCTCGTCACCGAAGATGATGTCCGGCCGGGCGGCGAGCGCCCGGGCGACGGCGACGCGCTGCTGCTGACCGCCGGAGAGCTGGGTGGGGCGGTGCTTGAGGCGCTCGGCGAGCCCGACCGTCTCCACGACCTGCTGGAGCCAGGCGGCGTCGGGCTTGCGGCCCGCGATGTCCATCGGCAGCGTGATGTTCTCGATCGCGTTGAGCGTCGGGAGCAGGTTGAACGCCTGGAAGATGAACCCGATCCGGTCGCGCCGGAGTTGGGTGAGCTTCTTGTCCTTGAGCTTGGTGATCTCGGTCTCGTCGAGGAAGATCTCGCCCGACGTGACCGTGTCGAGCCCGGCCAGGCAGTGCATCAGGGTCGACTTGCCGGAGCCGGACGGGCCCATGATCGCCGTGAACTGGCCGCGGGCGATGTCCACATCGACGTGGTCGAGCGCGACGACCCGGGTCTCACCGGTGCCGTACGCCTTCACGACCTGTCGCGCCCGTGCCGCGACAGCCGTACGCCCTCCAGTGCCCCCGTGCCTGGGAATGGTCACAGCCGTTGTCACGGTTTTCTCCTATGTCGGTCGATGACTGAACGTCGCTGGGTACGTTCCGATTCTCAGTTCCGGACCGCCCCCGGCGCGATGGTGCTCAGTGCAGTCTTCGGGTGGGGTTTTCCCCACCCGCCCCCCTGCGGTGAGCCGTAGCGGCGACGTAAGAAGAGGTTAAGGAAAGAGCCCCCGCCGCCACGTCCTCCGCCGGGAGGAACAGGCCCTGGCCACGATGAGGGGGCGCCCCCTAGGGGAACTCGTCCCTCTGGCGGAGAAAGGTCAGGGGCTCCCCCTCGGCGCCCCTGGATGAGACAGTGCCCCGGGAGATACGTGCATAGGGAAGGAACCCGGTGAGCGGCGACTCGGACGGTACGGCCCGAAGCGGCAGCGACGAGAGCGGCGCGCTGCCCGCCGTCACCACCCCCCGGGGCCGCCGCCCCGTCGTGGCGGCGCTCATGCTCGGCATGGCGCTGGCCGCCATCGACGGCACCATCGTCTCCACCGCGGTCCCCCAGATCGTCGGCGACCTCGGCGGGCTCACGGTCTTCTCCTGGCTCTTCTCCGGCTATCTGCTGGCCGTCACCGTCACGCTCCCCCTGTACGGGAAGCTCTCCGACACCTTCGGCCGCAAGCCGGTCCTGATCGCCGGGATCATCCTGTTCCTGGTCGGCTCGGTCCTCTGCGCGGCCGCGTGGAACATGGCCGCGCTCATCGCCTTCCGCATCGTCCAGGGGCTGGGCGGCGGTGCGCTCCAGGGCACGGTCCAGACCATCGCGGCCGACCTCTACCCGCTCAAGGAACGCCCGCGCATCCAGGCGAAGCTGTCCACGGTGTGGGCCACGTCGGCGGTGGCGGGGCCGGTCGTCGGCGGGCTGCTCGCCGGGTACGCCGACTGGCGGTGGATCTTCCTGATCAACCTCCCGGTGGGGGCCGTGGCCCTCTGGCTGGTCGTCCGCCATCTCCACGAGCCCTCCCGGCCCCGGCCCGCAGCCCGGCCCCGCGTCGACTGGGCGGGCGCGCTCGCCGTCTTCGCGACCGGCAGCCTGCTGCTCACCGCCCTCGTCCAGGGCGGGGTGGCCTGGCCCTGGCTCTCGGCGCCCTCGCTCGGCCTGTTCGGGGCGAGCGCGGTGCTGGCCGCGCTGACCGTCGTCATCGAACGGCGGGCGGCGGAGCCGGTCATCCCGGGCTGGGTGTGGCGGCGGCGCACCATCGCCTCCGTCAACCTGGCGCTCGGCGCGATGGGTCTGCTGATGGTCGCGCCGACCGTCTTCCTGCCCACGTACGCCCAGTCGGTGCTGGGCCTGGGCCCGATAGCCGCCGGGTTCGTGCTCTCGGTGATGACGCTGAGCTGGCCGGTCTCGGCGGCCCTGTCCGACCGGGTCTACAACCGCATCGGCTTCCGGCGGACCGCGACGATCGGCATGAGCGCGGCGCTGCTGGTCCTGCTGGCCTTCCCGCTCCTCCCCTACCCCGGCGAGCCCTGGCACCCGGCCCTGCTGATGCTGCTGCTCGGTGCGGCCCTCGGCCTGTTCCAACTGCCGCTGATCGTGGGCGTGCAGTCGACGGTCGGCTGGGCGGAGCGCGGTACGACGACGGCATCGGTCCTCTTCTGCCGCCAGGTCGGCCAGAGCGTCGGCGCGGCGCTCTTCGGGGCCGTCGCCAACGGCGTCCTGGCCGCCCGCCTCCTCGACGCCCCGGTGGACGGGCTCCCCGGCGACCTGGACGCGGTGACCCGCGCGCTGGAGGACCCGGGCGCGTTCTCGGCGGCGGCGACGGACCACGTGCGCCGGGCGGTGGACGCGGCGGTGGACTACGTCTACGTCGGGGCGGCCGGGGCCGCGGCCCTGGCCCTGCTCGCCCTGATCACCCTCGCCCCGCGCCGCTTCCCGGTCATCACCGAGGCGGCGGACGCGCCCGAGACCGCCGGCACGCAGGGCCGGCAGGGCGCCGCTTCGTAGCGAGGCGAGCCCCCGCTTGATAGGCAAGTCACCACTTGCCTATCGTGGAGTCATGGCGGACGATGTCTTCAAGGCCCTGGCCGACCCCACCCGGCGGCGCATCCTCGACGAGCTGACCGACCGGAACGGCCAGACGCTGTTCGAGATATGCGGACGGCTGGTGACCCGACACGGCCTCGGCCTGTCCCGGCAGGCGGTCAGCCAGCACCTGGCCGTCCTGGAGTCGGCGGGCCTGGTCAGTACGCGCCGCGAGGGCCGGTACAAGTTCCACGACCTCGACACCGAACCTCTTGAGCACATCGTCGGCCGATGGCTCGGACCGAAGACACCGCGGACCCCGAAAACCCCGGAGGGCACCCCATGAGGATCAACCTGACCAGCGTCTTCGTCGACGACCAGGAGAAGGCCCAGCGCTTCTACACGGACGTCCTCGGCTTCGTGAAGAAGCACGACGTCCCGCTCGGCGGCGAGGACCGCTGGCTGACCGTGGTCTCGCCGGAGGACCCCGACGGCACCGAACTCCTCCTGGAGCCGGACAAGCACCCGGCCGTGAAGCCGTACACGACGGCTCTGGTCGAGGACGGCATCCCGGCCGCCGCCTTCGCCGTGGACGACGTACGGGCGGAGTTCGACCGGCTCAGCAAGCTCGGCGTCCGCTTCACCCAGGAGCCCACGGAGATGGGCCCCGTCACCACCGCCGTCCTGGACGACACCTGCGGCAACCTCATCCAGATCATGCACAACGGCGGCTGACACCGCGCCCGCGGGCGGCGGCAGCCGAAATCGGATCGCGTGGCGGGGCGCCCTCCGGCACGCTGCCCCCATGGATCACGCGGAAGTGCTGCTCATCGGTGGACGAGCCGGGGTCGGGAAGACGACGGTGGGGTGGGAGGTTTCGGCGCTGCTGCGCGCCGAGGCCGTCGCTCACACGGTCATCGACGGCGACTTCATGGGGCAGGTCCACCCGGCTCCGGACGGGGACCCCCGGCGCGCGAAGATCACCGAGGCCAATCTGACGGCCGTGTGGGCGAACTACGCCCGGCTCGGCCACCGGCGCCTGATCTACACGAACACCATGAGCGTGCTGCCGGAGACGACGGGCATGTTCGAACGTGCCATGGGGGCAGGAGTGGGGATCGTACGAGTCCTGCTCACCGCCTCCGACGCCACCGCCCACGAGCGGCTGACCGGACGCGAACTCGGCTCGGAGCTGGAGCACGAGTTGCGGGCAAGTCTCCGGAAGGCACGGCTTCTCGACCAGCACGCCCATGCGGACACCGTGCGCGTGGCGACGGACGGACGGCTCGTCGCCGACATCGCACGGGAGGTGGTCGACGCCACCGGCTGGACCGGGCCCCGGCCCGTCGGCGGTTCCTGACCGTCATCCGTGCGCCCGGCCCCCCTAGGCGGGCGGGTCCGCCGCCACCTCCGCCCACACGGTCTTCCCGATCGGGTTCCGGGGCTCCCACCCCCACTTCGTCGCCAGGCACTCCACCAGAAACAGGCCGCGCCCCGACTCCTCGTCCTCCGGGGCGAGCGTCGCCTGCTCGGGGGTCCGGCCGAGCAGGGCGTCCGAGACCTCGATACGGAAGCGGGCGGCCGGGCCCTCGTAGTCCACCCGGACGTGGAAGTTCCGGCCCCGCAGCCGCCCGTGGCACACCGCGTTGGCCGCCAGCTCCGCCACCACGAGGGCGACCGAGCACGACGCGTCCGTCATCGGCCCGAACCCCCACTGCCCCAACTGCCGCACCACCGTGCGACGGGCGAGCCGCGCTCCCCTGGGCGTCGGGGGGAACTGGCGCGACAGGCTCCCGTAGCCGTTGGCCGTCAGCCCGAAGCCGCGCGGGTGGGGCGGGGCCCCTTCCCGGGCACCGGTCTTCGCCGCCGCGGTCGTCCTCTTGCCGGTCATGCTGACCATCCGCTCGCTCGACTCTTCTCACGTCACCCACACGTGCGAGTTCCGTGACGTTCCGTACTCAAGAGTCGGCGGCGCGGCCTAGCCTCGAAAGGTGACAGCGCCTTATCGCGCAGGCCGTAAGGAACGGAAGTATCGCCATGGCCAAAGCAATTGACCCGCAGGCTTCCATGGCCGCGCTCTTCGGATCGCGCCTGCGCAAGCTCCGCGTCGCGGCCGGACTCACCCAGGCCGAAGTGGGCGCGCTCGCCCATGTGGTCAGCAGCCGGATCGCCCAACTGGAGCGCGCGACCGGTGCGAAGCCCACGCTGGAGCTGACCCGGGTCCTGGACAAAGAACTGGTGGCGGACGAGTTACTGGTCGACCTCTGGCCGTATGTGTACCGGGAGGCGTTCCCGGACTGGTCGCAGGCGTTCATCGCGCACTCGGCACGTGCGGCGGTGATTCGCGAGTACGCCTCGCACGTCGTGCCCGGCCTGCTGCAGACCCCGGAGTACGCGCGGGCGTTGCTGAGCGTGGGGCAGACGCTGCGGGACGCCGAGCATCTGGAGGAACGCCTTGCGGCCCGGCTCGACCGACAGGTGCGGCTGACCGGCCCGGACCGGCCGGAGCTGTGGATCATCCTCGACGAGGCCGTGCTCCGGCGTCCGGTCGGTGGAGCGGCGGTGATGCGCGGCCAGTTGGAGAAGCTGCTCAGGATGGCGGAGGAGCCCAACGTCACCATTCAGGTGCTGCCGTTCGACCAAGGTGCGCACGGCTCGTTGGGCGGTTCCCTCACCGTGCTGGTCATGCCGGACGGCACCGAGGTCGCCTACACGGAAGGCGCGCACTACGGCCAGTTGACCGAGGAACCGGACGAGGTCGAACGGTTCGTCCTCACTTACGATCAGCTCAGGGCGATGGCACTGCCGCCGCTGATGTCACTCGCCTTGATTCGATCCGTACTGGAGGCCGATAACCGTGCAGCGAGTGTCCCGTCCCGATCTGACCGCCGCCGCCTGGCGCAGCAGCAGCTACAGCAACCAGGAGGGCGGCAACTGCGTGCAGGTGGCGGACGGATTCCCCGGCGTCGTCCCCGTCCGTGACAGCAAGAACCCCACCGGTCCCGCCCTCGTCGTCCCCGCCGCCGCCTGGAGCGCGTTCGTCGCCGGGGTCGCCGCCCGCTGACGCGGTGCGCCGCGTCACCCCGCACGTTTCGACACCCCTCGGTTTACTGGTGTCACTGAGTATTTACCGACGCGATACCGGATCTACCGGCACCACAGCCTCGCCCGATATGATCCGGCGAGGCTTTCCGGATTGGCCGAAAAGAATTCCTCGGACCTGAAACGTCATCCCTTCGCGGCATACATGACGCATATGCCCCGACCATTCCCCCGGGGCCCATTCCCGCTCCGTGCCGGTCAGTGCCGTGCACCGCCGCGCGAATACCACAACCCCCGTGTTCCGCTGGCCACTTCTCGACAAAATCACTCTGCCTACGGACTATGCCGCTCACCGGATCAACCGCCGCACAAGCATGTCTACGATGTGGTCGAACCCTGACAGGAAAGGCTGCTTCCGCTTTTCTCCGATTCGCCAGGTGATCTGCACCTTCTCGGAGCGGCCGCACACCTTCCGCTCGGTAGAACTGAGGGACCGCATCCATGCCCGAACCCGTACCAGCCAGTCAGCGGCGGAGGCCGACCAAAGCGCCCGGGACGGCGACAGCGCCGCTTGTGGCCGTGCTGTCCGTGCTCGCCGTCGCCGGAGCCCTGGCCGTGGTCCTGGCTCCGTCCGGAGCGCGCGGCTGGGCGGTGGCGGTGGTGGTCACCGGCTGGGCCGTCCTGGCCGCCACCCTCACCGTCGCCCACACCCTCGCCCGGCGGGCCCAGCGCGCGGCCTCGGCCCGGACCGCCGAGGCCGAACGGCTCAAGACCTCGCTGACCGCGCTCGAAGCGGACACCGCCCACACCGTCGACGTGGCGCTCCCCGCGCTGCTCCGTCTCGTACGCGGCGGAGTACCGGCCGCCGACGCCCTCGGCCGGATCCCGCTGCCGCGCGGGCAGCGCCAGCGCAAGCTGCTGCACGCCCTCGCGGCCACCGTCGAGGGGCAGGAGCAGCAGACCGCCGCCCTGCGCACCGAGAGCACCCGGATCCACGACGAGCTGGGCAGGGAGAACACCCGGCTCCGCGACGAACTGCACGCCCTGACCTCCGAGGTGGAACGCTTCACCCAGGAGACCCTGCCGAGCGTGGCCGTCCGGCTCCGTGAGGGCGAGTCCGGTGCCACGGTGCAGGCCGAGGTGTACCTCCCCGAGCAGCCGCTGCTGCGCGCCTCCGTCGAGGCGGTGCTGCGAGAGCTGGCGCTCAGCGAACGCCGCGCCCTCGCCGCGCAGACCGCGTCCGCCAAGGCGCTCAGCCGTGTCCAGGCGAAGTCCGTCAGCATGCTCGCCGATCTGCGCAGCATGCAGGAACGTCACAGCGAAGAGGTGTTCGGCGATCTGCTGAAGCTGGACCACAGCACCTCGCAGCTCGGCCTGATGACGGACCGCCTGGCCCTGCTGATGGGCGGCCGGCCCAGCCGCGCCTGGAACAGGCCCATCGTCATGGAGAGCATCCTGCGCGGCGCGGTCGGCCGGATCGCCGCCTATCAGCGGGTCCGGCTGCACTGCTCGTCGAACGTCGCCATCTCCGGCTTCGCCGCCGAAGGCGTCATGCACCTGCTCGCCGAACTGATGGACAACGCCGCCAACTTCTCGCCGCCCATCGACGAGGTGCACGTCTACGTCGAGGAGCGCGGCACCGGCATCGTCGTCACCATCGAGGACAGCGGCCTGAAGATGGCCGACGCGGCCATGCGGCGCGCCGCGGACTCCGTCGCCGGGCGGCTGACCGACCTCGCGGCCCTCCAGGGCACGCGCCTCGGCCTCGCCGTGGTGGGGCGCCTCGCGCTCAAGCACCGGATCAGCGTCAACTACCGGCCGTCCTCGCGCGGTGGCACCGGCGTGGTCGTCCTGCTGCCGAGGCACCTGATCGCCCAGGAGTCCCGCGAGAGCCATGCGGCCGCCCCGACCCTCCGGGAAGCCGCCACCCCGGCCACCCCTGCCTCTACTCCTACACCTGGGCCTGCGCCTGCCTCTACGCCCGCGCCCGCGCCCGCCGTCACGCTTGCGCCGGAACCCGCGGCACCGGTGCCCACGCCCGTAACACCGCCCCCGACGCCCGCCCCAGCGCCCGCATCGGCGACGCCCTCCCTCCCCGAAGCCCCCGCGCCCGCTCCCCCGGCACCCGACCCCCTCGTCGTCCGTCCCCGCGAGCCCGAGCAGCCCGCGGCCCGCCCGGCGGCCCCCGCCGCCACCTCCGGCGGTCTGCCCGTCCGCACGCCCGGCCGCACCATGGGCGAGGCGGAACGCGAGCGCGGGCGTCACCGCGGAGCGCCCGCGCCCACCTCCGCGGCGAACCCGCGGGGCGACACGCCACGGGCCACCCCGCCCCGCACCGCGGGCCAGCAGTTCGGCGCCTTCCAGCGCGGCCGGCGGCCCCAGGGCAACGCGGCGGCTGCGGAGCAGCCGGACCCCGGGACCGTACCGCCGCCGTCCGCCGCGCCGTAGCCAGGAACGCCATCCGCAGGGTGTCCGGGAGCAACCCGGACGCGCTCGCCCGAACATCCGAGATTGGAGGTACGGGCCGTCGGCCGGTTCCCCGGCGCCACGGTCCCGTCACTCATCATGCAGACAACGGACAACAGCCTCACCTGGCTCCTGCAGAGGCTGCTGGAGCAGACCCCCGGTACGCGGCACGCCCTGGCCCTGTCCCGCGACGGGCTCAAGCTCTGCTGGAGCGAGCACCTCACCCTCGACCAGGCCGACCAGCTGGCGGCCATCTGCTCGGGCATGCAGGCGCTGGCGCAGGGCGCATCCATCGAGTTCGGCGACGGTTCCGGCGGCGTACGCCACTCGATGACCGAGTTCCACGGCGGCCTGCTCTTCATCGTCGAGGCCGGTGAGGGCGCGCATCTGGCCGTCGTCGCCACCGAGGAGGCCGACCCCAGCATCGTGGGCAACCAGATGACGCAGATGGTCGAGCAGATCGGCGAGCACCTGCGCGCCGCACCACGCGGCACCGTACCGGGGAGTACCTCGTGATCCGGCGTCCCGTCGACACCGGAGCCCCCGACCGGCTCTACACGGTCACCGGCGGCCGCAGCCGCGCCGCGGACTCCTTCGACCTGGTGACCCTCGTGGTCAGCGAGTCCCGGCCGACCCCCGGCATGCAGTCCGAGCACGCGCGGATCCTCGAACTGTGCAGCCACCCGACCGCCGTCGTCGAGATCGCCGCCGAACTCTCCCTCCCCGTCACCGTGGTCCGCATCCTGCTCGACGACCTCCATGTCATGGGCCGGATCACCGCCCGACACCCCCGCGTGGCCGCATCGCCGGCCGAACTCCCCGACTCCGAACTGCTGAAGGAGGTGCTCCATGGTCTCCGGAAGCTGTGAGCTGCCCGCCCAGCGCACCCCGCTGGCCGATGCGGCCGAGACCGGCCTGAAAATAGTCGTGGTCGGAGGGTTCGGCGTCGGCAAGACCACGCTCGTCCGCTCGGTGAGCGAGATCCGGCCGCTGAACACCGAAGAGGTCATGACCCAGGCAGGTGTCGGCGTCGACGAGACGAGCGGCGTCGATGCCAAGACGACCACCACGGTCGCCTTCGACTTCGGCCGCATCAGCCTCAACGAGCGCATCGTGCTGTACCTGTTCGGAGCCCCGGGACAGGAGCGCTTCTGGTTTCTGTGGGACCGGCTGTTCTCCGGCACGCTCGGCGCGGTCGTCCTCGTGGACACCCGCCGGATGGACGACTCCTGGTACGCGATCGACCGGCTGGAACACCACGGCACCCCGTTCGTGGTGGCGGTCAACCGGTTCGACGACGACGTCGCCCACCCCCTCGAAGAGATCCGTCAGGCCCTGGCCCTGCCCGAGCACGTCCCGATGATCGACTGCGACGCCCGGGTCCGGGCATCCAGCAAGAACGTCCTGATCACGCTCGTCGACCATCTGCGCACGATGGCCATCGCCCGGGAGACGACACCATGAGCACCTCCAGCCAGTCCGCCGGCCAGTCCGCCGACCCGCATTCCGGTCCGTCCTTCGACCCTTCCTTCGACTCCCTCTTCGCCCCGGGCGCCACCGCCCCCTCCGGCTGCCCGGTCGCCCCCGGTGCCGTACGCCTGTCCGGAGCCGCCTACCAGCAGACGCCCACCGAGCTCTACCGCTCGCTGCGGCGGGAGCACGGCGCGGTGGCACCGGTCCTGCTCGACGGTGACGTACCGGCCTGGCTGGTCCTCGGCTACGCCGAACTCTCCTACGTCACCACACACGACGAACTGTTCGCCCGGGACTCGCGCCGCTGGAACCAGTGGGACAGCATCCCGCCTGACTGGCCGCTCCTGCCGTTCGTCGGTTACCAGCCCTCGGTGCTCTTCACCGAGGGCGACGAGCACCGGCGCAGGGCCGGTGTCATCACCGAAGCGCTGGAAGGCGTCGACCAGTTCGAGCTGGCCCGCGACTGCCGGCGCATCGCCGAGCGGCTCATCGCGGACTTCGCCGGGAGCGGCGGGACGGAGCTGATGAGCAGCTACGTCCACGCGCTGCCGATGCGGGCCGTGGTCCAGATGTGCGGGATGCCGGTATCGGGCTCGGACACCCAGCAGTTGGTGGACGACCTGCGGATCTCGCTCGACGCCGGCGAGGGCGACGACCCGGTGGCGGCCTACGGGCGCGTCGGCGACCGGCTGCGCCGGCTGGTCAAGGACAAGCGGGCGGTGCCCGGCCCCGATGTCACCTCCCGCATGGTGACGCACGCGGCGGGGCTCACCGACGAGGAGATCGTCCAGGACCTGATCTCGGTGATCGCCGCCGCACAGCAGCCGACCGCCAACTGGATCTGCAACACGCTGCGGCTGCTCCTGACGGACGAACGCTTCGCGGTGAACGTCTCCGGCGGCCGGCTCAGCGTCGGCGAGGCGCTCAACGAGGTGCTGTGGCTGGACACCCCGACGCAGAACTTCATCGGCCGCTGGGCCGTACGGGACACCCAGCTCGGCGGCCGGCACATCCGGGCGGGCGACTGCCTGGTCCTGGGCATCGCCGCCGCCAACACCGACCCGGAGATCTGGCCGGAGGCGTACGTCGGGGCCGAGAACTCCGCACACCTGTCGTTCAGCGGCGGCGAGCACCGCTGTCCCTATCCCGCACCGCTGCTGGCCGACGTGATGGCCCGTACGGCGGTGGAGACGCTGCTGGAACGGCTGCCGGACCTGATGCTGGCGGTCGAACCGGCGGAGCTGGCCTGGCGGCCCTCGATCTGGATGCGCGGGCTGTCGGCGCTGCCGGTCCGGTTCAGTCCGACGGCACAGTAGCGGGGATCGGGGCGGGCGGCCGGGCCGGGCAGGGAAGCGTGCCCCGGCCCGGCCGCCCCAGGACGACCGCGTTCCGTCAGCCCGACACCGGTGTGAAAAGGACCGGCAGGCTCTTCGGCCCCCGGGTGAACACCCCGTTCTCGACCGGATCGAAGCCGTCGGCCGGCCGCAGATCGGGCATGGCGTCCAGCAACTGGCCCACCCCGGTCTCGACTTCGGACCTGGCGAGCAGAGCGCCCACGCAGAAGTGCCGGCCGAGCGCGAAGGCGAGATGGTCGGCCGCCGCCGAGAACGCGTTCGTGGCGCTCAGGTCCTCGCGGAAGATGTCGAAGACATCGGGGTCGCGGTAGCGGGCCTCGTCACGGTTGGCGGAACCGATCAGACAGGTCACCGTGGAGCCCGCCGGTACGGTGCCGCCGCTCAGCTCCACGTCCACCGCCGACTGCCGCATGATCATGTGTACCGGCGGGGTGTAGCGCAGGGTCTCGGCGAAGGCCCGGGGTATGAGGCTCCGGTCGGCGCGGACCGCCGCCAACTGGTCCGGGTGGCTGAGCAGGTTGGCGAAGATGCCGGCGATGGCCTTGTCGGTGGTCTCCCCGCCCGCGGCCAGCAGCAGGCTGCAGAACGCCTTGACGTCCTCGTCGCTCATCCGGACACCGTCGACCTCCGCGGTGCACAGCGTCGACAGCAGATCGTCGCCGGGCGCTTCCCGCCGTTCGCGGATGATCGGCAGCATGTACTCGGCGAACTCGACGCGCGTGCGTTCACCGGCGCGCGCCACGTCCTGATCGCCGGAGAGATTACCGAGAAAGGCGATCACGGCCGTATACCAGCCGTGAAAACGCTCATAGTCGGACTTGTCCAGACCGAGCATGTCCGCGATGACGTTCACGGGAAATCGGGTGGCGTAGTCGGCAACCAGATCCACGGAACCGGCCCCACGGAACCGGTCGATCAATTCGCGCGAATTGCGCTCGATGACCGGTAAGAACTTGTCCCGCAGGTCGGCACCCCGGAAGGCGGGCGCGACGAGGGCCCGGCGGACGGCGTGCTCGCGCCCGCTGAGCTGGAGAATCGTCCGCCCGTGCACGGGCTCGATCTGCCAGTCGTAGTTCTCGGTGGTGAACTCGCCGGCTTTGTCCTTGAAGACGCGCTCGACGTCCTCATAACGCGAGACGAGGTAACTCTTGGTGGCTTCGTGCCACAGGAGCGGCGTGTCATGCCGCATACGGCGATACGCCGCATACGGGTCTCTCTCGAACTCTGGCGACAGAATGTCCGGTGTTCGGACGGTCATGACCACTCCCTTGCAAGCAGAACGGGAACTGCGAGGTGCATGACTTATTCAGCTCGTACCGGCGGATATATGCAAGAGCCACGGGTCGCGAACTCCCCTGCCGACGGCAGCGGTCCGGCCGCTGCGGTCTCCGGCTGTGACGCATGACCGGGGGCGGCCCCGGGCGCTGCGGTCCGCCGTCGCCAGGGGGCGGCTCGCCGTAGGCAGCACCCTGCCCCCGAGCCGGGTCCTCAGGTGCTCTGACGGTCGGGTGCTCGGGCGCTCGGGCGCTCGGGTGCTCAGGCCCCCGCGTTCCCGTCCTCGTTCTCGTTCTCGTTCTCGTCCTCGGTCGACGTCACCCGCCCCGTCAGCGCCGCCAGCGAGCTGCGTACGTGCGCCATGTGCGCCTGGACCTCCTCGCGGCGCTCCTCGTGCTCCCGCAGGATCCGCTCCGTCTCCCGGACCACCCGCTCCTCCCGGACCCGGGCCTCGGCCAGCAGCTCCGCCGCCCGCGCCTCCGCGTCCTCCTGGCCGTGCCTGGCGGCCTCCTGGGTGGCGGCGAGGTGCCGGCCGGCCTCCGCGAGCAGCGCCTCGGCCCGCTCGGTCAGCTCCGCGTTCCGGGCCTCCAACGCGGCTTCCTCGGCGGCCAGTTCGGCCTCGGCCGCCTTGCGGCGCTCCGCGTGCTCCTGCTCCTGGTGGGCCAGCACACTCGCCGTACGGTCACGGGTCGCCGCCATCGCCGACGCGGCGGCCGCCCTCACCTCCTCGGCGTCCTGCCGGGCCGCCGCCAGCAGCCCTTCCGCCTCCCGGACCGCCTCGGCGACCCGCTCCGCCGCCGCCCGGTCCGCCGCCTCGCGCACCCCGTCGGCCGCCTCGCGCGCGGCGTCCGCCGCGGCCCGGCCCGCCGTCTCCGCCTCGTCCCGCAGCGCCTGGCCCGCCGCCACGGCCTCGGCCTCCAGCGCCCGGGCCTCGTCCTCGGCCAGGGCCAGGATCCGCTGCGCCCGCTCCCCCAGCTCGGCGTAGTCCGGCACGGGCAGCGCCGCGACGGTCTCCGCCAGCCGGGCCGCCTCGGCGAGAAGCTCCTCCACCCGGCCGGTCAGCCGCGCGGCCTCGGCGAGCGCTCCGTCCCGCTCGGCCGTCAGGGTGGCCACCACACGGTCCACCTGCTCCGGGCGGTAGCCCTTCCCCCGGACACCGACGACGTCGAACGCGGACACCGGTCCAGCACGCATCCCTGAAACCTCTCTCCGACCCACCGGTCCACCGATCAACCGACCCACCGCGATACGTCAAGGATGCGGCAATTGGGGCCGGAAGTCGGAATCGATCAGCGGCATTCAGGCCGGAAGCGACCGGCATCACAGATCCGGTCGAACCGGCACACAGCGAGGCGCCCGGACCCGGGAAGGGTGCGGGCGCCTCGGCCGGGCCAGGAGGCCGGGCCGCCGGGCCGGGCCGGCAGACCGGGTCAGATCAGATCAAGCCGTCCCACATCTGCTCCAGCAGCACCGACCACCAGCTCTCCGGCGACGCCAGCGCCGCCGGGTCCAGGGCCACCAGCTGTGCCTGGAAGTCGACGGTCCAGCGGCCCGCCTGCTCCGGGTTCAGCCCGTACCGCAGCCGCCACATCCGGCCCAGCAGCGCCATCGACCGCACGAACTCGGGCAGCCCGGTGTTCACGAACTGCGGCGGCACCGGCTGCCCGCCGGGCCCCGCCTCCACCGGGACGGCCACGATGTTCGCCGTGCCGTACTGCACACAGATCGCCCGGCCGAAGTCCGTACCCATCACCAGGTACGACCCCGCGTCCGACGCCGGTTGCACCTGCCGCTGGGCGGCCAGCTCGGCCAGTGTCGGCACCACCGGCTGCCCGGGCTGCGCCCAGAAGAACGGCCCGAAATCGGCGGGCAGCCCCGCCCATACCAGGGTGCGCGCGACGACTTCCGGCACGCCCTGCCGGGACACCGCTCGCTGGTCGAACCGGAGGATCCCCTGCGGACCGAACGCCTGCGCCAGCTCCTCGGCGACCGCCTCCGGCGGCAGCGCGGGCGCGGGCGGCATCTGCGGGAGCGGCGCCCGCACCGGCGCGGGCCGCGCCGGGCCGTCCGCGACCTGGTGCAGCTCGCCCTGGTGCGTCAGCAGATGCTGCATGCCCTGCTGCCGGCTGGCGTGATCGGTGCCGTACGGGGCGACGCTGGTGATCCGGACCTGCGGCCAGGTCTCCCGGATCATCCGCGCGCAGTACCCGCCCGGCAGCTCGCAGGACTCCAGCTCCGTGTGGAGCTCGATGACCTGCTGCGGCGGCACGTTCATCGCCCGCAGCTCGTGCAGCATCTGCCACTCGGGGTGCGGGGTGCCCGGCGCCGAGCGGCGGATCAGCTGCTGCTCGCTGCCGTCCGGAGCCCGGAACCGCAGCACGGCCTGGTAGCCGGGGCCAACGGTCGGCTGACCGGCGGGCTGCTGCGGATAGCCGTACGCCGGGGGCGGCGGGGTGTGGCCGCCGGGCGGCGGTCCGGGCGGGCCCGGCGGCTGCGGTACGGAACCGGGGGATCCGCCCAGCGAACCGCCCGGGGTTCCGGGCGGGCCGGGCGGGCCGACCTGGCCCGGAGCCGCGAACATCGTCTCGGCATGGTGCACCCCGCCACCCGGAGGCGGCGTGGCGCCCGGCGGCGGGCCGGGCGGGCCGGGAGGCTGCGGGGCACCGGGGGCACCCGGCGGCGGGCCGGGCGGCCCGGGGGGCTGCGGGGCACCCGGGGCACCGGGTGGGCCCGGCGGCTTGGGCGCGCCCGGGACGCCCGCACCGATGCTGCTCCCGTCGGCGAGCATCGTCGCGGCGTGGTGCACCCCGCCACCGGGAGGCGGCGTGGAGCCGGGGGGCGAGGGCGGGCCGGGCGGACCGGGCGGACCGGGCGGCGGGGTGGAACCCGGCGGCGGGCCGGGCGGGGTGGCGCCGGGCGGGCCGAGCTGGGAGACCAGCTGCGTCGGGACGTACCCGCCCGCGGGAGCGCCGGGCGCACCCGGCCCCGAAGGTGGCGGCGTCGCGCCGGGGGGCGTCCCGGGGACGCCCGGGGCGCCGGGCGGCGGCGGGGTCGACGGACCGCCCCCACGCGTCCCGCGCGGCGGCACCACGGCCTTGCTGGTGGCCGCGTCGGCGATGTCACCGGCCCCGTCCGAGGCACCCTGCTCCGGCCGGAGCGCCGGCGCCACCTGCGTACGCGGCAGCTGGCTGCCCCCGGACATCAGCGCGGTGGGCGCCTCCGCCGGGACGACCGGCGGCAGGGCCTCCTCGTCGTCCGTCCCCGACAGCGGCGGTGCGAACACCGTCGCGGGCAGCGGGACCGCCGCGTCGTCGGATTCGGAGTTGGTGTCCGTACCGGCCCACGGGGTCGCCCCGGCGGGCACACCGTCGGAAGCCGTCGGCTCGTAGGCCGGTCCACCGCCGGCGGCGGGCCACGACGCGCCGGACTCCCCGGAAGGAGAAGAAGGAGAGGGGGGCGGCGGCGTCGCATCGGCGGGGGCGGGAACGGAGGTCTGACCCGACGCCGACACCGACGGGGACGGGGCGGCCGGAGGCGGGAGAGGGGACGGGGCCGCGGGCGAGTCCTGCGACGCCGCCGGGGACGGCTCGGCGGCCGCCTCCGCCTCCGCATCCCGGCGCTCCGCACGGTGATCCGGAATCCCGAGCTTGTCCGCCGCCTCCTGGAGCCACTCCGGCGGCGTCAGCAGGAACGACGTCTGGTTCAGATCCACCCGCTGCGGCGGCTCCGGAGCAGCGGCCGGCGCACCCGTCGGAGCCCCGTACTCCTCCTCGTACCGCCGGATGACCTCGCCCACCGGCAGCCCCGGCCACAGCGTCGCCTCGCCGCTGTCCCGGGCGATCACCAGCCGCTGGCTGCCCCCGTCCGAGACGGGGCCCTCCGGCCGGTCCTCGGCCCAGACCACGAAACCCAGCTCGAACTCACGGACGCGTACCTCGCGGTGCTGGTACGCGGGCACGTCACCGTTGACCCACTCGTCCGCCCGCTCCTGCGCCTGCGCGAAAGTCACCACCGCGCTCACCCCTCCACCGGGACGGCGCGCGCGAAGCCACCGTCCACCATCAGGTTCGCCACGGTCTCCAGCTCCGGCGGATTGCCCGCCAGCCGCTTCAGGAAGGCGTCGAAGTCCGTACCGCAGGGCAGCAGCAGCCGCTCCACACGCTCCTGGACACTCCAGCCGTCCTGATCCCGGGCATCGTCGTACGGGCAGAACCACACCGAGCCGACATCCTGGCCGCGCACCTTCACGGCGAGAATCCCGCCCTGGACGAACGCGACGCCCAGGAAGTCCTTGGTGAAGTGATCCCGCAGACACTTGTTCACGTACACGAGGTCGTTCATCGCGGCTTCGTCACGCACCGTGAAGAACGGCTGGTCCACCAGCAGCCCCAGTTCCGCGTCCAGCGCCGCGCCCACCGGGGCCGAACCACCCGCCGCCTTGAGGAAGGAGCGGTACGCGCCGGGCAGCCGGTAGCCGAGGTCCTCCTCGACCCCCTGAACCTGCTGTTCGGTCACCGCGCCGGCGCCCTTGGGCAGCCGGAAGTGCGCAGGACGGGTCTCCTGCAACGGGCGCGTCCCACGCCGGTGCTGGTCCACGTCCGTACCCGCGAGACCGGCGTGATGACGCAGCAGCGCCTTGACCTCGACCGGCACCAGCTCCATGCGCCGGCCGCCCGGCACGTGGTGCCACGTCCAGCCGTGCGGGGTCGCCACCGCGGGAATCGTGTCCCACAGGTCATGTCCGCTCGCCGCCATCGCCGCGTTCGCCGACACGTAGTCGGTCAGGCGCAGCTCGTCGATACCGAAGCCCGGAGGCGGATCGGCGATCTCGGCCGCGGCGCGCGCGTACGGCGAGAGAACCGGGTGGCCGCTCCCGTCCATCCGCACCCCACCGGGGTGCCGGGATGCCCGGACCGGATCCGGGAAATTCACGACCTGCCCGGCATAGGCGGCGTTCGGTGGCGCGGCTTGCTGCCCGAGCCGACCTGTCGTCATGGCTGATGCCCCCTGCTGCGTCCGGTGTTCCGCACAGCCTAAGCGGTGGGGCAACAGGGGGTCCCGTCCCGCCGGTTCCGTCACGAACGGTCACATCCGTGTGACGGTGAGGCGACGGTCTCGCACCCGCGGGCGACACGCGCCACGTTTTCCCGCCCCAGCTTCCCCACCACCCGGCACATTTGGCAGGCTGTCCCCGCAACTCGGGGGATTGCAGGGAGGGACGTCAGCACGATGCATTCAGCACAAACCGTCACATCAGGGGATCCACGCCTCAACTGGAGCAGTACCGGAACCAGCCGTACGCCCCGACTGATCCACCGCCGCGACGGGATCCTCCCCGCCGTGGCCGCCGCGCTGTCCGTCCGCGGCGAGACGCTGACCTGCACCGCGGGCAAGGGGGACCAGCCGCCGGTGCTGCACCCGCTCGTCCAGGACTTCCTCGACACCCTCCCGAGCGGCCAGCGCGAACGCTTCACCGGGCGCTGCCCCGAGGCGATACTGCTCTCCCGACAGCTGACCGCCGCCGAGACCGGGCGTTCCAAACGAGCCCAGCGAAAGCCCCTGACCAACGGGGAGGCGCGGCGCGCGCTCAAGCACGCGCGGATCACCGCGCGGCGCATCCGCGAGGACGGCGACCCGCTGCACGGCAGTTACGCACCGCCCTGCCGGTCCTGTTCCCCGCTCCTGTCCCACTTCGGCGTACGCCCCGTCGACCTGACCTCCACCGGCGCCGCGACCACCGCCGAGAAGGGCTGACCGCCCACCGATGCACGACCGCCAGCAGCACACCTCCACCACCCGCTTCCCCGTCGCCGTCGATGCCGCCCTGCGTGAGGCGGGCTGGCAGCCCGGACGCTGGGACATCCGCCAGGCGGAGGAGTGGGCCGACGCCCTGCGCTCCCACGCCTCCCCGGCCGGCCACCGGCACGCCGTGTTCCCGGCCGCGGTCGAGGCGTGGGCGGAGTTCGGCGGCCTCCGCATCACTGCGGCGGCGCCGGGCCGCCACATCGCGCCGACGGCGGTACGGATCGACCCCCTGAGCGGCCTGCACCTGGCCCGGACGCTCGGGGATCTCGGCCGGGCCCTGGAGACGGAGGTCAGCCCCCTGGGGGCGGAGGGGGAGGAGCAGGCGGTGCTGGCGATCGATACGGAGGGGCGGGTGTACAGCATCGATCACACCGGGGACTGGTTCCTGGGCCAGGACATCGACGAGGCGCTGGCCACGCTGGTGACGGGCACGCAGCCGCCCCGCCTGACCTCGGCCTGAGGCGCACCTCCGGCCCGCCCGTCGCCGCCTCCGGCCCGCGCCACGTGATCCAGCCCGTCCGGCGTTTGAGGACGGCCCCGGCCACGCACAGCCCGTCCGGCGTTTGAGGACGGGCCCGGCCACCTCCAGCCCGTCCGGCGTTTGAGGACGGAACCGTCGCCCAGGACGAACCGGCACCATCGCTCCTCCGGACACCGAGGGGGCACCGCTCCCCACGACGAGGGTTCCGTCCTCAAACGCCGGACGGGCTGAAGGCGTCGGCCCCCACGCGCCTCCACGGGCAGAAGCGGGCAGCCTCCCGGCGCCGGACGGGCTGAAGGCATCGGCCCCTGCGTGCCCCCCACGGGCAGAAGCGGGCAGCATCCCCGCGCCGGACAGGCTCAGGCGGGTCCCACCGGGAGTACCGCCGAGACGCGGAAGCCCCCCGCCTCCGTGGGGCCCGAGACGAACACGCCCCCCAGCCCCAGCACCCGCTCCCGCATCCCCACCAGCCCGTTCCCCCCGCTCGGCAACCCCGCATCCGTCGCCGCCGCGTCCGACGGGCCGTTCTCGACCTGCATCGCGACCTCGGCCTCCCGATGCGCGAGCCGTACCCACGTCTCCGCGCCCGCCGCGTGCTTGTGGACGTTCGTCAGCGCCTCCTGCACCACCCGGAACGCCGTCTGCTCCACCTCCGGCGGATACGGCCGCAGCTCGCCGTGGACCGTCAGCTCCACCACCATCCCCGCCTGCCGCGACTGCGCCACCAACGCCTCCAGCTCGTGCAGCCGGGGCCCGTCCTCCGTCGCGGCGGGGGCGGCGGCCGCCGCGGCCGCCTGCCGTACCGACGCCAGGGGAACCCGGCCCGCCGCGGCCGGCGCGGTCAGCGCCTCCCCCGTCCGCAGCACCCCGAGCATCTCGCGCAGCTCCGTCAGCGCCTGCCGGCCCATGTCCCCGACCAGCGCCGCGTTGCGCACAGCCTTCGCCGGGTCCTTCGGGGCGACGGCCTGGAGGGCGGCGGCGTGCACCACCATCAGGCTCACCCGGTGCGCGACCACGTCGTGCATCTCCCGGGCGATCCGGGTCCGCTCCTCCGTACGCGCCCACTCGGCCCGCTCCTCGGCCCGGTCCGCGAGCAGCGACAGCTCCCGCTCCAGCGAATCGGCCCGCTCCCGCAGGCTCTCCATCAGACGGCGCCTGGCCCCTATGTAGAGGCCGAGGAGCACGGACGGGGCCGTGAGGCCCACCGCCATGAAGACGGACATCAGGGGGACGTACCAGTCCCCCGGGCCGAAGTCGGTCTGCTCGGCCACGCTCTGCCGCAGCCGTACGTACGTGATGATGAACGTGCCCACCAGCGCCATGCTCGCCAGCACGACGGTGATCCGGCGCGGCACCTCGGACGCGGCCAGCGTGTACAGGCCGACCAGGGCCATCAGGAAGCCCATCTCGGCGGGCGTCATCGCGATCGTCAGCAGCACCACGACGATCGGCCACCGCCGGCGCACCAGCAGCACCGAACCGGCGAGAAGCCCGAACACCACGCCCACCGGCACCGGGATCCCGGTGTTCCGGGCGAACTCCACCCCCTCCAGGCCACACTCCAGCGCCGATACCAGCGCCAGTCCCACGTCCAGGGCGACACTCCGTCGCCGCTCCCACCACCAGTAGCCGCGGGTGGTCGATCCCGCCGCCTCCCGGTCTGCCCCCGTTGCGGTCATGGCATCCAGCCTACGGGCGGACGCATCTCAATTCCGGGGGACCGGCAACAGCGCGTTCCGGGTTCGGCCGCGAGCGACCGGGCACCGCGTCCGGCGCCACCGGACGCCGTCTCTCCTCCGTCTCTTCCGCCGTCGCACAGAAGGCGCTTGGTACGGCATAGTGTTGGGTGCCGATCCGGTGAGCCGGTGCAATGTCCGGTTCATTCGGAATTGATCCCCCATGGTGTAATCAGGCAGCACTGCGGTTTTTGGTACCGTCTGTTCAGGTTCGAATCCTGATGGGGGAGCTTCGACATGCGGGCCCCGACCACACCGGTCGGGGCCCGCCCCCGTTTCCCGTCGAAACACCCCCGGTATCCTGCGGATGACCACCACCCGAAGCCGAAGGGCACATCCGTGAGCGCAACCAGCCCGGCAGCCGTCGTCGTCCTCGCAGCGGGTGAGGGCACCCGTATGAAGTCGAAGACCCCCAAGGTCCTGCACGAGATCTCCGGGCGCTCGCTCGTCGGACATGTCGTCGCCGCCGCCCGTGAGCTGGACCCCCAGCACCTCGTCGTGGTCGTCGGACACGCCAGTGAACAGGTCACCGCCCACCTGAACGCCGGGGACGCCCCCGTGCGCACCGCCTTCCAGGCCGAGCAGAACGGCACCGGGCACGCCGTCCGCATGGGGCTCGAAGAGCTCGGCGGGACCGTCGACGGAACCGTGATCGTCGTGTGCGGCGACACCCCGCTGCTCTCCGGCGGGACGCTCGGCGCGCTCGCCGCCACCCACACCGCCGACGCCAACGCGGTGACCGTCCTGACCGCCGAGGTCCCGGACTCCACCGGCTACGGGCGCATCGTGCGCGACCCCGCCACCGGCGCGGTCACCGAGATCGTCGAGCACAAGGACGCCACCGACGAGCAGCGGGCGATCTCCGAGATCAACTCCGGGGTGTTCGCGTTCGACGGGCGGCTGCTGGGCGACGCGCTGGGCAAGGTGCGCACCGACAACAGCCAGGGCGAGGAGTACCTCACCGATGTGCTGTCCATCCTCCGTGAGGCCGGGCACCGCGTCGGGGCGTCCGTGGCGGGCGACCACCGCGAGATCCTCGGCATCAACAACCGGCTCCAGCTGGCCGAGGCCCGCCGGCTGCTGAACGAGCAGCTGCTGGAGCGGGCCATGCTCGCGGGCGTGACCGTGGTGGACCCGGCGTCCACGCTGATCGACGCGACCGTCACGTACGAGCGGGACGCGATCGTGCACCCGGGGACGCAGCTGCTCGGCTCCACGCATCTCGGAGAGGACTCCGAGGTCGGGCCGAACTCGCGGATCGAGGACACCCTCGTCGGCGCCGGCGCCCGCATCGACAACACGGTGACGCTCTCGGCCGAGGTCGGGCCCGGGGCGTCCGTGGGGCCGTACGCCTACCTGCGGCCGGGCACCCGGCTGGGCACGAAGGCCAAGGCCGGTACGTACGTGGAGATGAAGAACGCCACGATCGGGGAAGGGACGAAGGTCCCGCACCTGAGCTACGTCGGTGACGCGACGATCGGCGATCACACCAACATCGGCGCCGCGAGCGTCTTCGTGAACTACGACGGCGTCGCCAAGCACCACACGACGATCGGCTCCCACTGCCGTACCGGTTCCGACAATATGTTTGTGGCACCGGTCACGGTCGGGGACGGCGTTTACACCGCCGCCGGGTCGGTCATCACGAAGGACGTGCCGTCCGGTTCGCTGGCCGTGGCACGGGGCCAGCAGCGGAATATCGAGGGTTGGGTGGCCCGGAAGCGTCCGGGCAGCGCCGCCGCGCAGGCCGCTCAGGCGTCGTCGCGGGAGCCCGACGGGCAAAGCTGACCGGAAACGGGTACGCCGGTGACGGCGTACCGTGATAGATGCTCACCCCATTTCGGCTGGCTCGTTGCACATCGGGACCTGTGCGTGCAGCGCCAGATACACGTCTGAGGAGACTGTGCTGTGACCGGGATCAAGACGACCGGCGAGAAGAAACTGATGCTCTTCTCCGGCCGCGCCCACCCCGAGCTTGCCGAGGAGGTCGCCCATCAGCTGGGAGTCGGTCTCGTGCCGACGAAGGCCTTCGATTTCGCCAACGGTGAGATCTATGTGCGGTTCCAGGAGTCGGCACGTGGCGCGGACTGCTTCCTGATCCAGAGCCACACGGCCCCGATCAACAAGTGGATCATGGAGCAGCTGATCATGCTGGACGCGCTGAAGCGCGCGTCGGCCCGCTCCATCACGGTGATCGTGCCGTTCTACGGGTACGCCCGCCAGGACAAGAAGCACAAGGGCCGCGAGCCGATCTCGGCCCGTCTGGTGGCGGACCTGATGAAGACGGCGGGTGCGGACCGGATCCTCACCGTCGATCTGCACACGGACCAGATCCAGGGCTTCTTCGACGGCCCGGTGGACCACCTGTTCGCGCTGCCGATCCTGGCGGACTACGTGGGCGCCAAGGTGGACCGCACCAAGCTGACGGTCGTCTCCCCGGACGCGGGCCGCGTGCGGGTCGCCGACCGCTGGTGCGACCGGCTGGACGCCCCGCTGGCGATCGTGCACAAGCGCCGCGACAAGGACGTGCCCAACCAGGTCTCCGTCCACGAGGTCGTCGGTAACGTCGAGGGCCGGGTCTGTGTGCTCGTCGACGACATGATCGACACCGGTGGCACGATCTGCGCCGCCGCGGACGCCCTGTTCGCGCACGGTGCGGAGGACGTCATCGTGACGGCGACGCACGGTGTGCTGTCGGGTCCGGCGGCCGACCGCCTGAAGAACTCGAAGGTGAGTGAGTTCGTGTTCACGGACACGCTGCCGACCCCGGGCGAGCTGGAGCTGGACAAGATCACGGTGCTCTCGATCGCGCCGACGATCGCGCGCGCCGTGCGTGAGGTGTTCGAGGACGGCTCGGTGACGAGCCTCTTCGAGGAGCAGGGCTGACAGCAGTGACGATCACCCTCCGGTGATCCACTTTGGGGTGCGGCCTCCCCGCCGGGTAGACTCAGCGAGTTGCTCGGCGAGGGAGGCCGTACCCATGTGTACGGCGGTCCGTTATCGACGCGCTCTTCGTAGCAGGTCTGTCGTGGGCCGGGTGACCGTTCGAGATCCGTCACCCCCGACGGCTCTCCGTATCTGACGAGGAGTGCAACATGGCCGAGATCAAGCTCGCCAGCGAGGTCCGTACCGAGTTCGGCAAGGGCGCCGCCCGCCGTGTCCGCCGCGCCGACCGCGTTCCCGGTGTCGTCTACGGCCACGGCGCCGAGCCCGTCCACGTCACCCTGCCCGGCCACGAGCTGCTGCTCGCGCTGCGCACGGCCAACGTGCTGATCGGTCTGGAGATCGACGGCAAGGACGCGCTGGTCATCCCGAAGGCCGTTCAGCGCCACCCCCTCAAGGGCACCATCGAGCACGTCGACCTGCTCACCGTGAAGCGCGGCGAGAAGGTCGAGGTCGAGATCGCGGTGCACACCGAGGGCGACCTGGCGCCGGGCGCCAACCTGCTGGAGTTCGTCCAGAACACCCTGCTGGTCGAGGCCGAGGCCACCCACATCCCCGAGTCCGTCACGGTCTCCGTCGCGGGCCTGGACGCCGGTGACTCGATCGTCGCCAAGGACATCGCGCTGCCGAAGGGCTCCGTGCTCGCCGGTGACGAGGACGCCATCGTGATCCAGGTCGTCGCCGCGCAGGCCGAGGAGCCGTCCGGCGACGAGGCCGCCGAGGGCGAGACCGCCGAGGCCTGAGCCTCGCGCTCCCCCCGCGCCACTTCTGTTCCACCTGCTTGACTGACGGGGTGGTGGTTCCCTTCCGGGAGCCGCCGCCCCGTTTGCCTGTGCCGTAAGCCGTAAGCCGTATGTCCTGTGCCGCACGCCGTATGTGAGGAGACCGAGCGCTGATGTCCGACGCCACCGACCCCTGGCTCATCGTGGGCCTGGGCAATCCCGGTCCCGACTACGCGGCGAACCGGCACAACGTCGGGTTCATGGTCGCCGATCTGCTGGCGACCCGGATCGGCGGGAAGTTCAAGCGGGCGCAGAAGGCACAGGCGCAGGTCGTGGAGGGGCGGATCGGTCCGCCGGGTCCGGCGAGCCGGCGGGTGGTGCTGGTGAAGCCGATGTCGTACATGAATCTGTCGGGCGGTCCGGTGACGGCACTGCGGGACTTCTACAAGGTGCCGACGGACCATGTCGTGGCGGTGCACGATGAGTTGGACGTGGACTACGGGTCGCTGCGGCTGAAGCTGGGCGGCGGGGACAACGGGCACAACGGGCTGAAGTCGATGACGAAGGCGATGGGTCCGGACTATCACCGGGTGCGGTTCGGGATCGGGCGGCCGCCGGGGCGGATGCAGGTCGCGGACTTCGTGCTGAAGGACTTCTCGTCGACGGAGCGCAAGGAGCTGGAGTTCCTGGTGGACCGGTCGGCGGACGCGGTGGAGTGCCTGCTGGCGGAGGGCCTGGAGCGCGCGCAGAGCGCGTACAACTCCTGAGGGCCGTCGGCTCCTGAAGGCCGTCCACTCCTGAGGGCCGTCGACTTCTGAAGGCCGTCGGCTCCTGAGGGCCGCGCCCGGTTCGTCCCGCTCCCCCGCCGCGTACGACTCCTGACATTTCTGATGCTGCTGGGGCGTTTTTCGGCCATAGGTTGACCGGGGGTGCGGGTCTGGCCAAGGATCTGCCCCCATGAAACGGAGCTCTTCCCACCGGGCGGCGGTAGCGGGGCGGCGGGTGGCCATGGGGCTGGTCGTCCTGGTGCTGCTGGTCGCGGGTGCGTGGTCGTCGTGGGACACCGCGCACCACATCGTTCTGGCCAAGGGCCGTGACCACGGGACCGTGACGGTGACGGGGTGCGGCGAGGAGAGGTGCACCGGGTCGTTCACACCGGACGCGGCGTCGCGGGAGCGCCCGCGGGTGACCCTGGACCGGTCCGTCGCGGCGCGTGAGGGGGATCGTTTCCCCGTGGTGGTGAAGCCCGGTTCCGACGCGGTGGTCCGCACGGGGTTGCCGGGCTTTCTCCATGCCTGGGTGCCGCTCGCCGGCGCGCTGCTGCTGGCCGGGTTCGTGATCGGCGGCGGTCTGCGGATGGTGCGGACGGCGTGGGGCGTGGGAACGACGGGGGCGGCCCTGCTGGTGGCGACGTTCGTCGCGCTGTAGCAGGACCGCCCCGTTCGAGCGTGCGTACCGGGCGTACGGTCAGCCGGTGTTGCGCAGACCCGCCGCGACGCCGTTGACGGTGAGCAGCAGGGCGCGGGAGAGCAGCGGGTCGGGCTCCTCGCCGCGCATCGCGGCCTGGCGCTGGCGGGCGAGCAGGGAGACCTGGAGGTAGGAGATCGGGTCCAGGTAGGCGTCGCGGATGGAGAAGGTCTGCTGGAGCACCGGGTTGGTGTCGAGCAGCTTCTCGCCGCCGGTGATCCGCAGGACCTCTTGCACGGTGAGGGCGTGTTCGGCCTCGATGCCGTCGAAGACGTGCTTCAGCTCGTCGGGGACGAGCGTGTCGACGTAGTGGCGGGCGATGCGCAGGTCGGTCTTGGCGAGCGTCATCTCGACGTTGGAGATGAAGTTGCGGAAGAAGTGCCAGTGCTCGTGCATCTCGTCCAGGACGGTGTCGAGACCGGCTTCGCGCAGGGCCTTGAGGCCGGAGCCGACGCCGAACCAGCCGGGCACGATCTGCCGCGACTGGGTCCAGCCGAAGACCCACGGGATGGCCCGCAGGCCGTCCAGCGAGACGCCCGAGCCGGGGCGGCGGGCGGGCCGCGAGCCCAGGTGCAGGTCGGCGAGCTGGTCCACCGGGGTGGAGGCGAGGAAGTACGCGGGCAGGTCCGGGTCCTCGACGAGCTTGCGGTAGGCGCTGTGGGCCGCGTCGGAGATGGTGTCCATGGCCGCGTCCCAGCGGGCGAGGGCCTCGTCGGACTGGCGGGGCGCGGTGTGCAGGGCGGAGGCCTGGAGGGTGGCCGCGACGGTCAGTTCCAGGTTCTCGCGGGCGAGCGCGGGGATGAGGTACTTGTCGGAGATGACCTCACCCTGCTCGGTCACCTTGATCTCGCCCTCCAGCGTGCCCCACGGCTGGGCGAGGATCGCGTCGTGCGAGGGGCCGCCGCCGCGGCCGACGGTGCCGCCGCGGCCGTGGAAGAGGCGCAGCCGCACGCCGTAGCGGTGGGCGACGTCGCGCAGTCGGCGCTGGGCGCGGTGGATCTCCCACTGGGAGGTGGTGATCCCGCCGAACTTGGAGGAGTCGCTGTAGCCGAGCATGACCTCCTGGACGTCGCCGCGCAGGGAGACGAGGCGCCGGTAGGAGGGGTCGGCCAGCATCTCGTCGAGGATGTGGTCGGCGGCCTTGAGCTCGTCGGTGGTCTCCAGGAGCGGGACGATGCCGATCTTGGCCCAGCCGGCGTGGAGGTCGATGAGTCCGGCCTCGCGGGCGAGGACGGCGGCGGCGAAGACGTCGTCGGCGCCCTGGCACATGGAGATGATGTAGGACTCGATGACTTCGGGGCCGAAGCGTTCGAAGGCCTGCTTGATGGTGTGGAAGACGCCGAGGGTCTTCTCCCCGGCCGCGTCGAGCGGGGCGGGGGTGGGCGCCAGCGGCCGGCGGGAGCGCAGCTCCTTGGCGAGCAGCTTCTGCCGGTAGTCGCGCGGCATGTCGGCGTAGCGCCAGGACTCCTCGCCGAGCCGGTCGAAGAGCTGGCCGAGGGCGTGGTGGTGGGCCTCGGCGTGCTCGCGTACGTCCATGGTGGCGAGCTGGAGGCCGAAGGCGGCGAGCGTGCGGATGGTGCGGTCCATCCGGCCGTCGGCGAAGAGCCCGCCGCGGTGCTCGCGCAGGGAGGTCTGGATCAGCTCCAGGTCGGCGATGAGCTCGGCGGTGCCGAGGTAGTCGCAGCCGGGGCGGTGGGGGGTGCCCTCGGCGAGGCGCTCGCGGGTGTTGACGAGCTTCTGCCGGATGCAGGTGGCCTTGAGGCGGTAGGGCTCCTCGGCGTTCAGCCGCTTGTAGCGGGGGCTGATGCCGGGGAGGCGCTCCAGGTCGGCCTGGAGGGAGGTGAGGAGTTCCTCGGTGGCTCCGGCGTAGCGGATGGAGTTGGAGAGGAGGCCGCGGAGGTAGTCGATCATCTCCAGCGCGTCGGTGATGCCGTGCTCGTGCTGGAGGATCAGGACGTCCCAGGTGACGGCGGGCGTCACGTTGGGGTTGCCGTCGCGGTCGCCGCCGATCCAGGTGCCGAAGGTGAGGGGGCGGGTCCCGGCGGGGAGTTCGACGCCGACGCGGTCCAGCTCGGCGGCGAGGTCCTCCAGGACGTCGCCCACCGCGCCCGCGTGCAGTTCGTCGAGGTAGTAGATGGCGTTGCGGGCCTCGTCGGCGGGCTCCGGGCGGACGACGCGGAGTTCGTCGGTCTGCCAGATGAGGTCGATGTTCTCGGCGAGGCGGAGGTCGAGGCGGCGGCGGTCGGCCTCGATGACCGGGGTCTCCAGCAGCTCGGCGATGCGGCGCAGCTTGTTGAGGACGGAGCGGCGGGCGGCCTCGGTGGGGTGGGCGGTGAAGACGGGCCGGACGTTGAGGTTCTTGACCGTCTCGCGCAGGTGCTCGGGGTCGGCGTCCTTGAGGCGGTCGGCGGTGCGGGCCAGGAGGCCGCCCTCGGCCGAGCGGCGGTCGCGCATCTCGTGGGCGCGGTGGACCTGCTCGGTGACGTTGGCGAGGTGGAAGTAGGTGGAGAAGGCGCGCACGAGCTGGGCGGCGGTCTCCAGGTCCGTGTCGCCGAGGAGCTCGGCGGCGGCCTCGCCGTCGGTGCGGGTCAGGGCGCGTACTCGTTCGACGAGGTCGAGGAGTTCCTGGCCCTCCTGGCGTACGAGGGTCTCGCCGAGGAGGTCGCCGAGGCGGCGGATGTCGGCGCGCAGCGCGGGGCTGGCGGCAGAGGTCTGGTCGGCACTGCTCACAGTGTGCGGCTCCTTGCAGTGAAAGAGGAGGTGCGTTCGCTTCACCGTCCCCCCGTTGCGTGGCGGTGGGAGCGGGTGGCGGGGTCCGGGGCCCTGCGGCTGGCAGCGGTGCTGTCGCCACGCCCCGACGAGCGGGTGCGGACCGCGCTGTCCGACCCTCCCAGGATAGGTGTCGTCGCAGGCGGCGTGTCCGTTGCCCCGAGGGGGCGCGGCGCCGCCCGGGGCGCACCGGGCGGTAGGGCGTGTCCGGCGGATCAGGACCGGGCAGGCCGCGGCGTCCGGTGCGGTACATCGCAAGGCGCTGGAACGCCGCGAGGTGCCGTGCCAGGCGTCGCGGACCCGGTCATGATCCGCCGGACACGCCCTAACCCCTACCCCGGGGGCGGGCGGGCTACCGCGTGGGACGGGTTGGAGCGGCCTCTCGTGTTGTGGGGCCCGTCACTGCCATACTTACCAAGCCGTAGGTTACGGAACCGTAGCCACGGCCGTCCGAGCCTTCTCCCTCACCCTCAGAGGTATCCCCCCATGCCGAGCACTCCTCCCGCGATCGACGAGACCGAGCCGCCCGGGACAGCGGCGACGCCGCCCGGGGCAGCGACGCCGCTGCCCTCCGCCACGCTCGGCGGTGACAACAAGCGGTCGATCGAGCAGTTCGCGCTGCTGGCGTTCATCGTGGTGCCGTTCATCGCGCTGGTCGCGGCGGTGCCGCTGGCGTGGGGGTGGGGGGTGAGCTGGCTCGACATCGGTCTGCTGGTGGCGATGTACTTCATCGGCTGCCACGGGATCACGATCGGCTTCCACCGGTACTTCACGCACGGTTCGTTCAAGGCGAAGCGGCCGTTGCGGATCGCGCTGGCCGTGATGGGCTCGCTGGCGGTGGAGGGGCCGCTGGTGCGGTGGGTGGCCGATCACCGCAAGCACCACCGCTTCTCGGACGCGGAGGGCGACCCGCATTCGCCGTGGCGGTTCGGCGAGAGCCTGCCGGCTCTGATGAAGGGGCTGTGGTGGGCGCACATCGCGTGGATGTTCGACGAGGAGCAGACGCCGCAGCAGAAGTACGCCCCCGACCTGGTCAAGGACCCGGCGATCCGGGCGGTCTCGCGCCACTTCCTGACCTTCACGATCGTCTCGCTGGCGATCCCGCCGCTGGTGGGCGGTCTGGTGACGATGTCGTGGTGGGGCGCGGCGACGGCGTTCTTCTGGGGTTCGCTGGTACGGGTCGCGCTGCTGCACCACGTGACCTGGTCGATCAACTCGATCTGCCACGCGGTGGGCAAGCGGCCGTTCAAGTCGCGCGACCGGTCGGGGAACGTGTGGTGGCTGGCGGTGCTGTCGTGCGGCGAGTCCTGGCACAACCTGCACCACGCGGACCCGACGAGCGCCCGGCACGGGGTGATGCGGGGGCAGATCGACTCCAGCGCCCGGCTGATCCGCTGGTTCGAGAAGCTCGGCTGGGCCCATGACGTGCGGTGGCCGGATGCCGCGCGTATCGACTCCCGGCGCACGCCCGCCCCCGCCGACGCGGCATGATTGACGACGTGGCCACCGACCCCAGCACGAGCAGCGACAAGAGCAGGCCCTCCGCCCCCTCCCGCCGGGCCCGGCGGGTCCGGATGACGGGCAAGGAGCGCCGCGAGCAGTTGCTGGACATCGGGCGCGCCCTGTTCGCCGACAAGGGCTTCGAGGGCACGTCGGTGGAGGAGATCGCGGCGCGCGCCGGGGTGTCCAAGCCGGTGGTGTACGAGCACTTCGGCGGCAAGGAGGGCCTGTACGCGGTGGTGGTCGACCGCGAGATGCGCCAGCTGCTGGACATGGTGACCGGGGCGCTCACGGCGGGCCACCCGCGCGAGCTGCTGGAGCAGGCCGCGTTCGCGCTGCTGGACTACATCGAGTCGTACACGGACGGTTTCCGGATCCTGGTGCGGGATTCGCCGGTGGCGCAGTCGACGGGCACGTTCGCGTCGCTGATCAGCGATATCGCCACGCAGGTGGAGGACATCCTCGGCCTGGAGTTCAAGGCCCGCGGCTTCGACCCGAAGCTGGCCCCGCTGTACGCGCAGGCGCTGGTGGGAATGGTGGCGCTGACGGGCCAGTGGTGGCTGGACGTACGCAAGCCCAAGAAGGCCGAGGTGGCCGCCCACCTGGTGAACCTGTGCTGGCACGGGCTGGAGAACCTGGAGTCGAAGCCGCGGCTGATAGGGCACCGGAAGAGCTGATCACGGCTGATCACGTAACCCTTCCGCACGTCGTCACCCGTTGCGATGACACGTGCGGATTTCCCGCCGTAGTGTGGTCGGGAGGGCAGAGGATGCGTCCATGGAAGGAACCATGACCGCCGAGCCGACCACTGCGCACAGCTCCCGCTGGCCGGTGCCCCCGCAGGACGGATACACCGTGGACGATCTGTTCACGCTGCCCGATCTCCCGCCGCACACCGAGCTGATCGACGGGAGCCTGGTTTTCGTGAGTCCGCGGCGAGACTTTCACAGCACGATGATCGATCTGCTGATGACAGGACTGCGCAGCACGGCGTCCCCGGAGGTGAGGGTGCGCCGGGAGATGACCGTAGTCCTGGATCGGCGGAACGCTCCGGAGCCGGACGTCTCCGTCGTGCGGACCGAGGCGGTCACCGGGCTCGACGTGACGCGGTACCAGGCCGCCGACGTCCTCCTTGCCGTCGAGGTCGTCTCCCCCGACTCCGAGGCCCGCGACCGTGAGGCCAAGCCGCACAAGTACGCGACCGCCGGCATCCCGCACTTCTGGCTGGTCGAGATGACCGGCACCGACCAGCACCCCGTCGTGCGGGTCTATGAGCTGGACCCGGTGACGAAGGCGTACGCGCTGACCGGGATCCATCACGACCGGCTGAAGACGGGCGTGCCGTTCCCGGTGGACATCGACATCTCGGCGGAGGCGCTCGCAGCGCTGTAGAGCGGGCCCCGTTACGCCTCCGGCTCCAGGAACTCCAGGCGGTTGCCGGCCGGGTCGTGGGCGTAGAAGCGGCGGTGGCCGGGGAGGTTGTCGTCCCAGGCGACGTGGACCCCGTGGGACTCCAGGCGGGCGGCGTACCCCTCGATGCCGGTGACGCGCAGGCCCGGGTGGGCCTTCTTCGCGGGGCGGAAGTCCTCCTCGACGCCCAGGTGGAGCTGGACCGGCCCGGCGGCGAACCAGCAGCCGCCGCGGGCGGCCAGCACCGGGGGTTTCGGGATCTCGGTCATGCCCAGGGCGTCGGCGTAGAAGGTGCGCAGGGCGCCCTCGGAGCCGGGCGGGGCGGCGAGCTGGACGTGGTCGACGGCGGCGAGGCCGCAGGCGGGGGCGGTCATCACTTCTCCTTGCGGGCTACGGCGAAGATGCGGCGGAACGGGAAGACCGTGCCGTACGGGCCCGGCGGGTACGCCTCGCGGAGCAGGTCGCGGTATTCGGCGAGGAACGCCTCGCGGGCGGCCGGGTCGTCGGCGAGCGCGGTGAGGACGGGGCGCAGGGCCGTGCCCTTGACCCAGTCGAGGACCGCGTCGTCGCCGTGCAGGGTCTGGAGGTAGGTGGTCTCCCAGACATCGGCCGTACAGCCGAGGTCGCGCAGGCGGGTGAGGTAGTCGACGGGTTCCAGGACCGAGGCGGTGCGGTCGCCGACGCCGTGGAGCCGGGGGCGCCAGCGGTCGGACTCGCGGAGGCCGGCCAGGAGCGTGTGGCTGGGGGCGGTGAAGTTGCCGGGGACCTGGAAGGCGAGCGTGCCGCCGGGGGCGAGGGCGTCGAGCCAGCGGGGGAAGTGGTCGGCGTGGCCGGGGATCCACTGGAGTGCGGAGGTGGAGACGATCAGGCCGTACGTCTCGGTGGGCTCCCAGGTCGTGGCGTCGGCCTCGGCGAAGTCGAGGAGGGGCGGCCGGGCGTGGGCGGCGGCCTCGGCGAGCATCTCGGGCGAGGTGTCGTAGCCGGTGATCCGGGCACCCGGCCAGCGGTCGGCGAGGAGCGTGGTGACGTTGCCCGCGCCGCAGCCGAGGTCGGCGATGCGGGGTGCGGGCCGGCCGGGGAGGCCGTCGCCGATACGGGCCAGGAGGTCGTGGAAGGGGCGGGTCCGGTGGTCCGCGTGACGCAGGTACTGCTGCGGATCCCAGGAGGGCCGGTCAGGTGCGGTCATGGGAACAGGATCACGGCCGATATCTCTTGATGTCAAGACACTTGAATTCAAGAGACTTCATGTCGAGGGACCCTCTACACTGATCGACATGGAGGACGAGGTCGACCGACTGGTCGCTGCATGGCGCCGCGAGCGCCCCGACCTCGACGTGGAACCACTCGAGGTGCTCAGTCGCGTCTCCCGCCTGGCACGCCACCTCGACCGGGCCCGCCGCATAGCCTTCTCCGAGCACAACCTGGAGCCGTGGGAGTTCGACGTGCTCACGTCGCTGCGCCGGGCCGGTCCCCCGTACCAGCTCTCCCCCGGGCAGCTCCTCACTCAGACCCTGGTCACCTCGGGCACGATGACCAACCGCATCGACCGGCTCACCAAGAAGAACCTCGTCGAGCGGCTGCCCGACCCCAACGACCGGCGCGGCGTCCTCGTCCGGCTCACGGCCGAGGGGCGCGACAAGGCCGACCAGTCGCTGGCCGGACTCCTCGACCAGGAGCGCGCCATCCTCGGCGAGCTCTCCCGCGCCCAGCGCGGCGAACTGGCCGGTCTACTGCGCCAGTTGACCGCCCCGTTCGACAACATCCCGACCTGACCCAGCCGGGTCCGGGCCCACGGGGCCGACCCCCGCCCGACGGGCCAGCGCCACCGCCGCCAGCGTCGAGTGCACGCCGAGCTTGCCCAGCACGTTCTGCATGTGGGTACGCACCGTGTGCGGGGACAGGAACAACCGCTCCGCGACCGCTTTGCGGCCCAGGCCGGCCACCATGCAGCGCAGCACCTCGCGCTCCCGGGGCGTCAGCGACTCCACCAGCCGCTCGCTCTCGGAGCGGTGCTTGCGGGCGGCGGTCAGCTCCCGCAGGACGCCGGTGAGCAGGGCGGGCGGCAGATGCGTCTCGTCGCGCAGCACGCCTCGGATCACCGACAGCAGCCGTTGCAGCGAGCAGTCCTTGGCCACCCAGCCCGAGGCCCCCGCCTGGAGCGCCCGGGCGGCGGCGCGCGGGTCGTCCTTCTCGGCCAGCACCACCGACCGCACGCCCGGCCGGGCCGCACGGACCCCGGCGACCAGGGCGATGCCGTCGACGGCGGCCGTCTCCTCCTGCCGGGGCGCGGGGACGGCGGGAGGCTCGCCGCCACCCGACTGGGCGCCCAGCTCGGCGTCGACCAGGAGCACGTCGTAGCCCCGCCCCTCGGCGGCCGCGCGCTCCAGTGCGCGCAGCGCGGCCGGGCCGCTGCCCGCCGCCAGGACATCCACGTCCGGTTCGGCCGCGAGGGCGGCCGCGAGCGACTCGGCGAAGATGCGGTGGTCGTCCACCACGAGAACCCGGATACGCGCCACAGAACCCCCATCGGTGGGTCGGAAAGCTGCGGGTACGGCGCCCGGGGCTCCACTGCGGCCTGCCACGCCGACGACCGCCGTCGTCGAACCGCCTGCCGCCCTGCCCCGGACGCCGTACCCGGCTTTCTCGCTCCCCTGAATCGACACCGGCCCCCACCGGTGCTGTGCATCAGCGTACGGGCGGGGGCCACGGGGTGAAGGCGATTCGCCGAACTGGTCGCCCCCGGTGTCCGGACCCGCCGTTGCCGGTGGGTCTTAGGGTGTGTTCATGTTCCGTCTTGAGACAGAAGTGGACAAAGAACGTCGCATTCTGCTGAGCGGGCGTCTGCACGAGGAAAACGTCGCCGCGTCGGCCGAGCTGCGGGCGCTGCTCTCCACCTCCGCCGAGCACGAAGTTCCGCTGGAGGTGTGGGCGTTGGACGAGCACGGGGCCCTGGCGGGCGGGCTGACCGGGCGGACCTGGGCGTACTGGCTGCACGTCGATCTGCTCTGGGTCGACACCCCGCACCGGGGCCTCGGCCTCGGCGCGCGACTGCTCGCCGAGGCCGAACGGACCGCCCGCACGGAACGCGCCTGCACTCGCTCGCGACTGGAGACCTGGGATTTCCAGGCCCCCGGTTTCTACCGCCGCCAGGGGTACGTGGAGATCGGCCGGGTCGCCGACTACCCGCCCGGCGTCACCGAGTTCATCCTGGTCAAGGAGTTGTGATCCGGGCCGCGGAGACGGGACGAAGGCCCTCGGGCCCGGCCCGGCCGGCTTCCGGGCCCCCGGGCTCAGCGCAGCCGGCGCGCTCCGGCGGACGGGACCGCGTCGAAGATCCCCGGGGCCGCGTGTCCGGCCGCCGCGAACGCCTCGCTGACCGCCTTGGCCACCGTGCCGGCCGCCGCCTCCTCCACCAGGACGACCGCCGAGCCGCCGAAGCCGCCCCCGGTCATCCGCGCACCGAGCGCCCCGGCCGCGTTCGCCGCCTCGACCACCAGGTCCAACTCGGGGCAGGAGACGCGGAGATCGTCGCGGAGCGAGGCGTGGCCCGCGTTCAGGACGGGGCCCGCGGCGCGGACGTCACCCGTGTCGAGCAGGGAGATGACCTGCTCGACCCGGCGGTTGTCGCTGACGACATGGCGTACGTAGCGGATGACCGACTCGTCCGCCCCGGCGTCGGCGAGCGTGGTGAGCGCCGCGTCGAGACCGGCGTACGGCAGATCGCGCAGCATCGGTATGCCGAGCAGCCGGGCGCCCTCCTCGCAGCCGGCCCGGCGCTCCGCGTACGCCCCGTCGCCGAGCGCGTGCTTGACCCGGGTGTCGACGACCAGGAGGGTCAGGCCCTGGGCGGCCAGGTCGAAGGGGACCTGGCGCAGCGAGAGGTCGCGGGTGTCCAGATGGAGGGCGTGGCCCTCGGTGCAGCAGGCCGAGGCCATCTGGTCCATGATCCCGCAGGGCACACCGACGAAGGCGTTCTCGGCACGGCGGCCGATGACGGCGAGTTCGGCGGCGCTCAGGCCGAGTTGGAAGAGGTCGCTCACAGCGAGCGCGGTGACGACTTCCAGGGCGGCGGAGGAGGAGAGCCCGGCGCCGGTGGGCACGGTGGAGGTCAGCGCGATGTCCGCCCCGGTGACCGGGTGCCCGGCCTCGCGCAGCGCCCAGAGGACCCCGGCGGGGTAGGCGGCCCAGCCGTGGCCGGAGTGCGGGGCGAGTTCGTCGACGCGCAGCGAGACGACACCACCGGGGACGTCGGTGGAGTAGAGGCGCAGCACGCCGTCGTCGCGGCGGGAGACGGCGGCGACGGCGGTGTGCGGGAGGGCGAGCGGCATGACGAAGCCGTCGTTGAAGTCGGTGTACTCGCCGATCAGGTTCACTCGTCCGGGTGCGGCCCAGATGCCCTCGGGCACGCCCCCGTACAACTCGGTGAAGGTGGCGGCGGGGTCGGTCCGGTGCCCTTCGGCGGCGGCCGCGGTCGGTTCGGCGTGCTGGGTCATGGGGTGGTCGTGTCCTCTCGGCGGGCGAACTGCCAGGCGTCGGCGATGATTCCGGCCAGGTCGGCGCGGGACGGCTGCCAGCCGAGGCGCTCGATCGCGGTGGCGGCGGAGGCGACGAGGACGGCCGGGTCGCCGCCGCGGCGGGGGGCGGCGGTCTCGGGGACCGGGTGGCCGGTGACCTTGCGGACGGTCTCGATGACCTCGCGGACCGAGAAGCCGTTGCCGTTGCCGAGGTTGCAGATCAGGTGCTCGCCCGGGGCGGCGGCGGTGAGGGCCAGCAGGTGGGCCTCGGCGAGGTCGGCGACGTGGATGTAGTCGCGGACGCAGGTGCCGTCGGGGGTGGGGTAGTCGTCGCCGTAGACGTTGATCGACTCGCGCCTGCCGAGGGCGACTTGGAGGACCAGCGGGATGAGATGCGACTCGGGTTCGTGCCGCTCGCCGCAACTGCCGTACGCTCCGGCCACGTTGAAGTAGCGCAGCGAGACGGCGGCCAGCCCGTGGGCGGTGGCCTCGCCGCTGATCATGTGGTCGACGGCGAGCTTGGACGCGCCGTAGGGGCTGGTGGGGGCGGTGGGGTCGGCCTCGGTGATGGGGCTGGAGACCGGTTCGCCGTAGGTGGCGGCGGTGGAGGAGAAGACGAGGGTGCGGACGCCGTGTTCGCGCATGGCGGCGAGCAGGGCTGTGGTGCCGCCGACGTTGTTGACCCAGTACTTCTCGGGGTTCACGACGGACTCGCCGACCTGGGAGAAGGCGGCGAAGTGCAGGACGCCGTCGTAGGAGGGGTCCAGATGGCGGGCGGCGTCCTGGATGCGGCCCTCGATGAACGCGGCCCCGTCCGGGACGCCCTCACGGAAGCCGGTGGACAGGTCGTCGAGGACGGTCACGGTGTGCCCGGCCTCCAGCAGATGCTGGGCGACGACGCTGCCGACGTATCCGGCACCGCCGGTGACCAGGTACTTCTTGGACGGGTGGGACACGCTCTGGGGGTTGCTCACTGGCTCGCTACCTCTCGCAGTCGCTCGGCCGCGGCCTCCGGCGGCACGTCGTTGATGAACACGCTCATGCCGGACTCGGACCCCGCGAGGAACTTCAGCTTGCCGGAGGTCCGGCGAATGGTGAAAAGCTCCAGGTGCAGGGCGAAGTCCTCCCGGCCGTCGCCCCCGAACGGCGCCTGGTGCCAGGCGGAGATGTACGGGGTCGGCGGCTCACCGGGGCCGAAGATCCGGTCGAAGCGCCTCAAGAGTTCCAGATAGACCTGGGGGAACTCTGTCCGCGCGCCCTCGTCCAGCTCCCGCAGATCGGGGACGCGGCGGCGGGGGTACAGGTGGACCTCGTAGGGCCAGTGCGCCGCGTAGGGGACGAAGGCGATCCAGTGACCGGTGGCGAGGACGACGCGTGAGCCGTCCTTCTCCTCGCGGGCGACCACGTCGTCGAAGAGGTTGGAGCCGGTCTCCTCGCGGTGCCGGGCGGCCGAGCGGAGCATCAGCTCGGTGCGCGGGGTGACGAAGGGGTAGCCGTAGATCTGGCCGTGCGGATGGCCGAGGGTGACGCCGATCTCGGCGCCGCGGTTCTCGAAGCAGAAGACCTGGGTGACCTGGTCGAGGGCGGCCAGGGCGGCGGTGCGGTCGGTCCAGGCGGCAAGGACGAGTGCGGCCTGCTCCTCGGTGAGGTCGGCGAAGGACGCGTCGTGGTCGGAGGTGAAGCAGACGACCTCGCAGCGGCCGGAGTCACCGGCGAGCGACGGGAAGCGGTTCTCGAAGACCGCCACGTCGTAGTGGCCGTCGGGGATCTCGCTGGGCCGGCCCTCCCGGGTGGGGCAGAGCGGGCAGGCGTCGGCCGGCGGGTGGTAGGTGCGGGCCTGGCGGTGCGAGGCGATGGCGACCGCGTCACCGAGCAGCGGGTCGCGGCGGATCTCGGACGAGGTCGAGACGGGGCCCAGGGGGCGCCGGTCGACCGCGTCGCGGACGGTGTCCTCCGCGGCGTCGTAGTAGATCAGCTCACGCCCGTCGGCCAGGGTCGTCACTGTCTTCTTCACCAGGGTCCTCCACCCAATCCCTCCAACATAATCGCACATAACAAATCACGAGCAAACACGTCCGGTCAATGTCGAAGGTGCGGTAGATCACGAGTGGTTCCGTGCGGGCGCGGGTCGCATACGCGGACATTCGACCGCGCTCGATCACGATCGAACAAAGAACCCCAACGAAACTGTTCATTTCTTGAACATGGCGGCGTAAGTTCCGTCGGGTTACGTTCGCGATACGAAGCGAGTACCCCCCATGCAGACACTGGCCGAAGGGCTTCGGCTCCCCACGAACGGGCTCGACTACGCCATCCTGGCGATCTACTTCGCCGTCGTACTCGGCATCGGCTTCATGGCCCGTGCCAGCGTGAAGACGAGCCTCGACTTCTTCCTCTCCGGACGGTCCCTGCCCGCCTGGGTGACCGGGCTCGCCTTCGTCGCGGCGAACCTCGGCGCCACCGAGATCCTCGGGATGGCGGCCACCGGCGCGCAGTACGGCGTCGCGGTGGTGCACTGGTACTGGATCGGCGCGATCCCCGCCATGGTCTTCCTCGGTCTGGTGATGATGCCGTTCTACTACCGCTCCAAGGTGCGCTCCGTGCCGGAGTTCCTGCTCCAGCGGTTCGACAGGTCCGCGCACCTGCTGAGCTCCGTGCTCTTCGCGTTCGCGGCGATCCTCATCGCGGGCGTCAACCTCTACGCCCTGTCGATCGTCGTGGAGGCGCTCCTCGGCTGGCCGCAGTGGGTCGCGATCGTCGTCGCGGGCCTGTTCGTGCTGGTCTACATCACGATCGGCGGGCTCTCCTCGGCGATCTACAACGAGGTGCTCCAGTTCTTCGTCATCCTCGCCGCGCTGATCCCCCTCACCGTCCTCGGCCTGAAGCGGGTCGGCGGCTGGGACGCGATGAGCGACTCGCTGACGCGGCAGCACGGCGGCGACTTCATGACCGCCTGGGGCGGCACCGGCATCGGTGACGCCAACCCGCTGGGCGCCAACTGGCTGACGATCATCCTCGGCCTCGGCTTCGTGCTGTCCTTCGGCTACTGGACGACGAACTTCGCCGAGGTGCAGCGCGCGCTGTCCGCGAAGAACCTCTCCGCCGCCAAGCGCACCCCGCTGATCGCCGCCTTCCCCAAGATCTTCATCGTCTTCGCCGTGATGATCCCGGGCCTGGTCGCCGCCGTGATCGTGCCCCGGATCGGCACCCCGGACTCCGATCTGACCTACAACGACGCGATACCCCTGCTGATGCAGGAACTGCTGCCCAACGGTGTCCTCGGCATCGCCGTGACCGGTCTGCTCGCCGCGTTCATGGCGGGCATGGCGGCCAACGTGTCCTCGTTCAACACGGTGTTCACCACCGACATCTGGCAGCGGTACGTGGTGAAGGACAAGCCGGACACGTACTACCTGCGCTTCGGGCGGCTGATCACCGCGATCGGCGTGCTGGCCTCGATCGGCACGGCGTTCATCGCCGCCAGCTTCTCGAACATCATGAGCTACTTGCAGACGCTGTTCTCGTTCTTCAACGTCCCGATGTTCGTCGTCTTCATCATCGGCATGTTCTGGAAGCGCGCTTCCATGAAGTCCGGTGTCTGGGGCCTGGTGGCCGGTACCGCCGCCGCGATGGTCAACTACTTCTGGATCTACCGGGGCGGGATCATCGACATCCCCTCCGACCAGGGCGCCAACTTCGTCTCCGCGATCGTCGGCTTCGTCGCCGGAGCGGTCGTCATGGTCGTCGTCACCCTCTTCACCGCGCCGAAGCCGGAGGCGGAGCTGGCCGGTCTGGTGTACGGGACCGAGTCGCCGAGCCCCGACGAGGAGCTGGAGGAGGCCGACCGGGCCTGGTACCGCAAGCCGGCCCTGCTCGGCTGGGGCGCGATCGTGCTCGCCGCCGCGTGCTACATCCCCTACTCGTTCTGATCGGAGGCACTCACCATGTCCGACCTGCACAAGGAAGTCTCCGAGCTGGAGCGCAAGTCCGCGACCGCGGCCCGTCTCTTCGACATCCGGCGGATCATCGGCGGCCTGTTCGTGGTCTACGGAGTGATCGTCACCATCGCCGGGCTCAGTCCGTCCGACGCCGATCTGAAGAAGGCCGAGGGCGTCCACATCAACCTGTGGACCGGCCTCGCCATGCTGGCGCTCGGCCTGTTCTTCCTGGTCTGGATGAAGCTGCGCCCGGCCGAGGCCCCGGCGGCCCCGGAAGCGGAGCCGGAGCGAGCGCGGGAGCGGGAGCCGGGGCCCGACGCGGGCTGACCCGCCGCCGTCGCCGCCCTCGCCGCGCTCAGGGGCCGTACGTCACCCACGCTGTCCGGGAACGTACGGCCCCCGCCGCGTTCCGCCGGGCGCGCCGTCGGGGGCGTACGAGCCCTGCGGCGACGGGCCGTCGGAGGCGTAGGAGCCCTGTGACGGCACGCCCCCGGTCGCCGCGGCGCGCTCCAGCAGTCCCGTACGGGCGGCGAGGGCGGCCGCCTCCAGCCGGGAGCCGACCCCGAGCTTCATCAGGACCCGCTGGACATGGGTGCGGGCGGTGCTCGGGGCGATGTCCATGCCGGCCGCGATCAGCCGGGTGCCCTCGCCCTCGGCGACCCGCACCAGCACCTCGGCCTCGCGCGGGGTGAGCATCCGCAGCAGCCGCCGCCCCTCGTCGTCGGGCTGGGCCGCCGGGTTGAGCAGCTCGGCGAAGGCCCCCCGCAGCAGCTGCGGGGCGATGGCGCTCTCCCCCGCCCGCGCCTTGAGCATGGCCCGCTCGACGCCCTCGATGCGCTCGTCGTGCCGGACGTACCCCGCGGCCCCGGCGGCGAACGCCGCGGCGATCCCGCGCGGGCTGGGCACCGGCCCGAGGACCACCACCGCCACCTGCGGGCGCTCCTGGCCGATGCGCGCGATCGGGTCGAAGGCGCCGGGGGCGGCGGGCGAGGCCGTACCGAACAGGCAGACCTCCGGGGCCCGGCTGACGACCAGTTCCGCCGCACCGGAGGTCGGCGCGGCGGCCGCGAGCACCCGGTGCCCGCGAAGTTTCAGCGCCGAGGCGAGTGCCTCGGCGAGCAGACGGTGATCGTCGACCACCATGAGCCGCACGCCCATCGGTCCTCAGCCCCTATAAGCCCTGTACGCCCGGCCCCCCGGACTCCTGACCCGGCAAGGTACACGCTCGCCCGACGCCGCGCGGCGCTTACGTGGCAGAAGATCCGGGGAATGCCGAATTCTGCGCCCTTCGGCCCTCGTTGACCTGCGGCCGGTGATCACCTCGCGAGCGAGCGGGGCGGAAAATGATCGGCCCCGCCGGTCGGGAAATCGACCGGCGGGGCCTGTTGACGCCCCGGGAGGGGCGGGGTGATCAGTCGGTGCCGTAGGCGACGACCAGGTAGACCTTCTCGTCGGGGGTGACGGTGCTGGGCTTGTGGACCGACCTGGCGGCCATGTAGAACTGCCCGTCGGAGTAGAGCAGTTCGGCCGAGTTGATGTTGAAGCGCTTCTCCGCCTTGCGGATCGCCTCGTCGTCCGGGTTCTCCATCAGCGTGGTCTGCTTGAAGGTCTCGCCGTCGATGGAGACAACCTGGCCGCCCTTGTCGTAGGGGGCCTCCTTGTAGGCGATGATGCTGGTGCCGTCCATCCGGAGCGGGGTCAGGATGTGGCGGTCGCCCGCGTCCGCCCGGCCGCCGAGGAGCTTGCCGGTGTCCAGGTCGAAGGCGACGACCTCGTTCGTGTCGCCGTACTCGCTGGTTCCGTCGTGGCGCTCGGTCGGCAGGTAGAGCCGGTTGTTGCCGACGGCCATGTTCCGGCACCTCTCGACCTCGGTGGAGTCGCAGTCGCCCGCGTACTTCTCCGCGTCGGCGGGGATACGGACCTTCAGCTTGCCGGTCGCCGCGTCGATCGAGAAGAAGTCGGAGATGCCGCTGCCGTCGCCGGCGGTGTCGCCGACGTCGGCCGCGACCACCAGCGGCTTGGTGGAGACGATGTGCGCGTACTCGACGCCGGCGGGCATCTGGTACGAGGACAGGGGAGCGCCGGACGTCGGGTTCAGCGCCTGCACGGTGAGCTGCGGGCTGTCGTACGTACCGCACTTGCGGACCACGGCGAGGGCCTCGCCGCCCGCGTAGCCGCGGTCGTAGCAGCCGTCCGCGCCGGTCTTCGGCTTCCAGAGTTCGGCGCCGGTGTCCAGCTTGAAGGCCGCGCCGCCCGAGGTGCCGCCCGCGGCGACGGTGGTACCGCTGAGCGTGACCTCGTCGAAGCTGACCGGCCGGTCACCGCCGGTGGAGGAGGTGACGCTCTTGCTCCACAGGAGCTTCCCCGCGGCCAGGTCGATCACGCCGACCTGGTTGCACGCCGGGTACTTCTTCTCCTTGGTCGGCTTCGACTCCTGGAAGACGATGGCCGTCTTGTAGTCCTTGCTCACGTGCCGGGACGTGGAGCAGATCTCGCCGGCCAGCGGGAAGGACCAGAGCTTGGTGCCCTTGTCGCGGTCGTAGCCGTTGATCTCGTTGATGCCGGACTTCACGTACGTCTTGTCGGTGAGCCAGGAGCCCTCGACCGTGACGAGGTCCTTGACCACCGGCTGCGGCACCTGGAAGGCGACCTTGGACTTGGTGTTGGCGGGCACCTTCTCGCTGCCGCCGGCCAGTCCGCTGCCCTTGCCGCCCTTGCTCTCGCCGCCGGTGGAGCCGGAGGAGGACGCCTCGCCCTTGCCGCCGTCGTCACCGCTGGTGGCGGAGTAGATGACCCCGGCGCCGATGATCAGCACCACGGCGACGGCCGCGGCGACGATGATCTGCATCTGGGTGGAGAACTTCTTGCCGCCGTTGCCGCCCGGCTGCGGGGCCCCGAACTGCGGCTGCATCGGCTGGGTCGGGTAGCCGTACGCCTGCTGCGGCATCCCGGGCTGGCCGGGCTGGCCGGGCTGGCCGCCGGGTCCCTGCGGGTAGCCGTACCCCGGCTGCGGGGCCTGGGGGTAGCCGTAGCCGTTGGGCTGCGGCGCGGGCGGGGTGGGGTAGCCGCCCGGCGCCGGGGGCGGCGGGGTGCCGTAGCCCCCGGCGGGCGCGTCCTGCGGCTGCTGGGGCGCGGCGGGCGGCTGCGGCGGGGCGGCGGGCGGCTGCTGGGGCTGCTTGCCGAAGGGGTCCGCGGGCGGCGTCGGCTGGCCGAAGCCGCCGGGCGGCGGGTCCTGCGGCGCGCCGAACCCGCCCGAGGGCGGACCGGCGGGCGGCGCCGGGGGCGTGTTCGACGGCTCGTCGGGGTTGGGTGGCTGCTGCGGCGGCTGGGTCATGGCGTGCGTACCTCGGGGGACGAGTGGGTGTGGGGGCGCGTGTGGCAGGGGACGGCCGGCGGCGTTCGGAGTCCGGGGGCGGCCGACGGCGTTCGGGTGCCGGGGCCGGGGCCGGGGCCGGGCGATGTCCGGGCGCCGGGGCAGGGAGATGTCCGGCGGACCGTCACTTCTCGAACACCAGCATCGTCGTCTGCTCCAGCTCTTCCTTGTCGTTGCTCGCGCTCACACGCTCGCTGAAGATGAAGGAACGGCCGTCCCGGTAGAGGACCTTGGCCGAGAAGAAGCCGTTCTCGACCCGGCCGGCGCCCGCCGGGTGCTGGAGCAGCGTCTTGGGGGTGCCACCGGTCGGCGGAAGGGTCACGATGGCGCCCGCGGTGTCGTACTTCGGCCGCATGTAGAGCAGGACGTTGCCGCCCTCCATGCCCAGCGGCTTGAGAACGCGCTCGGCCGGGGCGGGCGCCTCCCACTTGGGCTTCCCGGTGTTCAGGTTGAAGGCGATGACCTTGTTCGTCCGGCCGGTGCCGCTCGAATCGTCCTCGGTCGCGATGTAGAAGGTGTTGGCGTCGGCGGCGACGCCGCTGCACCCTTCGAGCTTCTGGCCGAAGATCGCGAAGCGGCTGCCGCAGTCGGCGGTGAGCTTGGCGCCCTTGGCGGGCACGAGCTGGGAGCGGAGCTTGCCGCTCTCGGTGAGCGCGACGATGGTGTACTGCTTCTTCTCCTCGTGCTCCAGCCGGACGACGAGCGGGGTGGAGGAGTAGACCCTGCTGACTTCCCAGCCGCGCGGCGGCGCGTACGTCCACCGGGGCTTGCCGGTGGCCGGGTCCAGCTCCTGGACCTGGTGCTGCGGGTTCTTCACGTCGTCGGTGCGGCAGCTGGCCGCGGCGATCAGCTTGTCGCCCCCGGAGAAGGCGAAGGGCTTGCAGTTGCCCTCGGGGTTGCCGAACAGCTCCTTGCCGTCGCTGACCCGGTAGGCGTTGGAGTTGCCGGTGCGTCCCACGGCGACGGTGTCCCCGCTGATCGCCAGACCGATGTCCGACAGGAAGTCCCAGGTCCCGTTCTTCTTGATCTCCTTCTTCCAGCCGGCCTTGCCGGTGTTGAGGTCGACCATCTGGAGGACGGAGCAGTTGGCCCGGTCCGTGGTGCCGTTCTTCACCCCGATGACGATCTTGCCGTCGGCGGTCGGGGTGTTGGGGGTGGCGCACACGTCGGCGGGGAGGTCGAGCTTCCACTTCTGCTTGCCGTCGGCCACGGAGTAGCCGGACACGCCCCGGTACATGGCCTTGGCGACCACGTCGCCGGCGAACCAGGGGCCCTGGACGGCCGAGCCGTTGCGCGGCAGGTCGACGTCGTTCTTCTGGAGCCAGGCGACCTTGGCCTCGCCCGGCTTGCGCCCGGCGTTGAGGTCGTCGCCGGCCTCGCGCCCGTCACCGCTGCCGTCGCCCTCGTCGACCGTGGGCGACTCGCTGGGGCCCTTGGGGTCGTTGCTGCCGGTGGCGACGGGCTTCTTCGGGTCCTCGTCGCCGCTGTCGCTCACGAGGAACCAGGTGCCCGCCCCGGCCGCCAGGACCACGGCGAGCGCCGCCGCGACCACGATGCCGGTCTTCCCCTTGAGGAACCCGCCACCGGAGCCCGGTCCGCCGGGGGCGGGGGCGCCGGGGTACTGCTGCTGCGGATAGCCGTACCCGGCCTGCGGCTGCTGCCCGTACGGGCCGGGGGCCTGCTGACCGTAGGGCCCGGACTGCTGGCCGTACGGACCGGGGGCCTGCTGGCCGTACGGGCCGGGAGCCTGCTGGCCGTACGGGCCGGGGGCCTGGCCGGGCTGCTGCGGATAGCCGTAGCCGGGCTGCGCCGGGGGCTGCTGGGGGTAGCCGTACGCCGGGGCGCCCGGCGGGGGCGTCTGCGGCGGGCCGGCCGGGGGCGCGGGCGGCTGGGCAGGCGGCGTCTGCGGCGGCTTGGCCAGGTCCGGCTGGCCGGGGGACGGCTGGTCCTGCGGCGGCTGAGCAGCTCCGTTCGGCGGCTCCTGCGGAGCCCCGAAGCCTCCCTGCGGCGGTTGCTGGCTGGGCGGCTGGCTCATATCAGCACGTCCCCCTTCGTGCGGCCCGGTGCGCGATCCGGTCTCCCCCGCATTTCCTAAGAGGGTCAATCCCCCTCGGAAAGGAGCGAATCGGGCATGGCTTCCGCGGTGTTACGACAGTCGGGCGGGGCTTCTTTCTACCACCCGCGAAGCATCGGGCACCGATTCGGGCCAACCCCTGTTCCCAAGGGAGAACCGCCTCGTGATGCCGTCGTTACGCCTTGGCGGAGGTGATGGTCAGTCACCGAAGGCGATCATCGTCCGCCTCTCCATCTCCTCCTCGTCGGTCTCTCCGTAGACCTGGGGAATCATGAGGAGGGAGCGTCCGTCGGCATGGAGGACGATCGGCTCGTCGAAGGTGCGCTCGGTCGCCGCAGCCGACGCCGGGTGCCGCAGGACCGGTCGAGGGGTGCCGCCCTGCGGACCGAGGGTCATGATGCCGCCCCCCACGTCCTTGGTCTTCGGGTCGGGCGGGCTCAGGTACATCAGCACCTTGCCGCCCTCGACCCGCAGCGGCATCAGGGTCTGCGTGGGCGGCGACGGGACCTTCCACTTCCTCTTGCCGGTGCTCATGTCGAAGGCGACGACGTCGTTGGTGAACCACCGGACCACAGGCCGGCTCTTCGTGCGGCCCACGGGCCGGCGCTTCGTGCGGCCCACGGGCCGGCGCTTCGTGGTGACGTAGAGCGTGTCCGTGTCGGTGTCGACGGCCACGCCCATGCAGATGTCGAGGTTCCAGCCCACTTCGCGCTCCTTGCCGGGGCACAGACCCTCCAGGGTGTCGCCTCCGGAGACCGGCCGGAAGCGGGCGGTCCCGTCGTCGTTCAGGACGGCGATCGCCGACGTGCCACCCACCAACGGGCCGTTCCGCAGGAAGATCACCGGCGGGTCGACGGAGTAGACCGCGTCGACGTTCCAGTCCTTCCTGACCTTGTACGTCCACAGGGTCCGGCCGGTGACCGGGTCGATGCGCCGCACCTCCGTGTCGATCGCGCCCTTCGACTGCGCGGGGCAGATGACAGAGGCGAGCATGACAGCCCCGCCGGCGAAACCCTCGACCTTGCAGGGGCCGGGCAGCTTGCCCCACAAGTGCTTGCCGTCACTGACCCGATAGGCCTCGGCACGGCCGAGGCCCCCGATCGTCACGACGTCGCCGCTGATCGCCATGATCACATACCGAAGATCGTCATTGTGCACCGCGCGATCGATGGTCGCGGACCAGCCGGCCTCACCGGTGGCCAGATCGATCATCTGAAGCTTGTCGCAGGTCCGATCCGCAGAGGTGTCGGTCAGGAGCCCGATGACGATCTTCCCGTCGGCGGTCGGCCCGGTGGGTGCCGCGCAGACGTCGGTGGGCAGGCGCAGGCTCCACTCCTGCGATCCGTCCTCCAGGGAATAGCCGGAGACCGTGCGGTGCATGGCCTTGACCACGGTGTCGCCGGTGACCCAGGGGCCGAGGGCGGCTGCCCCCAACGGCAGGTCCACCCCGTTCTTCTGGATCCAGCGGACCTTCGCCTCGCCCTCCTTGCGCCCCTTGTTGATCTCCGCGGCCTCCGCGGCGGGCGTCTTCTTCCGGCTCGGCCCCGCGCCGGGCTGCTTCGGGGCGATGCTCTCCTTCGCGACGGGCTTCCTGCCGTCTGATGCGTCATCGCCACCGACGACGAACCAGACACCCGCCCCAATCACGAGGGCCCCGGCGAGCACGGCGGCGACGAGCCCGGCGAGCCGGCCACGGGAGCGCCGGCCGGAAGGCCGGTTCGGAGGCTGAGGCTGCGGTCGGCCGTACGGGACGGGGGGCGGCTGCGGCGGACAGCCGTACGAGGACTGCGGAGGCTGCCCGTACGGACCGGACTGCTGGCCGTACGGGCCGGGCTGCGGCTGCCCCGGATCGCCGTACACACCCGGCCGCGGTTCGTACGGAGCACCGAAGCCCTGCTGTGGTGGCGGCTGCGACATCGGTGTGGTCCCCCTCGAATGTACGGCCTCTGCCGCCCCGTTCTACCACCCGTCACACCGGCCCCACGGGTCCGGTCAGGCGTCCTCGGCCAGTTCCAGCCAGCGCATTTCCAACTCGTCCCGCTCGGTGACGAGTTCGCGGAGCTCGGCGTCCAGCTTGGCGACCTTCTCGAAGTCGGTGGCGTTGTCCGCGATCTGCTTGTGCAGCGTGGTCTCGCGGGTGGAGAGCTTGTCGAGCTGCCGCTCGACCTTCTGGAGCTCCTTCTTCGCGGCGCGGGACGCCTGCGCGGAGACCGCCGGGGCGGCGGGCGCCGCGGAGGAGCGGGGCGCGGCGGCGGACGGGGTCGCCGCCTCCTCCATCCTCTGCCGGCGCTCCAGGTACTCGTCGATCCCGCGCGGCAGCATCCGCAGGGCGCGGTCGCCGAGGAGGGCCATGACCTTGTCGGTGGTCCGCTCGATGAAGAACCGGTCGTGGGAGATCACGATCATCGATCCGGGCCAGCCGTCGAGGAGGTCCTCCAGCTGGGTGAGGGTCTCGATGTCGAGGTCGTTGGTGGGCTCGTCGAGGAAGAGGACGTTGGGCTCGTCCATCAGCAGCCGCAGGATCTGGAGCCGGCGGCGCTCACCGCCGGAGAGGTCGCCGACGGGCGTCCACTGCTTCTCCTTGGTGAAGCCGAACTGCTCGCAGAGCTGACCGGCGGTCATCTCGCGGCCCTTGCCGAGGTCGACCCGGTCGCGGACCTGCTGGACGGCCTCCAGGACGCGCAGGTTCGGGTTCAGCTCGTGGACCTCCTGGGAGAGGTAGGCGAGCCTGACGGTCTTGCCGACGACGACCTTCCCGGCGGCGGGCTGCTCCTCGCCCTGGGTGCGGGCGGCCTCGGCGAGGGCGCGCAGCAGGGAGGTCTTTCCGGCGCCGTTGACACCGACGAGGCCGATACGGTCGCCGGGGCCGAGCTGCCAGGTGAGGTGGGTGAGGAGGGTCTTGGGCCCGGCCTGGACGGTCACGTCCTCCAGGTCGAACACGGTCTTGCCGAGGCGGGCGTTGGCGAACTTCATCAGCTCGCTGGTGTCGCGCGGCGGCGGCACGTCCGCGATGAGCTCGTTGGCGGCCTCGATGCGGTAGCGCGGCTTGGAGGTCCGGGCGGGGGCGCCGCGGCGCAGCCAGGCCAGCTCCTTGCGCATGAGGTTCTGCCGCTTGGCCTCTTCGGTGGCGGCGATGCGTTCGCGCTCGGCGCGGGCGAACACGTAGTCGCTGTAGCCGCCCTCGTACTCGTGGACGACGCCGCGCTGGACGTCCCACATGCGGGTGCAGACCTGGTCGAGGAACCACCGGTCGTGGGTGACGCAGACGAGGGCGGAGCGGCGGGCGCGCAGATGGCCGGCCAGCCAGGAGATGCCCTCGACGTCGAGGTGGTTGGTGGGCTCGTCGAGGACGATCAGGTCCTGCTCCTCGATGAGCAGCTTCGCCAGTGCGATACGGCGGCGCTCACCGCCGGAGAGCGGGGCGATGACGGTGTCGAGGCCGTGCTCGAAACCGGGGAGGGCCAGCCCGCCGAAGAGCCCGGTCAGCACGTCGCGGATCTTGGCGCTGCCCGCCCACTCGTGGTCGGCGAGATCGCCGATGACCTCGTGGCGGATGGTCGCCTTGGGGTCGAGGGAGTCGTGCTGGGTGAGGACGCCGAGGCGCAGCCCGCCGTTGTGGGTGACGCGGCCGGTGTCCGCCTCCTCCAGCTTGGCGAGCATCCGGATGAGGGTGGTCTTGCCGTCGCCGTTGCGGCCCACGACACCGATCCGGTCGCCCTCGGACACCCCGAGAGACACACCGTCGAGCAGGGCACGGGTGCCGTACACCTTGCTGACCTGCTCGACATTGACCAGATTGACGGCCATTTCACTCCTGTCCGGGGGATCGATCGACCTTCCCAGGGTACGGCGCGGCGGAGGGGGCCCGGTCGTGCGGTCCAGGGGCGTCCTGCCGATCAGGCCCGGTCCGGGACCGACCGGATGCCGGGATAGCCTCGTGCGGGCTCTTTTGCCGATCGACGGGGGAAATCTATGGGTTCGGTCCCGGTGACCGTTCTGGTGGTGAACGACGACGCGCTGGTACGCGACGGCCTGAGGCGCATCCTGGAGTCGGCCGACGACATCCGGGTGCCGGCGGTCTGCGGCCCCGGGGAGGCGTTGGAGCTGGCGCGCCGGCACCGGCCGGACGTGGCGCTGGTGGATCTGCACATGCCCGGCACGGACGGCATCGAGGTGCTGCGCGGTCTGCGGGCGGCGGACCGGCCGCCGAGGGTGGCGGTGCTGACGGGCTTCGGCGAGGACGAACACGTGCGGCGGGCCCTGCGGGCGGGGGCCGCCGGGTTCCTGCTCAAGGACGCGGCGGTGGACGAGCTGATCCCCGGTGTGCGGCTGCTGGCCGCGGGGGGCAGCGCGCTGTCGGAGCGGGTCGTCCGTTCGCTGCCGGGCAGCGCCGGGGAGGGGACCGCGCCCGCGGACCCGCCGGGGGCCCGGCTGCTGACCGCGCGGGAGCGGGAGGTGCTGGAGCTGCTGCCGTCGGGGATGTCCAACGAGGAGATCGGCCGCCGGCTCTTCCTGAGCCGGACCACGGTCCGCGACCACGTGAGTTCGCTGCTCGCCAAGCTGGGTGCGGCCAACCGGGTTCAGGCCGCCGTCATCGCGTCCGGGATGCGCCGGGGGCGGCGTACGGATGTGGCCGCCGCCCGGGACGCGGCCGGCCGGGACGCGGCCGGCCGGGACGCGGCCGGCCGGTGAGCCCGGCCATAGCCCGGCCGCGGCCGCTCCGGCGTCTGCGGCAGGGCAGGTGGGCCGGGCGGGTCAGGAACGGGCAGGTCCTGACGGACGGGGCGCTGGTCGCCGCCGCCGGGGCCGAGCTGCTGACCGTCGTGGGCGAGGTCGGCCGGCTGACGCTGGCCGGTTACGTGCTGGCGGTGGGCGCCCTGGTCGTGCGGCGTCGGCGCCCCCTGCTCGTCGTGCTGGCGACGGTGCCCGCGGCGATGACCGGCTACCTCTGGCTCGCCCCGATGTTCGCGCTCGGCACGGCGGCCCGGCTGGTGCGCAGTGGAGCGCTGGCCGGCGGGGCCGCCGCCGCGGTTTTCGTCGCCGCCGCCGCGCCGTTGGCGTACGAGATCCGGTGCGCGGGCCGGGCCGGCTCCCCGGCCGTCCTCGCGGCGGGCCTGCTGGGGCCGGCGCTGCTGGCCGCCGGGCCGACGCTGCTGGGGCGGGTCGCCCGCAGCCGCCGGGCCCTGGCCGACCGGCTGACCGAGGCGCGGGCCGCGCTGGCCCGGGAGCACCGGATGGCCGAGGAGCGGGCGGCGATGGCGGAGCGGGCCCGGCTGGCCCGCGAGATGCACGACATCGTCTCGCACCATGTGAGCCGGATCGCCGTCGAGGCGGGGGCGCTGAGCGTCACGGCGGACACGCCCGAGGCGCGCCGGGCCGGGGTCCGGATCGGCAGGATCAGTTCCCTCGCCATGACCGAGCTGCGCGACACCCTGGGGGTGCTGCGCGCGCAGGAGGCGGCGGGCGGCGGCCCCGGGGCCCTGGCGGACCTGCCGTCCCTGGTCGCGGGGAGCGGCGTCGACGCGTCGGTCACGGACCGGGTTCCGGCCTCCACCGAGCTCGGGGCCGAGACGGAGTACGCGGCCTACCGCACGGTGCAGGAGGCGCTGACGAACATCGTGCGGCACGCTCCGGGGGCTCGGGCGGAGGTGGTGCTGGCGCTCGGGGACGACGCCCTGCTGGTCGAGGTCGCCAACGGCCCGCCGACCGACGGGGCCACCGTGACGGGTGCGCCCGTCCCCGGGGAGGGGCCGGGCCTCGGGCTGGTGGGGCTGCGGGAGCGCGCGGCGCTGCTCGGCGGTTCGCTGGAGGCGGGTCCGGACGGCGACGGCTTCCGGGTCAGGGCACGACTGCCCCGGTCCGCAACGGCCCCCGGCGGCTGAGGAGGCTGAGGAGGCTGGGGAGGCCGAGGGGGCGGTCGAGGGGATGGAGGGGACTGCTCGCCCCTCCCCGACAGGTGTCGGGGGCACTCCCCCGACACCAGGACGGAGAATCCGCACGAAAAGCGACAGGTGCGACACGCCCCTCCCATCGATCTTGCGGGCGTTCAGGACGGTTCGTTACAACTCGACCCGCACCGAACGGCGTTCGCCCGACCGGCGTTCGCACGGCCGGGGTCTGTCCAACCGGCGTTCGCCCGACCGGGGTCCGTCCGACCGGGGTCCGTCCGACCGGGCGTCAACCATTCCCGAGCACCACCAGAAGGAAACACCTCACGTGTCTGTCTCGATACTCAGCCGCACCTCCCTCCGCCGTACGGCCGTCGCCGTCGCGGGCCTGACCGCGACGAGCGTTCTGCTCACCGCGACCTCGGCGCAGGCCGCTCCCGCAGAACGGGCCGCCCACGGGGCGCCGGTAAGCGCTACGGCGGACGACGACGCGGTGGCCCGCGCCTTCGAGGAGGCGCTGCGAATCATCGACGCGATCCCCGAGGAGGTCCTGGCCGAGGGCGAGGAGGCCACGGTGCGGTGGCTGGAGGAGCACGGCCGGAGCACGGTGACGGCGGACGGCACGCCGGTCCTCTACGCGTTCAACCTGGGCGGCTGCGCGCGGGGCATCGCCCTGGCGGTCGGCTCCAACATCTTCGCCATCGCCAAGGTCTACAAGGTGAAGAAGGCCATCGACAAGCTCGGCGGCGTGAACAAGGTGATCAAGAAGATCCAGTCCAAGAAGAAGAAGGGCAAGACCTTCAAGAAGGGGCTCATGGAGGTCTTCGAGGAGGCGGGCGGCGGCATCGGCGCCATCGCCGCCGAGATCCTCGGCATCGACGGCGTCGTCAAGAACTGCTGGTAGCCGGGGAATCAGGAGAGGGGTTTTCTGCCGATGACCGTCGTCGCGACCGCGCTGCGCTGGGCCTTCCTCGTGGCCGGAGTGGCCGTCCTGGCCGCCTTCCTCGTCAGCGCCGCCCGGGCCCGTACCACCGGCACCCGCTTCGGTGAACTGGTCGACGCACTGGAGAAGCGGTGGTTCGCCCCGGGCCAGGTGTTCTTCGCCGTACTGGCGGGCCTCGCCGGGTCCTGGGCCGCGGGCTGGGTGGGCGGGGCCCGTCCGCCGCTCCTGGAGTCGGTGCCGGTGCTGTTCCCGCTGGGCATCGTCGCCGCGTTCGTCGTCTGCCGTACGGGCGGGGGCGCGGGCGGCAAGGAGGACGCGGACCGGGACGGCAGGACGTTCCTGGTGAAGCTGCTCGCCCTGCTGGCCGCGCCACCGCTTCTGGGCGGTGTGATGACGGGCTGGTGAGGGCGGGGCCGGGAGGCCGATGAGCCGGGCTTGCGGCGGCGAGGCGCACGGAGGTCTCGCCGCCCGTCTCGGCCACTTGGGCCCCTGCCCCTACCGCCGGTCCGGGCCCCGCCCCGCCCGTTCCACCAGCAGCCAGCCGCCCAGGGTCATCGCGACGGCGGCCGGGGCGCTGACCGGGATCGCGATCAGCAGGGCCGTGCGGCCGTCCAGCAGGCCGCCGAAGCCGACCATGGACAGGCCGAGGACGCCGAGCAGGCAGAGCGTCGCGCCGAGCGCCGCGAGGGGGCCGGCCCCGGGGGCTCCGGACGCCGCGAGGGGGCCGCGGCCCGTGCCCGGCGCAGGCGTCGCCGGGCGTTCGAAGGTGCGGAAGGCGGCGACCAGGGCCGCGGTCAGGGCCGCCGCGAGGGCGAGGCGCAGCGGGACCTGGGCCCACCAGGCGGCCGACGCGGGCTCGGGCAGGTCGACGTCCAGGGCGAGGAGCGCCCCGTACACCCCGAACATCGCCGTGAGGTGCCAGAGGAACGCGGTCATCGCCACCCCGTTGGCCGCCACCACCGTGCGCCAGACGCGCGGGCGCTCCAGCAGGCGGGCCGCCGGGGCGCGGAGCAGCTCGACCGCGCCGACGAGCCAGAGGCCGTGGGCCAGCAGGGCGAGGGTGGGCGGGGCCATGTTGCTGACCTTCTCGCCGGGCATCCCGACCATGGACAGCGGGTACGGCCCGAACGCCACCAGCACGCAGGCGGCGACCAGGCCGCCCCCGGCGAGCAGGGCGGCGCGGCGCGGGTGGATGCGGCCGTCGGCGCGCAGGAAGCCGAGCTGATGGACGGCGAGCCAGACGAACGCGAAGTTGAGGAACTCGACGTACGGGACTCCGGCGGCGAACCGGAGGACATCCACCGCGACCGCCGCGCCCGCGAGACCGGCGAACGCACCCCAGCCGTACCGCTCGTGCAGCCGCAGCAGCGGCGGGGTGAAGGCGACCATCGCCAGGTAGATCCCGATGAACCACAGCGGCTGGGTCACCATCCGCAGGGTGACGCCGGTCAGCCCGCCGCCCCCGCCGAGGAGCTGGACCAGCAGCGCAGCAGCTCCCCAGACGAGGACGAAGACCATGGTCGGGCGCAGCAGCCGCTGGAGACGGGCGCGCAGGAAGGCGGAGTAGACGGAGTCCGCCGCGGCCCCCGAAGCGGCCTCCGGGCGCTTGCGGAGCAGGGAACGGTAGGACAGCGCGTGCGAGAAGCCCCCGACGAAGAAGAACACCGGCATGACCTGGAGCAGCCAGGTCAGCGGCTGGAGCGCCGGGACGACGGCGAGCAGATTGCCCACCCCGTCCGGGGTGACGGCGGCCATCAGCCAGTGGCCGAGCACGACCGCGCCGAGCGAGGCGACCCGGAGGAGGTCGACGTAACGGTCCCGGGTGGCGGGCGTCGCCCCGGCCAGTTCACGAACGCTTGATCCCATGGGCGTACGGTCGCGCGATGCGGGCGGGGCGCGGCAGCGCGACCGTACTCAGATCCGGGGTGAGTACGCCCGGCAGGAGGCTCAGATGACGTGCGCCCCCGGCGCCGGCGACACCGCGACGCGCGCGTTGCGGCAGGTCCCCGACGTCAGCAGCGCGGCCGCCACCTTCTCGGCCGTCTCCCCGTCCGGGACCAGGAACGCCGTCGTCGGCCCGGAGCCGGAGACCAGGGCGGCCAGGGCTCCGGCCTCCGTGCCCGCCGTCAGCGTCTGAGCGAGGGACGGGCGCAGGGAGAGCGCGGCGGGCTGGAGGTCGTTGCTCAGCGCGCCCGCGAGTGCGGCGGGGTCGCCGGAGCGCAGGGCGGCCAGGAGGGCGGGCGACGCGGTCGGTCCGGGGACCTCCGTGCCCGCCGTGAGGCGGTCGAACTCGCCGTAGACGGCGGGGGTGGAGAGGCCGCCGTCCGCCACGGCGAAGACCCAGTGGAATGTGCCGCCGACCTCGACCGGGGACAGCTTCTCGCCGCGTCCCGTACCGAGCGCGGCCCCGCCCACGAGGCTGAACGGCACGTCGCTGCCCAGTTCGGCGCAGATGGCCAGCAGCTCGTCGCGGCTCGCGCCCGTCCCCCACAGCGCGTCGCAGGCGACCAGGGCGGCCGCCCCGTCGGCGCTGCCGCCCGCCATGCCGCCCGCGACCGGGATGTCCTTGGCGATGTGGAGGTGGACGGCGGGGTCGATGCCGTACCGCTCGGCCAGCGCTACGGCGGCGCGGGCGGCCAGGTTGGTGGTGTCCAGCGGGACCTGCGCGGCGTCCGGGCCCGAGCAGGTGATGCGCAGCTCGTCGGCGGGGGTCGCGGTGACCTCGTCGTACAGGCCGACGGCGAGGAAGACGTTGGCCAGGTCGTGGAAGCCGTCCGCGCGGGCGGCGCCCACGGCGAGCTGGACGTTGACCTTGGCGGGGACGCGGACGGTGACCGCCGTACGCACAGGACCCGCGGGGACGCCCCCGGCTTGGGCGCGGCTCATTCCGGCACCTCCGGCTTGGGAGCGACTCATTCCGGCACCTCCGGCTTCGGCACGGCTCGTTCCGGCGCCTCCGGCTTGGGAGCGGCTCATGCCGACACCTCCGGCTTGTGTTCCGCGATCGCGGCGAACTCCTCCACCGTCAGCGCCTCCCCGCGTGCCTGCGGCGAGATCCCGGCGGCGACGAGCGCGGCCTCGGCGGCGGGCGCGGATCCGGCCCAGCCGGCCAGGGCCGCGCGCAGCGTCTTGCGGCGCTGGGCGAACGCCGCGTCCACGACCGCGAAGACCTCGGCGCGGGACGCCTTGGTGGCGAGCGGCTCGGTGCGGCGGACGAGCGAGACGAGCCCGGAGTCGACGTTCGGGGCGGGCCAGAAGACGTTGCGGCCGATCGCTCCGGCGCGCTTGACGTCCGCGTACCAGTTGGCCTTCACCGACGGCACGCCGTAGACCTTGTTGCCCGGGCGGGCGGCGAGGCGGTCGGCGACCTCGGACTGGACCATGACGAGGGTCCGCTCGATGCCGGGGAAGCGCTCCAGCATGGTGAGCAGGACGGGCACGGCCACGTTGTACGGGAGGTTCGCCACGAGCGCGGTGGGCGCGGGGCCCGGCAGCTCGGTGACCAGCATCGCGTCGGAGTGGACGAGGGCGAAGCGGTCGGCGCGCTCCGGCATCCGGGCGTTCACCGTGGCGGGCAGCGCGGCCGCCAGCACGTCGTCGATCTCGACGGCGACCACCCGGTCCGCCGCCTCCAGCAGCGCCAGGGTCAGCGAGCCGAGCCCGGGGCCGACCTCGACGACCACGTCGTCCGGGCGGACCTCGGCCGTGCGCACGATACGGCGGACGGTGTTGGCGTCGATGACGAAGTTCTGACCGCGCTGCTTCGTGGGGCGTACGCCCAGCGTCGCGGCCAGGTCGCGGATGTCTGCGGGCCCCAGGAGGGCGTCGGGCTCTGTGCTGCTCACCCGGTAAGCCTACGGCCGCAGTGGGGCCACGGACTCGCCCCCCGCTGCGCGTACAGCTTCTTCGCCCGGTACGTCTGCTCGGCGGCGGGCGCGTCCTGGGGCCGTCCGCTGCCGCCGAGGGACTGCCAGGTCTGCGTGTCGAACTGGTACAGCCCGCCGTACGTGCCGCTCGGGTCGACCGCGTCGGCGCGACCGCCGGACTCGCAGGCGGCGAGCGCCGGCCAGTTCAGCCCGTCCGCCCCGGCGACGGAGTCGGGCCGCTCCCGGGTGCCGGTGCGCACGACGCGGCTGACCGGCCGGTGGACCAGCTCCTCGGCGGCCCGCCGCGGCTTCTGCCGGACGCCGTTGACGGTCCGGACCGCGTACGTGACCCGGCGTACGCCGTTGCGCCCGGCCCGTTCGACGACCTCGGTGCCCCGGAACAGGGCGGGATCCTCGCTGCGTTCGACGGCGTACGGGACCGTCTCCTCGCGCACCTCGCGGGTGTCGGTGATCCGCATGACGGAGATCGTCTGGCCGTCGCGCGGGAAACTCGCCGGGGCGACGGAGGTGGTGTCCTCGCCGTGCAGGGTGATCCCCGCTTCGGCGAGCGCCTCCCGGACGGTGGCGGCGTTGGTGCGCAGGGTGCGTTCCTGGCCGTCGGCCATGAAGGTCACGGCGCGTTCGGTGCGGACGGTGAGGGTGAGGCCGGTGCGGGCGATCCGGGTGGAGCGGGCGGCGGAGAGGTGCGCCCCCTCGGCCCGGATCCCGAACTCGCGCAGCGCCCCGGCCACGGTGTCGGCGGTCGTCCAGACCCGGTGGCGGACGCCGTCGAGGGTGAGGGTGACGGGCCGCCCGTAGCGGACGGCGACCTCGTCGCCGTGGTCGAGGCCGGTGCCGGGGCGCGGGGAGACCCGGTCGTGCGCGCCGACGGTGACGCCCTCCTCCTCCAGCAGCTCGGTGACGTCGTCGGCGAAGGTGTGCAGGGTCCGGGGCGCGCCGTCGACCTCCAGCCGGACGGCCTTGTCGTGGGCGACGAACGCGGTGGTGCCGCCGGCCAGGAAGGCGACGACCAGGGCCCGGGGGACGAGCCGGCTCAGCTTCAGGTTCTCGGGGTCGGCGACGAAGGCGCGGCGGCGCTTGGCGGCCCGTCGGGCCTCCGCGCGGGTGGGGCCCTGGCGGGGCACGGTGGGCGGCGGCAGCTCGGTGCGGGTGTCGACGAACGGGGTGTCGACCATGGTCGGGGCGTGCGCCCCCGCTCCGGCCCCGCCCCCCAGCGTCAGCTGCTCGTGGAACGCGCCGGGGCGCCCGTCCTGAGCAGTGCTCAAACCGTTCACGCCGTTCAAGCCGTTCACGCCGCTCCCGAAGATCCGCCCGTCGACACCCCGTCGTGCGCGGGGACGATAGCGGAGCCCCGGTCACTCTCCAAAGCGACACAACCGCGGAGAGTGACCTACGGTGGCGGTCAGAAGTCGAACGCCCGCGCCGTGTTGTCGTAGATCGCGGCGGCCAGGGCGTCCTCGTCCAGGCGTTTCACCTCCGCCATCGCGCGGAGCGTGACGGGGATGAGGTAGGGCGCGTTGGGCCGGCCGCGGTAGGGGGCCGGGGTGAGGAACGGGGCGTCCGTCTCCACGAGGACCAGCTCGGCCGGGGCGACGGCGAGGGCGTCCCGCAGGGGCTGGGCGTTCTTGAAGGTCACGTTGCCCGCGAACGACATGAAGTACCCGGCCCGCGCGCAGATCCGGGCCATCTCGGCATCTCCGGAGTAGCAGTGGAACACCGTCCGCTCGGGCGCGCCCGCGTCCGCCAGCACCCGCAGCACGTCCGCGTGCGCGTCGCGGTCGTGGATGACCAGGGCCTTGCCGTGCCGCTTGGCGATCTCGATGTGGGCCCGGAAGGACTCCTCCTGGGCGGCGATGCCCTCGGGGCCCGTACGGAAGAAGTCGAGGCCCGTCTCGCCGACCCCGCGCACATGGTCGAGGGCGGCCAGCGCGTCGATCTCCGCGAGCGCCTCGTCCAGCGCCGCCTTGCCGCCGGGCTCCCGCGCCCCCTGCCGCGCGGTGCCGTCCGGATCGCCGTGGACGATGCGCGGGGCCTCGTTGGGGTGCAGGGCGACCGAGGCGTGGACGGCGGGGTGGGCGGCCGCGGTCTCGGCGGCCCAGCGGGAGCCGGCCACGTCGCAGCCCACCTGGACGACGGTGGTCACGTTCACCGCGGCGGCCCGGGCGAGGGCCTCCTCGACGGTGGCGTCCTGCATGTCCAGGTGGGTGTGGGAGTCGGCGACCGGAACCCGCAGGGGCTCGGGCAGCGGCGGGGCTTCGGTACGGCTCATGCCGACGATCGTACGAGGACCCCGCCCCCCGCAGGACGTCGGCATGAGGCGCCGCCGACGTCGGCATGAGGCCCCCTACGACCTACGACGTCGGGGTGAGGCCCCACGACGTCGGGGCGATGCCCCACGGCATCAAGGTGAGGCCCCGCCACGTCGGCATGAGGCCCGAAGACGTCATCTGCGGTGGAACGGGTGCAGCAGGTCGGACAGCCGCCAGTGCCGGTCCGGAGTGGCGGCCGTCGACACCGTACGGTCCTTCGCGCCGGTCTCCGCGGTCTGCGGCATCTGCTGCTTCCGCAGCAGCTCCTGAACGCCCGCGACCCGCCCCGCCCGCATGATGCGCACCACGTGTCCGCCGCAGTTGGCACAGGTGGGCGTGGAGAGCGGCGACGGCACCCGCTCACCGTCCGCCGTGTAGACGACGAACGCCTGGCCGTGGACGTCGACGTGGTGCTCTATCTCGTAGGACTGCTCCCAGCCGTACCCGCACTTCATGCAGGCGAAGGCGTACGCCTCATGGACAGTGGTCGCTGCGGTCTCGCTCATGCCTGCTCCTCTTGTCCGCCGGTCACGCACTCCGGGGACGGCCGACCCGCCCGAAGGGTTCGAACAGGTGGCCCGTCCCTTCCAGTGGACACCTGCACCCGGATGGACGCACCAGCTCAGAGGCATTGTTGATGCGTTCTTGGCCTCTTTGGGCCGCCCTTTGCCGACGCATGGCGCGGTGGAGGAGACAGGCAGGACAGCGCGTGACCGCCGGGCCACCGAGCGCCCCCGAACGCGCCGCGCGCCGACCGTGAACGCGCCCGCGCACCACCCCCGCCCGCCCCCACCCCCCTTCCTTGAATTACCAGGGATTTCGCGCCGTTCACACCCCGTCCGCACCCCATGAATTCATCATTCAATTGAATCCATGATTTCCCCGGATGCCGCCCCCGATTTGCGAGGCCCTCATTTCTCCTTTTCACTCATTACGTCCACCCCATTTCCCACAGGACGGGGAACAACTCATGTTCACCACGGACACCACTGCCACCGACGTCGAGCTCGACCTCGACGCCGCTCTCAACCCCGGTGAGGTCGAAGGTCTGTACCGCGACTCCCGCGAGTGCGCCTACCTGGCGCTCCTCGCAGGCGGCGGAGCCCTGCTGCTCTCGCCTCCGACCCCGCGCCCGAAGAAGGGCTAGTCGCCGGCACATGGACCAGACACATGCTTCGTCGCCCCTGGCGGGTGCCGTGCATGACCTGGCAACAGAGGTGGTCCTCGCTCTTCGGAGCGGGGACCACCTCGCCACGGTGTGCGGCGCGGCGGGAATCGACGAGGAGAATCGGACCGGAATCGCGGCGGTACGGGTCATCGGGGCCGACCTGTTGCTGCCGAGCGTTCTTTACGGACGTCATCCGCACCCGGGGGACGTCGCCGTACTCGACCGGGCAGTGCGGGAATTCCCGCCCAAGCCCGACGCTCCGGCCGCGACGGCCTGGAGCCACTGGCACATGATCTCCACGCTCCAGCGGATGGCGCCGCCCGCACCGGGCGCCGCCGCCCCCGGCACCGACGCGGAGCCGGACGCCGCCTGGCTGGAGGAGGCCCCCTGGCAGGCGTTCACCCACCAGCTCTCGGTCCTCGCGCCGCTCGCCGTCCCGGCCGCGCCCTCGGCCGTGCAGCGGGCCGCGGCGAACCGGGCCGTCGACCTGTCGCGCGGCTTCGTCCGCGCGGTGCGGCGGCGCGACTGGCTCCAGGCGGCGGGCGCGGGCCGCTGGCTCGCGGCGATCGGCGGCGAACCGGCCACCCTGGGCCTGGAACGCGGCCTGGACTTCGTCGAGCAGATGGGCGGGCACGACCCCCGGGTGACGCTCCATGTGCGGGCCGCCCGGCTGATGGCCGAGGCGAGGGCCCGGTGACGACGACCGCGACCGAGGACCCTCGGGAGAGACCGGGTGCGGGCCACCCGGCCCGGGATCGCGTCTCCACCCCCGGGGCCTCCGGGTCCTCCGGGACTTCCGGGGCCCCTGCGGCCTCCGGGGCCGCGCTCGCCGTCCTCCCCGGCGTCCTGGCCTCCGCCCTCGCCTGGACCGACGCGCACCGCACCCGCTTCGCGCTCCCCGACGACGTCCTGGAACCCCACACCCAGGTCAACGCCACGCTGAAGCCGCTGGGCGAGCTGGCCCAGCTCGGCTCCACGATCCGCCGTGCGACCGCCCCCGGCACCCCGGAACACGAGCTGGCCGGGGACCTCGTCACGTACGCCTGGGAGCAGCTGCACGAGGGCGCGCTGCTCCTGGAGCTGCTGCGCGCCGAGCCGTTCGCCGCGTACCCGTACGAGATCTACGCCGCCTTCGCCGGGTACGGGCTGCGCCACGAGGGCTTCGAGGCGCTGGCCCGCCCGCTCACCGCGACCCGCGCCTGGGCCCATACCGAGCAGCACGCCAACCGGCAGCTGGGGCTGGTCAACTCCGAACGCCGGGTGGGCGTACTGACCCACACGGACGCGGGCGGAGTGCTGTCGCGGACCTGGCTGGGCGGTCTGTCCGAGCCGTGGATGTTCGAGGGCCCGTCCGGCTACGCGCTGACCCACACCGTCTTCCACCTCACGGACTGGGGCCGGATGCCCGACCGGGTGCCGGAGAGGATCGACGGCTATCTGCGGACCTGGCTGCCCGCGTGGGCGGACGGCTGTCTGGAGAGCGGCCAGTGGGACCTGACCGGAGAGCTGCTGGCGGTGGCCGCGTCGCTGCCGGGCCCGGCCCCCGGGGAGCTGCTGGACGCGGTCTGGCCGGTGCTGGCCGACGTCCAGCACCCGACCGGCTGCGTCCCGGAGACCGGCGCACCGGTCCAGGACCCCGCGCCGGACCCGTACCCCTTCATCGACTGCTACCACTCCACGCTGGTCACGGCCTTCGCGGCGGCCCTGTCCCTCAGGTCGCTGCGCGGGACGGGCGAGCGGGGCGAGACCGGCGGGGCCCCACCCGGCCGGGAAAGGCACACCCCATGAGCACCGGCACCACCACCGGCATCCAGCAGATCCACGACGTCGGGGCGAAGGCCCTGGGCTGGCTGTACGAACACCGCGAGGGCTTCCGGCTGGAGGCGGACCCGTCCCCGGAGGCGGGGATGCTGGACCGGTTCAAGCCGCTGGGCGAGCTGGCGCTGATCGGGAAGGTCATCTTCCGCGAGGGGGTGGCCGGCTCCCAGCAGTCCTCCCTCGCCCACAAGCTGCTGGACCACGCCTGGCACGAGCTGCTGGACTCGGGGGCGCGGCTGCTGGAGGGCCAGCGGCGCGAACCGCTGTCGCCGGTGCCGCTGGAGGTCTACGTACCGTTCCGGGAGCTGGGCTACCGGCAGCCGGATCTGGAGTCCGCGATCCGGCTCAACCACCGTCTGGCCAGCTGGGCGGCGCTGGAGGTGCTGCCGGTGCGACGGCTCGGCCTCAGCGCCATCGAGCGGCGGTTCGGGGTGGAGCCGAGCGTCCCGGAGACGGCGGCGCTGGCCCACACCTGGCTGGCGCGCCGCCCCGAGCCGTGGACGGTCGAGGGCCATATCGGCTACGACATCACGCACACGGTGTTCCACCTCACCGACTGGGGCGAGAAACCGGCCGGGCTCCCCGCCGACATCGCGGAGTACCTGGCGCTCTGGCTGCCGGTCTGGCTGGACGACTGGCTGGACCTGAAGCGCTGGGACCTGCTGGGCGAGCTGCTGGTCGTCGACGCCTGCCTGCCGGAACCGACCCTGGACCCGGCGGCCTGGCAGGGGTTCGCGCAGGCGCAGCAGCCGGACGGGGCGATGCCGGTGGTCGGCGGGATGCCGGAGGGGGACGAGGAGTCGGTGTTCGACCTGGTCTACCACCCGACGCTGGTCGCCGCGTTCGCCTCGGCGCTGGCGATGTCCCGCGCCCTGTCCGACCTCAGCGCGGATCCGGCCCCGGCATGACGGACGTGACGGCGATCCGCGCGGCCGCCCCCGGTGTACCGGCCACCGCCCGCCTCCTGGCCGAGGCCGCGCGGGCGGTCGACGCGCCCGATCTGGTGCTCGCGGTCAGCCGGGACGGGGTGCGCACCGTCCACACCGGCGGGAGCGCGGAACCGGGCCCGGTCCCCCGCGACCGGCTGGCGTACGAGCTGGGCTCGGCGTCGAAGCCGTACGCGGGGCTGCTGCTGGCCCGGCTGGTGGCGCAGGGCCGGGTGCGGTACGAGGACCGAGCGGCGGACCTGCTGGCCCCGGGGTTCCCGGTGCACCCGGCGGTCCGCCGGATCACCCTGCGCCATCTGGTCACCCACACCTCGGGGCTGCCGGGCCTGCCCGCCGACTTCTACCCGCAGGCGGTGCCCCGCTGGTCGACCGACCCGTACGGCGGCTACCCGGCCGACCGGGTGGTCCGGTCCTTCCTGCGGGCCCGCCCGCGCCACCGGCCCGGAACCCGCTGGCGCTACTCGAACTTCGCCGTCTCGGTCCTCGGCCACACCCTGGCGGCGGCCACCGGAACCCCGTGGGAGGTCCTGCTGCACCAGCAGATCCTGGCCCCGCTGGGCCTGGAGGCGACCCGGGTGCGCCCCGGCCCCGACGGCACGGACGCGGTGGGCCACCGCCGCGACGGCACGCCGGTGCCCGCGCTGGACACCGGGGGCTTCACGGCGGCGGGCGCGGTCCGGGCGACCCCGCTGGACCTGCTGACGTTCCTGGAGGCGCATGTGGGCGGGGCGGAGCCGATGGACCCGTCGCTGGCCGGGCCGCTCGTGGAGGTCCGGCGCCCGGTGCTCCGACGCGGCCGGCGGCACGCGCACACGCACACGCTCACGTGGTTCCACCACCCGTCCCCGTACGGCCCGGTCCTCTTCCACGCCGGGGCGACCCTGGGCCAGCAGGCGTTCCTGGGCTTCCGCCCGGGGTCGGGGCTCGCGGTGGCGGCGACGGCGACGCGGCGGGTGCACCGGGCGGACACGTTCGTGGCGACGGCGTACGGCTTGCTGACGGAAACGCCGTAGCCACCGCCGTACGCACGCAGGCGACACCGCCCGTACGCGCGAAGGCGACACCGCCCGTACGCGCCGTACGCACTAAGGCTTCGCGGCCTTCTCCGCGTTCTTGGCGGCGACGACCGCGTCGAACACCTCCCGCTTCGGCAGCCCGGCATCGGCGGCGACGGCGGCGATGGCCTCCTTGCGCCGCTCCCCCGCCTCCTCGCGCACCCGTACGCGCCGCACCAGCTCCTCGGCGTCGAGGTCTCCGGGCCCGGCGTCCGCCGCCCCCTCCACCACGACGGTGATCTCGCCGCGCACCCCGTCGGCGGCCCACACGGCGAGCTCGCCGAGGGGCCCGCGCTTGACCTCCTCGTACGTCTTGGTCAGCTCGCGGCAGACGGCGGCGCGGCGCTCGGCGCCGAAGACCTCGGCCATGGCGGCGAGGGTGTCGTCGAGCCGGTGAGGGGCTTCGAAGAAGACCATGGTGCGGCGCTCGTCGGCGTTCTCGCGGAGCCGGGAGAGCCGTTCGCCGCCCTTGCGGGGCAGGAACCCCTCGAAGCAGAACCGGTCGACGGGCAGCCCGGAGAGTGCGAGGGCGGTGAGCACGGCGCTGGGCCCCGGCACGGCGGTGACGCGAATGTCCTTCTCCACAGCAGCGGCGACGAGCCGGTACCCCGGGTCGGAGACGGAGGGCATCCCGGCATCGGTGACGAGGAGCACCCGGGCGCCCCCGCTCAGCGCCTCGACCAGCTCGGGGGTCCGGGCGGACTCGTTCCCCTCGAAGTAGGAGACGACACGCCCCGAGGTGTGGATGCCGAGCGCCTGGGTGAGCCGGCGCAGCCGCCGGGTGTCCTCGGCGGCGACGACGTCGGCCCGCTCCAGTTCGGCGGCGAGGCGGGGCGGGGCGTCCGCCACATCTCCGATGGGGGTCCCTGCGAGCACGAGCGTTCCAGTCGTTCCAGTCACATCAGCCATCCTCGCAGCACGGGCAGCGCCCTTCGCACAGATGCGTTCCCTACGATGGCGCGGTGACGAGTACCGCACCCGAGACCCAGCGGGGCCACGACGCCGGGGACCCGCTCGGCGAACAGCCGACCTCCTGGCAACGGCGGCTGCGCCGCTTCGGCCATGTCCCCCGCCCGGAGACCTCGCTCCGCGACCGGCTGGACCCGCCGTACACCCGGCCCGGCCGGCAGGTCTGGTCGGTGCTCGCGGTCCCGCCGCAGGTGGCGGACCGGCTGGTGCGCTGGTCCGGCTGGGGCGGCCCGCTGCTCGTGACACTCGTCGCGGGCCTGCTCCGCTTCTGGAAGCTGGACCGGCCGCACGCGGTGATATTCGACGAGACGTACTACGCGAAGGACGCGTGGGCGCTGGTCAACCAGGGGTACGAGGGTTCCTGGCCGAAGGACGTCGACAAGCAGATCCTCAGCGACCCCTCCTCCGTCCCGATCCCGACCGACCCGGGCTATGTGGTGCACCCGCCGGTCGGCAAGTGGATCATCGGCTTCGGTGAGCAGTTGTTCGGCTTCACGCCGTTCGGCTGGCGGTTCATGGTGGCGGTGCTCGGCACGATCTCGGTCCTCCTCCTCTGCCGGATCGGCCGGCGCCTGTTCCGCTCGACGTTCCTGGGCTGTCTGGCGGGCCTGCTGCTCGCGGTGGACGGGCTGCACTTCGTGATGAGCCGGACCGCGCTGCTGGACCTGATCGTCATGTTCTTCGTGCTGGCGGCGTTCGGCTGCCTGGTGGTCGACCGGGACCACGCCCGCCGGAGGCTGGCGGCCGCGCTGCCGGTGGGCGAGGAGGGCGTACTGCGCCCGGACGTGAGGGTGGCGGAGACGCTGCGCCTGGGATGGCGTCCGTGGCGGCTGGCGGCGGGCGTGATGCTGGGCCTGGCGTTCGCGACGAAGTGGAACGGCCTGTACGTGCTGGCCGCTTTCGGCCTGATGACGGTGTTGTGGGACGTCGGCGCGCGGCGGACAGCGGGCGCGGTGCACCCCTACCAGGCGGTGCTGCGCCGCGACCTGATCCCCGCTTTCGTCTCGACGGTGCCGGTGGCGATCGTCACGTACGTCGTGTCGTGGACCGGCTGGATCGTCACGGACAAGGGCTACTACCGCAACTGGGCGGCCACCGAGGGCAAGGACTCCTCCTGGAGCTGGCTCTTCCCGGACTGGCTGCGCAGCCTGTGGCACTACGAGAACCAGGTGTACGACTTCCACGTCGGCCTGACCTCGGGCCACACGTACGAGTCCAACCCCTGGAGCTGGCTGGTCCTGGGCCGCCCGGTCTCCTACTACTACGAGGAGCAGACGGGCTGCACGGAGTCGGCCACCGGCAAGTGCGCCGCCGAGGTCCTGGCCATCGGCACCCCGCTCCTGTGGTGGCTGGCGTGCTTCGCCCTCGCGTACGTGGTGTGGCGCTGGTTCTTCCGCCGCGACTGGCGCGCCGGCGCGATCGCCTGCGGCGTGGTGGCGGGCTGGCTCCCCTGGTTCTTCTACCAGGAGCGGACGATCTTCCTCTTCTACGCGGTGGTGTTCGTCCCGTTCCTCTGCCTGGCGGTCACGATGATGCTGGGCGCGATCGCGGGCCCAGCGGCGGGCACGGGCGCCCGCGCCGAACTGGGCCTCACCACCCAGGACCCCACCGGCGAACGCCGCCGCACCCTGGGGGCGATCGCGGTGGGCGTCCTGGTGCTCCTGATCATCTGGAACTTCATCTACTTCTGGCCGCTGTACACCGGGACGTCGATCCCGGAGGACCTGTGGCGGGACCGGATGTGGCTGGATACGTGGGTCTAGCTGGGCGGACACACCTCGCCGGTGCTGCTCCTGCCGCGCCGTCGAGGTGTGCCCCGGTCGCTCGCGGACGTCGTTGGCCCCGCGGACAGCACGCCTCGTTGTCAGCGCTCACCGCCAGAGTCCCGTGGCCTGCGATCAGGGGCCCGTCGACAGCCGCAGCCCGCCCGGCACCGCGCCTCCCGCGGCCCGGACCGAGCCCCGGACGGAGGGGGAGCGGGGGCGGGCACCCACCCCCGCCTCACCACGGTCCCTGCGGGTCACACCGCGATTCCCGGCCCGGCCGCCGCCGTCTTTCGCCGCTGCCGTACCAGGAAGACCGCCGCCACGGCCGACAGGATCAGGAAGAGCAGCGCGGTGCCGCCCGAGATCCAGGCGAGCAGGGCCGCGCCGCCGCCCCCGACGTCCGCCTCACGGGCGACCACCTGGGGGTCGTCCGCCTGGTAGCGGACGGTCAGGGCGGCGCCCACGGACTGCTTGCCGCCGCCGCTGCCCGTCGGCAGATCCGCCACCACGGTCCGCCCGTCGGCCTCGAACTCGACGCGGCAGTGGCCGATCATGCACGACCCGCTCGTGTGCAGCGTGGCGTCGGCCCGCTCGCCGTTCCGCAGGGAGCGCAGGTGCTCGGCCGCCGGAAACATCACCAGCAGCGACAGCATCCCCAGCAGCAGCGTGATCGTCAGCGACATCACCAAGGACCCACGGGGCCCCAGCCCGCCCTGCCCGCTGCCCGGGGCACTCGCGTTCACTGTGCGGTCCACCTTTCCCCGCCCCCGCCCGTTCTGGTGTACGAGCAGACTAGTCGCGATGTCCGAGGTCTCGCGTAGGTTGAGCGCCGTCGCAGTCGAACGAGAGGAACGGGGAACACGGGTGAAGGCGTACGACCTGGGGTTCGGAGAGTCCGCGGACGCGCTGTCGGTCCAGCCCGGCAAGAGCATCGGGATCGATCTGCCCGGCGCCCGCGTCGCCGGATGGTGCGGCGGCCGTGCCCCCGGTATCGGGCCGGCCTCCTGGCCCCGGAGTCCCGTCACGGGGCTGCCGATGATCCATGTCATCACCCTCGAACTGCCGGAGGACTACCGCCGCAAGGGCGAGGACCTGGTGGCCGTCTCCTTCTTCCAGGCCGACGACCACGTCGCGGACGACATCGAGGGCGTCGAGGAGTTGCTGGCGGGCACAGCGCCCACCCCGGAGCAGGCCGCCGATCCGTTCCTCGCCGCGGTGGCCGCGACGGCTGCGGCGCGCCACCCCCGACAGCAGGACCTGGAGGACCTGATCGGCGGCGCGCACGCGCTCATCCGGCTCACCGCCGAGGAGTTCGCCGCTCCCCGCATCGATCCCCCCGCCGACATCCGGCCGGACGGGCTCGGCGACCGGTACAGCCGCGGCCAGAACGCCTGGGACGACAGCGCCCCCGAGACCACGGTGTGGATCGGCGAGCGCACCGGCGACCCGAACACCGGCATCGCCCCGGCCGAGGACGGCGAGGGCGGCTACGTGGAGGCCTGGTCCTCGGACGACAAGGACCTCGAAGCATTCTGGTCCTCCGTCGAAGGCGTCTCGCACCTCGGCGGGACGGTGATGGCCTGCCAGGCGCTTCCGGAGGGGCTGACCCCGTACGTCTTCGAGCTGGAGGACGGCGTCGGCGGGGTCAACTTCGGCGGCGGCAACGCACAGATCGACCTGGAGTCGGGCGTCTTCGACTGGGCGCAGTAGCGGGGCCGAACGACACCGCGCGCCCGATCCCGGTCGCAGCCGGGCTCGGTCTCACCCGGGCTCAGTCGCCCCCGCAGCCACCACAACTCGACCCGCAGCCCGATCCGCAGCCGCCACCACTGCTGTACCTGCCGCTCCCGCCGCTCCCGCTCGACCGGTCCGGCGAAGGCCGCGGCGGGTTCCTGCGGCGCTCCTCCGCCTCGCGCTTCGCCCGCTCGCTCGCCGCCCGGTCCCGCTCCGCCTGCTCCCGGGCCTCGCGGAGCCGTTCGCGCCGGCGGGCGGCGCCGTCGACCGGTTTCCAGACGCCCAGCCCGTGGTGGCGGTCCGGCCGGAGGAGGACCGTGGTCACGGCCGCGTACATCCGGCCCATCTCCTGGTGGCGGTGGTACTCGGCGCAGGCGTATTCGAGGACGACCTCGTCGCCCTCCGTCGGCGTGCCGTACAGGATCGCCTCGAAGGGCTCCCGCCGCGGGTCGATGTCGTGGTGCCCGTTCCCCTCCGCGTACACGGAACCGCTGCCCAGGAGCCGCGTCCGGGTACGGGTGTCGCGGCCCCGGGGAACGTACGGGAGCAGTGGGGGCGCCGAGGGCGTGCGGGCGTCCGGGTACACCCAGTGGCGTCCGTCCGCGCCGGTGCGTACGCCCACGATCAGGGCCGGCTGGTCCTCCTCGTGGAGCCGCCGCGCCGCCCGGTAGGCGAGCTGGCCCCAGCCGGCGAAGGTCGTACCGGCCACGAGAAGCACCAGGCAGACGCGCTGCTGCCCGATGGCGTCGTACCCGACACCGCCCGAGGTCAGGTCCTCGACCAGGCCGTCGGTCAGGATCGCGAGGCCGGCCAGGCAGAGCACCAGCCCGAGGTAGACCTGCGCGTGGCCGCGGTGGCCGTCCGACTCCGGGACGCCCCTGGGCGGCGGGAAGCGGCGCTCCCCGGCCGCGGCGAGGGCCAGCGCCCGCTGCCGTCGGCGGGCCCGCAGCCGCAGGCCGCCTCCGGTGGCCGAGAGGGCGCAGACGGCGAGGACGACGAGGTACCCGGCGGTCGCCGAGCGGTCGATGTCGCCGGTCCGGGCCGCCAGCAGGGCCGCCTCCACCGCGACGAACAGCGCCGCCGGGAGGACCGCGACCGGAACGTACCGGTACCAGAGCGGCAGGGCCGTCAGCAGGACCACGCCCGGATACCTCAGCCAGTCCGTGCCGCCCCCGAGCCCGTCGCGCCACGCCCCGGACGCGGACGAGAGCCCGAAGAGCAGGACGTACGCCGTCACCACCAGGACGGCCAGGAGCCAGCCGCCCAGGACGGGGGCCAGGACGGCCGGGACCCCCGCCTTGCGCCACTCTCCTGCGTCGGCGACGGACCAGGCGGCGATGGAACCTCCGGACACGGACCTGGTGGTGCTGCCGTCCCCGCCCACCGACCAGGCCGGGACGCCCCCTTCGGGCAGGGCTCCGGGCGGCAGGTACTTGATGTGATGCACCCTCTGCGGCCGATCGTGGCCCGATATACCTGTGAACATCCCCGTACGCCCCCCGACGTCCGCTCCCCCATGCGTTCCCGGCCAGTCTTCCCCCTGCGGTCCCCGCACACACAGGTCGCGGTCCCGTTCCGCGCAGGCCACGGTCCCGGGCCGCACACACCCCACCAGAGAGCGCTTTCCAGCCAAGCATTCCGGTCCGGTAACAACCCTCTCACCGCCTGCCCCAGTCCTTTAGGGTTCCTCACAGTTGCCCCTTGAACATGTTCAGACCCTTGAGCATGTCCGGGGGGCCTCCTGGGGAGGGGGACTGCGAGATGCGCAGTGGAGCGAAGGTCGCCGTCGTCGGCGGTGCGTTCGTGCTGGTGGCCGGCGGGATCGGCTACGGGGCGTACAACGTGCTCGGGGACACGGGCGATGGGGGCGGCGGTACGCAGAGCGCGTCCCAGTCGTCGAAGGTGAAGACGGGGCCGCCGAGCGCGGAGGAGATAACGGAGACGTCGAAGGGCTTCTTCGACGCGTGGGCGGCCGGGGACGCGGCGGCCGCGGCGCTCCTGACCAACAACGAGGCGGGTGCGGAACCGGTGCTCGCCTCGTACGGCGAGGACGCCCACATCGGCAAGGTGAAGATCACCCCGGGCCCGGCCGTCGGCACGAAGGTCCCGTACACGGTCAGGGCGACCGTCGCGTACGAGGGGAAGTCGAAGCCCCTGTCGTACGCCTCGGAGCTGACGGTCGTGCGCGGCCTGACGACGGGCAAGGCGCTCGTGGACTGGGAACCGACCGTCGTGCACCCGCAGTTGACAGAGGGCGCGACACTGAAGACGGGCGAGTCCTCGACGCCGGCGATCGAGGCCGTCGACCGCAACGGCACGGTGCTGACGAAGGAGAAGTACCCCTCGCTGGGGCCGATCCTGGACACCCTGCGCCAGAAGTACGGGGAGACGTCGGGCGGTTCGGCCGGCATCGAGACCTGGATCGAGCCCGCCGACGCGTCCCAGCCGGACGTCAACCTGCTGACCTTGTCCCAGGGCAAGCCGGGCAAGGTCCAGACGACACTGGACGCGAACGCGCAGGCGGCGGCCGAGCGGGCGGTGAAGAAGTTCTCGGAGGCGTCGGTGGTCGCGGTGAAGCCGTCCACCGGGGCGATCCGCGCGGTGGCCAACAACCCGGTGACCGAGTTCAACGTGGCGCTCCAGGGCAAGCAGGCGCCCGGCTCGACGCTGAAGATCATGACAGCGGCGATGCTGCTGGAGAAGGGCCTCGTCACGGCGAACGGGGCGGTGGAGTGCCCCAAGGACGCGCTGTGGCAAGGCCGTTCCTTCCACAACCTGGACCACTTCGACCTGCCGGACGGCAGCACGTTCACCCAGAGCTTTGCCCAGTCCTGCAACACCGCCTTCATCAAGCTGATCGACGACACGAAGGACGAGGCCGCCCTCCCCAAGATCGCCCGGGACGTGTTCGGGATCGGCCTGAACTGGCAGACCGGTGTGGTCACCACGGACGGCAGCGTGCCGGAGGAGGTGGGCGGCGAGGCGGCCGCCCAGTACATCGGACAGGGCACGGTCCAGATGAACGTCCTCAACATGGCGTCCATCACCGCGACGGCCCGCACCGGCACCTTCCGTCAGCCGGTCATCGTCCCGCAGTCCCTGGACAACCGGGAGCTGGCGACGGCCTCGCGCTCGCTGTCCCCCTCTGTCGTCCAGCAGCTGAACACGATGATGCGCGCCACGGCCGCCTGGGGCACCGGCGCGAAGGCCATGGCAGGCGTCGGTGGCGACAAGGGCGCCAAGACCGGTTCGGCAGAGGTCGACGGGCAGGACACCTCCAACAGCTGGTTCACCGGCTTCAGCAACGACCTCGCCGCGGCGGCGGTTGTCCAGACCGGCGGCCACGGCGGCGACGCGGCGGGCCCGGTCGTGGCGGAGGTGCTGAAGACGGGCGGGTGAGCCCGCTCCCGGGTCATCCGGGTTTCGCGGCGGCCCCTCCCCCCGAACGGGCGGCGTCGTCGGACAACATGCCCCCGGGCACGCCCGGTTCGGGCAGGGTGCGGAAGAACAACCAGCTCAGCGCGGGCATCAGCACGAGGGGCGCCAGGGCGGTCCGCAGGGACGTGGCGTCGGCGAGCGCCCCGATGGCGGGGCCGGCCAGGCCGCCGATGCTCACCGTCAGTCCGAGGGTGATCCCGCTGGCGGTGCCGACCCGGGACGGCAGGTAGTCCTGGCCCAGCGTGACCTGGAGGGAGAAGGGCACGTACAGGCCCGCCGAGGTCAGCGCGACGAAGAGGTAGACGGCCGGGCCCGGCACCCACACCACGCCCGCCACGGCCACGGCCGCGACCAGGTAGGACCGGCGCGCGACGGTCACCCGGTCCCAGCGGGCGGCCAGCGACCCGCCCAGCACCGAGCCGACCGTGCTGCCGAGGTAGAGCACGGTCAGTGCGGCGGTGCCCGTGACCATGCTGCCGCCGAGGCGCTGGCGTACGTACAGCGAGACGAAGGTGCTCAGGCCGATGAACGCGATCGACCGGAAGACCACGGCCAGGGAGAGCTTCACGAAGGAGGCGACGTCGTCGTTCCCGGGCGGCGGCGGTGTCGTACGGGACCCGTCGGCGGCCTGCCGCTCCTGGAGGGCTCGCACCACGGGCAGGCACATCGCGGCCCCCGCGAGGGCCGGCAGGACGAGCAGGGGCGTCCAGCGCAGCCCTCCCGTGGCCACCACGGCAGCGACCATGAGCGGGGCCAGGGCGAAGCCGATCGTGCCGCCCATGGAGAACCAGCCCATCGCCCGGTGGCTGCCTTGGGCGGCGATACGGGCGACTCGGGCGGATTCGGGATGGTAAGCGGCGACACCGATCCCCGAGAGGGCGACGAACGCGAGGGTGAGCGGGTAAGAGCCGCTCAGACCGCTCAGCGCGATCCCGGCACCGCCCAGCAGGGTGCTGACCGGCAGCAGCCAGGGCATCGCCCACCGGTCGGTGAGCACCCCGAACACCGGCTGCGCCACCGACGACAGCAGCGAGGCGGCCAGCACGATGCCCGAGGCGACCGCGAGGGAGTAGGCGCGCTCGGCGATGAAGAACGGCACCAGGGCCGCGACGCAGCCTTGGTAGACATCGACGCAGGCGTGGCCCACGGACAGCAGGACGATCGGCGTGTTTCTTCGCATCCGGCCATGCTCCGGCCGGGGCACCCTGGCGCGCTTTCATTAAGCTGCCACATGATGACGGACATCCGCCACGATCCCGTGGCCCCGACCCGCACACGCCGGCTGGCCCCCGGCGGCGTGATCGACGCCCACCGTCACGACGACCACCAGATCGTCTACGCGGGCCGGGGCGTTCTGACCGTCACGACGGACGCGGGCTCCTGGGTCGCGCCGGGCACCCGCGCGATCTGGGTCCCGGCCGGGGTCGTCCACGCGCACCGGGCGTACGGCGAACTCGATCTGCACCTGGTCGGCCTGCCCGTCACCGAGAATCCGCTCGGCCTCGACGCACCGACCGTGCTGGCCGTCAGCCCCCTGCTGCGCGAACTGCTCATCGCCTGCACCCGCGCCGAGGCCGGCGGCGAGAGCCCCGAGCGGGCCCGCCTGCGCGCGGTACTCCTCGACCAGCTGCGCGCGTCGGACACCCAACAGCCGCTGCACCTGCCCACACCCGCCACCCCACTGCTGCGCGCCCTGTGCGACATCTTTCGGGCCGACCCCGGCGACCGCCGTACGCTCGCCGAACTCGGCCGCCAGGTGGGGGCGAGCGACCGGACCCTGTCCCGGCTGTTCCGCAGCGACCTCGGCATGACGTTCCCGCAGTGGCGTACGCAGCTGCGCCTCCACCACGCCCTGATCCTGCTGACCGGGCGGACGCCGGTGACGGCGGTGGCGCACCGGTGCGGCTGGTCGTCGACGAGCGCCTTCATCGAGGTCTTCCGCCGTACGTTCGGCCACACCCCGGGCTCGCATCCGGCGGGCCGAGAGGGGCGGGCCGACGCTCCGGAACCCCCTCGCGTGCATCGTGCACGGACCGCTAGCGTGCAGCCATGAGCACACCCGAACCCGCAGGGACCGCACACGTCTCCCCCGCCCACCCCCGGTTCGCCGAGGCGCTGGCCGAGCTGGGCCTCCAGGTCGGGGTACGCCGCTTCCCCGACGCGACCAGGACCGCCGCCGAGGCCGCGGCGGCGGTCGGCTGCGAGCTGAGCGAGATCGTCAAGTCGCTGGTCTTCACGGCGGACGGCGTGCCGGTGCTGGTTCTGATGGACGGGTCGTCCCGGGTGGACGTCGAGCTGGTACGCCGCGAACTCGGCGCCCAGAAGGTGGCGCGGGCGAACGCGAACCTGGTCCGGGAGACGACGGGCTACGCGATCGGTGGCGTACCCCCCTTCGGCCACGCCACGAAGACCCGCGTCCTGGCCGACCGGCGCCTCCTGGACCACGCGGTGGTGTGGGCGGCGGCGGGCACCCCGCACACGGTGTTCCCGCTGGACCCGAAAACGCTGATCGCCCACGCGGGCGCGACCGTCGTGGATGTGCGCGAGCCCGGCGAGTGACCCCGCTGGTCGCCCTCGCGGTGCTCATAGCCGCGGTCACGCACGCCAGTTGGAACGCCATCGCCCACGCGATCAAGGACCAGCTGCTCTCGTTCACGCTGATCTCCGGCGGCGGTCTGCTGATCGGTGCGGCGATGGCGCTGTTCGCCCCGCTCCCGGCGGCGGCCGCCTGGCCGTACCTCCTGGTCTCGGCCGCGCTGCACGTGGCGTACATGATGCTGCTGATGCGCTCGTTCACACTGGGCGACTTCGGCCAGATGTACCCGATCGCCCGGGGCACGGCCCCGTTGGTGGTGACGGTCCTGGCGGCGGTGTTCGTGGGCGAGCGCCCGGACGCCTGGGCCACGACGGGCGTGGCGGTGGCCTCGGCCGGCCTGGTCGGCCTGGCCCTGTGGGGCATCCGGGGTTCCGGGAAGCGTCCGCACTGGCCGGCGATCGTGGCGGCCCTCGGCACGGGCCTGGCCATCGCGGGCTACACGACGGTGGACGGCGTCGGCGTCCGCACCTCGGGCACTCCGCTGGGTTACGTCGCGTGGCTGATGATCCTGGAGGGCCTGGCGATCCCGGCGTACGCGTACTACCGCCGCCGCGCCGAACTGCCCGCCCAGCTACGCCCGTTCGCGGCACGCGGCCTGCTGGGCGCGGCCCTGTCGGTGGTCGCGTACGGCCTGGTGCTCTGGGCCCAGACGAGGGCCCCGCTCGCCCCGATCGCGGCGCTGCGCGAGTCGTCGATCATCGTGGGAGCGGCGATCGGCACCCTGTTCTTCAAGGAGCGTTTCGGGGCTCCGAGGATCGCGGCGGCGGGGCTGATGGTGGTGGGCATCGGGCTGATGCTGCACACGAGTTGATGCCCCCACCCTCGGTACGGGCGAGGGTGGGGGCATCAGGAGCGGTCGAGTCAGACGGTCGCCTTCGTCGTCTCGTCGTCCGCGTCTCCGCCGGTTCCGTCGGAGCCGCCGGCCTTCCGGACCCGCACGTACTCAAGGAAGCTGTTCAGCTCGCGCTTGACGACGGGGGCGAGGAGGTACAGGCCGATGATGTTGATGACGGCGAGGGTGAAGAGCACCGCGTCGGCCAGGTCGATGAGGGTCTGCAGGGTGAGCAGCGACCCGGCGATGGCGAACAGGGTGTAGAGAGCCTTGTAGACGGTCTCGCTGGTGCGGCTGCGGCCGAAGAGGTACGTCCAGGCCTTGAGGCCGTAGTAGCCCCAGGTGAGCACCGTGGAGAACGCGAAGAGAATCACCGCGACGGTCAGGACGTACGGGAACCAGGGCAGCACGGTCTCGAACGCGTCCGAGGTGATCGTCACGCCGCCGATGGACTCACCGGCGCGGGCCTCGCCCCAGCTGTCCGGATTGGCGATGACGATGGTCAGCGCGGTCATGGTGCAGACGACGACCGTGTCGATGAACGGCTCCAGCAGGGCGACCAGGCCCTCGCTGGCGGGGTGCTTGGTCTTGACCGCGGCGTGGGCGATCGGCGCGGAGCCGAGACCGGCCTCATTGGAGAACGCGGCGCGCTTGAAGCCGACGATCAGCGCACCGAGGATGCCGCCCGCGACGCCGTGGGGGTTGAACGCGCCCTTGATGATCTCCTCGATCGCGGCCGGCACGGCGGTGACGTTGACGAGGATGACGACGAGGCAGGCGGCGATGTAGATCCCGGCCATGGCGGGGATGAGCCGGCTGGTGACCTGGGCGATGGAGCGAATGCCGCCGAGGAGCACGATGCCGACGAGCGCGGCGACGAGGATGCCGAAGAAGAGCGCGCCGCCGGAGGAGCCCATCGCGCCGCTCTCGCCGCCGGTGACGGAGACGAGCTGGGCGTAGGACTGGTTGACCTGGAAGAGGTTGCCGCCGAAGAGCCCGAAGAACAGGATCATGATCGAGGCGAGGACGGCGAGGACCTTGCCGAGGCTCTTGCCGTTCTTGCCGAAGCGTTCGGTAAGACCCTTGGGCAGGTAGTGCATCGGCCCGCCGGAGACCGTGCCGTCGGCGTGGACCTCGCGGTACTTCACACCGAGGGTGACCTCGACGAACTTGGTGGCCATACCGAGCAGACCGCAGAGGATCATCCAGAACGTGGCTCCGGCACCACCGATGGAGACGGCGACGGCCACACCGGCGATGTTCCCGAGCCCGACCGTGCCGGAAACGGCGGCGGTCAGGGCCTGGAAGTGGTTGACCTCGCCCGGCGAGTCCTTGTCGTCGTACTTGCCGCGCACCACGTCGACGGCGAGGCGGAACTTGCGCACCTGGATGAAGCCGAACCAGCCGGTGAAGACCAGGCCCGCCACCACCAGCCAGGTGACGATGAGCGGTACCTCCGCCCCGGCGATGGTGACGGAGTAGAAGACGATGTCGCCCAGCCACGTGGCTATGGGCTCGAAAAATCCGCTGACGGACTCATCGATGTTCTCGGTGATGGAGTCGAGTGACACGTTGGCTACCTCAATGGCGCTGGAGCGGCGGACTTGGGGGGTGCCTTCGCCGGTCGGCGTGCGATGGGGGATGGGCGAACGACGCTGTCCGAATGGCGATCCGCCGTTACCGCGTGGGCGGACGACGTCGGTGATCGCTCTGACCTGCTGCCGGTTGAGCCCCGGCGCTCCGCGTCGACGGTGGTTCCGCCCGCGAAGTTGGGCATTTTTACCACGCCGTTTACCGATCCCTTAGTGACCTGGATCACATTTTGCGATATTGCGCGTGAAGATGCTGGGCAGGTGACGTCATCGTTATGCGGAATCCTGGATACGTTTATCGGACACCTATCTGCGTGGCCGAGCGCCCTGCCACAGCCCGTGGCGGCGGTCCGGCGGGCGCCGCCTGCGGTGCGCCTCAGTGCCCGAGCCCCGCGCAGAACTCCTCCACCACGGCCGAGACCTCGACCGGCGCCTCGTCCAGCAGAAGGTGCCCCGCTCCCTCGATCACCCGGAACTCCGCCCCGAGCCGCCGGCGCGCTGCCGGGCCCAGGGCGCGCGGGGGCAGAAAGGGATCGAACCGGCCCCCGACCACCAGCGTCGGCACGGTTCGCCGGTGTTCGAGCAGACTCGACGGCAGAGGGGACGGGGCGAGGCTGGTGCGGCAGTAGCGTGCGACCAGATGCATCCAGGCGCTCAGATGACCGGGCAGCTCGCCCCGCCCCGGAGCAGCCATCCGGCGCAGCAGCGCCGCCGACCGGGCGACCGAGGGCCGCAGGAGCCAGGGGACGGTGGCGGCCAGCAGCGGAACGGGAACCCGCAGCCGGGTGATACCGGCACCGGCGAGCACCACCCGGCCGACGATCCGCGGAGCGTCCGAGGCGAGCGCCACCGCGCCGCCCAGGGAATGGCCCACCACCACGGCCGGCCCCGGGACGGCTCGCGTCAGCGCCTCGCTCAGCCAGTTCCCGTACCAGGCCATGCGCCGGAGGTGAGGCCGTCGGCCCACGCTGAGCCCCGGCTGGCCGGGCAGGTCCAGGACGACCACGCGCCGTTCCCGGGCCAGCATCTCCACCAGCGGCAGACACAGGGCGGCGTTCATGTTCGTCCCCGGCAGCAGCACGACACTCGGCTCCCCGTCGCGCGGCTCCGGGCCTGTGGTCACGACACCGGTGACTCCCGCCGACGTCACCACCTCACTGCGGACATGGGCGGTGCCCCGGTCGGCGATCCGCTCCACACACCAGGACCGCACCTCCCGTCGCGCGTTCTCGTTCCTGTAGACCGAAGCCACGTGACCGTCCTTGTCGTCGTCGACCGTGCGGGGAACGCTTCTCGCCGCCGGCTATGTCCTCTGTGCGGGCCAGCCGAGAATCCGGGCCCCGATGACAGCGGTCTGCAGGGCGTAGCGGTGCCGGGGGTCCGCGGGGTCGGACCCGGTGAGCTGGTGGATGCGTTCGAGGCGGTAGGTGAGTGCCCGCACGCTCAAGGAAAGGCTTCGGGCGGCCTGAGTCGTGACGCAGCCCGCGTCGAAGTAGGCGGTAAGGGTCTCCAGATACTGTTCCGGGCCGCCCCGGGCCTTCAGGAGCGGCCCCAGAGTGGTCCGGACGAGGTCCGCCATGGCCTGCCGGTCCCGCGTCAGCACCGGGTAGACGAGAAGGTCCGCGGCGAACAGCACCGGGTCCTCCAGATCCAGACGACCCGCCAGCTCCAGGGCCCGCAGAGCTTCCTCGTACGAGTGCACGACCCCACCGGCACCCGGGTGCGGCCGCCCGATCGCAGCCCGTCCGCCGTCGGTCGCGGCATGGGCCTGTTTGGCGAAGTACATGAGGACCTCGCGCTGGTCCCCGGGGGCGATGCAGATCAGCCGGCCGTCCTTGGTGGTGAGAAGGATGCTGCGCTCCCCGAAACGACTCGTGACCGCCCGCTCCACGACTCGGGGCACGGAGTCGCCCTCCGCGTACGGCGCGGGGCCTTCGGCGACGGCGACGGCATGCGCGTGGGAGAACCGCAGCCCGAACCACTCGGCCCGTTCGGCCAGGATCCCCGGCTGGCCGCTCCCGTACAGCAGGTCGTCGATGAACTCCCGGCGTGCCGCCTCCTGCTGCCGGACGGCGAGCTGCTCGGCCCGTTCGTAGCCCTCGCAGAGCGCTTCGACGGCGAGCTGCACGGCGGCGAGCACGCGGTCGGAACCCGCCGTCCCGGCAGGCCAGGCAGCCCGGGTCCGGGACAGGTGGTGCACGACCAGGGCCCGCAGGGTCGTGCCGCTGACGGCGGCCTCTTCCCCGAAGGACCGGAGCTGTTCCAACTCCTCCCCGTCGAGGTCCCTGCCCGTTGCCGCGACCGCGTCCAGCAGAGCTTCGAATCCGGGGCAGGTCCGGACGCCCTCGGGCGGCTTCACCGGCAACCGAGGGGCCACGTACTCCTTGAGGACAGTGGGCCTGGGCGTCTCGCTCGCTGGCGCAGGTTCTCTTCCACGGCGGGCGGCCCTCCGAAGTCTCGGCAAGCGGAGGAACGGCTGTCCCTCCGACGCCGACCAGACTTCCCGGCACACCAGCGCTCATGGAGACGCGTTGCCCGCATCCTACTGGCGGACGGTCGTTCAGCGCCTTGCCGCGTACGCGACGAAGCCGGCCCAGGCGGCGGGGGCGAGGGAGAGGCGGGGGCCGTGGCCCGAGCCCGGATGAACCCTGGCTCAAGGATACGAAGCTGCTTCGGGTGAGAGATGGGCCTACCGGCGAACCCGTCGTCGGCTCGGCCGACAGCCGACCGTACTGCTCTCCCCCACCCGGGGACGACGCGGAGACCGGGCGCGGCCTGCTCATCGTCGAGGCGCCGGCGGACCATTGGGGCATCCCTCCCGGACCGGTCCCGCGCAAGACGGTGTGGGCGGAGATCGGCCTCGTACGGTGACGGCCTCCACCGGGTCGCGCGCGGGCACGATCCGGTGCAGCCCCACCGGGTCGCGCTCCAGCGCGACCCACTGCGGCGCGACATCAACTACCTAAGAAGTCATCTCATTTGGTGAGCCTGCGGTAGCAGATGAGGGTGCAGGCGATGCTGGTG
>NZ_BMSG01000012.1 GCF_014649035.1 Streptomyces sindenensis
GCAAGGCCTACGGAGGCGCCTACATCGTCATGGACTCCCAGTCCATCGGGGCCGACCTCACCTACGCCTGGCCCACCAACGAGATCGCGGTGATGGGCGCCGAGGGCGCGGCCAACGTCATCTTCCGCCGCCAGATCGCGGACGCCGAGGACCCCGAGGCCATGCGCGCCCGCATGGTCAAGGAGTACAAGGCCGAGCTGATGCACCCCTACTACGCGGCCGAGCGCGGCCTGGTCGACGACGTGATCGACCCCGCCGAGACCCGCGAGGTGCTCATCGCCTCGCTCGCCATGCTCCGCAACAAGCACGCCGACCTGCCGTCCCGCAAGCACGGCAACCCCCCGCAGTAGTCGCCCCGCAGCGGCGCGATCCGCCGCACGGTCCCTGACAGCTGCTGAGAAGACGGAGACACCCACCATGAGCCTCACCCCCGCCGAGTCCGTCCTGCGCGTCGAGAAGGGCCACGCGGCCCCCGAGGAGCTGGCGGCCATCACCGCCGTCCTGATGGCCCGTGCCGCCGCCCAGCCGGCCGCCCCCGCCCACCGGGGCCGCGACACCGCCGGCTGGCGCCGCCTGGAGCGCACCCCGGGCTTCCGCGCCCCGCACAGCTGGCAGGACTGACCACCCCGGCCGGACGTCACGCGAAGGGCCCCGCACTCCTCGGGAGTGCGGGGCCCTTTCGCGTACGGGACCGGCGGGGGGTCTAGCGCAGGCGTGCCATCAGGGCGTGCTCGACGAGCGTGATGAGCGCGCTCTTGGCGTCCGCGCGGTGGCGGGCGTCCGTCGTCAGGATCGGGGTGTCCGGTCCGATCTGGAGCGCTTCGCGGACCTCGTCGGGGGTGTAGGGCTGGTGTCCGTCGAAGCCGTTGAGGGCGATGACGAAGGGCAGCCCGCTGTTCTCGAAGTAGTCGACGGCCGGGAAGCAGTCGGCGAGACGGCGGGTGTCGACGAGGACGACGGCGCCGATGGCGCCGCGGACCAGGTCGTCCCACATGAACCAGAAGCGGTCCTGCCCGGGCGTCCCGAACAGGTACAGGATCAGGTCCTGGTCCAGGGTGATACGTCCGAAGTCCATGGCCACCGTCGTGGTGGTCTTGTCCCCGGTGTGGGTCAGGTCGTCGATGCCCGCCGAGGCGGACGTCATCACGGCTTCGGTGCGCAGCGGGTTGATCTCCGAGACGGCACCGACAAACGTGGTCTTACCCACGCCGAAGCCCCCTGCCACCACGATCTTCGCCGAGGTAGTGGAGCGGGCCGCTCCGCCGCTAGAGCTTGCGAAGTCCACTGAGCACCCTTTCGAGCAGTGTCACATCTGGCTGGCCGCCGGCGGCCTCGTCGCCGCCGGGCTGATGGATAGCGACGAGTCCGGCCTCGGCCAGGTCGGCGACGAGGATCCGGGCAACGCCGAGGGGGATCGAGAGAAGGGCCGAGATCTCGGCGACCGACTTGATCTCGATGCAGAGCCGGCAGATCCGCTGGTGCTCGGGCAACTGCCCTTGCAGCCGGGCCGGATCGGCCGTCGTGCTGACCAGTGCCTCGATGGCGAGCTGGTAACGCGGTCGGGTCCGGCCGCCGGTCATGGCGTACGGACGGACCAGCGGGTTGTGCGCTGCGGGCTTGGCGGGCTCGGGAGCCCGCCGCTGCTGCACCGGCTGGATGCGCTGCTGCTGGGACGTGTCGTGCCGCTGCTGCGGTTGCTGCGGCCATCCCTGGCCCGGCTGCTGCTGGGGCCACTCGGGCCCCGGGCCGCCGGGCACACCGTGCTGCTGGTGCTCCTGCTGCTGATATGGCTGATACTGCCCGGAACCCTGACCACCGGATGCGGCAGGGAAGCCGAAACGGTTGTCACCGTGCTCACCCGGAACCCTCTGGTCACCGTTGTATGAGTGCCCGCTTGTGGGTGCTGCCACGTTTCCTCCTCCGACTGCCGGTCGCCGATCCCAGTGGGGCCGCGCCACCGCACTTTATGGCGCGGTGGCGAGAAACGCACTGTCTGTCTACTAGTTAAGAAGACTTCCCTGAAGTTCGGCGCGGAGGTCCGGAGTCAGGACACTGCCCGCACGGTCCACCAGAAGGGCCATTTCGTACCCAACCAGACCGATATCGGCGTCCGGGTGGGCCAGAACGGCCAGCGAGGATCCGTCGGAGATGGACATGATGAAGAGGAATCCCCGCTCCATCTCCACAACTGTCTGATTCACGGCGCCGCCCTCGAAGATCCGCGAGGCGCCCGCGGTCAGCGACGTCAGACCGGAGGCGACGGCCGCCAGCTGGTCGGCGCGGTCGCGCGGGAAACCTTCGGACATCGCCAGCAGGAGTCCGTCGGCGGAGACCACCACCGTGTGCGACACCCCGGGGGTGTTGTCCACGAAATTGGTGATCAACCAGTTGAGATTCTGCGCCGCCTGGCTCATCGGGCTCACACTAACGCTCCTGGTTGTAGGTGGTACTGGTGTCCGACCCCGCGCTGCGTCCCCGCTGGATCCCCCGCCGCAGGTTGCTCAACCTGCCGCGGACGTCCTCGGGAGCGCGGGAGACCTGTGGGCCGCCCTGCTGGGTCTGCTCCGCCGTGCCCTCGACCAGGTTGGCCTTGGGTACGCGCCGGGGGAGACCGGAGGGGGTGATTCCGCCCGCCTTCGGCTCACGGAGCTTCTCGGCCCGCTCCCAGCGCTCGTCGTTCGTCGAGCGCCAGTCGTCGGAGCCGTCCCCGTCCGCCTGCGGGTCCTGCCGCTGTTCCTGCTGCGGGCCGGGCCGCTGGGCCGGAGCGGGCTGGTCGGTGCCGCGGCCGCCGGGACCGGGCTGCCAGTGCTGCTGACCGCCGCGGCGCGGCAGACCGGCTTCGGTCAGCTCGTGGCCGACGTTCGGGGTGGGTCCCGGACGGTCGAAGCCTACGCGCTCCGAAGACTCCGCGGGCGTGCTCGGAGCAGATTCCGCTTCGGCCTGGGCGATCGGCTCATAACCGTGTCGGAAACCGTCCTGAACAGGCCAGTCGTCCTGGTGGGACGGGTCCGCCGAGGCCGGGTACGCGTCGGCGTACTGACCCTGCTGACCCTCCGGGACCGCATATGCCGATTCCGCGTAGCCGTCCTGCGGCTGCTGTGCCTGCTGGTCCTGCTGCGGGTAGCCGTCCCCGGCGCCGTACTGCTGCTCGTACGATCCCTGGTACTGCTGCGGCTGCTGCTGCCCGTACTGGTCCTGGCCGTACTGCCCTTCGGCGTAGCCCTGCTGCGGATGCCGCTGGTCGCCGTACGGGTCGCCCGCGTACGACTCCGGTGCGTAGCCCTGCTGTTCCTGGGCGTTGTCCGGGAAGGGGCCGCCGGCGGCCGTCTGGGCCTCCAGGGCCGCCCTGCGCTCCTCGCGCATCAGCGAACGGTTGACCGGGTCCAGCTGACTCGGGTCCGCCGGGGTCTCGTAGCGCGAGTCGTCGAAGCCGAGCTCCGCCGCCGTACGCATCGGGGCCTGCTGCGGAGCCGGATCGAAGGCCGACTGCTGCTCGGGGATGATCGAGGAGACGGTGAAGTCGTCCTGGGCGCCCTGCGGATCGCCACCGCCACCGTGGGTGATGACGTCCGGCAGCATGATCAGCGAGGTGGTTCCGGCCTGTTCGCCCGAGGGACGCAGCTGGACCCGGATCCCGTGCCGGTCGGCCAGCCGGCCGACCACGAACAGGCCCATGCGCTGGGACACCGCGGCGTCCACGGTCGGCGGGTTGGCCAGCTTGTGGTTGATGTCGGCGAAGTCCTCGGCGGTGAGGCCGATTCCCTTGTCGTGGATCTCGACCATGACGCGGCCGTCGGGCAGCCGGGTCGCGGTGACCTTGACCTTGGTCTGCGGCGAGGAGAACGTGGTGGCGTTCTCCAGCAGCTCGGCGAGCAGGTGCACGAGGTCGGTCACGGCCCGGCCGTGGATCTCGGCCTCGGGGACGCCGGAGAGCTGGATGCGCTCGTAGGACTCCACCTCGGAGGAGGCGGCCCGCAGGACGTCCACCAGCGGCACCGGCTGGTCCCAGCGGCGGCCGGGCTCCTCGCCGGCGAGGACGAGGAGGTTCTCGCCGTTGCGGCGCATACGGGTCGCCAGGTGGTCCAGCTTGAAGAGGCTCTCCAGCTGGTCCGGGTCGGCCTCGTTGTTCTCCAGGTCGGTGATGAGGGTCAGCTGGCCCTCGATGAGCGACTGGTTGCGGCGCGAGAGGTTCGTGAAGATCGCGTTGACGTTGCCCCGCAGCATGGCCTGCTCGGCGGCGAGCCGGACGGCCTCGCGGTGCACCTGGTCGAAGGCGCGGGCGACCTCGCCGATCTCGTCCTGGGTGGTGATCGGGATCGGCTGCACCCGGGTGTCGACCCGGCCCGGGTCGGTACGCGAGAGCTGGTCGACGAGGGAGGGCAGACGCTGCTCGGCGATGCCGAAGGCGGCGGTACGCAGCTGGCGCATCGAGCGGCTCATCTGGCGGGCCATGAGCCCGGCCAGGATGAACGCGGCCAGCAGGGCGATGACGACGATGAGGCCGTCGACGATGGCGTCGGTCTTGGCGTCGGACGAGATGTTCGCCGCCTCGTTCACCGCCTTGGTGACCAGCTCGTCCTCGACGGTGGCGTACCCCTCGAACTTCGCGGTCGCCGCGGCCATCCAGGTCTCGGGCGTGATGCCCTTCTTCGCCAGCTCCGAGGGGTCCTGCCCCTTGCCGATCTCCTGGGCCATGCCGTCGAAGACCGAGCCGTCGATGCTCGGCGGCGCCACGAAGGGCTGGCCCGCGGCCTCGGCCTGCTCCTTGGCGGCCTTCAGCTGCTTGGCGCCCTCGGCGGCCTTGCCGGCCATGACCTGCTTGAGGCGGTCGACGTCGGCCTGGGTGCCACCGGAGTTGAACTCGCCGAGCGCGATCTGCTCCAGGTAGTTGTACGAGCCGAAGGCCTTGACCTGGGCGTCGTAGACGTCGGGCTTCTTGCTCGGGCGCACCAGGAGGTGCATGCCGATCGAGCGCTGAAGCGATTCTGCAGCCTTGGACAGCTCGATCGCGTAGACCGTCCGGCCGTAGCTGGTGATGTTGCCGGTGCCGAGGCCGAGCTCGTTGGAGAACTCCATCAGCGAGTGCTGGACCTGGACGTAGCCCTCTTCGGTCTTCACCGGGTCCAGGGCCTGCGAATAGGCGGCCTTGCGCAGCTCGGGAAGCTTGGGCTCCTCGCCCTTGAAGAGCTTCAGGCGGCGCTCCAGGCCGGGCTTGGACGGCATGTCCTTCACCGCGTCGTCGAACTTCCGCGCCGCCTCGTCCGTGGTGGCCCGGGCCTGCTCGACCACATCGGCGTCACGGTCGCCCGAGAGCAGCGGCTGGGCGGTGAGGTCCCGCTCGTTCAGCAGCGCCTGCCCGTAGTCGGACGCGGCGCGCACGACGACGGCGATCTTCTCGGCCTCCTGGGCCTCGCCCCACGTGTCGATGGAGCCCTTCACCTGGAAGCCGCCCATGACCAGGCCGACCAGCACCGGGATCAGGAGGATCGCGTTCAGCCGGGTGGCCACCCGCCAGTTGCGCGGGGACAGCCGACTGGCGCTGCCCGCAGCCGCGGACTCCGGGTCGGACACATCCGCAGGGGACGCCGCAGCGCGCGGCGGCGGGGTGAAGTTGCCCCGCTCGGGCTGCGCCGCGGAGCCCTCGTTGCTTCGCCTCACTCGACCAACAACCTCTCGGCGTCGGCACCTACGTTGTGCCGGATTATTTCGTTCAGGGCCGTACTACTGGGGAGTTCGTCGAATTGCAGCATGGGGACCGGCCCCGTTCCAAACACTCGGAATCGTTGATTCCGAGTGGCCCAGACCTCAGATAAATCGGGCATAAAGAGCGAGCCCCGTCAAAAGGCGGGGCTCATGTGAGCGCAGTGGCACCGAACGGATGCATCGGGTGGCGGTGCGGAGTCAATTCTCTGTCGAAACGTTATGAACGCGGGGGCGGATCGTGTCAAACGACACAGGCCGCCCCCGCGTGACTACTGCAACTTCCGTATACCGATATCGACTTGTGCCTGGTGGGGGAACTACTTCAGGCGTGCCATCAGAGCGTGCTCGACCAGCGTGATCAGGCCGCTCTTGGCGTCCGCGCGGTGCCGGGCGTCCGTGGTGATGATGGGCGCGTCGGGCCCGATCTGGAGCGCTTCGCGGACCTCGTCGGGGGTGTAGGGCTGGTGTCCGTCGAAGCCGTTGAGGGCGATGACGAAGGGCAGCCCGCTGTTCTCGAAGTAGTCGACGGCCGGGAAGCAGTCGGCGAGACGGCGGGTGTCGACGAGGACGACGGCGCCGATCGCGCCGCGGACCAGGTCGTCCCACATGAACCAGAAGCGGTCCTGACCGGGCGTACCGAAGAGGTACAGGATCAGGTCCTGGTCGAGCGTGATGCGGCCGAAGTCCATGGCGACGGTGGTCGTCGTCTTGTCCCCGGTGTGGGTCAGGTCGTCGATGCCCGCGGACGCCGACGTCATGACGGCCTCGGTGCGCAGCGGATTGATCTCCGACACGGCCCCGACGAACGTGGTCTTGCCCACGCCGAAGCCGCCCGCCACCACGATCTTCGCCGAGGTGGTGGCGCGGCCCGTACCGCCGTTAGAGCTTGCGAAGTCCACTGAGCACCCTTTCGAGCAGTGTCACATCCGGCGCGCCGCCGGCCTCTCCGTTGCCCGGCTGGTGGATGGCCACCATGCCGGCTTCCGCCAGGTCCGCCACCAGGATCCGGGCGACGCCGAGCGGCATCGACAGCAGCGCCGACACCTCCGCCACCGACTTGACCTCACGGCAGAGGTGGCAGATCCGCTGGTGCTCGGGGAGCAGGGTCCCCAGATGAGCGGGGTCTGCCGTCGTGCTGACCAGTGCCTCTATCGCGAGCTGATAGCGCGGCCGGGTCCGGCCGCCGGTCATGGCGTAGGGGCGAACCAGCGGCTGGTCGCCTTCCCCGTCGTACGACGCGTGGTGCAGTGCGCCGTACGGATCGGGTGAGGCGGGTGGCGGGGTCATGAATCCTCCGGGCGTGACAGCAGGTTCTCGGCTTGCCGTCTGCAAGGGGCCGGTGAGGGGACTAAAGCGGCCTGTCGGGTGAGGGTTGTGGGCATTACCTGGGGGGATCTTGTCGTGAATCCGCTGGATGGCCGTCTAGTGGAGCAGACTGCCTTGGAGCTCGGCGCGGAGATCGGGCGTGAGGACGGTGCCGGCACGGTCGACCAGGAGGGCCATTTCGTACCCGACCAGACCGATGTCGGCGTCCGGGTGGGCCAGAACGGCGAGCGACGAGCCGTCGGAGATGGACATGAGGAAGAGGAATCCCCGCTCCATCTCCACGACCGTCTGACTGACGGCGCCGCCCTCGAAGATCCGGGACGCACCCGCGGTCAGCGAGGTGAGACCCGACGCGACAGCGGCGAGCTGGTCGGCGCGGTCGCGCGGAAATCCTTCGGACATCGCCAGCAGCAGGCCATCCGCGGAGACCACCACCGTGTGGGACACCCCTGGGGTGTTGTCCACGAAGTTGGTGATCAGCCAGTTCAGATTCTGCGCGGCCTGACTCATGGGGCTCAACTAACGCTCCTGCTGGTGAGTGGGGCCGAGATGGAAACTGCCGGTCTGCGAGCCGTTGTTGTTGGCCTGCCGACCCTGCTGGATGCCCCGGCGGAGATTGGTCAGACGACCGCGCACGTCATCGGGCGCGCGCGAAACCTGAGGTCCGGACTGGTGATTCTGCTGCTGTGCGGTCCCCGGAACCAAATTGGCGCGGGGAACACGGCGAGGCAGCCCGGAAGTGGTGACCCCGCCGGCGGCGGGCTTCTTGACCCGCTCGGCCTGGCGTACGAGTTCGTCGTTGGGCGAGGCCCGCCACGAGCTGGTGACCGACGCGTCGTCCGAACCGCGCTGAGGCAGCGGCGGAACCGGCACCCCGGTGGGATCCGGAGCGGCCGGCGCCTGAGGTTCGGCGGGCGGCTGCTGACCGCCCTGGCCCGGACCGTGGAACCAGTTCGTCTCCAGCGTGTCGTACAGCGGCGTACGCCCGTCCCCGGGCCCGGCCGGCGGCAGGGCCTCCGGCTGCTGGGGCTGCTGAGGGAGCGCCGGGCGGTACGGCGCCTCGCCCGCCGGGGAGGCGGACGGACGCGGCGCGCCGAAGTCGTCGCCGCGCGACGCGGGCGGCTGGTGCCCCTGGCCCTGCTGGGGCTGGTGCGGGACACCGAAGTCCGGCCGGGCGAACTGTGCGGTGCTCGCCGGGTCCTGCCCCTGCGGAGCCTGCTGCGGGTACGAGCGGTCCTGCACGCCCCCCTGGCCCGGGAAGTCGGGCCGGGCGAACTCGGAGGTGGCCCCGGGACCCTGGCGGTCGTCGGCGGGCCGCTGGTTCGGCGGAGCGTTGAACGACGGGTCCTGGCCGGGGCCCGACGGACGGGCGAACTGCCCGGTCGCGTCGTGCTCCTCGTGACCGCGGGGTGCGTCGGCGCCCCAGCTGGTGGTGGCGGGACGCTGCGGCTGCGGGTTGCCCCCGGGCAGCTCGGCGCGCGGCCCACCGGGCGGCGGCAGCTGACGGCCGGGGCCGCCGGGCTGCTGGAAACCGCCCTGCTCCTGGCGGCCCTGGGGCTGCTGCGCCCCGGGACCCTGCTGGTCAGCCTGGCCGGGCTGGTTCGGCCGGCCGTTCTGGCCGCCCTGGCCCTGCTGGTTCTGCCAGCCGGAGGGAGCCTGCTGGTTCTGCGGGGCGAACTGGCCCTGGCGGCCGTTCTGCCCGGGGGACGCCGGAGCGCCGTGCCCGAACAGGTTGGGCTGGGCACCGTCACCGCGGCCGGGCACGTCGCCCTGCGGGCCGCGGGCGCCGAGCCGGGCGCTGTTGCCGAAGGCGCCCGCGAGGCCGCCGCCCTGGCGCTGCGGAGCCGGGCCCTGGCCCGGGAAGTCCTGGCCGGAGCCGCCGTTGTTCGGCTGGCCGCCGCCCTGCTGGTCCTGCGGCCGGCCCGCCGAGCCGTCCCGGGACGGCAGCGCCGCCCGGGGACCGGTGCCGGCGCCGACCTGGCCGCGCTGACCGCCGCCGAGGCTCTTGGCGCCCGGACCGCCCGGACCGCTGCCGAGGCCGGCACGCTGGGCGTTGCCCGCACCGTTGCCGTTGCCGTTGCCCGCGAGCAGACCGCCCGGGGCGCCGGGCTGCTGACCGGAGCCCTGCTTGGACGGCGGCTGCTTGCCACCGTGCGCGACGTCGACGGGCAGCATGACCAGCGCGGTCGTACCGCCGGAGTCGGAGGGGCGCAGCTGGATCCGGATGCCGTGACGCAGCGACAGCCGGCCGACCACGAACAGACCCATGCGGCGGGAGACGGAGACGTCCACCGTCGGCGGCTGCGCGAGCCGCTCGTTGATCGCCGCGAGGTCCTCGGGGGAGAGGCCGATGCCGGTGTCGTGGATCTCGACCAGGACGCGGCCGTCGGGCAGCGCGTGACCGGTGACCTTGACCTTCGTCTGCGGCGAGGAGAACGACGTGGCGTTCTCCAGCAGCTCGGCGAGCAGGTGCACGAGGTCGTTGACGACGCGTCCCGCGACCTCGGTGGCGGGCACCGCGGACAGTTCGATGCGCTCGTACTGCTCCACCTCGGACGCGGCGGCGCGGAGCACGTCGACCAGCGGGACGGGGCGGGTCCACCGGCGGCCCGGCTCCTCGCCCGCGAGGACGAGGAGGTTCTCGCCGTTCCGGCGCATACGGGTCGCGAGGTGGTCGAGCTTGAAGAGCGAGGACAGCTGGTCCGGGTCGGCCTCGCGCGACTCCAGCTCGGAGATGAGCGAGAGCTGGCGCTGGATGAGGCCCTGGGAGCGGCGCGAGAGGTTGGTGAACATCGCGTTGACGTTGCCCCGGAGGAGGGCCTGCTCGGCGGCGAGGCGGACGGCCTCGCGGTGCACGTCGTCGAAGGCCGCGGCCACCTGGCCGATCTCGTCCCGGGAGTGCACGCCGACCGACTCGACGGAGGTGTCGACGTCCTGCGGGTCGGTCTCGGAGAGCTGCTTGACGAGCTCGGGCAGCCGGTCCTGGGCGACGCGGGTGGCGGTGTCCTGGAGACGGCGCAAGGACCGGATCATGGAGCGGGCCACCACGAAGGCGCCGACGAGCGAGACGCCGAGCACGATGAAGATGACCACACCGTTGACGATCGCGTCGCGCTGGGAGGCCTGGCGCAGCTCGCGGGCCTTGGCCTCCATGTCGCTCAGGAGGGTGGCCTCGATCGTCTCCATGGCCTTGATCTTGATGGTGCTCTGGTCGTACCAGTCCAGGTACGACCGGACCTGCTTGCCCTCGATCCCGTTCGTGGTGTCCAGGATCCGCTTGGCGTACATGTTCCCGGCGTTGATCTCCGGGTTGCCGTTCTCCAGGGGCCCCATGAGCTCTTCGGCGCCCTGCCCGGTCGTCGCGTAGATCTGCTTGAACGACTTGAGGGCGCGGGACTCCTTGGCGAGCGCGTTGGAGCCGAACTGCCGGTCGTTCTGGTTCAGGTGCGGTTCCTTGACCGAACCGCCGGGCAGCGCCGCGGCGATGATCGCGCGCTGGACGGAGGCGTACTCCTTGGCGGAGGAGAACGCCGCCAGGGCCCGGGTCCGCTTGATCATGTCCGGGTTGCTGGTCGCCTGCGCCATGTCCTGCGAGAGGCTCAGCAGCGAGGTGATCAGCTGGCTGTACTGGTCGATCGTGTTGAGACTCGGTGCGCCTTCCTCGTACGCCGTCTTGCGGATCGTACGGATGGTGCCGAGCTGGGAGGCGATCGACGAGATGCTCGCGTGGATGCTCTCCAGCGACTCGTCGCCCTCGGAGTCACCGATCGTGTCGGTCTCGTCGAGGAAGGCGTTCTTGGCGCGGTCGGTCTTGTCCCGGGGCCCGGTGACCTTGTAGTCGGTGGGCTTGGACTTGTTCGACAGCGGACCGGCCGACTGGTCGCGTTCCACCTGAAGAGCATGGGCGAGCGAGGTCGCCTGCTTGGTCATCTTCGTCAGCAGCTGCATGTGCTCCAGCTGCTGCATGTCGGTCATCGACTCCTGGATCCGCAGACCGCCCAGGCTGGTCGCGGCGACCACCGGGAGGGCGAGGAGCGAGACCAGTCGCGTACTGATGCGCCAGTTACGGAGCGCTATTCGCGAGCCCGTGTCGACAGGGCCCCGCGGCTGTGCGGCCGTGTCCGGCTCCGCACCGCTCGTCGTGGAGCCCGGGCGCTGCGCACGGTCGCTGTTGTCGCCGGCAGCGGCCGGCCCGGGGTTCTGGGCGTGCTGGGGCGAGGAACCGCGGTCGGTCCCGCCGCGCGGCTCCTGTTCCGCCGGAGCGCTGCCATCCCTCTTGAAACGTCCCTGCACTAGCGTCGCAACCTCTGGACCAGGCGTCCCGCCCGCGTGTGCGGACAGGACGGTGTCGGCGTCGTGGGGCGCTGGACGCGCCCCATGGTGGTCGTGTGAGTGACCGGCGTACTTCCCCCTCCCGCCGCCACTCGGCGCTGCGTTGCGCCCCTGCGCGCCGGCCTGAAACCCGCGGCGGTGCGTGGAATTTCAGCACAGTGCAGGATCTCCAACAAGGCCCATGTACCGGGCTGTGACCTGCGTGACACGTTGTGATGAACGAGTAACAAGCAGTGGAGAGTGATCGTGGGTAAAGCGGACTATTGCGGAGGATTTGCCTAGGGGTGGGGGGTGTCCCAGTCGCGATGATCAGGAGCGGAATGGTGGATTCAGTGATGCAATGTCCGTTTCCGGGACCGCGATCCGCCGCCCGAAATGAGTCAATTGTCGATTAGTTCGTGAGCAAACTCACATGATGATCGTCGCCTCATCCCGGCTCCGGCGGGGAATCGGATGTTTAGCCTGACGCTTTACAGGGATGGCGAATCCGACAAGCCGGCGCCGCGACGAGCGACGCCCTCACCGACAGGGTCCTGACGGCAGATGAAGACGACGACGATGTTCCGCAACATTGCCAACCCCCGGCGCACCACGCTGGCGCACCTCAAGGACGCCGAAGCGCTGCAGACGCCGTTCCTGCCGGAGCACGCCGCCGACCTGCCCAACGTCACGGCCAACCCGCGCCGCACGATCCTCATGGAAGCCCCGGTCGCGGCCGCGCAGTAGGTCACCGGGCCATGCGCGAGGCTGCGCCCCCTCACGGCGTCGACGCCTCGCCCGGCCCGGACCGCCCCGTCGCGCCGTCCGGCACGCACGCTCGCGGCGTCGGCCGAACGCCCTGGTAGCTCCGCTGCGAGGGCCTCCGGCCGCCCTGCGATCGGACGCACGGGACGACGCTCCTTATCGGGGCGATCCGGGCCGGTCGAGGCGCTAGCCTGGAGCGTCAGTCTTCAGCCAGCCAGCAAGTGAGGGGCGACAGCATCCCGTGCGCATCGCCAGGTTCTCCATCGACGGCAATGTCGCCTTCGGCGCCGTCGAGGGGCAGGGCACCGTGGAATCCGGTGACCTCGTCCTCGACATCATCAAGGGCATCCCGTACGCCGACTTCGAGCTCTCGGGCACCAAGGTCCCGCTGAACAAGGTCCGGCTGCTGCCCCCCGTGCTCCCCAACAAGGTCGTGGCCATCGGCCGCAACTACGCGGAGCACGCCGCCGAACTCGGCCACGAGGTCCCCGAAGCGCCGATCACCTTCTTCAAGCCCACCACCTCGGTGATCGGCTCCGGCGACGCGATCGAGTACCCCTCCTTCTCCGAAGAGCTGCACCACGAGGCCGAGCTGGCCGTGGTCATCGGCCGCATGTGCCGCGAGGTCCCCCGCGAACGCGTGCGTGACGTCATCCTCGGCTACACCTGCGCCAACGACGTCACCGCCCGCGACGTGCAGAAGCGCGAGAAGCAGTGGGCCCGCGCCAAGGGCTTCGACACCTCCTGCCCGCTGGGCCCCTGGGTGGAGACCGACGTGGACCCCCACGACCTCACCATCCAGGCGACGGTCAACGGCGAGCAGCGGCAGCTCGGCCGCACCAGCGACATGGTCCGCTCCATCGAGGACCTGGTCGTCCACATCACGGAGGCCATGACCCTCCTCCCGGGCGACGTCATCCTCACGGGCACCCCCGCAGGGGTCGGACCCCTGCACGTCGGCGACGAGGTCGCCGTCACCATCGAAGGCATCGGCACTCTCACCAACAAGGTGATCAAGCGTGGCTAACGCATCAGTACGCGTCCGTTTCTGTCCCTCCCCGACCGGCAACCCCCACGTGGGCCTGGTCCGGACGGCCCTGTTCAACTGGGCCTTCGCCCGGCACCACCAGGGCACCCTGGTCTTCCGGATCGAGGACACCGACGCCGCGCGCGACTCCGAGGAGTCCTACCAGCAGCTGCTCGACTCGATGCGCTGGCTGGGCCTGGACTGGGACGAGGGCCCCGAGATCGGCGGACCGCACGCCCCCTACCGCCAGTCGCAGCGGATGGACCTGTACAAGGACGTCGCCGAGAAGCTCCTCGCCGCCGGGTACGCCTACCCCTGCTACTGCACCACCGAGGAGCTGGACACCCGCCGCGACGCCGCCCGCGCCGCCGGGAAGCCCTCCGGCTACGACGGCCACTGCCGCGACCTCACCGCCGAGCAGAAGGCGGCGTACGAGGCCGGGGGCCGCACCTCGATCGTCCGCTTCCGGATGCCCGACGAGGCCATCACCTTCACCGACCTCGTCCGCGGCGAGATCACCGTCCAGCCGGAGAACGTCCCCGACTACGGCATCGTCCGTGCCAACGGGGCGCCGCTCTACACCCTGGTCAACCCGGTCGACGACGCGCTGATGGAGATCACCCACGTCCTGCGCGGCGAGGACCTGCTCTCCTCCACCCCGCGCCAGATCGCCCTCTACCGGGCGCTCATCGAGCTGGGCATCGCCAAGGACACCCCCGCCTTCGGCCACCTGCCGTACGTCATGGGCGAGGGCAACAAGAAGCTGTCCAAGCGCGACCCGCAGGCCTCCCTCAACCTCTACCGGGAGCGCGGCTTCCTCCCCGAGGGACTGCTGAACTACCTCTCGCTGCTCGGCTGGTCGATCGCCGAGGACCGCGACATCTTCTCGATGGACGAGCTGATCGCCGCCTTCGACATCGGGGACGTCAACGCGAACCCGGCCCGCTTCGACCTCAAGAAGGCCGAGCACATCAACGCCGAGCACATCCGCATGCTCGACGTGAAGACCTTCACCGAGGCCTGCGGCCCCTGGCTGAAGGCCCCTTTCGCACCCTGGGCCCCCGAGGCCTTCGACGCGGAGAAGTGGACCCGGATCGCCCCGTACGCCCAGACCCGGGTCACCGTGCTCTCCGACATCACCGACAACGTCGACTTCCTCTTCCTCGACGAGCCGGTGGAGGACGAGGCCTCCTGGACCAAGGCCATGAAGGGCGATCCGGTGGCCCTGCTCACGACCGCCCGCGCCAACCTGGAGGCGGCCGACTGGAGCGACCCCGAGTCGCTGAAGAACGCCGTCCTGACCGCCGGTGAGGCCCACGGCCTCAAGCTCGGCAAGGCCCAGGCCCCGGTCCGCGTCGCCGTCACCGGCCGCACGGTCGGCCTGCCGCTCTTCGAGTCCCTGGAGATCCTGGGCCGCGAGAAGAGCCTGGCCCGGGTGGACGCCGCGCTGGCGAAGCTGGCCGGGTAACCGGACCGGACACCTCCGAGGAGGGCCGCAGCCGACCGGCTGCGGCCCTCCTCGTTTGCCCTCCGCCGCGGCCCGCCGACGGCTACCGTGAGATCCATGCCGATCCGCGCCGTGCTCTGGGACATCGACGACACGATCTTCGACTACGCGGGCGCCGACCGCACCGGCATGCGGCTCCACCTGGAGGGCGTGGGACTGCCCGAGGCGTACGCGTCGGTCGACGAGGCCCTCGACGCCTGGAAGGCGATCACCGTCCGGCACTGGGCGCGCGTCGCCGCCGGGGAGACCGACTTCCTCGGGCAGCGCCGGGACCGCGTGCGGGAGTTCCTCTCGCGGGCCCTGACGGACGCCGAGGCCGACGACTGGTTCGCCGGCCATGTGACCCACTACGAGGCCGCCTGGTCGCTCTTCCCGGACGTGTTGCCGGCCCTGGACCGCCTGGTGCCCGACTACCGGCACGCGATCCTCTCCAACTCCAGCACCGGTCACCAGCACCGCAAGCTCACCGCGCTCGGCGTCCGGGATCGCTTCGAGGCGATGGTCTGCGCCGTCGAACTCGGCATCTCCAAGCCGGAGGCCGGCGCCTTCCACGCGGCCTGCGAGGCGCTCGCGCTGGATCCGCACGAAGTGGCGTACGTGGGCGACGAGCCGGACATCGACGCGAGCGGCGCCGTCGCCGCCGGGCTCACCGGCATCTGGCTCGACCGGCAGGGCAGGGGCGGACGCTCCGATCTCGTGCGGATCACCGGGCTCGACCAGCTGCCGGGGCTGCTGGCAGGCGATACCCGTTTTGGAGCGCCGGACACCTTCGGGTAATGTTCTTTCTGCGCCGCCCGAGCGGGCCGAAAGATCCGGCCGGGAAGCGCAGACAGAAGTGAAGCCCCCGCCAGGGGTTGCATTTCAGTGGGCTATGGTGTAATTGGCAACACTACGGTTTCTGGTACCGTCATTCTAGGTTCGAGTCCTGGTAGCCCAGCGCAGTACAGCAAGACCAGCAGTATCCAGCAGGACAAGCCCCCGTTGTGTAGCGGCCTAGCACGCTGCCCTCTCACGGCAGTAGCGCCGGTTCGAATCCGGTCGGGGGTACAGATCCTTCCCGCGAGAACATCATGGGTCGCACCCATCGCTCTCGATGCAGGATCGCTAGGGCCCCCGTTGTGTAGCGGCCTAGCACGCTGCCCTCTCACGGCAGTAGCGCCGGTTCGAATCCGGTCGGGGGTACTTGTCTCACCATGGGCTATGGTGTAATTGGCAACACTACGGTTTCTGGTACCGTCATTCTAGGTTCGAGTCCTGGTAGCCCAGCGCAAGTCAGCAGTAACCACGCCCCCGTTGTGTAGCGGCCTAGCACGCTGCCCTCTCACGGCAGTAGCGCCGGTTCGAATCCGGTCGGGGGTACAACAGAGCAGTACGGAAAGGCCCTTCACCTCAATGAAGGGCCTTCTTCGTTGTCACAAGCCGTACCGGCGGGCCGACTCCTCGCTCTGCGCCAGCCGCCGCAGGGACATCAGCAGCGGCTCGTACAGCACCGCCGACGCGACGGCCTTCTCGACCTGCTCGGCCTCCGAGTCGTACGTCTCCATCTCGTCCAGATCGTGCACCGCGGCCTGCTCCATGATCCGGGCCTGCCGGGTCAAGTAGCCGATGTCACACGGATATCCGAGCCGTACGAGCGTGGCCACGGACGCGACCAGCGACCGGTGGACCGGGGAGAGGTCGCCCAGCTCCAGGACGGTCGACCACCCCAACTCCGTGAGCAGCTCGGTCACATGGGCGCGGGCGAGGGCGGTCTCCGGGGCGTCCTCGTCCGGTGACGGACCGTGCGGCAGGGCCCACAGCGCCGCCCCCAGACGGATCGTGCGGCCCAGCGACTCGTCGTCGACATGGGTGAGCACCTCGCGGGCCGTCGCCACCGGGAGCCGCCCCACCTGGATCAGCGCCCGGACCAGCCGGAGCCGCCGCAGATGGCCCTCGTCGTACTCCGCCTGCGTCGCGCTCACCCGCAGCCCGGCCGGCAGCAGCCCCTCCCGCAGGTAGTACTTGATCGTCGCCGTGGAGACACCGCTCCGCTCACTGAGTTCCGAGAGTCGCATCCGCCGCACCTTCCCTTGCGCCCCGCCTTGGGCAGTGACACTATCCCACCATTGGATAGCGCCACTCTCCAACGAATCGGGGTACGACATGTTCGCGAAACCGATACCGGGCCGGATGACGGCGGCGGCCGAGGGCGACGCCGTCGTCCTGCTGATCGGGATGCGCATCAACCACTTCCGGGGCGTGCACCACTGGCTGCCGGTCCTCGCGGCGATGCTGCGGATGCTGCGGGAGCTGGGCAGGAACAAGGACCGGGGGCTGCTCGGCTGCACGCTGCTCACCGGCTCGCCCCGCACGTACCACGTCGTCCAGTACTGGGAGTCGAAGGAGAAGCTGTACGCCTACGCGGCGGCTCCCGACATGTTCCACCGCAAGGCCTGGGCGATCGTCAATCGCAAGGAGAAGAAGTCCCGGCAGCACGTGGGGTTGTGGCACGAGACCTACGTGGTGCCCGAGGGCGGCTACGAGTGCATCTACGCCGACATGCCGGCCTCCGGTCTGGCCGCGGCCACCGGGGTGCTGCCGATCGCCGCGCGGGGCCGCCGGGGTGCGGACCGGCTCGCTCACCGGTCCTCCGCGCGGCGGTCCGGCTGAAAGAAGGCTGCGGGTAAGGAACCGGGTGAAGAAGAGGGCCGCCACGACGCTGGAGCGGCCTGCTGGAGAGGGGAGGGGGAGTGCGGTGGCGGGCGGGGTCAGCCGCTGCGGCGCAGGGCCTCGGTCAGCCGTGCCGCCGAGTCGATGACCGCCTGGGCGTGCATCCGGCCCGGGTGGCGGGTCAGCCGCTCGATGGGCCCGGAGATCGAGACCGCGGCGACCACCCGGTTCGACGGGCCGCGCACCGGGGCCGAGACCGAGGCGACGCCCGGCTCCCGCTCGCCGATGGACTGGGCCCAGCCCCGCCGCCGTACGCCGGAGAGCGCCGTCGCCGTGAACCGGGCCCCCTGGAGGCCCCGGTGCAGGCGCTCCGGCTCCTCCCAGGCCATCAGGATCTGGGCGGAGGAGCCCGCCTTCATCGTGAGCGTGGAGCCGACCGGCACCGTGTCCCGGAGTCCGGACAGCCGTTCCGCCGCCGCCACGCAGATGCGCATGTCGCCCTGCCGGCGGTAGAGCTGCGCGCTCTCGCCGGTGATGTCGCGCAGGTGGGTGAGCACCGGTCCGGCCGTGGCCAGCAGGCGGTCCTCGCCCGCCGCGGCTGCCAGTTCCGACAGCCGGGGGCCGAGAATGAACCGGCCCTGCATATCCCTCGCCACCATCCGGTGGTGTTCCAGTGCCACGGCCAGTCGATGGGCCGTGGGCCGTGCGAGCCCGGTCGCCGCGACCAGCCCGGCGAGGGTGGCCGGACCGGACTCCAGGGCGCTCAATACCAGAGCTGCCTTGTCGAGAACGCCGACGCCGCTAGAGTTGTCCATACGACGATACTCCCGTCTCACTCTGTGAAACGCAAGTTCAATTTCCGGCGGAAGTTGCGAACCTGTGGGGGCGGCCGCACAACGGCTCGTAGCCACCGCCCCGCACGGGGGTCCGGACGGAGGCGCACCGATCTCTAGTTGGGCCGGCGAAGACGCCGGCCGGAGGGAAAGCGATGGGTAGGACACTCGCGGAGAAGGTCTGGGACGACCATGTCGTCCGGCGCGCGGAGGGCGAGCCCGACCTCCTCTTCATCGATCTGCACCTGCTGCACGAGGTGACCAGCCCGCAGGCCTTCGACGGACTGCGGCAGGCCGGACGTCCGGTGCGGCGCCTCGACCTCACCATCGCCACCGAGGACCACAACACCCCGACCCTCGACATCGACAAGCCGATCGCCGACCCCGTCTCGCGCGCCCAGCTGGAGACGCTGCGCAAGAACTGCGCGGAGTTCGGCGTCCGGCTGCACCCGCTGGGCGACGTCGAGCAGGGCGTCGTGCACGTGGTCGGCCCGCAGCTGGGGCTGACCCAGCCCGGCACCACCGTGGTCTGCGGCGACTCCCACACCTCCACGCACGGCGCGTTCGGGGCGCTGGCGTTCGGCATCGGCACCAGCCAGGTCGAGCACGTCCTGGCCACGCAGACACTGCCGATGGCCCGCCCGAAGACCATGGCCATCACGGTCGAGGGCGAACTGCCCGACGAGGTCACCGCGAAGGACCTGATCCTGGCGATCATCGCCCGGATCGGCACCGGCGGCGGTCAGGGCTACATCCTCGAATACCGCGGCTCCGCCATCGAGAAGCTCTCGATGGAGGCCCGGATGACCATCTGCAACATGTCGATCGAGGCCGGCGCCCGCGCGGGCATGATCGCCCCCGACGCCACCACCTTCGACTACCTCAAGGGCCGCGACCACGCCCCCGAGGGTGAGGAGTGGGACGCCGCCGTCGCGTACTGGAAGACCCTGCGCACGGACGACGACGCGGTGTTCGACGCCGAGGTCGTCATCGACGCCGCCGAACTCGCCCCGTTCGTCACCTGGGGCACCAACCCCGGCCAGGGCGCGCCGCTGTCGGCGAGCGTCCCCGACCCGGCTTCGTACGAGGACGCCTCGGAGCGCCACGCCGCCGAAAAGGCCCTGGAGTACATGGGGTTGACCGCCGGACAGCCACTGCGCGAGATCAACGTCGACACCGTCTTCGTAGGTTCGTGCACCAACGGCCGCATCGAGGACCTGCGCAACGCCGCCGCGATCCTGGACGGCCGCAAAGTCGCCGACGGCGTACGCATGCTGGTCGTCCCCGGCTCGGTGCGGGTCGCCCTCCAGGCCGTTTCCGAGGGCCTGGACAAGGTCTTCACCGAGGCCGGCGCCGAATGGCGGCACGCCGGCTGCTCGATGTGCCTCGGCATGAACCCCGACCAGCTGGCCCCCGGCGAGCGCTCCGCCTCCACCTCGAACCGCAACTTCGAGGGCAGGCAGGGCAAGGGCGGCCGCACCCACCTGGTCTCGCCCCAGGTCGCCGCCGCCACCGCGGTGCTGGGCCATCTGGCCTCGCCCGCCGACCTGTCCGACGCCCGTACCCCCGCCGGAGTCCGATAGCCATGGAAGCCTTCACCACGCACACCGGCCGGGTCGTCCCGCTGCGCCGCAGCAACGTCGACACCGACCAGATCATCCCCGCCCACTGGCTGAAGAAGGTCACCCGCGACGGGTTCGAGGACGGCCTCTTCGAAGCCTGGCGCAAGGACGAGAACTTCGTCCTCAACCGCCCCGAGCGCCAGGGCGCCTCCGTCCTGGTCGCCGGCCCCGACTTCGGTACCGGCTCCTCCCGCGAACACGCGGTCTGGGCCCTGCAGAACTACGGCTTCAAGACGGTCATCTCCTCCCGCTTCGCCGACATCTTCCGGGGCAACTCGCTGAAGAACGGCCTGCTCACGGTGGTTCTGGAGCAGAAGGTCGTCGACGCCCTCTGGGAGCTGACGGAGGCCGACCCGACCGCCGAGGTGACCGTCGACCTGGAGGCCCGGCAGGTCCGCGCCGAGGGCGTCACCGCCGGCTTCGAGCTGGATGAGAACGCCCGCTGGCGGCTGCTGAACGGCCTCGACGACATCAGCCTCACCCTTCAGAACGAAGCGGACATCGCCGCGTACGAGGCGTCCAGGCCCACCTTCAAGCCGCGTACCATTGCCGCCTGAGCAGCGCTTTTCCAGGACTGCGCCCCCTGCCTCCCGGCAGGGGGCGCAGTCGCTTGTTGAGACCCCGTCGGGCGACAACTCGCCCCAGATGGCACAATCGGTGCATGGAACGCGACAGCCAACTCAAGCTCTATGGCCAAGTCGCCGACCAACTGAAGGAAGCGCACGCGAAGGTGCGTGCACTGCAAGTCCCGGAGGGCGTACGGATGGCGCTGACCCGGAAGCTGTTGGTCGTCACGGCCGCGGCGAAGCACGATCTCCCGGACGCGGCAAGGCGTCTGGACCGGTTGATGAAGGACCTCGATGAGGGCCGATTCCCCGAAGGTGACTGACACGTGGAACTGCGCATCGGTCGACTTCGTTGCGGCACTAGGGTGATTAGCCCGTTTCGTGTTTGATTTGCGGTATATATCTGCCTAACGTGCGAAAAAGCTTGAACACTTTCGTTCTGGCAATGTCTCCGAAGGGGAAGACGTGAACAAGGCGCAGCTCGTAGAAGCGATTGCCGACAAGGTCGGCGGCCGTCAGCAGGCCGCGGACGCCGTCGACGCGGTGCTCGACGCGATCGTCCGTGCCGTTGTCGCCGGGGACCGTGTCTCGGTCACCGGCTTCGGTTCGTTCGAGAAGGTCGACCGCCCCGCCCGGTACGCCCGCAACCCGCAGACGGGTGAGCGCGTCCGGGTCAAGAAGACCTCGGTGCCCCGCTTCCGCGCGGGCCAGGGGTTCAAGGACCTGGTGAGCGGCTCGAAGAAGCTCCCCAAGAACGACGTGGCCGTCAAGAAGGCCCCCAAGGGCAGCCTCTCGGGCGGATCTTCCGCCGCCCGTACGACGGTGAAGGCCGCCGCCGCCAAGAAGTCGGCCGCCAAGAAGGCCACCGCGAAGAAGGCGACCGCCAAGAAGACGACGGCGGCGAAGACCACCGCCGCGAAGAAGACCACGGCCAAGAAGACGACCGCGACGGCGAAGAAGACGTCCGCGGCCGCGAAGAAGGCCACCCCGGCCAAGAAGGCCACGGCCACCGCCAAGAAGACCGCGCCCGCCAAGAAGGCCACGGCGAAGAAGGCGCCCGCGAAGAAGACCACGGCGCGCAAGACCACGGCCAAGAAGGCCACCGCACGCAAGAAGTGAGCCCCGGGCATCCGCCCGCCTCTCACAACGCGCCGGGCCGGGCTCCCCCACTGGGGGAGCCCGGCCCGCGGGCTGTCCGGACCCGTCCGGCCGGTGAACCCCTACTAGAACGTCTGCAACGTCACCAGGGTGATCCGCAGGGCCGCCCCCTCGCCCTCACCCTCGATGCGCACCCGCTGCCCCGGGCGCAACAGCAGCAGACCGCCCGCGTCGAAGGCCGCGGCGTCGAACTCCACCGGGGTGCCGTCGTCCAGCAGCACACTGCCGCCACGGGTCTCGGGGTCGTACGTGTACGAGGTCGCCTGCATGGGGCGCAGCCTATCGGTCACGGGCGAAGGCGGGCACGGCCGCGAGCCGCGCCGTGTGCGGCCCCACCCCCAGGGCCAGGGCGACCCGCAGGTCCTCGCCCGTGTCCACGTCCCGGCGCACCGAGTCGACACCGGACAGCGCTATTTCCACCGCCCCCGACGCCCGATGCCGTGACCCGGACGGACCCCCGAAAGCCGGACGGAATTCCGCACCGCTCGCCGCGGCCAGAAATGTCGTCCCGATTCCCGCCGCGTCCCGGAGAAAAGAGCTGGGAAAAGCGGAGGAGAAATCGAGCACCCGCGCCAATTCATCGGTGCGCAGCGCCGGCAGGTCCGCGTTGAGCGCGGCCACCGCGGCGGCGGGCCGCAGGGCCCGCACCGAGCGCGCGCCGTGGGCCAGCGCCGCGTTGAGCCCGGCCCCCGGGGCGTCCGGCACGATCCGTGCCCCGAGCGCCCCCAGGGCCGCCGCGGCCACGGCGTCGTCCGTGACGACCACCACATCCCGCACCCGGGAACAGGCCAGTGCCGCGGCCACCGTGTCCTGGGCGAACGCCAGGGCCAGCAGGGGCCGGGCATCCTCGCCCGCCGCCCGCCCTAGGCGGCTCTTGGCCCGGGCGAGCGGCTTCAGCGGAACGACCAGGGACCAGGGCCCGGCCGGATCGGTGTTCGTGGCGATCTCCCCCTCCGTACGCGTCAGGACCTATTCTCGCCTGCCGGTACGACAACCCGGAGGTCCACCGCCGGACGTGAGGCGTACGGTGTTCTCGACAGAGCAGGGCCCTGGGGCGAGACTTGACCGTCAGTAGCCGGGCCGCAGGTTGACATCCTTAAGGAAGGTATCCACGTGTCCCGCCGCAGAATCGGCTTCTGGTACCGCCTGGCGGCGGTCATCGCCAAGCCGCCACTGGTGGTTCTGTTCAAGCGCGACTGGCGGGGGATGGAGCACGTTCCGGCCGACGGCGGATTCATCAGCGCCGTCAACCACAACTCCTATCTGGACCCGCTCTCCTACGGTCATTTCCAGTACAACACCGGGCGGGTGCCCCGGTTCCTGGCGAAGGCCGGCCTCTTCCGCACCCCGTTCGTCGGGATGATGCTGCGCGGCACCGGACAGATCCCCGTCTACCGCGAGACCACCAACGCCCTGGACGCCTTCCGGGCCGCCGTGGAGGCCATCGAGCGCGGCGAGTGCGTCGCCTTCTACCCCGAGGGCACCCTCACCCGGGACCCCGACATGTGGCCGATGGCCGGGAAGACCGGGGCCGCCCGGGTCGCCCTGATGACCAAGGCACCCGTCATCCCGGTCGCCCAGTGGGGCGCGAACGAGGTGATGCCGCCCTACGCCAAGGAGAACAAGCTCCGGTTGTTCCCCCGCAAGACGCTGCGGGTGCAGGCCGGACCGCCCGTCGACCTCAGCCGCTTCCACGGTCTGGAGCCGACGCCCGAGGTGCTGCGCGAGGCGACCGAGGCCATCATGGCGGCGGTCACCCGCCAGCTGGAGGACCTGCGCGGCGAGAAGGCGCCCGCCGAGCTCTACGATCACCGCAAAGCCCGTGCTGAACAACGGCGCAAGGCCCAGGGAAAGGGACCCACGTGACGCACCCCGTAAAAGCGGCCGTCTTCGGAACCGGCTCATGGGGTACGGCCTTCGCCGTGATCCTCGCCGACGCGGGCTGCGACGTCACTCTCTGGGGCCGTCGCGCCGAGGTCGCCGAGGCCATCAACACCACGCACACCAACCCGGACTACCTCCCGGGCATCGCGCTCCCCGACACCATCCGCGCCACCACCGACGCCGCCGAGGCCCTGCGCGGCGCGGAGTTCGCCTTCCTCGTCGTGCCCTCCCAGACGCTGCGCGCCAACCTCGCCGACTGGGCCCCGCACCTGGGGCCGGACACCGTCCTGGTCTCCCTGATGAAGGGCGTCGAACTGGGCACCGCCGAGCTGATGAGCGAGGTCATCGCCGACGTCACCAAGGTCTCCGCCGACCGCATCGCCGTCGTCTCGGGCCCCAACCTGGCCAAGGAGATCGCGGAGCGCCGCCCCGCCGCGGCCGTCGTCGCCTGCTCCGACGAGTCCGTCGCCCAGCGCCTCCAGGCCGCCTGCCACACCGCCTACTTCCGGCCGTACACCAACACCGACGTGGTCGGCTGCGAGCTCGGCGGCGCCGTGAAGAACGTCATCGGCCTCGCCGTCGGCATCGCGGACGGCATGGGACTCGGCGACAACACCAAGGGCTCCCTCATCACCCGGGGCCTCGCCGAGACCACCCGGCTGGGCCTGGCCATGGGCGCGGACCCGTTGACGTTCTCCGGCCTCGCCGGCCTCGGCGACCTGGTGGCCACCTGCTCCTCGCCGCTCTCGCGGAACCACACCTTCGGCACCAACCTCGGCCGCGGCATGACGCTCCAGGAGACGATCGCCGTCACCAAGCAGACCGCCGAGGGCGTCAAGTCCTGCGAATCGGTCCTCGACCTGGCCCGCAGGCACGGGGTCGACATGCCCATCACCGAGACCGTCGTCTCGATCGTCCACGAGGGCAAGTCCCCGGTCGTCGCCGTCAAGGAGCTGATGTCGCGGAGCGCCAAGGCCGAGCGACGCTGACGCCGCTCTTACCAGCAGGTACGCTCATCGCGATATGAGCAGCGAGAACCTCCCCCAGAGCCCTGAGCGCGCCGAGAGCCCTGAGCAGCAGCGCCGCAAGCCGCGTGTGGCCGTCGTGTTCGGCGGCCGCAGCTCCGAACACGGCATCTCGGTCGTCACGGCCGGCGCCGTCATGAAGGCCATCGACCGGACGAAGTACGACGTCCTGCCGATCGGCATCACGGCGGACGGCCGCTGGGCGCTCACCGCCGACGAGCCCGAACGCATGGCCATCACCGACCGCAAGGTCCCCGACGTGGACCTGCTCACCGGGGCCGCCGAGGGCAGCGTCGTGCTCTCCGTGGACCCGGGCAGCCGCGAGGTCGTCTACACCGAGCCCGGCGCGGTGCCCAAGGCGCTGGGCGAGGTCGACGTCGTCTTCCCCGTGCTGCACGGCCCGTACGGCGAGGACGGCACCCTCCAGGGCCTTCTCGAACTCTCCGGTGTGCCCTACGTCGGCGCGGGCGTCCTCGCCTCCGCCGTCGGCCAGGACAAGGAGTACATGAAGCGCGTCTTCATCTCCTACGGGCTGCCCGTCGGACCCTACGAGGTCGTCCGGCCCCGCGAGTGGGACAACGACCCCGCCGCCGCCCGCAAGCGGATCGTGGACTTCGCCGGCGAGCACGGCTGGCCGCTGTTCATCAAGCCCGCCCGCGGCGGCTCCTCGATGGGCATCACCAAGGTCGACGACCTCGCCGGCCTCGACGCGGCGATCGAGGAGGCCCGCCGCCACGACCCGAAGTTCCTCGTCGAGGCGCTGCTGCGCGGCCGGGAGATCGAGTGCGGGGTGCTGGAGTTCGAGGACGGCCCGCGCGCCAGTGTGCCCGCCGAGATCCCGCCGGTCACCGCGCACGACTTCTACGACTTCGAGGCCAAGTACATCGACTCGGCCACGGGTCTCGTGCCGGCGCCGCTCACCGAGGAGCAGACCGCCGAGGTGCAGCGGCTCGCCGTCGCCGCCTTCGACGCGGTCTCCTGCGAGGGCCTGGTGCGCGCCGACTTCTTCCTCACCGAGGACGGCTCCTTCGTCATCAACGAGATCAACACCCTGCCGGGATTCACCCCGATCTCCATGTACCCGCGCATGTGGCAGGAGAGCGGCGTGAGCTATCCGGAACTGGTCGACCGGCTGATCCAGGCCGCGTTGACCCGCTCCACCGGACTGCGCTGACGACGCCGGGGACGGGACTCAGAATTTCCCGGGAACCGTCTTCGAGACGGGACCGGCGAACGAGGCCAGCGGCGTGATGTCGTGGGCGTACGTCGAATCCAGCGTGACCTCGACGTACGCCTTGCGGTACGTGGTGGTGAACCGCGGACCGGAGCCCTCGGGCTCCTCCAGCATCCACTGCACCCCGTCCGCCTCGACGCCCTCGGACTGCGGGTCGTCCATCTTCGCGGGCCGGGGGACCCCGCAGCGCAGTACGATCGCCCCGTCCCCCCAGCCGGCGGTCAGCTCCGAATCCGGGGAGGGATCACTGCGTTCCAGTTCGAGGATCGTCTCCGGCAGTTCCTCGTGCAGGGCCTCGCAGTACGCGGCGGCCTCCGCGGACGGTGTGGGAACCGGGACCGACGGCTGGGCGTCGCTGAGAGAACAGCCCGCCGCGGCCAGCACGAGCACGGCAGCGGACGGACCGAGGAATATCGAGCGGGGGGAACGGCGGGCGGATGACGTCACCGGCCCAGCCTAGACGGGGGTCAGAGGTGGACAACCGGGCAGGTCAGCGTCCGTGTGATGCCGTCCACCTGCTGCACCTTGGCGACCACCATGCGGCCGAGCTCGTCGACCGTCTCTGCCTGGGCCCGCACGATCACGTCGTACGGACCGGTGACGTCCTCTGCCTGGATGACTCCCGGAATCTTGGAGATGGTCTCGGCGACGATCGACGCCTTGCCCACCTCGGTCTGGATGAGGATGTACGCCTGTACCACGGAACCTCCAGGGCGGCCACGAGGATCATGTGGGGGAAAGGGACGCCACGTTATCGCGTTGCCGCGGGCCGCGGGGAGACCTACGGGCCGGATGCCGCCCACAGCGTGGCGTACAGGGCGCAGAAGTTGACGTATCTCTTGACGGTACCGACAGCACAGACGGCTCGCGACCGGGGGCCCGGACGGGTGTCCGGGGCGATAAAGGAGAGGTGAGACTCGGTGAAGGGAACCGTGGGCGAGTTGGGGGAGTTCGGGCTCATCAGAGAGCTCACGTCCCGGCTCACCACCACTCCGGCGGTACGGCTGGGGCCCGGCGACGACGCCGCGGTCGTGGCCGCCCCCGACCGCAGGGTCGTGGCCAGTACGGACATCCTGCTGGAAGGGCGGCACTTCCGCCGTGACTGGTCGACGGCGTACGACGTCGGCCGCAAGGCAGCCGCCCAGAACCTCGCCGACATCGCGGCGATGGGCGCGGTGCCCACCGCGCTGCTCCTCGGCCTCGTCGTCCCCGCCGACCTCCCCGTCACCTGGGCCGCCGAACTGATGGACGGCCTGCGCGACGAATGCCAGGTGGCGGGCGCGGCCGTGGTCGGCGGCGACGTGGTGGGCGGCGACACGATCACCGTCTCCATCACCGCACTCGGCGACCTGCGCAACCACGAACCGGTCACCCGCGCCGGCGCACGCCCCGGCGACGTTGTCGCGGTCACCGGCTGGCTCGGCTGGTCGGCGGCCGGTTACGCGGTGCTCTCCCGGGGCTTCCGCTCGCCCCGCGCCTTCGTCGAGGCCCACCGCCGCCCCGAGCCGCCGTACCACGCGGGCCCCGCAGCGGCCGGACTCGGCGCCACCGCGATGACCGACGTCAGCGACGGCCTCGTCGCCGACCTCGGGCACATCGCGGAGGCCAGCAAGTGCCGGATCGACCTGCGCTCCGGGCTCATCGACATCCCCTCGCAGATGTCCGACATCGGCCAGGCCGTCGGCGTCGACCCGCTCCAGTGGGTGCTGACCGGGGGAGAGGACCACGCGATCGTGGCGACCTTCCCGCCCGACGCGAAGCTCCCCGCCCGCTGGAAGGTGATCGGCGAGGTCCTCAACCCCTCCGCCCTGCCCCAGGTCACCGTCGACGGCGCCCCCTGGACCAGCAAGGGCGGCTGGGACCACTTCGGCTCCATCGAGGACACCCAGCCGCGCGGCTGACCACTAGGGCCTTTCGTTTGGATCAGGTCGGATCAGGGAGCGGGGTCCGGTGCGTGCAGGTGCAAGGCGGAGGATTGAGGCAACGCGGAGCGTTGGTGATTGACGACAACGCCGCAGATGCGCGTGCCGGACCCCGCGAGCCCGACACGATCCAAACGAAAGGCCCTAGATTGCTGCGTATGCCCCTACGTACCGCTGTACCGCCCCGCGTGCTCACCGTCGCCGGATCCGACTCCGGCGGCGGTGCGGGGATCCAGGCCGACCTCAAGACGATGCTCGCCCTCGGCGTGCACGGCATGAGCGTGCTCACCGCAGTCACCGCACAGAACTCCCTCGGCGTCCAGGGCGCGTGGGAGCTTCCGGTGGACGCCGTACGCGCCCAGTACCGCAGCGTCGTCGACGACATCGGCGTCCAGGCCGTGAAGACCGGCATGCTCGCCTCCGCCGCCCTCGTGGAGACCGTCGCCGAACTCCTCGCCGGAACCGACGCCCCCGTCGTCGTCGACCCGGTCGGCGTCTCCAAGCACGGGGACGCGCTGCTCGCCGCCGAGGCCCTCGACTCCGTACGGACGAAGCTGCTGCCCGTCGCCACCGTCGCCACCCCGAACCTCGACGAGGTGGCCCAGCTCACCGGCGTCCGGGTCACCGACGAGAGCGGGATGCGCCGGGCCGCCGAGGAGGTCCTCGGCTTCGGGCCGCGCTGGGTCGTGATCAAGGGCGGCCATCTGCCCGGGGAGGCGGTGGACCTGCTCACCGACGGGAGCGCGGAACACTGGCTGCGCGCCCCCCGCCACGACAACCGCCACACCCACGGCACCGGCTGCACGCTGGCCTCCGCCATCGCCTCCGGGCTCGCGCTGGGGATGGACGTACCCACGGCCGTCCAGGGCGCGAAGACGTACGTCACCGGCGCGATCGAGGCCGGGTTCCCGCTCGGCGACGGTATCGGCCCGGTCGACCACGGCTGGCTGACCCGCCCGGCCGACTGACGACGGGCCTCCGGGCGCACCGGCCCCGGAGCACACGGGCCCCGGGCGCACCGGCCCCGAGCACAGCAAAAAGCCGGTCCACCGAGGTGGACCGGCTTTTTGGGCAACCGGAAGGCTGCGCTACGACGGGGACGTCAGCGCGCGACCTTGCCGGCCTTGATGCACGAGGTGCAGACGTTGAGCCGCTTCGGCGTCCGACCGACCACGGCACGCACGCGCTGGATGTTGGGATTCCAGCGACGAGACGTACGGCGGTGCGAGAACGAAACGCTGTTGCCGAAGCTCGGCCCCTTGCCGCAAACGTCGCAGTTGGCAGCCACGGGTCACTCCAAAGACTTCAGATGCACTTACAGTGAATTCCGGCGCGCCGGAATCAGTTGGACTGAAGTGGCGGTACCGGGGGAATGTCCCGACTCTCATCGGGCAACCGGAGCAGCATACAACGCCTGCTTCGGAGATACGAAACTACCACGGCTCGGCCGCCCGCCCTCCCGCCCCCTGTCCCTGCCGGGACCCCCGAGGGCGGGCTAACCTGCGGTGCAGCCCGTTGCCACGGCCGCTCAAGGAGGACCATCGGTGCCGCAGCCCCCCGACGACCTGGACGCCGTCGCGGTACGCACGTGGTGCTCACTGGCCCTGGAGGCACTGGGCCGGGAGCGCGCGGAGATCGACGCGATCAACGTCTATCCCATCGCCGACGGGGACACCGGCACCAACCTCTACCTGACCGTCGAGTCCGCGGCGGCCGCCGTCGAAGCGGTCTTCGCCGCCCACGAGACCGGCACCACGAAGCCCGCCACCGCCGACGCCGTACGCGCCATGGCGCACGGCGCCCTGATCGGCGCCCGCGGGAACTCCGGCACGATCCTGGCCCAGCTGCTGCGCGGTATGGCCGGGGTGCTGGCCGACGGCGGCGACGCCGCTCACCTGCGCCTCGCCCTCACGAGCGCCGCCGACGCGGCCCGCCAGGCCGTCGCCCACCCCGTCGAGGGCACCGTGCTCACCGTCGCCGCCGAGGCCGCCGATGCCGCCCGGGGCGAGGACCCCGACCTGCGCACCGTGGTCACCGCCGCCTACGAGGGGGCGCGGGCCGCCCTCGCGCGCACCCCCGAGCAGCTGGCCGTCCTCGGCCGGGCGGGCGTGGTCGACGCCGGGGGCCGGGGCCTGGTGGCGGTGCTGGGCGCGCTGGTGGAGACGGTGACCGGACAGGCTCCCGCGCGAGGACCCCGTACCGCTTCCGGGAACGCCGCGCAGGCGCCCGTGACCGTGGACGGGGGATCCGTCGTGGGACTGCCGGTGGGCGGCACCCCGGTGGAGGGCGTCACGGAGGCCGCCGGGGAGGGGGGCCCTCCCGCGGGCGCTCCGGTGGACGGGCCGCTCGACTGCCCCGAGGACGGCGGCGCCGGCCCCGCGTTCGAGGTGATCTACCTCCTGGAGGCCCGCGACGAGCAGGTGGCCCGGCTGCGCACCCGGCTCGACGCGCTCGGCGACTCCCTGGTCGTCGTCGGCGGCGACGGGCTCTGGCACGTCCACGTCCATGTCGACGACGCCGGGGCGGCCGTCGAGGCGGGCGTCGAGGCCGGGCGGCCGTACCGGATCCGGATCACCCACTTCGCCACCGAGAGCGGCCACGACGTCCGCGTCCAGGCCGAACCCGCCCAGCGCGCCGTCGTCGTCGTGGTCCCCGGCGACGGCCTGGCCGGGCTCTGCACCGAGGCCGGCGCCACCACCGTGATCGCCCGCCCCGGTGAACCGCCCGCCAGCGGCGAACTGGTCGACGCCATCCGGCGGGCCCACGCCCGCGAGGTGGTCCTGCTGCCCAACGACGCGGCCCTGCGCCACACCGCGGCCGCCGCCGCCGAACAGGCCAGGACCGAGGGGGTCCGGGTCGCCCTCGTCCCCACCCGCGCCGCCGTCCAGGGCATCGCCGCGCTCGCCGTCCACGAGCCCGGCCGCGGCTTCGACGAGGACGTGGTCGCCATGACCGCCGCCGCCGGGGCCACCCGCTACGCCGAACTGGCCGTCGCCGAGCGCCAGTCGTGGACCATGGCGGGCATCTGCCAGGCCGGGGACATCCTCGGGCTGATCGACGGCGACGTCGCCGTGATCGGCGCCGACGTCCCGGGCACCGCCCGCACCGTGCTCGACCGGATGCTGGCGGCGGGCGGCGAACTCGTCACCCTCGTCCTCGGCGAGGACGTCCCGGACACGCTCGCGGACGCCCTGGAGGAACACGTACGGGAGGGACACCTCGCCGTGGACACGGTGGTCTACCGGGGCGGCCACCAGCGCGCACCGCTGCTGATCGGCGTCGAGTAGCCGTCGGAGTGGTGTCGTCGTGCCCGGCGGACAGCTGTCAGTGCCGTGGTGTGCAATGGATCGCGTGTCCTCGTTCGATGAACCCCTGAAGAAGCTGCTCGGCGGAGCCACCGCGAAGGTGATGGCCGAACACCTCGACCTGCACACGGTCGGTGATCTGCTGCACCACTACCCGCGGCGGTACGAGGAGCGCGGCAAGCTGACCGCGCTGGCCGACCTCCCGCTGGACGAGCACGTCACGGTTGTCGCCCAGGTCGCCGACGCCCGGATCCTGACGTTCAACAACGGCCGGGGAAAGCGCCTGGAGGTCACCCTCACCGACGGCAGCGGCCGCCTCCAGCTGGTCTTCTTCGGCCACGGCGTCCACAAGCCGCACAAGGAGCTGCTGCCGGGCCGTCAGGCGATGTTCGCGGGCAAGGTCTCCGTCTTCAACCGCCGGATGCAGCTGGCCCACCCCACGTACCAACTGCTCGACGTCTCCGACGCCGACGAGGCCACCGAGGCCGTGGACGCCTTCGCCGGACGGCTGCTGCCGATCTACCCCGCGTGCAAGCAGCTCGACTCCTGGCGGATCGCCAAGGCCGTGGACGCCGTCCTGCCCAGCGCGCAGGACGCGGTGGACCCGCTGCCCGCCTCCCTGCGCGAGGGGCGCGGCTTCACCCCGCTGCCCGAGGCGCTGCTCAAGGTGCACCGGCCGCAGACCAAAGCGGACATCGAGGACGCCAAGGCCCGCCTCAAATGGGACGAGGCGTTCGTCCTCCAGGTCGCCCTGGCCCGCCGCCGGTACGCCGACACCCAGCTGCCCGCCGTCGCCCGCCGCCCCGTCGCGGACGGCCTGCTGGACGCCTTCGACGCCAAGCTGCCCTTCACCCTCACCGAGGGACAGGAGAAGGTCAGCAAGGAGATCTTCGACGACCTCGCCACCGAGCACCCCATGCACCGGCTCCTCCAGGGCGAGGTGGGTTCGGGCAAGACGATGGTGGCGCTGCGCGCGATGCTCACCGTGGTCGACGCGGGCGGCCAGGCCGCGATGCTCGCCCCCACCGAGGTCCTCGCCCAGCAGCACCACCGCTCGATCACCGAGATGATGGGCGAGCTGGCCGAGGGCGGCATGCTGGGCGGCTCGGAGCAGGGCACCAAGGTCGTCCTGCTCACCGGCTCCATGGGCACGGCCGCCCGCCGTCAGGCCCTGCTCGACCTGGTCACCGGCGAGGCCGGGATCGTCATCGGCACCCACGCCCTCATCGAGGACAAGGTCCAGTTCCACGATCTCGGCCTGGTCGTCGTCGACGAACAGCACCGCTTCGGCGTCGAACAGCGCGACGCACTGCGCTCCAAGGGGAAGCAGCCGCCCCACCTGCTCGTCATGACCGCCACACCCATTCCCCGTACCGTCGCGATGACGGTCTTCGGCGACCTGGAGACCTCCGTCCTGGACCAGCTCCCGGCCGGACGCTCCCCGATCGCCAGCCATGTCGTCCCCGCCAAGGACAAGCCGCACTTCCTCGCCCGCGCCTGGGAACGCGTCCGCGAGGAGGTGGAGAACGGCCACCAGGCGTATGTGGTCTGCCCCCGCATCGGCGACGACGCGGAGGAGGCCGAGGGGAAGAAGGGCAAGGCGAAGAAGAAGACCGCCGAGGAGGACGGCGACAAACGCCCACCGCTCGCCGTCCTGGAGATCGCCGACGAGCTGCGCAGGGGCGCGCTGGCCGGGCTGACCGTCGAGGTGCTGCACGGCCGTATGCACCCCGACGAGAAGGACGACGTCATGCGCCGGTTCGCCGCCGGGGACGTCGACGTCCTGGTCGCGACCACCGTCATCGAGGTCGGCGTCAACGTCCCCAACGCCACCGCCATGGTGATCATGGACGCCGACCGCTTCGGCGTCTCCCAGCTCCACCAGCTCCGCGGCCGCGTCGGCCGGGGCTCCGCCCCCGGACTCTGCCTGCTGGTCAGCGAGGCCCACGAGGCGAGCCCCGCCCGCGCCCGCCTCTCCGCCGTCGCCGCCACCCTCGACGGCTTCGAGCTCTCCCGGATCGACCTGGAGCAGCGCCGCGAGGGCGATGTGCTGGGCCAGGCCCAGTCCGGGGTGCGCTCCTCGCTGCGGATGCTCACCGTCATCGACGACGAGGAGGTCATCGCCGCCGCCCGCGAGGAGGCCGTGGCGATCGTCGCCGCCGACCCGGAGCTGGAACACCTGCCGGAGCTGCGCACGGTGCTGGCCGCCCTGCTGGACAAGGAGCGCGAGGAGTATCTCGACAAGGGGTGAGCCCGGGGGCCGCCCTGCCGGGTGCACGGGCCCCGGGGCCGTCCTGCCGGTGCGGGCCGTACGCCATATCGTGGACGCACGGCCCGCGCTCACCGCAGGCCCCCGGCACGCCCCCGACCCCGAGGACCTCACACCCATGACCCGCGTGATCGCCGGCTCGGCCGGCGGACGCCGCCTGGCCGTCCCGCCCGGCACCGGCACCCGCCCCACCTCCGACCGTGCGCGCGAGGGACTCTTCTCCACCTGGCAGGCGCTCCTCGGCACCCTGGAGGGGACCCGGGTCGCCGATCTGTACGCCGGATCCGGCGCCGTCGGCCTCGAAGCGCTCTCCCGCGGCGCGGTCCACGCCCTGCTCGTGGAGGCCGACCCCAAGGCCGTCCGCACCGTCCGCGACAACGTCCGCACCCTCGGCCTCCCGGGCGCCGACGTCCGTACCGGCAAAGCCGAACAGATCGTGACAGGACCGGCGCCCGCCGACCCGTACGACATCGTCTTCCTCGATCCGCCGTACGCCGTCACCGACGACGATCTTCGCGAGATCCTGCTCACACTCCGTGCTCAGGGGTGGCTCGCGGAGGATGCGCTCGTCACCGTGGAACGCAGCACCCGGGGCGGAGAATTCGGCTGGCCCGCCGGATTCGAGCCACTGCGGTCCCGTCGCTACGGCGAGGGAACGCTTTGGTACGGTCGCGCCGCCGCTACGTGCGAAGACGCACGATGACCGGACCGGAGAGCGAGGGAATCACAGTGCGCCGCGCCGTCTGTCCGGGGTCGTTCGACCCCATCACCAACGGACATCTCGACATCATCGGACGAGCCTCCAAGCTGTACGACGTGGTGCACGTGGCGGTGATGATCAACCAGTCCAAGAAGGGGCTGTTCACCGTCGACGAGCGGATCGAGCTGATCCGCGAGGTCACCGCCGACTTCGGCAACGTCGAGGTGGAGTCCTTCCACGGCCTGCTGGTGGACTTCTGCAAGCAGCGGGAGATCCCGGCGATCGTGAAGGGCCTGCGAGCCGTCAGCGACTTCGACTACGAGCTGCAGATGGCCCAGATGAACAACGGCCTCTCCGGCGTCGAGACGCTCTTCGTGCCGACTAACCCGACGTACAGCTTCCTGTCGTCCTCGCTGGTCAAGGAGGTGGCGACCTGGGGCGGCGATGTCTCCCACCTGCTGCCGCCCACCGTCCACGAGGCGCTCGTGAAGCGGCTCGGCGAACGCTGAGGCGCTGACGGGCCGTCACCAGGTGTCGGGCGGCGGCCGACTGGCCTTACAGTCGTCCCGTCCGTCTCCAACGGAGCAGCAGCTTCAACAGAGCAGCAGAGAGTGGCGAGCACACGGTGGACGTGCAGAAGAAGCTCGACGAGATCGTCGAAGCGGTCGGGAGCGCCCGATCCATGCCCATGTCGGCCTCGTGCGTGGTCAACCGCGCCGAGCTGCTCGCCATGCTCGAAGAGGTGCGCCAGGCCCTGCCCGGCTCTCTCGCCCAGGCACAGGAGCTGATCGGCGGCCAGGAGCAGTTCGCCGAGCAGGCCCGCCAGGAGGCCGAGCGGATCATCGAGTCGGCCCACGCCCAGCGCGCCTCGCTGATCTCCGAGACCGAGATCGCCCGGCAGTCGCAGAGCGAGGCCGACCGGATCCTCTCCGAGGCCCGCCGGGAGGCCGAGGAGGTCCGGGCCGAGGCCGACGACTACGTCGACAGCAAGCTCGCCAACTTCGAGGTCGTCCTCACCAAGACCATCGGCTCCGTGGACCGGGGCCGCGAGAAGCTCCTCGGCCGCGGTCAGGGCCTGGACGAGCAGGGTTACGAGGACCCCGACTTCACCGAGGCCCCCGAGCGCAGCGCCGATCCCGAGACGCTGAAGCAGCGGGCCGACGCGTACGTGGACGCCAAGTTCGGCGCCTTCGAGGCCGTCCTCGCCAAGACCCTGGAGGCGGTCGGCCGCGGCCGGCAGAAGCTGCACGGCCGGGTCGCCACCGACGACCTCGGCGCGCACATCGCCGCCCAGGACGCCGCGGCCGGCCAGGGCCACACCAGCGACGCCGACTACCTGGCCGGTCTCGCCGAGCTGGCCGCCCCCGAACCGCAGCAGGCGCCCCAGCAGCCCGCCTACCCGGCGCAGCCGTCGGCCGAGCCGAGCTACGCGCAGGCGGCGTACGGCTACCAGGAGCAGCCGGTCCAGCAGGGCGTGCAGGACGCGTACGGCTACCAGCAGCCCGACCCGTACGCGGCGTACCCGCAGCAGGGCGGCTACGACCCCAACGGCTACCCGCCCCAGCCGACCGGCCAGCCCGACTACGGATGGCAGCAGCAGCCTCAGCAGCACGAGCAGGGGCACGAGCAGGGACACGGGCAAGGCCAGGCGCCCGGCGGGCAGGGCGGCGGCGCGCTGGACGAGACCAGCCTCTTCGACACCAGCATGATCGACCTGGAGCAGCTGCGCCGGTACGAACAGGGCCGCTGACCCCGGCGGTGCTGCGCGGGGCTGCCCCGATTGGGTGCTGAGCGGTCCGTCCAGTATCCTGAATCCTCGGTCGCACATAGGTCCGCGATTCCGGCTGCCCGCTTCGTCCACGAACCGGGGCCATTTGACTCCGGACCGTAGACGGCCCCTCCTTCGCAGGACGACACCCATGATTTCGAAAGCAGGAAAAGCCCTGAACGGCCACCTCGACCACCGCAACCCTCTCGTGTTCGATACGCACGAGCTGGGCCGGCGTCCCGGTGCCATGAAGCGGCTGTCCCGCTCGGTGGAAGCACCCGGTTCACCGGTCCTGGGCATCGACGGCGTCATCGGCGTGCCGGAAGGCGCACCCGTGGAGCTGGACCTCCGCCTCGAATCGGTCATGGAAGGGGTGCTTGTCACAGGCACCGCCCGTGCCACCGCCGAGGGGGAGTGCGTAAGGTGTCTGGAGCCGCTGACCGTAGAGGTCGACGCGGACTTCCAGGAAATGTTCTCGTACCCTGACGCCGATGACCGGGGCCGCAGCAGTGCGGCGGAACCGGCCGACGACGCCGAGGACGACGAGGACAGGTTCTTTCTCGAGGACGGCTTGTTCGACCTCGAACCCATGCTGCGTGACGCGGTAGTGCTCGCACTGCCCATGCAGCCGGTGTGCTCGGAGGACTGCGCCGGTCTGTGTTCCGAATGCGGAATCAGGCTGGACGAGAATCCTGGCCACCACCACGACGCCGTCGACATCCGTTGGGCGGCACTGCAAGGACTCGCCGAGACCGTTCAGGACGGCGAGAAGGACAACATGGGCGGCGCCGAACCGGGCGTCGACGAGAAGCAGGAGAAGTAGCCGTGGCTGTTCCGAAGCGGAAGATGTCGCGCAGCAACACGCGCCACCGCCGGTCGCAGTGGAAGGCTGCGGTCCCCACCCTGGTTTCGTGCGAGCGTTGCCAGGAGCCCAAGCTCCAGCACATTGCGTGCCCGAGCTGCGGCACCTACAACAAGCGCCAGGTCCTCGAGGTCTGAGCGGCTGGTGAGAGGCCCGATGTCTGAGTTGTCCAACGCCAAGAAGCAGGCAGACAACGTCAACACAGCCTCGTCCCACACGCTTCTGGAAGGGCGGCTCGGGTATCACCTCGAGTCCGCCCTTCTGGTGCGTGCGCTGACCCACCGTTCGTACGCGTACGAGAACGGCGGCCTGCCCACCAACGAGCGGCTCGAATTCCTCGGGGATTCGGTGCTCGGCCTGGTGGTCACGGACACGCTGTACCGCACCCACCCCGACCTGCCCGAAGGCCAGCTGGCCAAGTTGCGGGCCGCGGTGGTCAACTCGCGTGCGCTGGCGGAAGTGGGCCGCGGCCTCGAACTCGGCTCCTTCATCCGGCTCGGCCGCGGTGAAGAGGGCACGGGGGGCCGGGACAAGGCTTCCATCCTCGCCGACACACTGGAAGCAGTGATCGGCGCGGTCTATCTCGACCAGGGCCTCAGCGCGGCCTCGGAGCTGGTTCACCGGCTCTTCGACCCGCTGATCGACAGGTCCTCGAACCTCGGCGCCGGCCTGGACTGGAAGACCAGCCTCCAGGAGCTCACCGCGAGCGAGAGCCTCGGAGTCCCCGAGTACCTCGTCACGGAGACCGGCCCGGATCACGAGAAGACCTTCACTGCTGCCGCTCGCGTCGGTGGTGTCTCGTACGGCACCGGCACCGGCCGTAGCAAGAAGGAAGCGGAGCAGCAGGCGGCCGAGTCCGCCTGGCGCGAGATCAGCGCCGCCGCAGAGGCGCGGCAGGCCGCGGAGAAGTCCGCGGCCGACGGAGGGGCCGCCGACACCCCTGCCGACCCGTCGCCGAACACGGACGCCGCTCCGGCCTGAAGCTGTACGAGAACCCCTCGGTGCCCTGCGCACCGGGGGGTTTTCCCTGTCCAGGGGCGGCTCCGGCGGTCACCGCGGTCTCCGTGTCCGCCCGCCCCGCCCCCCCCGTACTACCGTCGATGTGTCTGGAGTGGTGCACCGTGCCCGAGCTGCCCGAGGTCGAAGTCGTCCGCAGGGGACTTGAGCGCTGGGTCAGCGGGCGCACCGTCACCGAGGTCGAGGTGCTGCACCCGCGCTCGGTCCGCCGGCACCTCGCGGGCGGCGTCGACTTCGCCGCCCGGCTGCGCGGGGCCCGCCTGGGAGCGGCGATGCGGCGCGGCAAGTACCTCTGGGTGCCGATCGAGGAGGCCTCCGCCTCGCTGCTGGGCCACCTCGGGATGAGCGGACAGCTGCTGGTGCAGCCCGCGGACGCGCCCGACGAGAAGCACCTGCGGATCCGGATGCGGTTCGACGACGCGCTCGGCACCGAACTGCGCTTCGTCGACCAGCGCACCTTCGGCGGACTCTCGCTGCACGCCAACACCCCCGACGGACTGCCCGACACCATCGCGCACATCGCCCGGGACCCCCTCGACCCGCTCTTCGACGACGCCGCGTTCCACACCGCGCTGCGGCTGCGCCGCACCACCGTCAAGCGCGCCCTGCTCGACCAGTCGCTGATCAGCGGCGTCGGCAACATCTACGCGGACGAGGCGCTCTGGCGGGCCAAGCTGCACTACGACCGGCCGACCGCGACCCTGATCCGTCCCAAGTCCGCCGAACTGCTCGGCCACGCCCGCGACGTCATGAACGCGGCCCTCGCCCAGGGCGGCACCAGCTTCGACAGCCTGTACGTCAACGTGAACGGCGAGTCCGGCTACTTCGACCGGTCGCTCGACGCGTACGGCCGGGAGGGCGAGCCCTGCAACCGGTGCTCCACCCCGATGCGCCGCCGCGCCTGGATGAACCGCTCCAGCTACTACTGCCCGCGCTGTCAGCGGCCGCCGCGCGCCTCGTCGTAGCGCGTCCGGGCGGCCAGGACCTCGTCCATCCGCCCCTCGACGCAGTGAATGAGCCCGAGGAGCTTCTCCGCGACCTCGCGCCCGAACGGGGTGAGCTCGTAGTCCACCCGGGGCGGGTTCACCGGCTGGGCCTCCCGCAGGACGATCCCGTCCCGCTCCAGGGCGTGCAGGGTCTGGGAGAGCATCTTCTCGCTGACCCCGTCGACCCGGCGGCGCAGCTCGTTGAACCGGAGGCTCTCCTCGTACAGCGCGCCGATCGTCAGACCGCCCCAGCGCCCGGTGACGTGCTCCAGCGTCGAGCGCGAGGGACAGGCGCGGGAGAAGACGTCGAAGGCGAGGCCGTCGAAGCTGTCCGTCTCTGTGCCTGTGTCTGTATGTGCATCGCTGGCCATACCAAAAGCTTACTCCCGCGCAGTGCTCACCCCGAGGGAGCGCTGTACGGGAGCAAGGGGGCGGCCCCGCCCGCCGTGCGAGAAAAGGTTTTCGATGTGGCCTTCTCCGGCACGGGGTTGCTTCGTTGACTGGTGCCTTCCGATAGGGAGGCATGACATGGTGTTGGCAAAGATCAAGCGAAAGGCCGCAGTGGCCACGGCGGTTGCCGTGAGCGGTATGACGCTGGCGGCGATTTCCCCGTCCCCGGCGTCCGCCGCAGCAGCCTCTGTGCCGAGCTGCGTCACAACAATCGTGATGCCCGAGGTGTTCGGCTCCATGGGCGTCGCGATCACCAACAACTGCGAGAGCGTACAGCGGGTGAAGCCGACCTTCCAGTCGGTGATCGAGTCGTCGCAGATCCGGTGTGACACCCTGCAGCCGGGTCAGGAAGTGACCCAGTGGGTCAGGCCGGCCGCCCCGTTCAACAAGTTCCTGGGCCTGGTCAGCTGCTGAGCGGCTTCAGACGCAGTCGCCCCCGTGCTCCGCGCGCCGCGCGGAGCATGGGGGCGAGCGTGCTCTCCGGGGTCAGAAGCCGAAGAAGTGACGGGCCAAGTCAGTGACCTGCGGCCATGTAGTCGATCAACGCTGCGACCTGCGACATAGCTGTCGGTGGTTGTCAGCGTTGGTCGCCATTGAGCAACCCCTGACGGCCCTGAGACGGCCCGTGGTACGAGGCCCCGCGCGCGTGTGTGCCTGACGAGATGACTGGGAAGGGGCTACTGACCGTTTGGGTCTAGGGCGAAGTGACTGAACCTGCTAGCTTTGCAACTAGCCCTTAAATCTGGTGGATGTCCAGAGTCGAGCGACGATCTGCTCCTCTGAAACTCGGGCTAGTAGTGACTCTCCGTTAAGAGGAGAAGTGTCCATGATGCCCGGCGTGCTACGCTCCGTCGCTATGCTGATCTTCGATCACGGAGCGTAGCACGCCGGGCATCATGGACAACTCGTCATGCGTTTTCTTTGCTATAGCTTTACCTTAAGCTTGCCTGTTCGAAGAGAGGTAAGCGGCGCTAGAGGGTGCGCTGAGCCGCTTAGTCCCGTACTCTTACCGCATGACGACTCTGATGGATCCGCAGGTACGCGAACGTACCCGTGCGCGCCGGGTCGAGCTCTCGAAGGGTATTGGGGAGCCGACGGCCGGCGAGCGTCGTGCGCGCGAAGAGATCAGGGCTTCCTTTGACCGCCTGGATGGCAGTGATGGTGCATACCTCGCTCTGCTGACAGGGGCGTCAATCGAGGACCTTCGTCGCGTCGGTGCTGCCTGAGCGGAGTCTGTGAGTACGTGACCAGGCCTCGCCTTCGTCCCACTCTGCGTTGCGTGCAAGAGGACCTTGACCTTGATCTTCCGCCGATAGCGACTCCACTGCACGAGTTGGATCATCCTCTCGTCTCTCGCGCGCAACAGCAGGCTGATGTGGCGCCTACGGAGAAGATCGCCAGCATTGATGATGTAGTGCTGCTGAAGTGCAAGCCTGGTGGCTCGCGCTGGCGCGCGGCGGTCTGGGAAGACCAGGGTCAGGCCTTCGGGTGGCTCGTAGCTGCCGGGCAGCGAACCGCTGGAGCTCGGGACGACTTCTACCGTCAGCTGAGTGACAGGTGCATGCGAAAGCGCACTGCTCTCAACCGCGCTGGCGAGGACTTGGAGCCGGGCAAGCGGACGTACAGCAAGCATCTGCTGCCGCACGACGATGACCGACTTCGCTTGGAGGCTGAGCAGGCCTATCGACTCCTGCAGGATGCGCGCGAGAGTGTCCCACAGCTGGTCAAGGAAGCGAGAGGGAGCGCTGGGAGGCCCGTTCGTATCGAGGTCTTCGGCACAGCAGTCGAGGCGGTTGTGTACACCGTCGTCGGCAGCTTCGATGAGCTCTACCTTGGCTTGAGGGTCGTTGGCTCCGCGCCGGAGGGCGTTCATCACCTCATCTTGCAGCTAGCGGTACCCGAGGCTCTAGCTGATGACTGGGAGCCGATTGAGGCTCCACACAGGCCTGGCGAGTCTGGTGAGATCTTCTACTACACGCTGCTTGAAGTCCCAAAGCTGCGCGGCTGACTCGCAGCCCGTAGACGCTACTAAGCGCCAGTGGATGTGCCCGAGAGAGCTCCTTGCGGCCATCGTCCCACCACTCGCCCCGGTTCCCATCCCGTCCGCCTTCGACCCACACTTTGTGGAGCGGTCGTGGTTCAGGGCGTCAAGGTGAGCGCGCCACTGTACGAACGACCTTGACGCCCTGGGCCGCGACTGCTCGGCTCTGCCTGGGTCGAAGGTGGTCGGGATGGGAGCCCCCACGACGCTCGCCACGCTCCGGCCGGCACTCGCGAACGGTGCCCCGTCCATCCCGGAGTCTGAGCGCCCCCGCCGGGGGCATCCTCTTGAAGCCGCGGGCTTGGTTCTCGTCTCATGCCCCCGGGCCTATCCAGTTGTGGGCGCGCGTCGGCGGCGGCAGCGCCGAGCGGGCCGAAGGCAGGAGCGCGGGCGCAGCCGGGTGCCTTGATGAGGTAGAGAAACCTGTAACTTCCCAGCTAGCTGGCGGGCCAGACGTAGCACTTGGCGGGGATCTGCTGACCGTCTCCGAATTGGTGCGTGGCTCCACCGATGAACTGCCAGCCCAAGCGTTCGTAGAGGCGAATGGCTGCCTCATCCTTGTCCATCACGTCGAGCACAAGGCGTAGGCCGTTCTCCTCGGCGTAGTCCATGGCTGTGCGCATGAGGCTTTCGCCCACGGCGTGCTTCCGCGCAGATCGCACCACGAACAGCCGGGCCAGTACACCGATGCGGGATTCATCCTCTCCGCTCTGCTGCTGCCAGAGGGTGACGGCCTTCTCCCCCTCCGCCTTCATGATCGCGATATGCCCCACCAAGCCGTCCCGGTGAGCTACCCACGCCTTCACGACTCCCGGCGGCGTGATCCATGCCTCGGGGTCATCCACTCCTTCAACCGGATATCCGTCCGTCGAGTGGACGTCGATCAGGGCTGCCGCCGCTCCGGGAACGTCGGCATCTTCGATAGGGCGAATGCTGGTGTCAGCCACGCGAGTCCTCCAGCGGAGCAGTGGGCTAGGAAACGGGCAGCTCGTAGAGGAGCCCGGTTTGATCGGCGCGGTGCACGTATCGGGACACCTCGAAAGGCTCCGAGTTCTGATCCAGGCTCGTGTGGAGCACTTCGAGTACGGGCACCCCTGGCAACAAGTCGAGTACCCGGGCCTCTTCGGGTGAAGGCATCCGAGCACTGATCTCGTCGCGCACCCGCGTCATCACGTGGCCCAGCTCCTCCAGGCGGCCGTAGATCCCGTTCGGCCCTGACTTCGCCTGCATGAGGAGAGTCCCCTCCGCCTCTTCCCAGCGCAGATAGGTGGAGACGATCTGGACCGGCTCATCGTCCGCGAAGTAATGGTTCTCGCGGTGAACGACGCTCTCGCTGTCGGCCGGGACCTGGAGCCGCTCGGCAACATCAGGAGGCGGCACCTCGCGGGTAATGCTCAGGACGTCGATGCGCGGGACCTTGCCCTGCTTTTTGGCTTCCAGGCGGAACGGGGTGAGTCCGGTCTCCCGGTTCGCAAGTGAGTACCGGTCGCTACCGAAGCGGAAGAGGCGTTGCGGCTCGCGCACGAACACGCCGCGACCGTGCTTTGCAGTCACTAGCCCCTGCTCAGCCAGGAGGCGAATCGCTTCTCGCGCGGTGTTGCGCGCCGCTCCGTACTGCTCAGCCAAGGCTCGCTCGGATGGGAGCTTTTGGCCGGCCTCCAGCTCGCCCCGCTCGATCGAGGCGCGGAGTGCGTCAGCGATTCGGCGGCTGGCTGGTTGCTGGGAGGGGCGGTCGGATGCGGTCATGAGCCGAGCATACCAACTGGCTTAAGCCAGTAAGTGGCTCAAGCCAGTTGGGGGCGGTGTCCTACCGCCAAGCAGACACACCGCCCCCCTGTCCCATCAGGGAGCTTCCATCATGACTGCTTCTGCTGTGGTTGTGCGTCGTTCGGTGCTGGGTCGGGCCTGCCCGGCATGCGCGGAGTTGCGGTGCGCCGATCCGGCCGAGTGCCTGCACTTCCTGACCGCCCACCCGTGGGCGGACTGCTCGGAGTGCGCCGGGTCGGGCTGGGCCGGTGAGGACGACCACCTGTCGGTGTTCTGCTGGGCCTGCAACGGTTCCGGCCTGGAGGAGCACTCCGCCCGCTCCATCGCGCACGCGACCGTCAGCCCCCGGGCCCGCGTCCGCCACCAGGCCCACGTCGAGCGCCTGACCGCCCTGGTCTCCGGGTCCTCCGTGGCGGTGGCCGCGTGAGCTTCCCGGACGACGCCCTGCACGCGGCCGAGTGGGCCGATGAGATGCGTACCGAGCAGATCGGCATGTACCTCGACGCTCACGACGTCCGCCCCTACACCCGGTTCTTCACCGTGGTCGATGACGCGCACTACGCCGAGGAAGACGCCAAGGTGCGCGGCCTCTACCCGCCGATCGGCCACGGCTACCCGAAGGAGGACGACCAGTGACGTCCTTCCCCGTAGAGCCCTCGGCCGTGGCCGGTACCGCCGCGATCGTGGGCACCGACCCCCTGACCCTGGCGGACCTCTTACGGGTCGCCAACGCCCCCGGCTTCGACCGGTGGCAGGAGCAGGTCCGCCGTACCGGTGGCTGCTCGGACCCGATCCACCTGGAAGGCATGACCACCACCCGCGACGCCAAGTCCGGGCAGGTGCTCTACTCCTACAACACCCAGGGCGAACCCGGCGGTCGCCTCCGGGTCGCCTGCGGGAACCGGCGGGCCTCCCGCTGCCCCTCCTGCGCCTGGACCTACGCCGGAGACACCTTCCACCTCATCCGCGCCGGACTCACCGGTGACGTGGCCAAGGGGACCCCGGTCACGGTGCGCACGCACCCCAAGGTCTTCGCCACCCTCACCGCCCCGAGCTTCGGCCCGGTCCACAACCGGCCCACCAAGGGTGTCTGCCGGTGCGGCACCGACCACCCCGACGACTCCCCGCTCCTTGGCACCGCCCTGAACCCGACCACGTACGACTACGCGGGCGCGGTGCTGTGGAACAACCACGCCGGGGACCTCTGGCGACGGTTCACCATCTACCTCCGCCGGGAGGTCGCCGCCCGCGCCGGCCTTTCCCAGAAAGCCGCCGCCGAGGTCTGCCGGGTCTCCTTCGGGAAGGTCGCGGAGTTCCAGAAAAGGGGCGCGGTCCACTTCCACGCCATCGTCCGCCTCGACGGCCCCGAAGGCCCCGACACCCCGCCCCCCGGCTGGGCCAGCACCACCCTCCTCACCGACGCGATCCAGGCGGCTGCCGCCCGCGCCACGCTCCCCCTCCCCGCCTCCGGCGACCACCCCGCCCGGACCCTCGACTGGGGCACCCAGGTAGACGTACGGCCCATCGGCGCCGGGAGCGCGAACGACGACCTGTCGGAGGAAGCGGTGGCCGCGTACGTGGCGAAGTACGCCACCAAAGCCGCCGAGACCACCGGCACCGTCGACCGCCGCATCGGGGAGCTGGGCGAGCTGGACAAGCTCACCGACCTGCCCGACCACGCCCGCCGCCTGATCGAAGCCTGCTACGCCCTGGACGACGCCTACCCGGACCGGATGCTGTGGCGCTGGGCCCACATGCTCGGCTTCCGCGGGCACTTCTCCACCAAGTCCCGCGCTTACTCCACCACCCTCGGCGCACTGCGCCAGGTGAGGGCCGACTACCGGGCCCGCCAGGAACGCCGCGAACGGGGCCTGCCTGATCCGGACGACGCCCCGGAGGGCTCCACACTGACCCTCGCCCACTGGACGTATGCCGGGCACGGCCACACCCCCGGCGAGTCCTGGCTCGTTGCCACGATCGCCCGCGATATCCAGACCGGCCGCACCACCGCCCGCGAGGCTCGGGCGGAACTCGAAGACCTGGACCACCTCGACGCGGCGGAGGTGTGGGCGTGAGGCGACCGCTGCCCGACCGCTACCTGACCCCGCTCGACCTGGCTGACCTCCTGGGCGTGCCCGTCGAGACGGTCTACCAGTGGCGCCGTAAGGACACCGGTCCCCGCGGCTTCCGCGTCGGCCGACACCTGCGCTACGACCCCGAAGACGTCCGCACTTGGGTCGCCACCCTCATGGACAAGGAAGCCGCCTGATGGCCGGACACATCCAAGACCGCTGGTACAAGACCCAACCCGGACCGAGCGGCAAGGCCGTGCGGGTCAAGACCGACCGCCACGGCGTCGGCCTGCGCTACCGCGCCCGCTACATCGGCCCCGACGGCACCGAGAAGTCCAAGAGCTTCCCCGACAAGCAGAAGCGCAAGGCTGAGACCTGGTTGTCCAACGTCGAAGCCGACATGTCCCGTGGCGACTACATCGCGCCGGAGGCAGGCAAGGTCACCTTCGAGCAGTACGCGACGCGGTGGATGAAGACGCAGATGACCGACCCGGCGACCCGTGAAGCCGTCGAGATGCGGTTGAGGCTGCACGCCCTCCCGCATATCGGTAAGCGGCCTATCGGGTCGTTCAACCCGACGCACCTTCGTCTCTGGATGCGGGGCCTGGAAGACGCGGGCCTGTCCGCCGCGTACCGGCGCGGGATCTTCGCTCATGTATCGACGGTCTTCACGGCCGCAGTCGAGGACCGAGTCATCCGGGCGAATCCGTGCTCGGCGCGATCGGTCAAGGCTCCCCGTCTCGATCCCCGAAAGATCAAGCCCTGGCCCTCCGAGCGCGTCAAGGCTGTTCGGGAAGCGCTGCCGGAGAAGTACCGCGCAATGGTGGACCCCGCTGCCGGATGCGGCCTGCGTCAGGGGGAGGTGTTCGGGCTCGCGGTTGAGGACGTGGACTTCCTCGGTGGCGTCCTCCACGTGGTCCGGCAAGTCAAGCTGCTCCGGGGGCGACCCGTCTTCGCTCCGCCCAAGGGAGGGAAGGAGCGGGACGTTCCTCTGCCCGAGTCCATCGCCTTCGGGTTGGCCGGCCACCTGACGCGGATGCCTGCTGCCGAGGTGACGTTGCCGTGGAAGATGTTGGATGGCCCGCCGGTCACTGCGGCGCTGATCTTCCGGAGCTCTGAGGGGCACGCGCTGAACCGCAACAAGTTCAACGATCGTCAGTGGCGGCCCGCTCTGCGTGCTGCTGGTGTGGCTGAGGGGCGGGACAACGGGATGCACGCGCTACGGCACTTCTACGCGTCGGTGCTCCTGGACGCGGGGGAGAGCATCAAGGCTCTGAGCGAATACCTGGGGCATCACGACCCCGGTTTCACGCTGCGGACCTACACCCACCTGATGCCGTCGAGCGAGACCCGCACGCGCGCCGCCGTAGACGCAGTCTGGGCCGCCCCGGTCACCGATGACGGCCCGGAGACGGCCCAGAAGGGGCTATAGGTCGTTGACCTGCGGGATTCTCAGAAGCCGAAGTTCTGGACCCACCACGGTCCGCCGGAGCCCTCGTGGACACCGATGCCGATGGTCTTGTAGTCGCAATTGAGAATGTTCGCCCGGTGGCCTTCGCTGTTCATCCAGCCCTCCATCACGGCCCGGGCGTCCGCCTGCCCGCGGGCGATGTTCTCCGCCGCCAGCCCCTGGACGCCCGCCTGCGCGGCACGGTCCCACGGGGTGTCGCCGTCCGGGTCCGTGTGGTCGAAGAAGCCGCGGGCCGCCATGTCCTCGCTGAAGTTCTGGGCGAGGGAGGTCAGCGGGGCGCTGGTGGACAGCGGTGAGCAGCCGACCTTCGCGCGCTCCTGGTTCACCAGGGCCAGCACCTCGCTGCGTGCGGAGGCGTCGGTCGGGGAAGGGCTCGGCTTCTTGCTGGGCGGCGGGGCGGTGGAGGTCTTCGGGGGCGCCGGGGTCTTGCTCGCCGGGGCGGAGCTCTTCTCCGGGGCCGAGGTGGGGGCCTGCGACTTCTTCGACGGGGTGGCGGCCGGCTTCTTCGACGTGGAGGGCGCGGCCGACTTCGACGGTGCCTTGGAGGTCTTCGAGGGCGACGGCGTCTTGGACGGGGTCTTCGACGGCGACTTGCTCGGCGCCTCCGGACGCTCGCTGCCCCGGCTGGCGGGGGCGGAGGACCGGTCGGCCGGCGCGGTGGAGCTGCCGCCCTGCGTCAGCAGGTCCGGCGCACCGCCCGTGCGCACCTGGTCGGCGGCGGTGGGGGAGCCGGTGGTGTACGTGTCGCCGCCGGGGACCAGACCCGAGGCGACGGCCACGGCGCCGACTGCCACGGCCGCTGAGACGCCGAGGAGCCCGGTCCGGATCGGCACGGCGGACTTCTTCCGGCGTGTGCCCCGGCCCCGGGAAGCGGATCCGGCCGCGGGCTGCTCAGCGGCGGGGCCTGCGGCGGATCGTCGGTGGCGTCCCATGCGCTGTGCCTTCCTGATTCTCCGGACGTCGTTGCGACGTCACGCGACTGCCCCGTTTGCTGAAGCTGAACGGCCCCGATGATCGAATGCGACCCGGCGGGAAGCGAATGATGCTTGATCGACTTTTCGGTCGACGCCCGTCACTCTTCCGGTACTCACTCGTCCGGTACTCACCCGATCGAGTGAGGCTGTTGCGACGGGACTGTAGCCCATGAGTGAAAGGGGGCGGCGTGCTTTTTGAGCAATTGGCCGGTTAGCGTTCGGGCATGAACGAAGAAGCACGCCTCGTCGTCTGGGTACGCGGCCGAGTACAGCAAGTAGGCTTCCGTTGGTTCACCAGGGCAAACGCTTTGGAGATCGGCGGGCTCATCGGGTTCGCCCTCAATCTCGACGACGGCAGAGTGCAGATCGTGGCCGAAGGGCGGCGTGAGAATTGCCACCGTCTGCTGGACTGGCTGCGGTCCGACGACACACCCGGGCGCGTGGACGGCGTCACTGAGATCTGGGACACCCCGCGCGGTGGATACGACGGGTTCGCCATCCGCTGATCCGGCTCGGAGCGACCCCTTCCGATCCGCTCCGTGAACGCCCTGCGCCGAACCGTCACCGGAACCCCGCCCTCGCCTCCGCCCGGCCCTCGCACCCGAAATGACCTGCGGCGGGACCCGGAGGAGACCGATGGTTGCCAGATGCGGAATGTCGTGCAAGGCTGCGGCATTGACGAAGATCCGCGCACCCCTCGGGGTCCCGCAGGAGAGCCGCGCCGCAAGATCGTCCAGCCGCGCGCCCCCGGGACACCCGGGCACACAGGGTGTGATCGTGTTGACCGTCAAACTTTTTGGTGAGACGCTGAAAACCCCGCGCACCTTAGCTGTTCGGTAGAGCTGATTAGCAGCAGAACCGCAGTGGTGACAGAGCCCTGCCGAGCACCGCGGGTGCGATTCCCTGACGACCCACACCGCATCGGTCGGTCACTCATTGTGGAGGACCATCCATCATGGCAAAGGCGCTTCTCGGTTACGTCGGCGGTTCCGACCCGCGACTCCTCGCCGAGATGCGACGGCTCCAGCAGCGCGTCCAGGACCTGGAATCCGAGCTCACCCGGATCCAGGACGAGAACGACGCGCTCAACGCCGCCGCCCAGCACCAGGAGTCGCTGCTCGACAGCATCGACATCGACGTACCCCAGGGCGAGCCTGCACTGACCTGACCGTGACGGACCCTTCGGGCCGGTCGGGCCGGGCACGCTCAGTAGCCTCGGAATCTCTTTGATCCGTCCTGCGTCACGGATCGCCGTCCCCGAACACCGGGGTCCCCGCACCGCCGGGGATGCTGATGTCCGGTCGTACGACGATGCACGGCGCGGGCCACCGTTGGATGAACGGCGACGCCGGCAGCACAGCGGAGCCGACAAGATTCACAGGGACGCTTCGGCGTCCCTTTTTCTTTGCCCGACGGTCTTCCTTGCCCGACGGCCACCCCCGGGCCTGCCCCCCTTCGCTTACCGTCTGATGTGCCCTGCACCTTCATCAGCGAAACCGAGAGCGAAAGGTAGAGTCCGGCGGCGTGCACCTCAAGGCCCTGACCCTGCGTGGTTTCAAATCGTTCGCGTCCGCCACCACCCTGCGGTTCGAACCGGGGATCACCTGCGTCGTCGGACCCAATGGATCCGGCAAATCCAATGTGGTGGACGCGCTCTCCTGGGTCATGGGGGAACAAGGGGCCAAATCCCTGCGCGGCGGCAAGATGGAAGACGTGATCTTCGCCGGGACGACCGGGCGACCGCCGCTCGGCCGCGCGGAAGTGTCACTGACGATCGACAATTCCGACGGCGCATTGCCCATCGAGTACGCCGAGGTGACGATCACTCGGATCATGTTCCGCAATGGCGGCAGCGAATACCAGATCAACGGCGACACCTGCCGGCTGCTCGACATCCAGGAACTCCTCTCCGACTCCGGTATCGGGCGCGAGATGCACGTCATCGTCGGACAGGGCCAGTTGGACTCCGTCCTGCACGCCGACCCGATGGGCCGCAGGGCCTTCATCGAGGAAGCCGCGGGCGTGCTCAAGCACCGCAAGCGGAAAGAGAAGGCGCTGCGGAAACTCGACGCGATGGGCGCCAATCTGGCCCGCGTCCAGGACCTCACCGACGAACTGCGCCGCCAGCTCAAACCGCTCGGCCGGCAGGCCGCCGTCGCCCGCCGGGCCGCCGTCATCCAGGCCGATCTGCGCGACGCCCGGCTCCGGCTCCTCGCCGACGACCTGGTGACCCTGCGGGACGCGCTGCGCGACGAGATCGCCGACGAGGCCGAGCTGAAGAAGCGCAAGGACGCGGCCGAGGCCGAGCTGAGGACGGCGCTCGCCCGGGAGGCCGAGCTGGAGGGCGAGGTGCGCCGCCTCGCGCCCCGGCTTCAGCGCGCCCAGCAGACCTGGTACGAGCTCTCCCAGCTCGCCGAGCGGGTCCGCGGCACGATCTCGCTCGCCGACGCCCGGGTCCGCAGCGCCTCCCAGGCGCCCGCCGAGGAGCGCCGCGGTCGCGACCCCGAGGACCTGGAGCGCGAGGCGGCCCGGATCCGCGAGCAGGAGGCGGAGCTGACGGCGTCCCTGGAGGCGGCCGAACACGCGCTGGAGGACACCGTCGCCCACCGCGCCGATCTGGAACGCGAACTGGCCGCCGAGGAACGCCGGCTCAAGGACGCGGCCCGCGCCATCGCCGACCGGCGCGAAGGGCTCGCCCGGCTGAACGGCCAGGTCAACGCGGCCCGCAGCCGGGCCGGTTCGGCCCAGGCCGAGATCGACCGGCTGGCGGCCTCCCGCGACGAGGCCCAGGAGCGCGCGGTCACCGCCCAGGAGGAGTACGAGCAGCTCAAGGCCGAGGTCGAAGGGCTGGACGGCGTCGACGAGGAACTGACCGCCCGCCACGAGGAGGCCAAGCGGGCCCTGACCGAGGCCCAGGCCGCCCACAGCACGGCCCGCGACGAGGCCACCGCGGCCGAGCGCAGGCGGGCGGCGGTCGCGGCCCGGCACGAGGCACTGGCCCTCGGGCTCCGCCGCAAGGACGGCACGGGCGCGCTGCTCGGCGCCCGTGACCGGTTGGCCGGACTCCTCGGCCCCGCCGCCGAACTGCTGACCGTCGAGCCCGGGTACGAGATCCCGGTCGCGGCCGCCCTCGGCACGGCGGCGGACGCGGTGGCCGTCACGGACCCGGCCACCGCCGCCGCCGCGATCCGGCTGCTGCGCGAACGGGACGCCGGGCGCGCGGCGATGCTGCTGGGTGGGGAGCCGGTGCCCGTACCGGGGCAGGGCGGCGAACAGGTGCCGGGCGCGGAGTGCGCCGCCGCCCAGCTGCCCGCGCAGAGCGGTGTGCCGGGCGGTGCGGAGAGCGGTGTGCCGGGCGGTACGGAAGCTGGTGTGCCGGGCGGCATGGAGAGCGGTGTGCCGGGCGGTGCGGAAGCTGGTGTGCCGGCCGGTTCGGAGACCGGTGTGCCGGGCGGCACGGAAGCCGGTGTGCCGGGTGGTACGGATGCCGGTGTGCCGGCTGGTACGGATGCCGGAGCCGGTGCCCACGGCCGTACCGGGAGCGCCACCCTCACCACCACCGCGCCCGCCGTCGCCGACCTCGTGCGCGGGCCCGCCGCGCTGGTCGGGGCTGTCCGCCGCCTCGTCGCGGACATGGTGGTCGTCGCGACGCTGGAGGACGCCGAGGAACTGGTCGCCGCACACCCCGGGCTGGCCGCGGTGACCGGGGAGGGGGACGTGCTCTCCGCCCACTTCGCGCACGGCGGGTCGGCCGGGGCGCCCAGCCTGCTGGAGGTGCAGGCATCCGTCGACGAGGCCGCCGCCGAACTGGCCGAGCTGGCCGTACGGTGCGAGGAGCTGGCCGAGGCCCAGCGCCGGGCGGGGCAGCGGCGCACCGAGCAGGCCGCGCTCGTCGAGGAGCTGGGGGAGCGCCGCCGGGCGGCCGAGCGGGAGAAGTCCGGCTTCGCCCAGCAGCTCGGGCGGCTCGCCGGGACGGCCCGGAGCGCGGCGGGCGAGGCCGAGCGCATGACCGCCTCCGCCGCCCGCGCCCAGGAAGCCCTGGAGCGGGCCACCGAGGAGGCCGAGGAGCTGGCCGAGCGGCTGCTGGTCGCCGAGGAGACGCCGGCCGAGGAGGAGCCCGACACCTCCGTACGGGACCGGCTCGCCGCCGACGGCGCCAACGCCCGCCAGACCGAGATGGAGGCCCGGCTCCAGGCCCGTACGCACGAGGAGCGGGTCAAGGCGCTGGCCGGGCGCGCCGATGGGCTGGACCGGGCCGCCCGCGCCGAACGCGAGGCGCGCACCCGTGCCGAACAGCGCCGCGCCCGCCTGCGGTACGAGTCCGAGGTCGCCTCCGCCGTGGCCTCGGGCGCCCGTCAGCTGCTGGCGCACGTCGAGGTGTCCCTCGTCCGGGCCGACCAGGAGCGGACGTCGGCCGAGGCGGCGAAGGGCGAGCGGGAGCGCGAGCTGGCCGTCGAGCGCGACCGGGGCCGGGAGCTGAAGGGCGAGCTGGACAAACTCACCGACTCGGTCCACCGGGGCGAGGTGCTGGGTGCGGAGAAGCGGCTGCGGATCGAGCAGCTGGAGACGAAGGCCCTGGAGGAGCTGGGCGTGGAGCCGGCGGGGCTGATCTCCGAGTACGGGCCCGATCAGCTGGTGCCGCCGTCGCCCGCCGCCGAGGGCGAGGAGCTGCCGGAGGATCCGGAGCACCCGCGCAACCAGCCGAAGCCGTACCGGCGGCCCGAGCAGGAGAAGCGGCTGCGCTCGGCCGAACGGGCGTACCAGCAACTCGGGAAGGTGAATCCGCTCGCGCTGGAGGAGTTCTCGGCGCTGGAGGAACGGCACAAGTTCCTGTCCGAGCAGCTTGAAGACCTGAAGAAGACCCGGGCCGATCTGCTCCAGGTGATCAAGGAGGTCGACGAGCGGGTCGAGCAGGTCTTCACCGAGGCCTACCACGACACCGCCCGGCAGTTCGAGGGCGTCTTCTCCCGGCTCTTCCCCGGCGGCGAGGGCCGGCTCATCCTCACCGACCCGGACAACATGCTGACCACCGGCGTGGACGTCGAGGCCCGCCCGCCGGGCAAGAAGGTGAAGCGGCTCTCCCTGCTGTCGGGCGGCGAACGCTCCCTGACGGCGGTGGCGCTGCTGGTCTCGATCTTCAAGGCCCGGCCCAGTCCGTTCTACGTGATGGACGAGGTCGAGGCCGCGCTCGACGACACCAATCTGCAGCGGCTGATCCGGATCATGGAGGAGCTCCAGGAGAGCTCGCAGCTGATCGTGATCACCCACCAGAAGCGGACGATGGAGGTCGCCGACGCGCTGTACGGCGTGTCCATGCAGGGCGACGGGGTCTCGAAGGTCATCAGCCAGCGGCTGCGCTGACTCTTTACCGAATCATCAGAGGTTCAACGCACCTTTTGCGCACCTCGGGGTACACGGCACCAGACCCGCTGTTTGACTTCGTTTCTTGAACGCATACCCTCTGCAAAGTTGACTTGGTCTTCAAGTGGTGGCGAGACCGATGGTGTGCGCCACTGGGAAGGCTCACACCCCACGTCTGCCCCCCGGCCAGGCATCAGGAGTTCACGTGACCAGCAGCACAGCGAACGGACCCGAGTCCGGGGCGAGGGCGGCCCACCCGGAGCACCTCGGCCACGTCATCTTCATCACCGCGGCCGCGGCGATGGGCGGCTTTCTCTTCGGCTACGACAGCTCCGTCATCAACGGCGCCGTCGAGGCGATCCGCGACCGGTACGACATCGGATCCGGAACGCTCGCCCAGGTCATCGCCATCGCGCTGATCGGCTGTGCGATCGGCGCCGCCACGGCCGGCCGGATCGCGGACCGGATCGGCCGCATCCGCTGCATGCAGATCGCCTCGGTGCTCTTCACCGCCAGCGCGATCGGCTCCGCACTGCCGTTCGCGCTCTGGGACCTGGCGATGTGGCGCATCATCGGCGGCTTCGCCATCGGCATGGCCTCCGTGATCGGCCCGGCCTACATCGCCGAGGTCTCCCCGCCCGCCTACCGCGGTCGGCTCGGCTCCTTCCAGCAGGCCGCGATCGTCATCGGCATCGCCGTCTCCCAGCTGGTCAACTACGCCGTCCTCCAGATCGCCGACGGCGACCAGCGCGGCGAGATCCTGGGCCTGGAGGCCTGGCAGTGGATGCTCGGCGTGATGGTCGTTCCGGCAGTCCTCTACGGGCTTCTCTCCTTCGCCATCCCCGAGTCCCCGCGCTTCCTCATCTCGGTCGGCAAGAAGGCCGAGGCCCGCAAGATCCTCGAAGAGGTCGAGGGCGACAAGATCGACCTCGACGCGCGCGTGACCGAGATCGAGACGGCCATGCACCGCGAGCACAAGTCCTCCTTCAAGGACCTGCTCGGCAACCGCTTCTTCTTCCTGCCGATCGTCTGGGTCGGCATCGGCCTCTCGATGTTCCAGCAGCTCGTCGGCATCAACGTGGCGTTCTACTACTCGGCGACGCTGTGGCAGTCCGTCGGCATCGACCCGACCGACTCGTTCTTCTACTCGTTCACCACCTCGATCATCAACATCATCGGCACGGTGATCGCGATGGTGCTGGTCGACCGGGTGGGCCGCAGGCCGCTCGCCCTCGTCGGCTCCATCGGCATGGCGGTCGCGCTCGCCGTCGAGGCCTGGGCCTTCTCCGCCGACCTCGTCGACGGCAAGCTCCCCACCGCCCAGGGCGCGACGGCGCTGGTCGCCGCCCACGTCTTCGTACTCTTCTTCGCCCTGTCGTGGGGCGTCGTCGTCTGGGTCTTCCTGGGTGAGATGTTCCCCAACCGCCTGCGCGCCGCCGCCCTCGGCGTCGCCGTCTTCGCGCAGTGGATGGCCAACTGGGCGATCACCGCCAGCTTCCCGAGCCTGGCCGACTGGAACCTCTCGGGGACGTACATCATCTACGCCTGCTTCGCCGTGCTCTCGATCCCCTTCGTGCTCAAGTTCGTGAGGGAGACCAAGGGCAAAACGCTGGAGGAGATGGGCTGACCCTCCCCCGTACGGGAGGAGACGGGCTCATCCCCGCTGCCCCTCTCCTTCTTCACCGGCGGCCCCGGCTCACGCCTGAGCCGGGGCCGCCGGCCTTTCCCGGGCCAGGGCGTCGCAGAACAGCCGCAGACTCCGCCACCCCTCCTCCACCGGCATCCCGCCGCACAGCGGATGCAGCACCAGGCTCTCGGCGCCCGGCCCCGCCAGCTCTCCCGGCGTGACGATCCGGTACACCCCCTCCTCGCGCAGCTCCGCCACCGTCGTCGCCGCCGAGCGCACCGCCGAGCGGATGTCCTCGGACTGCCAGGAGGCGTACGTCCGCGCCTCGTGGAGCAGGTGCTCCCCGTACAGCGCCCACGTCCGCTCCGGGTCCTCGGAGACGTGCAGCAGCGGGGTGCGCTCCGCGGGCATCATGCAGAAGCCCCCCGTCCCGTGGGCCGCGCACCGCTCCCGGTAGTACGCCTCCAGCTCCGGCAGATGCGCGCTCGGGAACAGCGGCAGCCCCAGCCGGGCCGCCCGCCGCGCCGCCGCCCGCGAGCTGCCGCCGACCAGCAGCATCGGGTGCGGCCGTGTGTACGGGCGCGGGGTGACGCGTACCGTACGGCCCCGGTACGGGAACGGCTCACTGGTCCACGCCGCCAGCAGGGTCTCCAGCAGCTCGTCCTGGAGCCTGCCGCGCCGGCCCCACTCCGCCCCGGCCCGCTCGTACTCCTCCGGGCGGTAGCCGATCCCCGCCACCGTCACCAGCCGGCCCGCGCTGAGCAGGTCCAGCACCGCGATGTCCTCCGCGAGCCGCAGCGGATCGTGCAGCGGCCCGATGATCGCCGAGACGGTCACCGCGATCCGGCGGGTGGCGCCGAAGACCGCTCCGGCGAAGGTGAACGGGGACGGCAGCCAGGAGTCCGCCACCCCGTGGTGCTCCTCGGTCTGCACCGTGTCGACGCCGTGCTCGTCCGCGTACGCCGCCATCTCCAGGGCGGCGCGGTAGCGGGCCGAGAGCGATACGGGGGTGGCGTCGGGCTCGACGAGATTGAACCGGACCACTGTGAAGGCCATCGGGGGCGTCCCTTCGCCGGAGCGGGCGGCTGTACGGGCAGGCGGGCGGACTGCGCGATCGGGCGGCCGCACCGTACCTGACGGGGCGTCAGAAGTGTAGGGGTCCATGTCTGCATTACGGCCAAAAGGTGCATAGAGGGGCCATCGGATCGCCGGGGGACTCCGGGGCAGCGCCCGCGGGACGGCCGTGGCCGATACTGGACGGGTTATGGAACTCGTCGAAATCGTCATCCTCGCTGTAGTCATCGCCCTGGTCGCTGTCGGCCTGGTCGGCGGGCTCGTGGTCGGCAGCCGCAAGAAGAAGCAGCTGCCGCCCCCGCCCCCGAGCACGCCGACCATCACCCCTCCCGCCGAACCGCAGGTCGGCGAGGAGGCCGAGACGCCGCGCGACGAAGCGCGGCGCACCATCGACGAAGTCGGCCTCCCGGACGCCACCGCGCCCGTGGAGGAGGAGGCTCCGGTCGCCGAGGCCCCCGCGCTGGAGGTCCCCGAGCCCACCGCCGGCCGGCTCGTCCGCCTGCGCGCCCGGCTCGCCCGCTCGCAGAACTCGCTCGGCAAGGGGCTTCTCACCCTGCTCTCCCGGGACAACCTCGACGAGGACACCTGGGAGGAGATCGAGGACACCCTCCTCACCGCCGACGTCGGCGTCGCCCCCACCCAGGAGCTGGTCGAGCGGCTTCGTGAGCGCGTCCGCGTGCTCGGCACCCGTACCCCGGAAGAGCTGCGCACCCTGCTCCGCGAGGAGCTGATCACCCTGCTCGGCCCGGACTTCGACCGCGAGGTCAAGACCGAGGGCGGCGCGGAGACCCCCGGCGTCGTCATGGTCGTCGGCGTCAACGGCACCGGCAAGACCACCACCACCGGCAAGCTGGCCCGGGTGCTCGTCGCCGACGGCCGCAGCGTGGTGCTCGGCGCGGCCGACACCTTCCGCGCCGCCGCCGCCGACCAGCTCCAGACCTGGGGCGAGCGCGTCGGGGCCCGTACGGTCCGGGGTCCCGAGGGCGGCGACCCGGCGTCGATCGCCTACGACGCGGTCAAGGAAGGCATCGCCGAGGGCGCGGACGTCGTCCTCATCGACACCGCGGGCCGGCTGCACACCAAGACCGGCCTCATGGACGAGCTGGGCAAGGTCAAGCGCGTCGTGGAGAAGCACGGCCCGCTGGACGAGGTGCTCCTCGTCCTCGACGCCACCACCGGCCAGAACGGTCTCGTCCAGGCCCGGGTGTTCGCGGAGGTCGTGGACATCACCGGCATCGTCCTCACCAAGCTCGACGGCACCGCCAAGGGCGGCATCGTCATCGCGGTCCAGCGCGAGCTGGGCGTACCGGTGAAGCTGATCGGCCTCGGCGAGGGTCCGGACGACCTCGCCCCGTTCGAGCCGGGCGCCTTCGTGGACGCCCTGATCGGCGACTGAACCGCCCCGCATCCGGTACGGCGGACGGGCGGCGGCTCCCGCGAGGAGCCCGCCGCCCGTCCGCCGTTTCCGTGTCCGCTCAGGGCGCTACGAGCGGTGACAGACGTACGCCAGGGTCCCCAGCAGCAGCCGCGCCTGCGGGGGAGCGGCCGCCGTGTCCAGCACCGGGGACCGCAGCCAGCGGACCGGGCCGAGGCCGCCGAGGTCGGACGGCGGGGCGGTGATGTGCGTCCCCGGGCCCAGGGCGCGCAGGTCCAGGCCCGCGTCGTCCCAGCCCATCCGGTAGAGCAGCTCGGGCAGCTCGGCGGCGGCCCCGGGAGCGACGAAGAACTGCGCCCGCCCGGTCGGCGTCACCGTGACCGGGCCCAGCGGCAGCCCCATCCGCTCCATCCGCACCAGCGCCCGCCGCCCGGCCTGCTCCGCGACGTCCAGGACGTCGAAGGAGCGTCCCACCGGCAGCAGCATCGCGGCCCCGGGCGTCCGGGCCCAGGCGTCCGCCGCCCGGTCCAGGCCGGTGCCCGCCGGAACCTCCCCGGCGAAGCCCAGGGGGTGGGCGCCGGGGGAGGGGCACACCGGATCGCCGCACGAGCAGGCGCCGGCCTCGGCCCGCGCTCCGGGCGCCACCGCCCAGCCCCACAGCCCTGTGTACTCGGCCACCGCCGTGCCCTCGGTGCCGCGGTGGCGTCGCCGCGCACCGGATCGCATCTCCCGGATGCCGCCGATCGTGAAGCCCATGCCCCCTCCAACGGGTACGGCTCGCCGGTGGTTACGACCCGCGTCGCTCGGGTAACCCTCCGTCGCTGCTACTCGATCGAGTGGTGTGCGCGGTGGTGCGAAAGGGAGTGCGACACGGTGTACGCGCCCCCGAGTGCTTCCGTGCGCTCGCCCTCGGTCGCTGATCCCTCAAGTCAAGCGCGCACAGCGGCAGTCGGGTTCATTCGAAGGGGTGGCGAATGGTGGCGTTTTCCCAATCCCCCTCGCGAGAGGGGTGATCGTAGGATTACCGTCGGTACACGGACTCTGGGAGTATGTGCACCCACGGGTATGCCGCAGGCAACCCGATTTCCTGTTCGAGGGCAGCCAACTCCCTTACGGACAGCACCGATGCACGGCATTCTGACAACGGTTCGCGCGATGAGGTTTCAGCGGGATGGGGGCGTTCCAGTGAGTGGCAGCGGCGCAGGCGACACGGATGCCGGAAAGCGTCCCAACGAGCAGTTGGGCTCGTGGTTCGTGCGCAGTGGCTGGTCCAAGGGCGAGCTGGCGCGCCAGGTCAACCGGCGGGCCCGGCAGATGGGCGCCCACCACATCAGCACCGACACCTCCCGGGTGCGGCGCTGGCTCGACGGCGAGCAGCCCCGGGAGCCGATCCCGCGCATCCTCTCCGAGCTGTTCTCGGAACGCTTCGGCGCCGTCGTCGCCGTCGAGCAGCTGGGACTGCGCACCGCCCACCAGTCACCCTCGGTGGCCGGCGTCGACCTCCCCTGGGCCGGCCCGCAGACCGTCGCCCTGCTCAGCGAGTTCTCCCGCAGCGACCTGATGCTCGCCCGGCGCGGCTTCCTCGGCAGCTCGCTGGCGCTGGCCGCGGGGCCCGCGCTCATCGAGCCGATGCAGCGCTGGCTGGTGCCCGTACCCGTACAGGGGACCGGCGAACCGGAGGCGCCGGCCGCCGACCACCGCCCCTCCCGGCTCTCCCGGCCCGAGCTGGACCTGCTGGAGTCGACCACCGCGATGTTCCGGCAGTGGGACGCCCAGTGCGGCGGCGGACTGCGCCGCAAGGCCGTCGTCGGGCAGCTGCACGAAGTCACCGACCTGCTCCAGGAGCCCCAGCCCGGCCCCACCGCCCAGCGGCTCTTCCGCTGCGCCGCCGAACTGGCCGAGCTGGCGGGCTGGATGAGCTACGACGTCGGCCTCCAGCCCACCGCCCAGAAGTACTTCGTGCTCGCCCTGCACGCCGCCAAGGAGGCGGGCGACAAACCGCTCGGCAGCTACATCCTCTCCAGCATGAGCCGCCAGATGATCCACCTCGGCCGCCCCGACGACGCCCTGGAGCTGATCCACCTCGCGCAGTACGGCAGCCGCGACTGCGCCACCTCCCGGACCCAGGCCATGCTGTATGCGATGGAGGCCCGCGCCTACGCCAACATGGGGCAGCCCAGCAAGTGCAAGCGGGCCGTCCGGATGGCCGAGGACACCTTCCTGGACGCCGGTCTCGACGGCGAGCCCGAGCCCGACTGGATCCGCTTCTTCTCCGAGGCCGAGCTGAACGGGGAGAACGCCCACTCCTACCGTGACCTGGCCTATGTCGCCGGGCGCAGCCCCACCTACGCCTCGCTCGCCGAGCCCGTCATGGAGAAGGCCGTCGAACTGTTCGGCGAGGACGACGAGCACCAGCGCTCCTACGCGCTCAACCTCATCGGCATGGCCACCGTCCATCTCCTCCAGCGCGAGCCGGAGCAGTCCACCGTGCTCGCCGGCCAGGCCCTGAAGATCGCCAGGAAGGTCCGCTCCGAGCGGGTCAACACCCGCCTGCGCAAGACCGTCGACACCGCTGCCAGGGACTTCGGCGATGTCGCCGACGTCGCCCGGCTCACCGAGCTGCTCCACGAACAGCTGCCGGAGACCGCCGAAGCGGTCTGACCGGCACCCGAGGCCCCGGCCGCGGCGCCCCTTCCGTACACCCCGACTCGGCTCCCCCATCGCCTGGTCACACGGAGGGTCGCCGTGGCCGGTTTCGTGCTTTCCGGGCCGAAGGACCGCCCCCGCAGGCGTTTCGACCGCACCGTATGCGGCGTGCGCCGCAGGATAGGCAGCGCACCGGACGCGCCACCCCGGATTCATTCGGCCGTAACACGCGACCCCTCTTCGTCACGCTCACGAAACATCGTGCGGCATCCCATGAAACGGCCCTCCGTCAACCTCGTGGCTCATAACCGGCCCGCACCTGTTCCCCAGTGGTCCCGCAGCATTCCCCCGCACGCCGCGGCCGCACCGACGACGAGGAGACGCCGATGCCCCCAGGCATCACGACGCTTGCCGCAGACGCCCCTGAGCTGTCTGCCGCCAACACCGGGTTCATGCTCATCTGCACGGCCCTGGTGATGCTCATGACCCCCGGCCTGGCCTTCTTCTACGGAGGCATGGTCCGCGTCAAGAGCACCCTCAACATGCTGATGATGAGCTTCATCAGCCTCGGGATCGTCACGGTCCTGTGGGTGCTCTACGGATTCAGCCTGGCCTTCGGCTCCGACGTCGGCTCCGTCGTCGGCTGGAGCTCCGACTACGTCGGCCTGAGCGGCATCGGCCTGAACGAGCTGTGGGACGGCACCACCATCCCCGTGTACGTCTTCGCCGCCTTCCAGCTGATGTTCGCCGTGATCACCCCGGCCCTGATCAGCGGTGCGCTCGCCGACCGCGTCAAGTTCACCGCGTGGGCGCTGTTCATCGTCCTGTGGGTCACCGTCGTCTACTTCCCCGTGGCCCACTGGGTCTGGGGCTCCGGCGGCTGGCTCTTCGAGATGGGCGTCATCGACTTCGCCGGTGGTACGGCCGTCCACATCAACGCCGGTGCCGCCGCCCTCGGCGTCATCCTGGTCATCGGCAAGCGCATCGGCTTCAAGAAGGACCCGATGCGGCCGCACAGCCTGCCGCTCGTCATGCTCGGCGCCGCCCTCCTGTGGTTCGGCTGGTTCGGCTTCAACGCCGGATCCTGGCTCGGCAACGATGACGGCGTCGGCGCGGTCATGTTCCTGAACACCCAGGTCGCCACCGCCGCGGCGGTCCTCGGCTGGCTGATCTACGAGAAGCTGCGCCACGGCTCCTTCACCACGCTCGGCGCCGCCTCCGGCGCGGTCGCCGGCCTCGTCGCCATCACCCCGGCGGGCGGCTCCGTCTCCCCGCTCGGCGCCCTCGCGATCGGCGTCATCGCCGGTGTCCTGTGCGCCATGGCGGTCGGCCTCAAGTACAGGTTCGGCTACGACGACTCCCTGGACGTCGTCGGCGTCCACCTCGTCGGCGGCATCCTCGGCTCCGTCCTGGTCGGCTTCTTCGCCACCGGAGGCGTCCAGTCCGACGCCGCGGGCCTCTTCTACGGCGGCGGCGTGGAACAGCTCGGCAAGCAGGTCGTCGGTGTCGTCGCGGTCCTCGCGTACTCTCTCGTCGTCTCCGCGGTCATCGCCCTGGCCATCCACAAGACGATCGGGATGCGGGTCTCCGAGGACGACGAGATCTCCGGCATCGACCAGGTCGAGCACGCCGAGACGGCGTACGACTTCAGCGGCACCGGCGGCGGCTCGGTCTCCCGCACCACCGCCCCCGCCCCCGACACGACGGCAGCACCGAAGGCAAAGAAGGTGGACGCATGAAGCTCATCACCGCGGTCGTGAAGCCCCACCGGCTGGACGAGATCAAGGAGGCCCTCCAGGCCTTCGGCGTCCAGGGGCTCACCGTCACCGAGGCCAGCGGTTACGGGCGGCAGCGCGGCCACACCGAGGTCTACCGGGGCGCCGAGTACACCGTCGACCTGGTCCCCAAGATCCGCATCGAGGTCCTCGTCGAGGACGAGGACGCCGAAGAGCTCATCGAGGTCGTCGTCAAGGCCGCCCGGACCGGCAAGATCGGTGACGGGAAGGTCTGGAGCGTTCCGGTCGACACCGCCGTCCGGGTCCGGACCGGCGAACGCGGCCCGGACGCCCTCTGACAGACGGCCCACGAACGGAAGGCAGCTGGGTGACGCGTACCGAAGTGACCACCGAAACCGAAGGCTCGGGACCCAGCGGCTACGCGGCGGCCCGGCTGCGCCTCCTCCAGCAGGAGGCGCGGTCCGGGCCGCCGCGCCGTGCGGCCCTCGCCCGCCTCACCGACGACTGGCTCACCGGCCTGTTCACCGCCGCCGCGACCCGGGCCGGGGTACGCGGCGCCGCCCTCGTCGCCGTCGGCGGCTACGGCCGCGGCGAGCTCTCCCCGCGCAGCGACCTCGACCTGCTCCTCCTGCACGACGGCAGCGCCGACGCGGCCGCCGTCGCCGCCCTCGCCGATGCCGTCTGGTATCCGGTCTGGGATCTGGGCCTGGCCCTCGACCACTCCGTCCGCACCCCCGGCGAAGCCCGGAGGACGGCGGGGGAGGACCTCAAGGTCCAGCTCGGCCTGCTGGACGCCCGCCCGGTCGCCGGAGACCTCGGGCTCGTCGCCTCCCTGCGCACCGCGATCCTCGCCGACTGGCGCAACCAGGCACCCAAACGCCTCCCCGCCCTCCACGAGCTCTGCCAGGAACGCGCGGAGCGGGCCGGCGAGCTCCAGTTCCTCCTGGAACCCGACCTCAAGGAAGCCCGCGGCGGCCTCCGCGACGCCACCGCCCTGCGCGCGGTCGCCGCCTCCTGGGTCGCCGACGCACCCCGCGAAGGACTCGCCGAGGCCCGCCGCACCCTCCTCGACGCCCGCGACGCCCTCCACCTCACCACCGGGCGCGCCACCGACCGCCTCGCCCTCCAGGAGCAGGACCAGGTCGCCGCCGCCCTCGGCCTCCTCGACGCCGACACCCTGCTGCGCCAGGTCTACGAGGCCGCGCGGACGGTCTCGTACGCCACCGACGTCACCTGGCGCGAGGTCAACCGGGTGCTGCGCGCCCGCTCCGCCCGCCCGAGACTCCGCGCCCTGCTCAGCGGAGGCCGCGGTACCAAACCCACCCCCGAGCGCACCCCGCTCGCCGACGGCGTGGTGGACGCGGACGGCGAGGTGGTCCTCGCCCGCGCCGCCCGCCCCGAACGCGACCCGGTCCTCACCCTGCGCGCCGCCGCGGCCGCCGCCGAGGCCGGACTCCCGCTCTCCCGCCACCTCGTACGCCACCTCGCGGCCACCGCCCGGCCGCTGCCGGTCCCGTGGCCTCCCGAGGCCCGCGAGGAACTGGTCACCCTGCTCGGCGCGGGCGAGGCCACCGTCGGCGTCTGGGAGGCGCTCGAAGCGGAAGGGATCGTCACCCGGCTGCTGCCCGACTGGGAACGCGTCCACTGCCGCCCCCAGCGCAACCCCGTCCACACCTGGACCGTCGACCGGCACCTCGTGGAGACCGCCGTCCGCGCCGCCTCCCTCACCCGCCGCGTCCACCGCCCCGACCTCCTCCTGGTCGCCGCCCTCCTGCACGACATCGGCAAGGGCTGGCCCGGCGACCACTCCGTGGCCGGCGAGGTCATCGCCCGGGACATGGCCACCCGGATCGGCTTCGACCAGCACGACGTGGGCGTCATCGCCACCCTCGTACGCCACCACCTGCTGCTCGTCGACACCGCCACCCGGCGCGACCTCGACGACCCCGCCACCGTCCAGGCCGTCGCCGGGGCCGTCTCCAACGCCTCCACCCTGGAGCTGCTGCACGCCCTCACCGAGGCCGACGCGCTGGCCACCGGCCCCGCCGCCTGGTCCGCCTGGCGGGCCTCTCTCGTCGCCGACCTGGTCAAACGGGTCGGAGCCGTGCTCGCCGGGGAGTTCCCCGAGGAGCCCGACGACGAGGCCCCCAGCGCCGAACACGAACGCCTCGCCATCGAGGCCCTGCGCACCGGCGAACCCGTCCTCGCTCTGCACACCCAGCCCGAGGAGCCCGCCGGGGACGGTGAAGTGGAACCCGTCGGCGTCGAACTCCTCATCGCCCTGCCCGACCGCCCCGGCGTCCTGCCCGCCGCCGCCGGAGTCCTCGCCCTGCACCGCCTCACCGTGCGCGCCGCCGACCTGCGCGCGGTGGAGCTGCCCAACGAGGTGGGGGAGAGGGCGGACCTGCTGCTGCTCAGCTGGCGGGTCGCCGCCGAGTACGGATCCCTCCCGCAGGCCGCCCGCCTGCGTGCCGACCTCGTACGCGCCCTCGACGGCTCCCTGGACATCCGGGCCCGCCTCGCCGAGCGTGAGGCCGCCTATCCGCGCAGGCGAGGCGTCAAGGCCCCGCCGCCACGGGTCACCGTGGCGGCCGCGGGCTCCCGGCGCGCCACCGTCATCGAGGTCCGCGCCCAGGACGCCCCGGGCCTGCTGCACCGCATCGGCAACGCCCTGGAACGCAGCGCCGTACGCGTGCGAAGCGCCCATGTCTCCACGCTCGGCGCCAACGCCGTGGACGCCTTCTACGTCACCGGGACCGACGGCGACCCCCTCTCCCCGGCCCGGGCCTCCGAGGTCGCCCGGGAGGTCGAGAAGGCCCTCGGCTGACGCGGAGGACGCCTCCGCACGGCCCTCGCCCGGCACCGGATCCGGGCGAGGGCTTGGTGTTCTCCGGGGGACGGATACCCTGGAGGGCGACTGACCTGCCCCGCCCCCGACCCTGAGGACCGACGAGCGCCGTGTTCGATACTCTCTCCGACCGCCTTAGCGCGACTTTCAAGAACCTCAGGGGCAAGGGCCGCTTGTCCGAGGCCGACATCGACGCCACGGCACGCGAGATCCGTATCGCCCTGCTGGAAGCCGACGTCGCCCTGCCCGTGGTCCGGGCCTTCATCGCCAACGTCAAGGAGCGGGCGCGCGGCGCCGAGGTCTCCCAGGCGCTGAACCCCGCCCAGCAGGTCGTCAAGATCGTCAACGAGGAGCTCGTCGCCATCCTCGGCGGCGAGACCCGGCGGCTGCGGTTCGCCAAGACCGCGCCCACCGTGATCATGCTCGCCGGCCTCCAGGGCGCCGGTAAGACGACGCTGGCCGGAAAGCTCGGCCTCTGGCTCAAGGGCCAGGGACACTCCCCGCTGCTCGTCGCCTGTGACCTCCAGCGCCCCAACGCCGTCAACCAGCTGAGCGTCGTCGCCGAGCGCGCCGGCGTCGCGGTGTACGCCCCCGAGCCGGGCAACGGCGTCGGCGACCCGGTCCAGGTCGCCAAGGACTCCATCGAGTTCGCCAAGGCCAAGGTCCACGACATCGTCATCGTGGACACCGCCGGCCGCCTCGGCATCGACCAGGAGCTGATGCAGCAGGCCGCGGACATCCGCGACGCCGTCAGCCCCGACGAGATCCTCTTCGTCGTCGACGCGATGATCGGTCAGGACGCGGTCAACACCGCCGAGGCCTTCCGCGACGGCGTCGGCTTCGACGGCGTGGTCCTCTCCAAGCTCGACGGCGACGCCCGCGGTGGTGCGGCCCTGTCGATCGCCCATGTCACGGGCAAGCAGGTCATGTTCGCGTCGAACGGCGAGAAGCTGGAGGACTTCGACGCGTTCCACCCGGACCGGATGGCCTCCCGCATCCTCGACATGGGTGACCTGCTCACCCTGATCGAGCAGGCGGAGAAGACGTTCAGCCAGGAAGAGGCCGCCAAAATGGCCTCGAAGCTCCAGTCGAGCAAGGGTGGGAAGGACTTCACCCTCGACGACTTCCTGGCCCAGATGGAGCAGGTCCGCAAGATGGGCTCCATCTCCAAGCTGCTCGGCATGCTGCCCGGCATGGGGCAGATCAAGGACCAGATCAACAACATCGACGAGCGCGACATCGACCGCACCGCCGCGATCATCAAGTCGATGACGCCCAAGGAGCGCGCCGAGCCGACGATCATCAACGGTTCGCGCCGGGCCCGTATCGCCAAGGGTTCGGGCGTCGAGGTCTCCGCGGTCAAGAGCCTGGTGGAGCGCTTCTTCGAGGCCCGCAAGATGATGTCGAAGATGGCCCAGGGCGGGGGCATGCCCGGGATGCCGGGGATGCCGGGCATGGGTGGCGGACCCGGCCGGCAGAAGAAGCAGGTCAAGCAGGCCAAGGGCAAGCGCAAGAGCGGCAACCCGATGAAGCGCAAGGCCGAGGAGCAGGCCGCTGCGGCGCGCCGCGAGCAGGCGGCGGCCCAGGGCGGCGCGTTCGGTCTTCCCGCCCAGGACGGCGGCAAGGACTTCGAGCTCCCGGACGAGTTCAAGAAGTTCATGTAAGCGAGCACCGCACGTGTAAGGGGCGCCCTTGAGAGAGGGCGCCCCTTACACGCATCGTGATCAGGTCACGCAGACCAGATAGCGGAAGACGTTCGGCATCCACACCGTGCCGTCCTCCCGCCGGTACGGATGGAGAGCCTCCGCGACCTCCTTCTCCACCTGGGAGCGGTCCGTGGCCCGTACGGCGGCATCGAAGAGCCCGGTGGACAGCAGCCCGCGCACCGCGCTGTCCACGTCGGCGTAACCGAACGGGCAGGACACCCGCCCCGAACCGTCCGGCTTCAGCCCGGCCCGCGCCGCCACGTCCTCCAGATCGTCCCGGAGCGTCGGCCGCCACCTGCCCGGCTCCGTACGCGGCGGGCGAGCGGTGTCCGCGAGGCGGGCGGCCACCTGAAGCACCGCCGCCGTGGCGCAGCGCTCCGGCGGACCCCAGCCGGTCAGCACCACCGCCGCGCCCCGGACGGCCAGGGGCACGGCAGAGCGCAGCGCCGGCACCAGCCCCTCGGAGTCCCCGGCCGCGCAGCCGATCGGCTCGAAGACCGTGATCAGGTTGTACGGAGCACCGTCAGCGCCGACGGGCGCGGGCCCCCCGTCCGCCACCAGCCGGGCCCGACGGCGGGCCGGGTGCGGGGAGTGCGCGGGCGCGTCGTCCCAACCGGCGTCGGGCAGCAGCCGCGCGCGGGCCAGCGCCAGGCGCTCCCGGTCGGAGTCCACACCCGTGACGTGCGCCCCCCGGGCCGCCGCGACGAGCATCGCGAGGCCCGAACCGCAGCCGAGGGACAGCATCCGGGTGGCCGCCCCGATCTCCATCCGGTCGTACACCGCCTCGTAGAGCGGCGCGAGCATGCGTTCCTGGATCTCGGCCCAGTCGCGTGCGCGGGTACCGGCGTCCGCCGGCGCGGAGGAGTCCGCGCCCAGCTGGTTCCGGACGAGCGTTGGTGTCATGGAAAGTGCCCCAATCCGCCAAGAGGTCGGTCGTGCCCGAGTGGACGTCCCCCGTGTGCGCGTGTTCCGCACCCCCGTAGCCAGAGAACTGCGCATCCGCCGTTCCGTCCAGGGGTTGTGGAGCAGTGCTTGCGTGCCCCGGTCGTGCGCCCCGTCCCACGTCTGCTCTCCGACCAGTCTTACCCGACACCCCGCACCGGGCACGTCGAGCGCGGAGGAGGGTAGTCTTCCGGGCGGATTCGTCAGGACCGCGCGCCGCACGCGCACCTGACAGCCGCGGCCGCCGGGCGCACCGCACGCTGTGCACCACCTTGGTGCGAGCTGTGCGTCTTCTCCGCAGTTCTGCGTACCCGCCCTCGTCCGGATGCATCAACGGCAACTGACTGGTACGTGCAAATTATTTGGGATGCCCCGGAATAGGAACACCACGGCACTCGGGCTCGTTGTCACGACGTGAGCACGACACCACCTGTACTTGCCGCAGAGCTGGCACAGGCGTGGGCCGACATTCAGCGGTACCACCCCGAGCTGCCCGATCTGGCCGCGCCCGAGTCCCTGATCGGAGAGTCCTCGTCCGCCTGTGGCGCCGAGCTCTCCTTCGAGCGACTGCTCCACGAGGCAGTCCACGGCATCGCCGCCGCGAGAGGAGTCAGAGACACCTCCCGCGCCGGCCGCTACCACAACCGACGCTTCCTCGCGATCGCCGAGGAGCTGGGCCTCGATCATGCCGAGGAACCCCACCCCAGCAGCGGATTCTCGCTGGTCACGCTGAATCCGGAAGCCAAGCGCCGGTACCGTCCGACCACCGAACGGCTGCAGCGCGCCCTCAAGGCGCACACCGTCGCCACCGCCGCCGACACCAAGCGCTCCTTCCGCGGACCTGCCGCCCGGCACGGTTCCTCCGGGGGAGGCGTGCGGGTCAAGGCCGTCTGCGACTGCGGACGCAACGTCCGCGTCGTCCCGTCGGTCCTGGCGCAGGCGCCGATCGTCTGCGGCGGCTGCGGCAAGCCGTTCCGGATTCCGGAAGCGGCGGTCGCGGTGGGGTGAGCCGATGCGGTGTGGCACAATGGCTAGCTGTACTCGACAGTCGCACAGGACCCCTCTCTCCTCCGGCTGACGCGTCCATCGGGCACACGAGTACCGCAACCCCACGTGGCATCTTCGTTGTGCCCAACCACGTCAGAGACCAGGAGACACCACTTCCGTGGCAGTCAAGATCAAGCTGAAGCGTCTGGGCAAGATCCGTTCGCCTCACTACCGCATCATCGTCGCCGACTCCCGTACCCGCCGTGACGGCCGGGCCATCGAGGAGATCGGCCTGTACCACCCGGTGCAGAACCCCTCGCGCATCGAGGTCAACTCGGAGCGCGCGCAGTACTGGCTGTCCGTCGGCGCCCAGCCGACCGAGCCGGTCCTCGCGATCCTGAAGCTCACCGGTGACTGGCAGGCCCACAAGGGTCTCCCGGCCCCCGCGCCGCTGCTGCAGCCGGAGCCCAAGGCTGACAAGCGCGCGCTGTTCGAGGCGCTGTCCGCGGACGGCGACGAGGCCAAGGGTGAGGCCATCACCCCCAAGGCCAAGAAGTCCGACAAGAAGGCGGACGAGGCGGCTGACGCTGCCGAGTCCACCGAGTCGACCGAGGCCTGAGCATGCTCGAGGAGGCTCTCGAGCACCTCGTGAAGGGCATCGTCGACAACCCCGACGACGTGCAGGTTGCCGAGCGCACCCTGCGTCGCGGGCGCGTGCTGGAGGTCCGGGTCCACCCCGACGACCTCGGCAAGGTGATCGGCCGTAACGGCCGCACCGCCCGCGCCCTGCGTACGGTCGTGGGTGCCATCGGCGGCCGCGGTATCCGTGTCGACCTCGTCGATGTGGACCAGGTTCGCTGATCAGCGAGTTGAACACCGGCCAGGGCCGGGGAGGGCCTTCGGGCCGTCCCCGGCCTTTGTCGTCGGCCACCCGGACGTCTCCCCCTCCCCGTCCGCACCCCATCAATCGGAGAACAGCGTGCAGTTGGTAGTCGCGCGGATCGGCCGCGCCCACGGCATCAAGGGCGAGGTCACCGTCGAGGTACGAACGGACGAGCCGGAGCTGCGGCTCGGCCCCGGCGCCGTCCTGGCCACCGAACCGGCGGCGACGGGTCCGCTGACGATCGAGACGGGCCGGGTCCACAGTGGCCGGCTCCTGCTGCGCTTCGAGGGCGTACGCGACCGCAGCGCCGCCGAGGCCCTCCGCAACACCCTCCTGATCGCCGAGGTGGACCCGGACGAACTGCCCGAGGAGGAGGACGAGTTCTACGACCACCAGCTGATCGACCTCGACGTGGTGCTCGCCGACGGCACGGAGATCGGCCGGATCACCGAGATCTCCCACCTGCCCTCGCAGGACCTGTTCATCGTGGAGCGCCCCGACGGCAGCGAGGTGATGATCCCCTTCGTCGAGGAGATCGTCACCGGGATCGACCTGGAGGAACAGCGCGCGGTCATCACCCCGCCGCCCGGTCTGATCGACGAGAGCGAAGCCGTGATCGCCTCCTCCCGCGACGAGGAGACCGGTGAGACGGCCTCCGGCGATGCGGCCGGGACGCCGAAGGGCGACGCCTGATGCGGCTCGACGTCGTCACCATCTTCCCCGAGTACCTGGAACCGCTGAACGTCTCCCTCGTCGGCAAGGCCCGCGCCCGCGGCGTGCTGGACGTCCACGTCCACGACCTGCGGCAGTGGACGTACGACCGGCACCACACGGTCGACGACACCCCCTACGGCGGCGGACCCGGCATGGTCATGAAGACCGAGCCCTGGGGCGACGCCCTGGACGAGTCCCTGGCCGACGGCTACGAGGCCGGGGCACACTCCCCGGTCCTCGTCGTGCCCACGCCCAGCGGCCGGCCGTTCACCCAGGAACTGGCCGTCGAGCTCTCCGCCGAGCCCTGGCTGCTCTTCACCCCGGCCCGGTACGAGGGCATCGACCGCCGAGTGATCGACGAGTACGCCACCCGGCTCCGGGTCGTCGAGGTCTCCATCGGGGACTACGTGCTGGCCGGCGGGGAAGCGGCCGTCCTGGTGATCACGGAGGCGGTGGCCCGGCTGCTGCCCGGCGTCCTCGGCAACGCCGAATCCCACCAGGACGACTCCTTCGCCCCGGGCGCCATGGCCAACCTCCTGGAGGGGCCCGTCTACACCAAGCCGCCCGAGTGGCGCGGCCGGTCCATCCCGGACGTCCTGCTCAGCGGCCACCACGGGAAGATCGCGCGCTGGCGGCGCGACCAGGCCTTCGCCCGTACCGCCCTCAACCGCCCCGATCTGATCGAGCGGTGCGAGGCGAGCGCCTTCGACAAGAAGGACCGCGAGATCCTCTCCATCCTCGGCTTCGCACCGGAGCCCGGCGGCCGATTTTGGCGCAGGCCCACCGCCGTGGAAGAATAGGCCGCTGCTGTACGTCCGGTGTGCGCCCCTGCCACAGGGGGAAAGACGCCCGCCCGACGCGATCAGCGCTCCGAACTCTTCAACGACCTTCCCGTCGATGACCTGTGGCATCGGCGAAGAAAGCAGAAACCATGGCTTCCCTGCTCGATGACGTCAATGCCGCGACCCTGCGGTCGGACGTCCCGGCGTTCCGCCCCGGTGACACCGTCAACGTCCACGTGCGCGTGATCGAGGGCTCCCGCTCCCGTATCCAGCAGTTCAAGGGTGTTGTCATCCGCCGCCAGGGCGCGGGCGTCAGCGAGACCTTCACGGTCCGCAAGGTCTCGTTCTCCGTCGGCGTCGAGCGCACCTTCCCGGTGCACAGCCCGATCTTCGAGAAGATCGAGCTCGTCACCCGCGGTGACGTCCGCCGCGCCAAGCTGTACTTCCTCCGTGAGCTGCGCGGCAAGGCCGCGAAGATCAAGGAGAAGCGCGACAACTGAGCTGTCGCCCGGTCATCCCCCTGCGGGTGACCCGTCCACAGCCTGGCCGGATAGGCTTCGGCCGCGATGGACACACAAGCACAGCACTCGGAGCGCGACCGCTCCCCGGAACCCGACGCGGGGTCCGGGGAGGGGTCGCGCTTTTCGCGTACGCGGGCCCGCCTCGCCTCGGTGCTGTCCTGGCGGCGGGTGCTCGCCGGGGCGGTCCTGGCCACCGTCGCCCTGCTGCTGTTCAGCTCCTACGTGGTCCAGCCCTTCCTGATCCCCAGCCGCTCGATGGAGCCCACGCTGCAGGTCGGCGACCGGGTGCTCGTGAACAAGCTGGCGTACCGTTTCGGCGCCGAGCCACAGCGCGGCGACGTGGTGGTCTTCGACGGGACCGGATCGTTCGTGCGGGAGGACCTCGACGCGAACCCCCTGACCGGACTGGTGCGCGGGGCGGCCGCCTCCCTCGGGCTCGTGGAGCCCGCCGACACCGACTTCGTGAAGCGGGTGGTGGGCGTGGGCGGCGACCGGGTCGTGTGCTGCGACGCGGAGGGGAGACTCGCGGTCAACGGCACCGTGGTGGACGAGCCGTACCTCTACCCCGGTGACACCGCTTCCCGGGCGCCCTTCGACATCGTGGTGTCCGCCGGCACCCTCTGGATGATGGGCGACCACCGCAGCCGCTCCAGCGACTCCCGGGACCGCCTCGGATCGCCCGGCGGCGGGATGGTCCCCGTCGAGCGGGTGACCGGCCGGGTGGACTGGCTGGGCTGGCCGCCCGCCCTGGTCGGCTCGCTGGCCGGGACCGGTGCCTTCGGTGACGTACGGGCACCTGGCGCGGCGCATGGGTAACCGCGGACGCCCGCGCGGCGCGACCGACCCCCGCGCGTCCCTGCCGACCGGGACCAGGCCGACCGGGCCGCGCCCGCTGCCCACCCGGGCGGAGCGCCGCAGGCTCGCCAAGAAGGTCCGGCGCAAGCGCCGCAGGTCCGCCGTGAAGGAGATACCCGTCCTCGTCGTCGCGGCGCTGCTGATCGCGCTCGTCCTGAAGACGTTCCTGGTGCAGGCGTTCGTCATTCCGTCCGGGTCGATGGAACAGACCATCCGGATCGGCGACCGGGTGCTCGTCGACAAGCTGACCCCGTGGTTCGGGTCCGAGCCGCAGCGCGGCGACGTCGTGGTCTTCAAGGACCCCGGTGGCTGGCTCCAGCAGGAGGAATCCGCCCGGAAGGACGACCCGCCGATCGGCGTCAAGCAGGCCACCGAACTGCTGACCTTCATCGGGCTCCTGCCGTCCGACGACGAGCAGGACCTGATCAAGCGGGTCATCGCGGTCGGCGGCGACACCGTGAAGTGCTGCGGCGAGGACGGCCGGGTCACCGTCAACGGCGTACCGCTGGCCGAGACGTACCTCCACCCCGACGACCGGCCCTCGACCATCTCGTTCGAGGTGAAGGTCCCCGAGGGGCGGCTCTTCGTGATGGGGGACCACCGGTCCGACTCCGCCGACTCCCGCTTCCACCTCGACGAACCCGACCGGGGCACGGTCGCCGAGGAGGAGGTCGTGGGGCGGGCCGTCGTGATCGCCTGGCCGTTCGGCCACTGGAGCACCCTGGAAGAGCGCGACGCCTTCCGCGCGGTCCCGGACTCGCGCGCATCGAAGGCGGCTGGCGGGGCACCGTCGAATAGTCTGGCACCTCCGGATCGCGACGGAATGGTCCGGCTCCCGACCCCTGCGGAACTCCCGCTCGTTATGGGAGTGGTGGGCCTGCGTCTGATGGGGCGCGGGCAGTGGCACGTATTGAGGAGTGGATGTGGGGGATTTGGCGGTCGGCGCACGATCCGGACACGACGAACCCGAGGACCGGCCGGAGCGCGACGAGTCTCCCGCGGGCGGGGCGGCGGTCCCGCCGGAGGGCGAGGGCGACGCCCCGGGCGGCGGTGAGCCCCCGAAGGCCAAGAAGCAGCGCTCCTTCTGGGTGGAGCTGCCGCTGCTCATCGGTATCGCTCTCATCCTGGCGCTGCTGATCAAGACGTTCCTGGTGCAGGCGTTCTCGATCCCCTCGGACTCCATGCAGAACACGCTGCAGCGGGGCGACCGGGTGCTGGTCGACAAGCTGACCCCGTGGTTCGGCTCGGAGCCGGAGCGCGGCGAGGTCGTGGTGTTCCACGACCCGGGCGGCTGGCTGGAGGACACCGCGACCCCGGAGCCGAACGCGGTGCAGAAGTTCCTGAGCTTCATCGGCCTGATGCCGTCCTCCGAGGAGAAGGACCTGATCAAGCGGGTCGTCGCGGTCGGCGGCGACACGGTGGAGTGCAAGGAGAACGGCCCGGTCACCGTCAACGGGAAGAGCCTGGACGAGAAGTCGTTCATCTTCCCGGGGAACACCCCGTGCAACGACAAGCCCTTCGGCCCGATCAAGGTGCCCGAGGGCCGGATCTTCGTCATGGGCGACCACCGGCAGAACTCCCTGGACTCGCGCTACCACCAGGAGCTCCCGGGGCAGGGCACGGTCTCCAACGACGAAGTCGTCGGCCGTGCCGTCGTCGTCGCCTGGCCGCTGGGCCGCTGGGCGACCCTGCCGGTGCCCGACACCTTCGACCAGCCCGGTCTGAACGCGGCCGCCGCGATGGCGCCGGCGGCACTGGGCGTAGCCGGAGCGGTGCCCCTCGTGTTGTGGCGCCGCCGGAGGCTGACCGCCCGGCGTACCGCCGGGTAGGGTGCCGACTCGGATCAGCGATTGTCGATCTCCGACGGGGGAGCGCTGGGATGAGCGGTACAGGAAGCAAGGGAGACGGCCGCGGCCGGCTCGGCGCCATGGTGTCGGGCCTCGCCGTGGCCGTCGGCTGTGTGCTCTTCCTCGGCGGTTTCGCCTGGGCGGCAGTGGTCTACCAGCCGTACACGATCCCGACCGACTCCATGGCCCCGACGGTGAACCCCGGCGACCGGGTGCTCGCCGAGCGGATAGACGGGGCCGACGTCCGGCGCGGTGACGTGGTGGTCTTCACCGACGAGGTCTGGGCCGCCACACCGATGGTGAAGCGCGTCGTCGGGGTCGGCGGCGACGAGGTGGCCTGCTGCGACAAGGACGGCCGCCTCACCGTCAACGGGACCCCCGTCGACGAGCCGTACGTCGCCCAAAGCCCGACGGCCGGCGGCGGGAAGGCCCCCGCCTCGCCCCAGGAGTTCTCCGCCACCGTGCCGCGGGGCAAGCTCTTCCTCCTCGGCGACGAACGGGCCACCTCCCTGGACTCCCGGGTCCACCTCCAGGACGCCGGCCAGGGCTCCGTAGCGCTGAGCGCCGTGCAGGCCCGGGTGGACGCGGTGGCCTGGCCGATGAACGGCATGATCGACCGGCCCGCCTCATTCGCCGCGCTGCCCGGCGGGGTGTCCGCCGCCGGGCCCCTGCCGCTCCAGCTGGGCGCGATCCTGGTGGGGGCCGCCCTGATCCTCGGTGGGGCGGTGTACGGGCCCGTGGCGGCGTGCCTGGGCCGACGGAAGGCGTCTGCCGGAGGGGCCCGGTGACCTCCGGAACCCGTAAGGTCGCCCGCGTGGTCCTGCTGGACCCCGACGACCGCGTCCTGCTGCTGCACGGCCATGAGCCGGACGATCCGGCCGACACCTGGTGGTTCACCCCGGGCGGCGGGCTGGAGGGCGACGAGACCCGGGAGCAGGCCGCCCGCCGGGAGCTCGCCGAGGAGACCGGGATCACGGACATCGAGCTTGGCCCGCTGCTCTGGACCCGGATCTGCTCCTTCCCGTTCGACGGGCGCCGCTGGGACCAGGACGAGTGGTACTACCTGGCCCGTACGGCGCAGACCGCCATCGCCCCGCAGGGCCTCACCGACCTGGAGCTGCGCAGCGTCGCCGGTCTGAGGTGGTGGACTTCCGCCGAACTGCTCGCGACGCGTGAGACGGTGTACCCGACCAGACTCGCCGAGCTGCTGCGCACGCTCCTCGACGAGGGCCCCCCGTGTGATCCGCTCGTTCTGGCCCCCGAAATCGTCTAATCGTTCAGGGGCGCCGAAGGCTGACGCACAATGGGGGCACGCACGGCTGAAGGGGAAACATGCCATGAGCGCCGAGGACCTCGAGAAGTACGAGACCGAGATGGAGCTGAAGCTCTACCGGGAGTACCGCGATGTCGTCGGTCTGTTCAAATATGTGATCGAGACCGAACGGCGCTTCTACCTCACCAACGACTACGAGATGCAGGTGCACTCCGTCCAGGGTGAGGTTTTCTTCGAGGTGTCCATGGCGGACGCCTGGGTCTGGGACATGTACCGGCCTGCCAGGTTCGTCAAGCAGGTCCGCGTGCTGACCTTCAAGGACGTCAACATCGAAGAGCTCAACAAGAGCGATCTGGAACTTCCGGGAGGCTGACCCCAGGGCGGCCCCCTGGAGCCGGGGCCGCCGACACGCGCGCTGCAGGAAGAAGCCCGGTCACCCGTGTGGGTGGCCGGGTTTTCCACATCCGCGGAGTTGTCCACCAAGATCCACATCTTTCGGCGGGCCGGGTCACAGTCGGTGCCGGAGGTGGTGCCGATATGAACGCACGGGGGGCACTCGGGCGGTACGGCGAGGATCTGGCGGCGCGACTGCTGGCGGACGCCGGGATGACCGTGGTCGGGCGGAACTGGCGCTGTCGTGCCGGCGAGATCGACATCGTGGCCAGGGACGGGGACGCGCTGGTTTTCTGCGAGGTGAAGACGCGCAGGTCGGACGGGTTCGAACATCCCATGGCCGCGGTCGGCCCGGCCAAGGCGGCCCGGCTGAGACGGCTCGCCGAGATCTGGCTGGAGCGGCACGGCGGGCCACCGCCGGGCGGGGCCCGCATCGATCTGGTCGGGGTGACGGTGCCCCGGCGCGGGGCCCCGGTCACGGAGCACGCCCGGGGGGTGTCCTGATGGGCTTCGCACGCGCGTGTTCCGTGGCGCTGGTCGGCGTCGAGGGTGTGGTGGTGGAGGTCCAGGCGGACCTGGAGCCGGGGGTCGCGGCCTTCACCCTGGTCGGGCTGCCGGACAAGAGCCTGGTGGAGAGCCGGGACCGGGTGCGGGCGGCCGTCGCCAATTCCGGGGCCGAGTGGCCGCAGAAGAAGCTCACCGTCGGGCTCTCCCCGGCCTCCGTCCCGAAGAGTGGTTCGGGTTTCGACCTCGCCGTGGCGTGCGCCGTGCTCGGCGCGGCGGAGCGGATCGACCCAGCGATGATCGCCGACGTGGTGATGATCGGCGAACTGGGCCTGGACGGCCGGGTGCGTCCGGTACGGGGCGTGCTGCCCGCGGTCCTGGCGGCGGCCGAAGCGGGGTACGAACAGGTCGTCGTTCCCGAGCAGACGGCCGGGGAGGCGGCCCTGGTGCCGGGGGTCTCGGTCCTCGGCGTCCGGAGCCTGCGGCAGCTCATCGCCGTCCTGTGCGACGAACCGGTGCCCGACGAGCCCGTCGGCGGCGAGGGACGCCCCGACGCCATGCTGGCCGGGCTCATGATCCCCGGCACCGGCCTCGGTACGGGGCTCGCACCGGCCGCAGCGCGGGGCGAGGGGCACCGGCCGGACCTGGCGGACGTCGCGGGGCAGCCGGGCCCGCGCCAGGCGTTGGAGGTGGCCGCGGCCGGCGGGCACCACCTGCTCCTCTCGGGTCCGCCGGGCGCGGGCAAGACCATGCTGGCCGAGCGGCTGCCGGCGGTCCTGCCCCCGTTGTCCCGGCAGGAATCCCTCGAAGTGACGGCGGTCCACTCCGTGGCGGGCATCCTCCCCCCGGGTGAACCGCTCGTCTCCCGGGCGCCCTACTGCGCCCCGCACCACTCGGCGACCATGCAGTCCCTGGTGGGCGGCGGCAACGGAGTCCCGAGGCCGGGGGCGGTCTCGCTGGCCCACCGCGGCGTGCTCTTCCTCGACGAGGCCCCCGAATTCTCGGGCAAGGCCCTGGACGCGCTGCGCCAGCCGTTGGAGTCGGGCCATGTGGTGGTCGCGCGGGCGGCGGGGGTGGTGCGGCTGCCCGCCCGCTTCCTGATGGTGCTGGCCGCCAATCCGTGCCCCTGCGGCCGGCACACGCTCACCGGCGCGGGCTGCGAGTGCCCGCCCTCGGTGGTCCGCCGCTACCAGGCGCGACTGTCCGGTCCCCTGCTCGACCGGGTGGACCTGCGGGTCGAGGTGGAGCCGGTCGGCCGCGCGGACCTCCTGGGGCAGGGCGGCCGGGGCGAGTCGACGGCGGTCGTCGCCGCACGGGTACGGGACGCCAGGGCCCGGGCGGCCGAGCGGCTGGCCGGCACCCCGTGGACCACGAACAGCGAGGTCTCGGGCCACGAGCTGCGAACCCGCCTGCTGGTGGCCCCCGGGGCACTGGCGGCGGCGGAACGGGACCTGGAACGCGGCATCCTCACGGCCCGCGGACTGGACCGGGTGCTGAGGGTGGCCTGGACGGTGGCGGACCTACGGGGCGCGGACCGCCCGGACGCCTCGGACGTGGCGGTCGCCCTGGAGCTGCGGACGGGCATCCAGCGCGGGGTGCCGATGGAGGTGGGGGAGCGGTGACCGGGGTCACGGGGGCACGGGGAAGGCGGTCGGGGCCGGGCCCCGGGCCTGGGTACGGCGGGGCGCCCGGGGCGGACCCGGCATGCTGGCCGGATCGCGCGGATGGGACGGAGCGGGGCGGGAAGCCTGACTCCGACCGGGGCTGTGGCCCGGAGCGGGGTCCCGGCGCGGACCGGGAGCGCGCCCCGGACACCGGGCACGGGCCTGATCACGGGGACGGCCCCGACCGGGCGCGTGACGGGGGCCGGGACCGGGAAACGGAGGCGTGGGACCGGGATCGCGAGGCCCAGCGGGTGGCCAGGGCCGCGTTGACCCGGGTGCTGGAGCCGGGGGACGAGCGCGCGGGGCGATGGCTGCGGCTCACCGGGCCGGTCGAGCTGATGCGGAGGCTCACCGTCGAGGACGGCTCCGCCGAGAAGCTGCCGGGCATGACCGCCGCGCGGCTCGGGGGCTACCGCCTGCGGGCGGCCGCCGCGGAGCCGGGGCGGGACCTGGCCGCGGTCGCCGCGGTGGGCGGGCGCTTCGTCTGCCCGGGCGACCGGGAGTGGCCGAGCCAGCTGGACGATCTGGGTGACGCGCGGCCCGTCGGGCTCTGGGTGCGGGGGCGGCCCGACCTGCGGCTGTGGTCCCTGCGCTCGGTCGCGGTGGTCGGCGCGAGGTCCTGCACCCCGTACGGGGCCCACATGGCGGCCACCCTCGGCTCCGGGCTCGCGGAGCGCGGCTGGGTGGTGGTGTCGGGGGCGGCGTTCGGGGTGGACGGGGCCGCCCACCGGGGCGCGCTGGCCGCGCGCGGGGCGACGACGGCGGTGCTGGCGTGCGGTGTCGACGTACCCTACCCGCGCGGGCACGCCGAGTTGCTCGGTCGCCTGGCCGAACAGGGGCTCGTCGTAGCCGAGTTGCCGCCGTCCTCCCACCCCACCCGCAGCCGGTTCATTCTGCGCAACCGCGTCATCGCGGCGCTGACCAGAGGCACGGTCGTCGTCGAGGCCCAATACCGCAGCGGATCGCTGGTCACCGCCCGCCAGGCACAACGTCTCGGCCGCTTCTCGATGGGCGTGCCGGGGCCGGCCACCAGTGGGCTGTCCGCAGGGGTGCACGAGCTGTTGCGCGGCGAGGGCGTGCTCGTCACCGACGCGGACGAAGTCGTCGAGCTGGTCGGGGACATCGGCGACCTTCCGCCGGCCCGCCGCGGCCCGGTGCTGCCCAGGGACCACCTGGACGCGACCACCGCACGGGTTCTCGACGCGCTCCCTTACCACGGGGTCACCCACCCCCGTGACCTCGCACGCACCGCGGGGACCTCGGCCGACGAAACGCTCGGTCGACTGTACGAACTCCACTCACTGGGGTTCGTCGAACGCGAAGGCGACGGCTGGCGGTTGACGCTTCCTTCGGCACGCAACGACGACGCGCGGCGAGGCGGTACTTGACCTGGAGCATTCGGGTGAAAAGGTAAGGCCGATGACCTCGCACGATCGATCGGTGACCTGTCCGGGGCCCGCGCAGGCGGCGACGGCCCCGGGCCCGGGCGGGCGCGGACGACGTAAGAGGCGCCAGGCAATCGCGCGGCGGCGAACTCCCGTCCTGCGCGGACTGCGACGCCGCAGTCACGCTACGCTCACAAGGATTCCGCTTCAGACGCAAGTCCCCCAGCACTTCACGGCAGAACGGCTCAAGGCACCACATGCCCCAGCACACCTCCGGGTCTGACCGCGCGGCGAAACCACCGGTTGCGCGTGGCACTGTGCGCCCTCCCGCTCCCTCCTCCCTCGACGAATTGTGGCGTTCCTACAAGACCACGGGCGACGAGCGGCTGCGGGAGCAGCTGATCCTGCACTACTCGCCGCTCGTGAAGTACGTCGCCGGCCGGGTGAGCGTGGGGCTGCCCTCCAACGTCGAGCAGGCCGACTTCGTCTCCTCCGGGGTCTTCGGACTGATCGACGCCATCGAGAAGTTCGACATCGAACGGGCCATCAAGTTCGAGACGTACGCGATCACCCGGATCCGCGGCGCGATGATCGACGAACTCCGGGCCCTGGACTGGATCCCTCGGTCCGTCCGGCAGAAGGCGCGGAACGTCGAGCGCGCGTACGCCACGCTGGAGGCGCAGTTCCGGCGTACGCCCTCGGAGGCCGAGGTCGCCTCGGAGATGGGCATCGCCCTGGAGGAACTGCACGCCGTTTTCAGCCAGTTGTCGCTGGCGAACGTGGTCGCCCTGGAGGAGCTGCTGCACGTCGGTGGCGAGGGCGGCGACCGGCTGAGCCTGATGGACACCCTGGAGGACACCGCCGCCGACAATCCGGTGGAGGTCGCCGAGGACCGCGAGCTGCGAAGACTGCTCGCGCGGGCCATCAACACCCTCCCCGACCGCGAGAAGACCGTGGTGACCCTCTACTACTACGAGGGCCTCACCCTCGCGGAGATCGGCAACGTCCTCGGGGTGACCGAGAGCCGGGTCAGCCAGATCCACACCAAGTCCGTGCTCCAGCTGCGGGCGAAGCTGGCCGACGCGGGCCGCTGACCTCCCGCCGGTATCCCCTTCCCGGCCCTCTCCGGCCGTCCGATCGGTGGCTGTGCCCTTCCTCCACGCGGCCGCCGCCGTAGAGTGGATGCGTGCCCAGGATTCGAGCGGCCTCCGTGGCCGAGCACCGGACCATGCAGCGCGGCGCCCTCCTGGACGCCGCGCGCTCCCTGCTGTCCGAGGGCGGTACGGAAGCGCTGACCTTCCCCGCACTCGCCGAGCGCACGGGCCTCGCCCGGTCCTCCGTGTACGAGTACTTCCGCTCCCGCGCCGCCGTCGTCGAGGAGCTGTGCGCCGTCGACTTCCCCGTCTGGGCGGCCGAGGTCGAGAACGCCATGCAGCGCGCCGAGACGCCCGAGGCGAAGATCGAGGCGTATGTGCGCCGCCAGCTCGACCTCGTCGGCGACCGCCGCCACCGCGCGGTCGTCGCGATCTCCGCGAGCGAGCTGGACGCCGGCGCCCGGGAGAAGATCCGGGCCGCGCACGGCGGGCTGATCGCCATGATCGTCGAAGCGCTCGGCGACCTGGGCCACGCCCAGCCGAGGCTGGCCGCCATGCTCCTGCAGGGGTCGGTCGACGCCGCCGTACGACGGATCGAACTGGGCGTCGCCGAGGAGCCGGGTGTCATCGCGGACACCGCCGTCGCGATGGTCCTGCGCGGTGTGAGCGGCTGACCCTGCCCCACCCCTCGCGGAACGCCTGTGCCGGTGCGCCCGGCTCCGGCACACCGAACACCGGCAGCAACCGCGAAGGTCCCCTCCGCAGCAGTGCGGGCGGCAGCAGCGAGAGCGGGTCCAGATAGGCGTCCCCGCGCCGCAGCCCCCAGTGCAGGCAGCCCGCCTCGCAGTGGAACGGCCCCGCCTCCAGCACCCCGACCGGCTGTCCCGCGCGCACGTCCGCGCCCTCCTCGACCAGCGGCCGCACCGGCTCGTACGTGGTGCGCAGCGGCGGTGAACCGCTGCCGGCCACCTCGATGGCCAGCACCCCGCGTCCCGCCACCCGCCCCGCGAACGACACCCGGCCGTCGGCGGCCGCCAGCACCCGGGCGCCCGGACCCGCCGCGAGGTCCACGCCGCGGTGCCCGGGCCCGTACGGACCGGCGGGCGGCTCCCACCCCCGCAACAGCGCCGGCCTCCCCGCCAGCGGCCAGCTCCGGATCCCGCCGCCCGTGTCCCCGCCGGCATCCGGGCCGAGGAGAGACGCCGACGCCCCGGCCGGCACGGCAGCCGGGTCCGGCACGGGCACTCCTGCCGGTCCCGCCGGACCGGGCGGAAGCAGCACGTACAGCAGGAGCCCCAGGAGCCCCAGGGGCAGGAGCGGCAGCAGGGGACGACGGGCGGGGGAGCGGCGTGGGCCGGGCTGGTGGCGCATGCCCGCCACGATGTCCCGGAGGCCGGGGTTCCGGGGATCATGGGCCGTTCCTGTGGACTGCTCGCCCGTTGTGGACATCCCCGTCACCCGGCCGTGGCACTGCGGTCACGTGGCCATGGACGTTGCCGTGGCACTAGCGTCACGCGGTCATGGATGTTGCCGTCCACTGCCGTAACCCGGCCATGGACGTTGCCGTGGCATTGCCGTCACCCGGCCATGGACGTTGCCGTGGCACTGCGGTCACCCGGCCATGGACGTTGCCGTCACCCGGCACTCAGCCGGTCCCGTACACTTCTTACGGCGATCCGGGTCACCGGGTCGACTTCGCACGCCCCGCCACCTTCCTCATTCTCGAAGGTGGCCGCGCTCCTCGGTCCCTCGTGGCACGGCGCGTCGGGGCGTCAGGCGCGAACGCAAACCTGCGGTCGCGATAACCGAGTACCTCAAGGAGTACGGCCATGGCCGTCGTCACGATGCGGGAGCTGCTGGAAAGCGGCGTCCACTTCGGTCACCAGACCCGTCGCTGGAACCCGAAGATGAAGCGCTTCATCTTCACCGAGCGCAACGGCATCTACATCATCGACCTGCTCCAGTCGCTGTCGTACATCGACCGCGCCTACGAGTTCGTCAAGGAGACCGTCGCCCACGGCGGCTCCATCATGTTCGTGGGTACGAAGAAGCAGGCCCAGGAGGCCATCGCCGAGCAGGCGACGCGCGTCGGCATGCCGTACGTCAACCAGCGTTGGCTCGGTGGCATGCTCACCAACTTCTCCACCGTCTACAAGCGCCTCCAGCGCCTGAAGGAGCTGGAGCTCATCGACTTCGAGGACGTGGCCGCCTCCGGCCTCACCAAGAAGGAGCTCCTGGTCCTCTCGCGCGAGAAGGCCAAGCTGGAGAAGACCCTCGGTGGTATCCGCGAGATGCAGAAGGTGCCCAGCGCCGTCTGGATCGTCGACACCAAGAAGGAGCACATCGCCGTCGGTGAGGCGCGCAAGCTCCACATCCCGGTCGTCGCGATCCTCGACACCAACTGCGACCCCGACGAGGTCGACTACAAGATTCCGGGCAACGACGACGCGATCCGCTCCGTCACCCTGCTCACCCGCGTGATCGCCGACGCCGTCGCCGAGGGCCTCATCGCCCGCTCCGGTGCCGCCACCGGTGACTCGAAGCCGGGCGAGAAGGCCGCCGGCGAGCCGCTGGCCGAGTGGGAGCGCGACCTGCTCGAGGGCGACAAGAAGGACGAGACCGCGGCTGCCGCCGAGGTCCAGTCCTCCGCCGAGACCGAGAAGGTCGCCGACGCCGAGAAGCCGGCCGAGGCCGTCGCCGAGGCCGAGGCTCCGGCCGCGGATGCCGAGCAGGCCTGACACCCGTCACGGCTGCTGACGGCGGGGGCCGACGCCACGAGCGTCGCCCCCGCCGTTCACCCGTAGATCTTTCAGACTTCGAGAGAGACATACAGACTCATGGCGAACTACACCGCCGCTGACGTCAAGAAGCTCCGCGAGCTCACCGGCGCCGGCATGATGGACTGCAAGAAGGCGCTCGACGAGGCCGACGGCAACGTCGACAAGGCCGTCGAGGCGCTCCGTATCAAGGGCCAGAAGGGCGTCGCCAAGCGCGAGGGCCGTTCCGCCGAGAACGGTGCCGTCGTCTCCCTCGTCTCCGAGGACCAGACGTCCGGCGTCATCCTCGAGCTGAAGTGCGAGACGGACTTCGTCGCCAAGGGCGAGAAGTTCCAGGACGTCGCCAACACGCTCGCCGCGCACGTCGCCGCGACCTCCCCGGCCGACATCGACGCGCTGCTCGCCTCCGAGATCGAGGCCGGCAAGACCGTCCAGGCGTACGTCGACGAGGCCAACGCCAACCTCGGCGAGAAGATCGTCCTGGACCGCTTCGCGCAGTTCACCGGCGCGTTCGTCTCCGTGTACATGCACCGCACCATGCCCGACCTGCCCCCGCAGATCGGTGTTCTGGTCGAGCTCGACAAGGCCGACGCCGACCTGGCCAAGGGCATCGCGCAGCACATCGCCGCCTTCGCCCCGAAGTACCTGTCCCGCGAGGACGTCCCGGCCGAGGTCGTCGAGGCCGAGCGCCGCGTCGCCGAGGAGACCACCCGCGCCGAGGGCAAGCCCGAGGCCGCCCTCCCGAAGATCGTCGAGGGTCGGGTCAACGGCTTCTTCAAGGAGGCCACCCTCCTGGGCCAGCCGTACGCGCTGGACGCCAAGAAGTCCGTCCAGAAGGTCCTGGACGAGGCCGGTGTCACCCTGAAGCGCTTCTCGCGCATCAAGGTCGGCATCTGAGTCCGTCCGGGCGAACAGCGTCGGACCCGATAGGGTCTGACGCAGTCGACGGCCGCACGCACGCCGGACGACCGCAGATCTGACGAGGAGGCCATTGCCGCTGTAGGGACACCAGACCCACCGGCAATGGCCTTCTTCGTATGTGCACGAGGAGAATTTCCATGGACAAGGGCGCGGACGCCATTCCGGCCGACGACAAGCGCGACGACGACAAGGGGTCCGGGCGCTTCATGCTGAAGCTCTCCGGTGAGGCATTCGCCGGCGGCGGCGGTCTCGGCGTCGACCCCGACGTCGTGCACACCATCGCCCGCGAGATCGCCGCCGTCGTCCGCGACGGCGCCCAGATCGCGGTGGTCATCGGAGGAGGCAACTTCTTCCGTGGTGCCGAGCTCCAGCAGCGCGGCATGGACCGGGCCCGGTCCGACTACATGGGCATGCTCGGCACCGTCATGAACTGCCTGGCGCTCCAGGACTTCCTGGAGAAGGAGGGCATCGACTCGCGCGTCCAGACCGCCATCACCATGGGCCAGGTCGCCGAGCCGTACATCCCGCTCCGTGCCGTACGGCACCTGGAGAAGGGGCGCGTGGTGATCTTCGGCGCCGGTATGGGCATGCCGTACTTCTCCACCGACACCACCGCCGCGCAGCGCGCCCTGGAGATCGACGCCGAGGCGCTGCTCATGGGGAAGAACGGTGTGGACGGGGTCTACGACTCCGACCCGAAGACCAACCCCGGCGCGGTGAAGTTCGACGCACTGGAGTACGGCGAGGTGATCGCCCGCGACCTGAAGGTCGCCGATGCCACCGCCATCACGCTCTGCCGCGACAACCAGCTGCCGATCCTCGTCTTCGAGCTGACCGCCCTGGGCAATATCGCCCGCGCGGTCAGGGGTGAGAAGATCGGCACGCTCGTGAGCGACGAGAGCACCCGGGCCTGACGGCCCCCAGGATGGACAACGGCCTGCCGGTCGGACACCGTGCAGGTGAGGACGCGACGCAGGACCCGCAGGGCGCGGCGATGACGACGCCGGGCCCGCCCAAGACACGCAGGAGCACGTGGTGATCGAAGAAATCCTCCTCGAGGCCGAGGAGAAGATGGAGAAGGCCGTTGTCGTCGCGAAAGAGGACTTCGCCGCGATCCGTACCGGCCGCGCGCACCCGGCGATGTTCAACAAGATCGTCGCCGACTACTACGGCGCGCTGACCCCGATCAACCAGCTGGCCTCGTTCTCGGTTCCCGAGCCGCGGATGGCCGTTGTGACGCCGTTCGACAAGACCGCGCTGCGCAACATCGAGCAGGCGATCCGCGACTCCGACCTCGGCGTCAACCCGAGCAACGACGGCAATATCATCCGGGTGACCTTCCCCGAGCTCACCCAGGACCGCCGCAAGGAGTACATCAAGGTCGCCAAGACCAAGGCCGAGGACTCCAAGATCTCGATCCGCTCCATCCGCCGCAAGGCCAAGGAGAACCTCGACAAGCTCGTCAAGGACAAGGAGTCCGGCGAGGACGAGGTGCGCCGCGCCGAGAAGGAGCTCGACGACACCACCGCGAAGTACGTCGCGCAGGTGGACGAGCTGCTCAAGCACAAGGAAGCCGAGCTGCTCGAAGTCTGATGAACGACTCTTCCTGGGGCGCCCCGCAAGGAGCCGGATACTGGGGCACGCCCGAGATGAGGGCTGCCCCGGCGGGTCCTGCCCACGATGTGCACGGCGCCCAGCAGACTCGGCCCATGCGCATCGTGCCGGACGTTCCCGACGCAGGTAGAGACGCAGACAGAGAGCCGCAGAGCCGCGACGAACGGGACGGGGACGCCGCTCGCATCAGCGGCCCCCTGTTCCGTGACGAGATGCCGCAGGAGCCCATGTCCACCCCGCCGCCGTCCCCGCCGCGCAAGAAGCGCGCGGGGCGCGATCTGCGCGCCGCCATAGGGGTCGGCGTGGGCCTCGGCGCCGTCATCGGCGTCTCGCTGTTCATCGTGAAGGCCGTCTTCATCGGCGTCATAGTGATCGCCGTCGTCGTCGGCCTCTGGGAGCTCACCTCGCGTCTCCAGGAGCGCAAGGGCATCAAGGCGCCCCTGATCCCGCTGGCCGTCGGCGGAGCCGCGATGGTCGTCGCCGGGTACGCCCGGGGCCCCGAGGGCGCCTGGGTCGCCATGGCCCTGACCGCCCTCGCGGTGCTGGTCTGGCGGATGACCGAGCCACCGGAGGGGTATCTCAAGGACGTCACGGCCGGGGTCTTCGCGGCGTTCTACGTCCCGTTCCTGGCCACCTTCGTCGCCCTGCTGCTGACGGCGGACGACGGGTCGTGGCGGGTGCTGACCTTCCTCGTCCTCACGGTGGTCAGCGACACCGGGGCGTACGCGGTCGGCTGGCGCTTCGGCAAGCACAAGCTCGCCCCGCGCATCAGCCCCGGCAAGACCCGCGAGGGCCTGCTCGGGGCGGTCGGCTTCGCCATGGTGGCCGGCGCGCTCTGCATGGAGTTCCTGATCGACGGCGGCGCCTGGTGGCAGGGCCTGCTGCTCGGCCTGGCGGTCGCGGCCAGCGCCACCCTGGGCGACCTGGGCGAGTCGATGATCAAGCGGGACCTCGGGATCAAGGACATGGGCACCCTGCTCCCCGGCCACGGCGGCATCATGGACCGGCTGGACTCGCTCCTGCCGACCGCGCCGGTGGTGTGGCTCCTGCTGGTGCTGTTCGTCGGCTCCGGCTGACCGCCCCAGCACCCCGGGACCCCCGTCCCACCTGCACGTTCCCCGAGTGAGGGTCCGTCGTCCACAGGGCGGCGGGCCCTCACCCGTATGTCTGCGACACTGGATGAACCATGCCTAAGCCCGGAGAACTCACTTTCGTCGCGCCCCGCGGAGCCAAGAAGCCGCCGCGGCACCTCGCCGACCTCACGCCCGCCGAGCGCAAGGAAGCGGTCGCCGCGACCGGCGAGAAGCCGTTCCGCGCCCAGCAGCTCTCGCAGCACTACTTCGCGCGGTACGCGCACGACCCGGCCGAGTGGACCAACATCCCGGCCGCGTCGCGGGAGAAGCTCGCCGAGGCGCTGTTCCCCGAGCTGATGTCCGTGATCCGGCACATCAGCTGCGACGACGACACCACCCGCAAGACCCTGTGGAAGCTGCACGACGGGACGCTCGTCGAGTCCGTCCTGATGCGCTATCCGGACCGCGTCACGATGTGCATCTCCTCGCAGGCCGGCTGCGGAATGAACTGCCCCTTCTGCGCCACCGGGCAGGCCGGCCTCGACCGCAATCTGTCGACCGCCGAGATCGTGCACCAGATCGTCGACGGCATGCGCGCCCTGCGCGACGGCGAGGTGCCCGGCGGTCCCGCCCGGCTCTCCAACATCGTCTTCATGGGCATGGGTGAGCCGCTCGCCAACTACAAGCGGGTCGTCGGCGCCATCCGCCGGCTCACCGACCCCGAGCCGGACGGCCTCGGTCTCTCGCAGCGCGGGATCACCGTCTCCACCGTGGGCCTCGTCCCGGCCATGCTGCGCTTCGCCGACGAGGGCTTCAAGTGCCGCCTCGCCGTCTCGCTGCACGCCCCGGACGACGAGCTGCGCGACACCCTGGTCCCCGTCAACACCCGGTGGAAGGTCCGCGAGGTCCTGGACGCCGCGTGGGAGTACGCGGAGAAGTCCGGCCGCCGGATCTCCATCGAGTACGCCCTGATCCGGGACATCAACGACCAGGCCTGGCGCGGCGACCTGCTCGGCCGGCTGCTCAAGGGCAAGCGGGTGCACGTCAACCTGATCCCGCTGAACCCCACGCCCGGCTCCAAGTGGACCGCCTCGCGCCCCGAGGACGAGAAGGCGTTCGTCGAGGCCATCGCGGCCCACGGCGTGCCCGTCACCGTCCGGGACACCCGCGGTCAGGAGATCGACGGGGCCTGCGGTCAGCTGGCGGCCTCCGAGCGATAGGGCCGCGTAGGAGGTTCCCGGGCGGGCGGCCGAAAACCGCCGGTGTAGCCTGGGCCCGAAATCAACTTCATATTCCGACAGGGGAGCGCCACAGCGCTGAGAGTGCGGCACCAAGGACAGGTTGGCCGCAGACCCTCTGAACCTCGCCCGGGTCATTCCGGGTAGGAAGTTCGGACCTTACTCAAGCTGTTGCGCCCTGCCCGCTTCCGGTTCGCCGGACAGCGGGCGGGGCCGCGTCTCTTCCTGGTCACCCCCAGGAGGAATCACATGAACACCACCACGAAGTACGCGGCGACCGCGCTCGCGGCGGCGCTCGGCGTCACCGTGCTCGCCGGCTGCGGCAGCGACGACGGCTCGGCGGGCTCCGGGGCGTCCAAGGGCAGCGGATCCAAGACCGTGACCCTGGTCAGCCACGACTCCTTCAACGTCTCGCAAGACGTGCTGAAGGCCTTCACGAAGGAGACCGGCTACACGGTCAAGACCCTCAAGAGCGGTGACGCCGGGGCCGCGCTCAACCAGGAGATCCTGACCAAGGGCTCCCCGCGCGGTGACGTCTTCTTCGGCGTCGACAACACCCTGCTCTCCCGTGCCCTCGACAACGGCCTCTTCACCGCGTACGAGGCCAAGGGCCTGGAGCGCCTCGCGCCGGACACGCAGACGGACGAGAAGCACCGCGTCACGCCCGTCGACACGGGTGACATCTGCGTCAACTACGACAAGAAGTACTTCGCCGACAAGAAGCTCGCCCCGCCGCAGACCTTCGCGGACCTGATCAAGCCCGCGTACAAGAACCTCCTCGTCACGGAGAACGCGGCCAGTTCCTCGCCCGGTCTCGGCTTCCTCCTCGGCACCGTCGCCGCCGAGGGCGAGGACGGCTACGAGGCGTACTGGAAGAAGCTGAAGGCCAACGGCGTCAAGGTCGTCGACGGCTGGGAGCAGGCGTACAACGAGGAGTTCTCCGGCTCCGCCGGCGGCAAGAAGGCCAAGGCCGACCGGCCGCTCGTCGTCTCCTACGCCTCCAGCCCGCCCGTCGAGGTGCTCTACGCCGACCCGCAGCCGAAGGAGGCCCCCACCGGGGTCGCCACCGGCACCTGCTTCCGGCAGACCGAGTACGCCGGGCTGCTCACCGGGGCGAAGAACGAGGCGGGCGGCAAGGCGCTGCTGGACTTCATGATCAGCAAGACGTTCCAGGAGGACATGCCGCTGAACATGTTCGTCAACCCGGTCGTGACGGACGCCGAGCTGCCGGAGCTGTTCACGGAGCACGGCGAGAAGGTCGACACGCCTCCCACCGTCGCGCCCGAGAAGATCGCCGCCAACCGTGAGCAGTGGATCCAGTCGTGGCAGTCGCTGGTCCTGAAGTAGGGATCGAGAAGAAGGCCGTCCGGCCCGCCGGCAGCGGGTCCGGGCGGCGGTCCGGACGGCGCGGAGCCGCCGTGCGGCTCGGCCTGATGGCCGTGCCCGTCGCGTTCTTCGCGGTGTTCTTCGCCTATCCCGTGACCGCCATCGTCGGCCGCGGGCTCAAGGCGGAGGGCGACTGGCAGTTCGGGCGGATCGGCGAGGTGCTGAGCCGCCCGGACATCCTCGACGTCCTCTGGTTCACCACCTGGCAGGCCCTCGCCTCGACCGCGCTCACCCTGCTGATCGCCCTGCCCGGGGCGTATGTCTTCGCCCGCTTCGACTTCCCGGGCAAACAGGTGCTGCGGGCGGTCGTCACCGTGCCGTTCGTGCTGCCCACCGTCGTCGTCGGCACCGCGTTCCTGGCGCTGCTCGGGCGCGGCGGTCTCCTCGACGAGCTGTGGGGCGTCCGCCTCGACACCACCGTGTGGGCGATCCTGCTGGCCCACGTCTTCTTCAACTACGCCGTGGTCGTCCGGACGGTGGGCGGGCTCTGGTCCCAGCTCGACCCGCGCCAGGAAGAGGCCGCCCGGGTGCTGGGGGCCGGGCGGTTCGCCGCGTTCCGCCGGGTGACACTGCCCGCGCTGGCCCCGGCCGTGGCCGCCGCCGCGCTGATGGTCTTCCTCTTCACCTTCACCTCCTTCGGCGTCGTACAGATCCTCGGCGGACCGGCGTACTCCACCCTGGAGGTGGAGATCTACCGGCAGACCGCGCAACTGCTGGACCTGCCGACCGCCGCCGTGCTGACCCTGGTGCAGTTCGCCGCGGTCGGCGGAATCCTCGCCGTGCACGCCGCGACCGTACGCCGCCGGGAACGGGCGCTGAAGCTCGTCGACCCGGCGCAGACCTCCCGCCGGCCGCGCGGAGCCGGACAGTGGGCGCTGCTCGGCGGCGTACTGCTCACGGCACTGCTGCTGATCCTGCTGCCGCTCGGTGTGCTGGTGGAACGGTCCTTCGATGGCCCTGGGGGTTACGGCTTCGGCTACTACGAGGCCCTCCAGACGGTCGGGGCGGGCGGCTCCTCCACCTTCCTGGTGCCGCCGCTGGAGGCCGTCGGCAACTCCCTGCGGTACGCGCTCGTCGCGACGCTCATCGCCCTCGTCGTCGGCGGGCTCGCGGCGGCGGCCCTGACCCGGCGGGCCGGACGGCTGGTCCGGGGCTTCGACGCGCTGCTGATGCTGCCCCTCGGGGTCTCCGCCGTGACCGTCGGCTTCGGCTTCCTGATCACCCTGGACAAGCCGCCGCTGGACCTGCGGACCTCCTGGATCCTGGTCCCGCTGGCCCAGGCGCTGGTCGGCGTCCCCTTCGTCGTCCGGACCATGCTGCCCGTGCTGCGGGCCGTCGACGACCGGCTGCGGGAGGCGGCCGCCGTGCTGGGGGCATCCCCGCTGCGGGCCTGGCGGGAGGTCGATCTGCCGCTGGTCCGGCGGGCGGTGCTGGTCGCGGCGGGCTTCGCGTTCGCCGTCTCCCTCGGGGAGTTCGGCGCGACGGTCTTCATCGCCCGGCCCGACAACCCGACCCTGCCGGTCGCCGTGGCCCGGCTGCTGGGCCGGTCGGGGGAGCTCAACTACGGGCAGGCGATGGCCCTGAGCACGATTCTGATGCTGGTGTGCGCGGTGTCGCTGCTGCTCCTGGAGCGCATCCGCACCGACCGATCCGGGGAGTTCTGAACGACATGCTGAGCTTGCAGGCCGCCACCGTACGGTTCGGGGAGCGGGCCGCGCTCGACGCGGTCGACCTGGAGGTCGACGACCACCGGATCGTCTGTGTGCTGGGGCCCAGCGGCAGCGGGAAGTCCACCCTGCTGCGGGCCGTCGCCGGGCTCCAGCCCATGGACGGCGGCCGGGTCCTGCTGGCCGGACAGGACCAGGCGGGCGTCCCGGTGCACCGGCGCGGGCTCGGCCTGATGTTCCAGGACCACCAGCTCTTCCCGCACCGGGACGTCGGCGCCAACGTCGCCTTCGGGCTGCGCATGCACGGCACCGGACGGGCCGAGACGAACGCCCGGGTCCGTGAACTCCTGGAGCTGGTCGGCCTGCCGGGCGCGGAACGCCGGGCCGTGGCGGCCCTCTCCGGCGGCGAACAGCAGCGCGTCGCCCTGGCCCGCGCGCTCGCCCCGCGCCCGAAACTGCTGATGCTCGACGAGCCCCTCGGTCAGCTCGACCGGAGCCTGCGCGAACGGCTCGTCGTGGAACTCCGGACGCTCTTCCAAGAGTTGGGTACGACCGTGCTGGCCGTCACGCACGACCAGGGCGAGGCGTTCGCGCTCGCCGACCGGGTCGTCGTCATGCGGGACGGCCGGATCGCGCAGGAGGGCACCCCGCTGGACGTCTGGCAGCGCCCCGCCTCCGCGTTCGTCGCCCGGTTCCTCGGCTTCGACAACGTCACCCCGGCGACGGTCACCGGCCAGGCGGCCGCCACCGCCTGGGGCAAGGTCCCGGTGCCCGAGGGCTCCCCGCAGGGCGAGGCCGACCTGCTGGTCCGGCCCGCCGGGGTCCGGATCGGCGCTCCCGAGGACGGCCTGCGCTGCACGGTCGGCGTCCGCACCTTCCGGGGGAACCACGTGACCGTACGGCTGCTGCCCGAGAACGCGCCGGTGCTGGAGGCCGAATGCGCCCTGCGGGACACCCCGGACGAGGGCGCGGTCGTGGGCGTCCGCTTCGACGCGGCGGAGACGGTGGTGCTGGCAGGGGCCGGGAAGCCTTCAGGGGCCTGAGGTCCCCGCCACCACCAGACCCAGTTCGTACGCCAGGATCACCGCCTGCGCCCGGTCCCGCAGCCCCATCTTCGCGAACAGCCGGTTGATGTGGGTCTTCACCGTGTGGTCGGTGATGGTCAGCCGGTCGGCGATGTCCGCGTTGGACAGCCCCCGGGCGATCAGGACGAGCACCTCGGCCTCGCGCGCGGTCAGCCCCTCGATCGAGCGCTTCGGCGGAGCGCTGACCCGCTGCCGGGCGAACTCCGCGATCAGCCGCCCGGTGATCTCGGGAGCCAGCAGCGCGTGGCCCTCCGCCACCACCCGTACGGCGTGCAGCAGTTCGGGAAATGTCGCGTCCTTCAGCAGGAAGCCGCTGGCTCCGGCGGTGAGGGCGTCGTACACGTACTCGTCCAGGCCGAACGTCGTCAGCATCAGCGCCCTGGTCGCCCCGTTCGACGCCGCGACGATCTCGCGCGCCGCGTCGATGCCGCCGAGCCGGGGCATCCGGATGTCCAACAGAGCCACATCGGGCCGCAGTTCGGCCGCGCCGAGCACGGCCTGTTCGCCGTCCTCCGCCTCCCCGACCACCTCGATGTCGTCCTGCGTGTTCAGCAGACCGGAGAACGCCGTCCGGACGACGGCCTGGTCGTCGGCCACCAGCACCCGGATCACCACGGCAGCTCCGCCTGCACGAGAAAGCCGCCGGCCGGGCCCCGAGCGGTGGTGAGCGCCCCTCCGAGCAGGGAGGCCCGTTCGGCCATGCCCACCAGCCCGTGCCCCGCCCGCCCGGTGTCACCCGACGGCTCGGGTCCCGGTCCGTCATCGCTCACGCGTACCGTCAACAGGCGCGTTCCGTAGTGGAGTTCCACGACCGAATGCGCACCCGGGGCGTGCCGCCGGGCGTTCGTCAGGGCCTCCTGGACGATCCGGTACGCCGACAGCTCCCAGGACGCGGGCAGCGGGACCCGCTCGCCGCTGATCCGCAGCTCGGCCGCGCCGCCCACCGCCCGGTGCTGGCCGAGGAGGTCGTCGAGACCCGCCAGCGAGGGCTGCGGGGCGGTGAGCGGGGCCGGTGACGTGTCGTCGCCCGTCCGCAGCACCCCCAGCAGCCTCCGCAGCTCCGCCATCGAGGAACGTGCGGTGCCCGCGATCTCCTGGAAGGCGTCCCGCGCCGGGGGTGAGAGGTCCGGGGTCGTGTACGTGGCGCTCTCGGCCCGCACCGCGATCACCGACACCGAATGGGCGATCATGTCGTGCAACTCCCTCGCGATCGCCGCCCGTTCCGCCTCGGCCGCCTGCCGCCGCTCCATCTCCAGCAGCCGGGACTGGGCGGCCGCCCGGGTGTGCCGGGTCTCCTCGCGCGCCCGCACCGCGTCCCCGGTGCTCACCGCGCCCAGGACCATCACCGTGAGCACCAGTGTCTCGGCGTACAGCCCGAGACTGAACCGGTCGGTCCCCTGGAGCGCGGGCAGCCCGGGTGAGCCGTCCCGGGCCCACCGGTCGATGTGCACCAGGTTGACCGTCAGCGCCGCCAGCGAACCGGCCAGCACGAGCATCGCCGGATGCTGCACCCGGTGCCGCCCCAGGGTGTAGCAGCCGATCAGGGACCCGGTGATGGTCGCGTACGCCATGTTGCCGTCGGTCGCGAAGCTCAGCAGGGCCGCGCCCACGGTCAGGAACCCGACGGCGGGCCAGGTCGCCCGCAGCGCCAGCGAGGCCGTACAGACCACCACCCCGAACGCCGTGACCGCCGAACCCGGTACGAGGGCCAGCTCCACCACGGCGAAGAGCGTCAGCCCCGCCGCGGTCAGCCAGGCGTACGAGGGGGCCGCCGCCCAGTGCCGCAGCCGTCGCCGCACCCCGCGGACCGGCGGCGGGGCTTCGGGGGTGGCGGCCGGGCGGTCCGGCGTGATGGTGCGCGTCATACGGAGATTCTTCGTCACCGCCGGGCCGGGCGCATCGGAGCACGGGTGGAATTGCCCGGGCCCCGTCATGCCACGGGTTGAGCCCGAGGACCGGAGGGTGGTGTGACGATCCGTGAACGGCCCGTTCCTAGCCTCGGATCCATGGCAACGACCACGCCCCTCACCCCTCCTGACCAGCGCAGAAAGCCGCCACCGATCCCCTCCGGCGCTCTCTGGTGGGCGGTGTGCTCGGCCGCCGCCCTGGGGCTCGCCGCCTGCTCCTCGCTCGGCCCGCACCGCGTCTGGGGAGCCACCGCCGCGCTCGGCTACCTGTCCGCCGCGCTGCTCTCCGTAGGCGGGCGGAGCCCCCGTGCGGCCGGCGCGGTCGCCGTCGCCGGGTCGGTTCTGCTGCCGCTGCTGTGGCTTCTCGCCGTGGAACGGGCCCAGTTGGAGGTGCGGGTGGTCGCGCGATCGGCCGGGCTCCTGCTCGCCGAGGGGACACCGTACCTCCAACGGCCGCTGGTGCCGGAGGACTTCAACCCGTATCTCCCGGGCATGGCCGTCTTCGGGCTGCCGGAGGCCGTGGCCGGGACCGGTCCGGTCACCGACCCCCGGTTGTGGATGGGCGCGGCGTTCCTCGCGGCGTTCGCGCTCGCTCTTCCGGCCGGGTCCCGGAGCGCGCCGCTGCGGTGGATCGCCGCCTGCCCGCTGGTCGCGCTGCCGCTCGCGGTCGGGGGCGTCGATCTGCCGGTGGCCGGGCTGATGTGCCTCGGGCTCGCCCTCGCCGGGCGGGGGAGAGCGGGCGCTGCCGGGGTGGCCCTCGGTGTGGCCGCCGCCCTCAAATGGACGGCGTGGCCCGCGATTCCGGTGGCCCTGGCCCTGCTGGCGGTGGCCTCCCGGGCGGATCGCGGGGAGGGCCGCCGCCCGGCCGAACGCGCCGCCCGGCGCTGCGGGCTCGTCGCCCTGCTCACCGCCGCCGCCCTCGTCCTGCCCGCAGCGCTGCGCGCCCCGGCCGCTTTCCGGGCCCATGTCGTCGAGTTCCCGCTCGGGCTGACCGACGCGGTCTCGTCCGCCGCGAGCCCGCTCCCCGGCCATCTGCTGGCCACCCACGTCCCCGGCGGCCGCACGCTCGCCCTTCTGCTGCTCGGGGTGAGCGCCCTCCTCCTCGCCCTCTCTCTTCTCCTCCGGCCCCCGGAGACACCGGCGGACGCGGCGGCGAGGCTCGCGCTCGGGCTGCTCCTGGCCATCGCGTTCATGCCCGCGAGCCGGTTCGGCTATCTGGTGCACCCGCTGGTCCTCGCGGTGTGGGCGGCGGTCCGGGAGACACCCGGCCGCCCCTGGCTCCTCCGCGTACGGAAGCGGGTGTCCCGATGACCGGCCGCCGCACCCTCGTGGTGACCAACGACTTCCCGCCGCGCCAGGGCGGCATCGAGACCTTCGTCCGGGCGATGACCGACCGGTTCCCCGCGGACTCCGTCGTCGTCTGCACCTCCGCCGAACCCGGAGCCGCCGCCCCTGACGCGGCCCTGCCCTACCCGGTGTTCCGGGATCCGGCCCGGACGCTGCTGCCCGTCCCGCGTGTCGCCGCCCGCGCCGCCGAACTAGCCCGCCGCCACGGCTGCGACAGCGTCTGGTTCGGGGCCGCCGCCCCGCTCGGGCTCATGGCGGACCGGCTGCGCAGGGAGAGCGGGGTGCGGCGGGCCGTCGCCACGACGCACGGGCACGAGGTGTGGTGGGCCCGGACCCCGGGGGCCCGGGCCCTGCTGCGGCGGATCGGGGAGCGTACGGACGCGGTGACCTACCTGGGCGCGGCGACCCGTCCGCCTACCGCCGCCGCGCTCGGCCCGGCCGCCGCCCGCCGCATGGTGCGACTGGCACCGGGCGTGGACGCGAAGGCCTTCGCCGTACGGCCGGGAGCGCGCGACGCCGTACGCGAACCGGCACGCGACGGCGTACGGGAAGGGCCGCTCGATCCGGTCTGCGGCATCCGCGAGCGGTACGGGCTCGGCGGGCGGCCGGTGATCCTCTGCGTGGCGCGGCTCGTCCCACGCAAGGGGCAGGACACCCTGATCCGCGCCCTCCCCGCCGTCCTGCGCGCGGTGCCCGACGCCGTACTCCTGCTGACCGGCGACGGACCGTACGCCCGGACCCTGCACCGGCTCGCCGCCGCCACCGGGGTCGCGGACGCGGTGGTCCTCGCCGGCGGACGCCCGCACCCGGAGATGCCCGGGCACTACGCCGCCGCCGACGTCTTCGCCATGCCCTGCCGCACCCGCAGGGGCGGCCTGGAAGTGGAGGGACTCGGGATCGTCTTCCTGGAGGCGGCGGCGGCCGGGCTGCCGGTTCTCGTCGGCGATTCGGGCGGCGCGCCGGACGCCGTACGGGACGGGGAGACGGGGTACCTGGTCGACGGACGGGACACGGCCGCCGTCGCGTACCGGCTCGTCACGCTGCTGCGGGACCGGGCGGCGGCCGCGGCGATGGGGGATAAGGGCCGGGCCTGGGTCCGCGAGGCGTGGGGGTGGGACGGCGCGTACGAGACCCTGGCCGGGCTGCTGCGGCCCTGACCGCGTGCCGTACGCCGCGACAGCGCGCCCCGGGCCCGGCAAGCTGGAGGTCCGGAGCTTCTGAACCCGTACCCGTACGCCGTACGGCACCGACAGTGACAGCGACGAAGGACCGTGAACCATGACCGGTGGCACCCGCGAGGGCATCGACCTCACCCGCGTCCTCGACGCCCCGCAGCAGCGGGTCTTCGCGGCCTGGACGTCACCGGAGGACTTCGCCGCCTGGTACGGAGGCGAGGCGGACGTCCCGCTGGACCGGGTGGCGATGGACGTACGGCCCGGGGGCTCGTGGAGCCTGGTCATCGTGATGCCGGGCGTCGAGATGCCCTTCCACGGGGTCTATCGCGAGGTGAGCGAGCCCGACGGGCTCGTCTTCACGCTGAAGGACGGCTCCGCCCCCGAGGACGCCGAGGGCGAGACCGTGACCGTCACCTTCAGCGACCTCGGGGGCGGCCGGACCGAGCTGGCCTTCCAGCAGCGCGGCGGGAACCTCACCGCCGAGCAGTACGCGGCGGCCGAGGACGGCTGGGAGTCCTTCTTCGACGCCCTCGCCGCCCGACTCGCGGCCCGCCCCTGACGCGGTTCCCTACGCCAGCGGAAGCGCCGCGAGCTGCGCGATCACCCAGGTCAGCGGGGCGAACAGGGCCAGCAGCGCGCCCGCCCGCAGCAGCGTCGCCCGGCGCAGCGTGGCCGCCGGGGCGCCCATCCTGAGCAGCGCCCGCGCCGTGTGGGCCCGGGCGTGCTTGGCCTCCAGCGCCGAGGTCAGCAGCGTCGCCGTCGTACAGCCGAGGACCAGTACGGCGCCGAGTGCGGTGAGCGGACCGTACGGGCGCTCATCGCCCCCGTACAGCGCCGAAGCGGCGACCGCGGCGGACACCACCGCGCAGACGATGCCGAGCGGGCGGCCGATCCGGCGCGCCTCGTCCATCAGCACCCGGCCCGCCAGCAGCCGTACGGCCCCGGGGCGCACCGCCTGCAAGGCACGGCCGCACAGATACGTCAGGCTCGGTCCGGCCATCGCCAGCCCGACCGCGGTCAGCGTCCACCCGACCAGCACCGCCACCGGGGTGGAGTCGTACCGTCCGGGCAGCGGGAACGCGTTCCCGGACGGACCCCGGGAGGCGATCGCCTCGACCGCGAGTCCGGCCGCCGTCAGCGCCACGCCCCAGGGGAGCCCGGCGGGGGCCGGTGCGGGCTCCGGGAGCTCCTCGGAGCCGAAGGTGTCCCGCGCCGGGTCGGGCCGCGACCGCAGCGCCAGCGCGCTCGCCGTCGACGCGGCCACCGGCACGAGCGCCAGCAGCATCAGGGCGGCGGCCAGCGGCAGCGGCGTGCCCGCGCCGAGGAACTCCGCCGCGCCCCCGTCGAACGGCATTCCGGTCAGATCGCCGCGCAGATGCAGGAAGAAGAGCAGCGCCACGGCGGAGCCGAGCGTGGTGGAGACGGCCGTGGAGACCGCGGCCAGGGCGGACAGCCGGACCGGGCCGAGGCCCAGCGAGGAGAGGCCCGGCCGGGGCCGGGTGCTCGGGTCGGTCCGGGCCACCGCCACGGCGAACTGCACGGTGGCGGCCAGCGGCACGAAGCACCACAGCAGCCGCAGCACCGAACCGGCGGACGCCGGGTGCGCGGCGGCGTACCCGAGGGCGCACAGGAGGAGGAATCCGACACCGGCCGACGCGGCGGCCACCAGCAGCCGCCGGACCAGGACGAGGGGATGGGAACCGCGGGCTAGACGGAGAGCGAGCACGCCGCGCGGCCCTCCGCTTCCGGTTTCGAAGGCAGGGTGACGGTGGCGACGCAGCGGCCGTCCAGCAGGGGCACGGTGCGGTCGGCGAGCGCCGCGACCTCCGCGTCATGGGTGGCCAGCACGACGGTGATGCCGTGCGAGCGGGCCGCCGTGGTGAAGGTGCGCAGCACCTGGGCGCGGTCCGCGCGGTGCAGGGTCGCGGTGGGCTCGTCCGCGAAGATCACGGTCGGTGCGCCGCACAGGGCGCGGGCCACGGAGATCCGCTGGCGCTGCGCCTGGAGCAGGGCGTGCGGCCGCTTCTTGGCGAACGGGGCGATGTCCAGGCGCTCCAGCCACTCGGTGGCGGCCTTCCTGGCGGCCCGGTGCGAGACGCCGCGCAGCAGCAGGGGCAGCGCGGTGTTCTCCCAGACGGTCAGCTCCGGGACCAGCTCGGGATCGGCGGAGATCCAGCCGAAGCGTTCCCGGCGCAGCTGTTCGCGGACCCGGGGGGCCATGGTGTGGACGGGGACGCTGTTGAACCAGACCTCGCCCTCCTGGGGCACGAGCCGGCCCGAGAGGCAGTGCAGCAGCGTCGTCTTGCCGCTGCCGCGCGGGCCGGTGACGGCGAGGATCTCCGCGTCCCGGACGCCGATGGAGACACCGCCGAGACCGGGCGATCCGTTGTGGGAGTGGTGCAGTGAACGCGCCCAGATCACGTCGTTGTCCGGCGGGGCCACCATGGCGTACACCTCGGTTCAGGTCAGATTTCCCGTCCCCCGTACGGGGGAACGAAGACGCGGCCGATCGGTCACTGGGCACCGTAGATAGTCGGACCGGTCCGGGAGCACGGCACGCGGCCCGGATACGCCCCTTGTCACTCGAAGGGGCGTATCCGGGCCGCGTGGACCGATGAAATGACCGCTGGGCGGCTATCGGCCGGGGGACCTGGTGGCGGTCAGAGCTTCGTCCAGGCCTCCGTGAGGACGGCCCGCAGGATGCCCTCGATCTCGTCGAACGTCGACTGGTCCGAGATCAGCGGCGGGGCGAGCTGGATGACCGGGTCGCCGCGGTCGTCGGCCCGGCAGTAGAGGCCGTTCTCGAACAGCGCCTTGGAGAGGAAGCCGTACAGGACGCGCTCGGTCTCCTCGTCGGTGAACGTCTCCTTGGTCGCCTTGTCCTTCACGAGCTCGATGCCGTAGAAGTACCCGTTGCCGCGGACGTCGCCGACGATCGGCAGGTCGTGCAGCTTCTGGAGCGTGGTGAGGAAGGCGTTCTCGTTGTCGAGGACGTGCTGGTTGAGGTTCTCGCGCTCGAAGATGTCGAGGTTGGCCAGGCCCACCGCGGCGGAGACCGGGTGGCCGCCGAAGGTGTAGCCGTGCAGGAAGGTGTTGCCGCCCTCGTAGAACGGCTCCGCGATCCGGTCGGAGACGATGCAGGCTCCGATCGGGGAGTAGCCCGAGGTCATGCCCTTGGCGCAGGTGATCATGTCCGGCACGTAGCCGAACTTGTCGCAGGCGAAGATCGTGCCGAGTCGGCCGAAGGCGCAGATGACCTCGTCGGAGACGAGCAGCACGTCGTACTTGTCGCAGATCTCGCGGACCCGCTGGAAGTAGCCGGGCGGCGGCGGGAAGCAGCCGCCCGCGTTCTGCACGGGCTCCAGGAAGACGGCCGCGACGGTCTCGGGGCCCTCGAAGAGGATCTCCTGCTCGATCTGGTCGGCGGCCCAGCGTCCGAAGGCCTCCGGGTCGTCGCCGAAGAGCGGGGCGCGGTAGATGTTGGTGTTCGGCACCTTGTGCGCGCCGGGGACCAGCGGCTCGAAGGGGGCCTTCAGGGCCGGCAGGCCGGTGATGGACAGCGCGCCCTGCGGGGTGCCGTGGTAGGCGACGGCACGCGAGATGACCTTGTACTTGGTCGGCCGGCCCTTGAGCTTGAAGTACTGCTTGGCCAGCTTCCAGGCGGTCTCGACGGCCTCGCCGCCACCGGTGGTGAAGAAGACCTTGTTGAGGTCGCCCGGGGCGTAGTCGGCGAGCCGCTCGGCCAGCTCGACGGCCTTCGGGTGGGCGTAGGACCACACCGGGAAGAAGGCGAGCTCCTGGCCCTGCTTGTACGCCGTCTCGGCGAGCTCGTGACGACCGTGACCGGCGTTGACCACGAACAGGCCGGAGAGGCCGTCCAGGTAGCGCTTGCCCTTGTCGTCGAAGATGTACGTTCCCTCGCCACGCACGATGGTGGGAACGGGCGCGTTCTCGTAGTCCGACATGCGGGTGAAGTGCATCCACAGGTGGTCGTACGCGGTTCGGCTGAGGTCCTTGCTCACGGCTATCGGGTTCCCCACATATAGGTCTGCTTCTTGAGCTTCAGGTAGACGAAGCTCTCGGTGGAGCGCACGCCGGGAAGGGTCCGGATGCGTTTGTTGATCGTCTCCAGCAGGTGGTCGTCGTCCTCGCAGACGATCTCCACCATCAGGTCGAAGGAGCCCGCGGTCATGACCACGTACTCGCACTCGGCCATGGCCGACAGGGCTTCGGCCACCGGGTCGAGGTCACCCTCGACATTGATGCCGACCATCGCCTGGCGCCGGAATCCCACGGTGAGCGGGTCCGTGACGGCGACGATCTGCATCACGCCCTGGTCGAGCAGCTTCTGGACGCGCTGACGCACGGCCGCTTCGGAGAGGCCCACGGCCTTGCCGATCGCGGCGTACGGACGCCGTCCGTCCTCCTGGAGCTGCTCGATGATCGCGAGGGAGACGGCATCGACCGCCGACGGTGATCCGTTCCCTGTTCTGGAGTCTGCGCTGCGACTGGCCACGCATCCACCATGCACCGCTCCTCGTCTGTCTCGCAACCCCAGATCGATGAAATTCGTTGAGTGAACGCTTGGATGCGACTGAATCCGAAGTTGCGGGCTGTTGGGTATGTCGAAAGCGTCGCCGAAGCGATTAGGGTGGGTGTCTCACCCATCGGACAGCCGACAGGAGGGGTGGTTGTGACCACCGAGGTGCGCCGTCTGCGCAACTACATCAACGGAGAGTTCCGGGACGCCGCGGACGGGCGGACCATCGATGTGGTCAGCCCGGTGACGGAAGAGGTCTACGCAACCTCGCCGCTCTCGGGCCAGGCCGATGTCGATGCCGCCATGGAGGCCGCAGCGGCGGCCTTCCCCGCCTGGCGTGACACCACGCCCGCCGAGCGCCAGAAGGCCCTGCTCAAGATCGCGGACGCCTTCGAGGAGCGGGCCGAGGACCTCATCGCCGCCGAGTCGGAGAACACCGGCAAGCCGATCGGCCTCACCCGCAGCGAAGAGATCCCGCCGATGGTGGACCAGATCCGCTTCTTCGCGGGAGCCGCCCGGCTGCTGGAGGGCCGCTCGGCCGGCGAGTACATGGAGGGCCTGACCTCCATCATCCGCCGCGAGCCGGTCGGCGTCTGCGCCCAGGTCGCGCCGTGGAACTACCCGATGATGATGGCCGTGTGGAAGTTCGCCCCGGCGCTCGCCGCGGGCAACACGGTCGTCATCAAGCCGTCCGACACCACCCCGGCGTCGACGGTCCTCATGGCCGAGATCATCGGGCAGATCCTGCCCAAGGGCGTCTTCAACGTCCTGTGCGGCGACCGGGACACCGGCCGCGCCATGGTCGAGCACCCGACCCCGGCGATGGCCTCCATCACCGGTTCGGTACGGGCCGGCATGCAGGTCGCCGAGTCCGCCGCCAAGGACGTCAAGCGCGTCCACCTGGAGCTCGGCGGCAAGGCGCCCGTCGTGGTCTTCGAGGACGCCGACATCGCCAAGACGGTCTCGGGCGTCTCCGAGGCGGGCTTCTTCAACGCGGGCCAGGACTGCACGGCCGCCACCCGCGTGCTGGTCCACGAGTCGATCCACGACGAGTTCGTCACCGCGCTCGCCAAGGCCGCCGCCGACACGAAGACCGGGCAGCCGGACGACGAGGACGTGGCGTACGGCCCGCTCAACAACGCCAACCAGCTCAAGCAGGTCAGCGGCTTCATCGAGCGGCTCCCCGCCCACGCCAAGGTCGAGGCGGGCGGCCACCGGGTCGGCGACAAGGGCTACTTCTACGCCCCGACCGTCGTCTCCGGCCTGAAGCAGGACGACGAGATCATCCAGAACGAGGTCTTCGGCCCCGTCATCACCGTCCAGTCCTTCAGCGACGAGGACCAGGCCGTCACGTACGCCAACGGCGTCGAGTACGCGCTCGCCTCCTCGGTCTGGACGCAGAACCACTCCCGCGCCATGCGCATGTCCAAGAACCTCGACTTCGGCTGTGTGTGGATCAACACCCACATCCCGCTGGTCGCCGAGATGCCGCACGGCGGATTCAAGAAGTCCGGCTACGGCAAGGACCTCTCCGCGTACGGCTTCGAGGACTACACCCGCATCAAGCACGTCATGACGTCCATCGAGGACTGATCCCGGAATCGTCGTCGCGGTCGTACGGCCCCGGGCTCCGGCCCGGGGCCGTACGCGTGTCTGGACAAGGTGTGCGGGGCGGACCGGCTCGGCTGGACGCTTGGTCCATTGTCCGCGCCGGCGCCGACCGGCATTCTGCGCGGGTGCGAGCGATCAGGAAGAACCCCATGTCCCGCCGTTCCCTGCTGCGCGCCCTCGGGGCGGGAGCGGCCGGTGCCACCCTGGCCGGCTGCGGGGTGCCCGCGGCGTTCGTCGAGCCGGGGGACCGGGCCGGGCACGACAGTTCGGCCACCGACCCCACCCTGCACTTCGCCAACTGGCCGCTCTACATCGACACCGACGACGAGGACGAGTCGAAGCGCCCCACCCTGGACGCCTTCTCGCGGCGGACGGGGATCTCGGTGACGTACACCGAGGAGATCAACGACAACGACGAGTTCTTCGGGAAGATCAGCCCCGCGCTGATGAACCACCAGCAGACCGGCCGGGACCTGATCGTCATCAGCGACTGGATGGCCGCCCGCTTCGTCCGCCTCGGCTGGGTCCAGGAGATGGACCGGGCGAAACAGCCCAACGTCGCCACGTACCTCGACCCCCAACTGCGCACCCCCGCCTTCGACGAGGGGCGCCGCCACAGCGTCCCCTGGCAGTCCGGCATCACCGGCATCGCCTACAACCGCAAGAAGCTCGGCCGCGAGATCCGGTCCACGGGCGACCTGTGGGCGGACGACCTGCGCGGCCGGGTCACCCTGCTCTCCGGGCTCGACGAGTCGTTCGCCCTGCTCATGCAGGGCAATGGCGTCGACATCACCCGCTGGACGGCCGACGACTTCCACGAGATCTGCGAGCAGACCGAGAAGCGGGTCCGCGCCAAGCACATCCGCCGCTTCACCGGCAACGACTACATCAAGGACCTCGCCACCGGCGATGTGCTCGCCTGCCAGGCATACTCCGGCGACGTCATCCAACTCCAGGCCGACAACCCGGACATCGAGTTCGTCGTCCCCGAGGAGGGGGCCGAACTATGGGCGGAATCCCTGATGATCCCCAACCTCGCCCGCCACAAGCGCAACGCGGAGCGCCTGGTGGACCACTACTACGACCCCGAGGTCGCCGCCGAACTCGCCGCCTGGGTCAACTACGTCTGCCCGGTCCCCGCCGCCCGGGACGTCCTCGCCTCCGCCAAGGACGAGGAGACGGCCGCACTCGCCGAGGATCCCCTGATCTTCCCCGACGACGCGATGCGCGAACGGCTCGCCATCGCCCGCGACATCACCTCCGAGGAGCGGATGGACTTCACCAAGAAATGGAACGGCATCGTCGGCTTGTGAAGCGCTGACAGGGGTGCCGTAAAGAGGCGGTAAACACGGGCGTACGCTGCGGATATGAGCGAAAGACAGGCCCTCACACGGGGGATACGCAGGTGGCTGGTCTTCTTCATCGTCTGTCTGGTGCTGAGCGGGCTCACGGCCTTCCCGCTCGTCACCGAACTCCGCTGGACACAGGAGCTGCTGAGCGCCTCCGCCTCCCCGGTCCCCGAGCACTTCCCCGGTCTGATGGAGTGGATCACCCGGGTCAGCGAAGGTCTCGACACCATCGACCGCGAGCAGCCCTTCATGCTGTACGGCACCGACTGGCTGGCCTTCGCCCACCTGGTCATCGCGGTCGCCTTCTACGGCCCCTACCGCGACCCGGTCCGCAACATCTGGGTCATCGAGTTCGGCATGATCGCCTGCGCCGGGATCATCCCGCTCGCCCTGATCTGCGGCCCGATCCGCGGGATCCCGTTCTGGTGGAGCGTCATCGACATGTCCTTCGGGGTCTTCGGAGTCGTCCCGCTGCTGATCGTCCGCCGCATGATCAAGCGGCTGGAGGTGCTGGAGCGGGCGGCCGCCGCGAACCCGGCGCCCGTTCCCGCGGCCACCTGAGCCTCACGGCTTCCGGGCCACCGCACCGAACTGCGCGACCTCCGGCTCCCGCGGGTTCGTCCGCCAACGGGAGCAGGAGACGATCCCCGGCTCCATGATCTCCAGACCGTCCAGGAACGAGGCGAACTCCTCGCGGCTGCGGGCGGTGATGGGCGGGGTGGCGTTCTCGTTCCAGAAGCGCATCGCGGCCTCGTTGCCCCCACCGCCCAGCTCCAGCGTCGGATGCGTCAGCACCAGATGGCTGCCCGACGGCACGGCCGCCATCAGCGTCCGCACGATGGACCGGGCCTCGTCCGTGTCCAGCACGAAGTTCAGGATGCCGAGCATCATCACCGCGACGGGCCGCCCCAGGTCCAGGGTGGGCTGGGCGGCCCGCAGGATCTGCTCGGGGCGGTGCGCGTCCGCGTCGACGTACTCGGTCGCGCCCTCCAGCGAACTGGTCAGCAGGGCGCGGGCATGGGCCAGCACGATCGGATCGTTGTCGACATAGACGATGCGCGCGTGCGGTGCGGTGTGCTGCGCGATCTCATGGGTGTTGTTCCCGGTCGGCAGCCCGGTGCCGACGTCGAGGAACTGGTCGACTCCCACGTCGCCCGCCAGATGGCGCACCGCCCGGCCGAGGAACGCCCGGTCCGCGCGGGCCACTTCACCGATGCTCGGATACATCCCGGTGACCCGGTCGCCCACGGCCCGGTCCACCGGGTAGTTGTCCTTGCCGCCCAGCCAGTAGTTCCACACCCGCGCGTTGTGCGCGATGTCGGAACGTATCCGGGCGGGGGCTGTCTGCGGGCGGGGGTCCATGGCGGCTGCTCCTCGATGGCAAAGAGGCCCGCATGCCGCGGGGGTGGCGCGGCCGGCGGGCGGTGCGGGCTCTGGTGTGGTCCTGCGGACCCTCCATCATGCCGGACCGATCAAGAGCCCCCGCGCCCGGGCGAGTTGGCGAGCAACCGGTGGAGGGTGTCGATCCGGTTGGTGGTGATCGAGTCGACGCCCCGGTCGATCAGCCGACGCATCGTGCGCTTCGTGTCGGCCGTCCACGCGGAGACGAGCAGCCCGTCCCGGTGCGCCCGGTCCACCAGCTCACGGCTGATCAGCCCGAAGCGGTAGTTCAGCCAGCGCGGCCTCACCGCGGCCAGCAGCTCCGGGCGCGGCGGGGCCAGCGTGGTCCAGGTCAGGGCGATCTCGGCGGACGGGTCGGCGGCGCGCACCCGCAGCATCGCTTCCGAGTTCGCGCAGTAGTAGGCCCGCTCGCCCGCCCCGCACTCGCGGACCGTCCCCACGATCTTCCTCACCGAGGCGTCCGTGGAGCCGGGCAGATCCACCATCACCCGGTGCGCCCCGGCGGCGAGCAGCGCCTCGCGGAGCGTGGGCACCCCGCCGCCGGTCAGCTCCTTCAGCTCCGCGTGGTCGATCGTCTCCAGCCGCCGGTCATGGCCCCACAGCCGCTCCAGCGTCGCGTCGTGCAGCAGGACCGGCACCCCGTCGCGGGTCACCCGTACGTCGATCTCGACCGCGTCCGCCCCCCGTTCGAGGGCGGAGCGGATCGAGGGCAGGGTGTTCTCGCGGGCGAGATACGGGTCGCCGCGGTGGGCCACGGCGGTGACGCGGGTTTCGGTGTCGGCCATGAGGCCATTGTGACGACCGGGGTCAGCGGCCGGGGGGCCGGAGCCAGTTCGCCGTGTACGTGTCGATCTCCTCGGCCAGCTTCCGCTTGCCCGTCGGGTCCAGGAACGAGGCCTCCACGGCGTTCTTCGCGAGGTCCGCGATCCCGCGCTCGTCCAGCTCCAGCAGCCGGGCGGCCACCGCGTACTCGTTGTTGAGGTCGGTGCCGAACATCGGCGGGTCGTCGCTGTTGACCGTCACCAGCACGCCCGCCCGGACCATCTCGCGGATCGGGTGGCGCTCGATGTCGGTGACCGCGCGGGTGGCGATGTTCGACGTCGGGCAGACCTCCAGGGCGATCCGGTGCTCGGCCAGGTGCTCCAGCAGCTTCGGGTCCCGCACGGAGCTGGTGCCGTGGCCGATGCGCTCGGCGCGCAGCGCGGTCAGCGCGTCCCAGATCGTCTGCGGCCCGGTGGTCTCCCCGGCGTGCGGCACGGAGTGCAGGCCCTCGGCGATGGCCCGGTCGAAGTAGGGCTTGAACTGCGGGCGGTCCACCCCGATCTCGGGCCCGCCGAGCCCGAAGGAGACGAGCCCCTCGGGCCGGTGCTCCACCGCGAGCCGCACGGTCTCCTCGGCCGACTGGAGCCCGGCCTCGCCCGGAATGTCGAAGCACCAGCGCAGGACCACGCCCAGCTCGGCCTCCGCGGCCTTGCGGGCGTCCTCGATGGCCTCCATGAACCCGGCCTCGGGGATGCCCCGGCGCGTCGAGCTGAACGGGGTCACGGTCAGCTCCGCGTACCGGATGTTCTGCCGGGCCATGTCCCGCGCCACCTCGAAGGTGAGCAGCCGGACGTCCTCCGGGGTGCGGACCAGGTCCACCACCGACAGGTAGACCTCGATGAAGTGCGCGAAGTCGGTGAAGGTGAAGTAGTCGACCAGCGCCTCCGGGTCCGTGGGGACCTTGGAGTCCGGGTGGCGGGCGGCCAACTCCGCGACGATGCGGGGCGAGGCCGACCCGACGTGGTGGACATGGAGCTCGGCCTTGGGCAGCCCGGCGATGAAGGGGTGCGGATCGGTCATCGGAAATCTCCAGGTTCGGCGTGACGTCGGCCGGGCGTACCGGCCGCACCGATCATCGCAGGCGGGGTCCGGGCCCGTCGGGCCTGGCCGTAGCATGACGGGACCACGATGGGGGAGGCCCATGTCAGACAACACAGAGCAGCCCGGGGGCGGGGCCGCGCCGCGCGATCCGTGGGCACCGCCGGACAGCACCAGGGTGGATCTGGGCAAGCAGGGCGGACAGACGCCGCCACCCGCGTCACACACGCCGCCGCCCGCCGCACACACGCCACCGCCCGCGGTCCACGACCAGCCGACCGTGACGTCGATGCCGAGCGCCGGACCGGGGGACGGCACCGGCCCGATACCCCAGGCCGGCGGCTACGGGCCGGCGCCCTCGGACGTACCGCCGCCGCCGATCGGTCCGAACGGCCCCGGCCACGCGGCTCCACCGCCCGCCGCGCACTACGGCTATCCGGCCCCGCCCGCGCAGCCGTACGGCGGATACCCCGGCTACGGCGCCTACGGCGTCGGTCCGGCCGCCTGGGGCCCGGCGCCCAACAACGGTCTGGGCACGGCCGCCATGGTGATCGGCATCATCTCCGTGGTCGGCTTCTGCCTCTACGGCCTCAACATCATCCTCGGCATCCTCGCGCTGATCTTCGGCATCATCGGCCTCGGCCGTGCCAAGCGCGGCGAGGCCACCAACCGGGGCATGGCGCTGGCCGGGGTCATTCTCGGCTCCGTCGGCATCGTCGTCGGCGCGGCGATCCTCGGTGTGCTCATCTGGGCCGCCACGACTGCCGAGAGCGACGGCGATCGGGACTACGAGAGCGACTACGACGACCCGTTCGCCACGTCGCTGGTCGTCGAGGACAGGTCCTAGGACCTCGAACCTCGCCGTTACGACTACCGGCCGGGCAGGGAGCGATCCCCGCCCGGCCGGTAGTCGTATCGGCCCGGTTGATGCGTGGCGGAGGCGTCCCGGCGGGCACGGCTCCGGGCCTCGGCCCGACGTCCGCCTGCCCGCATCGGTGCAGCCCGACGCCTCACCCCGTCGCGCCCGCCCGCAGCTTCTCCCGGGCCTCCATCAGCGCGAAGCCCAGCAGATTCAGTCCCCGCCACTCCTGCGGCCGCTCCGCCCGCTCGTCGTCCGCCGCGAGCCCGATGCCCCAGATCCGGTCCACCGGGGACGCCTCCACCAGCACCCGGTCCCCGGTGGCCAGCAGATAGCCGGCCAGCTCCGGGTCCTGCCCGAACTTGTGCACGCTGCCCGCCACCACCAGGGCGAACCGCTCCCGTATCCACACGTCCTCGTCGAAGCCGCGCACCAGCCGCCCGGCCTTCTTCGCCGCGGCCGGGCTCTTCGCGGTCACCGCCGCCGCCTCGGCCTCCGGATCGCCGAAGAGCCGCGCCTTGCCCGCCATCATCCAGTGCTCGGCGCTCGCATACGTCACCCCGTCCACCGTGAACGGCGACGGCCACCACTGGCTCAGGCAACCGGCTCCCAGCCGTCCGTCCGGGCGCGGGCGGTGCCCCCAGAACGGCAGGTACTTCACCCGCTTGCCCCGCGCCACGTCCGCCAGAAGCTCATCGATCGATCCCATGCATGTGAGTGTGGCATCCGCCACTGACACTCCGTACGGGGATTTCCGCACCGACACGACACATGGTCGACAGATTCCGTCGCGTAACCAAAAGGCAACAACGGAATCACTTGTTGGGCGTGGACCCCTCTGTCAGGATCGGCACTCAATTCACGAAGGAGCTACGCCGACCCCGCCCAGCGGGTACAGCGGCGGAGGAGAGCGTCATGAGCAACGGCTTCCAGGTTCAGGACCGCTTCGCGGAAGGTGCGCAGTACATCGGCGGCAAGCTGCTCCCCGGCACGTCCGGCCGCCACCACGACATCGTGAACCCGGCGACCGGCGAGAGCGTGCTCCGCTACGAGCTGGCGGGCACCGAGGACGTGGACGCGGCCGTCGGCGCCGCCCGCGCCGCCTTCCCCGGCTGGTCCGGCGCCACCCCAGGCGAGCGCTCCGACGCCCTGCACCGCTTCGCCGCCGTTCTCGCCGAGCAGGCCGACGACTTCGCGTACGCCGAATCGCTCCAGTGCGGCAAGCCGATCAAGCTGTCCACCGAGTTCGACGTCCCCGGCACCGTCGACAACGCCGCCTTCTTCGCGGGCGCGGCCCGCCACCTGGAGGGCAAGGCCGCCGCCGAGTACGACGGCGACCACACCTCCTGCGTACGGCGCGAGGCGATCGGTGTCGTCGGCTCCATCGCCCCCTGGAACTACCCGCTCCAGATGGCCGCCTGGAAGATTCTCCCGGCCGTGGCGGCGGGCAACACCATCGTCCTCAAGCCCGCCGAACTCACCCCGCTCACCTCGCTGATGTTCGCCCAGGCCGCCACCGAGGCCGGTATCCCCGACGGCGTGATCAACATCGTCACCGGCGCGGGCAAGGAGGCCGGCGAGCACCTCGTCGGCCACCCCGACGTCGTGATGACCTCCTTCACCGGCTCCACCGCCGTCGGCAAGCGGGTCGCGGAGATCGCCACCGCCACCGTCAAACGCCTCCACCTGGAGCTGGGCGGCAAGGCCCCCTTCGTGGTCTTCGACGACGCCGACCTGGAGGCCGCCGTCCACGGCGCGGTCGCCGGATCGCTCATCAACACCGGCCAGGACTGCACCGCCGCCACCCGCGCCTACGTACAGCGCCCGCTGTACGACGCCTTCGTCCGCGATGTCGCCGCGCTCATGGAGACCGTCCGGCTCGGCGAGCCCTTCGCCGCCACCACCGACCTCGGCCCCCTCATCAGCCACGCCCAGCGCGACCGCGTCGCCGCCTTCGTCGAGCGCGCCCGCGGCTACGCCCGGGTCGTCACCGGCGGCGAGGCCCCGGGCGGCGACCTCGCCGACGGCGCGTACTACCGGCCGACCCTCATCGCGGACGCCGCCCAGGACAGCGAGGTCGTCCAGTCGGAGATCTTCGGCCCGGTCCTGGTCGTCCTCCCCTTCGACACCGACGACGAGGGCATCGCGCTCGCCAACGACACCCCGTACGGACTGGCCGCCTCCGCCTGGACCCGCGACCTGTACCGCGCGAACCGCGCCACCCGCGAGATCCAGGCGGGCTGTGTGTGGGTGAACGACCACATCCCGATCCTCTCCGAGATGCCGCACGGCGGATACAAGGCCAGCGGCTTCGGCAAGGACATGTCTGCGTACTCCTTCGAGGAGTACACGCAGGTCAAGCACGTCATGTACGACAACACTGCGGTCGCCCGCAAGGACTGGCACCGCACGATCTTCGGGGACCGATAGCAACTGCCGCACCAGCGGGGCCCCGTCCACCGCGACGGGCCCCGGCGGCCTCCCACCCGAAAGGGCACACAGCGTATGGAGAGTTACGAGCCCGAGCGCCTCACGCCGGTCCAACTGGCGGCCATGAGGCGATCCCTGACCAGCGGACGCGGCGCCCTCACCCGCCGCTCCCTGCTGCGCGCCTCCGGCATGGGCGCGCTGGCCGTCGGCGGCATGGCCGCCCTCGGCGCGTGCGGCATCCCGCCCGCCAAGCGCGCCGACGCCGGTACGGCCTCCGACGACCACTCGGACAAGGAGAAGGAGGTCGCCTTCTCCAACTGGACCGAGTACATGGACGTCAGTGAGGACGAGAAGAGCCGCCCCACCCTCCAGGCGTTCACCAAGCGCACCGGGATCAGGGTCAAGTACACCGAGGACATCAACGACAACGTCGAGTTCTTCGGGAAGATCAAACCGCAGCTCGCGGCCGGCCAGAACACCGGGCGCGACCTCATATGCGTCACCGACTGGCTCGCCGCCCGCATCATCCGGCTCGGCTGGGCGCAGAAGCTCGACCCCTCGAACCTCCCGCACGCCTTCGCCAACGTCTCATCCCAGTTCCGCACCCCCGACTGGGACCCGGGCCGCGCCTACTCCTATCCCTGGACCGGCATCCCCACGGTCATCGCGTACAACATCAAGGCGACCGGCGGCCGCAAGGTCGACTCCGTCACCCAGCTCCTCGACGACCCGAAGCTCAAGGGCCGTGTCTCCTTCCTCTCCGAGATGCGCGACTCCATCGGGATGACCCTGCTCGACCAGGGCAAGGACCCGGGGAAGTTCACCGACGCCGACTTCGACGGCGCGATCGGCCGGCTCCAGAAGGCTGTCGACAAGAAGCAGATCCGCCGCTTCACCGGCAACGACTACACCGCCGACCTCAGCAAGGGCGACATCGCCGCCTGCGTCGGCTGGGCCGGGGACATCATCCAGCTCCAGGCCGACAACCCGGACATCAGGTTCGCGATCCCGGCCGCCGGTTACATCACCTCCAGCGACAACCTCCTGGTCCCCGCGCAGGCCCGGCACAAGAACAACGCCGAGAAGCTCATCGACTACTACTACGAGCCGCCGGTCGCCGCCCAGCTCGCCGCGTACATCAACTACGTCTGTCCGGTCGACGGCGTACGCGAGGAGCTGGCGAAGATCGACGAGTCGATGGCTTCCAACACCCTGATCCTTCCCGACAAGGAGATGGCGGCGAAGTCCCGCTCCTTCCGCTCCCTGAGCACGGAGGAAGAGACGGCGTACGAGGAGAAGTTCGCCAAGCTCATCGGCGCCTGACCCGGCGGCCACCGGAACCCCACCGGCCCCGCCCACTCCGAACTCCCCCCGAACACACTGGGACTGCGACCCATGACACAGCAGCAGCAGACCGCGGGCGGCGATGTCCGCCTCGCCGGGATCAGCAAGACCTACGGCTCCTTCACGGCCGTGCACCCGCTCGACCTGACCGTGCCCCAGGGATCCTTCTTCGCCCTGCTCGGCGCGTCCGGCTGCGGCAAGACCACCACCCTGCGGATGATCGCGGGCCTGGAGGAGGCCACGACCGGCACGGTCTTCCTCGGCGACCGGGACATCACCGATCTGCCCCCGTACAAGCGGCCCGTCAACACCGTCTTCCAGAGCTATGCGCTCTTCCCGCACCTGGACATCACCGAGAACGTGGCCTTCGGGCTGCGGCGGCGCGGCATCAAGTCGGTGAAGAAGCAGGTCGACGAGATGCTGGAGCTGGTTCAGCTCGGCGACTTCGCCCGCCGCAAGCCGCACCAGCTCTCCGGCGGCCAGCAGCAGCGCGTCGCCGTCGCCCGCGCCCTCATCAACCACCCGCAGGTCCTGCTGCTCGACGAACCGCTCGGCGCCCTCGACCTCAAGCTCCGCCGCCAGATGCAGCTGGAGCTGAAGCGGATCCAGACCGAGGTCGGCATCACCTTCGTGCACGTCACCCACGACCAGGAGGAGGCCATGACCATGGCCGACACCGTCGCGGTGATGAACGGCGGCCGCGTCGAGCAGCTCGGCGCCCCCGCCGACCTCTACGAGAACCCGCGCACCACCTTCGTCGCCAACTTCCTCGGCACCTCCAACCTCATCGAGGGCGAGATCGTCTCCACCGGCGGCGATCTGGTGGTGGCCGCGGGCGGCGGAAAGCTCACGCTGCCCCGCGAACGGTGTTCGGCCTCCTCCACCAGCAGCGGCGGCCGTCTCCTCCTCGGCATCCGGCCCGAGAAGATATCCCTCGCCCACGCGGACGACGCCGACGCCATCGCCGCGGGCCGCAACCGCGTCACGGGCCGCGTCACCGACTCCAGCTTCATCGGCGTCTCCACCCAGTACGTGGTCGAGAGCCCGGCCGGCGCCGCCCTCCAGGTGTACGAGCAGAACATCGAACGCGACACCCGTCTGGTCCCCGGCGCCGAGGTCGTCCTGCACTGGAACCCCGCCCACGCCTTCGGCCTCGACGCCGCCCAGGCCATCGACGCGGGCGCCACCAGCGTGGAGGACGCGGAGTGAGCGTCACCGAGGCGCCGCCCGCGCCGACCCCGAACCCCGAGGAGCCCCGGGAGCTCAAGCTCCGCAAGCCCTCCACCCGCAAACGGCTCGTCCCCTACTGGCTGCTGCTCCCCGGCATCCTCTGGCTGCTCGTCTTCTTCGCCCTGCCGCTCGTCTACCAGGCCTCCACCTCCGTACAGACCGGCTCGCTGGAGCAGGGCTTCGAGGTCACCTGGCACTTCCAGACGTACGTGGACGCGCTGCGCGAGTACTACCCGCAGTTCATCCGTTCCCTGCTCTACGCGGGCACCGCCACGATCCTGTGCCTGCTGCTGGGCTACCCGCTCGCCTACCTCATCGCGTTCAAGGCGGGCCGCTGGCGCAACCTGGTGCTGGTGCTGGTCATCGCCCCGTTCTTCACCAGCTTCCTCATCCGCACGCTGGCGTGGAAGACGATCCTCGCCGACGGCGGCGCGGTCGTGGACGTGCTCAACACCCTGCACGTGCTGGACGTCACCAGCTGGCTCGGCTGGACCGAGTCCAACCGGGTCCTGGCCACCCCGATGGCCGTCGTCTGCGGTCTGACGTACAACTTCCTGCCGTTCATGATCCTGCCGCTCTACACCTCGCTGGAGCGGATCGACGGCCGGCTGCACGAGGCGGCGGGCGACCTCTACGCCACCCCCGCGACCACCTTCCGCAAGGTGACGTTCCCGCTCTCCATGCCCGGCGTGGTCTCCGGCACCCTGCTGACCTTCATCCCGGCCAGCGGCGACTACGTCAACGCCGAACTCCTCGGATCCACCGACACCAAGATGGTCGGCAGCGTCATCCAGAGCCAGTTCCTGCGGGTCCTGGACTATCCGACGGCCGCCGCGCTCTCGTTCATCCTCATGGCGATCGTCCTGCTGATGGTCACCTTCTACATCCGCCGCTCCGGGACGGAGGACCTGGTCTGATGCCCGTACTGCGCTGGATTCGCCGGAACCTGATCGTCATCGCGGGTCTGCTGACCCTCGCGTACATGATCCTGCCGAACATCGTCGTGATGGTGTTCTCCTTCAACAAGCCCAAGGGGCGCTTCAACTACGCCTGGCAGCAGTTCTCGCTGGACGCCTGGAAGGACCCCTGCGGCGTCGCCGACCTGTGCGGCTCGCTCTCCCTCTCGCTCCAGATCGCCTTCTGGGCGACGCTGGGGGCCACCGCGCTCGGCACGGCGGTCGCCTTCGCGCTGGTCCGCTACCGCTTCCGGGCGCGCGGCGCGATCAGCTCGCTGATCTTCCTGCCGATGGCGATGCCCGAGGTCGTCATGGCGGCTTCCCTGCTCACCCTCTTCCTGAACATGGGCGCCCAGCTCGGCTTCTGGACGGTCCTGATCGCCCACATCATGTTCTGCCTCAGCTTCGTGGTGACCGCCGTCAAGGCGCGCGTCATGTCGATGGACCCGAGACTGGAGGAAGCCGCCCGCGATCTGTACGCGGGCCCCGTGCAGACCTTCGTCCGGGTGACCCTCCCCATCGCCGCCCCCGGCATCGCGGCGGGAGCGCTGCTCGCCTTCGCCCTCTCGTTCGACGACTTCATCATCACGAATTTCAACGCGGGCTCCACGGTCACCTTCCCCATGTTCGTCTGGGGATCGGCCCAGCGCGGTACGCCCGTGCAGATCAATGTCATCGGCACCGCCATGTTCGTGATTGCGGTACTGATGGTTCTTGTCGGTCAGCTCATCGCGAGCCGCCGCAAGAGCAGCGCTCGAAACTGAAATTCCTGAAGGAGTTGGAAACCATGGCCCCAGCTGCCATGCGTACTGCTGCACAATCCCTTTCCGGCGCCAAGCCGGTCGCCTACTGGCTCGACGACCCGGCCAAACCCGACGCGCTCGGCGCCCTCACCGGCGACGAGCACACCGACCTCCTGGTCGTCGGCGGCGGCTACAGCGGACTGTGGACCGCGCTCATCGCCAAGGAGCGCGATCCGGAACGGGACGTCGTCCTCATCGAGGGGCACGAGGTGGGCTGGGCCGCCTCGGGCCGCAACGGCGGCTTCTGCGCCGCCTCCCTCACCCACGGGCTGGCCAACGGCGTCGAGCGCTGGCCCGACGAGATCGCGAAGCTGGAGGAGTTGGGGGAGCGAAACCTCGACGCCATCGAGGCCGCCGTCGCCCGCTACGGCATCGACTGCGAGTTCGAGCGGACCGGCGAGATCGACGTCGCCACCGAGCCCCATCAGCTCGAAGAGCTGCGGGAATGGCACGAGGAGATCGTCAAGCTCGGTATCACCGGCGTCGACTTCCTGGACCGGGACGCCCTGCGTGCCGAGGTCGACTCGCCCACCTTCCTCGGCGGCCTCTGGGACCGCCGCGGCGTCGCGATGCTGCACCCGGCGAAGCTCGCCTGGGGCCTGAAGCGGGCCTGCCGGGAACTGGGCGTCCGGATCTACGAGCACACGCGCGGCCTCGACCTCGTCCGCTCGGGGGAGGGGATGGCGGTCCGCACCCCGTACGGCCGGGTCTTCGCCCGCCGGGTCGCGCTCGGGACCAATGTCTTCCCCTCGCTCGTCAAGCGCGTCCGGCCCTACACCGTGCCGGTCTACGACTACGCCCTGATGACCGAACCGCTCACCCCCGAGCAGCTCGCGTCCATCGGCTGGAAGGGCCGCCAGGGACTCGGCGACAGCGCCAACCAGTTCCACTACTTCCGGCTTTCCGCGGACAACCGGATCCTCTGGGGCGGATACGACGCCATTTATCCGTACGGGGGCCGGCTCAGCGCTGATCTCGACCAGCGTCCGGAGACGTTCCTGAAATTGGCGGAGCAGTTCTTCACCTGCTTCCCGCAGCTTTCCGGGCTGAAATTCTCGCACGCCTGGGGCGGCGCGATCGACACCTGTTCCCGCTTCACGGCATTCTTCGGAACGGCCCATCAGGGGCGGGTCGCCTACGCCGCCGGATTCACCGGACTCGGCGTCGGATCCACCCGTTTCGGGGCGGACGTGATGCTCGATCTGCTCTCCGGCGAGGAGACCGAACGGACCCGGCTGGAGATGGTCCGCTCCAAGCCGATGCCCTTCCCGCCGGAGCCGTTCGCCTGGGCCGGGATCGAGATCACCAAGCGGTCTCTGGCCCGCGCCGACAGCAACGGCGGCCACCGCAACCTGTGGCTCAGGGCCATGGACAAGCTGGGCCTCGGCTTCGACAGCTGACCCCCGGTCCCGCCGTGTGACCCACTTCACTGCCAACTGGTGGCCCCGACCCGCGTCATAGTCGGGGCCGAGCGCTCTCTCGCACGTGTACGCACCGGCGGAACCCCGCCGGTGTTCACGTCACGGGAGGCTGGTCATGACGGGACCGGAAACGAAAGCCGCGATCGAGTGGCTCACATCGGTGGCACCGGACCCCGGCGCCTGCCGGTGGGAATGGGAGCGCAACCCGCACGGGATCGCTCTCCTTCCCGCCGGTAGGCGCTGGGACGTGCTGATCCTCCCGGGTGAGCTCGGCTACCCGACGTTCGACGTCCTCACCCGCCTCATCGACCGCCCGGGCCCCGTCCTCGCCGACTTCGGGGAGTCCCGCATGGGCTTCTTCGTACCGCCGGGCACCGTCTCCCGCTGGATCGGCACCGGGGTCAGGGGCTGCGGCCGGGGCACCTGGATCGTCGTCCCGTATCCGGGGCGCGCCACCGGGGGAGTGCGCTGGCTCATCCCGCCGGACGGCTCGGGGACCCTCACCGACGCCGCGCTCCTCGAACTCGCCATGCACGAGGCGGCGGGCGCCGCCGCCCGCGAAGCCCGGGGCGCCCATGAAGGCTGGGACCCCCGTGAAGGGCGCCCGGAGAGCTGAGCGGGCTGCCAGAGGTCTTGACAACCTCATTGGTCTGGACCATGTTGTGCGCACGCCACACCCCGAATTCCCCCCTGCGCGGAGGCTGTTGTGGAACGCACCGGACCCATCGTCAGATTCTCCAGACTTCTGGCCGCCTGCTCGGCCGGCCTGCTCGCCGTCGGAGCCCTGGTCACCTCGGCTCCGGTGGCGACCGCCGCCGACGTGGACCTGGTGCGCAACGGCGGCTTCGAGGCGGGCCTGGACGGCTGGAACTGCGCGAACTCCAGCGGCGCTGCCGTCACCGCACCCAAGCGCACCGGCGCCTCCGCGCTGAAGGCGACCCCGGCCGGCAGCGACCACGCCAAGTGCTCCCAGACCATCACGGTCAAGCCCGACTCCTCGTACACCCTGAGCGCCTGGGTGCAGGGCAGTTACGTCTACCTCGGCGCCTCCGGCACCGGCACCACCGACGTGTCCACCTGGACCCAGTCCCCCGGCGCGTGGAAGCAGCTCACCACCACCTTCAGGACCGGCCCCTCCACCACCTCGGTGAGCGTCTACACCCACGGCTGGTACGGCACACCCGCCCACTACGTCGACGACCTCACCCTCGTCGGCCCGGGCGGCGACCCCGTCGTGGTCCCGGCCGTCCCCGGCGGTCTGAGGACCACCGCGCTCACGTCCACCTCCGTGGCGCTCTCCTGGAACCCCGTGTCCGGCGCGAGCGGATACCACGTCTACCGCGGTGGTACGAAGGTGGCCACGGCCACCGGACCCTCCGCCACCGTGACGGGCCTGACGCCCTCGACCGCGTACAGCTTCCAGGTCACCGCCACCAACGCGGCCGGGGAATCCGCGAAGTCGGCGGCGGTCACGGCGACCACCACGGCAGGCGGAGGCGGGGGCGGCGACAGCAAGCTCCCCGCCCGCGCGCTCGTCGGCTATCTGCACTCCAGCTTCGCCAACGGCTCCGGCTACACGCGGATGGCGGACGTGCCCGACTCCTGGGACGTCATCAACCTCGCCTTCGGCGAGCCCACCTCCGTCACCTCCGGCGACATCCGCTTCTCGCTCTGCCCGGCCGCCGAGTGCCCGAACGTCGAGTCCGAGGCGGAGTTCAAGGCCGCGATCAAGGCCAAGCAGGCCGCGGGCAAGAAGGTGCTGATCTCGATCGGCGGCCAGAACGGACAGGTGCAGCTCGCCTCCACCGCCGCCCGGGACGCCTTCGTCACCTCGGTCTCGAAGATCATCGACACCTACGGTCTCGACGGCCTCGACATCGACTTCGAAGGCCACTCGCTCTCCCTGAACACCGGAGACACCGACTTCCGCAACCCGACCTCACCCGTGATCGTCAACCTGATCTCCGCGGTGAAGTCCCTCAAGGCGAAGTACGGCTCCGACTTCGTCCTCACGATGGCGCCGGAGACCTTCTTCGTCCAGCTCGGCTACCAGTTCTACGGCTCGGGCCCCTGGGGCGGCCAGGACCCGCGCGCCGGCGCCTACCTGCCGGTCATCCACGCGCTGCGCGACGACCTGACCCTGCTGCACGTCCAGGACTACAACTCGGGCCCGATCATGGGCCTGGACAACCAGTACCACACCATGGGCGGCGCGGACTTCCACATCGCGATGACCGACATGCTGCTCGCGGGCTTCCCGGTGGCGGGCGACACCACCAAGGTCTTCCCCGGGCTGCGCCCCGACCAGGTCGCCATCGGGCTCCCGGCCTCCACCCACGCGGGCAACGGCCACACCACCCCGGCCGAGGTCAACAAGGCGCTCAACTGCCTGATCAAGAAGACCGACTGCGGCTCCTACCAGACCCGCGGAACCTGGTCCGACCTGCGCGGCCTGATGACCTGGTCGATCAACTGGGACCGCTTCAACACCTGGGAGTTTAGCCGGAACTTCGACGCCTACTTCGGTAACTGACCCACCCCAGGGGCGCCAGCACCAACGGCCCCAGGCACCAACTGGCCAGCACGTCCAGCGGCCAGTGGTAGCCGTGCAGCACCAGACCGATGCCCGTCGCCGTGGTCAGCAGGATCGCGGCGACGGGCATCATCCACGCCCGGGGCCAGGAGGCCTCCCGCAGCCACGCCGGCCGCCCCAGAGTCAGCAGCACCAGGGCCGAGGCCCCGTACGCCACGGCCGCCGTCGCCGTATGGCCGGACGGGTAGTAGTTGACGGCCTCCGTCAGCGGCCCCTGCCGGGCGGTGGCCACCTTCAGCGGGATCACCAGCACGGGCACCGCCGCCATGGTGAGGGCCGCGTACACGGCGAGCCGCAGGGCACGGCGCCCCAGGGCGTACGCGATCGCGCAGCTCAGCACCGGAAGCGCCACGGGCATCCCGCCGAGGTCGGACAGGACCTGGGTCAGCGGAGCCGGGCCGTGCCCGAAGAGTTCTCCGCCCACCCGCTCGTCGAGCCGGAACAGCGGGCCCTCGACGACGACCTGCCAGGTGATCAGCGCGAAGAGGACCGCGAGCAGACCGAGAAGACCCCAGACGTATCCGGAAACGAGGGGGGCCGGCCACCCGGGAACAGGGGGGGTGTTCCGGGATGGCCGGCGGGATCGGTTCGCCGCGCGCCCCGGGGGGTGTGGGGCGGGCGGCCGTCCGATCGGTGAGGAGTCCCGGAGCCATCGGCCCCGGCGTGCGCGAACGCACGCTCCGGACGGTGCTGGGGGAGCCCCGGCCCGGAGTCGGCCGCGGTTTCCCGGGGCCGAGGTGTTTCTCTCATCTGCGGAAACCGTACGGCAGTGGAAGGGCGACCGACAGTCGACACCGCCTCCCGCCATCGCCCCCGCACACGTTCTTCACAGGCTCTCACCCGGACGCCGTACGGCAGCGGCGCGGGGCCGCCGCCGTACGCACCCGGGTTCGAGAGATCAGAGCGTGCCGAACGCCCGCTCGATGATGTCGAGGCCCTCGTTGAGCAGGTCCTCGCCGATCACCAGCGGCGGCAGGAAGCGCAGGACGTTGCCGTACGTGCCGCAGGTCAGGACGAGCAGGCCCTCGGCGTGGCAGGCCTTCGCGAGCGCGCCCGCCGCCTCCGGGTTCGGGTCCTTCGTGCCGGACTTCACCAGCTCGATCGCGATCATCGCGCCGCGGCCGCGGATGTCACCGATGATGTCGCCGTTCGGGAGCTTCGCCCGCATCTCGGCGAGGCGGCCCTTCATGACCTCCTCGATCCGCTTGGCCTTCCCGTTCAGGTCCAGCTCGCGCATCGTCTCGATGGCGCCGAGCGCACCCGCGCAGGCGACCGGGTTTCCGCCGTACGTACCGCCCAGGCCGCCCGCGTGCGCGGCGTCCATGATCTCGGCGCGGCCGGTCACGGCGGAGAGCGGCAGGCCGCCCGCGATGCCCTTGGCGGTGGTGATCAGGTCCGGGACGACGCCCTCGTCCTCACAGGCGAACCACTGGCCGGTACGGCAGAAGCCGGACTGGATCTCGTCCGCGACGAACACGATGCCGTTGTCCTGCGCGAACCGCGCGATTGCCGGGAGGAAGCCCTTGGCCGGCTCGATGAAGCCGCCCTCGCCGAGCACCGGCTCGATGATGATCGCGGCGACGTTGTCGGCGCCGATCTGCTTGGTGATCGCGTCGATGGCCTGCGCGGACGCCTCGGCCCCGGCGTTCTCGGCCCCGGTCGGCCAGCGGTAGCCGTAGGCGACCGGGACGCGGTAGACCTCGGGCGCGAACGGGCCGAAGCCCTGCTTGTACGGCATGTTCTTCGCCGTCATGCCCATGGTGAGGTTGGTGCGGCCGTGGTAGCCGTGGTCGAAGACGACGACGGCGGTGCGCTTGGTGTAGGCGCGGGCGATCTTCACCGCGTTCTCGACGGCCTCGGCGCCCGAGTTGAACAGCGCGGACTTCTTCGCGTGGTCGCCCGGCGTCAGCTCGGCGAGCTGCTCGCAGACCTCGACGTACCCCTCGTACGGCGTGACCATGAAACAGGTGTGGGTGAAGTCCGCGAGCTGCGCGGAAGCCCGCCGCACGACGGCCTCGGCGGACGCGCCCACGGAGGTCACGGCGATCCCGGACCCGAAGTCGATCAGCCGGTTCCCGTCCACGTCCTCGATGATCCCGCCGCCCGCCCGGGCGGTGAACACCGGCAGGGTGGAGCCCACACCCGCGGCGACGGCCGCGGTACGACGAGCCTGCAGCTCGACGGACTTCGGGCCGGGAATGGCAGTGACGACGCGGCGCTCCTGCGGGATTGCGGTCATGCGGGGCTCCTGGGGGGTGTTTCGGACGCTCTTCCTTTCTGCAGGCTAGGGGTGGGGGAGGGGTGCGGGCATGCTCCGATCGGGAGTGGTGGGGGGTGTGTCCTTGTCCTTGGCGGACAGGTGGGGGGCCTGCCGGCCGTGCGGGTGCGGGCCGAGTCCGCCGCGGGTCCGGCCGTCACTATCCGGGCGCGTTGCTGAACTCGCCGTGTGCGCGCACTAGATTGACCGGGGCAGCGGACGGACCGGCAGGTCAAGGGGGCAGTGGTTCATGGACGACGACGGCACGCGGGGTGTACGGGGACCGAGCGCGGACAGGGCCCCCGGACCGGCCGTTCCGCCACCCCCCGCGCACCCGCCGCGGGTACCGAACCCCGCCACCGGCACGCATCCGGCCGACCGTCACCCGGGCGACCGGAACGAGGCCGACCGGTATCCGGCCGACCACCACCCGGGCCCGCCGGCCGAGCAGCGGCGCTCGGGGGGCGCGTCCGTCCCGTCGATGGAGCACCGCCCGGCCGGTCCCGCCCCGGCGGTCCCGCCCTCCGAGCCGCCGCCCCCCGGATCCCCGGTCGACGCCTGGCTGCGCACCCCCCGCCCCCAGCAGGAACCGGGTGTCTGGCGGTACGGATACACCCCGCCCCCGCCCGAGGAGTCCGAGCGGGTCTCCGACCGGTCGCTGCTCGTCGGCGCACTCATCGCCCTGCTCTCCGCGCTGCTGCTGTGGTCGCTGTGGCGCAACGGCTACCTCCCCTACCGCCTCGTCCCGCTGAAACTCTTCACCCCGGGGGAGTGGTGGAACCCCGGCACGTCCGGTGGCCCCCGCACCATCGAGGGCAGCGACGCCCTCACGGTGTACGAGGCGATCCTCTTCGGTCTGCTGGCCTACGGCTGCGGCCGGATCGGCAACTTCTCCGAACTCTTCCGCCGCCATGTCGCGGAGCGCGGCCAGCCCTTCCTCGCCCTGACGGCGGCCGCCGCGGCGGGCCTGGCCCAGCTGCTCGTCTGGAAGGAGACGCTCCCGGTCGTCCGCCCGGTCCTGGTCCTCGTCGCCTCCGTGGCGGGCGGCGAGATCTACCAGAGCCAGACCGTCGTCAACGTGATCTACGGGCTGATCGCCGCCGCCGTCCTCTGGCCCTTCGCCCGGCTCGGCCGCTGGCGCGAACTGATCGCCACCCGCTGGGGCGGCGGCCCCGCCCCCGCGTCCGCCGCCAGCTCGGCGCCCGCCACCACGACCTCCGCCGACCAGTGGCCCGAACTGCGCGCAGCGGGCTGGACCGACGCCGCGGACACCCTCACCGCCGAGGTCCGCACCGGTCGCATGAACGACGTGGACGTGGCCCGGCTGCGCCACGCCTGGGCGCTCGCCACCCGGCGGCCCGACCGGCTCGGCCCCCTCGCCGAGTCCGTCCTGCGGACCGGCGGGGCCGCCGCCCTGCACCCCTCCGGCCACCGCGACCTCCCGCGGCGCACCGCCCGCCACGATGTGCTCACCGGCCAGGTCAGGATCGGCCGGTGCGCCGACGACCCGCACAACCCCTACATCCGCCGGGGCACGGGCCTCGCCCTGGACCCCGCGCTGCTCGGCACCTCCCTGCTCGCCGTCGGGCCTCCCGGCGCCGGGAAGTCCGCCCGGCTGCTCCGGCCGGCCGTCGAGGCGCTCGCCCTGCGCGCGCTGGCCGGACAGGCGGCGGTCCTCGCCGTCGGCGGAGCGGGTGAGCCGCTCGGCCCGGACGATGCCTTCGACGTCGTCGTCCGGGTCGGCAACCCCGGCTCTGCCCACGACATCGACCTGTACGGCGGCACCACCGACCCCGACGAGGCGGCAGCCGTCCTCGCCGAAGGGCTCGTCGGCGATGTCGGCAGCCTCGACAGCCGCCGCGCCGCCACCGTCCTCGCCCAACTGCTCGGCCCGTACCGCGCGGCCCACGGCCACTTCCCCTCCGTGCCCGAACTACGGGAACTCCTCGACGGCACACCGGCCGCGTTCGCCGGGCTCCGCACCTCCCTGGAAGCCGCCGGTCACCACGCGATGCTCCGCGAGCTGGACGCGCGGTCCCGGCAGGCAGGCGGCCCCGGCGACCCGGCACCCGTCCTCGCCGACCGGGTGGCCCTGCTCGACCGGCCCACGTTCGCCGGGTTCTTCGCCACCGGCCCGGACGCCCGCCCCTTCGAGCTGCGCGCACTCGGCCAGTACCCGCTGCGGGTCCGTGTCGACCTGCCGGAGCGCGGCCACGCGGAGGCGTCCCGGCTGCTGACCCGGCTGCTCCTCGCCCAGTTCACCGCGATCACCGCGGCCCGCACCGATACCTCGCTCTTCGTCTGCCTCGTTCTCGACGACGCCACCCACGCCGTCACCGCCGAGACCGTCCGGGGCATCCGCCGACTGCGCTCGGTCAACGCCGGTGCGGTGCTCGCCCTCCGTACCGTCGACGACGTCCCCGAAGCCCTGCACACCCCGCTGCTCGGCGCGGTCGGCTGCACGGCGGCCTTCTCCGGCATCACCACCTGGGACGGCAAACGCTTCGCCGAGGCCTGGGGCAAGGAGTGGGTGGAGACCCGCGAGGTCGCCCAGCACACCGTCTTCGCCGACCAGCCCTTCACCCGCGCCCTGCACGCCCTGCGCAAGCTCGTCACCGGCAAGGCCGTGACCACGGACGCCGTGACCGTACGTCAGGTCGAGCGGGAACGCTGGTCGGCCTCGGAACTGGCGTACGGGGTGCCCGCCGGTCACGCGGTGCTCTCCCTCACCACCGTCCAGGGCGAACACGCACCCCCCCTCCTCGTCCACCTCGACGGCTGAGACGGCCCCACCGGCTACCCGGAAGTAACGCGAAGGTCGACGGAGAGCGGTTACCGGCACCCTGCCAGCCTGGCAGAATCGAAGGGAGCCGTTCATACGGGACGGCGAAATGCGGGGCCACCGTCACGGCCGGGGGACCGGTCGTCCGTGCGGCGGCGCCCGCGACCTCATCCCCGACCCCGAGGTTCCCCGCCCATGCCCCCCACGCTCGCCTCGCTCGTCCAGCACTCGGCGCTCAAGCTCACCGTGCGGGCGGGCGCGGACCGGCTCGGCACCCCCGTGCGCTGGGCCCACGCCAGCGAGCTCGCCGACCCCGTTCCGTACATGGACGGCGGCGAACTCCTCCTCGTGACCGCCACCAACCTCGACGCCGAGAACGCCGACTCCATGCGCCGGTACGTACGGCGGCTGGCCGGAGCCGGAGTCGCCGGGGTCGGCTTCGCGGTCGGGGTCAACTACGACGACATCCCGCAAGCGCTCGTCGACGCCGCCGAGGAAGCCGGCCTGCCGCTCCTCGAAGTCCCCCGCCGCACCCCGTTCCTCGCCATCAGCAAGGCCGTCTCCGCCGCCATCGCCGCCGACCAGTACCGCGCGGTCACCGCCGGCTTCGAGGCCCAGCGCGAGCTGACGAAGGCCGCGCTCGCCGGGGACGGGCCCGCCGACCTCCTCGCCCGGCTCGCCGCCCACATCGACGGCTGGGCCGCCCTGTACGACACCTCCGGCGTGGTCCTCGCCGCCGCACCCGACTGGGCCGCCCGCCGCGCCGCCGCCCTCACCCCCGACGTCGAACGCCTCCGGGACCGGCCCGCCCCCGCCAGCATCGTCGTCGCCGACAGCGAGGACCGGGTGGAGCTCCAGTCGCTGGGTACCGGCCGCCGGGCGCGCGGCGCGCTGGCCGTCGGAACGGGCGCGGCGCTCGGGACCGCCGAGCGGTACGCCGTACACTCCGCCGTCGCCCTCCTCACCCTCACCACCGCCCGCTCCCGCTCCCTCCAGGGCGCCGAGCAACGCCTCGGCGCCGCCGTCCTGCGGATGCTCCTCGCCGGCCAGCCCGACCACGCCCGGGCCGTCGCCGGAGACCTCTACGGCGACCTGCTCGACGCCCCGTTCCGGCTGATCATCGCCGAGGCCGCCGCGCCCGCCGCACCCGAACCGCTCACCGAGGCCATGGAGGCCGCCGCCGCCCGTACCGGCGAGGCGCTCCTCCTGGTCCCCGAGGGCGAACGCGTCGTCGTGCTCGCCGCCGACGGCGGAGCCGCCTGCGCCGCCTGCGCCGCCTACGCCGAGGCCCAGGACGACCGCGCCCCGCGCGAGGGCGGTGCCGAGGACGGCGACGTCGTGGTGGGGCTCTCGGCCCCCGCCGGCCCGATCGCCGTCTCCGCCGCGTACAAGCAGGCCGAACAGGCCCTCTCCGTCGCCCGCCGCCGGGGCAGGGCCCTCGTCGAGCACGAGGAGCTGGCCGCCGGTTCGGTCCTCCCGCTGCTCGCCGACGACGCCGTACGGGCCTTCGCCGACGGCATGCTCCGCGCCCTGCACGAGCACGACGCCAAGGGCCGCGGCGACCTCGTGGCCTCCCTGCGCGCCTGGCTCTCCCGCCACGGCCAGTGGGACGCCGCCGCCGCCGACCTGGGCGTGCACCGGCACACCCTGCGCTACCGGATGCGCCGGGTGGAGGAGATCCTCGGCCGCTCGCTGGACGACCCGGACGTCCGCATGGAGCTGTGGCTCGCCCTCAAGGCCACGGCGGCGACCGCACCCGCCGAGGCCCCCGGAGGCTGAGCACCGCCCGTCGGGCGGGCGATCCGCGCCCCACCCCCACTCCTTCCGCCAAATCGGCGCACCCGGCCCCCGCTCCGCTCCACGCCGGACAAACGCCCCGAGCGCCTGTCCGCCCTACCGTGGGACCACAGAGGGGAGCCTTCCGGGCGCCCACGACGAGACACACCCCCACCTCCTCACGACCTCCGAAGGGCCGGAACCTCCATGACTTCGCCCCACGCCTTCTGGGTGGCCGGCCGCCGGGCCACCGGTGCCGACAGCTTCGACGTCACCAACCCGTACGACGGACGCCTCGTCGGGACCGTCAGCGTGCCGACCGACGCCCAGGTCGAGGAGGCCGTCGCCGCCGCCCACGCCGTACGCGACGCGTTCGCCGCCACTCCGGCGCACGTTCGGGCCGCGGCCCTCGACCACGTCGTACGGCGGCTCATGGAGCGCACCGAGGAGATCGCCCAGCTGATCTCGGCGGAGAACGGCAAGCCGATCAAGTGGGCCCGCGGCGAGGTCGGCCGGGCCGTGTCCGTGTTCCGGTTCGCCGCCGAGGAGGCCCGCCGCTTCAACGGCGGCGAGGCTCAGCGGCTCGACACCGACCTCGGCGGCACCGGCCGCCTCGGGCTGACCCGGCGCTTCCCGCGCGGGGCCGTCCTCGGCATCGCGCCCTTCAACTTCCCGCTGAACCTCAGCGCCCACAAGGTCGCCCCGGCCATCGCCGTCGGCGCCCCGATCATCCTCAAGCCGGCCCCGGCGACGCCGATCTCCTCGCTCATCCTCGGCGAGCTGCTGGCCGAGACCGACCTCCCGGCCGGCTCCTGGTCCGTCCTGACGGTCCCGAACGACAAGATGCCCGCCCTCGTCCAGGACGAGCGGCTGCCGGTCATCTCCTTCACCGGCTCGGGCCCGGTCGGCTACGCGATCATGGAGTCGGTGCCCCGCAAGCACTGCACCCTGGAGCTCGGCGGCAACGGCGCGGCGGTCGTCCTCGGCGACTACTCCTCGGAGGCGGACCTGGACTGGGCAGCGACCCGGATCGCCACCTTCTCCAACTACCAGGGCGGCCAGTCCTGCATCTCCGTGCAGCGCGTCATCGCCGACGCCTCGGTCTACGACCGCCTCGTCCCGAAGATCGTCGCCGCCGTCGAGGCCCTCGTCACCGGTGACCCGGCCGACGCCGCCACCGATGTCGGCCCCCTGGTCAGCGAGGACGCGGCCAAGCGCGTCGAATCCTGGGTCGACGAGGCCGTCCAGGGCGGCGCCGAACTGCTCACCGGCGGCAAGCGCGACGGCGCCACCTACGCCCCGACCGTCCTCGCCTCCCTCCCCGACGACGTCACGCTCTCCTGCGAAGAGGTCTTCGGCCCGGTCATGTCGATCCAGAAGGCCGACGGCGAGGCCGAGGCGTTCGCCGCCGTCAACTCCTCCAAGTACGGCCTCCAGGCAGGCGTCTTCACCCACGACCTCCAGACCGCCTTCCGCGCCCACCGGGCCCTGGAGGTCGGCGGCGTGATCATCGGCGACGTCCCCTCCTACCGCGCCGACCAGATGCCGTACGGCGGCGCCAAGCAGTCCGGCGTCGGCCGCGAGGGCGTCCGCTACGCCATGGACGACTACACCTACGAGCGCGTCCTGGTCCTCACCGGCCTCGCCCTGTAACACCCCGGACGCCCCTCGCCCGCGCCCCCGCCTGCGCAGTGGGTGCGGGCGGGCGCGCGAGAAGGAGCGGTCTGAGCCCACTGTGCGGGGGCCCAGGCCGCTCCTGTCTCTTCCGGGGCCCCACGGGTCCGTGAAGCGGCACGCCTGCCGCGATCGGCCGTCAGCCGAGGACCAGGAACACGGTGCTCACCACCAGCACGAGAAGGCCGAGGGCGGACACGAACCCTCCCCAGATCCGCACGAGCCGCCGCTGCCGAAGGGCAGAACGGTAGAAGTGCATCTGCGGATGTTCGCATCCCCGCCGGGCGTAGCGCCGCAGAAGCCCCGGCTCCGCGTAGGCCGGGTTCAGCAGAACCTCCACGGCCCACCGGGCCGCCCCGCGGTGGTCGGTCGCCAGCGCGAGGCCGGCCAGGAACACCGCGCTGCCCAGCAGCGGCGGGATCAGGGACATGCGGCGGCCTCCAGTGTGCGTGGAGGACGCACAGTACGCACGGCGAACCTCCGCCCGGGAGACCCACCTCGTGCGCGGGGGCTGGTGCGGGTGCCGAACCACCGGTACACGGGTTACATACGGACCAGAGCAGCCCAGTAGCAGCAGCGACGAGCGGCGAGGTGAGGTCCCTCATGTCCGCACCACACAACACCCCCCAGGTCCCCAGAGCCCCCAAGGTCACCGAACGGGAAGCGCGCCGGGTCGCCGAAGCCGCCCGGGAGCAGGACTGGCGCAAGCCCAGCTTCGCCAAGGAGCTGTTCCTGGGGCGCTTCCGGCTCGACCTGATCCATCCGCACCCCCTGCCGCCGCCCGACGACATACGGCGCGGCGAGGAGTTCCTGGCGCGGCTGGGGGCGTTCTGCGAGACGCACATCGACAGCGCCCGGATCGAGCGCGAGGCGCGGATCCCGGACGAGGTGATCAGCGGGCTGAAGGAACTCGGCGCCCTCGGGATGAAGATCGAGACCAAGTACGGCGGGCTCGGACTCACCCAGGTGTACTACAACAAGGCGCTCGCCCTCGTCGGCTCCGCCAGCCCCGCCATCGGCGCGCTGCTCTCCGCGCATCAGTCGATCGGCGTACCGCAGCCCCTGAAGATCTTCGGCACCCAGGAGCAGAAGGACGTCTACCTGCCCCGGCTGGCCACCACCGACATCTCCGCCTTCCTGCTGACCGAGCCGGACGTCGGCTCCGACCCGGCCCGCCTCGCCACCACCGCCGTGCCCGACGGGCCGGACTACGTCCTCGACGGGGTGAAGCTCTGGACCACCAACGGCGTCGTCGCCGATCTCCTCGTGGTGATGGCGCGCGTGCCCGCGTCCGAGGGCCATCCGGGCGGCATCACCGCGTTCGTCGTCGAGGCCGACGCCCCCGGCGTGACCGTGGAGCACCGCAACGCCTTCATGGGCCTGCGCGGCATCGAGAACGGCGTCACCCGCTTCCACGGCGTCCGGGTCCCCGGGGCCTGCCGGATCGGACCCGAGGGGGCCGGGCTGAAGATCGCCCTGACCACCCTCAACACCGGCCGCCTCTCGCTGCCCGCGATGTGCGTCGGCGTCGGCAAGTGGTCGCTGAAGATCGCCCGCGAATGGTCCGCCGTACGCGAGCAGTGGGGCCGGCCCGTCGCCGAGCACGAGGCGGTCGGCTCGAAGATCTCCTTCATCGCGGCCACCACCTTCGCCCTGGAGGCCGTCGTCGACCTCTCCTCGCAGATGGCCGACGAGGACCGCAACGACATCCGCATCGAGGCCGCCCTCGCCAAGCTGTACGGCTCCGAGATGGGCTGGCTGATCGCCGACGAGCTGGTGCAGATCCGCGGCGGGCGCGGATTCGAGACCGCCGAGTCGCTGGCCGCCCGCGGGGAACGGGCCGTCCCGGCCGAGCAGATGCTCCGCGACATGCGCATCAACCGGATCTTCGAGGGCTCCACCGAGATCATGCACCTGCTGATCGCCCGCGAGGCCGTCGACGCCCACCTCAAGGTCGCGGGCGACCTCATCGACCCCGACAAGCCGCTCTCCGCCAAGGCGAAGGCGGGCGCCGACGCCGCCGGGTTCTACGCCCGCTGGCTGCCCCGGCTCGTCACCGGGGCCGGGCAGCTGCCCCGTACGTACGGTGAGTTCCACCCGACCGGCCACCGCGACCTCTCCGGGCACCTCCGGTACGTCGAGCGGAGCTCGCGCAAGCTCGCCCGGTCCACCTTCTACGCCATGTCCCGCTGGCAGGGCCGGATGGAGACCAAACAGGGCTTCCTCGGCCGGATCGTCGACATCGGCGCCGAACTCTTCGCCATGAGCGCCGCCTGCGTCCGCGCCGAGCATCTGCGCGGGGCGGGGGAGCACGGGCGTGAGGCGTACCAGCTCGCCGACGCCTTCTGCCGGCAGGCCCGCATCCGGGTCGAGGAGCTGTTCACCCGCCTGTGGTCCAACACCGACGACCTCGACCGGCGCGTGGTCGACGGCGTCCTGTCGGGGACGTACACCTGGCTGGAGGAAGGCGTCATCGACCCCAGCGGCGAAGGCCCCTGGATCGCGGACGCCACCCCGGGCCCCTCCGTCCGGGAGAACCAGCACCGGCCGCTGCGCTAGCGACCCGCCGTACGGGGTGTGCCGGGTGCGCCCACCGCGCCCCCGGCGCCCACCGCGTCCACGCACCGGACACACCCCGCCCGGCCCGCCCGTCCCGGGGCAGGATGAGCGCCGTGACCGTCATCGACATCCCCGGCTCCAAGTCCGTCACCGCCCGCGCCCTCTTCCTGGCCGCAGCGGCCGACGGGACCACCACCCTGCTGCGGCCACTGCGCTCCGACGACACCGAGGGCTTCGCCGAAGGGTTGAGGAACCTCGGTTACGCGGTCGAGCAGGAGGCCGGCCGCTGGCGCGTGCAGGGGCGCCCGGCCGGGCCCGCCGCCACCGAAGCCGACGTCTACTGCCGCGACGGCGCGACCACCGCCCGCTTCCTGCCCACCCTCGTCGCGGCCGCCGCCTCCGGCACGTACCGCTTCGACGCCTCCCCCCAGATGCGCCGCCGCCCGCTCGCCCCGCTCACCCGGGCCCTCACCGCCCTCGGCGTCGACCTGCGCCACGGGGGAGCGGAAGGGCACCACCCGCTGACCGTGCGCGCCGCCGGGATCGAGGGCGGCGAACTTACCCTGGACGCGGGCGAGTCGTCCCAGTACCTCACCGCCCTGCTGATGCTCGGACCGCTCACCGCGAAGGGCCTGCGCATCGAGGTCACCGAGCTGGTCTCCGCCCCGTACGTCGAGATCACCCTCGCGATGATGCGCGACTTCGGCGTGGAGGTGGAGCGGGAGGGGAACACCTACACCGTCCCTCCCGGCGGCTACCGGGCCACCACCTACGCCGTCGAGCCCGACGCCTCCACCGCCAGCTACTTCTTCGCCGCCGCCGCCCTCACCGGCCGTGAGGTCACCGTCCCCGGCCTCGGCACCGGCGCGCTCCAGGGAGACCTGCGCTTCGTCGACGTCCTGCGGGACATGGGGGCCGCCGTCGACGTCGGCCCCGACGCCACCACCGTCCGCTCCACCGGCCGGCTGCGCGGGATCACCGTCAACATGCGCGACATCTCCGACACCATGCCGACCCTCGCCGCCATCGCGCCGTACGCGGACGGGCCCGTCGTCATCGAGGACGTCGCCAACACCCGGGTCAAGGAGTGCGACCGGCTGGAGGCGTGCGCCGGGAACCTGCGCGCCATGGGCATCACCGTCCACACCGGCCCGGACCGGATCGAGATCCACCCCGGCACGCCGAAGCCCACCGAGATCGCCACCCACGGCGACCACCGGATCGTGATGTCCTTCGCCGTCGCCGGACTGCGCACACCCGGCCTGACCTACGACGATCCCGGCTGCGTACGCAAGACGTTCCCGCGCTTCCACGAGGTGTTCGCGGACTTCGCGCACGGTCTCCAGGGGCGCTGACCGGGGGCGCGGGTACCACTCACCGGGACGCGCCGTCCCCGCCCGCGGCCGGAGCGGCAACAATGGGGGGCATGAGCGACAGCCCCGCCCCCCTCGCCGATCCGCATCTCCTCTTCGACGCCGCGGACGGCCGCCGGGATCTCGTGATCCTCGGGTCCACCGGGTCCATCGGCACCCAGGCCATCGACCTGGTCCTGCGCAACCCCGACCGCTTCCGGGTCACCGCGCTCTCGGCCGCCGGCGGCCGGGTCGCCCTGCTGGCCGAGCAGGCCCGCCGACTGCGCGTGAACACGGTCGCCGTCGCCGCCGAGGACGCGGTCCCCGCCCTGCGCGAGGCCCTGCGCGACCAGTACGGGGCCGGCGAGCCGCTCCCCGAGATCCTCGCCGGACCCGACGCGGCCACCACCCTCGCCGCGAGCGCCTGCCACACCGTGCTCAACGGCATCACCGGCTCCATCGGGCTCGCCCCGACCCTCGCTGCGCTGCAGGCGGGCCGCACGCTCGCCCTCGCCAACAAGGAGTCGCTGATCGTCGGCGGCCCGCTGGTGAAGGCGCTCGCCGCCCCCGGCCAGATCATCCCGGTCGACTCCGAGCACGCCGCGCTCTTCCAGGCGCTGGCCGCCGGCACCCGCGCCGACGTCCGCAAACTCGTCGTCACCGCCTCCGGCGGACCCTTCCGGGGCCGTACGCGCGAGGAGCTGGCCGACGTCACCCGCGAGCAGGCCCTCGCCCACCCGACCTGGGCCATGGGGCCGGTCATCACCATCAACTCCGCGACCCTGGTCAACAAGGGACTCGAGGTCATCGAGGCGCACCTCCTCTACGACATCCCGTTCGACCGCATCGAGGTCGTCGTCCACCCGCAGTCCTACGTGCACTCGATGGTGGAATTCAGCGACGGCTCCACCCTGGCCCAGGCCACCCCGCCGGACATGGGCGGCCCCATCGCCATCGGCCTCGGCTGGCCCCAGCGGGTCCCGGACGCGGCCCCCGCCTTCGACTGGTCCAAGGCCTCCACCTGGGAGTTCTTCCCGCTGGACACCGAAGCCTTCCCGGCCGTCGGTCTCGCCCGGCACGTCGGCGGGCTCGGCGGCACCGCGCCCGCCGTATTCAACGCGGCCAACGAGGAATGCGTCGACGCGTTCCTCGCCGGACAGCTGCCCTTCAACGGAATCATGGATACGGTCACGGCTGTGGTGTCCGAACACGGCACCCCCGCCCCGGGAACCTCGCTCAGCGTCGCGGACGTCCTCGAAGCGGAAACCTGGGCCCGCGCACGGGCCCGGGAACTCTCGGCGAAAGCGACAGCGGAGGCGCGCGCATGAGTCTGACCTCGATCCTGCTGACGGTCCTGGGGATCGCCGTCTTCGTCGTGGGCCTGCTCTTCTCCATCGCCTGGCACGAGCTGGGCCACCTCTCCACGGCCAAGATGTTCGGCATCCGGGTCCCGCAGTACATGGTCGGCTTCGGCCCCACGCTCTGGTCGAGGAAGAAGGGCGACACCGAGTACGGCATCAAGGCCATCCCGGCCGGCGGCTACATCCGCATGATCGGGATGTTCCCGCCGGGCCCCGACGGCCGCCTCGAAGCCCGCTCCACCTCACCGTGGCGCGGCATGATCGAGGACGCCCGCTCCGCCGCCTTCGAGGAACTGGAGCCGGGCGACGAGAAGCGCCTCTTCTACACGCGCAAGCCGTGGAAGCGCGTCATCGTCATGTTCGCCGGCCCCTTCATGAACCTGGTCCTCGCGGTCGCCATCTTCATGGGCGTCGCGATGACCTTCGGCTTCCAGACCCAGACCACCGAGGTCGGCGGCGTCCAGAAGTGCGTGATCGCGCAGAGCGAGAAGCGCCAGAAGTGCGAGCCGGAGGACCCCGTCTCGCCGGCCAAGAAGGCCGGGCTCCGCGAGGGGGACAAGATCGTCGCCTTCGCCGGCGCCGAGGTCGACGACTGGGCGACGCTCTCGGACCGCATCCGCGAGACGATCGGCCCCGCCACCATCGTCGTCGAACGCGACGGCAAGGACGTCACGCTCAACGCCGTCCTGCTCAAGAACAACGTCGCCAAGAAGGACGGCAACGGCGAGGTCATCCCGAAGGAGTTCGTCGAGGCGGGCTACCTCGGCTTCGCCGCGAAGACCGAGATCGTGCCGCTCTCCTTCGGCGACTCCGTCGTCCGCATGGGCGACATGATCGAGAACGGCGTCGACTCCATCATCGCCCTGCCCTCCAAGATCCCCGCCCTCTGGGACGCCGCCTTCAGCGACGGCGAACGGGCCGACGACTCGCCGGTCGGCGTGGTGGGCGCGGCCCGGATCGGCGGCGAGGTGATGAACCTCGACATCCCGGCGCAGAACCAGGTCGCGATGATGCTGTTCCTGCTCGCGGGCTTCAACCTCTCGCTGTTCCTGTTCAACATGCTTCCGCTGCTCCCGCTGGACGGCGGGCACATCGCGGGCGCGCTGTGGGAGTCCCTGCGGCGCAATCTGGCCAAGGTCTTCCGGCGCCCCGACCCGGGCCCGTTCGACGTGGCCCGGCTGATGCCGGTCGCCTATGTGGTCGCCGGACTCTTCATCTGCTTCACCCTGCTGGTCCTGGTGGCCGACATCGTGAACCCGGTGAAAATCAGCTGACCGCCCCTCGCACCCCTCGTGCCCCACAGGTATCGGCCGGGCACACACGTCGTGTCCGGCCGGTCACCGAGGGGTGGACATGTCGACACGGGTGCGTCCGCCCGGGCTCCGGTGCCGTAACCTCGAAGCCTGGAGCCCGCCGATCTCGGGACCTTGATCCACACCTTGGGGATGCACAGCGCATGACTGCGATTTCTCTCGGAATGCCGGCCGTTCCGACCAAGCTCGCCGACCGAAGGGTCAGCCGACAGATCCAGGTCGGCACGGTCGCGGTCGGCGGCGACGCACCCGTTTCCGTGCAGTCGATGACGACGACCCGTACGTCGGACATCGGTGCCACGCTCCAGCAGATCGCCGAGCTGACGGCGTCCGGCTGCCAGATCGTCCGGGTCGCCTGTCCGACGCAGGACGACGCCGACGCGCTCGCCACCATCGCGAAGAAGTCGCAGATCCCGGTGATCGCCGACATCCACTTCCAGCCGAAGTACGTCTTCGCCGCGATCGACGCCGGCTGCGCGGCCGTCCGGGTCAACCCGGGCAACATCAAGCAGTTCGACGACAAGGTCAAGGAGATCGCCAAGGCGGCCTCCGAGACCCACACCCCGATCCGGATCGGCGTCAACGCCGGCTCCCTGGACGCGCGGCTCCTGAAGAAGTACGGCAAGGCCACCCCCGAGGCCCTCGTCGAGTCCGCCCTGTGGGAGGCGTCCCTCTTCGAGGAGCACGGCTTCGGCGACATCAAGATCTCGGTCAAGCACAACGACCCGGTCGTCATGGTCAACGCCTACCGTCAGCTCGCCGCCCAGAGCGACTACCCGCTCCACCTCGGCGTCACCGAGGCCGGACCGGCGTTCCAGGGCACCATCAAGTCCGCCGTCGCGTTCGGCGCCCTGCTCTCCGAGGGCATCGGCGACACCATCCGCGTCTCCCTCTCGGCCCCGCCGGCCGAGGAGGTCAAGGTCGGCCTGCAGATCCTGGAGGCGCTGAACCTCAAGCAGCGCCGCCTGGAGATCGTCTCCTGCCCGTCATGCGGCCGCGCCCAGGTCGACGTCTACAAGCTCGCCGACCAGGTCAGCGCCGGCCTGGAGGGCATGGAGGTCCCGCTGCGCGTCGCCGTCATGGGCTGCGTCGTCAACGGCCCCGGCGAGGCCCGCGAGGCCGACCTCGGCGTCGCCTCCGGCAACGGCAAGGGCCAGATCTTCGTGAAGGGCGAGGTCATCAAGACCGTCCCCGAGTCGAAGATCGTCGAGACCCTCATCGAAGAGGCCATGAAGATCGCCGAGCAGATGGAGCAGGACGGCATCGCCTCCGGCGAACCCCAGGTCTCCATCGGTGTCTGACCCGCACCTCTGCGCATGATCACCGCCCCGCCGGGCACACGGTCCGGCGGGGCGCCGGCGTCGGCGGGGACCGTCTCCCGGACTCGAGCGGTGTTCGACGGGTTTGTCGGTTACAGTGCGGAAATCAGCAGACCGTATGGTGAGGCCCCCTCGTGTTGACGCAGACCACCACCCGGGTCCTCGAACCCAGCGACCTCGGCGCCGCACTCGCCATTCTCGAGAGCGAGCCCGTCGCCAACGCCTTCGTGACGTCCCGCGTGCAGGTCGCGGGGCTCGACCCCTGGCGCCTCGGCGGCGAGATGTGGGGCTGGTACGCCGACGGCCGGCTCCGCTCCCTGTGCTACTCCGGCGCCAACCTCGTCCCCATCTGCGCCGGACCCGAAGCCGTCCGCGCCTTCGCCGACCGGGCCCGCAGGGCCGGCCGCCGCTGCTCCTCCATCGTCGGCCCCGCCGAACCCACCACCCAGCTGTGGCGGCTCCTCGAACCCAGCTGGGGACCCGCCCGCGAGGTCCGCGCCAACCAGCCCCTCATGGTCACCGAGAGCCCGGCTCCCGACGTCACGCCCGACCCCCTCGTCCGCCGCATCCGCAAGGACGAGGTGGAGGTCCTGATGCCGGCCTGCGTCGCGATGTTCACCGAGGAGGTCGGCATCTCCCCGCTCGCCGGCGACGGCGGCCTCCTCTACCAGGCCCGGGTCGCCGAACTCATCAGCACCGGCCGCTCCTTCGCCCGCATCGACGACGGCGAGGTCGTCTTCAAAGCGGAGATCGGCGCGGCCACCCCCCAGGCCTGCCAGATCCAGGGCGTCTGGGTCGCCCCCGAGCACCGCGGCAAGGGCCTCTCCGAAACGGGCATGGCCGCCGTCCTGCGCTACGCCCTGGCCGACGTCGCCCCCGTCGTCAGCCTGTACGTGAACGACTACAACACTCCCGCCCGCAAGGCCTACCAGCGCGTCGGCTTCCGCGAGGTCGGCGCGTTCATGAGCGTCCTGTTCTGAACCGCCGCGCTTTCCCGGGCGCCCGCCGCGACCAGTAGGGTTCCCGCATGGCAGCAGCCCCCGCGGAAGGCCCCGCAGCACCCGACGCCGAGATCGGCCCCCTCGACCTCGCCGCCCGCGTCGACGAAGCCCTGCACGTCCAGGCGGCCGCCTTCGGACTCGGCCAGGACGAGATCGACGTACGCCGCCACATCATCCTCAGGCACCTGGAACACCCCCGCGCCCGGGCACTCGGCGCCACCACCCCCGACGGGCGGCTCGTCGGCTTCGTCTACGGGCTGCCCAACGACCGCGGCCAGTGGTGGTCCACCGTCGTCGAGCCCTATCTGCGGGCCACCGGCACCGACGGCTGGCTCGACGACTCCTTCGTCATCACCGAACTCCACGTCCACCCCGGCCACCAGCAGCGCGGCATCGGCCGCACCCTGATCACCACCATCACCGACGCCGTCGACCACCCCCGGTCGATCCTCTCGGCGATCGACAAGGACAGCCCGGCCCGCGCCCTGTACCGTTCGCTCGGCTACCGCGACCTGGCCCGCCAGGTCGTCTTCCCGAGCGCTCCGCAGCCGTACGCGGTCATGGGAGCGCCCCTTCCGCTGCTGCGTTAGGGCCTTTCGTTTGGATCAGGTCGGGCTCGCGTGCCCCGGCACGCGCATCTGCGGCGTTGTCGTCAATCACCAACGCTCCGCGTTGCCTCAATCCTCCGCCTTGCAGCTGCACGCACCGGACCCCGCTCCCTGATCCGACCTGATCCAAACGAAAGGCCCTAAGCCTCATCGATTTCCGCCCGCCCGCGCCGCCCGGTTAACCTCGGGCTCACCACTTTCGCGAGCAGGAGTTCACCATGGCCCAGGTCCAGCGCATGTCCCGATTGATGATCAAGACACTGCGCGACGACCCGGCGGACGCCGAGACGCTCAGTCACAAGCTGCTGGTCCGCGCCGGATACGTACGCCGCAACGCGGCCGGCATCTGGACCTGGCTGCCGCTCGGCAAGAAGGTCCTGGACAACATCTCAAGCGTCGTCCGCGAGGAGATGGACGCCATCGGCGCCCAGGAAGTCCTGCTGCCCGCCCTGCTGCCCAAGGAGCCCTACGAGGCGTCCGGCCGCTGGGAGGAGTACGGCGACCTGCTCTTCCGCCTCAAGGACCGCAAGGGCGGCGACTACCTCCTCGGCCCCACCCACGAGGAGATCTTCACCCAGACCGTCAAGGACCAGTGCACGTCCTACAAGGACCTGCCGGTGATGCTCTACCAGATCCAGACGAAGTACCGCGACGAGGCGCGCCCCCGCTCCGGCGTGCTCCGCGGCCGCGAGTTCCAGATGAAGGACTCGTACAGCTTCGACACCACCGACGAGGGCCTCGCGCACTCCTACGCCCTGCACCGGGCCGCGTACATCAAGATCTTCGAGCGGCTCGGCCTGGACCACCGCATCGTCTCCGCCGTCTCCGGCGCGATGGGCGGCTCCGCCTCCGAGGAGTTCCTCGCCCCCGCCGCCGCCGGTGAGGACACCTTCGCCGACTGCCCGAACTGCGACTACGCCGCCAACACCGAGGCCGTGACCTTCGCGCTCGCCCCGGTCGACGGCTCGGCGCACGGCGCGGTCGAGGAGCTGGACACCCCCGACACCCCGACCATCGAGACCCTCGCCGAGCACCTGGGCGTCCCCGCCTCCGCCACCCTGAAGAACCTGCTGGTCAAGGTGGACGGCGAGATCGTCGCCGTGGGCGTCCCCGGCCACCGCGAGGTCGACCTCGGCAAGCTCGGTGAGCACCTGGCCCCCGCCGTCGTCGAGCTGGTCACCGCCGAGGACTTCGTCGGCCGCGACGACCTCGTACGCGGTTACGTCGGCCCCCAGGGCCTGGAGAAGGTCCGCTACCTCGCCGACCCCCGCGTCGCCCCCGGCACCTCCTGGATCACCGGCGCCAACAAGGAGGGCAAGCACGCGAGGAACGTCGTCGCGGGCCGTGAATTCGAGGTCGACCAGTACCTCGACGTCGTCGTGGTCGAGGAGGGCGACCCCTGCCCCAAGTGCGGCACCGGGCTCACCCTGGACCGCGCCATCGAGATCGGCCACATCTTCCAGCTCGGCCGCAAGTACGCCGACACCTTCCAGCTCGACGTCCTCGGCCAGCAGGGCAAGCCCGTCCGCGTCACGATGGGCTCGTACGGCATCGGCGTCTCCCGCGCCGTGGCCGCCCTCACCGAGCAGACCGCCGACGACAAGGGCCTGTGCTGGCCCCGTGAGATCGCCCCGGCCGACGTCCACGTCGTCGCCGCGGGCAAGGCCCTCCAGACCGAGCTGGCCCTCGACGTCTCGGAGAAGCTCAACGCGGCGGGCCTGCGGGTCCTGGTCGACGACCGCCCCGGCGTCTCGCCCGGCGTGAAGTTCACCGACTCCGAGCTGATCGGCGTGCCCAAGATCCTGGTCGCCGGCCGCCGCTCCGCCGACGGCGTCCTGGAGCTGAAGGACCGCCGCACCGGCGAGCGCGAGGAGCTGACCGTCGACGAGGCGATCGCCCGCCTGACGGCCGACCTGGCCTGATCACGCACACCGCCCACGAGGAGGGCCCCCGCGCAGCGTGCGCGGGGGCCCTCCTCGTACGTCCGCGGCTCACAGCCAGCCCGCGAACTCCAGATTCACCTCGCCCATCTGACGCCGCCCCTCGGCCAGCGCACGGGTCCCCGACTCGACCGCCCGGAACAGTGTCCAGCCGTGCAGTCGCGCCTGGTCCACCTCCAGCGACTCCGCCAGCTTCTTCACCCGTCGCCGGGCCGTCGCCGGGCCGCCGGGGGAGGCGACCAGATCCTCCGCCCGGTCCCGCACCAGCCGCGCCAGGTCATAGGCGCGCTCGCCCACCAGCGGCTCGGGGCCCACCGTCAGCCACGGCGCCCGCTCCCCGGACAGCACCTTGCTCTGCCGGAAGTTGCCGTGCAGCAGCAGGAGTTCGGGCTCCCCCTCGACCAGCTCCGCCCGGGCCGCGAGCGCCGCCTCCACCAGGGGCGCCAATTCCGGGTCGGCCTCGGCGGCGGCCCGCATCCCGGCGCTCTGCCGTTCGGTCCGCCCGGCCACGCTCTCGAAGGCGTGCCCGGCGGGCGGCTCCACCCACAGCCGCCGCAGCGTGCCCGCCGCCTCCAGCAGGGCCTTCGCCTCGGGCAGCGAGCGCAGCGACACCTCGGGGTGCAGCCGCTCCAGCAGCAGCACCCCGGACGCGTCGAGCACGTCCCCGGCCGGCCCCGGGACGTTCAGCGGCTTCACCGCGCCCCAGCCGTTCCAGTGCGCGAGCGCCGCCCGCTCCAGCTCCGGCGCGGCGACCGGCGGGGCGATCTTCAGGGCGCCCGGGGTCCCGTCGGCCCGCCGCACCAGGACCACCAGGGAACTGCGCCCACCGGGGGCGGCCACCCGCTCCACGGTCAGGCCGTCCCCGGCGGTGAGCGCCCGCTCGGTCAGCGCGGGGAGCCCGGCCAGCCAGTCGGCGGCCGCGGCGTCCCCGTACATCTCACCGAGCGCGCGCACCAGGCGCTGCGGCGGTTCGCAACCCATACGTCGTGTGTTCCCTTTCCGGAGCCTTCGGTTCAGCGCGGCCCGTCCGCGCCCGCGGCCTCCACCGGGCCCGTCGCGGCCGGATCCGCACCGGCGGCCCGCTCGGCGAGCCCCGGAAAGGCTACGTTGCCGCCCCGCCACCGGGCCGACCGCACCGCGGCCTCCCGCAGCGCGCCCGCGGCGTCCTTGCGCCGCGCGCCCTCGGTGGCCCGGACGAGATCGGCGTAGGCGCCCGCGATCCGGTCCTCCAGGACCGCGGCGAGCCGCAGAGCGGCGGGGCCGTCCGGCACGGCGAACGGCAGGGCGTACGCCGCGTTCGCGGCCACCGGACGCCCGCCCAGGTCCCGCGCCGTGCGCGCCAGCGCGTCCCGGCGGGCCCGGTGGGCGTCGTGCGCCGCCCGGGCCTCGGCGCCCCGCTTGCCGTCGAGACGGCCGCCCAGCACGCCGTACCCGTACACCGCGGCGTGCTCGGCGGCCAGGGCGGCCTGGACGGCGGTCAGCTCGGGGGAGTCGGCGTCGGAGCCGTCATCGGACCGCCGGATCGAACGGGTGCTCATACGGCTGTCTCCTCGGCCAGTTCGGTCAGCAGATACGCGTGCGCCGCGGCGGCCGCCGCCACCGAGGCCAGCAGCCGGGCCAGCTCGGGTCCGGCGATCAGCAGGGCCTCGCCGTATCCGTCGGCCCGGCGCCGCTCGGCGGCGGCCAGCTCCCGCACCGCGGCCTCCGGGTCGGCCGGGACCGGACCGGGGGGTGCCGGAGGGGCCTCGTCGCCCCGGGGCGCGTTCTTCCCCGGCTTGCTTTTTGCGCGCGGCGGCGCCAGTGCCGTCCCGTGCTCGGCCACGGCCGCCCGCAGCGGTACGAGCCCCGCCGCCGTGGCCGGATGCGCCTCGGCCACCAGGTCGTACTGGGCGAGCAGGACGGCGCCGTCGCGCACCGCCTTCTCGCGCAGCGCCTTCTCGGCCTTGGCGGTGGAGGCCCGCGCGCCGGAGTGCGCGGGCTTCTTCCCCCCGGCTCCTTCGTCGTCGCCCCCGCAGCCGGTCAGCACCGCACCCAGGGCGAGGGCTCCCGTCGCGGTGAGCGCCCCCCTGCGCGTCGTCCCCGTGCGCCGCACGTTTCTCCTTCGGGCCTGGACCGGTCCTGACAGGATCTGTCCTGATGTGATCACCGCAGGCGAGCGTACCCGCGGCCGAGCGGCAGGCGGACGGCAACACCCCTGACGACCGGATACCCTTTGACCTGACGCACGACGATCCCCACAACAGCACACGCGGCCGAGGAGTCACCCGGATGAGCACCACCCAGAGCGAGAGGCTGCGCGGGCTGCTGGAACCGCTCGTCAGCGCGCAGCAGCTGGACCTCGAGGAGATCGAGGTGTCCCGGGCCGGCCGCCGAGGAGTGCTGCGGGTCATCGTGGACTCCGAGGAGGGCGTGGAGCTGGACGCCTGTGCGGAGCTGAGCCGCGCGATCTCGCAGAAGCTGGACGAGACCGACGCGATGGGAGAGGGCGAGTACGTCCTCGAAGTCAGCTCCCCCGGCGCGGACCGCCCGCTGACCGAGCACCGCCACTACGTACGCGCCACCGGCCGGCTGGCCAGGTTCCACCTGACCGGCGACGGCTCCGGCGAGCTGGTCGCCCGCATCCTCGCCGTCGACGAGGACGGGCTCGACCTCGAAGTGCCCGGAGTCAAGGGCCGCAAGCCCACCGCCCGCCGCCTCGCCTTCGACGAGATCGCCAAGGCGCGCGTGGAGATCGAATTCAACCGCAAGGACAAGAAGGAAGAGGAGGCGTAGCCGTGGACATCGATGTGAAGCTTCTGAAGGGCTTGGCGCAGGACAAGGAGATCCCCTTCGACGTGCTCGTCGGGGCGATCGAGTCGGCCCTCCTCATCGCGTACCACCGCACCGACGGCAGCTACCGCCGCGCGCGCGTGAAGCTCGACGAGAACGGCCACGTCACCGTGTGGGCCAAGGAGGACCCGGCCGACCTCGAAGAGGGCCAGGAGCCCAAGGAGTTCGACGACACCCCCTCCGGATTCGGCCGCATCGCCGCGACCACCGCCAAGCAGGTCATCCTGCAGCGGCTGCGCGACGCCGAGGACGACAAGACCTTCGGCGAGTACGCCGGCCACGAGGGCGATGTCGTCACGGGCGTCGTCCAGCAGGGCAAGGACCCCAAGAACGTCCTGGTCGACATCGGCAAGCTGGAAGCCATCCTTCCGGTGCAGGAGCAGGTGCCGGGCGAGGAGTACACCCACGGCCTGCGCCTGCGGACGTACGTCGTCCGGGTCGCCAAGGGCGTCCGCGGCCCGTCGGTGACGCTCTCGCGCACCCACCCCAACCTCGTGAAGAAGCTCTTCGCGCTGGAGGTCCCGGAGATCGCGGACGGCTCGGTGGTCATCGAGGCCATCGCCCGCGAGGCCGGTCACCGCACCAAGATCGCCGTACGCTCCACCCGCGCGGGCCTCAACCCCAAGGGCGCCTGCATCGGCCCGATGGGCAGCCGTGTGCGCAACGTCATGGCCGAGCTGCACGGCGAGAAGATCGACATCGTGGACTGGTCCGACGACCCGGCCGAGATGGTCGCCAACGCGCTCTCGCCGGCCCGGGTGAGCAAGGTCGAGGTCGTGGACCTCGGCGCGCGCTCCGCCCGGGTCACCGTGCCGGACTACCAGCTGTCGCTGGCGATCGGCAAAGAGGGACAGAACGCCCGCCTCGCCGCCCGCCTCACCGGCTGGCGGATCGACATCCGGCCGGACACCGAGACGGACGAGGAGCGGGAGAACGCCGACCGCGAGCGGGCCGAGCGGGCCCGGGAGCGCTCGGAAAGGCGTTGACCCGGAGCCGCTCCAGGGAATAGATCTTGGACGCACGCCGCTGAGATCACGACAACATCCGTTCGATTTTTGCCCCCAAGGGGTGAGGTCGGTACGGGGAGGTAGACTTAAACGTGTCTGGCCGGACGCAAGCCCGCGCTTGCCCCGAGCGAACCTGTGTGGGATGCCGGGAGCGAGCGACCAAGAGCGAGCTGCTGCGCATCGTGGTGGACGAGGGCGCCTGCGCCCCTGATCCACGCGGTACGCTGCCCGGCCGGGGTGCTTACGTGCACCCCACCTCTGTCTGTCTCGACCTGGCGGTTCGCCGCCGGGCATTCCCCCGGGCCTTCAAGGCCAAGGGGCCGTTCGACACCGCGGCACTCACGCGGTTCGTCGAACGGGTGACACCGTAAGAAAGTGAACGGCACGGGACCCCGTGCGGTCAGGTACCTCGCGAGTTGGAAGTAGGTCGAGATTGCGATGAGCACTCGATGAGTACGCGATGAGTACGCCCATGAAGTAGCGACGGTCCGGCGGTAACCCGGACCTAAAAGGAGCGAAGTGGCTAAGGTCCGGGTATACGAACTCGCCAAGGAGTTCGGCGTCGAGAGCAAGGTCGTCATGGCCAAGCTCCAAGAACTCGGTGAATTCGTCCGTTCGGCGTCCTCGACGATCGAGGCGCCGGTTGTGCGCAAGTTGACCGACGCACTGCAGGGGCCCGGCGGCAACGCCGGCAAGCCCGCTGCCAAGCCTGGCGCGCCCCGTAAGGCGACGCCCGCGAAGCCCGCAGCGCCCTCCCCGGCCGCTGCGGCACGTCCCGCTGCCCCGAAGCCCGGCGCCCCGGCCCCCAAGCCGGCCGCCGCCGAGGCCCCCAGCAGCACCCCGGCAGCGCCCTCCGCGCCGTCGGCGGGCCCCCGTCCGGGCCCGAAGCCCGCGCCGAAGGCGGCCCCGGTGACCCCGGTCCCGGCCGCCGAGTTCTCGGCTCCGGCACCCGAGCGCCCGGCTGCCCCGCAGCCCCCGCGCCCCACCGGCGCCACGCCGGGCCCCCGTCCCACGCCCGCCCGTCCGGCTCCGGCCGGCGGTCAGCGCGACGGCGGTCAGCGTGACGGTGGCCAGCGTGACGGCGGTCGTGGTGGCGAGCGTGGCGGCGACCGTCCCGCACGTCCCGCCGGCCAGGGCGCCCCGCGTCCCGGCGGTGCCCGTCCGGCCGGTCCCCGTCCGGGCAACAACCCCTTCACCTCCGGCGGCTCCACCGGCATGGCGCGCCCCTCGGCGCCCCGTCCCGGCGGTGCCCCGCGCCCCGGCGGCGGTCAGGAGCGCCCCGGCGCCCCGCGTCCGCAGGGCGGCCCCGGCGGCGCCCCGCGCCCCCAGGGCGGTCAGGGTCAGGGCGGTGCCCGTCCCACTCCGGGCGGCATGCCCCGTCCGCAGGCTCCGCGTCCCGGCGGCGGTCCCGCCGGTAACCGCCCGAACCCGGGCATGATGCCGCAGCGTCCCGCTGCCGGCCCGCGTCCCGGTCCCGGCGGCGGTGGCCGCGGTCCCGGCGGTGGCGGTCGTCCCGGCGGTGCCGGTGGCGGTCGTCCCGGTGGCGGCGGCTTCGCGGGTCGTCCCGGTGGCGGCGGTGGCGGCTTCGCCGGCCGTCCGGCCGGTCCCGGTGGCGGCGGCGGTGCCGGTCGTCCCGGTGGTGGCGGCGGCTTCGGCGGTCGTCCCGGCTTCGGTGGCCGTCCCGGTGGTCCCGGTGGCCGCGGTGGCACGCAGGGTGCGTTCGGCCGTCCCGGCGGTCCCGCGCGTCGTGGCCGTAAGTCGAAGCGGCAGAGGCGCCAGGAGTACGAGGCCATGCAGGCCCCGTCGGTCGGCGGCGTCATGCTGCCCCGCGGCAACGGACAGGCCGTCCGGCTGTCGCGCGGCGCCTCGCTCACCGACTTCGCGGAGAAGATCAACGCCAACCCGGCGTCGCTCGTCGCCGTGATGATGAACCTCGGCGAGATGGTCACCGCCACGCAGTCCGTTTCCGACGAGACGCTCCGGCTTCTCGCCGAGGAGATGAACTACGTCCTGGAGATCGTCAGCCCCGAGGAGGAGGACCGCGAGCTGCTCGAGTCCTTCGACATCGAGTTCGGCGAGGACGAGGGCGGCGAAGAGGCCCTGGTCTCCCGTCCGCCGGTCGTGACCGTCATGGGTCACGTCGACCACGGTAAGACCCGACTCCTCGACGCGATCCGCAAGACCAACGTGGTCGCGGGCGAGGCCGGTGGCATCACCCAGCACATCGGTGCCTACCAGGTCACGACCGACGTCAACGACGAAGAGCGCAAGATCACCTTCATCGACACCCCGGGTCACGAGGCGTTCACCGCCATGCGTGCCCGTGGTGCGAAGTCGACCGACATCGCGATCCTCGTGGTGGCGGCCAACGACGGTGTGATGCCCCAGACGATCGAGGCGCTGAACCACGCCAAGGCGGCCGAGGTGCCGATCGTGGTCGCGGTCAACAAGATCGACGTCGAGGGCGCCGACCCGACCAAGGTGCGCGGTCAGCTCACCGAGTTCGGGCTGGTGGCCGAGGAGTACGGCGGCGACACCATGTTCGTCGACATCTCCGCCAAGCAGGGCCTCAACATCGAGGCGCTCCTGGAGGCCGTCGTCCTCACCGCCGACGCCTCGCTCGACCTGCGGGCCAACCCGAGCCAGGACGCGCAGGGTATTGCGATCGAGTCCCACCTCGACCGCGGTCGCGGTGCCGTCTCGACCGTCCTGGTCCAGCGCGGAACGCTGCGCATCGGCGACACGGTGGTCGTGGGCGACGCGTACGGCCGTGTGCGCGCCATGCTCGACGACAACGGTCAGAACGTCCAGGAAGCGGGTCCCTCGACCCCCGTCCTGGTGCTCGGTCTCACCAACGTCCCGGGCGCCGGCGACAACCTCCTGGTCGTCGACGAGGACCGTACGGCCCGTCAGATCGCCGAGAAGCGTGCCGCCCGCGAGCGCAACGCCAACTTCGCCCGCAAGGGCGTCCGGTTCTCCCTGGAGAACCTGGACGAGGCGCTCAAGGCCGGTCTGGTCCAGGAGCTCAACCTCATCATCAAGGGCGACGCGTCCGGTTCGGTGGAGGCCCTCGAGTCCTCGCTGCTCCAGCTCGACGTCGGTGAAGAGGTCGACATCCGGATCCTGCACCGCGGTGTGGGTGCGGTCACCGAGTCGGACATCAACCTGGCGACGGGTTCCGACGCCATCGTGATCGGCTTCAACGTGCGCGCCGCGGGGCGTGCCGAGCAGATGGCCGAGCGCGAAGGCGTGGACGTCCGGTACTACTCGGTCATCTACCAGGCGATCGAAGAGATCGAAGCGGCCCTCAAGGGCCTGCTCAAGCCGGAGTACGAAGAGGTCGAGCTCGGCACGGCGGAGATCCGCGAGATCTTCCGCTCGTCCAAGCTGGGCAACATCGCCGGTGTGCTGGTCCGCTCCGGCGAGGTCAAGCGCAACACCAAGGCGCGCCTGCTGCGCGATGGCAAGGTCATCGCGGAGAACCTCAACATCTCCGGTCTGCGCCGCTTCAAGGACGACGTCACCGAGATCCGCGAAGGCTTCGAGGGCGGTATCAACCTCGGAAACTTCAACGACATCAAGATCGACGACGTCATCGCGACGTACGAGATGCGCGAGAAGCCGCGAGGCTGATCCGCGGGGATTCGGCCGGGTCCCGGGGGTTCGCCCCCGGAACCCGGCCACCACGGTCGGGGCCGGTCGACGGGTCGTATTTCCGTCGATCGGCCCCGGCCGTTCCGGTACGGTTTGGATGTCCCCGGCAAGCTCTGGCGGGGCACGAACCCGAACCGGCGGGACATCCGGACACACATGTATGTGGGGACCCTGTCCTTCGATCTGCTCCTCGGCGACGTACGGTCGTTGAAGGAGAAGCGTTCCGTCGTCCGCCCGATCGTCGCCGAACTCCAACGCAGGTTCGCGGTGAGCGTGGCCGAGACCGGCGGGCAGAATCTCCACCGCAGGGCCGAGATCGGCCTTGCCGTGGTCTCCGGTGACACCGGACACCTCACGGACGTGCTGGACCGCTGCGAGCGGCTGGTCGCGGGACGCCCCGAGGTGGAGCTGCTGTCGGTCAGACGGCGGCTGCACAGTGACGAAGACTGACAGTCGAGCGAAATCAGAAGGAAGAGTGACGGACCGGTGACCGACAACGCGCGGGCCCGCAAGCTGGCCGATCGCATCCAGGTCGTGGTCGCGGAGACCCTGGACCGGCGAATCAAGGATCCGCGGCTGGGATTCGTGACGATCACGGACGCCCGGGTCACCGGCGACCTGCGGGAGGCCACGGTCTTCTACACGGTCTACGGCGACGACGAGGAGCGCGCGGCCTCCGCGGCCGCGCTGGAGAGCGCCAAGGGCGTGCTGCGCTCCGAGGTGGGCCGGCAGACCGGGGTCCGGTTCACGCCGACCCTGGCCTTCGTGCCGGACGCCCTCCCGGACAACGCCCGCACCATCGAGGACCTCCTCGACAAGGCGCGGGCCAAGGACGCGGAGGTGCGCCAGGTCTCCACCGGAGCGACGTACGCCGGTGAGGCCGACCCGTACCGCAAGCCCGAGGACGAGGACGACGAGGCGGACACCCCCGGCTCGACCGACAAGAACGAGGGTCCCGCCTCCGCATGACCGAGCAGACCACCACGCCGGACGGACTTGTCATCGTCGACAAGCCGTCCGGCTTCACTTCGCACGACGTCGTCGCCAAGATGCGCGGCATCGCCCGTACGCGACGCGTCGGCCACGCCGGCACGCTGGACCCGATGGCGACCGGGGTCCTGGTGCTCGGCGTCCAGCGGGCCACCAAGCTCCTGGGCCACCTCGCCCTGACCGAGAAGGAGTATCTCGGCACGATCCGGCTCGGCCAGGACACCGTCACCGACGACGCCGAGGGCGAGATCACCTCGTCCACCGACGCCTCCGGGGTGACCCGTGAGGGCATCGACGCCGGGGTGGCCGCGCTGACCGGCGCGATCATGCAGGTGCCGTCCAAGGTCAGCGCCATCAAGATCGACGGCAAGCGGTCCTACGCGCGGGTGCGCGGCGGCGAGGAGTTCGAGATCCCGGCCCGCCCGGTGACCGTCTCCTCCTTCCGCGTCTACGACGTCCGCGAGGCCGTCGCCGAGGACGGCACCCCCGTCCTCGACCTGGTCGTCTCCGTCGTCTGCTCCTCCGGGACCTACATCCGGGCGCTGGCCCGCGACCTCGGCGCCGGGCTCGGCGTCGGCGGCCACCTGACCGCGCTGCGCCGCACCCGGGTCGGCCCGTACGGCCTGGACGCGGCCCGCACCCTGGACCAGCACCAGGAGGAGCTGACCGTGATGCCCGTCGCCGACGCGGCGGACGCGGCCTTCCCCCGCTGGGACGTCGACGAGAAGCGCGCCAAGCTGCTCCTCAACGGCGTACGGCTGGACATGCCGGCCTACCCGCCGGGGCCGGTCGCGGTCTTCGGGCCCGACGGGACGTTCCTCGTGCTCGTCGAGGAGGAGAAGGGCAAGGCCAAGAGCCTCGCCGTATTCGCCTGACCCGGCCGTGTCCGGCGGACGAGCCGACCGCTTGTCGCGGACGCGCCGACTGCCTGTCGCGGACGCGCCGACTGCCTGTCGCGGACGCGCCGACCGCTTGTCGCGGACGCGCCGACCGCTTGTCGCGGACGCGCCGACCGCTTGTCGTGGAGCGGGCACCACCCCCCATCGGTGCCCGCTCCACCCTTTTCCCCTCCCCGGCACCATCCCTGCTCCCCGCAGGACACGCTTATTCACCCCATTGGACGGGCGCTCGGAGTGAACGGCGGGGGCGCGGGGGGCGCTTTCCCCGTCCGTACGCTCCGGGCGATCACCGGCGGCCTACCGTCGGACCATGGGCAGTGGGGACCGGTCGAAGCTGGTAAAAATCTGCGATCAGGCCGGCCGGCCGCGAGGGACGGGATTCGTCGCGGACGAGCGCGGCACGGTCGTCACCGCCCATCAGGCCGCCGCCTCCCCGGGCCCGCTCCTCCTGCACGGCACCGACGGCCGCACCTGCTCCGTCGCCCCCGACGACATCACCGCACTGCCCGCCCTCGGCCTCGCCCTCCTGCGCACCGGCGGCCCCGAAGCCCTCGACGCCGAACCGCTGCCCATCGCCGGACGCGACCGCGCCGAGCCCGGCGGCTACGTGGACATCGCCGCCCACGGACGGCGCGAGGCCCGCGTGCTCGGCACGACCCCCGCCACGTACACCGCACCGGACGGCGTCGGCCACCCGGTCCCCGCCGCCCTGGAGCTGGCCCTCGGCACCGACGGGCGCGACGCCCTGCGCTCCGGCGGCGCGGCCGTCGGCGGACCGGTCACCGACCCGGCCACCGGCGCGGTCCTCGGCATCCTCTGCACCGCCCTCACCGCCCAGCACGAGGCGGCCGGCCTCGCCCTCCCGATCACCCGGGGCACGGACGACACCCTGGACGCCCTGCTCCGCCGCAACGCCGCCGTCGCCCCCGCCTACGGCCCCCACCTCAACCTCGCCGGGGCCCTCCAGCTCACCGCCACCTCCGTCGGCTCGGCGGACGGCCCGAAGGCCCGCACCGCACCGGTCGAGCGCGCGGACGTCCACGCCGAGCTGGCCGCCTTCGCCGCGGGTACGGGCCTGGTCCTCGGCCTCGTCGGCGCACCCGGCACCGGCCGCACCACCGAACTGGCCGCCCTCGCCGCCCGCCGCGCCGACGGCGCCGCGCCCGCCCCCACGCTCTGGCTGCGCGGCGCGGACCTGCTGGCCGAGGACGTCTCGATCGCGGACGCCGCGAGCCGCACGCTCACCCGCTCCGCCCGGATCGTCACCGCGGCGGGCGCCCGCGGCGACATGAGCACCGCCACCCCGGAGCGCGTCGCCAAGCTCGCCGCCGACGCGGGGCACCCGCTCCTGGTGGTCCTCGACGGCCCCGAGGAGATGCCGCCGCTGCTCGCCCACCGGCTGGCCGACTGGACGCGCTCCACCCTCGGCTGGCTCCGCGAGAACGCCGTCCGGCTCGTCGTCGCCTGCCGCCCCGAGCACTGGGAGACCGCGGGCGCCCTCTGGCCCCGGGACGCCCTGCACCGACCGCACCGCCCCGCCCGACGGCTGCCGCCCGCCCTCCGGCTGGCCGACCTCACCCCCGAGCAGGCCGAGAGCGCCAAGGAGGCGTACGGCATCCCGCCCACCGCGCTGGCCCCCGGCCACGACCGGCACCCGCTGACCCTGCGGCTCCTCGCCGAGGTCCGCGCCGCCCTGCCGCCGGGCGTGCCGGGCCGCCCCGACACCGAGGACGTCTTCGGCGCCCACCTCGACCTGCTGTGCGTGCGCGCCGCCGTCCGGATCGCGGCCGCCGCCGACGAGCAGCCCCGCGGTGCGGCCGTCCGCCGGCTGGCCGCCCGGGTGGCGGGCCAGGTCCACGAGGCGGCCCGCCGCTGTCTGGGCCCGGGCCAGGGCGAGCTGGACCGGGCGGCGTTCGAGGAGATCTTCCCCTGGCGCACCGGCTGGGCCTCCGCCGTGCTCACCGAAGGGCTCCTCGTCCCCGCCGGGGCGGGCTACCGCTTCGCCCACGAGGAGCTCGGCGACTGGGTGCAGGGCGCCCACCTCGACCTGGACGCGGCCCTGCGCTCCCTCGTGCACCGCTGGCACCGGGGGAGCGGCACCCCGGACCGCACCCCGCACCCCCACGACTCCGGCGAACCCCGCAGCCTCCCCGTGCCCCGGCACCGCATCGGCCCGGTGATCCAGGCGATGGTGCTCCTCGGCCGCCGCCAGGGCACCGCCGCCCTCGCGCACCGGATGGCCGACCTGATCGAGGCGCTGGACCGGCTCTGGACCGACGAGGGCCCGCGCGACGAGGACGCCGCCTGGTGGGCGGCCCACCTGCTGGGCGGCAGCCTGCTGCGGGTGCCCGACGCCCGCCCGTACCTCGGCGTCCTGCGGGTCCTCGCCGGGCGCATCACCCGCCGCTCCGCAGCCCCCGAAGGACCCGGGGACCTCGGGGCGTACGGGGAGTTCGGTCCCTGGTTCTGGCGGCGGCTCCGGCTGCCCGAGGAGGACCGGATCGACCTGCTCCGCCGGCTGGTGCCCGCCGACGGGCTGCCCCGCACCGACGGCGACGAGCGCTATCTGGACGCGGTCGCCCGCCGCCTCGCCCTCGACGCCCCGGCCGTCCAGCCGCTGCTGTGCCGCTGGTTCACCGACGAACGGCCGCTGCTCGTGGGCCCCGACGCCCCGGACGTCCCCCTGCGCCCCACCGTCGCCGCCGCCGCGCAGGCCCTGCTGTACGCCCGTCGCGAGCTGGACCTCGACGGTCTCACCGACGCGCTGATCGCCACCCCGCACACCCGGGCCGGGGAGCTGCTCGCCGCCCTCGCGGAGGACGAGCCCACCGCGCTCTGCCGGGCCGTCGAGCGCTGGGCCCGCGACGAGGACCGACCGGCCCGCCGCTCCGCCGCCGCCCGCTACGCCGGACTCCTCCAGCAGCGCGTCACCGCCGAGGGCGACCGGGCCCTGCTGCGCTCCGCCGCCGAGATCCTGCTGGAGCGCCCCGAGGACGCCGGCCTGCACGCCGCCGCCCACACCCTCCTGGTCCGCGACCCGAAGGCCCGGGGCCGCCATCTCCCGGCCGCCCTGCGCGCCTTCGCCGCCGGAGACCCCCGGCTGCCCGTCGAACTGCTCGCCGAGGTGTTCCCGTCCCACCAGGAGCCGGTCCTCGCCGCCCTCCGCGCCCGCCTCGCCCACCCCGGCGACGGTGGGGGAGCGGTGCTGCGATCCCTGGCCGGCCTCGACACGCCCGCCCTCGCGCTGCATGTCGCCGGACTCGTACGGGAGTACATCGACGCCCACCCCGACGACGGCACGCACGCCGCCGAGTACGTCGACCTCCGCCTGGAGCACGGTCCGGCCGCCCGCGCCCTGCTGCTGCCCCTGGTCACCGGGCTGCTCAGGGACCGGCCCGCACCGCCTCCGGTCCGCGCCGCGCTCGCCGCCGTCCTCGCCGGGCCCGGCAGCGCGGACTCCCGGCCGCTGCGGGCCGAGCTGCTGGAGGTGCTGCTGGAGTTCGAGCAGACCGCCGGCCGTGACCCGCACGTCCTGGAAGCCCTGCTCCGGGCCGCCGCCCAGGGCTCCGGGCGCCGCCCCGAGATCCGCACCCGCGCCCTCGTCCACCGCACCGGCATACTGCTGGTCCGCACCCCCGAAGGCGCCGTCCGCTTCGACCGGGGCCTCGTCGAGTGCGCCCGCGACGTGCCCGGCTTCGCCGCCCTCGTCACCCGCTGGCTGGCCGACGCCCCCGAGGAGTGGGCGGCGGTCGTCGGCCCGAGCGCCCGGCGCACGGTGGAGGCGTTGGAGACATCACGCCCGCCGATGACGATGCCGATGCAGGCGGCGGGACGTGAGCATGGCAGTCTTAGACCTGCGTAATCGACATACACACGTACACAGGTTCGGGCGAGGAGCGGTCACAGTGCAGCGCTGGCGTGGCTTGGAGGACATCCCCCAGGACTGGGGACGCAGCGTCGTCACCATCGGCTCCTACGACGGCGTGCACCGCGGACACCAGCTGATCATCGGCCGGGCCGTCGAGCGCGCCCGTGAGCTGGGCCTCCCGTCGGTCGTCGTCACCTTCGACCCGCACCCCAGCGAGGTCGTCCGCCCCGGCAGCCACCCGCCGCTGCTCGCCCCGCACCACCGCCGCGCGGAGCTGATGGCGGAGCTGGGCGTGGACGCGGTGCTGATCCTCCCGTTCACCTCCGAGTTCTCGAAGCTGTCGCCCGCCGACTTCATCGCGAAGGTCCTCGTCGACCGCCTCCACGCCAAGGCCGTCATCGAGGGCCCCAACTTCCGCTTCGGCCACAGGGCCGCGGGGGACGTCGCGCTGCTGACCGAGTTGGGCGCCACCTACGACTACACCGTCGAGGTCATCGACCTGTACGTCACCGGCGAGGCGGGCGGCGGACAGCCGTTCTCCTCCACGCTCACGCGCCGCCTGATCGCCGAGGGCGATGTCGCCGGGGCCGCCGAGATCCTGGGCCGCCCGCACCGGGTCGAGGGCATCGTGGTGCGCGGCGCGCAGCGCGGCCGGGAGCTGGGCTTCCCGACGGCCAACGTCGAGACCCTGCCGCACACCGCGATCCCCGCCGACGGCGTGTACGCCGGCTGGCTGGAGGTGGACGGCGAGTCGATGCCCGCCGCGATCTCGGTCGGCACGAACCCGCAGTTCGACGGCACCGAGCGGACCGTGGAGGCGTACGCCATCGACCGCGTCGACCTCGATCTGTACGGGCTGCACGTGGCCGTCGACTTCCTGGCGTACGTCCGCGGCATGCTGAAGTTCGACTCGATCGACGAGCTCCTGGTCGCCATGGCCGCCGATGTGAAGCGCTCCAGCGAGCTGACCGCCGCGTACGACGGCGCCCACTGACGCACGGGCCGGCCGTGCGTTCCGCCCCGGGACGACGGATGCTGGCAGGGTGCGCGACATCCTGCCCGACCTCCGTGCCCGGTGTGCCGACGGCGTCCCCCTCGCCCTGGCGACCGTCGTCGCCGTGCACGGCAGCGCGCCCCGCGACCCCGGCGCCGTCCTGGCCGTCGACGCGGCGGGCGCGGTGGTCGGCAGCGTCTCCGGGGGCTGCGTCGAGGGCGATCTGTACGAGGTCGCCCGCGAGGTCCTCGCCGGGGCGGGGCCGCGCGTGGTGGCGTACGGGATCAGCGATGACGAGGCGTTCGGTGTCGGGCTGACGTGCGGCGGCACGATCGAGGTCCTGGTGCGCCGTTACGCCTCCGCGGCCGAGCTGGCGGATCTCGGCGCCCTGCTGGACCTGATCGCCGCCGGCCGGCCGGCGGCCGAGGCGACCGTCCTCTCCGGCGCGGCGGAGACCGGGGCCCGCCTGGTGGTCCGCCCCTCCGGCGCCGGGCCCACCACCGGCACGCTCGGCTCCGAGGGGCTCGACGCGGCCGTCACCGACGACGCCCGCGGACTGCTGGCCCAGGGCCACACCGCGACCCAGTGGTACGGGGCGCACGGCCAGCGCCGGATGCAGGAGGTGGCCGTCTTCATCCGGACGTACGCCCCGCCGCCCCGCATGCTGGTCTTCGGCGCGATCGACCACGCGGCCGCCACCGCCCGCATCGGCTCCTTCCTCGGCTACCGGGTCACCGTCTGCGACGCCCGCCCCGCCTTCGCCACCCGGGAACGCTTCCCCACGGCGGACGAGGTGGTCCGCGCCTGGCCGCACACCTACCTGGAGTCCACCGAGGTCGACGCCCGCACGGTGATCTGCGTCCTCACCCACGACCCGAAGTTCGACGTGCCCCTGCTCCTCGCGGCCCTGCGCACGCCCGCCGCGTACATCGGTGTGATGGGCAGCCGCCGCACCCACCACGACCGGCTCGCCCGGCTGCGCGAGGCCGGGGCGGACGACGCGGCGCTCGCCCGCCTCGCCTCACCGGTGGGCCTCGACCTCGGAGCCCGTACGCCGGAGGAGACGGCGGTCTCCATCGCCGCGGAGATCATCCAGCACCGCTGGGGTGGCACGGGACGGCCGCTGGGTGAGCTGACGGGGGCGATCCACCACGGCGAAACGTCATGACCCCGTCTTCGTAGCGTCCCGAGCCTCCTCCCGTTGTGCGCCGTTCTCGCGGGGGCGGTCCATGGCCCGCCACTCCGGCCGCAGCCCGGCCAGGGTGGTGGTGAGGAAGTACGCGGCCCCGCAGACGAGGAGCACCGGAGTCAGCCCGGCGGCCGTCACCGCCGCCCCGGCGAGCAGCCCGCCGAGCGGGATGCCGGACCAGGACAGCGAGTCCCCGAGGGCGTTGACCCGGCCCAGCATCCGGCGCGGCACCCGCTCGACGAACACGGCGCCCAGCACGGGGTTGATGAACCCGGCCCCGAACCCGCTGACGGCGAAGACCGCCAGCACCACGCCCAGGGGGGCGTCCAGCGCGAGGACCAGGAACCTCGGGGCCCCGCCCAGCAGGAACCCGATGAGGAACACCGCTCTGCGGGGCAGCCGGTGGGCGGCCATCGCCGCGATGAGGCTCCCGCCGACCGCGGCGGCGCCCATCGCCGTGCTGGTACCGATGAGTTCCGCCGGGAGCGGCAGTCGTCATGGGTGGGACCGCCGGAGGGGCGCGTCCGTAGTGAAGGAGATGCCGTGGCCAAGCTCATCTACTCCATGATCACCTCGCTCGACGGTTATGCCGAGGCGGCGGAGGGCGGCCTCGGGGCCGGGGCCGCCGAGGATCCGGAGGTCCACACCTTTGTCAACGATCTCTTCCGGCCGGTCGGCACCTACCTCTACGGCCGGCGGATGTACGAGACGATGGTCTACTGGGAGACCGCGCTCGACGAGCCCGGCCAGCCGCCGCACGTCGCGCAGTACGCCCGCGACTGGCAGGCCGCGGAGAAGGTCGTGTACTCCACGTCGCTCGACGCGGTGTCCAGTGCGAGGACCCGTATCGAGCGGTCCTTCGACCCGGACGCGGTCCGCCGGCTCAAGGAGGAGGCGGACGCCGACCTCACCGTCGACGGCCCGAACCTCGCGGCCCAGGCCATCGCGGCAGGTCTGGTGGACGAGTACCACCTGTTCATCACCACGAGCGTGGTCGGCGGCGGCAAGCGGTTCTTCCCCGACGGCGTGCGCCTCGACCTCGAACTGGTCGAGGAGCGCGCCTTCGCCGCGAGTGGGCTGATCTACGCCCGCTACCGGACCCGCTGAGGCCCGGCGGCTCAGGCCGTCGGCGGGGCCGCGGACCCGCCCCCGTCCACCCCGGCGCACGCCGCCGCCCAGTGGCACGCCACCTGGGCGTCCCCGCCCCCGTTCAGCACCGGCAGATCCACCGTGCGGCAGGCTGCCGCCACCCCCGCCCGCTCCGCCTCGCCCGAGGCCAGGACCTGGCAGCGGACGTGGAACCGGCAGCCGGAAGGCACCTTCGAGGGGTCCGGCGGCTCGCCGGCCAGCACCACCGGTTCGCCCTCCGCCTCGGGAAGCACGGACAGCAGGGCGCGGGTGTACGGGTGCTGAGGGGCCGTGAGCAGCTGCTCGACCGGGCCCGTCTCGACGATCCGGCCCAGATACATCACGGCCACCCGGTCCGCGATGTTCCAGGCGAGCCCGAGGTCATGGGTGACGACGAGCGCCGAGAGGCCCAGCTCGTCCCGGAGGCGGAGCAGGAGGGCCAGGATCTCGCCCCGTACCGACGCGTCCAGCGACGCCACCGGCTCGTCGGCCACGATCAGCTCCGGCTCCAGCACCAGGGCCCCGGCGATCACGACGCGCTGGCGCTGACCGCCCGACAGCTCGTGCGGGAAGCGCAGGAAGAACCGCTCCGGCGGGCGCAGGCCGGCCCGGGAGAGGGCATCCGACACGGCGGCCCGCTCGTCGCCCGCGTAGCCGTGGATGCGCAGCCCCTCCGCCACCGCGTCGTACACCGTGTGCCGGGGGTTGAGCGAGCCGCTGGGGTCCTGGAGGACCAGCTGTACGCGTTTGCGGTACGCCTTCAGCGCCCGGCCCGTGTAGTCGAGCGGGGCGCCGCCGAAGGTGACCCGCCCGGAGGTGGGCGGGACCAGGCCGAGCAGGGACCGGGCCAGCGTCGTCTTGCCGCAGCCGGACTCGCCGACCAGCGCGACGATCTCGCCGGGCCGGATGTCCAGGTCGACGCCGTCGACGGCCCGGGCGGTGGCGGCCCCGCGCCGGCCGGGGAACGCGACCTTCAGCTCCTCGGCGCTGAGGAGGGGCGCGGTGCCGACCGGAGGGACGGTGCTCATGTCGTGCTCCTCGTGTCGTCGGCCCCCGGGGAGACCGGTTCGTCCACCAGGACGCAGGCCGCCCGGCGCTCCGGTCCGGCCTCCCGCAGCTCCTGGTCCTCGGTGTCGCAGACGTCCAGCGCCACCGGGCACCGCGGATGGAACGTACAGCCGCCCGGCAGCGCGGCCGGATCCGGCGGGTCGCCCGGCAGCCCGCGCGGGGCGTGCCGCGAGGACAGGTCCCCGATCCTCGGGAACGCGGCGGACAGCGCCCTGCCGTACGGGTGGCGGGCGTCCGTGTACACCTGCCGGGCCGGGCCCTCCTCCACGACCCGGCCCGCGTACATCACCGAGAGCCGGTCGCAGGTGTCGGCGAGCACCGCCAGGTCATGGCTGATCATGATCAGGCCGACGTTCTGGTCGGACACCAACTGCTCGATCAGGCGCAGGATCTGCGCCTGGATCATCACGTCCAGCGCGGTCGTCGGTTCGTCCGCCACGATCAGCCGCGGATCGCAGGCGAGTGCCATCGCGATCATCACGCGCTGGCGCTGCCCGCCGGACAGCTCGTGCGGATACGCCTGTGCGCGGGCGGCGGGCAGGCCCACCTGTTCCAGCAGCTCGCCGGCGCGCTTGCGGGCGGCCGCCGGGGTGGCCTTGCTGTGCAGCAGGATCGGCTCGGCGATCTGGTCCCCGACCCGGTGCACCGCGTTCAGCGAGTGCATCGCGCCCTGGAAGACGATCGACGCGCCCGCCCAGCGGACCGCCCGCAGGCGGCCCCACTTCATGGTGAGGACGTCCTCGCCGTCGAGCAGGATCTCGCCCGTCAGTTTCGCCGTCGCGGGCAGGAGGCGGAGCAGGGCGAGGGCCAGGGTGGACTTCCCGCAGCCGGACTCCCCGGCGATGCCGAGCTTCTGCCCGGCCTCGACCCGCAGATCGACCCCCCGTACGGCGGGGACGGCGTCGGCCCCGCCGCCGTAGGTGACGGTCAGATTCCGGACCTCCAGGAGCGGGGGTTCGCCGACCGGATCCGACAGGCCGGGCGAGCCGGACGGGTCCGGGTTCGGCGTGGTGGTCGTGGTCGTGGCGGTCAACGGGACACCCCCAGCTTGGGGTTGAGCACGGACTCGATGGTGCGGCCGCACAGCGTGAAGGCGAGGGCGACCACGGCGATGGCGAGTCCGGGCGGAGCGAGGTACCACCAGTTGCCGGAGCTGACCGCGCCGGCCTCGCGGGCGTCCTGGAGCAGACCGCCCCAGGAGACGATCGTGGGATCGCTGAGCCCGAGGAAGGCGAGGGTCGCCTCGGTGAGGATGGCGGTGGAGATCACCAGCGTGGTCTGCGCCAGCACCAGCGGCATGACATTGGGCAGGACGTGACGCGTCATGATGTGCCCGTGACCGCCGCCGAGCGCCCGCGAGCGTTCGATGTACGGGCGGGACTCCACGGACAGCGTCTGGGCGCGGACCAGCCGGGCGGTCGTCGGCCAGGTCGTCACGCCGATCGCCAGGATCGTCGTCCAGATCGACCGGGAGAGGACCGTGGCCAGGGCGATGGCCAGAACGAGGGTCGGCATCACCAGGAACCAGTCCGTCACCCGCATGATGACGGTGGCGTACCAGCCCTTGAAGTGGCCCGCGGTGATCCCGATCAGGGTGCCGATCGCCACCGACAGGAAGGCGGCGAGCAGCCCGACCGTCAGCGACACCCGCGTACCCCACAGCATCAGGGCCAGCAGGCTGCGCCCGAACTGATCGGTCCCGAGCGGGAATTCACCGCTCGGCTCCTCCAGCGGGCCGCCCGTGGCGTTCGTCACGCTCTGTGAGTCGGCCCCGACCAGCAGCGGGGCGGTCAGCGCCAGCAGGGCGATCACCGCGAGCACGGCGAGACCGGCGAGGCCGGCGTGGTGCGTGCGGTACTGCCGCCAGAAGCGGGCCACCGCCTGCCGTCGCCGGGCCCAGGTCAGGGCACGGGGGCTCTGCGCCGGTACCTCCCCGGAGGGCTTGCGGGCGTCCGGCTCCCGCGGCTCGGAGGGCTTCTCCATCGACGTTGTCATCGGCCCACCCGGGGATCGAGCAGCGGATAGATCACATCGGCGAGCGTGTTCATCAGGATCACCGCGGCGGCGAACACGAAGAACAGCGCCTGCACCAACGGCAGGTCCGGCACGCTCAGCGCCTGGTAGAAGAGACCGCCGAGCCCCGGCCAGGAGAACACCGTCTCCACCAGGATCGCCCCCGCCACCGTCGTACCGAGGTTCACGAAGAGCAGCGTGACCGTGGGCAGCATCGCGTTCGGCACGGCGTGCCTGCGGCGCACCAGGTCGTCACGCAGCCCCTTGGCGCGGGCCGTCGTCAGATAGTCGCTGCCCATCTCGTCCAGCAGCGACGAGCGCATCACCAGCAGGGTGCGCGCGTACTCCACGGCGACCAGTGTGACGACGGGCAGCACCAGGTGGTGGGCGATGTCCAGCACCCGGTCGAAGCCCTCCGTGTCGCCGGACTCCATACCGCCGGTCGGGAACAGCCCGGGGACCGGTCCGATGCCCACCGACAGGGTGATGATGAGGAGCAGACCGAGCCAGAACGAGGGCACCGAGTACAGCGTCAGCGCGAACGCCGTGTTGGCCCGGTCCCCGGCGCTGCCGTTGCGCCAGGCGGAGCGTGCACCCAGCCAGATGCCGAGCAGCGTGTAGATGACGAAGGCGGTACCGGTCAGCAGCAGAGTGGCGGGCAGCGCCTCGGTGATCTTGTCGATGACCGGGGCGCGGAACTGGTACGACGTACCGAAGTCGCCGGTGAGCGCCTTGCCGCAGTACTGCGTGAACTGCTGCCACAGCGGCAGGTCGAGGCCGAACTCACGGCGCATCGCGGCGATCTGTTCGGTCGACACCTGACGGCCGCCGGTCATCTGCTTGACCGGATCGCCGGGGATCAGGCGGAAGAGGAAGAAGCTGGTGACGAGGACGGCGAAGAGGGAGACGGCCGCCCCGGCGAGCTTGCCCGCCGCGTAGCGGGCGTAGGCGGCCGTACTGCGTGAGCGCGGGGAGCGGGCCGACGGCCCGGCCGGAGCCGGGCCGTCGGATTCGGTGCTCTCCACGCCCGCCGCGCCCTGTCGCAGGGCAGGAGTGCTTTCTGAGCTCATGGACTATTCACGGTCTTCCGCGGTGGAGCGGCGACGCATGGCGAACAGGAGTCCGCCACCGGCGAGGACGACGACGGCGATCCCGACCCCGACGAGCACCCCGGTGGAGGAGCCACCGGACTCGGAGGAACCGGACGAGGAGGCCCCGGCGGCCGGGACCGCCGACCACCAGCTCCAGTAGCCGTCCTGGCCGTAGATGTTGCCCGCGGCCGACGGCATGGTGGTGATGGACTCGATGTGGTCGGTGCGGTAGGCCTCGACGGCATTCGGGTACGCCATGACGTTCATGTACCCGGTGTCGTACAGCCGCGACTCCAGTTGCTTGACCAGATCCGCCCGCTTGGCGGGGTCGTACTCCGCCAGTTGCTTCCTGTAGAGCTCGTCGTACTGCTTGTCGCAGATGAAGTTGTCGGTCGCGGCCGACTCCTTCGCCTTGGCCGGCAGGGCGGCGCAGGTGTGGATGGAGAGGACGAAATCGGGGTCGGGGTTGACGGACCAGCCGTCGAAGGCGAGGTCGTACTCACCGGCGTACCAGGGGTCGGAAACGTTGTCGAGGCACTCCACCTTCAGCCCGATGCCCTGCTCGCCCCACCACTCCTGGAGGTACTTGCCGATCGCCTTGTCGTTGGGGTCGGTGGCGTGGCAGAGGATACGGAAGTCCAGCGGCTTGCCGTCCTTGCCGACGCGCTTGCCCGCGCCGTTCTTCTTGTACCCGGCCTCGTCGAGGAGGGAGGCCGCCTTCGCCGGGTCGTAGGCGAGCTTCTGGCCCTCCGCCGGCTTCCAGAAGTAGTCGCCGAAGCGCGGCGGGATGTACCCCTCGCCCTCGACGGCGTGGCCCTGGAAGACCTTGTCGATGATGGTCTTGCGGTCGACCGCCATGAACAGCGCGTGCCGCACCTTCTGGTCCAGCAGCGCCGGGTGCCCGTCGCCGAACCGCTGCCCGTCCTTCGTCCGCGCCCCGGGGTTGACGGCGAGCGCGAAGAAGCGGCGGCCCGGGGCGTCGTTCACCTTGATGTCCGGGGCGCTCTTCAGCGAGGTGGACTGAGCGGGCGTCAGGCTCGGGCTGCCCGAGACGAAGGAGACCTCACCCTTGCGCAGGGCGGCCACGGCCGCGTCCTGGTCCTTGTAGTAGCGGAAGACCAGCTCGTCGAACTTGGGCGAGCCGCGCCAGAAGTCCTTGTTGGCCTTCAGCTTCACATAGCTGTCGACCTTGTAGTCCGTCAGGATGAACGGACCGTTCCCCACGATGGGGAAGTCCTTGTCGTTGTTGAACTTGGAGAAGTCGCCGACCTTCTCCCACACGTGCTTGGGGACGATCGGGACGTCGAGCGCGGCCATCGTGGCCTGCGGCTCCTTGAGCGTGATGACCAGCTTGTCCTTGCTGGGCGCGGTCACCTTCTCGAAGTTGCCGACGAAGCTGCCGTTGGAGGTGGCCGCGCCCTCGTCGGTCATCATCTTGTTGAACGTCCAGGCCGCGTCCTCGGCCGTGGCCTGCTGCCCGTCGGACCACTTCGAGTCCGAGCGGATCGTGTACGTCCACGTCAGTTTGTCCGCGGAGGGCTCCCAGGCGGTGGCCAGGCCCGGGATCGCCTTGTTGTCCTTGGGGTCGTAGTTGGTGAGGTAGTCGTACATCAGCCGGTGGATGCTCGTGCTGACGAGCCGCTGCGCCAGGAACGGGCTGAGGGAGTCGACACTCTGCGCCACGGCGACGGTGAGCGTCGTCTTCCCGTCGTCGGCGCGGGCCTCGGAGGGCGCGGGCGCGAGCGGGTTGCCCGGGACGACGGACCCGGCGGCGAGCGCCAGGGCAGCCGCTCCGGAGGCCAGCAGGAGGCGTAGGCGTCGGCGTGGCCGGACGGAGTGGTGGGGAACTCTTGTGACCATGGACGGGGACCTCGCGTCATCACTCGCTGGAGAAGGCGGGCAGATCTCTGGTTCGCCAGTTGGTGAAGCGAAGGTCTATCAGCGGTGGTCGAGGCTCGTCAACGGTGTGTCAAACCGCGTGTGGGCTGCGGGAATGCGGAAGGGCCCGCACCGCGTGAGCGATGCGAGCCCTCATTGGTCTCAACCACTTCGGCCGTTCCGGCGGCCCTGCCACCGGTCTACTGCTGCGGTGCCGGCGGCGGCTGCGGAGGCGTCTGCTGCCACCCGGCGGGAGGCACCGGGCCCTGCGGATCGGCCTGGCCTGCCGGGTTGCCCGTTCCGCCCTGCTGATCCGGCTGCCCCTGCTGCGGCACACCGGCGCCGGGCGTGGCCGGCCCGGCCTGCGGGGGAGGCGTCTGCTGCCACCCGTTCTGCGGTCCGCCCGGCGCCGGCTGCGGCGGGTAGGGGGCCTGGGGCGCCCCCGGCTGCCCGGCCGCCTGATATCCCCCGTACGGCGGCTGCCCGCCGTAGGGCTGACCGCTGTAGGGCTGCTGGCCCGGCTGGGGCTGCTGCGGCTGCCCGGGGTGCTGGGGCTGCTGGCCCGGCTGGGGCTGTGGGGCGTAGGGCTGACCGGGGCCGGGCTGCTGGGGTGCGTACGGCTGCTGACCCGGGATCTGCTGACCGGGCATCGGCTGTCCCGCCGCGGGCTGACCCGGCATCGGCTGGCCCTGGCCGCCGTGGCCCGGGTGGCCCTGCTGGCCGGGCAGGGGCGGGGCGTACTGCGGCGGCGGGTTCTGGCCGTCCGCCGTCCACAGTCCCTGCTGCTGCTGGGCGCGCGCGAAGTCCTCGGCCACCAGTGCCGAGAGGTGGAAGTACGCCTCACGGGTCTTGGGCCGCATCATGTCGAGGTCGACCTCGGCGCCCGCCGCCAGGTGCTCGTCGAACGGTACGACGACGACGCCGCGGCAGCGCGTCTCGAAGTGCTGCACGATGTCGTCCACCTTGATCATCTTGCCGGTCTCGCGGACCCCGGAGATGACGGTGAGCGAACGCTGCACCAGGTCCGCGTACCCGTGCGCCGAGAGCCAGTCCAGCGTCGTGGAGGCACTGGAGGCGCCGTCGACCGAGGGGGTCGAGATGATGATCAGCTGGTCGGCGAGGTCGAGGACCCCGCGCATCGCGCTGTAGAGCAGCCCGGTGCCCGAGTCGGTGAGGATGATCGGGTACTGCTTCCCGAGCACCTCGATCGCGCGCCGGTAGTCCTCGTCGTTGAACGTCGTCGAGACGGCCGGGTCCACATCGTTGGCGATGATCTCCAGGCCGGAGGGCGCCTGCGAGGTGAACCTGCGGATGTCCATGTACGAGTTGAGGTACGGGATCGCCTGGACCAGGTCGCGGATGGTCGCCCCGGTCTCGCGGCGCACGCGGCGCCCCAGCGTACCGGCGTCCGGGTTGGCGTCGATGGCGAGGATCTTGTCCTGCCGCTCGGTGGCCAGCGTCGATCCGAGGGCCGTGGTCGTGGTGGTCTTGCCCACGCCGCCCTTGAGACTGATGACGGCGATGCGGTAGCAGGACAGCACCGGCGTACGGATCAGGTCCAGCTTGCGCTGCCGCTCGGCCTCCTCCTTCTTGCCGCCGAGCTTGAACCGGGAGGCGGCGGAGGGGTTACGGCTGCTCTTGGCCTTCTGCTTGCCCCGCACCAGGCGGTCGGAGGAGAGCTCGACGGCCGCGGTGTACCCGAGCGGGGCGCCCGGCACGGACCGCTCGCGCTGGTCGTGCGCGACCGGGGTGGGCCAGGCGCCGCCCGCGCGCGGGTCGACGGGCTGCTGCGGCGGCTGGGCCTGGGCCGGGGGCTGGCCTTGAGCTGGGGGCTGGGGCTGAGCCTGGGGCTGCCGGCCGTACGCCTCCGGCTGCTGCGGGGCGGCGGGGGCGGGGAGGTTCGGGGTGCCCTGGGCGGGGAAGGGCGCGGGGGGCTGCTGGCCCGGCTGGCCTTGCTGCGGGGGCTGCGGTGCGCTGGGTGCCTGCCCCGGCTGCTGGCCCGGCTGACCCGGCTGCGGGAAGCCGTAGCCGCCCTGCGGCGGGAACCCGTAGCCGCCCGCGCCCTGCGGGGCCTGGGGGTGGGCCTGCGGCGGCAGCGGTGCGCTCGGCCCGGTCCCCGGGTGGCCGGGCTGACCGGGGAACGGCTGCTGCTGGTGCGCCGGCTGGGGGGCCTGGGGTGCCGGGGGTGCCAGCGGCGGTTGGCCGGCCGGGCCCGCCTGGGGGAAGCCGTAGCCGCCGGGCGCCTGGTCCGCCGGGGCGGCGCCGGGCCACTGCGCCGCGGGCTGCGGTGCGGAGGGCGCCGGGGCGGCCGGCTGGAACGCGGGCGGCAGGGGCGGCAGGGCGCCGCCCTGCGCGGGCGGCGACCACGGCACCGGTGCGGCGGCGGCCTGCGGGGCGTCGGCGGCGGGCGGCGGCGCGTCCTGGGGCGGCGCGTCCTGAGGCGCGGCATCCTGCGGTACGACGTCCTGCGGTACGACGTCCTGCGAACCCGGGTCCGTAACGGCGGCGTCGGGGGCGGCGGGCGCGTCGTCGGAGCCGGGAGTCCCGTCCGTGCCGGTGCCGGTGCCGGTGCCGGTCGCGTCGCCGTCGTCCTTGGTGTCCGCGGAAGTCACGTCCGTACGGGAGTCGGCGTCCGTGAGCGAGGCGGGAGAGGCCGACGGCTCGGAGGACGTACCGGACGAGGACGCACCCGACACGGAAGCGTCCTCGGAGCCCGTGCCGGACGAGGCCGGGGCATCGCCCTCCGCAGCCTTCTCATCCTTCTCCTCGCTCTGTGCCCCGGCAGCGGACGCCGCCGCGGCCTCCGCCTCGCGATCCGCGATCTCCCGCTTCAGCGCGGCGGGCGAGAACCGCATCGTCGCGCCGCTCTCCACATCGCCACCGCCGAACGGACCGGCATCCGCGGCCGGAGCGGGCGTCTGCGGTGTCTGCGGCGTCTGAGGCGTCTCCGGGACGGCGGGTGCGGCCGGGGCCTCCCCAGCCGAGGGAGCAACCGGCTCGGCGGACGCCGGCGGTGCGGGCGCCCAGGTGGGCTCGAAGTCGCCGGGCGCCGCCGACAGGTCGGGCGAGGACACGGGCGCCCCGACCGGCGGCGGAGGGGGAGCCAGATGCGAGCCCGCTCCTCCCGACGAGTCCCCCGCCGCGTTCTGCGTGTACCAGGCGGGAGGGGTGTAGTCGATGGTGAACTCACCCGTCATCTCGGCGGGATCCGCGTCGGACGACTCGTCGACGGGCAGGTCCCATCCGCCGCGGATCTCGTCCCGATCGCCGTTCACTTTGCCTCCTGGTGTGGTCGAGCACCCTTGTGCCGTGGTGGGTGGGGGCGACCGTTCCCGATGTGCCGGTCCGCCCGGCTCTCCCCCTTGCGACGCGCATCACCTGCTCGCAGGTTTCTTCTGCCGCGCCCCACCCACCCTAATCGCCATCCGGCGAACTCAGGCAGGCGTAGGGCACGGCAAAACCCGCCCCACGGGCCCCGTGTCACGGCCCGGTGAACCAGGTGTGAGGGAAGGACGGTCGCGAGACGGGCATTTACGGCCATACGCGTACAGGGGCGAAGGGGGAAAGGCCACTTCGCCGGGCCGCCCACCACCGTGCCCGCGCCCCCGGGGCGACGAAACCGCCCGACGCCGGACCTACGTGAGGTCGAACTCACCGTCGCGAGCGCCCAGGACGAACGCCGTCCACTCCGCCTCCGTGTACCGCAGGACGGTGTCCGGGTCCAGTGAGGAACGCATGGCGACACCGCCGCCCGGCAGATGCGCGATCTCGACGCGCTCCTCCGCCTCCTCGGTGCCCGGGGCGCTGAGCCAGGTCACGTCGGAGATGTCGAGAGCGTAGAGCTCGTCCTTTTCCTGCTGGGTGCCCATGACTGGCGTCCCTTCGATCGAACGGATTCGGTGCGTGGTCCATGTTCCCCGGTGACAGGGGCGTCCGTGGGCCGAACGGGACAGCGAAACGGATGAGGAATGCGGGAACAGGACCGGGACCGGGACCGGGAACAGGGAAACGGGGCAGGAATCAGTCCATCCGGCGAGCTGTGCCCAGCAGACCGGTCTCGGCGTCGGTCGGGTTCGTCATCACCCAATGGTGTTCCCGCCCCGCGACCCACAGGGTGACCCCGTCCGCCAGCGTGGGCAGCGCCTCGTACTCGGCGCGCGCGAGCCCCAGGATCCGGCCGATCTGCTCGGCCTCGCCGGGGGAGACCCGCTGGACGCCCACCAGCGCCGAGGACCGCATCAACCGCGGTGCGACGGGGCTCAGATAGGGCAGCAGCGTCAGCACGGACTGCCACGGCGAGGACACCACCCGGCCCCGCGGCGGCCGCATGCCGCAGTCCCGTACGACGACCACGGGGCTGCCCACGGTCGCACCCGTCGGCGGAACGCGCCCCACGTCGTACAGGGACACGCACTCAAGACCGGCGCCGGCCGCCTGGGCGAGCGTGGTCCAGGCCTGGACGCGACCGGTCTCGACCGCCACCCGGGCGCCGGTGCCCGCCGCCCGCAGCGCCAGGACCTGCGCCGTCCACAGCCCGCCGATCAGCGTGACGTCGTACGGCACCGGGCGGTGGAACCCGATCAGCTGCGGCTTGTTGTTCGCGTCGTTGCCGATGATCACGCCGTCGTCGCCGACCGGCAGCGACAACGCGCCCAGATGGTCCGCGGGCACGGTGTGACCCGCGTGCCGGGGGCCGCGCAGCCCGCGCCGGGGTTCGGTCCGGTTGCTCACTGTGCGCCTCCCAGCGGGAGCGTGGCCAGGACACCCGGCAACTGCTCGCGGTCCAGCCGTACGAGACCCACCTTGGCGTGCCGGGCGGCCTGCTCCAACGTCCTTCTCACCCCGATGAGTTCGGTGTCCGAACCACCGGTGACCCGCACATGGCCGACCACGCTCGTCGAGCCCTGCCGCGCCCCTCGGCGCACCGTCAGGCTGAACGTCGTCGCGTACGCGGGAACCGACGTCAACAGCGCGACCAGTTGCGGCAGCGGCGTCGCGCCCCGCCCCAACTCGGGCCAGCGGTCCACCGCGTACGTCGTGTGCCAGCGGTCGTCGCACCGCCAGACCCGCGACGTCTCCATGGTGCGCCGCTGCGGTGCGGCGTCCGGGCGGCCCGCCCGACCCGACAGGATGGGATTGGCGCACGCGGAGGTGGCCACCGCGGAGTTCAACTCGTCCTGGTCCAGCACCGCGGCCTGGAAACCGGCGCCCGTGATCCGGCTCGCGACATGGTCGGCGACCCGCACCAGACAGCGCTGCGCCCCCTCGACACCGCCGCCGCGCGCCTCGATGGCCTCACGGCACAGCTCCGGATCCAGCTTCACCGCCACCCAGGTCATCCGCAGGGCGGGCGCACCCGTCTGGTCCTGCAACGGCGCGTACGAGAGCCGGGCCACCGACTGCTGCGGCAGATGAGGGGCCGGGGCGCACCGCACCTGCTGCACCAACTGCGCCGACTCCACCACGATGTCGTCCACCGTGAGGGCGTCGCCCAGCAGCGACAACGGGAGCGACCGGGCGCCGAACGCGGGCCGCAGCGCCTCGCCGCTCGCCTGCACCCGCACCACGGCGGTCAGGAACGTACCGTCGCCGAGCATCCCCACCGTCCGGTGGTTCCGGTCGACATGGACGTGCGGGGCGAAGCCGGGCACGTTCTCGGCGACCGGGGCCAGCATCGGCTCCGCGTCCGCGTCCGCGGACGGCGCGGCGGAGGCGGCCCGGCGCCGGGCCCGCAGCCCCAGAGCGCTCGACACCCAGTCCTGGAGCGCGCGGCCCCGTCGGCGTACCAGCGCGAGCGCGACCAGCAGACACAGCAGCACGAGCGAGGGGATCAGCCACGCGCCGCCCAGCGCCGCGCCCACGGCGGCGATCACGAGACCCAGCTCGACGATCACGAGCTGACGCAGAACGGGGCGCACCCGGTCGGTCCGCGAGATCGAACGCAAGGTCGTCGCGGCAGGTGCGGCCGGCCCGGGAGAGGCGGAACGCGAGGACGGATCGGGGGCCGTTGCGGGCGGCTGGTTGCTGCGTTGCCTCCGGGAAGTCCCGGCGGCCCGACGGCCGGCCCGCCCGGTACGCTCGCGCGTAGCTGCACCCATCGCCGCGTTGCCCCCTCGTGTCCGTATTCACCGCTTTTTGCACGGGTGTTGATCGGGTCGTCACCCTACCTGAGCACGGGGAGCGGAAGCCCAGCAGGCATAGTAGGGACGCGGTACGGCAGCGGGGGCCGATGGTGCGTGTGGGACCCTGCTCCGATCGCTTTCGATCACCGGGGACGAAGGGTCAGCGGACACATGGCATCACGGCGGGACGAGCTCAACGCCTATACCTTTGCGAAGCGGAGGTTGATCGCACAGTTCCTGCAGCCCAACCCCACCGGTTCCGAGGAAGGCGCCCCCCGGCCGCTGCGCGCGGTGCTGCCCGGGGCCATCATCGCCGTCGTGGTTCTCGCCGTGTTCGGCGCCTGGGGCATGTTCAAGCCGGTGGCCCCCCAGAAATGGGACACCCCCAAGGAACACGTCATCATCGCGAGCAAGTCCACCACCAGGTACGTGGTGTTGACGACCGACGGCAAGAAGCAACTGCACCCCGTTCTGAACATGGCCTCCGCGAAGCTCCTGCTCGCCCCGGACAAGGGCACCGTCGTCAACGTCAACGAGTCCGTCCTGGACAACGGCAAGATTCCGCACGGCGCCACCCTCGGTATCCCGTACGCCCCCGACCGGCTGCCCGATGCCAAGCAAGCGGGCGCGGCCAAACGCTGGGCGGTCTGCGAACGCCCCGGTGAGGGGGGCCGGGCGATCCAGAAGGCGACCTTCATCTTCGCCGAGCGCGAGGAGAAGAAGACGGAGGGGAAGAACGCCCTGCGGGGCGGCGAGCTGATGTACGTCGAGGGCCCGGACCGGACCCGCTACATCGTCGACGCCTCCGGCAAGGCCTACCCGGTCCAGAAGGACGAACTGCTCCTGCGCACCCTGGTCGACCAGAACTCCAAGCCCCAGCGGGTCTCCGCCGCCTGGCTGGCCACGTTGCACACCGGGGACCCGATCACCTTCCCGACCGTGGACGGCACCCCCGGCGCCCCCGCCGGTGCCCCCGGCACCCTGGACGAGCAGACGAACCGCGTCGGCATGGTCCTCACCGCGACGGCGGGAACCAAGACCCAGAGCTACGTCGTCCTGCCGGGCAGGGTCGCCCCGGTCTCCGACTTCACGGCCAAGCTCCTGCTCAGCAGCCGGCAGCTGGTCCCCCTCAAGCAGGCGGGCACGGCGAAGCCGGTGAGCGCCGCCGAACTCCAACCGGGCGCCCCGTTCGGCCAGGGGAGGGACTGGCCGGTCGACAGGCCCGAGCCCGTCAACTCCCCTGACGTCAAGAAGGGCAGCCGGAACACCGTGTGCAACGTTCTGCGGGGCGTGGACGCCGACAGCGGCGCCACCACCCTGAGCACCTGGGTGGGTACGAGCTTCCCCGCGACGCTCCCCACCGGCTCCAGCAGCGCCTACGTCACCCCCGGATCGGGTGAGTTCTTCCGCCAGTTCAAGGGTTCCACGACCAGCGCGGGTTTCCTCTTCCTGGTCACCGACACCGGCCTGCGCTACGCGATGCAGTCCAACAGCGACAGCGGCAGCGGCCGGGGCGACTCCGGCATCGGCGAATCCGGCAGCAAGAAGGAGCGGGAGGCCCAGCAGCAGGAGGCGCAGCAGGCGCAGAACCGGCTCGGCTACAAGGACGTCGACCCCAACCCCGTACCCGCGACCTGGTCCTCACTCCTGCCGACCGGCCCCCGGCTCTCCACCGGCGCGGCCCGCCAGCCGCAGGGATCGTGACGATGGCAGACACCTCCACCGCCGGCCTCACCGTCGGCCGGACGGCCCGCCGACTCGCAACGGCCCGCCGCCTCGCAACGGCCACGGCGGCAACGGCCGTTCTCCTGATCACCCTGCCGGTGACCTCCGCGGCGGCGGAAGACTCGACCCAGTGCACGTTCCCGTCCAAGAAGTACCCGGGCCGTCCCTGGGCCTTGCAGCGCGTCCTGCTGGACGAGCTGTGGAAGCAGTCCACCGGAAAGGGCGTCCGGGTCGCGGTCATCGACACCGGCGTCGACATCAAGAACGACCAGCTCAGGTCGGCGGTCGACGTCAAGGCAGGGCGCAACTACCTCCCGAAGGGCCTCAAGACCGAGGACGGCACGAAGATCGAGCGCGGCAAGGAGAACGGCACCACGGACACCGTGGGCCACGGCACCAAGGTCGCCGGGATCATCGCCGCCCGCGAGGCGAAGGGCACCGGCTTCAGCGGCCTCGCCCCCGACGCGACGATCATCCCGATCCAGCAGAACGACGCCGAGGGCCACGGCAACACGGCGACCCTCGCCAGGGCGATCACCTACGCCGCCACCGAGGCGAAGGCCGACATCATCAACATCTCCCAGGACACGGCCGACGCCGTAAAACCCTCCACGGAGCTGAAACGGGCCGTCGACAGCGCCCTCGCCCGGAACATCGTGGTCGTCGCCTCGGCGGGCAACGACGGACTCGGCGGAAACGTCAAGGAGACCTACCCGGCCTCCTTCAAGGGCGTCCTGGCCGTCGCCTCCTCCGACCGCAACAACGAGCGAGCGCCCTTCTCCCAGTCGGGAGACTTCGTCGGCATCGCCGCCCCCGGGGTGGACGTCATCTCCACGGTCCCCGGCGGCGGACACTGCTCCGACAACGGAACCAGCTTCTCCGCCCCGTACGTCGCCGGGGTCGCCGCCCTGATCAGGGCGAAGCACCCCGACTGGACGCAGGGGCAGATCGTCGCGCAGATCCAGCAGACGGCGGAGCGCTCCATCGCCGGCCACGACAGCGCAGTCGGCTGGGGCGTCGTCGACCCGGTACGCGCCCTCACCGAGGACGACAAGCCGATCGACCGCCCGATCGCGAGCGAGGGCATGAGCAAGGGCAAAGCCCCGACCCCCGCCGAACTCCACCTGGGCGAGACGGCCGACGAGCGGAACGCCCGCCTGGCGACGTACGTCATGGTCGGCGGCGGCGTCCTGGTGGCGGCCATCGCGGGCACGGCAGTGGCGGTACGGGACAGACGACGACGCCTGGAACGAGCGGCGGGGTGAGGCGGAGCGGAGGAACGGTAGAGGTTCCAAAGGCCCGTCAGACGACCGGTCATGAGACAAGTCACGTGGCCACCAAGTCGATTGGCGCTGTCCTAGGCAGTGACTAGAGTTGTTGCGATGAGATCGGATCGGACCGTGTCAGTGCGATAGCAACGCGGAACGAGCCGAGCAAACGGGGATGCAGAACGGGGAGGTCGGCGCTGTGGCCGAAGACGGTACGGGTGATCTCAAGCGCGGGGTGGGCGCGCTGGAGAAGTTCAAGAAGAGCGTGGACGCCCTGCTGGCGGACTTCGAGGGTTCGGCGGCCAGCAAGTCGAAGGTCGCCGACCAGAAGATCACGCGGGCCTCACTGAGCGGCCAGAACGCTTGCTTCGCGGAGGCGGACGGCCTGTACACCCAGTACAACCGGGTCCACTCCTCCCTCGTCTCGCTCTCCAAGTCCTTGGGCGACCAGATCGAGTACCTGAGCTTGGGGGTGCATGCGGCGGCGGTGGGTTTCGACAACGTTGAGGACGACGTCAGGCGAAGGTTCCACGAGATCCAGACCCGCCTGTACGAAGAGAACGAGAAGCACGCCAAGGCTGAAAAGAGTCCTGAGAAGACCAGCGACGACAAGCAGTTCGAATCCGGATGGGGGGCGGAATGAGCGACGACAAGCAGGGGAACCTGACGCCTGCCGAGCAGCGGGCGCAGGATCAGGCTCAGGTCAAGATCCAGATGGCGCAGACGGACATCTCCGAGGCAATCGGTCGGATGCCCTTCGCCGGCGGGCCCGTCGGCCGTACCTCCTTCGAGGGATTCCAGCTCAACTCCATGATCGACCTGGTGGAGAACACCAAGCCGGAGGACCTGGAGAACGCGGGCAAGTCGCTCTGGGACGCCAGGGACGCCATCAAGAAGGCGGCTCAGGAGCTGGAAGACAACATGAAGGGGGTCGACTGGCACGGCGAGTCCGGCACGGCCTTCCGCGCCTTCGGCAAGGGCCTGGTCGCCCATGCCCGGAAGCTGGGCGACTTCGCGGACGTGGCGGGCACGCAGATCACGGTCGCGGGCACCGGCCTGGCCTCCGTACGCAGCGCCATGCCGCCCCGCGACACCCGCCAGGTCCGCAAGAGCCCGGACGACATCGAACTCCCGGGCCGGGTCGCGGACAACCCGGAGTACCAGGCGGCCCTCAAGGTGGAGAAGGACCGCCAGGAGGCCATTAACCAGATCAACCGGCTGGCCTCGTACTACTCGGTCTCGGGGGAGCGGCTGGAGGGGGAGGAGCCGCCGCGGTTCGATAAGCAGCTGGGTATCACTGTGCCGCCTCCGATCAGGGACCGCGATAGGAATCCGTCGTCTGGTGTTGTCGGGGAGCGCTCCGAAAGTCTCGGTAGCAGCGGAGTTTCGGACGCTGCGGGACGCACGAACTCAGCGCACTCTGTTCCCGTGAGTGCGAACAGTCGACCACCGGCCGAGATCATTGGCTCAGTGCCCCTGCCGGACAGGATCGTCGGCACGGAGATCAACACCGTCGCGCCTCCGCAAGCGCCGACGCCGATCACTGCCACGCCACCGCAACCGTCACCGACGCCCACGACGGGGCCGACCGGAACTCCACCGACGTTCATGCCGCCCACTCTCACCAACCCTGTGCAAGGCGGCACGAAGCGTTCAACGGGGCCGACAGGCATGCCGCGAACGGTCAGCCAGGCCGGCCAGGGCATGGGCAGAGCTCAGTCCACGGGGGCAGGCCCCGTCGCCAAGGGGCAGAGCGGTCCCCCGATCGGCCGACCCGGCCCGATGGGCGGAGGGGCGTTCAATGGTCGTCCGCCGGTCGGACCACAGTCGCAGGCGCCGACTGCCGGTCGGCCCGCCATGGGCCCCGGTGGTACGTCTACCGGCGCCGGTCCCCGTGCGGGAGGCAGGAGCGGCATCGTGGGTGGAACGCCCCAGCAAGTTTCGCCTCAAGGAAGAGCCGCTGGCGGAGGCTCAGCACAGCGCGGCGTGATCGGGGGGCGTGGAGCACCTGCTGCTTCCTCTCGTCCCGGAGGGCGAGCCACTCCCGCCTCCGGAGCCAACGGAGTCGTCGGCGCACCCCGCAAGGCTGTGGGAACCGGCTCGAACGCCCAGGGCTTCACCGCCGGTGGCTCGGGCCTCGTACGGGGTCCCGCAGGCCGCCGGGGCAAGGGCCGGGAGGACGAAGCCAACGGGTCGACCCGCCCCGACTACCTGACAGAAGACGAAGAGACGTGGAATGCCGGACGGCGCGGGGCTGTGCCGCCGGTGGTCGAGTAGCAGTCCCAGGGAAGGTACGGAAGTCGGGATGACAGCAGGAATGGGCCGAGCTCGGAGGCGCGTGCGTGTGCTCGGCACGCTGGCTGTGGCCGCTTCGTGGAGTGTCCTGTTCGTTGGCGCGGCGCAGCCTGCCGCAGCTGACACACAAGCGAAGCAGTGGCACCTCGGCGCGATGCAGGCCGAAGACATGTGGAAGGTCACGACTGGCGAAGGCATCAAGGTCGCTGTCATCGACACGGGGGTGAACCCGTCCACGCCGTCGCTCCAGGGACAAGTCCTCAAGGGAGTCGATGCAACAGGGGCACCGGGCGACGAAACCGATGACTATGAGGGTCACGGTACGACGATGGCGGAGCTGATCGCGGGGACGGGCAAGGGGGGTGGCCTGAAGGGAATTGCCCCGGGGGTCAAGATCATTCCTCTCCGCATCGCCCTGGATGAGTTTGAGGAGGAGAAACCCTCCGCCGCGGTTCAGGACTCCGCGAATGCCATCCGCGCTGCGGCCGAAAGCGACGCGCGGATCATCAGCATGTCCTTCAGCGGTCGGCACTACTCTCCTCAGGAGCTTGAAGCGATCAAGCATGCAGAGAGCAAAGGGAAACTGCTCTTCGCGTCCGTAGGGAACAAAGGGCATAAGGAGAACGAACGAGGGTATCCAGCCGCCTATCCCCAGGTAGTGGGTGTCGCTTCAGCAGACCGCGACGGGAAGGTCTCGTACTACTCGCAGCACGCAGGCACGGTGGATGTTGCCTCCCCCGGAAGCGACGTTCCCCGTTGGTGCGACAACTCCTTCAAGAGCTACTGCGACGGCGACGGCGGCACCAGCGCCGCCACCGCCATCGCCTCCGCCTCTGCAGCCCTCGTCTGGTCCCTCCACCCCGACTGGACCGCCAACCAGGTCCTGAACGTTCTTCTCGACACAGCCGGGCGCGACTGGGAAGACGGCGTGCGCAGCAAGTACCTCGGCCACGGCCTCATCCGCCCCTCGATGAACGTCCTCAAGGGCAAGGGCGACCCCGGCGCCCCGGATATCAGCCCGCTCACCAAGGAGAAGACGACCGGTTCCGCCGAGTCGTCCGAGCCTTCGGCCTCCACCTCAGCCTCACCGCAGCCCGCCAAGAACGGCGCGGCGGGCGACAAGGCCGTGGCGGTGGAGGAAACCAACTCCTCCGACGACGGAAACCAGTTGGCCCTCATCATCGGCGTGGCCGCAGCCGTGGCCGTGCTCGGAGGGGTCGCCTACGCCGTGGTCCGCCGGCGTAAGGCCGCTTGACCACATGTTCCGCATGCACCGGCCGGCGCTTCACGCCGGCCTTGCAGAACCAACCGAAAGGGAAAGAGAACCATGGCAGACCAGAAGGTCTCAGATGCCGCACTCCTGAAGCTGGAGGGTGACCTCTCCATCAAGTTCGAAGCGGTCAAGGGGCAGGTCAAGAAGCTCCACGCAACGATCGACAACCTCGAAGGCAAGTGGCAGGGCATCGGTGCCAACCACTTCAACCTGAAGCAGACCGAGATCAACAACCGCATGGTCGATCTGGCCAAGCAGCTTGCCGGCTTCCAGGAGTCCATCAAGGCTGCCCGCACCATCTCGGGCGACAACGAGGACGAGATCCGCGCGGCTCTCACCAGTGTGGACGTTCAGGGTCCCACCAGCGGTGCGAAGAGCAGCCTGAACGACTTCTGACCCTCATCTCGTAACCAGAATTCAGCGGAGGACCCCATGGGAAAGAACGACGGCACGACAGTTGTCACTTACGCGAGCCTGGATCTCGCGGCCGGCGAGATCAAGAAGCAGGCCGCGCAGCTCGCGAGGGACCTCGACGAGATCAGGACCATGATCGCGAACGTTTCGGAGCTGTGGGAGGGTGAGGCCAAGCAGGCCTACACCACCGCGCAGAAAAGGTGGAAGGAGGACGCCAACGCCATCCGCGCCAACCTTGACGACATCGCCACGAAGGTCCTGGAGGCGTCGCCCACCTACCGCGCCGGTGACAAGCGCGCGGCGGCGAACTTCTGACCGAGTTCGCACAGCACGACACAGCAGAACATCAGGGTGGACATGCGCGGGAGATGTCCACCCTGAGCTGTCGCAGGACGCGACGTGAGCCGTCGCCCACGAAACGAGGAAGGTGCGGAGCCCCAACGGCTCCGCACCTTCCTCGTTTGACGATCCGGACCGGTCCCCCTACCCCTCCCCGCCCATCACCCCCGTCTGCACCAACGGGTTCCCCCGCCGCCGCGTCACGAAGATGCCCCGGCCCGGCGGCATCGGCCGCGGCCGTACGTTGCCCATGATGTCGCCCTCACCCGGGTCGCCCGACAGCATCAACCCCTGGGCGCCCAGCTCGATCATGCGCTGGAGGAAGGGTTCGTACAGGGCGCGGCCGGCCCCCGCCGAACTGCGGGCGATGATGAAGCGGACGCCCACGTCACGGGCGAACGGCAGCATCTCGGTGATCGGCGCCAGCGGGTTGCCGCTCGACGTGGCGACCAGGTCGAAGTCGTCGATGACGACGTACACCGTGGGGCCCTGCCACCAGCTCTGGTCGCGCAGTTCCTGCGCTGTGACGTCGGCCGACGGCGTGCGGCGCTTCATCAGGTCGTACAGCGCCGTCATGTGATGTTCCATGTTGTTGGACATCGGGATGTACTCCGCCAGGTGCGAGCGCGGAGTCACGTCCAGCAGCGAACGCCGGTTGTCGATGACGAAGAGCTTGCAGGAATCACCGTCGTACCGCTCGGTGAGCTGCTTGATGATCAACCGCAGCAGGTTGGACTTCCCGGACTCGCTCTCGCCGAACGCCAGGAAGAACGGGTCCTGCTCGAAGTTCAGGTACACCGGCTCCAGGTTGTTCTCGTCGATACCGAAGGCGATACCGCGCTCCGGCACGGCGTGACCGGCCGGGAGTTCGCTCGCCGGGAGTTCCCGCGGCAGCAGACGTACCGCGGGAGCGGGCGGCGCCGTCCAGTGGCGGGCCACCTCCTGGTTCATCGCGGCGGTGGCCTCGGAGAGGTCGCTGTCGGAGTTGATGCCGTCGATCCGCGGCACCGCCGCCATGAAGTGCAGCTTCTCCGGCGTCTGGCCGCGGCCCGGCACCCCGGCGGGCACGTTGGCGGCCACCTTGCGGTCCAGCTCGGAGTCCATCACGTCGCCGAGCCGCAGCTCCAGGCGGTTCATGAGCTGGTCCTTCAGGCTGGCCCGCACCTCCATGGAACGCGACGCCGTGATGATCAGGTGGATGCCGTAACCGAGTCCGCGGGCGGCGATGTCCGTGACCGCGTCCTCAAGACCTTCGTAGTCCGTGCGGAAGCTGCCCCACCCGTCGATGACCAGGAAGACGTCGCCCCACGGCTGGTCCGTCACCGAGATGTCCCCGCGCGCCCGCAGCCGGCGGAACGTGGCGATGGAGTCGATCCCGGCGCTGCGGAAGTACTCCTCGCGCCGCGCCATGATGCCGTACACCTCGGCGACCGTTCGGCGGACCCGCTCCGGGTCGAGGCGGGACGCCACCCCACCGACGTGCGGCAGACCCGCGATCGAGGACATGCCGCCACCACCGAAGTCGAGGCCGTAGAACTGGACCTCCGCCGGTGTGTGCGTGAGCGCGAAACCGGCGATGATCGTCCGCAGCAGCGTCGACTTCCCCGACTGCGGACCACCGGTGATCTGCATATGGCCGGCCGCGCCGGAGAAGTCCCGGTAGAGGGTGTCGCGCCGCTGCTCGAACGGCTTGTCGATGACGCCGATCGGCGCGACCAGTCGGCCCGCCCCCTCGAAACCGGGTTGCGTCAGCCCCCGGCCCTGCACCGGGGAGAGCCCCGGCAGCAGCTCGTCCATCGACGGCGGATTGTCCAACGGCGGCAGCCAGACCTGGTGCGCGGAGGCCCCCCGGCCCTCCAGCCGGCGCACGATCACGTCGAGCACCGTGTCCGCCAGCGCGTCGTCCTCCGCCGAACGCTGCTCCGGTACGCCCGCGGCCGGCGTCGCCGGCCGGACGTACTGCACCGGAACCGGTGCGGCCGTGAACGGAACCGGCCTGCGGTCCACCGGCAGCGGACCCCCCGGCGCCGCCGCCCGGTGTCCGCCCGAGCGGTACACCCCGGAGACGTACGCGGCCTTGAACCGGACCATCTCCTCCGTACCGAACTTGAGCAGCCCGGAACCGGGAACGTTCGGCAGGTGGTACGCGTCCGGCACCCCGATCGCGGCCCGCGACTCCGCCGCCGAGAACGTCCGCAGACCCACCCGGTACGACAGGTACGTCTCCAGGCCGCGCAGCCGCCCCTCCTCCAGCCGCTGCGACGCCAGCAGCAGATGCACGCCCAGCGAACGGCCGATACGTCCGATCTGGACGAACATCTCGATGAAGTCGGGCTTCGCGGTGAGGAGTTCGCTGAACTCGTCGATGACCAGCACGAGCGAGGGGATCGGCTGCAGCGGCGCACCGGCCGCCCGCGCCTTCTCGTAGTCGTGGATGTTGGCGTAGTTGCCCGCGTCGCGCAGCATCTCCTGCCGGCGGTTGAGCTCCCCGCTGATGGAGTCACCCATGCGGTCGACCAGCGTCAGGTCGTCCGCGAGGTTGGTGATCACGGCCGCGACGTGCGGCATCTGCGCCATACCGGCGAAGGTCGCACCGCCCTTGAAGTCGGCGAGGACGAAGTTCAGCGTCTCCGAGGTGTGGGTGACGGCCAGGCCGAGCACCAGGGTGCGCAGCAGCTCGGACTTGCCGGAACCGGTGGCGCCCACGCACAGCCCGTGCGGGCCCATGCCCTCCTGCGCCGCCTCCTTCAGGTCCAGCATCACGGGCGTACCGTCCTCGCCCACACCGATCGGCACGCGCAGCCGCTCCGCCTGCGACCGCGGCCGCCAGGTCCGGCTGACCTCGATCGAGGCGGCGTCGCCCAGGTTCAGCAGATCGGTGAACTCCAGGTTGGCCAGGAGGGGTTCGTCGTCGTCCCCGCCCGTCGCCATGTGCAGCGGGGCCAGCTGCCGGGCGAGCGCCTCGGCCGCCTCGTAACTGAGCAGGTCCGGGACCCCGTCGTAGACCAGCCCCTGCCCCGACTCCAGCTGCAACGTCTTCGGCTGCACCACGATCGAGAGGCCCCCGCGGGCCCCCGTCACCTCACCCGGCACCACCTCGATGACCGTCACACCCTGCAGGCCCTCCGGCGATGCCAGCACCGACATGGGCGCCACCGACTCACCGTCCAGGATCACGACGACATGCGGCTGTTCCACGAGCGGCTGCCCGCCGGGCTGGAACCGTGGCCTGCCCTCCAGCCGGCCGGCCAGCAGATCCTCCAGGGCCGGCAGGCTGGTGGTGATCAGCCGCCTGCTCCCCGCCCCGTCGACGGGGCCCGGAGCCTGCGCGTGCGGCAGCCACTTCGCCCACTCCCACCGCGGCGCCGCCTCCGCACCCGTCGCGACCGCGATCACCAGGTCCTCGGGGGAGTGCAGGGAGGCCAGACCGCCGACCATCGCCCGCGCAGCCGAGCGCGCGGACTCCGCGTGACCGCTGATCGTCAGGTGGTAGAACGCCCGCAACGAGACGGCCATGGGCAGACCGTCCAGCGTGGAGTGCGTCGCCAGGAACTGCTGCATCGCCCCGGCGGCCAGCGGCTCCAGCTCGTCCACGGGCGCCGTCTCGGGCGCGATGAGCGGCGTCGCCAGCTCCTGGCTGCCGAGCCCGATCCGCACCTGCGCGAAGTCCGCGTCACCCGCGCGCCGCTCCCACACCCGGCTGCCCTCGGCGACGAGCGCCCACAGCTGCTCGGGAGAGGGGTGGAGGTAGAACTGCGCGTCGCGCTGCTTGCGGGCCGTCTTCAACACCGTACGCCGGGTCTGCGTCAGGTACTTCAGGTAGTCGCGGCGCAGATCCGCCAGCTCGCCCTGGGTGCCTCGTCGGTACCGTACGAGCATCGCGATGGCCATGCCGAGCGTCGAGGCGATCATGATCATGCCCATGATGCGCATGATCGGGTTCGGCGTCATGAAGAAGAAGACGACGGAACCACCCATGCCCAGCATCGGCAGGAGCTGCATCAGCGCCCCCTCCTGCTGGCCTCGGGGGAGTTCCGGCGGAGGTTGCAACTGCACCTGCTCGACCGGAACTTCGGTGGGCAGGGCCCGCGGGGGGCGCTTGACGACGATCTGGCTCACAGCTCACCAATTCCCTTGCCGGACGGAAGTGTTCCTATCGGCGCCCCCGTGGCGACGGGCCCCATCCGCGGGAAGGATCCTACTGGCGTGGCGCCACCCCCATGGCGGTAGGGTGTCGCGACGCGTGTACGCATCCGCTAACTGTCGTGCGAAGGCGGTCATTCGGGACGTACGGCGAAGCCGAAGCGCGGAACAGAGCAGAACGAGCTCAGTGGCGGCACGGGCCAGCATCAGCACAAGTCGGTATCAGCAGCAGGGGGAGCACCAGGTGACCATGACGGCCCAAGCGGCAGCCACCGGATCCGGTCGGCCGAGTCACGGGACCCCGTCCGGCAGCAGCACCGGATTCTGCCGGGTCACGGTCGTCGCGCCCGACGGCCGGGTGGACGTGGCCCTGCCCGAGGACATCCCCGTCGCCGACCTGTATCCGGAGATCCTCCGGCTGTCGGGACAGAGCCCCGTCCCCGGCGCACCGGTCGGTTACCACCTGGTCCGCCGCGACGGCACCGTCCTGGACAGCGCCCGGACGCTCGCCGGCCACCGCATCCTCGACGGCGAGCTGCTGTCGATGCGGCCCTTCTCCGAATCACTGCCCCCCGCGGTCTTCGACGACGTCTCGGACGCCGTCGCCACCGCCGTGGCCAAGGACCGCACGCTCTGGGGCGACGCCCTCATGCGCGGCGCCGGCCTCTTCGGCGGTTCCGTCCTGCTGTCCCTGCTCGGCTTCGTCCTGTGGACGGCCGACCCGCGCCACGACATGAACGGGCTGCCCGGCATCCTGGCGGCAGTCGTCGCCGTGCTCCTCCTCGCGTTCGCGGGCGTGCGTGCGCGGATCTACGACGACCGGGCCTCGTCGATCGCGCTCGGCATCGGCGCCCTGGTCAACGCGGCCGTCGCCGGCTCCGGCCTGCTGTCCCTGAGCGCCGGGCAGGGGATCGGACGGCTGCAGTTCCTGCTCGCCTGCGCGGCGGTCCTCGTGGTCGCGGTCATCCTGATGATCGTCGCGCCCGGCGGGGACGGCCCGTTCGTCGCGTTCGTCTTCGCGAGCGCCGTCGGCCTCCTGGTCACCTTCGTCGCGATCATGACCGGCATGCGGCCGATCGAGGCCGCCGCCGTGTGCTCCCCGCTCGCCGTCGGGGCCCTCGCCTTCCTGCCGGGACTCTCCACCCGCTTCGCCCGGATCCCCATCGGATTCGAGCCGCCCCGCACCACCGTCGGCGACTACGGGACCTCCGAGCCCGCGTCCACCGGCCCGGTCGACGCCGTACGCCTCGCCGCCCAGGCGCGGCGCGGCCACGAGCTGCTCCTCGGCCTGGTCGGCGGCTGCGCCCTGGTGGCCGTGGCGGCCGCCGCGGTGCTGGGCTTCTCGGACAGCGTCTGGGGCCAGCTGCTCGCCCTGGCCACCGGCGTCGCCATGCTCATGCGCGCCCACCTGTTCCGGTACACCGCCCAGGTCGGCTGTGCGCTCGCGGCGGGTCTCGCCTCCCTGGTGCTCCTCGGCCTCGGGCTCTCCCTGAACCCGCCGGTCGCCATCGTGCGCGACGCGCTGCGGGGCGACGGGGCCGCGCTCGACATCCGTACGGTGTGGCTCGCCGCGGCCGTCGCGGGCGTCGCCGTCCTGATCACCGCCATCGGCCTGATCGTGCCGAGCAAGGGCGTCACCCCGTTCTGGGGACGCTTCCTGGAGATCGCGGAGACGGTCGTCCTCCTGACGCTGCTCCCGCTCTGCCTCGCGGTATTCGACGTCTACCACTCGATCCGGGCCCTGACCAGCTGATGACCGGCCGGCCGGTCACCGGCGGGGCATGACCCGAACGGCTGGTAGTCTGTGCGGTGGCCGTTTGTGTACGCGCCCTCGGATCATCCTGGGGGCTGCGCTCATCGGACCTTCGCCTCCGAGTCACGGAAGCTCCCCTGAGACCAAGACCAGGGGCACTCGTGGGCGCTTCGAACATCACATGAGGAGTACGCGTGCCGCTCGACGCCGCTACGAAGAAGCAGATCATGGCCGAGTTCGCCCAGAAGGAGGGTGACACCGGATCCCCCGAGGTCCAGGTCGCCATGCTCTCCCGCCGGATCTCGGACCTGACCGAGCACCTCCGGACGCACAAGCACGACCACCACTCCCGTCGTGGTCTGCTGATCCTGGTCGGCCAGCGTCGCCGCCTCCTGCAGTACCTGGCCAAGAAGGACATCCAGCGCTTCCGTGCGCTCGTCGACCGCCTCGGCATCCGCCGTGGCGCGGCCGGCGGCGCCAAGTAAGGACGCTGTGGAGAGGGAGCGGTTCCCGCGTTTGAGGGGACCGCTCCCTTTGCCGTACGTGCAGGACCGGTGTCAAGCTCAGTAACCTGGGTGCAGCGACACCCGTAGGACGCAGGACCCGGCACGACCCGCAAGAACGAGCACGAACGAGGGAGAGGCGCTACGACGCCGCCGCCGGTCCTCGGTAGTGGCCCCCGGGAACATGCCCGGGAGCTTCGATCGAAGACCGGCCCGCATCCACGGTGCGCCTCTCCCGCACCGTCCCGCGCCACACGGGCGCGCGGACGAAAGACGACGAGTATGGAGAAACCACTAGTGGAGAACGAGACCCACTACGCCGAGGCCGTCATCGACAACGGCACCTTCGGCACCCGCACCATCCGCTTCGAGACGGGCCGCCTGGCCAAGCAGGCCGCCGGCTCCGCCGTCGCGTACCTGGACGACGACACCATGGTGCTGTCGGCCACCACCGCTTCCAAGCGGCCCAAGGACAACCTCGACTTCTTCCCCCTCACGGTGGACGTCGAGGAGCGGCAGTACGCGGCCGGCAAGATCCCCGGCTCCTTCTTCCGCCGCGAAGGCCGCCCCTCCGAGGACGCGATCCTCACCTGCCGTCTGATCGACCGCCCGCTGCGCCCGTCCTTCAAGAAGGGCCTGCGCAACGAGATCCAGATCGTCGAGACGGTCATGGCGCTCAACCCCGACCACCTGTACGACGTGGTCGCGATCAACGCCGCCTCCTGCTCCACCCAGCTCGCGGGCCTGCCCTTCTCCGGCCCGATCGGCGCCACCCGCGTCGCCCTGATCAAGGGCCAGTGGGTCGCCTTCCCGACGCACACCGAGCTCGAGGACGCCGTCTTCGACATGGTCGTCGCCGGTCGCGTCCTGGAGGACGGCGACGTCGCGATCATGATGGTCGAGGCCGAGGCCACCGAGAAGACCATCCAGCTCGTCAAGGACGGCGCCGAGGCTCCCACCGAGGAGATCGTCGCCGCCGGTCTGGAAGCGGCGAAGCCCTTCATCAAGACCCTCTGCAAGGCGCAGGCGGACCTGGCGTCCAAGGCCGCCAAGCCCGAGGGCGACTTCCCGGTCTTCCTGGACTACCAGGACGACGTCCTGGACGCCCTGGCCAAGGCCGTCACGCCCGAGCTGAAGCAGGCGCTCACCATCGCCGGCAAGCAGGAGCGCGAGACCGAGCTGGACCGCGTCAAGGAGATCGCCGCCGAGAAGCTCCTCCCGGAGTTCGAGGGCCGCGAGAAGGAGATCTCCGCCGCGTACCGCGCGCTGACCAAGAAGCTGGTCCGCGAGCGCGTCATCAAGGACAAGGTCCGCATCGACGGCCGTGGCGTCACGGACATCCGTACGCTCGCCGCCGAGGTCGAGGCCATCCCGCGCGTGCACGGCTCGGCGCTGTTCGAGCGTGGCGAGACCCAGATCCTGGGCGTCACCACCCTCAACATGCTCCGTATGGAGCAGCAGCTGGACACCCTCTCCCCGGTGACCCGCAAGCGCTACATGCACAACTACAACTTCCCGCCGTACTCCGTCGGTGAGACCGGCCGCGTGGGCTCGCCCAAGCGCCGCGAGATCGGCCACGGTGCGCTCGCCGAGCGCGCCATCGTGCCGGTCCTGCCGACCCGCGAGGAGTTCCCCTACGCGATCCGCCAGGTCTCCGAGGCGCTGGGCTCCAACGGCTCGACGTCCATGGGCTCGGTCTGCGCCTCCACCATGTCGCTGCTGAACGCCGGTGTGCCCCTCAAGGCCGCCGTCGCCGGTATCGCCATGGGCCTGATCTCGCAGGAGATCGACGGCAAGACCCACTACGTCGCCCTCACCGACATCCTCGGTGCGGAGGACGCCTTCGGCGACATGGACTTCAAGGTCGCCGGCACCAAGCAGTTCGTGACCGCGCTCCAGCTCGACACCAAGCTCGACGGCATCCCCGCCTCGGTCCTGGCCGCCGCGCTGAAGCAGGCCCGTGACGCGCGTCTGCACATCCTGGACGTCATGAACGAGGCCATCGACGTCCCGGACGAGATGTCCCCGAACGCCCCGCGGATCATCACCGTCAAGATCCCGGTGGACAAGATCGGTGAGGTCATCGGCCCCAAGGGCAAGATGATCAACCAGATCCAGGAGGACACCGGCGCCGACATCACGATCGAGGACGACGGCACCATCTACATCGGTGCCCAGCAGGGCTCGCAGGCCGAGGCCGCCCGCGCCACGATCAACGCGATCGCCAACCCGACCATGCCGGAGGTCGGCGAGCGCTACCTGGGTACGGTCGTCAAGACCACCACCTTCGGTGCGTTCGTCTCGCTCATGCCGGGCAAGGACGGTCTGCTGCACATCTCGCAGATCCGCAAGCTCGCCGGTGGCAAGCGCGTGGAGAACGTCGAGGACGTGCTCGGCGTCGGCGCCAAGGTCCAGGTCGAGATCGCCGAGATCGACTCCCGCGGCAAGCTCTCCCTCATCCCCGTCATCGAGGGTGAAGAAGACGAGAAGAAGGACGACACCGACAAGTGACGTCCCGTAGTTCCGCGACGACGGCCCGCACCTCCTCGGAGGGGCGGGCCGTCGCCCGTACCCAAACGCTTCTCAAGGGCAGCAACGGCATCGGAACGGTCCGCCGGACCGTCCTCCCCGGCGGTCTGCGGATCGTCACCGAGACCCTGCCCTCCGTCCGGTCCGCCACCTTCGGCATCTGGGCGAACGTCGGCTCCCGCGACGAGACGCCCACCCTGAACGGCGCGACCCACTACCTCGAACACCTCCTCTTCAAGGGCACCGCCAAGCGCACCGCCCTCGACATCTCCTCCGCGATCGACGCGGTCGGCGGCGAGATGAACGCCTTCACGGCGAAGGAGTACACCTGCTACTACGCGCGGGTCCTCGACACCGACCTGCCGCTGGCCATCGACGTCGTCTGCGACATGCTGACCGGCTCGCTGATCGCCCCGGAGGACGTCGACGCCGAGCGCGGAGTCATCCTCGAAGAGATCGCGATGACCGAGGACGACCCGGGCGACTGCGTGCACGACCTGTTCGCGCACACCATGCTCGGCGACACCCCCCTCGGCCGCCCCGTCCTCGGCACCGTCGACACGATCAACGCCCTGAACCGCGGCCAGATCGCCCGCTTCTACAAGAAGCACTACGACCCCACGCATCTGGTCGTCGCCGCCGCGGGCAACGTCGACCACGCCACGGTCGTGACCCAGGTCCGCCGCGCCTTCGAGAAGGCCGGGGCCCTCTCGCGTACGGACGCGGTGCCCATGGCGCCCCGCGAGGGCTCCCGCACCCTGCGCGCCGCCGGCAAGGTCGAGCTGCTGAACCGCAAGACCGAACAGGCCCACGTGGTCCTCGGCATGCCCGGCCTCGCCCGCACCGACGAGCGCCGCTGGGCGCTGGGCGTCCTCAACACCGCCCTCGGCGGCGGCATGAGCTCGCGCCTCTTCCAGGAGGTACGGGAGAAGCGCGGCCTGGCCTACAGCGTGTACTCGTACACCTCGGGCTTCGCCGACTGCGGCCTCTTCGGCGTCTACGCCGGCTGCCGGCCGAACCAGGTCCACGACGTCCTGAAGATCTGCCGCGACGAACTGGACCGGGTCGCCACGCACGGCCTGGACGACGACGAGATCACCCGCGCCATCGGCCAGCTCTCCGGCTCCACCGTCCTCGGCCTGGAGGACACCGGCGCGCTGATGAACCGTATCGGCAAGAGCGAGCTGTGCTGGGGCGAGCAGATGTCGGTCGACGACATGCTGGCCCGTATCGGGGAGGTCACCCCCGACGACGTACGGGAAGTGGCGGGCGAACTCCTCTCCCGGCGCCCCTCGCTCTCGGTCATCGGCCCGCTCAAGGACAAGCAGGCGGACCGCCTGGACGAAGCGGTCTCCTAATCCCCTAAGGAATCAAGATGAGCAAGCTGCGCGTAGCCGTTCTCGGTGCTCAGGGCCGTATCGGCTCCGAGGCCGTCCGGGCGGTCGAGGCCGCCGACGACCTGGAGCTGGTGGCGGCCCTGGGCCGGGGCGACAAGCTGGAGACCCTCGCCGATGCGGGCGCCCAGGCCGTCGTCGAGCTGACCACCCCCGCATCGGTGATGGGCAACCTCGACTTCTGCGTCCGGCACGGCATCCACGCCGTCGTCGGCACCACAGGCTGGACCGACGAACGGCTCGCGCAGCTGACCACCTGGCTGGACAACTCCCCGGAGACCGGGGTCCTGATCGCCCCGAACTTCTCCATCGGCGCGGTCCTGACCATGAAGTTCGCGGAGCAGGCCGCACGCTACTTCGAGTCTGTCGAGGTCGTCGAGCTCCACCACCCCAACAAGGTCGACGCCCCCTCCGGCACCGCGACCCGCACCGCCCAGCTCATCGCGGCGGCCCGCGCCAAGGCCGGCAGCGCCCCCCAGCCGGACGCCACCACCACCGCCCTGGACGGCGCGCGCGGCGCGGACGTCGATGGTGTGCCGGTCCACGCGATCCGGCTCCGCGGTCTGCTGGCCCACCAGGAAGTGCTGCTCGGCGGCGAGGGCGAGACCCTCACCATCCGCCACGACTCCCTCCACCACAGCAGCTTCATGCCGGGCATCCTGCTCGGCGTCCGCCGTGTGGTGACCACTCCCGGCCTCACCTTCGGCCTGGAACACTTCCTCGACCTGAACTGACTGAGCCCACCATGCGCGCAAAGATCACCTACATCGTCACGGCCGCCGTCCTGGTCTTCTACTTCTTCCTGGTCGGCAGCCGCGGCGTGATGCTCATCCGGCACGGCACGCCGGTCACGGTCACGTTCGGCGCCGCCGTGCTGATCCTGCCGGTGATCGGCGTCTGGTTCCTGTGGAAGAACACCCAGTTCGTCCGCCGCGCCAACGCCCTCGCCGCCGAGCTGGACGCCGAGGGCGGCCTCCCGGTCGACGACCTGCCCCGCGCCCCGTCCGGCCGTATCGACCGGGACGCCGCCGACGCGGTCTTCACCAAGCGCCGCGAGGAGACCGAGGACGCCCCGGACGACTGGCGCACCTGGTTCAGGCTGGCGGTCGCCTACCAGGACGCGAGGGACACCCCCAGGGCCCGCAAGGCCATGCAGCGAGCCATCGCGCTGCACAGATCGAGGCCGGCCCCCTCCGCAAGCCCGGCCGCACCTTCCAGCCCGTCCGGCGCCTGAGGACATCTCTCCCGCCGTACGCGCGTGAGCCCGGGACCCTCACCAGGGCCCCGGGCTCACTCACGTACAGCCGACAGAATCCGGCTCACCCGAGCCGATACTCATCCGCCCAGGCCTCCACCGCGTCCGTGGCCCGCTCGAACGCCTCCTCGCGCCCGAGGAAATCCGCGTTGTGGTCGGTGGCCAGCGGCGACAGCGTCTCACCGCTGCGCCGGACCACGACGAGCGCCTGGCCCTGGACCGTACGGGGAAGGCCCATCCACTTCACGGGCTGCTGGACCGTACGAACCGCCGAGGCGTCGTTCCAGGCCACCGTGACGGTCCGGAAGAAGCCGACGCGCCGCACACCGTGACGGCTCACCCACGCACCGGCCCGCAGCAGCCGCAGGGCGGCGGCGATCACGACGCCGGCCAGCGCCAGACACACCGTGGCGCCCGAAGGCGCTCCGGCCACACCGATGATCATGGCCGCGAGCAGGACGAACGAGGCCAGCAACAACAGGGTGGCCGCCGCCGCGACCCGCCACGGACCGGGGCGGTAGGGCCGCCGCCAGCTGTCGTGGTCGTCGAACGGCAGCGCAACGTCGTCCGCGCTCGCCTCGAATGCGCGGTCGGCCGTCAGAAAGGGCAGGGGCACGACTCATCCTCACTCACCAGCACGCTTGATTGCTGTGCCCGGTGAGGCTACCGAGGCAGCCCCCGGCCCGACCACCCCAGGGGGTCCGTACGAGTCAGCGGCCCACGGCTCAACGCTCCTGAGACGCGGTGGACTGCTTGTCGTGCCCGGCGGACTGCCCGGAGTCGAGCGCCGGGAGGCCCACCAGCACGGAACCCACGAGACCGGCGACCACGGTCAGCCCGACGAGGGCCCGCCCCAGCAGCTCGGGAACGGTGGCGCGGGCGGCGGGAGGGGGAGTGACATTACTGCGGAACCGCTCGGACTCGGCGACGAACGAGAACGGGACGGCTTCACGCCGGCGGAACATGAGGAAACTCTCCTTGATCTGCTTGACGGGTGCTGCTAATGAGTCAGACGTACGACAGCCCGAATCGGTGCCCGAATCGCCGTACTTGTTGGGGGAACTCCACGAACGGCTGCCCGGGACCGCTCCGTACATGCACGGGCCGCCGACCCGTAAAGTGGGCGCCGCCCGAGCGAAGCCCCTGGAAGGACCCCCGTCGGTGACCGACACCCCCGAACCCGCAAAGCCCCACTTCCGCAGTGACGTCACCGTCGAGCTGGTGAAGAGCGACGCGCGCGACGCGGACGTGCTGTTCGCCGCCCGGGTCTCCACCGCGGGCGAGCAGTCGCTCGAAGAGGTCACCAAGGACCCCGAGCGCTCCAAGGGGCTCATCAACTACCTCATGCGGGACCGGCACGGCAGCCCGTTCGAGCACAACTCGATGACCTTCTTCATCAGTGCTCCGATCTTCGTGTTCCGCGAGTTCATGCGGCACCGCGTCGGCTGGTCGTACAACGAGGAATCGGGCCGCTACAGGGAGCTGGAGCCGGTCTTCTACGTCCCCGGAACCTCCCGCAAGCTGGTCCAGCAGGGCCGGCCCGGCAAGTACGAGTTCGTCCAGGGCACCGAGGAGCAGTACGACGTCACGACCCGCGCCATGGAGGAGTCCTACCGGGCCTCCTACGAGGCCTACCAGGAGATGCTGGCGAAGGGCGTGGCCCGCGAGGTCGCCCGCGCGGTCCTCCCCGTCGGTCTCTTCTCCTCGATGTACGCCACCTGCAACGCGCGCTCGCTGATGCACTTCCTCGGCCTGCGCACCCAGCACGAGCTGGCGAAGGTGCCGTCCTTCCCGCAGCGCGAGATCGAGATGGTCGGCGAGCAGATGGAAACCCACTGGCAGCAGCTCATGCCGCTGACTCATGCCGCCTTCAACAAAAATGGACGGGTCGCCCCATAGGTGGTGTCCGTATTGCGGCGTTTCGAGAAGTTCATCTAGGCTGATCAAACGGACCCGGCACTGCTTGAACCCCCGAGCAGGCAGTGCCGGGCTCCTCTTCCCCGTCCCCCCGAGGGGACCCCGCGCGCTGAGCAGCGAGTAGCGTGTTACCCATGGCTCCGATCTCCACTCCGCAGACCCCCTTCGGGCGGGTCCTCACCGCTATGGTCACGCCCTTCACGGCGGACGGCGCTCTCGACCTCGACGGCGCCCAGCGGCTCGCCGCCCACCTGGTGGACGCAGGCAACGACGGCCTGATCGTCAACGGCACCACCGGTGAGTCCCCGACCACCAGTGACTCGGAGAAAGACCAGCTCGTACGAGCGGTCCTCGAGGCCGTAGGAGACCGGGCCCACGTCGTCGCCGGCATCGGCACCAACGACACCCGCCACAGCGTCGAGCTCGCCCGGACGGCCGAGCGCACCGGCGCCCACGGCCTGCTCGCCGTGACGCCGTACTACAACAAGCCGCCGCAGGAGGGCCTCCTCCGCCACTTCACGGCCATCGCCGACTCCACCGGCCTCCCCGTGATGCTGTACGACATCCCGGGCCGCAGCGGCGTGCCGATCGACACGGAGACCCTCGTCCGGCTGGCCGACCACCCGCGGATCGTCGCCAACAAGGACGCCAAGGGAGACCTCGGCCGCGCCAGCTGGGCCATCGCCGAATCCGGCCTTGCCTGGTATTCCGGCGACGACATGCTCAACCTGCCGCTCCTCTCGGTCGGTGCGGTCGGCTTCGTCTCCGTCGTCGGCCACGTGGTCACCCCCGATCTGCGGGCCCTGATCGAGGCGCACCTGAGCGGCGACGTCCAGAAGGCCACCGAGATCCACCAGAAGCTGCTCCCGGTCTTCACCGGCATGTTCCGCACCCAGGGCGTCATCACCACGAAGGCCGCCCTGACCCTCCAGGGCCTCCCGGCGGGCCCCCTGCGCCTGCCACTCGTCGAGCTCACCGCCCAGGAGACGGCCCAGCTCAAGATCGATCTCGCCGCCGGCGGGGTAGAGCTCTGATCACGGACTTCACAACTGAACAGCCGAACGGGCGAGGCGACTCGCCAGGGCACCACCCAAGACAACAGCAAGTGCACGAATGACATGCGCGCCACGTGCCTCAGCGGTACGTGGCGTGCGTGGTAAGGAGAGTCTTTTGAGTCATCCGCACCCTGAACTCGGTACCCCGCCGAAGCTCCCGAAGGGCGCCCTGCGGGTCACCCCGCTCGGCGGCCTGGGCGAGATCGGCCGCAACATGACGGTCTTCGAGTACGGCGGCCGCCTGCTCATCGTCGACTGCGGCGTCCTCTTCCCCGAGGAGGAGCAGCCGGGCATCGACCTGATCCTGCCGGACTTCACCACGATCCGGGACCGCCTGGACGACATCGAGGGCATCGTCCTCACGCACGGCCACGAGGACCACATCGGTGGTGTCCCGTACCTGCTGCGCCTGAAGCCGGACATCCCCCTCATCGGCTCGAAGCTGACCCTCGCGCTCATCGAGGCGAAGCTCCAGGAGCACCGCATCCGCCCCTACACCCTTGAGGTGCAGGAAGGGCAGCGGGAGCGCATCGGCGTCTTCGACTGCGAGTTCATCGCGGTCAACCACTCGATCCCGGACGCGCTGGCCGTCGCCATCCGCACCCCCGCGGGCCTGGCCGTGGCCACCGGTGACTTCAAGATGGACCAGCTTCCGCTGGACGGCCGTCTCACCGACCTGCACGCGTTCGCACGCCTCAGCGAGGAGGGCATCGACCTCCTCCTCTCCGACTCCACGAACGCCGAGGTCCCCGGCTTCGTGCCGCCGGAGCGGGACATCTCCAACGTCCTGCGCACGGTGTTCGCGAACGCCCAGAAGCGCATCATCGTGGCGAGCTTCGCCAGCCATGTGCACCGCATCCAGCAGATCCTGGACGCCGCCCACGAGTACGGCCGCAGGGTCGCCTTCGTCGGCCGCTCGATGGTCCGCAACATGGGCATCGCCCGTGACCTGGGCTATCTGAACGTCCCCGCCGGCCTGGTCGTCGACGTCAAGACCCTCGACGACCTCCCGGACGACGAGGTCGTGCTGGTCTGCACGGGTTCGCAGGGCGAGCCGATGGCGGCCCTCTCCCGGATGGCCAACCGCGACCACCAGATCCGGATCGTTCCCGGCGACACGGTGATCCTGGCGTCGTCCCTCATCCCCGGCAACGAGAACGCGGTCTACCGCGTGATCAACGGCCTGACCCGCTGGGGCGCCAACGTCGTCCACAAGGGCAACGCCAAGGTCCACGTCTCGGGCCACGCCTCGGCCGGCGAGCTGCTGTACTTCTACAACATCTGCAAGCCGAAGAACTTGATGCCGGTCCACGGCGAATGGCGCCATCTGCGGGCCAACGCCGAACTGGGCGCCCTCACCGGCGTGCCGAAGGACCACATCGTCATCGCCGAGGACGGCGTGGTCGTCGACCTCATCGACGGCAAGGCCAAGATCGTCGGCAAGGTCCAGGCCGGTTACGTCTACGTCGACGGCCTCTCCGTCGGCGACGTCACCGAGACCTCCCTCAAGGACCGTCGCATCCTCGGCGACGAGGGCATCATCTCGGTGTTCATCGTGGTCGACAGCTCCTCGGGCAAGATCGTGGGCGGCCCCCACATCCAGGCCCGCGGTTCCGGCATCGACGACAACGCGTTCGTCGGTGTCACCCCGAAGATCCAGGAAGCCCTGGACAAGTCGGCGCAGGACGGCGTGATGGAGCCCCACCAGCTCCAGCAGATGGTCCGCCGCACGGTCGGCAAGTGGGTGTCCGACACCTACCGCCGCCGCCCGATGATCCTTCCGGTCGTCGTCGAGGTCTGACCCTCACGACCGCCTGACCTGGAGCGGGGCCCTCGATTTGCATCGGGGAGCCCCGCTCCAGTACGTTTACGTCTCCGCCTGAACGGGAAGCACCGCGCACACTCGTGTGCCGGAAGCACCCTGCACGGGGCGGGAATTCCGACTCAGAATCTCTGATAAAGTCGGGTCCGCCGAAAGGTAAGGCCACTCCACAGGCCACCGGAAATCGAATTCGGACCGGAAACGGAACGAAAAAGAGTCTGGTAAAGTCGGAACCGCCGGAAAGGGAAAACGCGAAAGCGAAGAACCTGAAAAGCGAAACTGCACGGCCCGCTTCGACCGGGAATCGGACACGAAAGAGTCTGATAGAGTCGGAAACGCAAGACAGCAAGACAGTGAAACAAAAGAAGTTAACGAAGGGAAGCGCCCGGAGGGCCCCGGTGATACGGGACCGAAGGAAGCGTCCGTTCCTT
>NZ_BMSG01000013.1 GCF_014649035.1 Streptomyces sindenensis
CTCGTCCGTTGCGCTCCACGGCCCATCACCCGATCGGTGGCCAACTCGAAGAAGCTCACTGTACGCAGTGCTCCGGAGCACCGGCGGCGATGGCCGCGTCCCGGACGACGCGGGCCGCTTCGGCGCTGCACCGCTGGGCGGAGGGGTGGAACGCGAAGATCACCGGATTACGGGTCTTCAGCGCCATCAGTGCCTTGAAGATCGTGGTCGAGGTCGGGTTGGTGACGGGCGTGACCGCGGCCACCACGCCCACCGGTTCGGCGATTTCGAGCATGTCCTCGATGTCGTCCCGGCCGATGACTCCGACGGTCTTCATGTGGGCCATGCTGTGCGTGACGTGCTCGCAGGCGAACATGTTCTTGGCGGCCTTGTCCTCGAAGACCCCGCGTCCTGTCTCCTCGACCGCCAGACGGGCCAGCGCGGTGTGCTGGTCCAGGGCTGCGACCGACGCCTTCTTGACGATGTGGTCGACCTGTTCCTGGGTGAGGGCGTCGTAGTCGGCGAGTGCTTTGAGGCCGTCCGTGACCAGACGGTCCACGGCGACCGCGGTGTCGGACGGGGCGTCGGTCCTGGCGCGGCCCTCGGTCCGTACGTCCTGTCGGGTCATGGTGGTGTGCCTCCGTTGTGAGGGGCCGCCGTGGTGTGCGGCGGTGCCGGCCAGGAGCGGTGCGACGGTGAACGGTCCCGCTCTCTGCCCTCACTCTCCTTCGGCGACGTCCTCTGCGGGAGGACCCGGAGGGCCCGCGTCGATGCCGTCCGGCCCGGCTCGGCAGGGACCGTCGGCCCAGGCCGCCCGAGCCGCCGGCCGAGGCTTCTCGCCGGGCGCTCATGAACTCCCGGCGCGAGCCGGACCGGCCGGTGCCGCACAGTCGTCGATGCGGAAGCCCAGACCGTTCACCACGCCGACCACACCTTCGAGGCGCCAGGCGGCGTGGACGATCTCCGGTACCCGGGAACGCAGTTCCACCCGGCCCTCAAGAGTGATGACACCGTCGCGAACGGAGACGAGGACCGTGTCGGACGGCAGTCCCTGCGCCGTGCCGACGATCTCCTCGGTCACCTCTCGGCGGATGTCCTCGTCCGCACGCAGGAAGACCCGGAGGAGGTCGCGGCGGGTGGCGATGCCGATCAGGCGGTCGGCCTCGTCCACCACGGGCAGCCGCTCGACACCGCGGCGCTCCATCAGCCGGGCGGCGTCCGGTACGGACTGCTCCGGGTGCACGGTGACGGCCGGGCTGGACATCACCTCCTGCGCGGTCACGGCCAGGGGCGGAGCGGAGCCTTCCCGGTACGCCTGGGCGCGTATCAGATCGCTTCCGGACAGCACACCGAGGACCTTGTCGTCGGCGTCGACCACCGGCAGGCCGCTGATCCGGTGGTGGTCGAGCAGTCGCACGACCTCCTTGAACGGTGTCGTCGGGCCGGCCTGCACGACGTCCCGTGTCATCACCTCACCAACAGTGCGAGAGGGCATGATGGATCCTCCTTCACGAGCATGGGCGAAGAGAGCCGGAGCCGGTGGCCGGCCGGGTTCTCACGGGCACCGAGGTGCCGGGCGACCCGGTGCTCCGCTGTCCGTGACCGTGCCGCCACGCCTCAACACTGCCGCGCTCCGCAGTCACGGACCAGGGGCGTCCGGTCCTGGTGGGGAGGGCGGCCCGGCCCCGGCCACAGGGCCGAGGAGCCCCGTGTCCGGCTGCTGTCTGCTCCGCTCGGTCCCCTCCGGGGCGGGCCCGGTCGGCCCTCCCGGACGTGCCCCCGGCGCCCGGAACGGCGGACGGGAGACGTAGTTCAGGCGGCCGTGCGGGGCTCGCGCTGCCCGCTGGCGCGGGATTTCCCCGCACCGTCCGGGGACGGGGCGTGGACGGCGGTGAGAGTGAAGGCCAGAGCCCCGGCGGACACGGTCGCGAGCAGGACGAGGCCCATCGCGTACGAATCGAACAGCCCGAACAGCGACCCCATCACCAGCGGTGGCAGGAATCCGCCCAGTCCGCCCGCGGCGCCGACCACTCCGGTCACCGAGCCGACCTGGTCGGCCGGGGTGCGCAGGGCCACCAGGGCGAAGGCCGCTCCGCTGCCGGCGCCGAGCGCGGCGGCCATGGCCAGGAAGGCGAGGGTGCCCACGGGTGCCAGGGCGGGGGTGAACGCCTGCGTGGCAGCACCGGCCACGACCGTGGCCAGCGAGCCCGCCAGCACACGGACCGGGCCGATCCGGTCGGACAGCCAGCCACCGAACGGGCGCATCGCCACCGCGAGGACAACGAACCCGGCCATGCGGTTCGCCGCGTCGGCCTGGGCGAGGCCGTAGCCGGTCTTGAGGTACGTCGGCAGGTAGACGGAGAAGGCCACGTAGCCGCCGAACGCAACCGCGTACAGTGCGGACGCCTGCCAGGTGATGGGCAGTCGGAGGGCGGCGGACAGGCGGCTTGCGGCCGACTCGGTCGGCGCGGTCCGGCCGGGCGCGTCACGGAGCAGGAGAGCGGCGGCGGCGGCGTACGCCGCGAGAACCGCCGCGGTGAGCAGGAACGGCGTGGACATGCTGCCCGCGTCGACCAGCTTCACCGTGGTCAGGGCGCTGATGGCGGTGCCGCCCATACCCGCGCCGAAGACTCCGATGGCGAGGCCGCGCCGCTCGGGCGGGAACCAGGCGTTGACGAGCGGAACGCCGACAGCGAAGGCGGTGCCGCCGATACCGAGGAAGAACCCGCCGACGAGCAGGGCGCCGAGTGAGGAGTGTCCGGCCAGGCCGAGGTGGAGCACCGGCACGATGGTGGCCGCGGACACGATGGGGAACATGACCCGTCCGCCGAATCGGTCGGTCAGCGCGCCGGCCGGGATCCGGCCCAGAGAACCGACGACGACCGGCACCGCCACCAGCAGCGACTGCTCGAACGACGACAGGTCGAGCCCGTCCTTGAATCGCGGGCCGAGCGGGCTGAGCAGCGCCCAGGCCCAGAAGTTGACCGCGAAACCGGCGGTGGCCAGGGCCAGCATCAGCCAGGCCCGGCCGGGCACCGGCGCACCCGGCCCCGTCCTGCCGCTGTCCGCCATCGAAACCTTGATCATGCTGTCCGCCTCTGCCCCTCTGTATGGTGCCGCGACACGGTGATCCGCAGGTCTTCCGCCTGCGGATCGGCGACTGCTCAGCCACTGTCGTCCTCGGGGCGCGGGGGGTGGCATGGGCCAAGGGGCCCTGCCGAGAGGCTGAGGGTCCTCCATCGAATCCGGCCGGCTCCCCTTCGCCATGGCGTCCCGATTCGCTCACCCGACGACTCGGCCGGAGCGGTGTACACGGCCGCCCGCTGCCAGGAACCGCAGATAGGGCCGACCGGCCCTACCCGGCGTCGCAGCGCGGCGCGGAGGATGGTGGGATGCTCGAGAACGACGCCATCCGCATTCTCGACCGGCTGGAATGCCTTCGTCTGCTCGCCGAAGTGCCGCTCGGCCGGGTCGTGTACACCCGGCAGGCGCTGCCCGCGGTCCTCCCGGTCAACTTCGCCCTGGACGAGGACGACTCCGTAGTGCTGTACACCTCGGCGGTCTCCGACCTCGTGCAGGCCATCGACGGTGCCGTGGTCGCCTTCGAGGCGGACGAGTTCAGTGCGGCGACCCGGTCGGGCTGGAGCGTCGTCGTCACCGGCCGGGCCGGCGTGGTGGCCGAGCCCGCCGAGCGCGAACGGCTCTCGCAGTCCGGCCCGCGTTCCTGGATGCCCGTACGTGACGGGGTCTTCGTGCGTATCGAGTCCGAGTTGGTCACGGGCCGCGAGATCACGGGCACACGCACCACCGGATGAGCGGGCGTCTCCGCATGCCGCTCCGGTCCGCAGTGCCGGCCGGACACGGTCAGGCCGGTCCGCAGTGGCGACCGGACGCGGTCAGCCGGATGAGGCGGCCCCCTCACCGGGAACCGCCGCCCCGGGCGTCGGGGACGATGCGGCGTACGCGGCCGCGCGCGGGGTGCGACCGCCCTCGGGGCCGTACCCGAACCGGATCAGCAGCTGCGGGCACCGCTGCTGCGCACCGGCGACCGCCGCCCGCAGATCCATCCACTCCATCGCCTGGTGCAGTATCGAGGTGCGTACTCCGTACGAGGTCGCCGTGAGCAGCACGTGCTGCAGCGCCTGGCCCGCCCGCAGCCAGTCCTCCCGCCGGTCCCGCGCGGTCCACAACAGGGCCACCTGCGCGTGGCGTTCGAAGTGCAGGGCAGGAAGACGCGGCACGGGCAGCCGGCCGGTGAAGTCCCGCATCGGCATCCGGCCGGACGCGTCCAGGGCCCCCACCGCGGTGACGGGGATGCCGTACCCGGAGTCGATTCCCGGGGCGGTGAGGCAGCTGTGCGCCTCCGCCGTGCGGCCGGGGTGGGAGGCGTTGCGGGCCTCGCCCGCCCGGGTCAACCGCAGCAGACGCCTGGTCCCCATGATGTCGGGGACCTCAAGGCGCGCGCCCTGCGTACGGGCCGCGGCGGTCATCTCCGTCACGATCGTCTCGGGCACGGGGCGGCCGGTGAACGGCATCCGGCTGCTGTGACGCCGTTCGACGGCCTCGTACAGCCACCGCAGGGACGGGGGGCCTTCCCCGCCGGCCCCGGCCAGGTGCACGGTGGCCAGCAGCTCGGGGTCGGCCTCGGCGGGCAGCAGCCGGACGACGGGCACCCACCCCAGGTGCGCCGCGGCCACTCGGAGATTGAAGACGGCCGCGCCCACGGAGAGATGGCGGGCACGCAGGTCGGGATCGGTCATCGGAAGCCGCCGTCCGGCGGCACGGACTTCGACCGACCCGTTGCCCGCGTCCAGGCCGAACCGCCAGGGCTGCGTGTTGTGGATCGAGGGCGCTGCCACCGCCGCGGCCAGCAGGGTCTGGACGGCTGCGGCATCGATGTCCCGGGTCCTCATGGCGACTCTCCTTCACAAGCTCTCGCGTGCCGCCCACCCCCCCCTGCGACACCATGCCCGCTCGCGGGAGGGTTGGGCGGCCCCTCTCCGCCCGCCACATGGCCCCGAACCGAGGTCCGCGAGGCCCGGGGGAGGGGGCCGGGGGGGGAGGAGGGGAGGGACCGACGAGTTGAACCCGGAGCGAGAGGGGGTGCGGAGGGCCGGGGTGCTCAGGAGAAGGGCTTGTGCAGGCGGCTCGTCGAGCGGACCGGTGGCCGAGGAGGGGATCGCTCCTCACCGCCGCCGGGGCAGTCCGCACCGCCCTTGCCGCGGACGAGGTCGCCCGGCCCCACGCCCTCGTGTCGTCCGCGCTCAGCCTTCCGTGTGGGCCAGCCAGAGATCGGGGCCGAAGACCTCGTAGCGGATGTGGCGCGCCGGAACCCCCGAGTCGAGCAGTTGTGCCCTGACGGCCCGCATGAAGGGCAGCGAGCCGCAGAGGTAGACATCAGTGCCGTCGGGCAGCTCCAGTTCCCTGAGGTCCATCAGACCGCAGTGGGCGCCGGGCTCGGCGGCAGCGTTCTGCTCGTACCAGAACTCCGCCCGGGCAGCGGGCAGGCGGCCCACCAGGCGGCGGGTGTCCGAGCGGAGGGCGTGGTCCGCCGGCGAACGATCCGCGTGCAGCACCGTGACCGGGCGGGTGGCTCCGGTCGCCGCAAGGTGTTCGAGCATGCCGACCATCGGGGTGCAGCCGATGCCGGCCGAGACCAGCAGCAGGGGACTGTCGGCCTCGTCGAGGACCACATCGCCGAACGGAGCGGACAGGGTGAGCGCGTCACCGGCCCCGACGGTGCGGTGCAACTGGTTCGAAACCTCGCCCTCGGGCGCGTCGGACAGGCTCGCCACCCGTTTGACGGTGACCCGGCGGAGTCGGCCGCCGGGGGCGCCCGACAGGCTGTACTGGCGCACCTGGTGCACGCCGTCGGGCATCCGCACCCTGACGCTGACGTACTGGCCGGCGCGGGCGGGCGGCACGGGATCCTCGTCGGCCGGGCGCAGCAGGAAGGACACCACGTCGGGGGTCTCCTCACGCCGTTCCACCACCGTCCACTTCCGCCACGGGTTGCGGGGGTCGACCTGCGCCTGCTGGTAGAGACGGGCCTCCTGGGCGATCAGGGCGCCGGCCATGAGCCAGTACACCTCGTCCCAGGCGGCGGCCACCTGCGGCGTGACCGCTTCGCCGAGAACCTCCGCGATGGCGCGGAAGAGGTACTTGTGGACGATCGTGTACTGGTCCTCGGTCACACCGAGCGCCGCGTGCTTGTGGGCGATCCGGGAAAGCAGGACGTCCGGCCTGTTCTCGGGATCGGCGAGCAGTGCCTGCGCGAAGGCGGCGATGGAACCGGCAAGAGCACGGCGCTGACCGCCGGTGGCCTGGTTGCCGCGGTTGAACAGTCCGTCCAGCAGGTCGGGCTGCTCGGCGAACATGGTGCCGTAGAACCGAGCCGTGATCTCGCCCAGCGCTCCGCCGACGGCGGGCAGGGTGGCGCGGACGACGGCGGCCGAATCGGGCGAAAGCATGGGTCTCCTCGGCGAGGTGGCGTGCGGGGGAACTGTGCTCACCATCCTGGCGGCCCGGGTACCGGGCCGGATGGGCCGATCGGCCTTCTCCGCGGGTCCGACCGGCTCGGGTGCAGCTCGCCGTCCGGCGACGGACCCGCCGGCCGGGTCGCGCGAGCGCGGAGGTCCTGCCGCCCCTTGTCCGGAACGCGCCGTGCCGTGCGTGCGTACCCGGTCACCGGGACCGGAACGCGGCACGGCCGGCGCGTCATCGGCGTAATCGGCGTACAGCGGCAGGATGTTGTCGGGGCGAGCGCGGGCCGGTGCTTCGCTCCGCTCACCGGGAGCCGGAGACCGACCGCCGTCGGCCCGGGGCCGCACTCGGCGCGGCCCGCCTCCGGTAGACGAGATACGGCCGGACGAGGTAGCCGACCGGGGCGCTCCACACGTGCACCAGCCGGGTGAACGGCCAGGCCGCGAAGAGCAGGAAGGCGGTCAGGGCGTGCAGTTGGAACAGCAGGGGCGCCCCGATCATCGCCTCGGGCTGCGGCTGGAGGACGAACAGACCGCGGAACCACACGGAGACGGTGGAGCGGTAGTCGTAGCCGGCGCCGAAGACGTTGTGGGCGGCGGTGGCGGTGATGCCGAGCAGGACGGTCGCCGACAGCAGGGGGAAGAGGAGCTTGTCGCTGCGGTCGGTGCCGAGGCGGACCGTGCGGTTCAGCAGCCGACGGGCGCACAGCATGCCGAGCCCGGCGATCATGGCGACGCCCGCCACCGAGCCCGCCCAGACGGCGGTGGTGTGGTAGGCGTGCTCGGATATGCCGACGGCCTCGGTCCACGAGCCGGGGACGGCGAGTCCCACGACATGGCCGGCGATCACCATGAAGGCGCCGAGGTGGAACAGCGGGCTGCCCCAGCGCAGCCAGCGGTGTTCGAGGAGCTGGCTGGTGCGCGTGGTCCAGCCGAACTGGTCCTGGCGGTAGCGCCACACGTGCCCGACGACGAACACCGAGAGGCAGACGTAGGGGACGGCGACCCACAGCAGGAGGTCGGTGCCGCTCACCGCCGCTGCGGCCGGCGGGGAGAGGAATGCGGCGTTCATCGGGTGCCTTCCCTGCGGGTGGTGGTCGGATCGGCGGGCGGCACCCGGGTCGGCGGAGCGGCCATCGGCGGCACGAAGGTCCCCGGAGGAGCGAACTCTCCCTCCCCGTACGTACCGTAGGGATCGAGGCCGACCTCCTCCTCCGGCGGCCCCTCGGCGACGAGCCGGGCCACCGCCGCGCGGTCCGCGTCGGTGGGCGGCGGCAACAGGGTGAGCAGCGCGGCCATGACGTGCCGGTACGGCGAGTGCGCGTCGGTCAGTGCCCGGTGGATGAGCTCCAGCCCCCGCCGGTGCTGGCGCAGCGGTGCTTCGCCGCCGCCCGGGCCCATCAGAGCGGCGAACTCCAGCACGACCGGAAGGTGGTCGGGCAGTTCACCCCCTTCGATGTCCCAGCCGGCGGCGCGGTAGCGCTGGTTCAGCGTGAGCAGGGCCATGCCGCGGCGGCGGGTGTCGCCGTGCAGGTAGTAGGTGAGGTAGAGACTGCTCCTGCGGCGCAGGTCGAACGTCTCGACGTAGTGCTGCTCGACGGCGTCCGCCTCCTGGCCCGTGAGCCAGGTGGTGAAAGCGGCCAGATGAGCGGCGGCGGGCGACGGCGGCAGCGCCTCGATGACGCCGGCCGACGGTTGTGCGAATGCGGTGAGTTCGGCGTCCGGATACTGAAGCAGCAGCGAGCAGAGCCGCAGCAGCAGGGCGCGCTCCTCCCTCTCCTCGGCTGTGAGCCGGGCCGGGCGGCGGACGGCCGCCCGGACGCGGGTGCGGACGAGGGCGGGAATGCTTGCGGGCAGCGGGCTCACGCGTGACCTCCGGTGGTCGTGCGGCGCAGGGTGGGGATGCCGAGCATCACCCGTCGGCCACCGGCCTCCGCGGGCTCGCCGGAGGACTCGACGGGGCAGCGTTCCTCCATGGCGGTCAGCGCGGCGGCGTCCTCCTTGTGGGCTGCGGGGACGACGTAGCGGTCCTCGTACTTGGCGACGGCGAGCAGGCGGTGCAGGTCGGTGGCCTCCCGGGCGGTGAGGCCGACCGCCTTGAGCACGGCTTCGTCGCCGTCCTCGCCGAGGGCGCGCTCGCGCATGTAGGAGCGCAGGGCCGTGAGTTTCATCAGCACTCCGGCGACCACGTCGGCGTCCCCGGCGCTGAACAGCTCCGCCAGGTACTCCAGGGGGATGCGCAGCCGGGTGACGGCGGCGAAGACGTGGTCGGGGTCGTCCTGGTTTCCGCCCGCGGCGTCGACGGCGTCCAGGACGGGGGAGAGCGGCGGCACGTACCAGACCATGGGAAGGGTGCGGTATTCCGGGTGGAGCGGCAGCGCGACCTCGTACCGCACGACGAGGTCGTACACGGGGGAGCGGCGAGCCGCGGCCAGCCAGTCCTCGGGGATGCCGGCTCCCCTGGCCGCCGCGATCACGTCGGGGTCACGCGGATCGAGGAAGACCCCGCGCTGGGCGTCGAGGAGGTCCTTCTCGTCGGGGGTGGCGGCGGCCTCGCCGACCCGGTCGGCGTCGTAGAGCAGCAGTCCGAGGTAGCGCAGCCGTCCCACGCAGGTCTCGGAGCAGACGGTGGGCTGGCCGGCCTCGATGCGCGGGAAGCAGAAGGTGCACTTCTCGGCCTTGCCGGTGACGTGGTTGACGTACACCTTCTTGTACGGGCACGCCGTCACGCACATCCGCCACCCGCGGCACCTGTCCTGGTCGACCAGGACGATGCCGTCCTCGACCCGCTTGTACAGGGCCCCGGACGGACAGGCCGAAACGCAGGCCGGGTTGAGGCAGTGTTCGCACAGACGCGGCAGGTGGAAGAGGAAGGTCTGCTCGAACTCGAACTTCACCTTCTCGGCCCACGCGCCGGTCAGGTTCGGGTCGCCGCCGGCGTTCTCGGGAGCGCCACCGAGGCCGTCCTCCCAGTTGGCGCCCCAGGTGATGGCGGTGGGCTCGCCGGTGAGGGCGGAACGGGGGCGGGCCACGGGCATGTCCTTGCCCGCCGGGGCGTTGACGAGGTTGTCGTAGTCGTAGGTGACCGGCTCGTAGTAGTCCTCGATGGACGGCAGGTCGGGGTTGGAGAACAGCGAGAGGAGCCGCTTGGCCCTCCCCCCGGAGCGCAGGACGAGACGCCCGCGCCTGTCCAGCATCCAGCCGCCCTTCCAGTGCTCCTGGTCCTCGTAGCGGCGTGGGTACCCGACACCGGGCTTGGTCTCGACGTTGTTGAACCAGGCGTACTCGACACCCGTGCGGTTGGTCCACGTCTGCTTGCAGGTGACCGAGCAGGTGTGGCAGCCGATGCACTTGTCGAGGTTCATCACCATCGCGATCTGTGCCATGACGCGCATGTCAGTACTCCACTTGCTGGCTGCGGCGGCGGATGACGGTGACCTCGTCGCGCTGGTTGCCGGTCGGGCCGTAGTAGTTGAAGGCGTAGGTGAACTGGGCGTAGCCGCCCGCGAGATGCGTGGGCTTGAGCAGGAGGCGGGTGAGCGAGTTGTGGATGCCGCCCCGCACGCCGCTGACCTCGGTCTTCGGAACATTCACGTTGCGGTCCTGGGCGTGGTGCATGTAGACGGTGCCCTCGGGCATGCGGTGGGTGACCACGGCGCGGGCGGCGACGACGCCGTTGCGGTTGTACGCCTCGATCCACTCGTTGTCCCTGGCGCCGATCTTCTCGGCGTCGGCGGTGGACATCCAGATCGTCGGGCCGCCGCGGGACAGGTCGAGCATGTACTTGTTGTCCTGGTAGTTCGAGTGGATGGACCACTTGGAGTGCGGGGTCAGGTAGCGGACGGTGACCTCGGCGCGCCCGTCGTCGTGCAGGTGCTGGTCGCCGTAGTGCCGCGGCGAGTTCAGCGGAGGCCGGTAGACCGGGAGTTGCTCGCCCAGTTCGGCTATCCAGTCGTGCTGGACGAAGAAGTGCTGGCGTCCGGTGAGCGTGTGCCAGGGCTTTTTGTGTTCGGTGTTGATGACGAACGGCGAGTAGCGGCGACCGCCCGTCTCCGACCCCGACCATTCGTACGAGGTGATGACCCCGCGCGGCTGGGTGCGGGTGTCGGCGAACGTGATGCGTTCCGCCTCGCGTTCGGAGGCCAGTTCCGCCATGCCTTCGCTTCCGGTCTGCCGCTCCAGCTCCCGGAAGCCTTCGGTGGCCAGGCGCCCGTTGGTGGTGCCGGACAGGGCGAGGATCGCTTCGCACATGTCGGAGGCGGTGGCGAGGGAGGGGCGTCCGGCCGCGATCCCGTCCCTGACCGCGCCGTTGTGGCGCCGCAGCCCGTCGATCTCCTCGTCGGGGTGGACGGTGACGCCTTTGGTGGTGGTGCCGAGGGTGTCCAGCAGCGGGCCGATGGCACGCATCTTCTGCGCCACGGCCGCGAAGTCCCGTTCGACGACGACGAGCTTGGGCATGGTGCGTCCGGGGACCGGCTCGCACGCGCCGCTCTTCCAGTCCCGTACGGTCCCGCCGGGCTGGGCGAGTTCGTCGGGTGTGTCGTGCAGGAGCGGCACGGCGATGACGTCCGTGCGGGTGCCCAGGTGCTCGGCGGCCAGCTCGCTGAACCTGTCGGCCATGGTCAGGAAGGTGTCGTAGTCGGTGCGGGACTGCCAGGGAGGGGCGATGGCCGGGGTGAAGGCATGTACGAAGGGGTGCATGTCCGTGCTGGACAGGTCGTCCTTCTCGTACCAGGTCGCGGCCGGCAGGACGACGTCGGAGAGCAGACCGGTGGAGGTCATCCGGAAATCCAGCGTGACGAGCAGGTCGAGCTTGCCCTCGGGTGCCTCCTCCCGCCACACCACGTCCTGCGGACGCCCCTCGACCGGGGTCTCCTCGGAGCGTACGGCGGCGTCGGTGCCCAGCAGGTGTCGCAGGAAGTACTCGTTGCCCTTGCCGGACGAGCCCAGCAGGTTGGCCCGCCACACGGTCAGCACGCGGGGGAAGTTCGCCGGGTCGTCCGGGTCCTCGACAGCGAACCGCAGCCTGCCGGACTTGAGTTCGCCGACGATGTGCTCGGCGACCGGCCGGCCCGCGGCGGCCGCCTCGTCCGTGATGTCGAGGGGGTTGCGGTTGAATCCGGGGTGGCCGGGCGTCCAGCCGAGCCGCACGGCCTGCGCGAGCGTGTCCGCGAACGCCTTGCCCTTGAACCGGCCGCTGCCGAGAGGCGAGGCCAGCTCATCGGGCCCGAACGCCTCGTAGCGCCACTGGTCGGAGTTGAGGTACCAGTACGACGTGCCCGCCATGTGCCGCGTGGGCCGCTGCCAGTCGAAGGCGAACGACAGGTGCTGCTGCCCGGTGACCGGGCGCACCTTCTCCTGTCCGACGTAGTGCGCCCAGCCCCCGCCGTTGACGCCCTGGCAGCCCGTCATCGTCGTCAGTGCCAGGAACGCCCGGTAGATGGTGTCGGAGTGGAACCAGTGGTTGGTGCCCGCCCCCATCGCGATCATCGAACGGCCCTGGGTGCGCTCTGCGTTGCGGGCGAATTCCCGGCCGATCCGGGCCGCCTGCACCGCCGGGACCGAGGTGACCGTCTCCTGCCAGGCCGGTGTGTACGGCTGGCTCGCGTCGTCGTACCCGGTGGGCCAACTGCCCGGAAGTCCGGGGCGTACGACGCCGTACTGGGCCAGCAAGAGGTCGAAGACCGTGGTCACCAGCCGCCCCGCGACCCGGCGCACCGGCACCCCGCGCAGCATGGTGGAGCCGCCCTCGGTGGCACCCTCGTCGAAACGGGGCAGTGCCACCTCGGCTGTCTCCTCCGCCCCTTCCAGCAGCGACAGCTCGGGTATCACGTCGCCGAGATCGAGGTTCCAGCGACCCTCGCCGGCTTCTCCCCAGCGGAAGCCGAGCGAACCGTTCGGCACGACCGGTTCGCCGGTGGCCGAGTCGAGGAGGACGGTTTTGGAGTGGGCGTTCTCCTCCACGTGGCCCAGGTCGGCCGCCGTCAGGAACCCGCCGGGGACGAGACCGTGCTCGTGCTCGCGCAAGGTCACCAGGAACGGAGCGTCGGTGAACGTGCGCAGGTAGTCCCGGAAGTAGGGGACCTCGCGGTCCACGAGGAACTCGCGCAGGATCACGTGGCCCATGGCCATCGCCAGCGCCCCGTCGGTACCGGGGTGCGGGGCCACCCACTCGTCGGCGTGCTTGACGTTGTCGGCGTAGTCGGGGCTGACCGCGACGACCTTGGTGCCGTTGTAGCGGGTCTCGGTGAGGAAGTGCGCGTCCGGCGTGCGGGTCACGGGGATGTTGGAGCCCCACATGATCAGATAGCCGGCGTTCCACCAGTCCGCGGCCTCCGGCACGTCGGTCTGGTCGCCGAAGACCTGCGGCGAGGCGATCGGCAGGTCGGCGTACCAGTCGTAGAAGGACAGCAGGGTGCCGCCGATCAGCGAGTGGAACCGCGCCCCGGCCGCGAACGACGCCATGGACATCGCGGGGATCGGCGAGAAGCCGGCGACGCGGTCGGGGCCGTACTCCTTGACGGTGTGCACCTGGGCGGCGGCGATCAGCTCGCCGGCCTCCTCCCAGTCCGCGCGCACCAGGCCGCCCTTGCCGCGCGCCCGCTTGTACGCCCGGGCCTTGGCCGGGTCCCCGGTGATCTCGGCCCAGGCCGCCACCGGGTCGCCCAGGCGCTTGCGGGCCTCCCGCCACAGGCTCAGCAGCTCGCCGCGCACGTACGGGTAGCGGACCCTGTTGGGCGAGTAGGTGTACCAGGAGAAGGACGCCCCACGCGGGCAGCCGCGGGGCTCGTACTCGGGGCAGTCCGTGCCGATGGACGGATAGTCGGTGGCCTGGTGCTCCCACGTGATGATGCCGTCCTTGACGTACACCATCCACGAACAGGACCCGGTGCAGTTGACCCCGTGCGTGGAGCGCACCACCTTGTCGTGGGCCCACCGGTCCCGGTAGAAGCCCTCCCACTTCGGGTCGCCTTCGCCGAACACGGCCCGGCCGTCGGCCGACACCTCGCGGCGTGTCAGCAGTCTGCGGGCCGCGAGCGGCCAGCCTTCTGGGGCGGGCGACGCCTTGCGCCGTGCGTTCCGATCGTTCTCCATGGCAGGGAACGCTATGGGCGGCAGGCAGGGATACGCCTGGGCTGGCGGTCCCTGACGGATGGCCTTCCGGCCCCATCCAGCGGGCCGCAACAGGGACCAACGGCACCGTGCCGGGCCCGGTCGGCGAGGGAGCGCACGGTGCCCGGCGTGCGTCCCGGCGTGCGCACGGTGCCTGGCGAGCGCACGGTACCCGGCGTGTGTCCCGGCCGATGACCGAACGGCAGATGCCCGTCGGCGCCACCGCCCTCCGTGCCCGCCGGACGCGCGGGCACCCGGCTCCGTCGAGCATCCGGCCGCTCCCGCGGCGAGGTGCGGCGAGGTACGGCATCACCCCCGCCAAGGGCCGCACCGGGCCGGGCCGAGCGCCGGCGATCGTCTCCCTCGGCGTCGTCCCGCTCGCCACTGCCTCCCCCGCCACCTGGCCGGCGTCCGCGACGCGGAAGTGGGGAGGAGGCGGCGGGCGCGCCCGGCCCCTGCTGGACGCGCCCACGCGGGAGCCGCTCCGACAGCCGCCGTCATCTGTCCGTGGCGGGCCGAAGGTCCCGCCGGCCGGGGCCGTCCGGGGCCCGCCCGGTGCCCTGTCCGGCACTGCCCGCCACCGGCCCGCACGACGAGCATCGGCAGTGACAAGACCGTCCGACGAGAGGACCCGTGATGACCGCGACGGTGACAGCCGACCCCCGGACCGCGGACGCCTGGCGACAGTTCACCGGGAGCGGGTGGCGTGAACGCGTCGACGTGCGGGACTTCATCCAGGCCAACTACACGCCCTACGAAGGCGACGACGCCTTCCTGGCCGGTGCGACGGACCGCACCCGGGCGGTATGGGAGAAGGTCAGCGGGCTGTTCCCGGAGGAACGGCGCAGGGGCGTCCTCGACGTGGACACCGCCACCCCCTCCACCATCACCTCGCACGCCCCCGGCTGGATCGACCGCGACCGCGAGCTGATCGTCGGCCTGCAGACCGACGCCCCGCTGAAGCGGGCGATCATGCCCAACGGCGGTCTGCGCATGGTGGAGAACGGGCTGAAGGCGTACGGCTACGAGACGGACCCGTTCGTGACGAGGGTCTTCGACACCTACCGCAAGACCCACAACGCCGGCGTGTTCGACGCCTACACCCCGGCGATGCGCGCCGCCCGCAGGGTCGGCATCATCACCGGCCTGCCGGACGCCTACGGCCGTGGCCGGATCATCGGGGACTACCGGCGCGTCGCCCTCTACGGCACCGACCGGCTCATCGAGGCCAAGCACGCCGAACGCGCCGGTCTCGACGGCAGGCCGTCCACCGCCGACGTCATCCGCGACCGGGAGGAACTCGCCGAACAGATCCGGGCGCTGGGCGAGCTGACGGCGATGGCGGCCACGTACGGCTGTGACGTCAGCCGTCCCGCGGCGACCGCGCACGAGGCCGTGCAGTGGCTCTACCTCGGCTACCTGGCCGCCGTCAAGGAGCAGAACGGCGCGGCGATGTCGCTCGGCCGGACCTCCACCTTCCTGGACGTCTACCTCCAGCGTGATCTGGACGCAGGGCTCCTCGACGAGACGCGCGCCCAGGAACTGATCGACGACTTCGTCATCAAGCTCCGCATCGTCCGCTTCCTGCGGACCCCTGAGTACGACGCGCTGTTCTCCGGAGACCCGACCTGGGTGACGGAGTCCATCGGTGGCGTCGGTGCCGACGGCCGCCCGCTGGTCACCCGCACCTCCTTCCGTTTCCTGCAGACCCTGTACAACCTCGGTCCCGCCCCGGAACCGAACCTGACCGTGCTGTGGTCGTCGCGACTCCCGGACGGCTTCAAGGAGTTCTGCGCCCAGGTGTCCATCGACACCAGCGCCGTCCAGTACGAGTCGGACGACCTGACGCGGACACGCACCGGCGACGACACGGCGATCGCCTGCTGCGTCTCCGCCATGGCGGTGGGCAGGCAGATGCAGTTCTTCGGCGCTCGCGTCAACCTGGCCAAGGCGCTGCTGTACGCCGTCAACGGCGGCCGGGACGAGATGACCGGCGACCAGATCGCCCCCGGGGCGGCGCCGCTGACAGGTGAGTACCTCGACTACGACGAGCTGTCGGCGGCGTACGACCGCGTCCTGGACTGGCTCGCGCAGACGTACGTCGACGCGCTCAACGTCATCCACTACATGCACGACAAGTACGCCTACGAGCGCATCGAGATGGCGCTGCACGACTACCCCGTCCACCGCTTCATGGCCTGCGGCATCGCGGGCCTGTCCGTCGCCGTGGACAGCCTGTCCGCCGTCAAGCACGCGCGTGTCAAGGTCTTCCGCGACCGCACGGGGCTGGCCGTGGACTTCCGGACCGAGGGCGAATTCCCGGTGTACGGAAACAACGACGACCGTGCCGACAGCATCGCCGTCGACCTGGTGGAGTCGTTCATGGCGAAGGTGCGGAAGCACCCCGCCCACCGCGACGCGGAGCACACCCAGTCCGTGCTGACCATCACCTCCAACGTCGTGTACGGCAAGCACACGGGCAACACCCCTGACGGCCGGCGCGCCGGACAGCCCTTCGCTCCCGGCGCCAACCCGATGAACGGCCGCGACAAGCACGGAGTGGCCGCCTCCGCCCTCTCGGTGGCCAAGCTGCCCTACGACGCCGCCCGGGACGGCATCTCCCTGACCACCACGATCACCCCGGAAGGGCTGGGGCACGTCCCCGGGGAACGCGCCGGCCACCTGGTCGGTATCCTCGACGCCTTCGTGTCCGCGGGCGGCTTCCACATGAACGTCAACGTGTTGAGCCGAGCCGTGCTGGAGGACGCCATGGAGCACCCGGAGAACTATCCCGAGCTGACCATCAGGGTCTCCGGCTACGCGGTGAACTTCGTCCGCCTGACCCGCGAGCAGCAGCTCGACGTGATCAGCCGCACCTTCCACGGCGCACTGTGAGCGCCGTGACGACAGGCCGGATCCACTCCTGGGACCTGTCCACCGGCGTGGACGGTCCCGGGACCCGGTTCGTGCTCTTCGTGAGCGGCTGCCCGCTGCGCTGCCTGTACTGCGCCAATCCCGACACCTGGCACATGCGCGACGGACGGGAGGCCACCGTCGACGAAGTGATGGCCGAGATCGGCCCGTGCGGGGGCTTCATCACCACGGCGGGGGGCGGTGTCACCGTCACCGGTGGCGAACCCCTGCTCCAGCCGGCCTTCACCGCGGCGGTCCTGCGCCGCTGCAAGGAGGCCGGTCTGCACACCGCCCTCGACACCTCGGGCCTTCTGGGGGCCCGGGCCTCGGACGAACTCCTCGCCGACACCGATCTGGTGCTCCTCGACATCAAGTCTTTCGACAGCACCACCTACCGGAAGCTGACCGGCGGCGCACTCGCCCCCACCCTCGGCTTCGTGACCCGTCTGGAGGCCCTGGGCAAGCGCGTGTGGATCAGGTACGTCCTGGTGCCCGGCTGGACCGACGACGAGATCGCCGTCGACGGGCTCGCCGCGTTCCTCTCGGGCCTGGGCTGCGTGGACCGGGTCGACGTCCTGCCGTTCCACAAGCTCGGCGCCGCCAAGTACGACGCACTGGACATCCCCTTCCCTCTGCACGACACGCCGGTACCCGACCCGGCGCTGGTGGACCGCGTGCGGGGCCGGTTCCGCGAGCACGGGCTCGTGGCCCACTGACGCGGGCGAAAGTGGGGCCGACCGGCCCTGGTCCCGGGCCGTCCGGGAAGATGACGATGTCGGCACAGGACCAGGCACACGAGGAGCGGTCAATGGAGCACGGCGAGCAGGACGGCAGCACGGGGAAGCCGATCACGGTGTTCCTCCTGGACGACCATGAGGTGGTACGTCGAGGGGTGCACGACCTCCTGGAGGACGAACCGGGCATCACGGTCGTCGGGGAAGCGGCGACGGCGGAGCAGGCATTGGTGCGTGTCCCCGCACTGCGGCCCGACGTGGCCGTCCTCGACGTGCGTCTGCCCGACGGCGACGGGGTGACCGTCTGCCGTGAACTGCGCTCGACGGTGCCGGACCTGGCCTGTCTGATGCTCACCTCCTTCGACGACGAGGAGGCACTGCTGGACTCGATCATGGCAGGAGCCGCCGGGTACGTCCTGAAGCAGATCCAGGGATCGGACCTCGTCACGGCCGTGCGGACGGTGGCCCGTGGCCAGTCGCTGCTGGACGCGAGCGCCACGACCAAGCTCATGGCACGGCTGCGGGGCGGGCAGGCGGCCGAGGAGCCGGAGCTGCTGCCCGGGCTGACCGACCGCGAGCGTGAGATCCTCGACCTGATCGGTGAAGGGCTGACCAACCGGCAGATCGGGCAGCGGCTGTACCTCGCGGAGAAGACGGTGAAGAACCACATCTCCCGCCTGCTCGCCAAGCTCGGCGTGGAGCGCCGCGTCCAGGCCGCGGTCATCGCCACCCAGGCTCGCGACCGTATGCGCCCCGACGGCCGCTGAAGGCCGGCGCCCGGGACACCGTCGGCGGTCTCCTGACCTCCTTCCTGTTCGAGCCGCTACTGTGGAAGTCGAACGGGACAGTTGCCTACAGGCGGTGCGGCGTTGGAGGAGCAGCGGGTGGAGAGCGCCGAAGGGCCCCGCGAGGCTCGGGTACGGCTGCCGCAACTGCGGCTGGACGAGTTGCTGGAGGAGCTGCAGGCCCGGCTGGACGCGGCGCGCGGGACCCGGGACCGGGTTCACAGCCTCCTGGAGGCCGTGCTGTCGGTCGGCCGTGAGCTGGACCTGGAGCAGGCGCTGCGCAGTATCGTGGAGGCCGCCGCGGCCCTGGTCGACGCCGAGTACGCCGCGCTCGGAGTGATCGGCCCGGACGGCAAACGGCTGTCGGCCTTCCACACGGTGGGTGTGGACGAGGAACAGATCGCGAGAATCGGGCCCTACCCGCAAGGCCACGGCATCCTGGGCGAGCTCATCCGCCATCCGGAGCCGTTGCGCCTGCCCAAGCTCTCCGAGCACCCGGCCTCCTACGGCTTCCCGGCCGACCACCCGCCGATGAACACCTTCCTCGGCGTCCCCATCCGGGTGCGCGATCACGTCTTCGGGAACCTGTACCTGACGGAGAAGCGCGGTGGGCAGCAGTTCGACGAGGACGACGAGTCGGTGCTCGCCACGCTGGCCGTGGCGGCCGGCGTGGCGATCGACAACGCCCGCCTCTACGAGGAGTCCCGGCTGCGGGAACGCTGGCTGCAGGCGAACGCGGAGATCACCCACACGTTGATGTCCGGTGCCGACCAGGGCGGGGTGCTGCCGCTGATCGCGGACCTGGCCAGGGAGATCACCGCTTCGGCCCTGAGCGTGGTGGCCATGCCGGTGAGCGGGACGGACACACTCGCCGTGGAGCTCGCGATAGGCCAGGAGGCCGACGTGTGGCGGGGGGTCGTCCTGCCGGTGGAAGGCACTCTCGTCGGACGGGCGTTCGTTCACCGGACCCCTGTCAGCACCGCGGACCTTTCCCATGACTCCCCGCTCTCGGTCGGCCTGCCGCCCTCCGACGGGCTGGGACCGGCCGTCGCCGTGCCCATCGGATCGCGCGACGAGGCCCAGGGAGTGGTCCTGCTGGTCCGGCAGTCGGGCGGCCGGGGGTTCACCGGGAAGGAGACCGAGTCTCTCCAGGTCTTCGCCGCGCAGGCCGCCGTCGCGATGGAACTGGCGGAACGCCGTCAGGACGCCGAGCAGATCGCCCTGCTGGAGGACCGCGACCGGATCGCACGCGACCTGCACGACCTGGCCATCCAGCGGCTCTTCGCCACCGGCATGACGTTGCAGAGTGCTGGGCGGCGGGTCCAGGACGGTGTGGCTTCCGAGCGCATCCTGCGGGCGGTGGACGACCTCGACGAAACCATCAAGATCATCAGGTCGACGATCTTCGGCCTGCGCTCCCGCGACGACGAATCGGCGCCCGGCCTGCGCTCCCGCGCGGTACGCGCGATCGGCGAGGCAGCTCCTCTTCTGGGCTTCGCCCCCAGCGTCCGCATGGAGGGCCTGCTCGACACGCACGTGCCCGGTCGGATCGCCGACCACGTCATGGCCGTCCTCACCGAGTCCCTGACCAACATCGCCCGGCACGCCCACGCCGACCGTGCCGACGTGGTGCTGGACACCGACGGCAAGCAGGTCCGCCTGGTGGTCACGGACAACGGCGTCGGCATCCCGGCCGGAGGCCGCCGCAGTGGGCTGGCCAACATGGCGGAACGCGCACGGACGCTCGGCGGCGACATGGAGCTGGAGAGTCCCGAAGGAGCGGGGACACGGCTCGTGTGGCACGCACCCCTGGGGCAGTCCTCGGACACGGTCCGCAGCACCCGGCCCGCCTCGTGAGGGCGCGGAGAGGCAGCTGAGCGGCCCGCCAGAGCCTTCCGCGGACCGCCGTCGGGCGGGGCCGGCAGCTCGCCGGGCCGTCGCCCCGCAACGTGGCGGTCCCGGCGTCGAGGGGCGAGGTCCCCTGGTGACCGGTGCCGCCGATGTGATGGCGATCGCCCATGCCCAACGCCCCTTTTCCTGAGGGCCGTTCAGCCCGTCGGCGTGGACCTCTGGCGTCCGGTGCCGGGGGGCGCGGTCCGGAAGGGTGAGCGGTGCCGGGAACCGCTCGGCCAGTGTCGAAGGGACGGTTCGGCGAGCATGTCGACGAACCCGTTCGCCGACCACCACGTGGTCTACGCGGTCATGCTGATCGCTCTGGCCGCTGTCCCGGCCGGTGACGTGCTCGGACTGGGGCGGCTGTGGGCCCGGCTCCCGGTCGTTCGTGACCACGGGTGGCTGCGCTGAACACGGCCGGAGGGGCGGGTCCGCCGACGAGCCCGGCGAGCTCCGCGGATGGCTGTGGGCCGTAGGGCCCTCACCGCCTGTCCGGTGGTCCTCGCCCACGGGCCTCCCACGGGTACGACCGGCACCTCGGTGCGGACCCGTCGGCTCTGCCGGGGAGAAGCGGCGGAAGCCAGGATGAGGGAGACCGAGGAGGAGTTGCCATGAGCGGTCTCAGGACCAGCGAAGAAGTCGACATCCAGGTGCGGAACCGAGGACAGGTGCCGGAGGAGGCGGGAGCGTACGCCCGGAGGAAGGTGCTCGTGGTGATCAGCCATGTGAGCGAACCGGTCCTGTCGGCCCACGTGAAGCTCACGCAAGCCGCCCATGCCTCGGCGTCCCGTCCCGCCACGGCTCAGGCCGTGGTGGACGTCAACGGCAGGCCGGTGCGGGCCCATGTCGCCGCGACCACCATGTTCGAGGCCGTCGATCTCCTGCAGGAACGCCTGACCGCCCGCATCGCCCGGGCACGGCGGTACAGGGCGCGCGGATCGCGCGGTGGCGGCCCGGAGGACCGGACGTGGCAGGACGGCCCGGGTCATGAGCACCGGCCGCACCGCCGGCACCTTCCGGCCGAGGAACGTCGCATCATCCGGCACAAGTCCTTCAGCCTGGCCCGGCAGACACCGCAGGACGCCGTGATCGACCTGGAGGCCATGGACCACGGCTTCTGGCTCTTCACCGACCTGGCCTCGGGGCACGACAGCGTGGTCTACCGGGACGCTGTCGGTGGCCGGCACCGTATGGCGTCGCTCGGGACCACCGGCCGACGACGGGACTTCGAGGGACCGCTGAGCGTCAGCACGGTTCCCGTCCCCGTGAGCGATGTGGACGGGGCCGTCCGCCGACTGCGCCTGACCGGCCTGCCCTTCGTCTTCTTCCACGACACCGGCACCGGCCGGGGCAGCGTGCTCTACCACCGCTACGACGGCCACTACGGCCTGATCACCCCGGCCCTGTAGGGGGAGCACCTCACCGCCGTACCGCCCGTTCCGGCTCTCCCGGAATCGGGCAGCACGCGGTCGACGGTCCGGGCGCTGCCGCCGGGCGCCGCGTCCGGGCCGTCGCCCTGCCCTCGCTCTGCCGTCGCTCTGCCGTCGCTCCTCGACCAGACGTACCCCCTATCAGGAGGAAGCCATGTCACGACGTACCGTCATCGCCGCCGTGGACGGCTCGGCCGAGTCGCTCGCCGCAGCGGCGTGGGCTGCCCGAGAGGCCCGCCTGCGCGGTCTGCCCCTGCACCTCCTCCATGCCCGGCAGGACCGCTCGCCGCTCTTCAGCGCCGCCCTGCCGGGGGGCGTGGGCCCCGCACCCGACGGAACCACCCTGACCCGGCACGGGGCGGAGCTCGTCCTGGCCGAGACGGCCGACCGGCTGAGGGAGGGGTGTCCCGACCTCGACGTCAGCGTCGAGCAGGTGACCGGGCGCCCCGCGGAGGTGCTGCTCTCCGCGACGGAAGGGGCGGAGGTCCTGGTGATGGGATCACGAGGGCTCGGAGCCCTCGGGGGCTTCCTGGCCGGATCGGTTTCCACGCCCGTCATCGCACGTGCTGAGCGCCCGGTGGTCGTCGTGCGGCCGGGCGAACGGGTCGAGGACGGGGCCGATGGCAGCGCGGTTGACCGGCACTGCCTCGACGTGGTGCTCGGCCTCGACCTCTCCCGGCCGTGTGACGCGTTGATCTCGTATGCCTTCGAAGCCGCCACCGCTCGCGGGGCCGGCTTGCGGGTCGTCCACGGCTGGACCGCCCCGTCCGTCTTCGACCACGACCCGGCAGCCGCCGACCCCGGCCACCGTGTCGCCGGAGGGCTGCGTGAAGCGAGCGCGCTCACAGACGTACTGCGGCCGTGGCGCGGCACGTTCCCGCAGGTCGAGGTCACGGAACAGTGCGTCGTCGGCAAGGCCGCCCACCACCTCGTGGACGCTTCCGCGGACGCCTCTCTGGTGGTGGTGGGGCGGCGTGTACGCCGGGCACCGTTCGGCACGCACGTCGGGCCGGTCACGCACGCGGTGCTGCACCACGCCGCCTCCCCGGTGGCGGTCGTCCCCCACCTGTGAGCGCGTACAGTCGGCTCGACCCGGACGGACACACCACCGGAGCCGGCCGTCACCGCTTCCCCGGCACACCGGCTCCCCGAAACGGTCCTTCCGGCGGTCGCGCCGTCCACCGCGACCCGATACCGGGCGGGGCCCACCGTCCGGTCCAACCAGGGCCGCTCAGGCCCAGACCAGGGACGATCGGCCCGAGCGCCGTTCGCCGGACCCATGTGAGGCTCACACCATCACACCGACGTCCTCTGGGGTCTCCCCTCCCAGCGGCAGCATCAGGAGGCAACATGTCCGGCACCATCACCGTAGGACTGGACGGGACCGACCACGCCGCGGTGGCAGCCGACTGGGCGGCCCAGGAGGCGGAGCGCCGGGGATCGGCCCTGCGCCTGGTGCATGCCTGGGTCTGGCGCCCCACCGACGTGGCATACGTCGGAGACCGGGCGGCCGAGGAGCGCTGGGTACGCGACATGCTCGACGAGGCCCGGTCCCGCGTGGCCGGGCGGCATCCGGCCCTGGACGTCACGACCGAGCTGATCGTCGACGACCCGGTGCCCACCCTTCTGGCCGAAGCCGCACACGCCGACACGCTGGTGCTGGGATCGCGCGGTTACGGCACACTGACCGGTTACCTGCTCGGTTCCGTCTCGATGAAGGTGCTGCGCCACGCCGCCGGGCCGGTCGTCATGGTCGGGAAGCCGCACTCCGCCGCCCCCCGGGAGGCCCAGGAAGTGGTGGTCGGCGTGGAACCGGGACAGATCGGTGACGCCGTCCTGGAGTTCGCCTTCTCCGCCGCGGCCGAACGCGGAGCGACCCTGCGCGCCGTACACGCCTGGAGCGTCCCGACGGCCCTCGCCTGGAGTCCGGGTTCGCTGTACCGGGTCGACGAGGCGAACGGTCTGGAGCAGATCAACAGGGAGGCGCTGACCGAGACCCTCAAGCCCTGGCGCGACACGTACCCGCAGGTCGAGGTCGTCGAGCACTGCGAGATCGGCTCCGCCTCGGAGGTGCTGCTGTCCAACAGCGTCCGGGCCGGCCTCGTGGTCGTCGGGCGGCGCAGTCACGATGCCGGCCTGCGACGTCTCGGTCCGGTCACCCACGCCGTCCTGCACCACGCCACGGCCCCTGTGGCGGTCGTGCCCCACGACTGCCCTCCCGGGTAGGACCGCCGGCCCGCGTCCCCTCGCCGTGCGGACGAAGGAGCGTGCGATGTCTCCTCGTCCGCGGCGGCCGGAGCGGCCTGGCCGGACATCCCGGCCGGCACCCGGGGGCGGCCCGCGCCCGGGGCCGGTCCGCTCACGGGGCCGGGCAGCACTCAGGGTCGGCCCGCGCCCAGGGCCGGGCGATGCCCGCCCGGTGCCGCTCGGCCCTGCGCGGCTCTGCCCGTCCGGGCCCTCATGACCGCGGTCGAGTGCCCCGGAGCGCCCACCCGCACGGACAGGGCCGGTCGGCCCCTGCCGGGGACCTGCGGCCCCTGTTCCGAGAACCTGCCGAACACGACGCTGGAACCAGAGCATCCGACACCGGGAGGGACCATCATGGCCCGCACGATCACCGTAGGACTCGACGGATCGGCCGAGAGCGGAGCCGCTGCGGAATGGGCGGCACGCGAGGCGAAGCTGCGCGACCTGCCGGTACGGCTGATCCACGTATCGATGCCGGTGCCGGAGCCGATGGCCCAGGCCCCGCTCCTGGGGGCAGAGACCCACCAGCACTGGACCGAGCGGGTTCCGCGCGAGGCCGCCGAAGGGCTCAGGCTGCGCCACCCGGGGGTCGAGGTGAGCACCGAGCAGCGTAACGGGACGCCTACCGAGGTCCTCGTGGAAGCCGCCCGCGACGCTGAGCTGCTGGTCCTGGGGTCCCGAGCGCTGAGCGGGCTCGGCGGCTTCCTCGTGGGCTCCGTCGGCCAGGCCGTGATCGCCCGGAGCGAGGTGCCCGTGGTCCTGGTGCGCGCCGGGGAACAGGCGGCCGACGAGCACGTCATGGACCCTGCCGGCCTTCCGTCCGCCGCCACCGCGTTCCGGCCCGTCGTCCTCGGCCTGGGCAGTCCCGACGACACCGTCATCGCCTTTGCTTTCGAGGAGGCACGGCGCCGGGAGACCGCTCTGTACGTGGTCCAGGCGTGGGACACATGGCCCTACGCCGTCTACACCGTCGGGCCGGGTTTCGAGCACCACGAGACATTCACCCGGCAGCGGGCCGACGCACTCGCCGACACGCTGCGTCCGTGGCGGCAGAAGTACCCGGACGTCGAGGTCGTCGAGATGTCCCGACCGGGCAGCGCCGCCACCCACCTGATCGACGCCTCCCGCGACGCCTCCCTCGTCGTCGTCGGCAGGCGTGTGCGCCGCAACCCCTTCGGCACCCACATCGGGGCCGTCACCCACGCGGTGCTCCACCACTCCACCGCGCCCGTCGCCGTCGTCGCGCACGACTGACGCACATCCGTACACAAGAGAACGAGGACATCATGAAGGCAGCGGTCGTACGGGAATTCGGTCAGCCCCTCGTCATCGAGGAGCGCCCCGACCCCGAGCCCGGCCCCGGACAGGTCCGCGTCCGCGTCGAGGCGTCCGGGCTGTGCCACACCGACATCCACGCCGCGCACGGTGACTGGCCCGTCAAGCCCGCCCCACCGTTCGTCCCCGGCCACGAAGGTGTCGGCCTTGTCGAGGAGACCGGCGAGGGAGTCACGCATCTCGCCGTCGGCCAACGGGTCGCCGTGCCGTGGCTCGGCCGCGCGTGCGGGCGCTGCGAGCACTGCTTGTCGGGCTGGGAGTCGCTGTGCGAGAGCCAGGTCAACACCGGTTACGGCTGCGACGGCGGATACGCCGAGAAGATGCTGGCCTGGGCCGACTTCGCCCAGCTGGTGCCCGAGGGCGTCAGCGCCGTCGACGCGGCCCCGCTGACCTGCGCGGGCGTCACCACCTACAAGGCCCTGAAGGTCGCCGACGTCAGGCCCGCACAGCTCGTCGCCATCTCCGGCGTGGGCGGCCTCGGCCATCTGGCGGTTCAGTACGCCAAGATCGCCGGCGCCACCGTCGCCGCCATCGACGTCACCGACGAGAAGCTCGAACTCGCCCGGGAACTGGGCGCCGACATCCTCATCGACGCCCGTACCCAGGACGTCGGGGCGGAGCTGAAGCGGCACGGCGGCGCCCACGCAGCCCTCGCCCTCGCGGTCAGCCCCGCCGCGTTCGAAGCCGTCAACTCGGGTCTGCGGCGTGGTGGGAAGCTCGTCATGGTGGCCCTGCCCGCGCACGGCACCCTCCAGGTGCCCATCTTCGACACCGTGCTCAACGGCACCTCGGTGATCGGCTCCATCGTCGGAACCCGCCAGGACCTCGCGGAGGTCTTCCAGCTCCACGCGGACGGCCGGACGAAGGTCATCCACGAGACCCGACCGCTCACCGCCGTCAACGAATCGATCGACGACGTGCTGCACGGCAAGGTCAAGGCCCGCATCGTCTTCGACCTCGGCGCGGGAGGCCGAGAGCGATGAACCTGCCTCTGATCGTCGGCGTCGACGGCTCCGAGCCCAGCCTGCGGGCCGTCGACTGGGCGGCCGACGAGGCCGTCCTGCGCCGGGCGTCCCTGCGGATCGTGTACGCCTCCTTGTGGGAGCGCTACGAAGGGCCCGCACTCGCGCCGGAGGTGGGCGGCACGTCCGGGCGTGTCGCCGCGGAGGACATCCTCGCGGCCGCGGCCCGGCGGGCGCTGCGCCATCATGCCGAACTGCCCGTAACGACCGCCGACGTGCTGGAGGAGCCTGAGTACGCCCTCGTGCGCGAGGGCCGCGACGCGTCCGCCGTGGTCGTGGGCACCCGCGGACGCAGCGGTCTCGCCGATCTGCTTCTGGGCTCCGTCAGCCTGACCGTGGCCGCGCGAGCGGACTGCCCTGTCGTCGTGATCCGTGGCAACCACAACAGCCGCGCTGTCGGCGGCGGGCAGGACCACATCGTCGTCGGAGTGGCCGACGCGCCGACAGCGGCCGTGCGCTTCGCCTACGAGGAGGCGAAGCGGCGCGGTGCCGCCTTGGAGGCGGTACGGGCGTGGCGGTGCCCCCGGCACGAGACGGTCGGCCACCCTCTGCTCACGGGCGGTCCCGAGCGACTGCACGAGGAACGGGCGGCCAAGGAGCTGGAGGAAGCTCTCGCAGACGCTCCCCTGGAGGTCCGGTTGCGGCGGCGCACAGCGGAGGGCCCCGCCCACGGGGTCCTCCTGGCGGCCTCGCGAGACGCCGGCCTCCTCATCGTGGGCCGACGGCGTCCCGGCCGGCTGGGACCTCATCTGGGACGGGTCGCCCACACGGTCCTGCACCACTCCGGCTGCCCTGTCGTGGTCGTGCCGGAACCGGAGTGAGGGCAGGGCCCCGACGCGGGACGGCGGGAGAGCGGAGCAGCTTCTGCCAGGCGCCGGCAGGCCCCCGTTCACCCGCGACACACGGGTGAAGTACCGGCCGGAAAGTTCGCGGTGGCGGGACTGCCGGGCTGCCGGACTGCCGGGCTGCGAGGGAGGCGGCGGTTCGCCACTCGGCCGGCGAACCACCTCTTCGCTCGCGTGGTGCGCGGCCGGCGAACCACCTCATCGCTCGCGTGGTGCGCGGCACGAGACGACCGGCTGCGTCGAAGGGCGTGCTCACGCTCCTGCCCGGCCGCCGCGATGAGCGTCGAGGTCGAGGAGCCGCTCACGTGTCGCTCGGAGCCGACACGCGACCACCGAGCCGACCCAGACAGCGATCGAGCGCCCGAACTCCGCGTCCGCGGCACACATGGCCCGTACGGTCACCGCGTCGAACTCCCAGGCGCGCACCCGGTTCACAGCCTGAGCGCCCAGCTGCCACCGGTAGGGCGGGAAGTGCCAGGACCATCCGAGGAGTTCCTCGTGACCGAGGGAACCGATGATCGGGGCCGACTGGCCGGGGGCTTGCGAGTCGAGGGCGACCGTGCCGCTGTGGATCACCCAGAACCGGTCTGCGGGCCCGCCCTCCTCCAGCAGACGGGAGCCCGGCTCGAAAACGGCCTCCCGGGCCGTGCGCATCAGCCGGTTCCGGTGTGCGGTCGGCAGGGCCGCGGTCAACATGGTGGTGGTCATCGTGCCGGTTCCCCATCTCTCCCCGACGGCTGTCCGGCCGTGGCAAGGTGCCGGCCGGAATCGCATGCGCCCACGGCGCGGGCTCTTGACTCAGACTGCTTCCCAGCAGGGGGTGTGAGCCATGTGCCGTTCGGCCCCGCAGGGGAGCCGTTCGGCCCCACCGGTCTGCCCGGTTGTGCCGCCGCGCTCCCAGGAGGAGCGCCGGGCGAGGGGGAAGCGCGGGATGCAGCTCTGCCGCGGCCCGCTCCGCAGGGCCGGGCGGCCGGCTCTGGTTCCGTGCTGTCGCAGGCTCATACGCTGGTCCTTCGGGGCTGGGCGCCAACCCCGTGGGGGAGCGGTGCCGTCCGGCGGATCAGGACACCGGCGTGCTGCGGCGTGGTGAGCGCTGCGGATCGGAGGGGCGTGATCCGGCGCAGCGGGTGATGACGGGGCCGGCCACGGCGAGCAGGAGGACATAGGCGGCCACCAGGGCGCCGAGCCGGTCGTGGCCGGTGCCCACGAGGCCGATGATGACGATGGAGAACTCGCCCCGGGCGATGAGCGCGGTTCCTGCCCGCAGGCGTCCTCGGCGTCCCACTCCTTCGCGGCGCGCCGCGTACCACCCGGACGCCACCTTGGTCGCGGTGGTGACCACGGCCAGGACCAGGGCGGCCGGAAGGACCGGCAGCAGCGAGTTCGGAGGGATGGACAGGCCGATGGCGAGAAAGAACACGGCGGCGAACAGATCTCGCAGGGGGCTCAGCACTTTGCGTGCCCGGTCGGCCGCTTCGCCCGTGAGGGAGAGCCCGACCAGGAAGGCGCCGACCGCCGCCGAGACGTGGACGGCCTCCGCGAGGGCCGCGACGACCAGTGTCACGCCCAGGACGCGCAGCAGCAGCTGCTCCGCGTCGGGGTGCGACAGCAATCGCCCCAGGTGATGCCCCCACCAATAGGACATGGTGAGCGCGGCCACGACGGCGGCCAGGGCCAGCAGCACCCCCAGTAGGGCCTGCTGCCACGTTCCTCCGGCAGCCACCACGGCGAGCAGCGGAAGGTACGCGGCCATCGCGAAGTCCTCCAGCACCAGTACGGACAGCACTGCCGGGGTCTCCCGGTTGCTCATCCTCCGCAGGTCGCCCAGGAGCCGGGCGACGATGCCCGAGGAGGAGATGTAGGTCGCCCCGGCGAGCGCCAGGATCCCTGCGGCGTCCAGCCCGAACAACCACCCCGCCACCGCACCGGGGGTCGCGTTCAGCACGAGATCGACCCATGCCGAGGGCAGGTGGCGGCGCAGACTGACCGTGAACTCCGGCACGGTGAACTCGAGACCGAGTACCAGCAGCAGAAGAACGACGCCGATGCCCGCGCCGGTCTCCACGAAGGAACCGGCTGCCGGGACCGGGGCGACGCCTCCCTCGCCCAGCGCCAGTCCGGCCAGGAGATACAGCGGGATCGGGGACAGCGCGTAGCGTCGCGCCAGCGTACCGAGCAGACTCAGCGAGGCGAGGATGATGCCCAGCTCCAGCAGCAGGGCGACCGAGATGTGCATCTGCTCAGCCCCGGACGAGCTGTTCCACCGCGGCGATCCCCGCGCGGGTCCCGATCACCACCAGGACGTCTCCAGCACACAGGACCTTCTCCGGCCCGGGGGACGGGATGACGTCCTCACCGCGGACGATCGCCACGATCGACGCACCGGTCCGTGTGCGTGCCCTGGATTCTCCCAGTGGGCGGCCGACGTACGGGGTGCCGGCGAGCACCTCGACCTGCCCGGCGCTGAGTCCGGGCACCTCTTTGGTCAGATCCGCGAACCGCTCGGCGATGCGCGGCGCGCCCAGGATCTCTGCGAGGACGTCGGCCTCCTCGCCGGTGAGCCGGAACACGGCCCGCGCCTGATCGGGGTCCCCCTCTCCGTAGACCGCCAGTTCGAAGTCGCCGGAGCGCCGGGCGACCACACCCACCCTGTCGCCCTCCAGATTGACGAACTCGTAGAGCAGCCCCACACCCGGCAGGAGCACTTCGTTGACATCCACCTGTACTCATCCCGTCCGCCGTGAAATCGCTGTCGTGCGGCTCGGTGCCCCGACCGCCGTGCCCTGGGTATTCGGCATCCGGGGGCGGCGGCTCAAGCTCCGGCCTCGGCCTCGGAGGCCCGCGGGGCACTCTTCCTCGCGTTGGGCTGGGGCCGGCAGGACCCGAGCGGCCCCGTACAGGGGGCCGAACGGGCCTCTGTACGGGGCCGGCTCCGGCGGGGGCGCTGACAGCCGCCGTGCCGGACGAGCGGGTCAGGACGGTCGGCCCTGAATGTGGCCCACACGCCCCATGGCGGGGGGAGCCCGTGCGGGGTGGGCTGGGAGACGAGAGCCAGGCGGTCCGGAGACAGGAGACATGATGAGTGGTCCGGTGGTTGTGGGTGTGGACGGGTCGGAGTCGAGTTTCGCCGCGGTGGAGGCGGCGGCTCGGGAGGCGCGGGAGCGTGGGCTGGGGCTGCGAGTGGTGCACGCGCTGGTCTGGCCGGTGACGTACGTGCTTCCGCGCCCTTCACCGGGAGGCACGTCGCTGTTGGGGCCGCCGCCGATGGACCCGTCAGAGGCCGGGCTCCGGAAGATGGCCGCGGATCTGGTGACCGAGGCGGTCGGGCGAGCGCGGGCGGTGGCGCCGGATGTCCAGGTCGGTCACGCGGTGGTGTCCGGCGAGCCCCTGACCGTCCTGGAGGCGGAGTCCCGTGCGGCCGAGCTGGTCGTGGTGGGGTCCCGGGGGCTGGGCGGGTTCGTCGGGCTGCTGGCCGGGTCGACGGCGGTGCACCTGGTGGCACACGGCCAGTGCCCGGTGATGGTGGTTCGCGAGGAGCCACGCGCGGACGGCCCGGTCCTCCTGGGCGTCGACGGTTCAGCGGCGGGCGGACCGGCGGTGGACTTCGCCTTCGCCACGGCGGAGCGGCGGAAGGCCCCCCTCCTGGCCCTGCACGCCTGGACGACGTGGAACGCGCCGCTGCCCGCTCCACAGGACGCTTCCGCTGCGTACGCCCGCCTACCGGGCGCTCTCGCCGAGGAGGAGGAGACGCTGCTGTCCGAGGCCCTCGCGGGCTGCCGGGCACGGTATCCGGACGTGGTGGTGGAGCGCCGGGTGGTGCACGGCCGGACACGCGAGGCGCTGATCGGCGCGAGCCGCTCCGCACAGCTGACGGTGGTCGGCGCTCGTGGGCGGGGCGGGTTCGCCGGACTGCTGCTCGGCTCGGTCAGTCAGGCCGTGCTGCACCACGCCCACTGCCCGGTCGTAGTGGTGCGGGCGTCGGGGGCGCGGCACTGACCACGCCCCGGCATGGGGCCGGCGCGTTCCGGGGAGCGGCCGCGGGCTGCCGAGCAGACGGCGATGGCGCCGCAGGGCAGGTGCGCGCGCAGAGCGGGCGCCCTGCTCGGGCGCGACCGCATCAGGGCCGCCGTCAGGACCGAATGGTCCTGACGGCGGCCCGTTGGTCCCTGGGCGCGGTGGATGGGCTGCGACCAGGATGAGGATCACGGGGCCGCGCATCGGCGGCGTCCCGGGACGGGAGACTGCAATGACTGATCCGGTGATCGTAGGGGTGGATGGTTCTGCCTCCAGCCTTGAGGCGGTCGACGTGGCGGCTCGTGAGGCGCGCCTGCGCGGCGCCCCGCTGCGGATCGTGCACGCATTCGGCCGTGCGCCCGGACACCGGCCGGCCGACGGGCCGCCGCGGAGCCCGGCCGGCCACGGCCTGGAGCCGATGGTCCCGGGAGCGCTGGCCGAGGCCGAGGAACGGGCCCACGCGGCGGCACCGGGCGTCGCCGTGACCCGGTCGGTGGTGGCAGGGGAGGCCTTGGAGGTGATGGAGACCGAATCGCGCTCGGCGTCCTTGGCCGTCGTCGGCAGCCGGGGCCTGAGCGGGTTCTCGGGGTTGCTGCTGGGCTCGACGGCGGTGCATCTGGCCGCGCACGGCCGCTGTCCGCTGATGGTGGTGCGAGGCCGCCCCGACCCGTCCGGAGCGGTGCTGCTGGCCGTCGACGGATCCGATGCCGGTGGGGCGGCCGTGGAGTTCGCGTTCGCCGAGGCCGCTCTGCGCGGGGCGCCGCTGGTGGCCCTGCACGTCTGGAACACCTGGAGCGAGCACGCCTACGAAGGCCCCGGCGACCCCCTCAACGCCATGGTGGTCGATATCGAACGGCTTCGAGAGGCTGAGCAACGCCTGTTGGACGAGACGGTCGCGCCCTGGCAGAAGGCCTTTCCTGATGTCACGGTGGAGCGGCGGCTGGAGCGTGCCCGGATCCGCCCGGCCCTGCTCGACGCCAGCCGCGACGCCCAGCTGGTCGTCGTCGGAGCCCGGGGACGCGGTGGGTTCACCGGCCTGCTGCTCGGCTCCGTCAGCCAGGCTCTGCTGCACCACGCCCACTGCCCCGTCACCGTGGTCCGCGGCCAGGACTGACCGTGCCTCAGCAGACCACGGCCGGGAGCAGCGCCCGGACGGCGCCGGGCCCCGCAGCCGGACGCCCACCGACGCGCCGCCGCCGACGTGGCCGGCTCGCTCGCAGTCATTCCGGCACGTGGCCCGACCACCGCGGACGCCGGACGACGGGCCGACGCCCGGGGAGCCGACGAACTGCCCGGACCGGTCCGCCGACCGCAGTGGTTGCGCCTGCTGGACCGGTCCCGCAGCTGGCTGATCGGCATCCTCCTGGCCGCAGCGGTCATCGCCGGAGCCGTCGGCGAGGTCAAGGACACCGCTGTCATCACCGCCGTCCCGCTCATCAACGCCACGATCGGTCACCTGAAGGAACGCCGTGCCGAGCGCAGCTTCGAAGCGCCGCGCCGGATGCTCGTCCCCACAGCCCGAGTGCGCCGCGACGGCGAGGTACAGGTGGTCCCGGCCGGCTCTCCGGTGTGCGGCGACATCGTCCTTCCGGAAGCTGGAGCCCGCTCTCGACCACCAAGCCCACGCCTGGCTTTGTCCATGAGAACGGGCTCTGGCTCATGTTCTGTGGTACGTGACTGTGGGGCACCGATTAGATCGCGAACAGAGCTTCCCCTTGTGGCGGGATCGGAGGGGCAAGGACGTCGCGGAGGCGGGTGATGCCCTGGCGCCACTTCGACCAGTTCGCGGCTTCGGCCCACAGCTCGGCGAGTTCAGGCCGGTTGGATACCACTTGATCGAGGGCGTCGACGGCGAGCATCCGAAGGTCTGCAGGCAACTCCGGTAGCGGCGCTGATGGGCCGTAGCTCCTTCAGACGGAGCACTATCTCGTTCATGGCCCCGAACTGCCAGCCCAACTGCCGTGACCACGGCCTACTTTCGGGCGAACTGGAGCCCCCAGCCTGAGACGATCAGCCGTCACTCGCAGTGGCCGCTGCACGGAAGTTGAGCCAGAACCAACTCGTGAACAAAGCCACCACGCCGGCTCCCCTCTCCCGCCACCCGCCCCACCCCGGACCGCCAGTCCGGTATCCGGCCGGGCGAGACCGCCCTGCCCTGCCCCGGAGTGCCCACCGACCACGCCCGTCCTATCGCGGCGCGGCACGCCGAGGGGTGGCGCCTCAGTGGCGGCAAGCGGCCAAGATGGCCAGCAGGACGAGCGCGATGGCCGCGAGCTGGAGGCACGCGCGGGCTCCGCCCGAGTCGCCCCTGCGGCTCTCGATCTGACCGCCGGGGGGCGTCCCGGGGTGCCTCGCGGCGTAGTGCTCGATCTGCTGGCGCAGCCCCTCGGACTCCTCCAGCCAGGGCGTCTTGAAGCTGCAATCGCCGCACCAGTAGCGGTAGACCACGTCGACTCCTCGTCTGCCGTCGGTGTGTGCGCTGGACCCACGACAGTGACCTTCGTCATGTGACGTGAACAGGACAGAGAACCGGCCATCTGTGACCGGTGGTCAGTGGCTGTCGGTAGGATCACCGCCGTCCGTACTGCCGAGTAGGGAGTTGCCCCGTGACCGATGACCTCGGCACGCTGTTGCGCGCGCTGCGCGATGCGGCGCAACTGACGCAGGAACAGGTCGCCGAGCAGTCCGGGGTCAGCGTGCGTACCATCCGCCGGCTGGAGAGCGGCAGATCCACGAACCACCGGATGGGCACGGTCAATCTGCTCGCTGATGCCCTTGAACTCGGCGAGGAGGACCGACGTCGCCTGGCGGCCGCGATCACCCGGCCGCGCGGCGAGTCGGCGCCCCGGACAGACAAATCCGTGCCCCGCCCCGAGTCCGAAACCCACGGTGAATCCGGAAACCGGCCTCCGCAGGACCCGGATCGCGTGCCCGGACACGCTTCCGGGGTGGTCGCCCCCATCGCCGAACCAGGTCGGCCGCCCGGCGACGGCCTGCCAGGACCCGCCGCTTCCGCGAGTGCGTCAGCGGCTCCCGCCCCGTCCCCCGTACACCCCGCACTCGCCGACGCCGTACGCGAGCTCGCGATGGAGGTCCGGCGCCGCTGGCGTCGCGAGGAGGGGCAGCGCCGGGTCCACGACCCCTTCCCCCTCCCCGTCAGGTGGGAGCCGGCACCTGCCGGTCTGGCCGACCGGCCGGAGAACGTTCAGCGCCTCGGCCCTGGGGGGACGCCCCGGGAGGTGAACGTGAACGGTGACCTGGGTGGCGTTCTCGACGTGTATTGCCGGATCCCCTCGGGACGGCTGACGATCCTCGGCCGGGCCGGCTCCGGGAAGTCCGTCCTCACCATCAGACTCACCCTGGACCTCCTGGAGGCACCGGCCACACACGGCCGCGTGCCGGTCATCTTCAGCATCAGCTCGTGGGACCCGACCGCCACCGCACTGCGGGACTGGCTGATCGGCCGCCTGCTGCGCGACCACCCGCATCTGGCCCGTCGCGGCCCCTACGGGACAACGCTCGCCGCGGCCCTCGTCGACGCCGACCTCGTCCTCCCCGTCCTCGACGGCTTCGACGAGATCGCCGAGGGCCTGCGGGGGGCGGCCCTGGACGCGCTCAACACCACCTCGTCACCCCTCGTCCTCACCAGCCGGCGCGACGAGTACGCCCAGGCCGTCCAGGCGGCGCATGCGCCGCTCGTCTGGGCGGCGGCCATCGAACTCGTCGACCTCACTCCGGACGACCTGGCCGGGTACCTGCCCCGTACCGTCCGGACGATCGCAGGCGACACAGACGTCAAGGCAGGTACTGGCGGTACGGGGAACGTGTGGGACACGGTCCTCGACGAACTGCGCACACGGGGCACCCCCGCGGGCGCGAACCTCGCCACGGTCCTGACCACCCCGCTCATGGTTATCCTCGCCCGCACGCTCTACAGCGAGATGCCGGGCCAGGATCCCTCCGAACTCCTCGACGCCGCCCGTTTCCCCACGGTGAGGGCGCTGGAGGAACACCTGCTGGCCGGCTTCGTGCCCGCCGTCTACCGGCACCGCGCCCCCGAACGGGACGCCGAGGGCCGGCGGCCCAGGAGCCCGGGCCGGGACTCCGCACGTGCCGAGCGCTGGCTCGGTTACCTCGCCCACCACCTGGTCCGGCTCGACCGTGACCGGCACGACCTCGCGTGGTGGCAGGTCGGCGACTCACTGTCCCGTCCGACCCGCACCCTCGTCATCGCCCTGGCCACCGCTCTGAGCGTCGCCCTGGCCGACTGGGTGGTCGGCCTGCTGCTCACCCCGATCGGCATCGGTGAACTCCTGTTGCAGGGAGCCCTCATGGGCCCGGTAGCGGGACTCGCCTTCGGATCCGTCTATGCGCTCATGGACAGGTGCGGGCTCCGGACGGACTTTGAACCGGCCCGCATCCGAGTGACGCTGCGGGCCACCCACGACCGGCTCGGCCGCAGCCCCCTGCGCACCTTCATCGTCCGATTCGGACACGGTCTGTTCGGCGGGAGCGTCATGGGCATCGGCTGTGCCTGTGCGCTCGCCCTTGAGCGCTCGCTGTACTCGGGGATCCCGCTCGCGGAGCCCCGGGTCATCGAGGGCACCCTGATCAACATGCTGTTCCTGGGGCTGACCTTCGGCTCGGCCGCCGGCCTTGTCTTCGGGCTCATTGCCGCACTCGAGGCGCCCGTGGACGTCACCGCCGCGGCTACCCCGGTCAGTGCGCTGGCGTCCAGCCGCAAGACGGTGGGCCGGCAGTTCCTCGTCCTGGCCACCGCGCTCACCGTGGCCATCGCCTTCGGCGGGTACCTGCTCGTCCTGCTGCTCCAGGGCTCACTGGGCCGGCTCAACTGGGGAATGCCGGACAGCCTGTTCATCGGAACGATCGGCGGACTCGGGGGCGCGGGATCCTACGTGCTCGCTTTCACCGCATGGGGGCAGTGGTTCGTGTTCGCCCGAGTCTGGCTGCCGCTGACCGGGAGGCTCCCCTGGGATCTCGTCGCCTTCCTGGAGGATGCCTACCACCGCGGAGTACTTCGGCAGACCGGCGCCGTGTACCAGTTCCGACACGTCCGGTTGCAGCATCACCTCGGGAGCGCGTTCCGCCGACAGGACACCGCCTTCGCACCGGTCACCCTTCCGCCCCCACGGACTGGCGCCGACGCCTCCTGACCACGGGCGTGCGCCACCGGACGACTGTCGGGACGACCGGTCGGGGCAGGGATGGCCCACTCCGGTGAATGCCGGTCACATATGGCCGGTGGCACGGCCTGTCCGTCGAACGGCAGGGGACACCAGCATCGGGGCGTCCGGTCCGCCGCACCTCACCGTGCCGCGGGCACCCCCCTCGACGAAGGGTTCCCGATGATGCCCCTCCGCCACGCCGCCGCAGGCGCCGCGCTCGCGCTTGCCGCCCTGACGGGCGCCGCCCCGGCGCACGCCGACACCCTGAGGACCGCGCCCGCGGTCACCGCCCCCGCTGCCGTCGCCGCTCTCCCCGTCTTCACCGACGGACACGGGCTGACCGTGCTCCCCGGGGCCACCGAGGTGCACAGCCCCACCGACTTCACGCTCACCGTCACCACGAAGCAGCTCTCGGGGCAGCACAAGATCCGCGTTCTCCTTCCCGCCGGGTACGATGCCGCCCCCGAACGGCGGTGGCCGGTCACCTACTTCCTGCACGGCGGCGGCGGCACCGTCGACGACGTCGCGGCCGCCCCGGCACTCCACTCCGACTCGATGATCACCGTGGTGCCGGACGGCGGGTTGAAGGGCTGGTACGCCGACTGGCAGATGCAGAACACCGCCGAAGGCGCCGCGAACTGGGAGACCTTCCACCTCACCCAGGTCGTCCCGTTCATCGACGCCAACCTCCGTACCCGCACCGACCGGGACCACCGGGCCGTCGTCGGACTGTCCATGGGCGGCTACGGCTCCCTCCACTACGCCGAGGCCCGCCCCGACCTGTTCGGTCACGTCGCCGCGCTCTCCGGAGGAATCGACTTCGGCATGGCGCAGGTCCGCGCCGCCGTCCTGGCCACCGAGCTCAACCTCACCGGTGCCTGGTGTGCCGTGAGCAGTTCCTCCAGCACGTCCGGCTCCGGCAAGTGCACCGGCTACGGCCCCTACGTCGACAGCGACGCCATCTTCGGCTCTCCGTACCCGGTCTTCAACGCCGACCGCGTGTGGAAGGCCGTGGACCCGGCCGCGCCTGCCAACCTCGCCAAGCTGTCCCGCACCGGCATCACCCTCTACACCGGCAACAACGACGTCATCGACGTTCACACCGCGGCGGCCTCCAAGACCGTCAAGGCCCGCCTCGACCAGCTCGGCGTCCCCAGCCGCCTCGTCAACTACGGCAACGGCGCCTCATTGGCTCCGGGCTGCAACGGCGGCCACAACTACGGTTGCTGGGCCCCGGCATTCGCCGACTACGTTCCGCGCCTCGAAGCCGCCTTCGCCGCGGCGGGCTGACACGCGCTCAGGCCCGGGCCCGGGCCCGCCCCATCGCATCGCACTCACAGGCACCATCCGCTCCCCTTCTCCCTCTGCTCGGAGGAACGACCGTGACCGAATCGCCCCCCACGGGCCGCCGGCCCCACCCCTCGCGCCGTACCGTCCTCAGGGCCGGCGGCGGCCTTGCCCTGGGCGCGGGCCTGGCAGCCGTCGCCCCGGCTGCCCCCGCCTGGGCCGCACAGCGCGGCACCCCCCTGTGCGACGAGCCCGGGGACTCGGCCGCCGCCCAGGGAATCGGCTCCAGCGACCTCGCCATCCCGTACTACCGCGAACACGACGGCACCTGGGGCTACGTCTTCGGCGACACATGGTCCGGCATGCAGCAGTACGGCGACTACCTCGGCTCGCCGCTGATGCTTTGCCAGGGCGGGTTCGACGCGTCCGGCGCGACTCCCATCTCGTTCACCTGGGCACTGCCCACGGGCGGCCGGGCCCGGCAACTGTTCGACTACCGGACCAACGCGGACAACGGGTTCGGCTTCGAGGTGAGCCGTATCCCCAACGACTGCATCGAGTTCGGTGGACGCACGTACATCCAGTACACCTCGGTCGGCACGTGGGAGCCGCCCGCGGGCTACGACGGCTCGGTGATGTCCGGCGTCGCCTACTCGGACGACCACGGCGTCACCTGGCACGACTACCCGTACCACTGGGCGGGTGACATGCAGGGCGTGAACCAGTCCATGTACGGGATGTGGTCCTTCGCGGGCATCGACCCCGACGGCTGGCTCTACATCTTCTCCAAGCGCTGGAACGGGACACACCGCAACACCGCCGACGGTGGGGCCATCCAGCTCTTCCGGATCCGCCCCGACGACTTCCGGGCGGGGAACTTCGGCGCCCAGCAGAACTGGGCACACCACGAGGGTCGCTGGCAGTGGACCAACGCCGTCGGGCCCTCGCCGATCCTGACCGGCAACCACATCGGCGAGTTCTCGGTCAAGCGGATCGGCGGCCGGTACTGCATGAGCTACTTCGACGTCACCGACTACTCCATCAGCACCCGGTCCGCGTCGCGTCCCGACGCCGTGTGGACCGCGCCCAAGCCGCAGATCGTCGGCGACAACCGCTGGCCGGCGAACCACTGGGGCAAGCCGCAGATCCCCAACCTGTACGGCGGCTACATCCACCCGGGCAGCGCGAGTGCGACCTCGCTCACCCTCATCGTCTCCCAGTGGCCCGGCGTCCTGCACCAACCGCCCTACCGAGTCCTGCAGTTCGACGGCATCAACCCCTAGCCGCGCCCTACGGCACCGCGGCGGGGCCGCCTCAGCCGTGATCCACATCGCGTCGATCGACACCCCGCCAAGGGCATGGCGGACGAGACGCGAACAGCCACCCCGACAGACAGGAAGCACGCATGTTCCGACGACTGAGCACCCTCACCGTGACCCTGGCACTCGCCGGGACCCTCGGCGCCGGCACCGCCTCCGCCGCCGACACCGCGCCGGAGGACCGCGTTTCCGGTAAGCGCGTGCACAACGGCATGCAGATCGCCTTCAACCCGGCCGCGCCCGACGTCTTCTGCACCGTGGGAGCGGTCGGCAATGACGACTACGGGCGGAAGATCGCCATATCCGCAGGCCACTGCATCAACGACCCGCGCTACGCGGACCGCGAGATCCACGAGAACATCGCCCCCGTCTACCACCGGCAGGACATCGCCGCCGGCCCGATCGGGTACGTGCGCTATTTCAAGGACCCCGAGGGTTCGATGACCGGACACCTGACCAAGGACTACATGGTCATCGAACTGGTCGATGGAGTGGCACTCTCATCACAGGGGCCGCATCTGAAGCAGACCGACGAACTGGAGGTCCCCGGCGGCAAGGCCAGCCCGAACGCCCTGTCGCCCGCCCGTGACGACGAGCGTCTCCTCGGCGCCTCTCTGTTCAACAACAACGAACTCGTGGTGTCCGGACAACTGGGCGTCTGGTACGGACGGATCACCAACAGCAGCAGCGGCGTCTACCAGTCGCACGCCAAGCACAAGGCCCGCGACTCCGGCGGCCCGGCCATCTGGCACGTACCGGGCACCGCGTACCCCTCTGAGGCCAATGGATTCCAGGCGGAGGGCCCCTGGGCGGGCATAACCAAGGGCGTCATCCTCGGCATTCCCCCCTACGTGTACACCAGCTCGGCCAACATCCTCGCCGACCTGCGCGCCCGGGACACCGCCGATCCCGCTGACGTCTACGGCTCGGGCTTCGAGGTGACAAGCAACCCGTAGAGCAGCACGCGACGGCTGGTGAACCGGTACGTCATCAGGGCGTCGGTCAGGGCATGAGGCCGATCAGAGACGTCAACACCGCGGAAGCCGGACCTGTCGTGCTGGCTTGATCGCACTTCGGGAGATCACGGCATGACCCGTCCACGATCCGCTCTCCTACCGGTTCGACGCGCGGAGCGTCCTCTTCGCCATGTCCTGACCGCCCACCGCCCGAATACTTTCGATCAGTAACACAGGGGGATCCTTGAACACTCGTACGATATTCGCCGTCCTCGCCGCCACCACCTGCGCACTCGCCGGATGCTCCGGCGCCCAGGAGCTGTCCTATGGCGCCAAGGCGAAGAAGGACAACCTTGAGGTCAGCGTCTTGCGCGTGGTCGCCGGGACCTCCGGCGACCTGTCCGTGCTCAAGGAGGCAGCCACATATGAAGGCCGTACGCCGTACTACGTCCACTACCGTGTGACCAAGACCGACGCGGGCGATGTGAACGGACCCTCTTTCGACGTTACGGCGGACGGTGCCCTGCTGACTCAGTTGAACATCATGAGCGCCTTTCCGGAACCCGTCGTGGGCACGGACGGGAAGCTCAGCTACGAGGACGCTCCGAAGTTCGACAAGTGCCTCGACGAACACAACTCCAGCGAGTTCGCGCAAGCCGCGGCCGGCGAGAGTTACGAGGCATGCACGGTCTACCTCTCCGCCCCGGGCTCCAACGCTGCGCCCGAGAAGGTCGAGTGGGTAAAGGGCGGCCTTCTGCGGCGCAGCGACGACCAGGCGTTCGCCGTCTGGAAATGAGCCGACCCGCGGAGAGCGCCACTCCGTCGGGAACGCACAGTCGCTCGGCCGGCGACGGCGCCGTTCGGGAGCGGGAGGCGGCAGCGGCGCCACCCGCTCCCGGATCGCCTGCAACGTGCCGGCGATCAGCGAGACCGAGGCGCCGCTGCTGCGGCCGCCCAAGGGAGGGGAATCGGTGCCGTGGTCAGCCATGACACGAGTACGGCATGCCGCATGCCACACGGCGGGATCCTGCCTGCGGCGTCATGGCTGCGCTCTCCCTCGTAACGTCAGATGCCGCACATGGCGAACGTCGAGTGGGAAGAGGCCGACGTCCCCGCCGAAGGGCACCTGCACCTGTCCGGACACCGGGGAGGGTCGGCATGTTGAATCCCGGTTCATCTCCGCTTGAGAGGAGATTCACTGGTCTTCACTGTGCCGCGGCCCAGGGCGGCACAGCTGTGATCGGCCGCCGGGCGCGCCGTCTGGCAACGTATCCTCCGATCCCCAGGCCGATTCCGACCATGGCCAGCAGGACCCCAAGGAATCCGAGCGTCCCCGACGCCGCCGGCGCGGCGACACCCTCATTCACGCGCCCGAGCACTCCGGAGGCCGCGACACTGCCCGACTGCTCGTTCAGGAAGAACCGCGAGTCGTTGGAGTTCCCCCGGTGATCGCCCAGCAGGAAGATCCGCCCGTCCGGCACCCGCACGTCGTACGGCCCGGTCCCCGGGTTCACTTCCCCGCGCATCAGATACGGCTCTTCGACCGGCTCGCCGTTCACCGTGATCCGATTTCCGTCGCACACGACGTGATCGCCGGCCATCCCGATGACCCGCTGCAGGACCGGACCGCCCTGATAGCGATCGGGCACATCGACGAGCACGACATCACCCCTGCGTACCTCGTCCGCGTCGATGCGCTCGATGACCAGCCGGTCGCCCTGTCGGTAAGTGGGCGCCATGGCCTCGCTCATGACGGTGGCCCCCTGGTAGTGCGTGAAGAAGTACCCGATGCCTCCTACCGCCAGGAGCAGTCCGAGTGGCACCAGGACCCAGGCCGCGACTCTCAGGCAGCTGCCCGCTCCTTGCTGCTGCATGAACACCTTCCCTTGACACGCCCTGAGCCCAGCGGAGCAGCGGAGGCCAGGCGGTTCCGGAACGGAAACCCACCTGACCCGAACGGCCGCTCTGATTGCTGAAGTCCTCAGCCGCGCTTGATGTTTGCACGAACAGTGACGGACCCGGCCGGGCCGGGCCCGTCACTGGGTCAGGACCTGACGAGCGTGATGTCGTTGCTCTGGAAGTCGCTGACGCTCACGGGGTAGTCACGGTCGTCCGCACTGGCCAGTCCCCGGAGCACGGCCGTGCCGGGCTGGAAGGAGGCGGTGGGGTCGATGTTGCTGGGGAAGGACGTGGTCCACGGGACCGGGGCTCCCGGCTCGCAGACGACGATCAGGCCCTCGTGGGAGCCGTTCGCCGTCGCACGCTTCTGGGTTTGGTAGGCGCTGACGTTGATGCTGATGCGGGCCGGCTTGTTGCAGGTGGCCGTGCCGCCGACGGTGATCTCGCCGGTGCGGGCGGCCACCGTGCCCGTCGTCTCCAGCTGCACGCCGATGGCGAGCTCCACGGGCGGCTCGGGCATCCGGGCATGCAGCTCGCCGCGCACGGGCAGTGTGGAGCCGCTGCAGGTCCGCTCGAAGGTCGCGTCCACCTCACGGATGTAGCCGTGGGGACCGTAGGCGATGTGCGAGATGGTGAAGGAGCCGGTGCCGCTCTCGCAGTACCTGTCCGTCTCGCTGAACTGCAGCTTGGGATCCTCCGGCTGAGCTTCGGGCCAACTGCGGGCGTTGGCGTAGGTGGTTCCGGCCACGAGGATTTGGCCGTAGGGGGCCGACATGGACAGGGCCCAGCGCTCGCCCTCGGGCGTGACGACCGTGGCGCCCACGGCGGACTGCGAGGTCGGCCCGGAGACCTCGAACATCTCCGTCGTCTCGGGGGTGTAGGTGTGGGACTGTCCGCCGGAGATGTACTCACCCGGCTCACCGCTGAAGCTGAGCGATCCCGCCACCGCTTCGTGGGCCTGCGCCGTGCCCGTGAGCGGGGCCATCGTCACCGCCAGGGCGAAAGCCGCTCCGAGGGCAACCGCCGTTCGGGCCACGTTCCGGCCCAGGATGCTGCCTACTGTCATGACGCTCCCTTATATGAATGGTCCCGGTTCCAGCGACCGGGCCGTGATGTCGGGGGTTGATCCGGTGTGGACAGGCCGAGGCGGTGGTTGGGCACGGTGACGCCCGGTACGCCGGTGGTGCGCTCGGTCTTCGGTACGCGTGGCTCGTACGAGGACTCACATGCCCCGCGCCCCAGGGCGCTCTCCTGCGAACGCCGCTTGTCCCCGCCCCTGGCCACACACGCCTCTTCGTTCGTCCGACTCCGGTCCCCTTACCCCTGCGTCCCGGCACACAGAAACGTCACAGGAAACTGAGCCCACGCCTCACCCCCCTGCCCGAACAGTTCGGCTCATCTCACCGGCAGGCCGTCGTCGGCGCCCCCGGGCGACCGTGCGGCGGAAATACATCTGCTGTACGGACTCCTCCGGCCCGGCGGCGAACCGATGGCCACTTTTCCGCTCGGGCTTCCACGCCCGACCGTCGAGCATCCGCCCCCCGGTCATCCGGCCCCCCGGTCTTCAAGCACGGCCGAGTTCCCCCGGGAACGCCCAGAGGGGGAACTCTCCTCGCCCAGTCGGAGACCAAGCGCACCCCGGCCCCGAAACGTCACTCCGGTCGCTCAGTCCTTCTGCGTATCGCCCTGGCCTTCGCATTCGGCCATGGGCCTGATCAGGGGGGCGGGGTCGCACCGGCCTGCCGGCCGACCGCGCAGCACCATCGGCTGACCGCCCGCCCGGCCCCCCCCATGTGACGTTTCAGGAGGGCAGGGCGCTGGGTATAAGGGCACGCCTCTTTTCGGGGGTAAGCCGAAACGGACCTCCGATAAGGGGTAAGGGATTTGAGTTCGCGTAAGTCGCATGCCTACAGACCGCTGAGCATGAAACGCCGCGCCTGGCTGACCGTCGGGGCCGTCGTGCTCGGTGGTGCGGGGGTCGTCACAGCCGCTGTGGCCAGTCCCGGCACGGACCCGGTGCGGGAGGGGCTGAAGCCACGCAAGGCCGAGGTGCACTCGCTCGACTTCAAGGGGACGGGAAGCGAGAAGCGCGATGTGCCGCGCACCAGCACCGAGCCGTTCTCCCTTGTCGGTGTCACCTGGGTGAACCCGGATGCGGAAATCGAAGGCACAGCGGAGGTGCGTACGCGCAACCGCGAGACCGGCGAGTGGGGCGACTGGCTGGAGGTGCACCTCGACCAGCACCTCGCCGAGAAGCGGGACGCCAGGGCCGATCTGCCCGGCATGTCGGAGCCGCTGTGGGTGGGGCCGTCCGACGCCGTTCAGGGACGTGTACTGAGGGCGGACGGCAAGTCGAGCGCCGGTCTGCCCAAGGGGCTGGAACTGACCCTGGTGGACCCGGGTGTCACAGCCAAGGAGGCCAAGGCGCCGGGCGCGGACGCGCAGCCGGCGGCGTACGCCCTCGAAGGGACAGCGACGCCTGCGCCGGCCGCAGCCGCCACGGAGACGGAAACCGCGTCCCCGACACCCACGGACGCGGCCACGCAGACGGCGGGCACGAGCGCCACGCCGACGGATCCGGTCACTCCGACGGGCACGCCGACCACCACCCCGACGCCGACCACACCGACCGCGCCACCTTCCACGGTGACGCGGCCGCCCATGACGCTGCGTACCGGTTGGGGCCCGGACGAGTCGCTGGCCACGAACTACAGCGACCCGGAGTACATCGACAGGATCCAGGCCGTCTTCGTCCACCACACGGCCGACTCGAACAACTACAGCTGCTCCGAGTCTCCCGCGATGGTCCGCGCGATCTACGCCTACCATGTGACGCCGCGCCCGGGTTACGAGGGCTGGAAGGACATCGGCTACAACTTCCTCGTCGACAAGTGCGGCCAGATCTTCGAGGGCCGTGAGGGCGGCGCCGACCTGCCCGTGCTCGGTGCGCACACCTACGGCTTCAACTCCTACTCCACGAGCGTCGCGCTGCTCGGCAACTTCGAGACGGGCAGGCCCAGCCGGGCCGCCCTGGACTCGGCCGCGCGCGTCGCCGCCTGGAAGCTCGGCCAGTACGGTGTCAGCCCCAGCGGCACGGTCACGCTGACCGCCGCAGCCGACACCGGCAAGTACCGGGCCGGCGAGAAGGCCACGCTGAGCACCATCTCGGGTCACCGCGACGGCTTCGCCACGCTCTGCCCCGGCGTGAACCTCTACAGTGAGCTGCCGGCGATCCGCAGGTTCGCGTCCGGCGCGGGCCGCAACTCCGCGATCCCGACGTCCGACTTCAACCGCGACGGCATCACCGATCTCGTCATCGGTACGCCGAAGGCCGCGAGCAGCGACGGCAGCGTCCACATCCTGCCCGGCGGCACGGACGGCCCCGTCGCCGCGGCGCGCCGCACGATCGACCAGAGCAGCCCGGGTGTGCCCGGCACCTCCGAGAGCGACGACCGGTTCGGTTCCTCCACGGCGTACGGCGACCTGAACGGTGACGGTTTCGCCGACCTGATCGTCGGCGCCCCCGGCGAGAACGGGGTGACCGGGCAGGCCAACACCGGTTCCGTCACCGCGCTGTACGGCCCCGCGCTCACCACGGGCAAGCTGTACTGGACCAACTCGGACACCCGGACCGCGGACGAAGGGCTCGGCACGACCGTCGCGGCGGGCGACTTCAACGCCGACGGCAAGGCGGACATCTTCTCCGTCGCACCTGGCGTCCCGGGCCGCTGGTACGCCTGGGACTCCGCGTCCGGCGTGGGTACGAGGGGCTATCTGGACACGGCTACGTCGTACACGGGCCGCGTCTCCTACTCCTCGGCGTCGACCGGCGACTTCAACGGTGACGGTTACGCCGACGCGGCGGTCTCGTTCCGTGACACGGAGGGCAAGGGCCGCCTGGTGTGGCTGAAGGGCTCACCGACCGGTCTGCAGCGGGTCGGCATGCTGACCGCGCCCGGCGGTCGTTCGCTGGCCGCGGGTGACCTCAACGGCGACGGCTACACCGACCTCGCCGTCGGGCAGCCGTCCGCCACCGAGTCGGGTCACACCGCCGTGGGCGGCGCCGTTACCGCGGTCTTCGGTTCGTCGGCGGGCCTGACCTCCGCGGGGACCAAGACCCTGCACCAGGACACGACCAGCGTTCCCGGCCTTGACGAGAGCGGCGATGGCATGGGTGCGTCCGTTTCCATCGGTGACGTCGACCTCGACGGGTACGCCGACATCCTGGTCGGCCTGCCGGGCGAGAACGTAACCCGCAACGACGTTTCGTACGTCAACGCCGGCTCGACGCTGCTCCTGCGTTCCACCTCCACCGGACCCACGGGCACGGGCGCCGTCATCTACTCGCAGGACACCAAGGGTGTGCCGGGCACGTCCGAGCGAGACGACCGCTTCGGCTCGGCAGTCTCCCTGACCGACCTGTCCGGGTACAGCCGGGCGGATGTGGCGATCGGCGCCGAGGGCGAGGACGCCGGCAACGGCACCGTCCTCCAGCTCGACAACAGCAGCGCATCGGGCATCGTCACCACCTCGGGCGTCTTCTACGGCCTCACCGAGCTGGGCACTCCCGCGGCCGCTCGCATCGGCAAGGTGCTCCACCCGTAGGGTCTCCCACCGTGAGGCGAGCGCCACGCGCGCACGCGCCACGCAGGAGGACGGGGCTCTCCCGCGAAGGAGGGCCCCGTCTTTTCCTGGCCGACCGCGCGTGCCGGGGCCCGGGGTGACGCCGGGCCCGGCACGGTCACAGCCTCGGCGCCCTCGTCGCCGCACCGCAGGCCGTCATCGGTTCATCCGTTCGCCTGTGGCAGGTCCCGTCAGGTGAGGGTCCAGCGCTGGTTACTGCCGTTCGAGCAGGAGTAGAGCTGGATCTGGGTGCCGTTGGCGGTGCCGGTTCCGACGGCGTCGAGGCAGAGGCCGGACTGGACGCCGACGATGGATCCGTCGGAGTTGACCCGCCACTTCTGGTTGTCACCGCCCCAGCAGCTGTAGATCTGGACCTTGCTGCCGTTGCTCGTGCCGGCGGCGTCCAGGCATTTGTTGCCGTAGACCCGGAACTCACCCGCGTCGGTGGCCGCCCACTGCTGGTTGGCGCCGCTGCCGCAGTCCCACAGCTGGAGCTGGGTGCCGTCGGCGGTGCCGGAGTTGGGCACGTCCAGACAGCGGCCCGAACCGACGCCCTTGATCTGTCCGGAACCCGCCGGGGGCTCCGTTGTGCCGCCGCCGTTGAGTGCGTTGAGGACGGCCGAGTAGGCGGCCTTCTTGCTCCCGTCGTTGTTGAACAGCAGCGGTGTGTGCTCCGGTCGCCAGGAGTCGCTGTCGCGCACACCCCAGACGGTGACGCCGAGGCAGCGCTCGACGGCCAGGCAGTCATGGGTCACGTTGGCGTAGGTCGTGGGCGAGGCGCCCTGGATGTCCAGCTCGGTGACGGCCACGTCGACTCCGAGGGCGGCAAAGTTCTGCAGCGTGGTACGGAAGTTGCTGTTGTAGGGGCTGCCGTTGTTGAAGTGCGCCTGGAAGCCGACGCAGTCGATCGGCACGCCGCGCTGCTTGAAGTCCCGGACCATGGAGTACATGGCCTGGGTCTTGGCCCAGGTCCAGTTCTCGACGTTGTAGTCGTTGTAGCAGAGCTTGGCGGACGGGTCGGCGGCGCGAGCGGTGCGGAAGGCGAGTTCGATCCAGTCGTTGCCGCTGCGCTGCAGGTTGGAGTCGCGTCGGGCTCCGGAACTACCGTCGGCGAAGGCCTCGTTCACGACGTCCCACTGGACGATCTTGCCCTTGTAGTGGGCCATCACGCCGTTGATGTGGCCGATCATCGCCTGGCGCAGGTCGTTGCCGCTGAGGCTCTGCATCCAGCCGGGTTGCTGGGAGTGCCAGGCCAGGGTGTGGCCACGCACCTCCTTGCCGTTCTGCACCGCCCAGTTGTAGACACGGTCGGCGGCGCTGAAGTTGAACTGGCCCCGCTGCGGTTCGGTGGCGTCGATCTTCATCTCGTTCTCGGCCGTCACCATGGTGAACTCGCGGTTCGCGATCGACGCGTACGTCGAATCGCCCAGCCGGCCCGAGGCGATGGCGGTGCCGAAGTAGCGGCCGCTCTGGGCCGCCGCGGCGCCCAGCGTGCTCTCCGCGGCGTGGGCTTCCGGTGGTGCGACCAGCGCGGCGGACGCACCGAGGGCGCCGACGACCAGCGCTAACAGCAGGCTGCGAGCTTTCCGGCGGACACCGGGCCCGGGAAGGGCGTAAGAGCCCATGACTGTGCCTCCAAGGTGGAATCACGAAAGGACTGAGGGGGTGCGCGGATCTGCTGTGCGGGACACAGGGCCGCGGCCGACGTTCGGTATCGCGGACCACGGTCAGTTCCTCAGACACGGATGATTGAGGCATCGATGATGGGCCGTCAATACTCCTCGCAGCACAAGTTTCGATTGGTGACTCGAAACTTTCAGACACCCTGGTGGGGAGAATGTGGCCCCGGTGAAGTCGTCGGCGAAGGTCGTGGGGTCGCGGTCGGGGTGAGTGCTCGGACGTTGTCTGCTCGGCTTTATCCCTCCATATATGCGCCGTGGGCTGGGAGAACCGCATGAGCGCACCCAGGGGAGGTGTGCTGGGTGCGATCGCTTGTCCGGGGGCGAGGGGGAGATGCTGGCTATGGGCGGACCAGTGGCAAGCCTTGACCGGAGAACCCGGCGTCCCTAGCTTGTGGCGTCGGAGATCCGGGAGTCCTCGAAACTTTCGAAACCGTTCTCGAACCCACGGCACTCCGCTCCGCTGTTCATCAGGGTCACCTCAGCTCACTCTCAGGAGGCGCAGCTCATGTGGTATCGCCACTCGTCCCCGGCCCGGCCCAGACGCCTGCTCGCGGTCCTTGCACCCTTGTTACTCGTTGCCACCTTCCTCGGTGCCCAGCCCGCCGAGGCGGCGACCGTGGACCCCGACGCCTCGTACGTGCTGGTCAATCGCAACAGCGGCAAGGCCCTGGACGTCTACAACAGGGCGACCGGCGACGGCGCCCGCATCACTCAGTGGACCAGGAACGATCAGAGCCAGCAGCAGTGGCAGTTCGTCGATTCCGGCGGCGGCTACTACCGCATCAAGTCCCGCCATTCCGGCAAGGTGCTGGACGTCTACAACTGGTCCACCGCGAACGGCGGATCGATCGTCCAGTGGACCGATCTGAACGCCGCCAACCAGCAATGGCGACTGGCCGACAGCCCGGACGGCTACGTGAGGTTCATCTCGCGCCACAGCGGCAAGGCCCTTGAGGTACAAGGCGCCTCCACCGCCGACAACGCGAACACCGTCCAGTACGACGACTGGGGCGGCGCCAACCAGCAGTGGCAGCTCGTCAAGGTCGGCGGTGGCGGTACCGGCCCGTGCGATCTTCCGGGGACCTACCGCTGGGCATCGTCGGGCCCGTTGGCGCAGCCCAGGCCGGGGTGGGTCTCGTTGAAGGACTTCACCGTCGTCCCCTACGAGGGCAAACAGCTCGTGTACGCGACGACGCACGACACGGGGACGCGGTGGGGCTCGATGAACTTCGGTCTGTTCTCCGATTGGTCGCAGATGGCCTCGGCCGATCAGAACGCGATGTCGGCTTCCACCGTCGCGCCCACGCTCTTCTACTTCGCACCGAAGAGTGTCTGGGTGCTCGCCTACCAGTGGGGCGGGTCCGCCTTCTCCTACCGGACGTCGAGCGATCCGACCGACCCGAACGGCTGGTCATCCCCGCAGGTGCTCTTCTCCGGAAGCATTCCCGACTCCGGAACGGGCCCCATCGACCAGACGCTCATCGGTGACGGGACGAACATGTACCTGTTCTTCGCCGGCGACAACGGCAAGATCTACCGGGCCGACATGCCGATCGGGAACTTCCCGGGCAGCTTCGGCTCGACCTCGACAGTGATCATGAGCGATACGACGAACAACCTGTTCGAAGCCCCGCAGGTCTACAAGCTGCAGGGCCAGAACCGCTACCTCATGATCGTCGAGGCGATCGGCTCGCAGGGTCGCTACTTCCGCTCGTTCACGGCCACCAGCCTGAACGGCGCGTGGACACCCCAGGCGGCGACCGAGGGCAACCCCTTCGCCGGCAAGGCCAACAGTGGCGCCGCCTGGACCAATGACATCAGCCACGGCGAACTGATCCGCTCGAACCCCGACCAGACCATGACCGTCGATCCCTGCCATCTGCAGATGCTCTACCAGGGGCGCAGCCCCGACTCCGGCGGCGACTACGGCCTCCTGCCCTACCGCCCTGGTCTGCTGACGCTCCAGCGCTGACGACGTGACACATGCCCGGCTCCGACAGGGGCCGTGGCGGCGGGCTCGGCGGAAGGCCGAGCCCGCCAGGTCTGCCGCGTCCGCGGTTACGGGGTGACGCAGCCGATCGAACCGACCGGGAAGTCGTTGCCGGCCGAGGTCGCGGTGAACCCGAAGGTGACGCTGCCCTCCGGTGCGATGGTGCGGTTGTGGTCGAGGTTCCTCACCGTGAGCGTGCCGTCGGGCTCCGTGGTCAGCGCGCCGTTCCACACGCTGCTGATCTCGGTGCCCGCGCCGGGCTTCCACCGGACGGCCCAGCCCTCACGCGCCGTCGTGCCGTGGTTCATGACCTCCACCGAACCCTGGAACCCGCCGCTCCAGGAGTTGGTCACGTTGTACAGGGCCATGCACCCGGTGTGCGGGTCGGTGGGTGTCGGAGTCGGGGTCGGAGTGGGCGTCGGATTCGGAGTGCCGCCCGAGCCGCGGATGCCGGTCACCTCGCCGTTGCCGCCGTCGAAGACGATGTCGGAGCAGGAGAAGAAGTTCTCCTGGCTGTCCGAGCGCACCCACTGGATGAACATGACCGCGTCACCCGAGCGGCCCGAGGGCAGGTCCAGGTCCCAGTAGTAGTGACCGTCGTCGGTGCCGGGCCCGCCCGACTGCGGCGGGTCGGAGACGGTCCCGATCAGCTCCAGGTCGTCCCAGCCCAGCTCGGTGCTGGGCGAGTAGCCGGGCTTGGACACGTACACCCGGAACGAGCCCGGGTGTGCCGCCCAGTTGCTGTGCTTGATCTGGATCGTCCTTCCGGACGTCAGGTGCGTCCGTGGCCAGTCGGAGCGCGGGGCGTTGTAGCCGGTGAAGTCGTACGGTGACCGGTCGCCGGCGCTGCACAGCTTTCCGTCCGGTACGTAACCGGCGCCTCGCCCGCCCGCGTTGGAGTCGAGTACGGCGAACCAGTTGTACAGCGCGGTCGGGCCGCTCTCTTCGAGCGCGGCCCTGCACGCCGGGTTTGTCGGGTCCAGAGCGCCGGTGGCGGTCTTGGCGTCCAGCATGCAGAGGTAGGTACGCGATCCCGGCGTCATCGTGACGCCGTGTGCCTGCGCGCTGCCCTGGCCCATTAAGGACAGGCCGATTCCGCCGAGCAGTGTCGCGAGCACCGCCGCCAGGAAGGCGAACAGCTTCTTGCGTCGGGCCATGAGGTTCTCCTGTGCCTGAGGGGGAACGTTCTTCCGGTTGCGCTTCTCTCTCGCGGCCGCCGTCGTGCGGGGGCCCGTGGGTGGACCGGCCGGCGCACCGCGGGAGTCGAAAGTGCGGGGACCGGCAGGCGAGGACCGCGGTGACGTCACCGGGGCCGCGCCCTGGACCTGGGGGACATGAGGGAGGCGGGGCCGATGCGTGTGCGCCCCGGTTCACGCGCGGCGGTGCCGTTGGGGCCGGGGCCGGGGCCGGGGCTGTACGGGCGGTATCCCGACGCGGACCGGGCCGACGCCGGTGAGCGGGATGAGCAGGCTGTGCGTGGTCCCGGGGGAGTGTGCTGACGCTCGCATGCGGGGCCTCTCCAGGAGGGGTGACCGGATGGGGCGATCACGGAATCGGAAGCGCCCGGCCGTTCAGCTCTGGGAGCGCTCCCACCGCTTACCTTATGGACTGTAAGAGTGTTGCCGTGCTCCTGACAACCCGCTGGTGTCCCCTTGCCGAAGTCGTGCCGAGCGGATCGACGGGCACGGGGCGGGGCGGGGCGGCCCGTCGAGCGCACCCGGGCGGCAGCGCGGCGGGCGTCCTCGCACCTCGGCCCGGGCTGTCGCCTTCCGTGACCCCGGCAAGGCGACGAATCCTGTGCAACCGCTTGACGGCGCGTGCTCCGGCCTTGAAGTTGGGAGCGCTCCCACTTCTGTCCGCGCCTCTCTCGTAAGGACTTCAGTGTGTCGCGACATCAGCCGCTCGTTCCCCACCCATCCCGCACGTCCCGCCGTCCGTACCGATCCAGGCACCTCGGCGTGTTAGCGGGCGTCGCAGCCACCGCCGGGCTGCTGGCCGCCACCCTCGTCGGGCCCGCCGACGCGGCCCAGCCGCTCGACGAGGCCCCCGAGCTCATCATCAACGGGGACTTCTCCGCGGGCACCGCCCCGTGGTGGTCGACGGCCAACAGCCCCATCGCCGTCTCGGACGGACGGCTCTGCGCCGACGTCCCCGCGGGCACGGCCAACGCGTGGGACGCCATCGTCGGGCAGAACGCCCTCGCGCTCACCGCCGGCGAAGGGTACACGCTGAGCTACACGGCGACGTCGACCGTGCCGGTCACCATCCACACCAACGTGCAGATGGCGAACGAGCCGTGGACCACGGAACTCGCCACCACACAACAGGTCGGGACGACCGGCGAACGTTTCACGGAGACCTTCACGGCCGGAGCCGACCACGACGCGGCGCAGCTCGCCTTCCAGATCGGAGGCAGCGCCGAACCCTTCACCTTCTGCGTCGACGACGTATCGCTGCGCGGGGGGACCGCGCAGCCGCCGTACGAACCGGACACCGGATCCCCCGTCCGCGTCAACCAGGTCGGATACCTCACCCACGGCCCCAAGTCGGGAACCGTCGTCACCGAACGAATCGACCCGCTGCCCTGGACGCTCCGTTCGGCCGCCGGGACGCGCGTGGCCGAGGGCACCACCACTCCGGCGGGCGTGGACACCGCGTCCCGGCAGCATGTCCACACGTTCGACTTCAGTGCGGTGACGGCCACGGGAGAGGGATACACCGTCACGGTCGCGGGGGAGAGGAGCGAGCCGTTCGCCATCGGCGACAGCCTGTACGCGACGCTGCGCACCGACGCGCTCGCGTACTTCTACCACAACCGCAGCGGCATCGAGATCGACGCGGACCTCGTGGGCGAGCAGTACGCGCGGCCGGCCGGTCATCTGGGCGTGAGCCCCAACCAGGGTGACACCGACGTACCCTGCCAACCGGGCGTGTGCGACTACCGTCTCGACGCGCGGGGCGGCTGGTACGACGCCGGTGACCACGGCAAGTACGTGGTCAACGGAGGGATATCGGTTGCCCAGTTGATGGCCGTCTTCGAGCGGACCCTGTACGAGGGGGCAGCCGACGCGGGGCCGCTCGGCGACGGCGAGCTCCGGCTGCCCGAGCAGGGGAACGGCACTCCCGACATCCTCGACGAGGCACGCTGGGAGCTGGAGTTCCTCATGCGGATGCAGGTGCCCGCAGGGGAGCCGCTCGCCGGCATGGCGCACCACAAGCTGCACGACAAGGCGTGGACCGGGCTGCCGCTCCGGCCGGACCGCGACCCCCAGCCCCGGGAACTGCATCCGCCGACCACGGCGGCCACCCTCAACCTGGCGGCCGCCGCCGCCCAGTGCGCCCGCCTCTTCCGGGTCTACGACGCGGACTTCGCCACCCGGTGCGGGTCGGCCGCGCGTTCCGCGTGGACAGCGGCCAAGGCCCATCCGGACCTCCTCGCTGATCCGCAGGACGCCACGGGCGGCGGCGCCTACAACGACGACGACGTACGGGACGAGTTCTACTGGGCCGCCGCGGAACTCTTCCTGACCACGGGCGAGGACAGCTACCGCCAGGAGGTCCTCCGCTCCCCGTTGCACGGTGACACCGACGCCGTCTTCCCGCGCGGTGGCATGTCCTGGGGCTCGGTCGCCGGGCTCGGAGCCCTGAACCTCGCGCGGGTGCCGGGCGGGCTGTCCGCCGATCAGCTCGCCACGGTGCGAGGCATGGTGACCGAAGCCGCCGACGGGTACGCCGCCGATTCGGCCCGGGCCGCGTACGGCCTTCCGTACGCCCCCGACGACGGGCACTACGTATGGGGCTCGAACAGTCAGGTCGCCAACAACATGGTCGTCCTGGGCTCCGCACACGACCTGACCGGCAGGACCGCCTACCGTGATGCCGTACTGCGCGGGCTCGACTATCTCCTGGGCCGCAACGCGCTGAACCAGTCCTATGTCACCGGGTACGGCGAGCGGGACTCGCGCAACCAGCACCACCGGTTCTGGGCCAACCAGCTCGACCCCGCACTGCCGAACCCCGCACCGGGGTCGCTGGCCGGTGGCCCGAACGCATCCATCGAGGACCCGGTCGCGCAGGCCAAGCTGAAGGGCTGCGCACCGGCGATGTGCTACATCGACGACATCGAGTCATGGGCCACGAACGAGATCACCATCAACTGGAACGCCCCGCTCGCCTGGGTCGCGTCCTATGCGGACGACCTGGGCGGCGGCGAGCCCGTGAGGACACAGTGCGAGGTGACCTACACCTCGCAGCGTTGGAGCGACGGCTTCACCACTCACGTCGCTCTGAAGAACACCGGCGACCGCCCGGTGCGGTCCTGGCGGCTCGACTGGACGTTCGCCGACCAGCAGCAGGTGACCGACGCCTGGGGCGCGGGTATCGGGCAGACCGGTCCCCGGGTCGCCGCCGAGGCCCTGAGCTGGAACGCCACCGTCGCGCCCGGTGGCACCGTGCGGTTCGGCTTCAACGGCCGGCCCACCGGTCTCGTGCACGACCCTCAGGTCTTCCGGCTGAACGGCAAGGTCTGCGGGACGGCAGCACGACGATGAGGGGCCGGTCCGTCCCGCCGCGCACGAGGAGAGCGGCGGGAAACCGCCTCCGGGCGCTCCCGGACGCCTGTGAGACGCGTGGGCCGGACGGGCCGTCGCTGCGGCGGTGACCACGGCCACAGCGGTGTGCTGACCGAATCGGGGGCGCTGCTCGCCCACGGCGTCGGCGCCCCCGGCTCGTTCGCCACCGCTTGCCGAGGTCCACCGGCCCGGTGTTCGCGCAGTGCCGTGAGGGTGCCCTCCGGACCGGCCCCGCCCTCGCCGCCCGGGCGGCCGGGGAATCCCGAGGGGGCCTGTTCAACTTCCCCTCTCCTGGCTACGTTACCTCCAGTAACAGATGCGGGCCTGCCTGACGGCACGCCACCTGCCCCCTGCCTCTGGAGCCCACCATGACGCGTTCCGTCACCCCTCGCCGCCGACACCTCTTCGGCATGGCCGCCGTACTCGCCGTGGGGCTTACGGCAGGTGCGTTGCCCGGCGTCCCCGGCCCGGCCGACGCGAGCGAGATCCCGCGGCCGGTACGGGAGACATCCTCGGAGGGGCTCAGGGAGGTGTTCTTCGTCGGCAACAACTGGGAGGGCACCGCCGACGTCATCGACTCCCGTGGGGACTACGCCAGGATCGGCCGCATCGACATGATCCCCGACAAGAAGGAGCGCCTGTGGGAGATCTACCTGAACCCCGTCAAGCTCGCCTTCTTCCTCGGCATCCGCCTCGGCCCGGGTGAGGGTCACGATCAGTACGTCGACGACATGTACACCACGAAGGACGGCAAGTCCGTGGTCGCCTCCCGGCCGAGTTTCGCCGACGTGGTCTCCATCGACGTGGAGAGCGGCAAGATCAACTGGCGGTTCCCGGTGTCCGGTTTCCGCTCCGACCACATGGCGGTCTCCCCCGACGGTACCCAGGTCGCCGTCTCCGCCTCCACCTCCAACACCGTGCACGTCCTGGACATGGCGACGGGCAAGGAGGCGGGTAGGTTCAAGGCCGGCGACAAGCCGCACGAGAACGTCTACACCGATGGCGGCGAGTACCTCTGGAACATGGCCATCGGCGAGGTCAACACCGACCTGGACGCGCCCTGGCAGGACTTCACCAAGGGCGACCGGCGCATCACCGTCGCCGACGCGAAGACCTTCGAGGTCAAGAAGATCATCGACATGCGCGAGCGGCTCGACGCCTTCGGCCGCGAGGACCTTTCCGACGCGCTGCGCCCGGTCGCCTTCACGCCTGACGAGTCGAAGATGTACTTCCAGGTCTCCTTCTTCAACGGCTTCGTCGAGTACGACGTGCACACGGACAAGATCACCCGAGTGAAGACGTTGCCGAAGAACCCGGACACCAGCGACGACCGCACCACCTTCGTCAATGACTCCCGGCACCACGGCATGTCCATGAGTCCTCGGGGCGACAAGCTCTGCATCGCCGGAACCATGGACGACTATGTCACCGTCGTGAACCGCGAGACGCTTCAGGAGGGCCCGCTCGTCACCGTCTCCAAGCCGTACTGGGCCACGGTGAGTGGAGACGGAAAGCACTGCGTGGTGTCCGAGAGCGGCGCCGACCAGGTGACGGCGATCGACTTCGCCACCGGCGAGAAGGTCGCCTCCATCCCCGTCGGCGACCATCCGCAGCGGGTCCGCCTCGGCCACGTCCCCGCGAACTGGACCGGCCCCACCGGCTGAGCGCACCGGACCCCGCGTCTTGCGCCGCTGTGACGCGAAGGGCCCTGGCGGCGGCTTCCGGCGGAGACGGCCGCCCCGTGTCCAGCCGCGGGAGGCCGAGCGCATCGGCTCCCGTTCACACGTCGCCGGACCGTGCCGGGGCCGCCGTCGGTGCACCGGTGGAGTCCCTGCCCGAACGGCGGGAGGGCCGGATCACGCCGTTCGGGAGCCGAAGGGCTCGCCGACGGCCGGGCTGACGAACGGTCCGGCCGGGCTGACGAACGGACCGGCCGGGCCGACGAGCTGTCCGGCCGTCATGAACGGGCGCCGCCGCGGCCGGCGGGGCTCCCCGTCGGCGCCGACGCCGTGCTCTTCCGTACGATCAGGCTCGTCGCCAGCTCCAGCCGGGTGGACACCGGTTCCTCGGCCCGCAGCCGCATCAGCATCTGTGTGGCCTCCTCCGCCATCCGGCGCAGCGGTTGATGGACCGTGGTCAGCGCCGGGCTCGCCCAGCGCGCGATCGATACGTCGTCGTAGCCGACCACCGAGAGGTCCTGGGGCACGCGCAGGCCGTGGGCCCGGGCGGCTTCCAGGACGCCGAGGGCCTGGAGGTCGCTGCCCGCGAAGATCGCGGTGGGCGGGTGGGTCCGGGACAGCATCTCGGTGGCGCGGTCGTATCCGCCCTCCACGTGGAAGTCGCCGAACAGGATGAGGTCGGGGTCCACTTCGAGCCCCGCCATGGTCATCGCCGACCGGTAGCCGTCGAGCCGGGCGCGGGAACAGAGCATGTCCTCGGGACCGGTGACTATGCCGATGCGCCGGTGCCCGTGTTCGATGAGATGGCGGGTGGCGGCGAGTCCGCCGTTCCAGTTGGCGGAGCCGACCGAGGGGACGTCGGGGTCGGGGTCGCCCGCCGGGTCGATGATGACGAAGGGGATCGAGCGGGACCTGAGCTGCTGTTTCACTTCGGTGGGCAGCGTGGAGAAGACCAGGACGACGCCGAGCGGCCTGCGCTGGAGCATCGCCTCCATCCACTCCGGGCCGGGCGCGTGGCGGGTTCCGCTTTCGGTGAGGACGACCCCGGCGTTGTGGGCCTTGGCGACGTTCTCCACCCCCCGGATCAGCTCCATCGCCCAGATGCTCTCCAACTCGTGGAACACGATCTCGATGAGCGGAGCCTCGCGGGCCGACCGTGTGGTGCGCCGGTAGGCGTGGGCCTCCAGCAGGCGCTCCACCTTGACCCTCGTGGGGGCCGCCACGTCCTGCCGCCCGTTGAGGACCTTCGAAACTGTCGAAATGGAGACGCCGGCCCGCTCGGCCACCTGGGCCAGCGTGATGCGGCCCATTTCCTCGTCATCGCGCATGCCGAGGAGCATAGAGCACGCCTCGACCTCGCACTTTGCGTAACGATTTGGTGACGGCGTGACGGGGGGTTGACCCTCCGGAGGGGGAGTCCTAGCGTCCCGACTCACAAGTTTCGGCAATATCTCCGAAACAGTTTCGAGAGGCGAGTCGATGAAACAACGCGCACGGTTCTCGCGGACCGTTGTCGTCGGTGGTGCCGCGCTGGCCCTGGTGCTGTCCCTGACCGGGTGCGGGGGAGGTTCCGGCGCGGCCGACGACGGCGCCATCCACGTCCTGGTCTACGGGGACGCCGCGAACAAGGTGGAGAAGGAGCTGGTCGCCACCTTCAACGAGACGTCGGAGGTGAAGGTCGTCCTGGACACGATCCCGGGCGCCGACTACCAGGCCAAACTGCAGACGATCATCAGGAGCAAGCAGGCGCCCGACGTCTTCTTCAACTGGGGCGGCGGCAGCATCAAGCCGTTCGTCGACGCCGGTCTGCTGCTCCCGCTGGATTCCTTCATCGCCGACGACCCCGGCCTCAAGGCGAACTTCCTGCCGTCCGTGTTCAACAGCGCGGTGGTCGACGGCGCCTCCTACGGGATCCCCATGCGCGGCACACAGCCCGTCCTGCTGTTCAACAACGGCAAGGTCCTCAAGAAGGCGGGTGTCGAACCTCCTCGGACCTGGGACGACCTGCTGGCGGCGGTCAAGGCGCTCAAGGCCGACGGCGTCACCCCGATCGCGCTGGGCGGCGGCGACCGGTGGCCGACGCTGATGTGGTTCGAGTACCTCTACGACCGCATCGCCGGGCCCGAGCTCTTCCAGAAGGCGCTGGACGGCGACAAGGACGCCTGGGCGAGCCCGGACAGCCGGAAGGCGCTCAGCATGATCAGGGAGCTGGTGGACGCCGGGGCTTTCGGTACCAACTACGACTCGGTGAAGTTCACCGACCAGGGTTCGCCCACGCTCCTGGCGACCGGCAAGGCGGGCTTCGAGCTGATGGGCTCGTGGGAGTACTCCACGCAGCAGGACGCCCACCCGGAGTTCGCGAAGAGCGACCTCGGATACAGCGCCTTCCCCTCCGTCGAGGGCGGCAAGGGCGACCGGGCGAACCTCGTCGGCAACACCAACAACTTCTACTCCGTGGTGAAGAAGACGAAGCACCCGCAGGCCGTCGCCGAGTTCCTGAAGCTCATGTACTCGGACCGGTTCGTGAAGGCGCAGCTCTCCATCGGCAACCTGCCGACCACCACCAACACCGAAGCCTTCCTGGACACCGCCGCCAGCCCCGAGTTCGCGAAGTTCCAGTACGGCATGGTCAAGGAGGCCCCGGCGTTCCAGCTCTCCTGGGACCAGGCGTACCCCCAGTCGGCGGCCACCGCCATGTACCAGGCCCTCCAGCAGTTCTTCAACGGCTCGATGGACGAGGACGCCTTCATCGAGGCCATGCAGGCACTGCCGACCTCGTGACCTCACTCGAATCCGGACGCGGAACCCATGACATGAATCCAACCGCCGTCGTATCCGAACGTCCCGGGGACAAGGGGACGGCCGGGAGAGCCCTCAAGAAGGACGGACCTGTCGGTATCGGAGCGAGCCGGCCGGGATTCCTCTGGGCGGTCCCGGCCGCCGTCTTCTTCGGCCTCTTCGCGATCGTCCCGCTGATCATGGTCGCCGTACTCTCCTTCGCCAGCTGGGACGGTCTGAGCGACCCGGAGTTCGCCGGCCTCGCCAACTGGAAGAAGCTCCTGGACGACCCCGTCATGATCAAGAGCCTCTGGCTGAGCGTCCTGCTCACCGTGCTCGGGGTCGCCGTGCAGACCCCGCTGAGCATTCTGCTCGGGGTCTGGGCGGCGGGACACCAGCGCAACCGGGCCGTCCTGTCCGCCATCTACTTCGTCCCGATGCTGCTGTCCATCGCGGCCGTGTCCGTGCTGTGGCGCGCTCTCCTCGACCCCAACCTCGGGGTCCCCGCGCACGCCACCTGGCTGTTCGGCGACGGCAACCTCTTCGGGGTGCAGGCCGGAGCGATCGGCGTTCTGGTCTTCGTCAGCACCTGGCAGTTCACCCCGCTGCACACGCTGATCTACCAGGGAGCGGCGCGCGCGGTGCCGCAGGTCCTCTACCAGGCGGCGCAGATCGACGGCGCGGGCCGGGTGCGGCAGTTCTTCCACATCACGCTGCCGCAGCTGCGCAACGCGATCATCACCTCGATGATCCTGATGGTGGTCGGCGGGCTCACGACCTTCGACACCGTGCTCATCCTGACCCAGGGCGGGCCGGGGAGCGACACCACCATCAGCGCGTACTACATGTACCAGAAGGCGTTCAAGAGCTTCGACTACGGATCGGCGTCCGCCATCGCCCTTCTCCTGGTCCTCGTCTCCACGCTCATCTCGCTGATCGTCGTGCGGCTCTCGGGCTACGACAAGATGCGCAGCACCATGGAGGGACTGTGAGCAAGAGCCGTCCCAACCACCTCGCGGGCTTCGGCTCGGTGGTCTGGCTCCTCGTGGTGGGGCTGCCGCTGTACGTGATGCTCGTCGCCACGTTCCAGTCGCGCCCCGACTACGCCGCGAACGGCCCGCTGGCCTTCCCGGAGCACTTCACGCTCGACAACTACATCAAGGACCTCAACAGCGGGTTCGCGCAGTACTTCCTCAACACGGTCGTCGTCACCGTGTGCGTGGTGGGCATCGTCGTCCTTCTCGTACCGCCGCTGGCGTACACCATCGTCAGAAGCCGGGGCCGGGCGACCACCACGGTCTTCCGGCTGTTCCTCCTGGGGCTGGCGATCCCCTCGCAGGCGGTCATCGTGCCGATGTTCTTCGTCATCAGCGAGGCCGGCCTCTACGACAACCTCATCGGCGTCATCCTGCCGACGGCGGCCTTCGCCATGCCGGTGTGCGCCCTGATCCTCACGGGCGTCATGCGTGACATCACCCCCGATCTGTACGAGGCGATGACGATGGACGGCGCCTCGTCCCGGCGCGTCTTCTTCCAGCTGGTGCTGCCGCTGTCCAGGAGCGGGATCGCGACGATCGTCGTCTTCTCCGCCCTTCAGGCGTGGAACGGCTTCCTCTTCCCCCTCGTGCTGACGCAGTCCGCGGAGACCAAGGTCATCACCCTGGGGCTCTACGAATTCCAGACGGAGCACGGCGTCGACACCCCCGGCCTGCTCGCCGCGGTCGTCCTGTCCATGCTCCCCATCCTGATCGTCTACCTGTTCGCTCGTCGGGCCCTGGTACAGGGGCTGATGGGGGTCGGAGGAAAGTGACCGCCAACATCGACAACGCCGGTGTGCGGAAAGCCGCCGGGACCACCGAGTCCGCGGCGCCGGCATCCGGCGCCACGGGACACCGCACCGGGCCCTGGCACGATCCCGGCCTCACCCCCGAGGCCAGGGCCGACGCCCTGATCGACGCCATGACCCTGCGGGAGAAGCTCGCCCAGCTCGTCGGCGTCTGGGTGGGCGCGTCCGACGAGGGCGGCGAAGTCGCGCCGTTCCAGCACGACATGGAGGAAGCCGTCGACCTCGACGACCTTCTTCCGCACGGGCTCGGCCAGCTGACCCGCCCGTTCGGGACGGCTCCGGTCGACCCGGCCGTGGGCGCCCTCTCCCTGTCCCGCACCCAGGAGCGGATCGCCGGAGCGAATCGCTTCGGCATCCCGGCGCTCGCCCATGAGGAGTGCCTCGCGGGCTTCGCCGCCTGGGGCGCGACGGCCTACCCGGTGCCGCTGTCCTGGGGCGCCACCTTCCATCCGGAACTGATCCGTGAGATGGCCGCCGCGATCGGCCGCGACATGCGCTCCGTCGGCGTGCACCAAGGGCTCGCCCCGGTCCTCGACGTCGTACGCGACACCCGGTGGGGGCGCGTCGAGGAGACGATCGGCGAGGACCCGTACCTGGTGGGGACCATCGCCACCGCGTATGTACGGGGACTGGAGTCGGCCGGAATCGTCGCCACGCTCAAGCACTTCGCCGGGTACTCCGCCTCACGGGCGGGCCGCAACCTCGCCCCCGTCGGCATGGGGGCGCGGGAGCGGGCCGACATCATCCTGACCCCGTTCGAGATGGCCGTACGCGAAAGCGGCGTACGGTCGGTGATGCACGCCTACACCGACACCGACGGCATCCCCTCCGCGGCTGACGGGCAGCTGCTGACCGGTCTGCTCCGGGACACCTGGGGCTTCGACGGGACCGTGGTCGCGGACTACTTCGGCATCGCCTTCCTGAAGACGCTGCACGGGGTGGCGGGAACCTTCGGGGAAGCGGCCGGTGCCGCACTCGGCGCGGGGGTGGACGTGGAACTGCCGACCGTGAAGACCTTCGGCGACCCGCTGGCCGACGCGCTCGCCCAGGGTCTGGTGTCCGAGGCCCTGGTGGACCGTGCCGTACGCCGGGTCCTCGTCCAGAAGGTCCAGTTGGGGCTGCTCGACGCGGACTGGAGGCCGGACCCGCCGGCGCTGGCCGGGGCCGCCGGACCGGACGGGCCGGCGGAAGGCGACTCGCAGGTCCTGCGGGGGACCGTCCGGCTCGACACCGACGAGAACCGCGCGCTCGCCCGGCGCGTCGCCCAACAGGCCGTCGTGCTCCTGCGCAACGACGGCACCCTGCCCCTGGCGGCGGGCTCCGGGACCCCGCCCCGTATCGCCCTCATCGGACCCAACGCCGACACCCGGACGGCCGTCCTCGGCTGCTACGCCTTTCCCGTCCACGTCGGAAGCCTGCACCCCGGGACGCCGCTCGGCATCGACCTGCCCACCCTGCGCGAGGCATGCGCGGCGGAGTTCCCCCACAGCGAGCTCGTCACCGCGCGGGGTGCGGACATCGACGGCACGTCCACCGACGGGTTCGGCGAGGCCGTCGAACTGGCCCGGGGCGCCGACCTCGTGATCCTCGCCCTCGGCGACCGGGCCGGGCTCTTCGGGCGCGGTACGAGCGGGGAGGGCTGTGACGCCGAGGATCTGGTCCTCCCCGGTGTCCAGCAGCAACTGCTCGACGTCCTCCTCGACACGGGCACGCCCGTTGTCGTCACCCTGCTCGCCGGGCGTCCGTACGCCCTCGGGCGGGCGGTGGACGAGGCGGCCGCGATCGTGCAGTCGTTCTTTCCCGGCGAGGAGGGCACGACGGCCATCGCCTCGGTGCTCAGCGGCCGCACCGCGCCGTCCGGCCGGCTGCCCGTCGGCGTGCCGCGCCACCCGGGTTCCCAGCCGTCCACCTACCTGGCGGCGCGGCTCGGCCACGCCAGCGATGTGTCCAGCGTCGACCCGGCCCCGGCGTTCGCGTTCGGTCACGGTCTGACGTACACCGAGTTCGCGTGGGACGACCTCGTGGTGGAGCGCGGACGGGCCACGACGGAAGGGGAGTTCACCCTCTCCTGCACGGTCCGCAACACCGGTGCGCGGGAGGGGACCGAGGTGGTGCAGGTCTATCTCCACGACCCGGTCGCCTCCGTGGTCCAGCCGGTGCAGCGGCTCATCGGGTACGTACGACTCGACCTGGGGCCGGGGCAGGCGGCCCGCGTGCGGGCGACGGTCCCGGCGGACCTCGCGTCCTTCACGGGCCGCGACGGCCACCGGATCGTCGAACCGGGCGATCTCGAACTGCGGTTGAGCGCATCGAGCGACGCCCCGCGGCTCGCCGCCCGGGTCACGCTGACCGGTCCGGTGCGAACGGTCGATCACACCCGGCGGCTGCACATGGACATCACGACGGAGCTCCTCACGGACACGCCGTAGGCAGGACCGGACCGAGGGGGAGGACAGGCAGCGGCACACACTCCCCCTCGGTCCGGATCAGCCGAGACGAGAGGCGGGGCGGCCATGACGCTCCGGCTCCGGCGTCGCTATGCGGGGCTGCTCGGAAACAGAAGCTCGTACGGCGGGTGATCGTCGTCCGGTACGCGCGGCACGTAGTCCGGGGCCGTGCGTGCAGCCACAGCCAGCAGCCGAGCGGCAGCCTCCTCCTCGGAGACGGAGGCAAGTCCGAGGGCGTGCAGAAGGCGGTCGCGCTCGGCGTCGAAGTCCGGGTGGTCGGCCCGGAGCTCCGAGCCGAGCTCGCTGATCGTGAAGCTCTTTGCCAGGTCGCGCCAGAAGGGCAGTACGGCGATGAGCGTGACGGCCTCCACGAGGTCGGCGCCGATCAGCGTGGCCCGGCCCTCGGAATCGGCGTACAGGACAGGCTGCTCCTCGGCCCCGGCTTCCCCGCAGAGGAAGTACGTGCCGCCGGCACCGCATCCAGCCACCGGGTGCAGCGGCCTGCCGGCGGGGAGTACGAGATCCTCCAGGGGATCCCGGCGGTCCATGTCGAAGTCACCTGGCCAGGCCAGCGCGGCAGCCAGCGAGGAGTCTTGCTCGAGACGGCGAAGCAGAGCGTCTGATGCGGTCATGGGCGGAAGGTAACAGCGCCCTCGGACAGTGGGGTTCGGATGACCCTGCTGCGTGACGCCGAAGGCGCGCTGTCATTGGCGTGTGGCACGACGGGTCCGTCTCGTGGAGATCCGGGACAACCCCATCGCCCGCCAGGGCTTCCCTGGCCGGGCCGCCTTCGGGCTCCGCCTCCACCGGACGCACCGGGTTGCGGGCCCCTGCCCTCACACCGGCTGCCAGATACGGGACAGGGTCGTCGCCGTGAGCACTTCCTCGGGCGGGCCCTGGCGGATCAGTCGTCCGTCGGCCAGGAGCAGGCAGGCGTCGGCCGAGCGGGCGGCCTCCAGGTCGTGCGTGGCCTGGACGACGGTCGTGCCGTCGGCGACCAGGTCGGCCAGCAGCGCCGTGATCCGGTTTCGGGCCTCGGGGTCGAGTCCGGTCGTCGGCTCGTCCAGGAGCAGCAGGTCGGACCGTTGCGCCAGGCCCTGGGCGATCAGTACGCGCTGGCGTTGCCCGCCGGACAACTCGCCGAGTTGGCGGTCGGAGAGGTCGGCGACGCCCAGCCGTTCCATGGCGGAGTCGACCACGGTCCGGTCCCGCCGGGGCAGTCTCCGCCAGGGGCCCAGCTCTCCCCAGCGCCCCATTTCCACCGTCTGCCGTGCGGTGAGGGGGAGTGTGTCGCCGACGGCGCCGCGTTGCGGGACGAAGGCGGGCGGGCTGCCCTCCGCGTACCGGAGCTGCCCGGATGTGGCATCGATCACCCCGGCGAGAACGCCGAGCAGCGTGGACTTGCCGCTGCCGTTCGGGCCGACCAGGGCGGTCATGGCCAACGCCGGTATCACCGCGCTGATTTGGTGGAGCACCGGGCGGCCGGGATAGCCGGCGTCGAGGTCGTCGAACCGGACGCGCTCGCTCCGTCGTGCCCCGCCGGGCGATGTCGTCGCGTTGTTATTGAACATGATTGTCATTGTAGGGTCATCGTATGGAGTGGTTGACGGCCCCGTTCGAGGTGGCCTTTGTGCAGCGTGCCCTGTGGGCCGGGGTCCTGGTGTCGGCGATATGCGCCCTGGCCGGAACGTGGGTGGTGCTGAGGGGGATGGCCTTCCTCGGTGACGCCATGTCCCACGGGCTCCTGCCGGGCGTCGCCGTCGCCGCGCTGCTCGGCGGCAACCTCCTGGTGGGAGCGGTGGTGAGCGCCGCCGTCATGACGGCGGGCGTCACCGCCCTCGGCCGCACCCCACGACTGTCCCAGGACACCGGCATCGGCCTGCTCTTCGTCGGGATGCTGTCCCTGGGCGTCATCATCGTGTCGCGCTCGCAGTCGTTCGCGGTGGATCTCACCGGTTTCCTCTTCGGTGACGTACTCGCCGTGCGCGAGAGCGATCTGGTGCTCCTCGGGGTGGCGTTCCTGCTGGCGCTGGCCGTCTCCGTGCTCGGCCACCGCGCCTTCCTGGCCCTCGCGTTCGACGAGCGCAAGGCCCGGACGCTCGGCCTGCGCCCGCGACTCGCGCACGCCGTACTGCTCGGCCTGCTGGCCCTGGCCATCGTCGCCTCCTTCCACATCGTGGGCACACTGCTCGTCCTCGGCCTGCTCATCGCCCCGCCCGCGGCGGCCCTGCCCTGGGCGCGAAGCGTCCACGGCGTCATGGCCCTGGCCACGGTCCTCGGCGCGGCTGCCACCTTCGGCGGCCTGCTGCTCTCCTGGCATCTGCGCACAGCGGCCGGCGCGACCGTCTCGGCCCTCGCGGTCAGCCTCTTCTTCCTGTCCCACCTGGCGTCCTGGCTCCACCACCGACGTCGCACGCGCCGCACCGGCGCCCCCGCCCGTGCCGCCACGTTCACCGCGAACGCCCTTACGACCCGACCGAACGAAACCTGAGGCGATCCCCCTTGTCCGTCCGAACGCATGGCGCGCCCCTGGCGTCCGCACTCCTGTCCGTGGTCCTGCTGACTGCGGGCTGCGCGGGGCGGGGCGACGCCAAGTCCCCCTCCGACAGCACTGATTCGCCGACCGTTCCCCACGGTTACGTGGAAGGCGCCGCCGAGGCCGCCGAGCAGCAGTCCCGGCTCCTCCTCGGTGACACCGACTCCGGCGCCACGCGTGTGCTGGACCTGATCACCGGAAAGACCCACGACGCCGCGCGCAGAGCCGGTGTCACCGGACTCACCACGGACGGCCGCTTCGGCTACTTCCACGGCGCGGACAGCACCCGGGTCCTCGACAGCGGCGCGTGGATGGTCGACCACGGAGACCATGTGCACTACTACCGCGCGAAGACCAGGGAGGTGGGCGAACTTCCGGGCGGCGCCGGCACGAGCATCCGCAGCGACAAGAGCCTCACCGTCGTGACAGCGGCGAACGGGAAGGCGCGGGCGTACCGTCGCGCGGAGCTGGAGAAGGGCACCCTCGGCACCGCGGACCGGCTCCCGGGCACCTACGGCGGGCCCGTCGTGCCGTACGCCGGACACCTGGTCGCCCTCACGCGCGGCGGCGACGCCCCCGCGAGGGCCGTGGTCCTCGACCGGTCCGGCAAGCGCGTCGCCGCTCCGGAGTCCACGTGCGAGGACCCGAAGGGCGACGCGGTCACCCGGCGGGGCGTCGTCCTCGGCTGCGCCGACGGCGCTCTGCTCGTCCGCGAGGACGACGGCGCCTTCACCGCCGAGAAGATCCCGTACGGCGAGGACGTGCCGAGTCCGGAGCGGGCCGCGGAGTTCAGCCACCGGCCGGGCAGCACCACGCTCACGGCGCGGGCGGGCAAGGACGCCGTCTGGGTCCTCGACGTCACCGAGCGCGCCTGGAAACGAGTGGCGACCGGTCCCGTGGTCGCCGCCAACACCGCGGGCGAGGGCGCTCCGCTGGTCGTCCTGGAGGGCGACGGAGCCCTGCACGGCTACGACATGTCCACCGGTGAGGAGACCACCGCCACCGAGCGGCTGCTGAAGGACGTCCCCCACACCACCGGTGGCCGGACCGGGGCACCGGTGATCGAGGTCGACCGGAGCCGGGCCTACCTCAACGACCCGGAGGGCAAGCGCGTGTTCGAGATCGACTACAACGACGACCTCCGGGTCGCCCGCACCTTCGACCTGGACATCCGGCCGTCCCTGATGGTGGAGACGGGCCGATGAGCGTACGCGTGACGACGGCGCGGCTGCGCGCCCTGCTGCCGGCCCTGGTCACCTGCCTCGTCGTCGCCGGTACGGCGACCGGCTGCGGCTCGGGCGACGACCGGCCCCGGATCGTGGTGACGACCAACATCCTCGGCGACATCACCCGGGAGATCGTCGGAGGCGAGGCGGAGATCAGCGTCCTGATGAAGCCCAACGCCGACCCGCACTCGTTCGGGCTGTCGGCCGTGCAGGCCGCCGAGCTGGAGAACGCGGACCTGGTCATCCACAACGGCCTGGGGCTGGAGGAGAACGTGACCCGGCACGTGGAGGCCGCCCGGGAATCGGGGGTGGCCACCTTCGCGGCGGGCGAGGCGGCCGATCCTCTGACCTTCCACGCCGACGAGGAGGGCGGACCGGGCGACGGGGCCGGAGCGCCCGACCCGCACTTCTGGACCGACCCCGATCGCGTACGCAAGGCGGCCGGCCTGATCACCGACCGGGTCATCGAGCATGTGGACGGGGTGAACGAGAAGGCCGTACGGGACAACGCCGAACGCTACGACGGACAACTCGCCGCCCTCTCCACCTGGATGGAGAAGTCCTTCGCGGCCATTCCCGAGCGCCGCCGGGCCCTCGTCACCAACCACCACGTCTTCGGCTACCTCGCCGACCGCTTCGGCTTCCGCGTGATCGGCGCCGTCATCCCCAGCGGCACGACACTCGCCTCGCCCAGCTCCTCCGACCTGCGCTCCCTGACCCGAGCCATGGAGAAGGCCGACGTCCGGACCGTCTTCGCCGACTCCTCCCAGCCCACCCGACTCGCCGACGTCCTGCGCCGCGAGATGGGCGGTGACGTGAACGTCGTCCCGCTGTACTCCGAGTCGCTGACCGAGAAGGGCGGGGGCGCCGGCACGTATCTGGAAATGATGCGCGCCAACACCTCGGCCATGGCCGAGGGCCTCACCGTCGCCTGACCCGCTTCCCCAAGGGCCGGTCCACCGACGACCGGTCCCTCAACCCCACCATCCCGTGCCCCGCAGGGCCGGAGAGGACATCCCCACCATGAAAACGAACAGGTCGATACGGGCCCGTATGCTCGCGGGCACCACCCTCGCTCTGACGGCGTCCCTGGTACTGACCGCCTGTGGCGGCGGCGCAGCGTCCGAGGCCGAGCCGAAGCAGGCGGAGCAGGCGAAGAACGCCAAGGCCACCCCGGTGAAGAACCCGCTGGTCGCCTCCTTCGACGGGGGACTGTACGTCCTCGACGGCGAGAGCCTGAAGCTGGCGAAGACCGTCGAACTGCCCGGCTTCAACCGGGTCAACCCGGCGGGCGACCAGGACCACGTCGTCGTCTCCACCGACAGCGGCTTCCGGGTGTACGACGCGGCCCGGCAGACCTTCACGGACGCCGAGTTCAAGGGGGCGAAGCCCGGCCATGTGGTCCGGCACGGCGGCAGGACGGTCCTGTTCACCGACGGCACCGGCGAGGTGAACGTCTTCGACCCCGCCGACCTGGCCGGCGGCAAGCGGCCCGAGGGGCGCAGCTACACATCCGCCGAGGCCCACCACGGTGTCGCCATCGAACTGGCCGGCGGAGAACTCGTCACCACTCTGGGCACCGAGGAGAAGCGCACCGGAGCCCTTGCCCTGGACAGGAACAACAAGGAGATCGCGCGCGCCGAGAACTGCCCGGGTGTCCACGGCGAGGCCGCCGCGCAGGGCGAGGTGGTCGCATTCGGCTGCGAGGACGGCGTTCTGCTCTACAAGGACGGCGAGTTCACCAAGGTCGACGCCCCCGGCGACTACGCCCGTACCGGTAACCAGGCCGGAAGCGACGCCTCCCCGATCCTGCTCGGCGACTACAAGACCGATCCCGACGCGGAACTGGAACGCCCCACCCGCATCTCGCTGATCGACACCCGTACGGCGAAGATGAAGCTGGTCGACCTCGGCACCAGCTACTCCTTCCGCTCGCTCGCCCGCGGGCCGCACGGCGAAGCCCTCGTCCTCGGCACCAACGGCGTCCTCCACGTCATCGACCCGGAGACCGGGGAGGTGGAGAAGAAGATCGAAGCTGTCGGCGACTGGACCGAGCCCCTGGACTGGCAGCAGCCCAGGCCCACCCTGTTCGTCCGTGACCACACGGCGTACGTCTCCGAACCGGGCAAGCGCCAACTGCACTCCTTCGACCTGGAATCGGGAGAGAAGGGCGCGTCCGTGACGCTGCCGAAGGCCACCAACGAACTGTCCGGGACGGTGGACGGTCACTGACCGGTCCACGCCCAGCAGCACTCCGCCCCTGTCTCCAGGGGCTCTGAACGGCGCGGCGCCACGGGAGCGGGAACTCCCGTGGCGCCGCGCCGTCTTGTGGAAGGACAGCTCCGGCGGGCCGCGCCCCGCCGCCGTGACGGCGGGGCCCACGGCCTCACAGCCGCTTCGCGCTCCGCAGCGTCTTCGCGTAGTAGCCGTTGCCGTCCAGCCGGGAGACTCCGCCCACGTCGCCGATGGTCGGGCCGTTGATCTCCTCGCGGCTGGAGATGAAGATCAGGTGGCCCTCGGTGTCGTAGCCGAGCACGATCCCGACGTGGTCGAGCCGCTCCTTGGTGCGGGCGTCCAGCTTGAAGAAGACCAGGTCGCCCGGCTGGAGCTGGTCGATGGCGGAGGGCCGGTCGTCGGGGCCCACACCGGTCAGCGGGAGCACGTCGGTGCCCTCGTCGGAGCGGGCCATGCCGTTGGCGGTGCGCGGCAGTCCGTCGCCGGAGGCGTCCGTGGACATCAGGGGGTACCGGGTGCGGTAGCCGAGCACCATCCGGATGAACCCCGAGCAGTCCAGGGACTTGGCGCGCATGGACTCCGGGGTGCCGGTCTGCCCGTCGCGGAAGGGGTAGGGCCGGCCGAGGTAGTCGTAGAAGTCGGACTGCTCCAGGCGCAGGTCGCCGCCCTCCGCGCCGGTGGTGTTCAGCGGACCGAAGTTGGCGTCACCGGCGTAGACGACGCCCTGTTCGTCCTTCTTCTGCGGGGCGCCGGCCACGTACTGGAAGGCGGTCGCGAAGACGTCGTCCTCCTTGCTGTCCGCGTACTCGGCGTGCCAGTCGGTGAACCACTTCTCCTTCTCGGCGCCCTTCTTCCACGGCTCCGGCATCAGGCGTACCCAGTCCGTGGTGGAGACCTTGGAGGCGGTGGAGGCCGGTTCGGTGAAGGTGCGGGCCGGGCCGGTGAGGGTGGCCAGGCGCGCCCCGTCGGTGAACACCGCCTTGATCTGGCCGTCGGAGCCGCGGAGCACGGAGCGCGCCGGGTTCTCCAGCCGGGACCACGTCGCCTCGCCCTTGTCGTCGGCGGAGCCGGAGCTCTTGCCGCCGTCCAGGACGCCGACGTTGCGGACCTCGGTCACCCCGGGCGTCTCCTGCTTGCGCAGCTCCAGCGTGAGGTAGCCGGAGGTCGCCACGAGCGCCAGCACCACCAGTCCCGAGACGACGGGCCGTGATTTCTTCTTCCCTGCCATCGGTTACTCCTCGGTTGTTCGTGGGCGGCTGGTCAGACAGCGGGCATGATGCCGAGCAGCAGCCCGGCGGCGACGACGATGTAGGCCATGAGCGAGACCGTGCCGGTGGCCAGCAGCGTGGGGCCCTTGGGCTGGCGGACCAGCTGGTAGGCGATCAGGCCCGGCACGATGAAGCCGAGGGTCTGGTTGCCGTAGAGCAGCGGGAACTCCAGCGACAGCAGGATCATCACCGTGCTCTGGAGCAGCACGCCGAGCAGCACGACCGAGGCGAACAGCCGCTTGCCGTACAGGATCACCAGCCGCTGCATGACCTTGGTGCCGGCGTAGGTGAGTGCCGTGACGCCCAGCACCATGGCCGCGCGCTGGACGTCCTCGATCAGCGTCAGCGCGAGCCAGCCCGGGGTGATCATTCCGCCGGGCGACAGGTTGGTGGTGAGGTAGCACAGCAGCGAGAAGAACAGCCCGATGGCGATACCCAGGGCGGCCATCTCGGGGGTCAGTGCGGCGGTGGTCAACGGGATCTCCGGGCGTCGTCGTGCGGCTCGTCGTGGGGCGGCCAGGTGTGCGGGGCGGGCTCGTGCGGCTGCGTCCGCGGCCCGCCGGCGAAGAACTCGAACGGTTGGTCCTGCTGTCCCCGGTCCTGCCCCTGGTCCTGCCCCTGGCCCTGGATCTGGCCCTGGATCTGGTTCCGGCCCTGGTCCTGCTGTGCGTACGGCTCCGGCCGGGCGTACCGCTCACGCGGTGCGTGCTGCACCTGCTGGAGGTACGGCGGTTCCTGCTGGGCGTGCACCTGGCGCTGCCCGTACGGCTCCTGCCGCGCGTACTGCTCGTGGTGCTGCGGCTGCGGCTGCGGCCGGTAGGAATCCGTCGGCTGCACCGGGATGCTCACCACCGGGATCTCCTGCGTCTGCGAAGCCTGGTAGCGCTCCTCGTACGCCGGGTGGTACGAGGCGAAGGGGTCCAGGCGGGACGCCTGCGCCGGATTCGCGGCGACCGGGTTCGGGGTCTCCTCGTCCGCCTCGCTCTCGTCGGCGGGGAGTTCGGCGAGGTACTCCAGCAGCTCCTCGCCCTGGCCGTGGATGTTGCCGATGGCCACCAGCGACGCGCCGTCGGACATCCTGCCGAGCATCGCCGGCATGAACTCGTCGGCGGACCGCTTCTCGCCTCCCAGGTCGACCGCCCGGTCCTGCCAGTCGGCGGGGATGGCGTCGATCGCGCTCTTGGCGGGGTGCCCGATGACGAAGACGTTGTCGGGCTGGAGGTCGGGGATGATCTCGCCCATCTGCCCGTTGCGCTCCACGCGGTCGGGGCGGCAGTTGATCACCACGTTCAGCGGCCGGCGGATGGCGCCGAGGTCGAGCAGCTGGTTGATGTTCATCAGCGTCGACTCGGGGTCGTTGGCCGCGAAGACGTTGGCGAAGGCGAGCCGGTTGCCGTCGGGGGCCACATAGCGCTCCACCGAGAGCACACCCGGGTCCGGCGGGGCGTCGTACATCCCCTGGAGGGCGACCTCGCGCTCCACGCCGAGCAGGTCGGCGACGACCAGGGCGATCGCCACGTTCTCCTTGAAGGTGAACCAGCTGAAGCCGCGCAGCTCCTCGTCGCTGACGGTCTCCGGGTCGGCGTACACCAGCTGGCAGTTCCGGGCGTCCGCCTCCTCCTGGAGGATGTGGAAACGTTCCTTCTCGGCGGTGACGCAGATGCCGTCCTCGGGCATCGAGCGGCACAGCGAGCGGGCCACGTCGTCGAGGGTGGGGCCCATCTCGGCGAGGTGGTCCTCGCGTACGTTGCAGAGCACGCCGATCGTCGAGCGGATCAGCTTGCTCTGGTTGACCTCCTGGAGGGCCGGCATCACGGCCATGCACTCGATGACGAGGGCGTCGGGCCGGTAGGTGGCGGCCCGGCGGACGATGCCGATCTGCTCCACCACGTTGGCGATGCCGAACTTGCGGTAGACCGGTTCCTCGGTGGCGTCCGGGTGGATGAAGCGGGCAGCCGTCCCGGTCGTCTTGGCGACGGTGATCAGGTCACCGCCCCGCAGGGCGCCCGCGCAGAGCCGGGTGATGGAGGACTTGCCGCGGATGCCGTTGACGAGCACCCGCGAGGGGATGGTGTGCAGCGCGGCGTAGTGCCGCCGCTGCTCCACGATGCCCGCGACGAGCAGGAACACACTGCCGGTGAGCAGGACGAAGTAGAGGTAGAGCACGCCGGGTCACCTTCCTCCGGCGCCGGGCCGGGTCTCGGCGGGCCGGCGTGCCTGGGTCTGGCGACGGGCCTGCAACTGCTGGCGGATCAGTTCGAGGCTCCGGACGACGGCGCCCACCTCGTCCTGGTAGCGGGGGTAGTGCACGGTCTTGAGGTCTCCGTCGGCGAGCTTCTCGGCGGCCGCCGCGAGGGCCCGCAGGGGCCGTACGACGACGAGGTGGATCCAGCCCAGACAGACCACGATCAGAGCGAGGCCGAGCAGGCTGGCGAGCACGCTGCGGTCCTCGCGCTCGTAGGCGGTGATCTCGAAGCGGCCGGCGTCCTGCCAGCTCACGACGGTCCAGCCCAGGTCGGAGGCGACACCGCCGCCGGTGAACGGCGCGGCGGCGGCCACGGTGACGGCGCCACCGTCCCGGATGAGCAGCCCGTTCTCCAGCGGTCCGGCGCCCACCCGCACATTGGCGGCGCGCACCAGGTCGGGCAGCGCGTCGTCCGGCAGCCCCTCGAAGGCGCGGAATCCGTCGCTGGCGGCGAGGGTGCGCGCCTCCGCGTTCACGATCCGGACCTCGCCGAGGCCGGGCCGCTTCAGCAGCGAGTTGAGGAACTCCACCCGCACCTCGCCGACCAGGGTCATGCCCTTGCGCTCCGGCACGGGCGCTCCGGCCTGGACGACGGGCCGCTTCTCGCCCTGGCCGGAGACGCGGACCAGCGACGGGTCCTTCTCCGCGCTCCACGGGTGGGTGTCGCCGCCGGCCCGGGCGACGATGTCGCCGTTCGCGCCGACGACGTACAGCGCCTGGTAGCGGGTGTGCTCGCGCAGGGCGTTCTTCAGCACGGTCTCGGCGCCCGCGGGGTCGTCGACGTCGAGCAGGCGGGAGGTGGAGACGAGATCGGCCTGGGCCTCGTTCAGCGCCCGGCGGGCCCGGTCGGCGACCAGGTCGGTGCGGTCGCGCTGGTCGTTGACCATGACGGCGGGGATGCTGACGGTCCCGTCCGTGCGGTTGAGCAGGAGGCCGACCGGAACGCACCACAGCAGCAGGAGGACCGCCGTCAGCGCCAACGGTCCGCGCGCACCGCCCCGGAACCTGCCGGGCGGGCGCGCGCCGACGGGGCCGTCGGAGGCCTGAGCGCCGCCGAGCTGGCCGCGGATACGTTCCAGCGCGGCGCCGATCCGGGCCGCCTCGCCCCAGCGGGGCACGGTGACCGGGCGGATCAGATCGCCGCGGGCCAGCCGGCGGGACTCCAGGAACAGTCCGAGCAGCGGGCGCTGCACGGTCATCCACAGCACGGCGACCGCGAGCAGGCCGAGCAGCACCAGGGCGCCCGCCGCGAGCAGCCCGAAGAGCTGCCGGCTGTCGTCGGTGAAGGTCTGCTGCTGGACCACCGGGAGCAGGGAGACGACCGTGAGGCCGAGACCGGCGGCGACGCTCTCCCCGTCCTCCGGGTCGGAGGCGGCGAGGGAGGCGTACCCCACGGTGGCGAGCCGGCCGTTGTAGCCCCCGCCCACCAGGGTTCCGCTGACCCCGGGGTAGCCGCGGGAACCGGGCTCCCTGGCGCTGACCGGGTTCTGCTCGGTCTCCTCGGCGGCCTGGTCGGAGAGCCGGGTCATCTGCTTCTGCAGGAAGGCGAGTTCCTTGCGCTCCGCGTCCGAGTTCAGCGCCTCGGACTGCTCGAAGCCGGCGGTCGCGAGGACCTCGCCACCGCGCGCGACGACGGCCATGCTGCGGAACGGGCCCAGGTTGATGGGCGGCACGGCGAGGCTGTTGGAGGCGACCAGCAACTGCTGCGCCCCCTGCTTCCCCTCCAGCACGGCCATCGTCATCAGGCGTACGTCGCCGGTCTCCAGCCGCACCATCCGCGGGGTGAGCGCCTGGTCACCGGTGAGGACGTCCTTGTCCACCCAGGCGAGCGGGATGCGCTCCCCGCGGGCGGCGAGCACCTTGCCGTCCGCCAGGTCCAGCACCGTGGTGCCGGTCCACTTCTGGTACGCCTTGCTCAGGTCGGACAGCACGCGCTCGGGGTCGGCCGGCTTGCCCGCGTTCAGGGCGGCCGCGGTGCGTTCGAGGTCCGTGACCCGCTCGTCGATCGAGGCGCGCAGGGCGATGGCGCCGTCCTCGGCGAAGTGCTGCTGGGAGGAGAGCACCGCCTTCGGCACGACCGGTTCCGCGCCCGGCCCCAGCACCTTGGCCGTGAGCCCCGCGAGGGCGAGGATCAGCACGCACAGCAACGCGATCGGCGGCCGGATACCACCCAGCAGCGGCATGTCCGCACGTCTGCGGCTGCGCCGCCGGCCTTTCGGCACGAGGGGCGCGGCAGGAGTCGATGTCACCGGTTTCTTCCTTGGTCGCTGCGGGTGCTCAGTGCCCGGAGGAAGCACCGCTGTCGCGTGGCTGCGAGAGGCTGTCGTGGGAAAGCGCGAGACGCTGTCATAGGAAAGACGGACAAGCGCCTAATAGGTTGTACTCATCGGCATACGAGCGGGTGTGTGCCTGATCACTTCTCCAGGGACAGCCGCTTGAGGCCGTCACCGCCCGGTGCTCCCCGGTTGTAGAGGAAGCCGCGCGTGCGGTCCTCGGCCAGCCGGTAGCGGGCGACCCGGCCGGCGGGCAGCCCCTCGGGGTTCTCCAGCGCCTGCTGCACGTCCACCAGTCGGAGGTCGTCGACGGCGCCCTCGGGGGCCTTCTCCCCGGGTTCGACCTCCGGCGGGATGTCGACGAGCGTGGTGCGGTAGCGGGCGGAGACGTCCCAGCCGTCGGCGGTCTCGCGGAACTCGAACCAGCCGATGGCCCCCTCCTCGGTGAGGCCGGTCGGCGAGGAGTGCCGGGCCACCTGGTTGCCGAGGCTGTAGGCGACCCAGGTGCCGTTGACCTTCTGGATGGGCTGCACCACGTGGGCGTGGTGCCCGATCACCAGGTCGATGCCGGTCTCCTCGGTGATCCGCTGAGCCAGTTCCAGCTGCGGGACGCTCGGCTCGTTGTAGTGCTCCAGGCCCCAGTGCAGGGAGAGCAGCACCACCTCGGCGCCCTTCTCGCGGGCCCGCTTCTCGTCCTTCTTGATGTCCGCCGTGCGGGAACGGTTGAAGGCCCAGCTCTGCTTCTCGGGCGTGGGGTTGAGGAAGGACTCCCAGGAGTAGGAGAGGTGGGCGACCTTGACGCCGTTGACGTCGCGGATGTTGATCTGCTCTGCTTCCTTCGGCGTCCGCGCCGACCCGCTGTGTCCGAGGCCCACCTTGTCCATGGCGTCCAGCGTGCGCCGCACGGCTTTCAGTCCATGGTCGAAGGTGTGATTGGAGGCTGTCGAGCAGGTGTCGTATCCGACGTCTTTCAGGCTGGTCAGGATCTGCGGCGGAACTAGGAATTCCGGATATCCCTGGAACGGCCCCTTGGGGTTCCCGACGGGTGTCTCCATGTGACAGATCGCGAGGTCGGCCTTGCTGATCACGGGCTTCACGCCGGCGAGCAGCGGCCCGAAGTCCAGGCCGGCCTCCCCGCGTCCGCTCTTCTCCGCATCCTTGGCGGCCTGGTCGACCAGTTCGGGATGGATGAGAACGTCTCCGGCCGCGGCGACGGTGAAACTGCGGCCGCCCGCCTTGGCCTCGGGTTGCGCCGGCTGCGGGCCGCACGACACGGTCAGGCCGACGGCTGCCGCCAGCAGGACCGCCGACCGACCCATACCGAGAGAATTACGGAATGTCACTGAGTCATACTTACATGCGCCTCATGTGCGATCGTCGTATTACCGTCACGGGACGATCACGGTTCCTCCGCATTTTTGTCCCGGTGGGTCTGCTCCTGGTGCTGGCGGGTTGCCGGGCCGAACCGTCCCCGGCCCCGGAAGACACCGTTCCGCGCGCCCGGGAACTGGTCGACCTGCGCAGCCGTATTCTCGGGTACACCGCGAAATTCCGCGCCGACGCCCCCTATCGCCCACCCGGCAAGAAGCAGCGGGAACGGCTGGCGGAGGCCGTCGGGAGCCTGCTGTCGGGTGACGCCCAGGGTGCCGAGCGCAGACTCGCCCCGCTCGGCCTCGGTGTGACCCGCCTCACGGACACCGACTCGGGCCGCCGCTACGACGAGATCGCCGCCACCGGCCCGGGGAAGAGCACCCGCTGGGGCCGCCTGTACCTGAACGCCGACTCCACCATCCGCTGGAACGCCCAGGTCCCGCACCCCGTCGCCGACCGTGACACCGAGGACCTCGGCATCCGGCTCCTGGAGCAGAACCCCGGCGGCGCACTCGTCATCGCCGGATCCCATCGGCGGGCCGGCGGCAACGGCGAGGCCGATGTGGCCCACCGCGAGGACAGCGCCTTCCACACGATCGTCGTGGAGCTGCAGAAGCGCGGGGTGCCCGGCGTCCAGTTGCACGGCTTCGCCGACTCCTCCGACCGCCCCTACGACGCCGTCGTCTCCACCGGCGCCGTCGAGGCGGCCTCCGCCGAGGTCGTCGCCCTGGCCGACCGGATGGACGACGGCGGGCTGCGGGTCTGCCGGGCCTGGGAGGCGCGCTGCCCGCTGGAGGGCAGGAGCAACGTCCAGGGCCGCTCGGCGGAGCGCGAACACGCCGGCTTCGTCCACGTCGAACTGGCCCGGCACGCCCGCGAGGACGGCGGCCGCGACACGGAGGAGGCGGCCGAGGCGCTGGGGGGACTGGTCGCGGGGTGGAACGCCGGGGGTTAGGCCGTCGCGGGAACGCCTCGCACGCCCGTTACGGGCGACTGGGCCGACGGCCGGGCCTCGGCCGGCGCCCTCCACGCGGACGCGGTCGGCCGGATCCGCCCTGCGAACGCGACAGCCGTGCGTGCGTGATCCCTGGCCAGGACCGCCCGAGTGCACCCTCCCGAGGTGACGGCGAGCCCGGTGCGTCGTCGGGCTACGGCTTTGTGCCGTCGCGGAGTTCGGCGGGCAGGAGGGCGTCGGGGAACGACTGGTAGCAGACCGGGCGGAGCCAGCGCTCGACGGCGAGCGTGCCGACGCTCGTCGTCGCGGGGGAGCTCGTCGCGGGCCACGGGCCCCCGTGCACCATGGCGTGGCAGACCTCGACGCCGGTGGGCCAGCCGCCCCACAGGACCCGGCCCGCCCGCTCCTCCAGCACCGGGAGCAGACCCAGGGCCGCCGCCCGGTCGGCGTCCGTCCCGTGCAGGGTGGCCGTGAGCTGGCCCTCCAGCCCCGCCAGCAGGCGCAGGAGTTCTTCCGTGCCCGACCAGCGCACGACGAGCCCCGCGGCCCCGAAGACCTCGCCGGTGAGGGCCTCGTGTGCGGAGTACGTCGCCGCGTCGCAGGTCAGGACCGCGGGAGCCGGTGCGTACGGGCCGGGCCCTGCGGTGCCCCGGGCCGCCTCCCGCACTCCGGGGACGGCCGCCCACCGCCGTACGCCCTCGGTGTACGCCCGGGCGATCTCCGGGGTCAGCATGACCTGGCCTTCCACCGCCTTCAGCGCCCGGGCCACGGCGGCGAGGAAGGCGTCGCCCGCCGGTCCGGCCGGCAGCAGGAGCAGGCCGGGGTTGGTGCAGAACTGCCCTGCCCCGCTGGTCAGCGACGCCACATAGCCCCCGGCCGTCGGTTCCGGTTCGGTGAGCGCCCCGTCGAGCATCACCACGGGGTTGACCGCCGACATCTCCGCGTGGACCGGGATGGGCACGGGGCGGGCCTGCCCGGCGGCGACCAGGGCAAGACCGCCGGCCCGGGACCCGGTGAAACCCACCGCGGCGATCCGTGGATCTGCGACCAGGGCGAGGCCCACCTCGTGGTCCCGGCCCACCAGCAGCGAGAACACCCCGGCCGGTACGCCGGTGCGCGCGGCGGCGGCCGTGACGGCGCGGGCCACCGCCTCGCCGGTGCCCGGATGGGCCGGATGCGCCTTGACCACCACGGGGCAGCCGGCGGCCAGGGCGGAGGCGGTGTCGCCGCCCGCGACCGAGAACGCCAGGGGGAAGTTGCCCGCGCCGAACACGGCCACCGGGCCGAGGGGGGTGCGGCGGAGCCGTACGTCCGTGCCCGAGGGCCCCGAGTCGATCTGGGCGCCGAGCGCCGCACCGCTCCTGACGAGCTCGGCGAAGAGGCGCAACTGGCCGCACGTGCGCCCCCGTTCACCGGACAGCCGGGCCGGCGTGAGGCCGGTCTCCCGGGCCGCGAGCTCCAGCAGGGCGTCGCCGAGCGCCTCGATCTCCTCCGCGCAGGCGTCGAGGAAGTCCGCCCGGTGCTCGGGCGGGAGGGCGCGGAAGGCGCGGGCGTGCGCGGCGGCGAGGCGGGCCGCCTCGGCGACCTGTTCCGGCGAGGCGTCCCGGTACGGAGGGCCGAACGGTTCGCCGGTCGCGGCGGCCACCGCCTGCCAGGGGGCGCCCGTGCCCGGGACCTCGCGGCCGGCCAGGAGCGAATGCCCCGTCAGGAGCGCTAGTCGGGCGGCCGGGTGTGCGTCTGCGGCCGGGCGCGGGTTCTCGGTCGGGTTCACGGTGATGCGTCTCCCTGGGGTGCGCCGGTGGAGGCGCACCGTCGTCGTCGCGTGTCGCGTGTCGCGTGTCGGGGGGCGGGTGTGCCGGGCGTCCGGGCGCCGCGGGGAAAAGTCATCCCGGCGGTGGCGTTGTCCTCGGGTCGTCCGGATGTATAGCCTAAGCAATGGCATGTGACATTGTACTAGCGGGCGGTCGGGTGGACGCCGAGGGGTGGTCATGGAAGTCGTCATCATCGGCGCGGGCATCGTGGGCGTCGCGTGCGCGTTCCATGCCGCCTCCGCCGGTCTCGGGGTCACGGTGCTCGACCGGGGCCCGGTCGGTGCGGGCACCACCAGCCGGGGCGAGGGCAACATCCTGCTCTCCGACAAGGAGCCCGGCCCCGAGCTGGAACTGGCCCGGCTCAGCCGTGAGCTCTGGGACGAGGCGGGCAAGGAACTCGGCCCGGGAGAAGTCGAGTTCGAGAACAAGGGCGGCCTGGTCGTCGCGAGCACCCCCGAAGCCCTCGCCGCGCTGCACGCATTCGCCGCACGCCAGGCGGCGCACGGAATCCACACCGAACGCGTCGACCGCGCCGACGCGTTCGAGCCGCACATCGCACCCGGCCTCCCGGGCGGAGTCCACTACCCGCAGGACGCCCAGGTGCAGCCCGTCCTCGCGGCGGCCGGACTGCTGCGGGCCGCCGTCCGGCTCGGCGCCCGGGTCCGTACCGGCGAAGCCGTCGCCGCCGTCACCGGAACCGGCGGGCGGATCACCGGAGTTCGCACGGCCGACGGTTCGGTACTGACCGCCGACGCCGTGGTCAACGCGGCCGGAACATGGGGCGGCGAGGTCGGCCGCCGCCTCGGCGCCCCCGTCGAGATCCTGCCGCGCAGGGGGTTCGTCCTCGTCACCGAGCCGCTGCCGCCGATGATCCGGCACAAGGTCTACTCCGCCGACTACGTCGCGGGCGTCGCCTCCAGCGAAGAGGGCCTGGAGACCTCGTGCGTCGTCGAGGGCACCCGCGCGGGTACCATCCTGATCGGCGCCAGCCGCGAACGTGTCGGCTTCGACACCGCGATGAACCCGGACGTGGTGGCCCTGCTCGCCGCGCAGGCGTGCCGCCTCTTCCCGTTCCTGCGCGATGTCCATCTGCTGCGCGCCTACCGGGGGTTCAGGCCGTACTGCCCCGACCATCTGCCGGTCGTCGGCCCGGACCCCCGGGTCCCCGGCGTCCTCCACGCCTGCGGCCACGAGGGCGCGGGCATCGGCCTCGCTCCCGGCACCGGCGCCCTCATCACCGCCCAGTTGCTCGGCCGCCCGTGGCGCGGTGCCGATCCGGCCGCCCACACCGGCCTCCTGCCCGACCGATTCCTCACGACCGGAGGTGTGCCGCGATGACCGGAGCGGTAGCGGAGACCGACGTACCCACCGCACCCGCGTTCACCGTGGACGGCGAACCGCTGACGTTCGTCCCCGGGCAGACCCTGGCCGCGGCGCTCGTCGCCTCGGGCCGGGTCGCCTGGCGGACCACCCGGGGCGGGCAGCGGCCCCGGGGAATCTTCTGCGGCATCGGCGTCTGTTACGACTGCCTCGTCACCGTCGACGGACGGCGCGGGCAGCGCGCCTGCCTGGTGCGGGCCCGCGCGGGCATGGCCGTCACGACGGGGGAGGGCGACGATGGCTGAGCCCCAGGACCTCGGCGGCCTCCCCGCGACGCGGGAGCCACACGACCTCGTGGTGGTGGGCGCCGGGCCGGCCGGCATGGCGGCCGCCGCCACCGCCCTGGACGGGGGGCTGCGGGTCGCCCTCGTCGACGCGGGATCCGCCCTCGGCGGCCAGTTCTGGCGCCACCCCCCGGACGACGTGCGCGACGCCGTTCCCACCGAGGACCTGCACCACGACCTGCGTACCTACCGCACCCTCCGCGCGACCCTGGCCGCCCACGAGCGCACCGGACGCCTCACTCTCCTGCTCGACCACCACGTATGGACCACGGCCCGCGCGGCGGACGGCTTCACCGTCCACGCCGTGGACCGCGGCAGGCCGCCGGCGGAGCGGGCCCTCGTGCTGCGTGCCCCGGCCGTGCTGGTGGCGACCGGCGCCTACGACCGCCAACTCCCCTTCCCCGGCTGGGACCTGCCCGGCGTCCTCACCGCCGGCGGACTCCAGTCGCTGCTCAAGGGCGGGGGAGTGGTGGCCGGCCGCCGCGTGGTCCTCGGCGGCACGGGCCCCTTCCTCCTGCCCGTCGCCGCCGCCCTCGCCGCACGCGGCGCCGAGGTCGTCGCGGTGTGCGAGGCGGCGGCGCCCTCGGCCTGGCTGCGCCACCCCGCGCCCCTGCTGCGCAACCCCGCCAAGTGGGCCGAAGCCGCCGGCTACGCGGGCACGCTCGCCCGGTACCGCATCCCGGTCCGTACGCGCACCGGCATCGTCGGCGCCGAAGGGGAGGGGCGGGTCGCCGTCGTACGCACCGCGTCCCTGGGCGCCGACGGGGCGCCGCTCCCGGGTACCGAGCGGCGGATCGAGGCCGACACCGTGGGCGTCGGCTGGGGCTTCGTCCCCCAGCTCGACCTGCTGCTCCCGCTCGGCTGCGACCTCGCCGACGCGGGCGACGGCACCACGGCCGCCGCCGTCGACGCCGGGCAGCGCACCTCGGTGCCGGGTCTCTACGCGGCCGGCGAGACCTGCGGGGTGGGCGGGGCCGCGCTCGCCCTGAGCGAAGGGCGCGTCGCCGCCGTCTCCGTGCTCACCGACCTCGCCGCACCGGGCCGGCCGGGCGTCCGGCCCCTGGCCGCGGAGCGCCGGTCGGTGGCCCGGCACCGCGCCTTCGCCCGCGCCATGGCCCAGGCCCACCCCGTGCCCGGGAACTGGTCCGCCTGGCTGACCGACGACACCACGGTCTGCCGGTGCGAGGAGGTCACCGCGGGCGCGGTCCGCGCCGCCGGCGTCGACGGCCCGGCGACCGGCCACCGGCAGGTCAAACAGCTGACCAGGGCGGGCATGGGCTGGTGCCAGGGCCGGATGTGCGGACCCGCCGTGCACTGCCTCGTCGCCGACCGCGCCGAGCCCTACACCTCCGCCGAACGGCTGATCGCGACCCCCGTCACTCTCGGCGCGCTCGCCGACTCCAGCGCGCTTCCCGCCGGCGACACCCCTACCGAACCCACCTGAGGAGTTCCCATGAACCACGTGGACCGCACAGCCCCCACCCGTATGCCCTGGCACGGCGTCATCGTCGCGACGAGCCTCCCGTTCGACCGGGACCTCGCCGTCGACCACGGCGCCTACGGCGACAACGTCGCCTGGCTCGCCGAACAGGGCCTGCACGGCGTCGCCCCGAACGGGTCGCTGGGCGAGTACCAGACCCTGACCCACGAGGAACGCGACCGCGTCGTCGAGACCGCCGTCGCCCACGCCCCCGACGGCTTCACCGTGATGCCGGGCGTCGGCGCGTACGGCGCGATCGAGGCGCGGCGGCACGCCCTCTTCGCCAAGGACGCCGGCTGCCAGGCCGTCATGTGCCTGCCGCCGAACGCCTATCGCGCCGACGACCGCGCGGTACTGGAGCACTACGCGATGGTCGCCTCCGCCGGACTCCCCGTCACCGCCTACAACAACCCCATCGACACCAAGGTCGACCTGCGCCCGGAACTGCTGGCCAAGCTGCACGCCGAGGGGTTCATCGTGGGTGTGAAGGAGTTCTCCGGGGACGTACGGCGGTGCTACGCCATCAATGAACTCGCCCCCGGGCTCGACCTGATCATCGGCACCGACGACACCCTCCTCGAGGTCGGCGTCGCCGGGGCGAAGGGCTGGGTCGCCGGATATCCCCAGGTCTTCCCGCGCGCCTGCCTCGACCTCTACAACGCCGCGCTGGCCGGCGATCTCACCACCGCGCTCCCGCTCTACCGGCGGCTCCACTCCGTACTGCGCTGGGACAGCAGGACCGAGTTCGTCCAGGCGATCAAGCTCGGCCAGGACATGATCGGCCGGACCGGCGGTGTCTGCCGGCCGCCCCGCCGGCCCCTGGAGCCGGAGACCGAGGCCGTCGTACGTTCCGCCACCCAGGCCCTCATCGACGCGGGGGTGAACTGACGTGCGTTCCACGGTCTGCTACCACGCGGTCGACTCGCACACCGAGGGCATGCCGACCCGGGTGATCACCGGCGGGGTGGGTGTCCTCCCGGGCGCGACGATGGCCGAGCGTCGGCAGCGGTTCATGGCCGAACGGGACGGGCTGCGCACCCTGTTGATGTGTGAGCCACGCGGGCACGGGGCCATGTCCGGCGCGATCCTCCAGCCCCCCGCCCGGCCGGACGCCGACTTCGGCGTGCTGTTCATCGAGGTCTCCGGCTGCCTGCCCATGTGCGGCCACGGCACGATCGGCGTGGCGACGGTCCTGGTGGAGACGGGCATGGTCGAGGCGGTCGAGCCGGAGACCCTCATCCGCCTCGACACCCCCGCCGGTCTCGTCACGGCACGGGTCGCCGTCCGCGACGGCCGGGCCCGGTCCGTCACCCTGGAGAACGTCGCCTCCTACAGCCATGCCCTGGACCAGGTCGTCGACGTGGCGGGGTTCGGCCCCATCCGGTACGACATGGCGTACGGCGGCAACTTCTACGCGATCGTGCGCACCGAGGACCTCGGTATCCCCTTCGACCGGGCGGAGAAGGGCCGGCTGCTCGACGCGGGCCTCGCCGTCATGCGGGCGGTCAACGAGCAGAACCCGGTGGTCCACCCGGAGAACCCCGCGATCGACGTCTGCCACCACGTCTATCTGGAGGCCCCCGGCTCCACCGCCGCACACTCACGGCACGCCATGGCGATCCACCCCGGCTGGTTCGACCGCTCGCCCTGCGGGACGGGAACCAGCGCCCGGATGGCCCAACTGCACGCGCGGGGACTGCTGAAGACCGGGCAGGACTTCGTCAACGAGTCCTTCATCGGCTCCCGCTTCACCGGCCGGATCCTGGACGAGAGCACGGTCGGCGGCCGGCCCGCCGTCCTGCCCTCCGTCACCGGCCGGGCCTGGATCACCGGGACCGCGCAGTATCTGCTCGACCCGGCCGACCCCTACCCGGAGGGATTCACCGTATGACCACCGCCCCGTACACCGGGCCGATCGACACGGCCGACTGGCACACCGGCGGCGAGCCCTTCCGGATCGTGTCCGCGTCGCCGCCGGCCGTGACCGGGCCCGGTCTCACCGTCGCCGAGCGCCGCACGGCCGCCATCGCGGACGCCGGGGCGCAGTGGACCCGGGCCCTGCTGTGCGGCGAACCGCGCGGCCACGCCGACATGTACGGGGCGTTCCTGGTCCCGCCCGACGACGCAGGGGCCCACCTCGGCGCCCTCTTCTGGCACAAGGACGGCTTCTCCACGGCCTGCGGCCACGGCACGATCGCCCTGGGCGCCTGGGCGGTCGCCACCGGCCGGGTCCCGGCGCCGGCCGACGGGGTGACGGACGTCGTCATCGACGTCCCGTCCGGCCGGGTGACGGCGAGCGTGCGCACGGCGGGCGGCCGGGTCGCGGACGTCACCTTCGTCAACGTCCCCGGCCACGTCCACGCACGCGGTGTCGCGGTGGAGACCTCGTACGGAACCCTCACCGTCGACATCGCCTTCGGCGGGGCGATGTACGCCGTTCTCGCCGTGGCCGCGCTCGGCACCGGCCTCCGGGTCCGGCCACGGGACGTCACCGCGCTCATCGCGGCCGGCCGCGAGATCCGCGACGCGCTGAACGCCGCCCGCGCCGCCGAACACCCCGACGACCCACGGCTGTCCGGCGTCTACGGGACCGTGTTCACCGAAGAGGCCGGCCCCCCGGTCGAACGGCCCGACGGCACACGGCAACTGCACCACCGCAACGTCACGGTGTTCGCGGACGGCCAGGTCGACCGCTCCCCGTGCGGTTCGGGCACCGCGGCCCGGGTGGCGCTCCTGGCCGACTCCGGGGAGCTCCGCCTCGGCGACGAACTGCGGCACGAGTCGGTGGTGGGCTCCGTCTTCCACGCCCGGATCGAGCGGCCGGCCACGGCCCACGGCCGCCCCGCGGTCGTCCCGGCCGTGACGGGCACCGCGTACGCCACCGGGACCGGCCGCTTCACCGTCGACCCGGACGACACCCTCGTACCCGGGTTCGTGCTGCGATGACGGTGACGCTCGACGCGGCGGAGGTGGCCGCGCTCGGTCCGGCCGCCGCCGTCGCCGCGGTCCGGAAGGCGCTGGCCGGGGGGCTCGACCCGGACGGCGGCGTACCGAGGACGGTCGTGCCGCTGGCCCACGGACAGGGGCTGCTCATGCCCGCGGAGTACGGCGGCTGGTACGGCGTGAAGGCCGCCACCGTCGCGCCTGGCAACCCGGCGCGCGGGCTGCGGCGGATCAACGCCACGTATCTGCTGCACGACAGCGCGACCCTGACGCCGGTGGCCCTCCTGGACGGGGTGGCGCTGACGGCCCTGCGCACCCCGGCGGTCTCGGTCGCGGCCTGCCTGGAGCGGCTGCGCGCGCTCGCCGCCCGGTACGGCGGGCTGCGCCTGGTGGTCTTCGGCGCGGGCCCCCAGGGCGAGGGGCACGTCGCCGCCGTACGGGCGCACGTCCCGGTCTGCGACGTCACCGTCGTCACCCGACGCGGTGGGGCCGTGCCCGGCTGGGCGGACCGGCATCCGGCCGTCGGCGACGGCGGTGCGGCGGTCGCGGTGCGGCGTGCCCAGGTCGTCGTGACGGCCACCTCCGCACGCGAACCGCTGTTTGACGGGAGGCTGTTGTCCGACGAGGCGGTGGTGCTGGCGGTCGGCTCGCACGAACCGGACGTACGGGAGGTCGACGGCGCCCTGATGGGGCGGGCGACGGTGCTGGTGGAGAGCCGGGAGACCGCCCTCCGCGAGGCGGGCGACGTGGTGCTGGCGATCCGGGAGGGCGCGCTCGCGCCCGACTCCCTGGTCACCCTGGCGGACCTGGCCGGCGGAGGGGCCGTCGTCCCGGCCGACCGCCCGCTGGTCGTGAAGACGTGCGGGATGGGCTGGCAGGACCTGGTGGTCGCCGTCGCGGCCCACCGGCGGAAGGAGGGAACACCGGCGGAGCGGAGGTGAATTGAGCCGGGTCGTGCTGCCCGGTGCACCGACGCCTGCCGCTCCGACGCGACTTCGGCTCAGCGCGCGCCGAGCTTGCGGGACGGGGCCGCTCGCTCGGCCTCCCGCTTCCGGGCCGCCCACAGGGTCCGCACATGCGCGAGATGGCGGCGCATGTGCTCCTCGGCCGCCTCCGCGTCGCCCTCGATCATGATGTCCAGGAGCGCGGTGTGCTCCTGCGCCGAACCCACCAACGACCCTTCCTGGGAAAGGTCGGTGAGCCCGTACAGCCGGGAGCGCTTGCGCAGGTCGGCCACCGTCTCGACGAGGCGCGCGTTCCCCGCGAGGGCGAGCAGGTCGAGGTGGAAGCGGCGGTCCGACTCCAGGTAGCCGATCAGGTCGCCCCGCTGCGCGGCGGCCACGATCTCCTCGGCCACCGGGCGCACCGCCTCCAGCTGCTCGCGGGAGGCGGTGCGGGTCACGCGGCCGATGGTGGGGATCTCGATGAGTGCGCGGATCTCGGTGTACTCGTCCAGGTCGCGCTCGGAGAGCTCGGTGACCCGGAATCCCTTGTTGCGCACCGCCTCGACCAGGCCCTCCCGGGCCAGATCCAGCATGGCCTCGCGCACGGGTGTGGCCGAGACGCCGTACTCGGCGGCCAGGGTCGGCGCCGAGTAGATCACGCCGGGCTGGAGTTCCCCCGCTATCAGCGCGGCACGCAGGGCGCCCGCCACCTGGTCGCGCAGATGCTCCTGCACCGAGATGAGTTTGCGGGACTTCAGCTCACTCATGCGTTCCCCTTCAGATTTGTCACCGCACTATACAATGTCACGTTGCGCGGTGCGCGACCCCTCCTCGGCCGCCGGCCGCCGGCCTTCACCCGTCCAGGAGTCGGGCCATCCACTCCTCGACGTCGTCGGCCGTACGGGGCAGCGCTCCGGAGAGGAGTTTCGCACCGTCGGCGGTGATCACGAGGTCGTCCTCGATCCGTACGCCCATGCCGCGCAGCTCGGCCGGCAGTGTCTCGTCGTCCGGCTGGAGGTAGAGCCCGGGTTCGACGGTGAGGACGTGGCCCTCCTCCAGTACGCCGTCGAGATAGGTCTCCGCGCGGGCCCGGGCGCAGTCGTGCACGTCGATGCCGAGCATGTGCCCGCTGCTGCACAGGGTGTAGCGGCGGTACAGGCCGCTGTCGTCGGCGAGCGCCTCCTCGGGCGAGACAGGCAGGACGCCCCAGGCGTGCAGCCCCTCCGCGATGACGCGCATGGCCTCCCGGTGGAAGTCCCGGAAGCGGGCGCCGGGCCGCAGGACGGCGATGGCGGCCTCCTGCGCGGCCAGCACCAGTTCGTAGACGTCGCGCTGGGCCGGTGAGAAGCGGCCCGACAGGGGGAGGGTGCGGGTGATGTCCGCGGTGTAGAGGGTGTCGGTCTCCACCCCCGCGTCGAGCAGGAGGAGTTGGGACGGCGAGAGCGGGCCGTCGTTGCGGATCCAGTGCAGGACGCAGGCGTGCGCACCCCCCGCCGCGATGGTCTCGTACCCTGTGCCGTTGCCCTCGGCCCGTGCGCGCAGGTTGAACACGCCCTCGATCCGGCGCTCGCCGCGGGGGTGGCGCAGGGCGTCGGGGAGGGCGCGCACCACATCCTCGAACCCCGACGTGGTGTGGTCGACGGCCAGTTGGAGCTGGCCCACCTCCCAAGGATCTTTGCGCAGCCGGAGTTCGGCGAGTACGGCGTCCAACTCGGCGTCTCTCGAAGGGCTGTGGGACCGTGCGGGGAGCAGGCCGTCGACCCGGAGGTCGACGCCGGCGAGCAGGCGGGTCGGCGGCTGCGGGCCGGCGAGGAGCCCCGGCAGCTCGTCCAGGTGGGCGCAGCGCAGCCCGGTGAGCGCGGATGTCTCGTCCAGGTCGGGCCGGCGGCCGACCCAGAACTCGCCGTAGCGGCGGTCGCGGTAGAACCCGCTGGTGTCGCGCGGGGAGCGGGGGCGGATGTGGAGCACCGCCTCGTGGCCGTCGGCACCCGACGGTTCGAGGACCAGGACGTGGTCGGGCTGCTCCTCGCCGGTCAGTCCGGTCAGCCAGGCGTACGCGCTGTGGGGGCGGAAGCGGTGATCGGTGTCGTTCGAGCGGACCTTGAGCGTTCCGGCGGGTATCACCAGCCGTTCGCCCGGGAAGCGCGCCGACAGCCGCTGCCGCCGCTCCGGCAGCAGGGCGTGGCCGGGAACCCTTGCGTCGGCGGGCAGCGGGGAGGGCGCCCAGCCGGTCGCCATGAAGGCGTCCAGGGCGGCCGGGACCGGCAGGTCGTGACTGCCCGTGTGCGGTCGGGCCGGGGGCGTGGAGGTCATGGGTCTCCTTCGGAGGGTGTGGGGCGGGGCTGCCGAGGACGCCGGGCCGGAGGTCCGAAGCGTCCGGGCTGCCGGACACGTTTCGGTAACGGGGCGTCATACTCCTTGGCTGTGCAATTTCACATTACTATGTTACGGGTCACATCGCGTGGCTGCGGACGCGTTTCCCGGTCCGCTCCGCCTCGTGTTCCGCAAGCAGTAGCCCACCGGGCCGCTCGGCGTTCCGGAGCACCAAGTCCCCCCGGACCCTCCCCTCCTGCTCCTTCCTCCGCCCCGTTCCGCTGTCGCCGTGCCCCGTTCCCGTACCGAGGAGTGCCCCATGTCCCGTCGCAGCCGTGCGCTGTCCGTATCCCTGAGCACCTCGCTGGCCCTGGCCCTGCTGGGCGCCTGCTCCCCGCAGGGAGGTGATGACCGCGGCCCGGACGTCCGGCAGCCCGGGGTGGCGACCGGCACCGTCATCGGCGGCACACCGAAGCGGGGCGGCACCCTGACCGTGCTGTCCAACCAGGACTTCGCCCATCTGGACCCGGCCCGCAACTGGGTCATGCCGACCATGGACTTCGGCACCCGGCTGATCTACCGCACCCTCACGACCTTCCGGGCCGCGCCCGGGAAGCGGGGCAGCGAGATCGTCCCCGACCTGGCGACCGACCTCGGCAGATCCTCCGACGGCGGCCGCACCTGGACGTTCACCCTGAAGTCCGGCCTCCGCTACGAGGACGGCACCCCGATCCGCGCCCGCGACATCAAGTACAACGTCGAGCGCTCCTTCGCCCCGGACCTCGCCGGCGGCCCGGACTACGCCCAGCGCTATCTGGCCGGCGCCGAGGGATACACCGGCCCGCTGGACGGCAAACACCTCGACTCGATCCGCACCCCCGACGACCGGACCATCGTCTTCTCGCTGCGCGGGCCCGTCGCCGAGTTCTCCTCCACGGTCACACTGCCCACCTTCTCTCCCGTGCCCGCGTCCCGGGAGAAGGGCGTCCAGTACGACCTGCGGCCCTTCTCCTCGGGGCCGTACCGCATCGAGAGCTACGCCCGGGGCAAGAAGCTGGTGCTCGGCCGCAACCCCCACTGGGACGCGGCGACCGACCCGGTGCGCAAGGCGTACCCCGACCGCATCGTGGTGATCCAGGGCCTCAAGGGCGGGCAGATAGACGACCGGATCATCGAGAGCGCGGGCGCCGACGCCTCCGCGGTCGAATGGTCCGACCTGCAACCCTCCAGCGTCGCCAAGGTCCTGCCGAAGCCCGGGATCCGGCAGCGGCTCTCCGCCGAGCGCACCGGCTGCACCGACATGCTCGCGCTGAACACCTCCCGGGCGCCCTTCGACGACCCGAAGCTCCGTCGGGCGATGCAGTACGCCGTCGACAAGCAGGCCCAGGTCACCGCCAACGGCGGGCCCGCCCTCAACGACATCGCCACCGCCTATCTGCCGCCGTCCCTCACCGGCGGCCGCGCCGCCGACCCGGTCCACACCGGGCCGGCCACCGGTGACGTGAAGAAGGCCGAGAAGCTGCTCGCCGAGGCGGGCAGGGGCGACGGCTTCGACACGACGATCACCGTGTCCACCGGCGACAAGACCCGCGCCGAGGCGCTCCAGCAGAGCCTGGCCCGGGTCGGCATCCGCCTGCGTATCGAGACGGTCGACCCCTCGGTCTACTACGACACCATCGGCGACACCGCGAACGCCCCCGACATGGCCATCAGCGGCTGGTGCCCGGACTATCCGTCCGCCGCCACCTTCCTGCCGTTCGTCTTCGACGGCCGCACCATCAAGGCCAAGGGCAACCAGGGCAACGTCTCCCAGTTCCGCGACAAGGCCGTGGAGCGGCGCATGGACGAGATCGCCGCCATGCCCGACGCGACCGCCGCCGCGAAGGCGTGGAACGCGCTCGACCGGGAGATCCAGCGCAAGTCCCCGGCCGTCCCCCTGCTCTGGGAGCGCAAGCCGCTGCTCGTCGGCGACAACATCGCCGGAGCCTTCGGACACCCCTCCTGGACCGGCCAGTTCGACTTCGCGGTGATCGGCCTGAAGGACCCGTCCCGGAGCCAGGGCTGAAAGGGCGGGGACGCGTTCCCATGAGCATCCTCGACGCCCCGGCCACCGGCCCCGGCTCACCTTCCCCGCCCGACGCCCTCCGGCGGACCACCTGGCGCCGCCTGTGGGGCGACCGGGGCAGCCGGACCGCCCTGGTCGCCGCCGCCCTGCTGATCCTGATCGCCCTCACCGCGCCCCTGCTCAGCCGGCTGGGCGGCTGGTCGCCCACCGCCTTCGACGCCGACGCCATCGACCCCTACCTCGGCGGTCTGCCCCACGGAGCCCTCGGCGGCATCAGCGCCGAACACTGGCTCGGCGTCGAACCCGTCACCGGCCGCGACCTGTTCGCCCGCGTCGTCCACGGCGCCCAGGTCTCCCTGCTGATCGCCTTCGCCGCCACCGCGATCGTCGTCGCCACCGGCACCGCCGCGGGCATCGCCGCCGGCTACTTCGGCGGGCGCGTCGACACCGTACTGAGCAGGCTGATGGACCTCACCATGTCCTTCCCCTCGCTCATCTTCATGATCGCGATGATGTCGGTGGCCCAGGACGTCAACCGGGTCGTGCTGATGACCGTCGTCATCGGCGTCTTCGGCTGGCCCGGCATCGCCCGCGTGGTGCGCGCCGAGGCCCTCTCCCTGCGCCACCGCGAATTCGTCGAGGCCGCCCGCGCCTGCGGCAGCGGGCCCTGGCGGATCCTCACCCGGCAGGTGCTGCCCAACATCTCCGGCCCCGTCATCGCGTACACCACGCTGCTGATCCCCGGAATGATCAGCACCGAGGCCGCGCTCAGCTTCCTCGGAGTGGGGGTGCGCCCGCCCACCCCCTCCTGGGGCCAGATGATCGCGGAAGCCGTCGCGTACTACGAGACGGACCCCATGTACTTCATCGTCCCCAGCGTCTTCCTCTTCGTCGCCGTCCTCGCCTTCACGGTCCTCGGCGACGCGCTGCGCGACATCCTCGACCCCCAGGGAGGCCGGCCGTGATCGCCTACCTGATCCGCAGAATTCTCGGCGTGGCGGGCGTCCTCCTGGCCATCTGCGCCGTCACCTTCACCATCTTCTACCTGCTGCCCGCCGACCCCGCCGCGGCGGCCTGCGGCAAGACGTGCAGCCCCGAACGGCTGGCGGAGGTGCGCCACTTCATGGGGCTCGACCAGCCCGTGTGGCGCCAGTTCGGCGACTACCTCGTCGGTATCTTCGCCGGCCGCGAGCTGGGCAGCGGCCCCCATGCGATCCAGTGCGGCTTCCCCTGCCTCGGCTACTCCTACGAGAACGCCCTGCCGGTGTGGGACCTGCTGATGGACCGGCTGCCCGTCTCCGTGTCGCTGGCCTTCGGCGCCGCCTGCCTGTGGCTGGTGCTGGGGCTGGGCGCCGGGGTGACCGCGGCCCTGCGCAAGGGCGGCCTCCTCGACCGCACCCTGATGGTCGGCGCGGTCGCCACCGCCTCGCTGCCCGTCTACTTCACCGCGGTGATGCTCCTGTACGGCCTGGTCCGGCTGACCGGACTGCTGCCCTACCCCGCCTACGTCGCGCTCACCGACGACCCGTTCGCCTGGGCGGCCAACCTGCTGCTGCCCTGGGTGGCCCTGGCCCTGCTCTACGCCGCCATGTACGCCCGCCAGAGCCGCAGTTCGATGATCGAGACGATGGAGCAGCCCTACATCCGGACCGCCCGCGCCAAGGGCCTGCCCGCCCGGACCGTGGTGGTCAAGCACGGGCTGCGCTCCGCGATGACGCCCGTGCTCACGCTCTTCGGCATGGACCTCGGCGCCCTGCTGGCCGGAGCGGTCATCACCGAGTCCATCTTCGGCATCCCCGGTGTGGGCCGGCTCTTCTACGACGCCCTGCAACGCTCCGACCAGCCCGTCGTGCTCGGCGTCACGCTGCTCGCGGCCTTCTTCATCGTGGCGGCCAACGTCGTCATCGACCTGCTGTACGCCGTCGTCGACCCGAGGGTGAGGAACTGACCGTGCCGCCCACCACCGTGCCGCCCTCCACCGAACCGGACCAGTGCCCCGAACCGGACCGGCCCCTGCTGCGCGTCCACGATCTGCGGGTCGCCTTCGACACCCCGGCCGGAGCCGTCCAGGCCGTCGACGGGGTCTCCTTCACCGTGGCGGCCGGCCGCACCCTGGGGCTGGTCGGCGAGTCCGGCTCCGGCAAGTCGGTCACCTCCCTCGCCGTGATGGGCCTGCACCGCCGGGCCCGGGTGAGCGGATCGATCACCCTCGCCGGAGAGGAACTCCTCGGCCTGACCGACCGCCGGTTCGGCCGGCTGCGCGGCCGCCGGATGGCGATGGTCTTCCAGGATCCGCTGTCCGCGCTGCATCCCGCGTACACGGTCGGCGAACAGATCGCGGAGGCCCACCGCCACCACTTCGGCAGTGGCCGGCGCGTCGCCCGCAGACGGGCCGTGGACATGCTCGGCGAGGTCGGCATCCCCGAACCGGCCCGCCGGGCGGGGGAGTACCCGCACCAGTTCTCCGGCGGCATGCGCCAGCGCGCCATGATCGCCATGGCCCTGTCCTGCGAACCCGAACTGCTCGTCGCCGACGAACCGACCACCGCACTCGACGTCACCGTCCAGGCGCAGATCCTCGAACTGATCGCCCGCCTCCAGCAGGAGCGCGGACTGGGCGTCCTGATGATCACCCACGACCTGGGGGTGGTGGCGCGCGTCGCCCACGAGGTGCTCGTCATGTACGGCGGACGCGGCGCCGAACAGGCCCCGGTGGACGAGCTGTTCAGCAGCCCGGCCCACCCCTACACCCGCGGCCTCCTGGACTCGCTGCCCCGGCTGGACGACCCCGACGACGCACCGCTGCGTGCCATCCCGGGCTCCCCGCCGTCACCGGCCGAGCCCCTGACCGGCTGCCCCTTCGCACCGCGCTGCCCCCGGGCGGCCGCCGCCACCGCCCCGGAGCGGGCCCGCTGCGCCGGGGAGAGCCCGAGCCCCAGGGACGTACGCGGCGACGGCCGGCTGGTCGCCTGCCATCTGCCCCTGCCGGCCGCCCCGGCCGCCCCGCACCCCGGCCCGCCCGGCGGCGCACCCGTACCGGCCGAGGAGGCCCGATGAGATCCGCGTACTCCAACTCCGCCGAACCGTCCGCACGTTCGGCTTCTCCAGGCGGGGCTGCGCCCCTGCTGTCCGTACGAGGGCTGGTGAAGACGTTCCCCGGCCGCCGCGTCCTGGGCCGCGCGGCCGCGCCCGTCCGGGCGGTGGACGGTGTCGATCTGGAGCTCGCCGCGGGGGAGACCCTGGGGCTGGTCGGGGAGTCGGGCTGCGGCAAGTCCACGACGGGCAGGATGCTGGTCCGGCTGCTCGAACCCACCGCGGGGACCGTCGAGTTCGAGGGCCGCGACATCACCCATCTGTCCCCGCGCGAGCTACGGCCCACCCGGCGGCACCTCCAGATCATCTTCCAGGACCCTCACGCCTCCCTGAACCCGCGGCAGACCGTCGCCCGGATCATCTCCGAACCCCTGCTGGTGCAGGGGGCCACCGCCCGGTCCGCCCGGGAGCGGGCCGCCGAACTCCTCGACCTGGTGGGCCTGGGGGAGGAGCACCTGGACCGGCACCCGTACCAGTTCTCCGGCGGGCAGGCCCAGCGGATCGGTATCGCCCGCGCCCTGGCGACCGGCCCCCGCCTGATCGTCGCCGACGAGCCGGTCTCCGCGCTCGACGTGTCCGTACAGGCTCAGGTCGTCAATCTGATGGACCGTCTGGGAGCGGAGCTGGGGCTGTCGTTCCTCTTCATCGCCCACGACCTGTCGGTCGTGAAGCGGGTGTGCGACCGGGTGGCGGTGATGTACCTGGGGCGCATCGTCGAGATCGGCGACAAACGGGAGTTGTACGACCGCCCCGCGCACCCCTACACCCGGGCCCTGCTCTCCGCGGTTCCCCTGCCCGACCCGGCGGCCGAGCGCCGCCGCGAGCGGATCCTCCTCCTCGGCGACCCGCCGAGCCCCGCGGCGCCGCCCAACGGCTGCGGCTTCCACCCGCGCTGTCCCAAGGCGCAGGCGGTCTGCCGCACCGAGCGGCCGTCGCTCCAGGTCGTGGGCTCGGGAGCGCGCACGGCGGCCTGCCATTTCCCCGAGACGGACTGAAAGAACCGTGGTTTTCCGGCACGGGTCTTCCTTGTGATGTGTGACCTGTGCCATTGTACATGGCACAGGGCGTGCACATGCCAAGTCTGGCTCCGGCCCCTTTCCGTCCGGCCGACAGCACGGCATGACGACATCCCCGAGCCGCGCCCTGTCCACCCCATCGGACACGCACGCCGCGTGCCCCGATCCCTCATGGGAGGAAAATCAACGTGAGAACCACACTCGTCCGCCGAGGTGTGGGTGCCGTTCTGCCGCTGGCTCTGGCCGGGGCGATGGGCGTCGCGCTGCTCGCGCAGCCGGCCCAGGCGCAGCCGAACTCCCCTTCGGCCGCCACGGCATCGAACGCGTCGCAGCCGTCCCGCCCCACCGGGACGGCCGACCCCGCGCCGCAGGCGCAGCAGTCCCCCACGTCCGAGACCGGCCACCTGACCGAGGACCGGCGGCCGGTCTCCCAGCTCCCCCCGCTGAGCGCCGACAAGTCCCCCCTCAAAGAGGCGTACGGCGACCACGACGCCCCGAAGAAGAAGGACGCCGGAGGGAAGCTCTCGGCGAAGGCGGCCGCCGCGTGCGACCCGGCCGACTTCACCGGCCGCACCGGGGCCGAGCTGGTGCGGCAGATCAAGGCGTCCACGACCGACTGCGTCAACACGCTGTTCAGCCTGACCGGGAGCAACGCCCGACTGGCCTTCCGCGAGGCCCAGATGGTCACCGTGGCCTACGCGCTGCGCGACAACGCCGCCTACTACCCGGGCGACGGGAGCACCGGCACCCCGCAGCTCGTCCTCTACCTCCGGGCCGGGTACTACGTGCAGTGGTACAACCCGGATGTCGTCGGACCGTACGGCAGCGCCCTGCGGACCGCCATCCGCTCGGGCCTCGACAGCTTCTTCGCGAGCCCCCGGTCGCGTGACGTCACCGACGAGAACGGCGAGACGCTGTCCGAGGCGGTCATCCTGATCGACAGCGCTCAGGAGAACGCCCGCTACCTCGCCGTCGTCAAGCGGATGCTGGCGGACTACGACGCGTCCTGGAACGACTTCTCGCGGATGCTCGCCGCCGTCAACGGCGTGTACACGGTGACCTTCCGGGGCCACCAGACGCCCGAATTCGTCAGCGCCGTCGAGGCGGACCCGAGCGTCATCGACTCCCTGCACCGCTTCGCCGCCGATCACCTCTCCCTGCTGGGTGGCGACCACGCGTACCTGGCCTCCAACGCCGGGCGGGAACTGGGCCGCTTCCTCCAGTACCCGAGCCTGCGGGGCAAGGCCCGGCCCCTGGCCACCGACCTGCTCGGCCGCAGCTCCATCACCGGCCCCACCGCCGCGCTCTGGGTGGGCATAGCGGAGATGGCCGCCTACTACGACAAGGCGAACTGCGCGGCGTACGGCGTCTGCGACCTCCAGGAGCGCCTGAAGCGCGAGGTCCTGCCGGTCCGCCACACCTGTAGCTCCAGCATCCGCATCCTGGCCCAGCAGATGACGTCCGCCGAACTGAGCGCCAGCTGCACCAGCCTCATCGAGCAGGACGCCTACTTCCACCGGATCGCCAAGGACGACGGCCCGGTCGCCGACGACCACAACACCAGCATCGAGGTCATCGCCTACGACTCCAGCGCCGACTACCAGACCTACGCCGGCGCGATGTACGGGATCGACACCAACAACGGCGGCATGTACCTGGAGGGCGACCCCTCCGTCGTGGGCAACCAGCCCCGCTTCATCGCCTACGAGGCCGAATGGCTGCGGCCGGACTTCCACATCTGGAACCTCAACCACGAGTACACGCACTACCTCGACGGCCGCTTCACCATGTACGGCGACTTCACCGAGAACATGAGCACCCCCACCGTCTGGTGGGTGGAGGGCTTCGCGGAGTACATCTCCTACCACTACCGGGGCGAGCCCTACACCGCGGCGATGACCGAGGCCGGCAAGGGCACCTACGCCCTGAGCACCCTCTTCGGCACCGACTACAGCCACGGCACCACGCGGGTGTACCGGTGGGGCTACCTCGCCGTGCGGTACATGCTGGAGCAGCACCCCGCCGACATGGAAACGGTGCTCGGCCACTACCGCACCGGACAGTGGGCCGCCGCCCGGACCCACCTCACCGGCACGATTGGCACCCGGTACGACAGCGACTTCCGGACCTGGCTGGCGGGGTGCGCGGCCGGTGACTGCGGCGACGGCTCCACCACCCCCGTCTCGGAGTGCACCGACCCCGACACCCGCGTCCTGGGCGAGAACTGCCGCCGCAGCAACCTCTCCGCCACCACCGGCAACTACGCCTACCACTACCTGTACATCCCGGCCGGAACCGAGCAGCTGAAGATCACCGTCAGCGGCGGCACCGGCGACGCGGACCTCTACTACAGCGGCACCGGCTGGGCCACCACCGCATCCCACACCAGCCGCGCCACCGGCCCCGGCAACTCCCACACCCTGACCGTCACCGACCCGCCCGCGGGCGCCAACTACATCAGCCTGCACGCGGCGAGCACCTTCGGCGGAGCCACCGTCACGACCGCCTACTGATCCGCCACCGCACGCTCCGGCCGGGGCCGGGCGCCACGAGCGCCCGGCCCCGTTGTCAGTGCCTCGCCCTACAGTCGAAGACATCCCCCGGGGAACGGCACCGGGGGAGTCGGGGAAGACCGGAGAAGGGGTCAACAGCCATGTCCGCCAACAGGATCCAGCACAAGGTGAACCACGTCGCACTGGTCGTGGACGCCTCCGGTTCCATGTACCAGCACCAGGGGCAGCTGATCCGCGTCGTCGACGAGTTCGTGGCGGGGCTGAAGGCCGAGTCGGACAGCCTCGGCCACGAGACCCGGATCAGCCTCTACTCCTTCGACCACCGGGTGGAGAACCTGGTCTGGGACATGGACGTGAAGCACCTCCCGTCCATGCGCGGGCTGTACAAGGTCAACAACGGGGCCACTGCTCTGATCGAGGCCTCGCTGAAGTCCCTGGACGACCTGGGCCACATCTGGGAGGAGTACGGCGAGCACAGCTTCCTCCAGATCGTCGTGACGGACGGCGAGGAGAACGCCTCCGGCGGCGACCGGCGCCACGACGGCGACATGACCATCCTCGGTCCCTGGCTCGACCGGATCACCGCGAAGATGAACGGGCTCCCGGGGCACTGGACCTCCGCGATCCTCGTGCCGAACTCCCTGGCCAAGCGCACCGCCCAGAACTACGGCTTCCCGGCGGGCAACATCGCGATCTGGGACGCGGACTCCCAGAAGGGCGTCGAGGACGCGATCGGCACCGTGCGCGCCGCCGCCACCAGCTTCCTGCGCGGCCGCGAACAGGGCGTGCGCGGTACGAAGAACCTGTTCGCCGTCGGCCAGGACATATCCGTGGACGATGTGCGGGCCACCCTCGAACCGGTCGCGGCCGACAAGTACCGGCTGCTGAAGGTCGACAAGGAGATGGAGATCCGCGCCTTCGTCGACTCGCACCCGGGCGTCACGTACGAACGCGGCTCCTGCTACTACCAGTTGGGCTCCCGGGTCCAGGTGCAGCCCGACAAGGAGGTCATCGTCGTCGAGAAGGCCACCGACCGCGCCTACACGGGCGAGGCGGCGCGCAACCTCCTGTTCGGCGCCGGAGTCCGCGGAACCGTCTCCGTGAAGGCGGGCAACAACCCCAAGCTGGAGGTGTACGTCCAGAGCCGTTCGGTGAACAGGAAGCTCAAGGCCGATACGCGTCTGCTGATCATGCTCTGACCGGGGCGGTCGTTCAGCCCGAGGCCGCCGGTGCGGTGGTGTCCGTCGCGACCGACACGGCGAGGAGGCCCAGGGCGGTGCCCATCAGATAGCGCTGAGCGCGGAGCCAGGAAGGGCGCCGGGCGAGGAAGCCGGCGATGGCCCCCGCCGTGAGGACGATGCCCAGGTTGACGGTGAGGGCCACCACGATCTGGACCGAGCCCAGCACAAAGCCCTGAAGGAGGACGTTTCCCGCCTCCAGGCTGATGAACTGCGGGATGAGCGAGAGGTACATGATGGCGATCTTCGGATTGAGCAGGTTCGTCATCAGCCCCATGGTGAACAGCCTGCGCGCGGAGTCGTGCGGCATCTCCTCGGGCGCGAAGACGGAGACGCCCCCTGGCCGCAGGGCGGTCCAGGCCAGATAGGCCAGATAGCCGGCCCCGGCCAGTTTCACCGCCATGTACAGCTCGGGCACCGCGAGGAAGACGACCGACAGACCGAGATTCGTGGCCACCAGATAGACCAGGAAGCCCACGGCCACACCGCCGAGGGAGACCACCCCCGCGCGTCGTCCCTGGGTGATGCTCCGGGAGACGAGATAGATCATGTTCGGGCCCGGGGTGAGCACCATGCCCAGGGCGATCATCGTGACCCCGAGGACTCCGCTCAGCTCAACCATGTGTGTCCGCCGCCCTGTTCTGCCTCGGTCCGTGGCTCGGTCCATGCTCCGGTTCCGGCCGCGCGGCTCGGTGCGATGTGAGTCTAGGTTCGCGTTCCGAGTCGGCTCAATAGCGGACATTGCACTCGGTGCAATGGTGTGTTTCGATGCCGTTCCGGTCATCGGGCGGGGGAGGCGAGCTCGTGAAGGACTTCCGGTCCGTCGCGGACGCCGTGGCGGAGGAGATCGCGTCCGGCCGGCTCGGACCGGGGGAACGCCTGCCTCCGCAGCGGGAGTTCGCCCGGCGCCACACGATCGCCAACTCCACGGCCGTCCGCGTCTACCAGGAGCTCGCCCGCCGGGGCCTCACCGTCGGCCAGGTCGGGCGCGGCACGTTCGTCGTGGCCGCTCCCGGCGCCCCCGCTCCGGCTCCCGCCCTTTCCGAGCCGGCCGCCCACCGGGTCGACCTGGAGCTCAATCACCCCGTCGTCCCCGCACAGGCCGGGCTGCTCGCCGCGGGCCTGGAGAAGCTGGTGCGCTCCAACGACCTGGAGTCGGTGCTCCGCCCGGTCGGGCCCGCCGGGACGCCCGCCGCCCGCGCGGCGGCCGCCGATCTCCTCGTACGGGGCGGAGGGCGGCCCGATCCGGAGCGGGTCCTGTTCGCCGGAAACGGGCGGCAGGCCATCTCCGCCGCCGTCGCCGCGCTGACCCGGCCGGGAGCCCGGCTGGGCGTGGAGGAGTACACCTATCCGGTGCTCAGGGCCATCTCCGCCCGGCTCGGCGTCACCCTTGTACCGCTGGCCATGGACGAGGACGGGCTGATCCCGGAAGCGGTGGAGGAGGCCCACCGCGCCGAACCGCTGCACGCCGTCTACGTACAGCCGGTTCTCCACAACCCGCTGTCGCTGACCATGCCCGCGCGGCGGCTCGACCACCTGGCCGACGTGCTGCTGACATCCGGGATCCCTGCGATCGAGGACGCCGTCTGGGCCTTCCTCCGGGACGACCTGCCGTCCCTCGCCGCGCGGGCTCCCGAGCGGACCGTCCTCGTCGACAGCCTCTCCAAGCGGCTCTCCCCGGGACTCTCCCTCGGGTTCGCCGTGGCCCCCGCCGCGCTGGAGGGCAGGGTCACGGCGGCCGTGCGCTCCGGCGGGTGGACGCCCATGCGGTTCCCTCTGGAGGCGATGGTCCGCTGGCAGGAGGACGGGGACGTCGCCACTCTCGTACGGGCCAAACAGCGGGAGGCCGGGGCGCGGCAGGAGATCGCACAACGCCACCTGGGCGACTTCCGCACCCGCAGCGACCCGTCGTCGTACCACCTCTGGTGGGAGCTTCCCGCCCCCTGGCGCTCCGACACCTTCGTCGCCGCCGCCGCGCGGCACGGCATAGCGGTGACCCCGGCCGCGGCGTTCTCCGCCGGCCGCCCCCGAGGGCCTCATGCGATCCGCCTCGGGCTCGCGTCCCCCACCAGGGAGGTGCTCTCCCGGACCCTCGCGACCCTCGCCGGTCTCGCCCGGTCGGCGCCGGACGACTTCGCGGGGGACTGAGGGCCGGGGCCCGGGAGTCGGAGGGAGCCGGAGGAAGTCGGAGGAAGCGGTCGGGAGTCAGGGCGCCCGGTCGCCGCGCTCCGCGATCTCCTCCAGGAGCCCGTCGAGGTCCTTCAGCCGGTCCAGGCCCTTGACCGCCCTGGCCATCCGGTGATTGGCGCTCAGGGACGGGCGATGCCGGTGCAGGAAGGCCCAGTAGCCCGCCGTGTACGGGCAGGCGTGCTCGCCGGTGCGGTCGGCGGGGCGGTAGGCGCAGGGCCCGCACAGGTCGCTCATCCTGTTGATGTAGGCGCCGCCGGAGGTGTACGGCTTCGTCGTCATCCGGCCGCCGTCCGCGTACTGCGACATGCCGACGACGTTGGGCAGCATCACCCAGTCGTAGCCGTCGACGAAGCACCGGTGGAACCAGTCGGTCACCGCGGCCGGGTCCCAGCCGTCCTGGAGGGCCCGGCTGCCCAGCACCATCAGCCGCGGGATGTGGTGCGTCCAGCCGGTGTCGCGGACCTGGGCCAGCACGGTGGACAGGCAGTTCGCGGTGACCGCGTCGGCGTCCAGGCCGAGGAACCAGTCGGGCAGCGGAGCCCGGTGGCGCAGCGCGTTGCGGTGCCGGTACTCCTCGCCGAAGTGCCAGTACAGCTGCCACACGTACTCCCGCCAGCCCGCGATCTGCCGGACGAAACCCTCGACGCTGTTGAGCGGCGCCTCGCCCGCGCGCCACGCCTGCTCGGCCCGCTCCACGCACTCGGCGGGGTCCAGGAGCCCCAGGTTGAGGGGGACGGACAGCAGGCTGTGGCTCATCACGGGGTCGGCCGCGAGCATGGCGTCCTCGTACCGGCCGAAGGCGGCGAGCCGTTCGGCGATGAAGCGCCGGAGCGCGGCGAGCGCCTCCCGCCGCGTGACGGGGAAGCGGCGGGGACCGTCGCGGCCGACGAAGGTGACCTCGCCGTCCCGCTCCCAGCGGTCGAGATCGCGGCGCACCTCGTCGTCGATCTCGTCCTCGCGCGGGCGGTAGGGCGCGGGGACGTCCAGGGTCTCCACGCCCCGGGGCGGCGGCTCGCGGTTGTCGTGGTCGAGGTTCCACGTGCCGCCGGCCGGCTCGTCGCCGTCCATGAGCAGATCGTGCTCCCGGCGCACCCACCGGTAGAAGCCCTCCATCCGCAGCCGGTCGCCCCCGTGCTCCTTCGCCCACGCCCCGAACTCCTCATGAGCCAGCAGGAATCCCCGGGCCGGCAGCACGTCGATCCCGTCCCGGGCGGTCACGAAGTCCAGCGCGGCCCGGGACGTCGGGTGGCAGACCGTCAGACGGCCGCCCCCGCCACCCTCGCCGCCGAAGCCCGCCTCCGCCAGCCCTTCGGCGTAGGTCCGGGCCTTGACATAGCGGACCCGGTCGCCCAGTTCGGCCGCCCGGTGCCGCATCGCGGAGAGGACGAGGTGGGCCTTGGCCCGGTGGAAGCGGCGCCGGTGCAGCACGGACCGGGCCTCGATCATCAGGAGCGGTGCGTGGGCGTCCGGGCCGCCGTCGCGCGGATCCAGGAAGTGGGGGCCGAGCTGGTCCCCGAAGAGCCAGTGGGTGCGTGGTGTCATGGGATGCGTCTGTCCTGCCGTCGGAGGTCCCGCCCCCCCCGCCACGCTAGGGAGGGCGAGGACGGCTCCGGCGGCGCCACGCCGCCGCCGTGGACGCACGGTCGCCGGTGGGCCCGCCGACGCCCGCTCAGGCCGTCGCCGCCGCCGTCGCCGCCGTCATCCGCCGCAGCCCCGCGTACTGGAGCGCCGTGTAGACCGTCACGATCAGTGCGCCGATCAGCAGGAACACCACTCCGGCCCCGTTGAGCGGAACAAGGTCGGCGAAGGCGATCACCACGCATCCGACCGCGCACACGGCGTTGACCGCGACGACGGTCCTGGCCAGGGCGGCCGGGATCACCGGATAGCCCGCGATCAGGGCGAGGCAGCCCGCTCCGCCGAGCTGGAAGATCCCGAACGCGACGGCGAAGGCCACCGGCATCCCGGTCAGCGAGCCGAGCGGCGCGGCGGCCGCGACGAGCACGAGGCCCATCGCGGCGGTGCTCACGCTGTCCACGCGCAGCACCAGCCGGAGGAAGCGGGCGGTGTCCTGTGCGGGGGCCGTCGCTGCGGACGGGGCGAGGGCGTGCGTCATCGCGGATCTCCTTCGTGCGGCGGGTCGACGCCACCGTGCCACGCGTGAGGGCCGGGACTCCATGACCTCCCAGGTCAAGAACGCCCCGGCGGGGATCCAACGCCCTGGCGGGGATCCACGGATACGGTGGGATCATGGAGACCCAAGGTCCTTCCCGCATAGGCCCGTTGCTCCGCGCGTGGCGCCGCCGCCGCAAGCTCAGCCAGCTCGACCTGGCCCTGCGGGCGGACTCCTCCACCCGCCATCTCTCCTGCGTGGAGACGGGCCGCGCCCGGCCGAGCCGCGAACTGGTGCTCCGGCTCGCCGAGCACCTCGACGTCCCGCTGCGGGACCGCAACGGCCTGCTGCTGGCCGCCGGTTACGCCCCCGCCTACCGGGAGTCGCCGCTCGACAGCGACCGGATGGCCATGGCCCGCTCGGCGATCCGGGCGATGCTGGCCGGACACGAGCCCTACCCGGCCGCCGCGATCGACCGGATCTGGAACATCGTCGACCGCAACGACGCGATGTCCCTGCTCCTCGGCACGGTGCCGCCGCATCTGACGGAGTCGGGCGGCAACGTGATGCGGCTGATCCTGCACCCGGACGGGCTCGCCTCCCAGTGCCTGAACTTCGCCCAGGTCCGCGCCCACGCCCTCGGCCGGCTGCGGCACCAGGCGGACACCACCGGCCACGCCGACCTGCGGGGGCTGTACGAGGAGGTCTCGGCCTACCCGGCCCCGGCGGACCTCGACGCCGACCCCGGCCCGGTGGACCCGTCGGGCATCGTCGTCCCGTTGCGTATCCGTACGCCGCTGGGTGACATGGCGTTCTTCAGCACGATCGCCACCTTCGGGGCCCCCGCCGACGTGACCCTGTCGGAACTCGCGGTCGAGTCGTTCTTCCCGATGGACGAGCAGACCGACACCCTGCTGCGCACCCTGGCCGCGCCGGGCGGCGGGGCGCGGTAGCCGGGCCGGCCGGGCGGCCCGGTCAGTAGGGGCGCTGCCCCGAACGGGAGCCCGGCCTGCCGTGCGGGTGGGCCCGGAAGTCCCGCCCCGCGCTCCGCGACTGCTGGGCCCGCAGCCGGGCCGCCTGCTCGATCAGCAGCCCGTCCGCGTTCTCGGTGGCCCCGCGACGCCCGCGCCGGACCAGCACCACCGCACACCACGCGCACACCGCGCCGATACCTGCCAGCAGTGCGACGAACGTCCCCATGGATCCCCCCGTTTCCCCGTGTCGCGGCGGCCCGGTCCTCGTGCCACGCCGGTCTGCCGGCCTTCATTCTCGGTGTCTCCCTCACCGCCCGGCAAGATCGCCCCCGGTTGACTTGATACCCCTGGGGGGTATGGTGGACGGTGAGTGGTCGCGCTCCGGCGGCCTCGATGAGGGAGTGGTGGGTCATGCAGACCGGTCTCAAGATCACGGCTTTCGCCGCGGGGCTCGCGGCGGCTTTCGGGTCGGCGTACGCGGTCGGCGGCGCACTGGATCCCGTGGCCCCGCCGAAGGAGCCGTCCCACCAGGAGAGCGGGGAGAGCCACGGCGAGACGGGGCGCCCGACGGCCGAGAAGAGCGCGGGGGAGGCGGCCGAGCTTCCCGGCGGCCTCCAGGTCTCGCAGGGAGGGTTCACCCTCGACCTCGACACGCCGCGCATCGAGGCGGGTGAGCCCGCCGAGCTCCGCTTCGCCGTCGTCGACGAGGACACCTCCCGCAACGTGACCGCGTTCCGTCGCGAGCACGGCAAGGAGCTGCACCTGATCGTGGCGTCGAGCGACCTCACCACCTACCGGCACCTGCACCCCGCGCGGGCCGCCGACGGCACCTGGTCCGCCCCCGTCGAGCTGCCCGAAGCCGGCGGCTACCGGGTCTTCGCCGACTTCACCCCCGACGAGAAGAACGCCGACGGCGTCACCCTGGGCGCCGACCTCGCCGTCTCCGGCGACGCGCGCCCCGGGCCGCTGCCGAAGGCCGAGCGGACGGTGACCGTCGACGGGTACGAGGTCACGCTCGACGGGGCGCTGCGCCCCGGGGCGGGCAGCGAACTGAAGCTGGAGGTCGAGAAGGACGGCGAGCCGGTCACCGACCTCCAGCCCTACCTCGGTGCGTACGGCCACCTCGTCGCGCTGCGCGCCGGAGACCTGGCCTACCTTCACGTCCACCCGAACGGCGAACCGGGCGACGGACGTACGGAGTCGGGGCCCGAGGTCTCCTTCACCGCGACGGCCCCGAGCAAGGGGGCCTACCGCCTCTTCCTGGACTTCCGGCACGAGGGGAAGGTCCGTACGGCCGCCTTCACCGTGTACGCCGGGGGTGCGGCGGCCGAGAAGCCCGCGCCGCAGGACGGGGAGTCCGCCGATCACGGCCACTGAGTGCCGTCCGCTCCGCCCTTTCCGGTCGCCGCTCCTGCCCGAGCGGCGGCATCGAGGGGAGCGTCTGCGGCTGGGTGTGGAGGGGGGGCGCGTTTGAGCCATTCACCCGTCTGGCTTAGGCTTGCCTAACCTTCATTGCTCGGTCAACCTGAGGACCCTCCATGCTCGGCTTCACCCGCGTGCGCCGCCACACTCTCGCCGCCACGGCCACCACCGTCGCTCTCGCCGTCGCCCTGGTCGGCTGCTCCTCGGACGGTGACAGCGACAAGAAGGACGGCGCGAAGGGATCGGCCAAGAGCGGCGGCGCCTTCCCGGTCTCGATCAAGAGCTCGCTCGGCACCGCGAAGATCGAGGAGAAGCCCGAACGCATCGTCACCCTCGGCCAGGGCTCCGCCGAGACCGCGATAGCCCTCGGCCAGACGCCGGTCGGCATCGAGAGCTACCCGTGGGGCAGCGACAAGTCCGGCTACCTGCCGTGGATCAACGAAGCCGTCAAGAAGTCCGGCGACAAGCTCCCGAAGCAGTTCACCGGCGGCGAGGAGATCGACTTCGAGGCGATCACCGAGCTGGAGCCGGACGTCATCCTCGCCCCCTGGTCGGGCATCACGCAGAAGCAGTACGACGTCCTCAAGGACATCGCCCCCACGGTCGCCTACCCGGACCAGGCGTGGAGCACCGACTGGGACCAGCAGATCGACATCATCGGCAAGGCGCTCGGCCGCACCGAGGACACGAACGGTCTCAAGGCGAAGATCGAGAAGCAGCTCGCCGACGCTGCGGCCACCCGGCCGAACTACAAGGACGTCACCTTCTCGTACATCTACAACTCCGGCCCCGGCACCCTCGGCGTCTTCAAGCCCGAGGAGCAGCGCGTGAAGATGGTCTCCTCGCTCGGCCTGAAGGTCGACCCGGTCGTCAACAGCTTCAAGGAGACCCCCGGCACCGACTCGGCCCTCATCGGCCTGGAGAACGCCGAGAAGCTCAAGGACAGTGACGTGGTCTTCACGTTCTACACGGACGCGAAGAACCGCAAGGAGATCGAGGGCCAGAAGCTGTACGGCGAGATCCCCGCGATCAAGAAGGGCGCCGTCGTCGCGAGCAACGACAACTCCTTCGTCACCGCCTCCTCGATCATCAACCCGCTGACCGTGCCGTGGACGATCGAGCGCTACCTGCCGCTCATCGACGAGGCCGTCAAGACCGCCGGCAAGTAACCCCGGCCGGGTATCCGGACCGCCGAGCCCACAAGGCACACTCCACTCCCATGGCAACCACCACGGTCGCACCGCCGAGCGGCGCCGGTACCTCGCGTACCGGCGCCGCTCGGTCGGCGTTCCTCCTGTTCCTCGGCCTCGCAGCGCTGGCGCTCGCGCTCTGCGCCAGCGTCATGTTCGGCAGCCGCTCCACCTCGTTCGGCGATGTCCTCGACGTCCTGGGGGGCACCGCCGACCGCAACGTCACCACCATCATCGAGAGCCGCTACCCCCGCACCGTCCTCGGCGTCCTCGCCGGGGTCTGCCTCGCGGTCGCGGGCACCCTCATGCAGGGCGTCTCGCGCAACCCGCTGGCCGAGCCGGGCCTCCTCGGCATCAACGCCGGTGCCAGCGCGAGCATCGTCGCCGCGACCGCCTGGCTCGGAGCCTCCGGCGCCACCGACACCATGTGGTGGGCGCTGCCCGGAGCGCTGGTCGCAGGCGTCCTCGTCCACGTCATCGGCTCCGCCGGTACGGGGACGAGCGTGGTGCGCCTGGTGCTCGCCGGAGCCGTGCTCACCGCCGTCCTCATGGCGTTCATCCAGGCGGTGACCCTCAGCAAACCGCAGGTCTTCGACAGCTACCGCTACTGGGTCGTCGGAGCGCTCGGCGGCCGGGACTTCGACGTCTTCTGGTCCGTCCTGCCGTTCGCCGCCGTCGGCTTCCTGATCGCCCTCGCCCTCGGCCCCGGCCTCAACGCCCTGGCCCTCGGCGACGCGACCGCCGTCGCCCTCGGCTCGCACCCCGGGCGCACGCGGGCCGGCGGACTCGTCGCCGCCACCCTGCTGAGCGCCGCCGCGACCGCCGCCGTCGGCCCGATCGCCTTCGTCGGCCTCGCCGTCCCGCACGTCGTACGGGCCCTGGTCGGCGTCGACTTCCGCGCCCAGATCCTCTTCTCCGCCCTGATGGGCCCCACCCTCCTGCTCCTCGCGGACGTGGTGGGCCGGGTCGTCATGCGGCCCACCGAACTCATGGTCGGCGTCGTCACCGCCTTCATCGGCGCACCCGCGCTGCTCATCGCCGTACGCAGGATGCGGGGCACCTCATGACCGTCACCGACCGCACCGCCACCGAGCGGACCGACCGTGTCCGCAAGGCGCCCCGGGGCTATCTGACCGTCGGCGGCACCGTGGCGATACCCATGCGCCGGGCCTCCGTTCTCGCGGGTGCCGGGCTCTTCGCGCTCCTCCTCGCGGCGGCCGTGGCCACCCTGGCCTGGGGACGCCTCGGCATCGACCTCGCCGACCTGCCCGCCGCCCTCGTCGGGGACGCCGAGGGCAAGGACCGGTTCGTCTTCAACCGGCTGCGCGGCCCCCGCCTCACCGTCGCCATCGGCGTCGGCGCGGCGCTCGGCCTGTCCGGTGCGCTGTTCCAGTCCGTCACCCGCAACCCGCTCGGCAGCCCGGACGTCATCGGACTCTCCGCCGGGGCCGGCGCGGGCGCGGCGTTCTGCGCGCTGATGTTCCCCGACACGGTCCCGGTCCCCGTCGGCGCGCTCATCGGCGCCCTGCTCGCGATGGCCCTCGTGTACGTCTCCACCGGCACCGGCTTCCGCAACCCCGCCCGGCTCGTCATCGCGGGCATCGGGGTCGCCGCGATGGGCGCGGCCCTCACCCAGTACGTCGTCTACGCCCTGGAACGCGACAAGGCGTCCGTCCTCACCGCGTACGTCAACGGCAGCCTGACCGCCCGCTCCTGGACCGACGCCACCACGGTCTGGCTGGTCCTGTTCGCCGCCACCCTGCCGGCCGCTCTCATCTCCCGGCGGCTCGACATCGGCGAGATGGGCGACGACATCGCCGAAGGGCTCGGCGCAGAGCCGAAGAAGGCCAAGACCCTCGCCGTGCTCCTGGCCATCGCGCTCTCCGCCGCCGCGGTCAGCGTCTCGGGCCCCATCGCCTTCATCGCCCTGACCGCCCCTCAGATCGCCCGGCGCCTCGCCCGCCGCTCCGGCCCCCACCTGCTGCTCTCGGCCCTCACCGGCGGACTGCTGCTGGTCCTCGCGGACCTCTGCTCCCAGCAGCTGGCCCTCTTCGGCGACCTGCCGGTCGGGATCTACACCATGGCGATCGGCGGCGCGTACCTCGGCTATCTGCTGGTACGGGAGTGGCGCAAGGGCGTGCTCTGAGGACCGGACGGCTCGGGGCCGGGCGCGCGGGGGAGCAGGGGCGGACCGGTCCCGGCCGGCTCGCCCGGCCGCCCTGCCCGTCGGATGCCCGGCGCCGTGCCGCACAGCCGCGTCCTGCGCGTTGCGTCACGAAGGGGGGTGCAACCTCCGTGGCCGCCCGGTCATTTCCGGCACCCGTCGGCCGACCGGAGCAGTGGCGACTGGTCACGTACAGGTTCGTCGACCATACTGCCCGCCGTGGAGCAGAGCATAGATTCGAACAAGAAGCCCGAGTTCGCCGCAGGCACCGACCCGGCGTTCATCCCCCTGCCCGGACTGGCGGCCCCCGCCGGAACCCGCAAGCCGGAAGCGGAATCGGAAGCGGAATCGGAGGCCGGTCCGGAGGCGGAGGGGGTCCGCGACGACGAGGCCGGACCGGCGGCCGCGGAGGGTGAGGCCGACGGGGAACCGGAGGCGGTGGACGAAGCGGCGGCGGTCGACGGCGACAGCGACGGCGATGCCGATGCGGACGCCGATGCGGATGCGGATGCCGGTGGCGAAGAGGGCCCCGTCTTCGAGGTCAGCGACCGGCGCGGTTCGATCCGGGTGGCCCGGGAAGGCGTCCGGTTCCGTCTGGACGACCAGGAGGCCGAGTTCGGCTGGGACGAGATCGGTGCGGTGGAGACCACCCCGGCCCGCTTCGGCCGCAGGTTCACGGTGACCGTCCACCTGTCGAGCCGCCGCTGGTTCAACGCCGAGGTCGAGGCGGCCAGCCGCAGCGAGCTCAAGGGCTGGCCGGCCGAGCTGGACAAGGCCCTGGACGCCTACTTCGAGGAGTGACGCCCACGTCGGGTCCTGAGCGGTCGCGCGCGGGACACCCCCCCCAGCGGGTGTCCCGTCGACCGCCCCGCGCCGTCAGGGCCTCCCGCGTCGACGGCTCCGCGCCGTCAGGGCTTCCCGCGTCGACGGCTCCGGACCCGCATGACGACGTAGAAGGCGAGGGCCACGACGGCCAGCGCCAGGACGGCCCTGGACACGACGCCGACGTAGGACCCCACGACGTCCCACCGGTCGCCCAGCCAGTAACCGGCCATCACGAGCACGGTGTTCCACACCAGACTGCCCGCCGCCGTCAGCGCGGCGAACACCGGCAACGGCATGCGCTCCACACCCGCGGGCACCGAGATCAGGCTGCGGAACACCGGCACCATCCGCCCCAGCAGCACCGCCTTGGTGCCGTGCCGGGCGAACCAGGCCTCCGTCCGTACCAGGTCGGAGGCCTTGACCAACGGCAGCTTCGCCCACCAGGCGTGCATCCGCTCCCGGCCGAACACGGCGCCGACGCCGTACAGGACCACCGCGCCCACGACCGAGCCGAGCGTCGTCCAGAACAGGGCCGATGCGATGCTGAGCACGCCCTGCGAGGCCGCGAACCCGGTCAGCGGCAGGATGACCTCGCTCGGCAGCGGCGGGAACACGTTCTCCAGCGCGATGGCCGCACCCGCGCCGGGCCCGCCGAACGTCTCGACCAGGTCGGCGGCCCACCCGGCGATACCCCCCTGAGGCTCCGGGGCGGCCGACAGCCGGCGGGCCGCCGCGGACAGGGTCAGGTGCATGCCCCCATGATCGCGCGGCCCGCGCCTCAGGCCCCGTCGAGCACCACCGAACGGCTCAGGTGGCGCGGCAGGTCGGGGTCGAGCCCCCGGGCCGCCGCCCGGGCGAGGGCGAGGCGCTGCACGCGTACGAGATCGGCCAGGGGGTCGAGGGAGCCGCTCACCCACTGGGCGCCCGTCGCGCGCACCTGCTCCGGCAGTCCCTCGGGGGCCTCGCCGAACATCCAGGTCGTGGTGCCCGCGGTGGAGATGCTGATGGGGCCGTGGCGGTACTCCATCGCGGGGTACGACTCGGTCCAGGCCAGCGACGCCTCCTTCATCTTCAGCGCCGCCTCGTGGGCCAGACCGACCGTCCACCCCCGGCCGAGGAACGAGAACTGGGTGCTCCGCAGCAGTCCGTCGGGGAGCGGCTCGGCGAGGGCGGCCTCCGCGTCCGCGACGACCGCGTCGGAGTGCAGCCCGAGGCGGGCCCGCAGCAGGGTGAGGGCGGTGGTGGCGAAACGGGTCTGGACGACGGACCGTTCGTCGGCGAAGTCCAGGACGACGAGTGCGTCCGCCGCCGCCTTGACCGGGGTCCGCGGATCCGCCGTCACGGCCACCGTGGGGGTGGTGCCGCGCAGCCGGTTCAGCAGCTCCAGCACCTCGGTCGTGGTGCCCGACCGGGTCAGCGCGACGACCCGGTCGTAGCCGCGCCCGAAGGGGAACTCGGAGGCGGCGAAGGCGTCCGACTCGCCCTGTCCGGAGCCCTCGCGGAGCCCGGCGTAGGCCTGCGCCATGTAGAAGGAGGTGCCGCAGCCGACGACCGCGACGCGCTCGCCCGCGACGGGCAGGGCTGCGGCCTCGGGGCCGCCGGCCAGGGCTGCGGCGCGCCGCCAGCAGGCGGGCTGACTGGCTGTCTCGGTCTCGGCATACGACACGTCTGCACTCCACGGGAACGAGGTGGACCACGGGATGGGGGCTGAGCGGGGCCGATCACCCCGCATGTAGAATTCTGCACGTTACATGCAGTTATCGAGCAAAAACAAGCAAGGTGCAGGTGGGTGGAGGGCTCCCGGCGGGCCCTGTGCGACGCTTGCGGCGGTCCGGCCCCCGGCGACCGCGTTCCCGCGAAACGCGGTGCCCGCACCGGACGGTGAGGAGAAGCTCTTGTCCAGGGACGCCCGGTGGGACGCGCTGCTGGAACTGGTCGGCAAGCACGGCAGGGTGGACGTCGAGGAGGCGGCGACGGCGCTCGACGTCTCGGCCGCCACCATCCGCCGCGATCTGGACCAGCTGGCCGAACAGCATCTGCTCACCCGCACCAGGGGCGGCGCGGTCGCGCACGGCGTCTCCTACGAACTGGCCCTCCGCTACAAGACGGGCCGCCATGCGCCGGAGAAGCAGGCCATCGGCCGCGCGGTCTCCGGCCTCGTGGCCGTCGGCGAGGTGGTCGGCCTGACCGGCGGCACGACCGTGACCGAGGTGGCCAGGGCGCTGGCCGTACGACCGGACATCGTGGGCGAGACGGCGGTGGCGGGCGGCCAGCCGACGCTGACCGTGGTGACCAACGCCCTCAACATCGCGAGCGAGCTGGCGATCCGCCCGCAGATCAAGATGGTCGTGACGGGCGGCGTCGCGAGGCCCCAGTCGTACGAACTGACGGGCCCGCTCGCCGTCGGCGTGATGAACGAGATCACGCTGGACGTCGCGGTCCTCGGGGTGAACGCCATCGACATCGAACGCGGCGCCTACGTCCACCACGAGGGCGAGGCCAGCGTCAACCGGCTGCTCGCGGAACGGGCCCAGCGGGTGGTGGTGGCGGCCGACTCCTCGAAGATCGGCAAACGGGCCTTCGCGCGCGTCTGCGACCTCGGCCTGGTCGACGTCCTGGTCACCGACTCCCGCATCGGCGCGGAGGCGAGGAGCCGGTTCGGCGAGGCGGGGGTCCAGGTCATCACGGTCTGAGGGTGTGCCGAAGGTCCGGGCGTCATGAACCGGTGCCCGTCGGGTATCGGATGCGACACGGACGCGGACTTCGCCGTGTCGCTGGTACGCCGAACGGGTGAGGGGCGAGAGGATTGCCCGATGAACAGTGAGTGCAGCCGGTGCCCATCCGACCGGCTCGACGACGGGGTGGACCGTTGAGCAGGTACGACAGGTATGACAGATACGACGCCACCGACGAGCAGTGGGAGGGGCTCGCCCAGGTCGTACCCCTGCGCGGCCGTGACGAGTGGCCGTCCCGGATCGACCACCGCACCGTGCCCGACGAGCGCGCCGCCGAACAGCGCCGGCTCGTCGTGCTGCGGGTGCAGGTCTTCGCGGACGCCCGGGAGGTCGCCGAGTATCTCGTCGCCCAGGTTCCGGTGCTGCTCGACCTGACGGCGGCGGAGGCGGACGTGGCCAAGCGGATTCTCGACTTCAGCAGCGGTGTGGTCTTTGGTCTCGGCAGCGGCATGCACCGCGTCGACCGCAACGTCTTCCTGCTGGCACCGGTCGGCATGGAGGTCGAGGGGGTCACGCCCGCGGGCCTCGCCCAGTCGTAGGAAGCGGCGGCCGGGGCGGCGGCGGGGCGGCGGCCGGGGCGGTGGCGGGGCGGCGGCCGGGGTGGCGACAGCGGGTCCGGCCGCCGCCCCCCCGGCCGCGCCTCGGACGTGCGGCGGGCGCTGTCGGTGGGCGGTGATAGACCTGGGGCTGTGACGGACATCGATGTGGCAGAACTCCAGCGCCGGCTGGCCGCGTTCGCGGCGGCGCGGGACTGGGGGCAGTACCACACCCCGAAGAACCTGGCGGCCGCGCTCAGCGTCGAGGCATCCGAACTGCTGGAGATCTTCCAGTGGCTGACGCCCGAACAGTCGGCAGGGATCATGAAGGACCCCGAATCCGCCCACCGGGTCACCGACGAGGTGGCGGACGTGCTCGCCTATCTCCTCCAGTTCTGCGAGGTGTTGGGCGTCGACCCGACGGCGGCACTGGTGGCCAAGTTGGAGCGGAACGAGAAACGTTTCCCTCTGCCGAGCGCTGCCGAACCCCCCGATCGTCACTCTTCGGAGTGATCAAGTTATCCACATTCGACTTCGTGTCCACAGATTTCCGATTTCCTCTGGCCTTACGGTGCTGTCTACCTCACTGTGGGTAATGAATGAGGTGAGCGGGTTTTCGTACGGACGGGGGAGACAGATGGAAGCGGAGCGACTCATCGAGGTGGGTCGGCGGGCTCTGGCCGACAGCCGGGGTGCGCTGGACGTCATGGCGGAGGCCTGGCAGGCGCAGGCGCTCGCCCGGGCGGTCGGCAGCCGGCTGGCGCTGTGCGGGCCGATGGAATTACGGAGCGAGGCGCGGGCGCTGGGGGAGATCGGCGCCGGATGCTCGGCTCTGGACCATCCGGCGGTGATCTCCGGCGGCGCCAGGGCCGCCCAGTTGTCGGGGATCGGTGAGGTCCGGCCGACCCTGGCCGGGCTCGCGCTGCTGCTCGGCGAGGCCGGGATCGCGCTGGTCGGGGTGGCCTGCGACACGGGGGAGGACGGGCTGTACTGGCAGTGCATCGAGGCCATGGACGCGGCGGACGAATCACTGGACCGCGTGCACGGGATGCTGAGACGCCTAGCGGAGCGGGAAAGGGAGCGGGAGCGTGACCGCGAGAGGGAGCGTGACGGCCCCTATGGCATACGCGGCCCCGCGCCGTCGGCGGCAGGGTTTTGAGCGGAGCGGGGCGGAGGCTGAGCGGAGACAACGGGCCACCGAGGGGGAGGCGTGGCTCGGACGACGGCTCTGGGGGAGGCAGGATGGAGGCATGGATCTTCGCATCTTCACCGAGCCCCAGCAGGGGGCCGACTACGACACCTTGCTCACCGTCGCCAAGGCCACGGAGGACTTGGGCTTCGACGCCTTCTACCGCTCCGACCACTATCTCCGGATGGGCTCCGGCGACGGCCTGCCCGGACCGACGGACGCCTGGATCACCCTGGCCGGACTGGCGCGCGAGACCCGGCGGATCCGGCTCGGCACGCTGATGACCGCCGGCACGTTCCGGCTCCCGGGAGTCCTGGCCATCCAGGTGGCGCAGGTCGACCAGATGTCCGGCGGCCGGATCGAACTGGGCCTGGGCGCAGGCTGGTTCGAGGAGGAGCACAAGGCCTACGGCATCCCGTTCCCCAAGGAGAAGTTCGGCCGTCTGGAGGAGCAGCTCGCGATCGTCACCGGGCTGTGGGCGACGGAGGTCGGCAAGACCTTCAGCTACGACGGAACCTACTACCAGCTCACCGACTCGCCCGCGCTCCCCAAGCCCGCCCAGGCCAAGGTGCCCGTGCTGATCGGTGGCCACGGGGCGACCCGCACCCCGCGCCTCGCCGCGCAGTACGCGGACGAGTTCAACATCCCGTTCGCCTCGCTGGAGGACAGCGAGAAGCAGTTCGGCCGGGTCCGGGCCGCCGCGCAGGCGCACGGCCGCTCTCCGGACGACCTCGTCTACTCCAACGCGCTGATCGTCTGCACGGGCAAGGACGACGCCGAGGTCGCCCGGCGTGCGGCGGCGATCGGCCGGGACGTGGAGGAGCTCAAGGCGAACGGCCTCGCGGGGTCGCCCGCCGAAGTGGTCGACAAGATCGGCCGCTACGGGGCGATCGGCTCGCAGAGGATCTACCTCCAGATCCTCGACCTGGACGACCTGGACCATCTGGAACTGATCTCCTCGCAGATCCAGTCCCAGCTGACCTGACCTGACCTGACCTGACCTGCTGATGTGACCTGACTGACCCGAACCGAGGAGGCAGAGATGGCCGCGAGCACCGGCGGTACGCTCGCCGACGCGCTGGACGCCGGGCCCGTCCTGCTGGACGGCGGGCTCTCCAACCAACTGGAGGCGCAGGGCTGCGATCTGTCCGACGCGCTGTGGTCGGCCCGGCTGCTGGCCGACGCGCCGGAACAGATCGAGGCCGCTCACCTCGCCTATCTCCGGGCCGGGGCACGGGTGCTCATCACGGCGAGCTATCAGGCCACGTTCGAAGGGTTCAGGAGATACGGGCTCGACCGGGCCGGGACCGAGGCCCTGCTCGCCCGCAGCGTGAAGCTGGCCCGGGGCGCCGCCGACGCGGCGCGCCGGGCCGGGCCCGGACGGGAGATCTGGGTCGCCGCGTCGGTCGGACCGTACGGGGCGATGCTCGCGGACGGGAGCGAGTACCGGGGGCGTTACGGGCTGAGCGTCGGTGAGCTGGAGCGGTTCCACCGCCCCCGGGTGGCGGCACTCGCTGCCGCCGGGCCCGACGTTCTCGCGCTGGAGACGGTGCCGGATCTGGACGAGGCGGAGGCCCTGGTCCGGGTGGCCGAGGAGACCGGACTGCCGTACTGGCTCTCGTACAGCGTTGCCGGGGGCCGGACCCGGGCCGGCCAGCCGTTGGAGGAGGCGTTCGCGGTGGCGGCCGGGCGGGAGTCCGTCCTCGCGGTCGGGGTCAACTGCTGCGACCCGGACGGGGCACAGGCGGCGGTCGAGTCGGCGGTGGCGGTCACGGGCAGACCCGCCGTGGTCTATCCGAACAGCGGTGAGGGATGGGACGCCGGGGCGCGGGGCTGGACCGGGCGCTCCACCTTCGACCCGGACAGGGTGCGGGCCTGGACACGGGCCGGCGCCCGGCTCGTCGGGGGCTGCTGCCGGGTGGGGCCTGACCTCATAGCAGAGCTGGCCGGTCGGCTGGAGGAGCCGGGGGAGCCGGAAGAGCCGGGGAACCCGGAGAACACGGGGAGCCCGGAGGGAGCGGAGATGTAGTCAAGCGGGGCGAAAATGCCTGGTGGGGACAGGGGGTGAGGATCATACTCGGACACGTGTTCCTCACCATCGGTACGACCGGCACCCAAGAGCGTCCCGCCACTGATCTGGGCTTCCTGCTGCACAAGCATCCCGACAGGGCGCAGGCGTTCTCCACTTCGCACGGCTCCGCGCACGTTTTCTACCCCGAGGCGTCCGCCGAGCGTTGCACGGCCGCGCTCCTGCTGGAGGTGGATCCGGTGGCGCTCGTGCGGCGCGGCAAGGGCAAGGGCCGGGGAGGCGCGCCCGACGCGGCGCTCGCGCAGTACGTCAACGACCGCCCCTACGCGGCGTCCTCGCTGCTGTCGGTGGCCCTCGCCGCCGTGTTCAAGTCCGCGCTCGGCGGGGTCTGCCGGGCCATGCCCGAGCGGGCGGCGAGCTCCATGCCGCTGCGGATCGAGGTGCCCGCCCTGCCCGCCCGGGGCGGCGTCGAGCTGGTGCACAAGCTGTTCGCGCCGCTCGGCTGGGAGCGGGTCGAGGCCACGGCCGTACCGCTGGACGAGCAGTTCCCCGCCTGGGGCGACTCGCGCTACGTACGGCTGGTGCTGGAGGGCGAGTTGCGGCTCGCCGACGCGCTGCGGCAGCTCTATGTCCTGCTGCCGGTGCTCGACGACGCCAAGCACTACTGGGTCGCGCCCGACGAGGTGGACAAGCTGCTGCGGGCCGGGGAGGGCTGGCTGGCCGACCACCCCGAGCGGCCGCTGATCACCCGGCGCTATCTCTCCCACCGCTGGGGGCTCACCCGCCAGGCCGACCAGGCCCTGGAGCTGGTCCGGCTCGCCGAGTCGGACGACCTCGACGTGGACAGCGTCGACAACGCCGTGGACGAGAGCACCGACACCGAGGAGCGGCCGGTCCCGCTCGCCGAGCACCGGCGGACCGCGATCCTCGACGCGCTGCGCGCCGCCGGGGCGAGCCGGGTGCTCGACCTGGGCTGCGGTCAGGGCCAGTTGGTGCAGGCGCTCCTCAAGGACGTGCGCTTCACCGAGATCGTGGGCGTCGACGTCTCGATGCGTGCCCTCACCATCGCCTCGCGGCGGCTCAAGCTGGACCGGATGGGGGAGCGCCAGGCCGGCCGGGTGACCCTGCGGCAGGGCTCGCTGACGTACACCGACAAGCGGCTGGCCGGGTATGACGCCGCCGTGCTCAGCGAGGTGATCGAGCACCTGGATCTGCCCCGGCTGCCCGCCCTGGAGTACGCGGTGTTCGGCGCCGCACGCCCCGGGACGGTGCTCGTGACCACGCCGAACGTCGAGTACAACGTCCGCTGGGAGTCCCTCCCGGCCGGGCACGCCCGGCACGGGGACCACCGCTTCGAGTGGACCCGCGCCGAATTCCGGGAGTGGGCCGGGCAGGTCGCCGAACGGCACGGATACACCGTCCGGTACGTGCCGGTCGGGCCGGACGACTCCGAGGTGGGGCCGCCGACCCAGATGGCCGTGTTCACCCGCGTCACTGAGCGGACCGAGCAGAAGACCGAGCAGACCGAGCAGACCGAGAAGAAGAAGGAGGCGGAAGCCGCATGAACAGCGACCACAGCACCACCGGCGCGGAGGCCGCCGAGACCGCCGAGACCGGCGCGGAGGCTGCCGCCCCGAGCCCCGTGCGCACCCTGCCGGTGACCGACCTCTCCCTCGTCGTTCTCATCGGCGCCAGCGGATCGGGCAAGTCCACCTTCGCCCGCAAGCACTTCAAGCCGACCGAGATCGTCTCCTCGGACGTCTGCCGGGGCCTGGTCGCCGACGACGAGAACGACCAGAGCGCCAGCCGTGACGCCTTCGACGTACTGCACTACATCGCGGGCAAGCGCCTGGAGGCCGGGCGGCTCACCGTCGTCGACGCCACCAGCGTCCAGTCCGAGAGCCGCAAGCAGCTCGTCCAGCTGGCCCGGAAGTACGACGTCCTGCCCATCGCCATCGTCCTCGATATCCCCGAGGAGGTCTGTGCCGCCCGCAACGCGGCCCGCCCGGACCGTGCCTCCATGCCCCGCCACGTCATCCAGCGGCACCGCCGCGAGCTGCGGCGTTCCCTGCGCGGCCTGGAGCGCGAGGGCTTCCGCAAGGTGCACATCCTGCGCACCGAGGAGGAGGCCGACACCGCCGAAGTGGTCCTGGAGCGCCGCTACAACGACCTCCGCCACCTCACCGGCCCGTTCGACATCATCGGCGACATCCACGGCTGCAGCTCCGAGCTGGAGACCCTGCTCGGCAAGCTCGGTTACGTGGACGGCGCCCACCCCGAGGGGCGCACCGCCGTGTTCGTCGGCGACCTCGTCGACCGGGGCCCCGACAGCCCGGGCGTGCTGCGCCGCGTGATGTCCATGGTGGCGTCGGGCGACGCCCTCTGCGTGCCCGGCAACCACGAGAACAAGCTCGGCCGCTATCTCGCGGGCCGCAAGGTCCAGCTCACCCACGGGCTCGCCGAGACCGTCGAGCAGCTGGAGCGCGAGGACGCCGAGCACCCCGAGTTCCGGGGCCAGGTGCGGAAGTTCATCGACTCCCTCGTCAGCCACTACGTCCTGGACGAGGGCAAGCTGGTGGTCTGTCACGCCGGGCTGCCCGAGAAGTACCACGGCCGCACCTCCGGCCGGGTCCGCTCGCACGCGCTGTACGGGGACACCACCGGCGAGACCGACGAGTTCGGCCTGCCCGTGCGCTACCCGTGGGCGGAGGAGTACCGGGGCCGCGCCACCGTCGTCTACGGCCACACCCCCGTCCCCACCACCTCCTGGATCAACAACACCATCTGCCTGGACACCGGAGCCGTCTTCGGCGGGAAGATGACCGCGCTGCGCTGGCCGGAGCGCGAACTCGTCGACGTACCCGCCGAGAAGGTCTGGTACGAGCCGGTCAAGCCGCTGGTGACCGAGGCGCCCGGAGGGCGGGAGGGCCGTCCGCTGGACATCGCCGACGTCCAGGGCCGCCGGATCGTCGAGACCCGGCACATGGGGCGTGTCGCCGTCCGCGAGGAGAACGCCGCCGCCGCGCTCGAAGTCATGAGCCGGTTCGCGGTCGACCCGCAACTCCTCGCCTACCTCCCGCCCACCATGGCCCCCACCGCCACCTCCCGCGAGGACGGCTTCCTGGAGCATCCGGCCGAGGCGTTCGCGCAGTACGCGGCGGACGGCGTCGAGCGGGTCGTGTGCGAGGAGAAGCACATGGGCTCCCGGGCCGTGGTCCTGGTCTGCAAGGACGCGGAGGCCGCGGCCGCGCGGTTCGGCACGGCGGGCCCCTCCGGCGCGCTGTACACCCGCACCGGCCGCCCCTTCCTGGACGACCCGGCGATGACCGAGGAGATCCTGGCGCGGCTCCGCAGCGCCGTCACCGCCGCCGGGCTCTGGGCGGAGTGGGACACCGACTGGGTGCTCCTGGACGCCGAGCTGATGCCGTGGTCGCTGAAGGCGGGCGGGCTGCTGCGCTCGCAGTACGCCGCCGTCGGCGCCGCGTCCGGCGCGGTCTTCCCGCCGGCCGTCGCCGCCCTGGAGCAGGCGGCCGCCCGGGGCGTCGAGGTGGCGGGCCTCGCCGGTCACCAGCGGGCCCGCGCGCAGGACGCCGCCGCGTTCACCGAGGCGTACCGGCGCTACTGCTGGCCCACCGAGGGCCTGGAGGGGGTGCGCCTGGCCCCCTTCCAGATCCTCGCCGTTCAGGGCCGCTCCCTGGCCGCAGTCCCGCACGACGAACAGCTCGCCCTGCTCGACCGGCTCGTGGAGCACGACCCGACGGGGCTGCTCCAGGTCACCCGTCGGCTCGTCGTCGACACCGGCGACGAGGCCTCCGTCCGCGCGGGTGTGGACTGGTGGCTGGAGATGACCGGGCGCGGCGGCGAGGGCATGGTCGTCAAGCCGCTCGGCGCCCTCGTCCGGGACGCCGAGGGCCGCCTGGTCCAGCCCGGCATCAAGGTGCGCGGCCGGGAGTATCTCCGCATCATCTACGGCCCCGAGTACACCCGCCCGGAGAATCTGGAGCGCCTGCGCTCCCGCTTCCTCGGCCACAAGCGCTCGCTCGCGCTGCGGGAGTACGCACTGGGTCTGGAGGCCCTGGACCGGCTGGCGGAGGGCGAACCGCTGTGGCGGATCCACGAGGCGGTGTTCGCCGTCCTGGCCCTGGAGTCGGAGCCGGTGGACCCCCGGCTCTGAGCCGGGCAGTGTCCGGCGGACCAGGGCCGGACACCCCGGGATCCAACGGATAGGCGATTCGCCGGGTGAACGGTGCTCCGCGTGGTGAGGATGAAGGCATGGGATTCCATGTCGACTCCGAAGCCGGGCGGCTGCGCCGCGTCATACTCCACCGCCCCGATCTGGAGCTGAAGCGGCTCACTCCCAGGAACAAGGACGCGCTCCTGTTCGACGACGTCCTGTGGGTGCGCCGCGCCCGGGAGGAGCACGACGGCTTCGCCGACGTCCTGCGCGACCGGGGGGTCGCCGTGCACCTCTTCGGCGATCTGCTGCGCGAGTCACTCGACATCCCGGTCGCGCGGCGCCTCGTGCTCGACCGGGTCTTCGACGAGAAGGAGTACGGTCCGCTCGCCACCGAGCATCTGCGGGCCGCCTTCGAGGAGCTGTCCGCGGCGGAGCTGGCGGAGGCGCTGGTCGGCGGGATGACCAAACGGGAGTTCCTGGAGCGGCACAGCGAGCCGACCTCCGTCCGCTTCCATGTGATGGACCTGGACGACTTCCTCCTCGGCCCGCTGCCCAACCACCTCTTCACCCGGGACACCTCCGCCTGGATCTACGACGGGGTTTCCATCAACGCCATGCGCTGGCCCGCCCGGCAGCGCGAGACCGTCCACTTCGAGGCCATCTACCGCCACCACCCCCTCTTCACCGGCCCGGAGGCGGGCGTCTTCCACCACTGGTCGGAGGGGCAGGACGACTACCCCTCCACCATCGAGGGCGGTGACGTCCTGGTCATCGGGCAGGGGGCGGTCCTGATCGGGATGAGCGAGCGCACCACGCCGCAGGCGGTCGAGATGCTGGCCCGCGGCCTCTTCGACGCCGGTTCGGCGCGCACGATCGTGGCGCTGGACATGCCGAAGGCCCGCGCGTTCATGCACCTGGACACGGTGATGACGATGGTCGACGGCGACACGTTCACCCAGTACGCCGGTCTCGGCATGCTCCGGTCGTACACCATCGAGCCCGGCAGCGGCCCCCGCGAACTGAAGGTCACCGACCATCCGCCCGAGCACATGCACCGCGCCATCGCCGCCGCCCTCGGCCTCGACGAGATCCGGGTGCTCACCGCCACCCAGGACGTGCACGCCGCCGAGCGCGAGCAGTGGGACGACGGCTGCAACGTGCTCGCGGTCGAGCCCGGTGTCGTCGTCGCGTACGAGCGCAACGCGACCACCAACACCTATCTGCGCAAGCAGGGCATCGAGGTGATCGAGATCCGGGGCAGCGAGCTGGGCCGGGGGCGCGGCGGGCCGCGCTGTATGAGCTGCCCGGTGGAGCGGGACCCCGTGGCATGAGCGGTCGCCGGAAGGGGAACCGATGGCCCTGTATAGGGATGCGGGGCGTCGTATAGACTTCCAGTCCTGCCGTGCGCAGCGCACCGGACCCCGCCCGACCCAGGAGCAGTCATCATGGCCATAGACCTCACCGGCCGCCACTTCCTCAAGGAGCTGGACTTCACCTCCGAGGAGTTTCTCGGCCTGGTCGCGCTGGCCGCCGAGCTCAAGGCGGCCAAGAAGGCCGGGGTCGAAGTCCAGCGGCTGCGCGGGAAGAACATCGCGCTGATCTTCGAGAAGACCTCGACCCGTACGCGCTGCGCGTTCGAGGTCGCCGCCGCCGACCAGGGCGCCTTCACCACCTACCTCGACCCGGCGGGCTCCCAGATGGGCCACAAGGAGTCCGTGAAGGACACCGCCCGGGTGCTGGGCCGGATGTTCGACGGGATCGAGTACCGGGGCGACAGCCAGCAGGCCGTCGAGGAGCTGGCCGCGCATGGCGGGGTGCCGGTGTTCAACGGGCTCACCGACGACTGGCACCCCACCCAGATGCTCGCCGACGTCCTCACCATGACCGAGTGCCGCGAGGGCTCCCTCACGGGGACGGCCTTCGCCTACCTCGGCGACGCCCGCTTCAACATGGGCAACTCCTATCTGATCACCGGGGCCCTGCTCGGCCTGGACGTCCGGATCGTCGCCCCCGAGGCGTACTGGCCGAACGAGGCGGTCGTGGCACGGGCACGGAAGCTCGCCGAAGTCAGCGGCGCGCAGATCACCCTCACCGGCGACGTGGCCCGGGGCGTCTCGGGCGCCGACTTCGTCGCCACCGACGTCTGGGTCTCCATGGGGGAGCCCAAGGAGGTCTGGGCCGAGCGCATCGCCGCCCTCGGGCCCTACGCCGTGACGATGGACGTCCTGAGGGCCACCGGCAACCCGGACGTGAAGTTCCTGCACTGCCTGCCGGCCTTCCACGACCTCGGCACCCAGGTCGGCCGGGACATCCACGCCCGGTACGGACTGACCGAGCTGGAGGTCAGCGACGAGGTCTTCGAGTCGCCGCACTCCGTCGTCTTCGACCAGGCGGAGAACCGGATGCACACGATCAAGGCCGTCCTGGTGGCGACCCTCGCCGGGCAGTAGCCCCGCGAGGACACCGCGGTACGTATGAGGGCACCCCGGTACGCATACGGGGCAGGGGTTCGCATGCTCATACACCCGATTGGGTGAACATGCGTGCTGGTGGCTACGATGTCGGCTCTTGGTGGGGTTCGGACCCGGGGAGACCCCCGCAGGGTCGAACCCCTTACCTGTGCCGCCGCACACCGGCGCGCACGGGCCGTCCCCCCACTGCACCACCAGAGATGAGAACGTCCCGCATGAGCACCGGTCTGCCGCGATCCGGCACCCCGAAGCCCGGCCCCCACCCGTCGGGCCTGCGCCGCAAGAGCCCCGAGCAGCTCATCGCCGAATCCGGCAGCGACCTGGAGGGCCACGGCCTCAAGCGCACGATGGGCCTCTTCCAGCTCGTCTGCTTCGGGGTCGGCGCGATCGTCGGCACCGGCATCTTCGTCGGGCTCTCCGACAGCGTCGCCGAGGCCGGCCCCGCCGTCGTGATCTCGTTCGTCCTCGCGGCGATCACCTGCATCTTCACCGCCCTGTCCTTCGCGGAGCTGGGCAGCGCCATCCCGGTCTCCGGAAGCTCGTACTCCTTCGCGTACGCCGCCCTCGGCGAGCGCACCGCCTTCCTCGTCGGCTGGTGCCTGCTGCTGGAGTACGGCGTCTCGGTCTCTGCCGTCGCGGTGGGCTGGAGCCAGTACGTCAACGAGCTGCTGAACAGCCTGTTCGGCTGGGAGCTGCCCGCCGCCCTGTCCGCCGGGCCCGGTGACGGCGGTGTGGTCAACCTGCCCGCCGTCGTCGTGATCGCCATGGCCGCCACCCTGCTGGTGCGCGGCGTCCGCGAGAGCGCCACGGCCACCGCCGCCATGGCCGTCCTCAAGATCGGCATCCTGGTCGCGTTCTGCGCGGTGGCGTTCAGCGCCTTCCAGGACGACAACCTCATGCCGTTCGCCACCCACGGGCTCGGCGGGATCACCGCCGGCGCGTCGCTCGCGTTCTTCTCCTACATCGGCTTCGACGCCATCACCACCGCCGGCGAGGAGGTCAAGAACCCCCGCCGCAACATCCCCGCAGCCATCCTGATCTGCATCGGCGTCGTCACCCTGCTCTACTGCGCCGTGGCGCTCTCCGCCATCGGCGCGATCGGCTCGGACGATGTGGCGAACAAGAGCGCCGCCCTCTCGATCGCCGTCAACGAGGTCACCGGCTCCTCGGTGGGCGGCGGCATCATCGCCTTCGGCGCGGTCGTCGCCATCGCCTCGGTGGTGCTGGCCGTGATGTACGGGCAGACCCGCATCCTGATGTCGATGTCCCGCGACGGGCTCATCCCGCGCGTCTTCGAACGGGTCTCTCCCAAGACCCACACCCCGGTCGCCAACACCTGGATCGTCGCCTGCGTCTTCGCGGTCCCCGCCGCGTTCGTCTCGCTCGACGTCGTCGTGAACCTGACGACCATCGGCACGCTGGCCACGATGGTCGCCGTCAATGTCGCGGTGGTGGTGCTCCGTCGCCGCAACCCCGAGCTGAAGCGGACCTTCCGGGTCCCGCTCTACCCGGCCAGTCCGCTGCTGGGCGTCGCGTTCTGCCTGTATCTGATGTACGGGACCGGCTGGACGACCTGGGTCCAGTTCGCGGTCTTCCTGGCCGCCGGCTCGCTCCTCTACGCCGGCTACGGCCGCAAGCGCTCCCGGCTGGTCAGCTCCCCGGCGACGGACCCGGCTGCGCCGGTATCGCCGGAAGCGTGAACCAGACGGCCTTGCCCTGCTCCGTGGTGCGGTGACCGCACGCGGAGCTGAGGGTCCGGATCAGCAGCAGGCCGCGGCCGTGCTCCTGCCAGGGATCGACCTCGAAGCCCGGCTGCGGCCGGGACAGGTCGCCCGGCGGGGCGGGGTCGCGGTCGTGCACCTCGACCTGGCAGCCGGTGGGCAGCAGCTCCACGACCAGTTCGATGGGCTCGCCGCCCAGGGTGTGCTCGACCGCGTTGGCCACCAGCTCGGCGGTCAGCAGTTCGGCGGTGTCGCTGTCGGCCGGGGCGTCGATGTCCGACAGGGCCGTACGGATGAGGGCCCGGGCGATCGGCACCGCCGCGGTGGAGTGCGGCAGGGCGATGCGCCAGGAAGCGGGAACGGGGACATCGGGCGGCACGGCAGGGTTTCCGTTCGGGAGCGGGTCTACCTGAAGCGGGAGGTCTCGGCCCTCGCGTACGCGTCTTCTCGGGTTCACGTCGTGCTCGTGACGAGACTTCTTGGTTTCAACCTTACGAACCGCTCCGGCTCAGCCATAGGGGCGGTCGGCCGGAGCAAAGGGGACTTTCGCCACAACAGTCTCATGGATGCGGTATTGCGACCTCGTGACGGCAGTCACGCATGAGTGATAACTTCGGAGGCGGAACGCGACCCGCGCACGGCCGGCACCAGCCCGATCGCTGAAGGGGACCCCTCCATGAGCCCGTTTCCCAGCTCGGCCCCGAGCACCGAGGAATGGCGTCATCTCCGGCTGACCCGGGACGACGGTGTGGCAACCGTCACATTCTCCCGCCCCGAGAAACTCAACGCGCTCACCTTCGGCGCCTACGCCGATCTGCGCGACCTCCTCGCCGAGCTCTCCCGGGAACGCTCCGTCCGCGCCCTGGTCCTCGCCGGGGAGGGGCGCGGCTTCTGCTCCGGCGGCGACGTGGACGAGATCATCGGCGCCACCCTGGCCATGGACACCGCGCAGCTCCTCGACTTCAACCGGATGACCGGACAGGTCGTCCGGGCCCTGCGGGAGTGCCCCTTCCCCGTCGTCGCCGCCGTCCACGGGGTCGCGGCGGGCGCCGGAGCGGTCCTGGCCCTCGCCGCCGACTTCCGGGTCGCCGACCCCTCGGCCCGCTTCGCCTTCCTCTTCACCCGGGTCGGCCTCTCCGGCGGCGACATGGGCGCGGCCTACCTGCTGCCCCGGGTCGTCGGCCTCGGCCACGCCACCCGGCTCCTGATGCTCGGCGACGCCGTCCGCGCCCCCGAGGCGGAGCGCATCGGCCTGATCAGCGAGCTGGCCGAGGAGGGGAAGGCCGACGAACGCGCCGCCGAGCTGGCCCGCCGCCTCGCGGACGGACCCGCCCTCGCGCTCGCCCAGACCAAGGCCCTGCTCACCGCCGAGCTGGACATGCCGCTCGCAGCCTCCGTCGAGCTGGACGCCAACACCCAGGCCCTCCTGATGCACGGCGAGGACTACGCCGAGTTCCACGCCGCCTTCACCGAGAAGCGGCCCCCGAAGTGGCAGGGGCGGTAGCCGTGGCGCGCGGCACCGCACCCGTACGGCGCATCGCGGTCATCGGCGGCGGCCCCGGCGGGCTCTACGCCGCCTCCCTGCTCAAACGGCTCGACCCGGACCGCGAGGTCACCGTCTTCGAGCGCAACGCCCCCGACGACACCTTCGGCTTCGGCGTCGTCCTCTCCGACGAGACCCTCGGCGGCATCGAACACGCCGACCCCGAGGTCCACCGTGCCCTCGGCCGTGAGTTCGTCCGCTGGGACACCATCGACATCGTCCACCGCGGCCGCACCCACACCTCCGGCGGACACGGCTTCGCCGCCCTCGGCCGCCGCCGGCTCCTGGAGATCCTGCACGAGCGCTGCGCCGGCCTCGGCGTCGGCCTCCGCTTCCGCACCCCGGCCCCGCCCGCCGCCGAGCTCGCCGCCCACCACGACCTGGTCATCGCCGCCGACGGGGTGCACAGCGCCACCCGTGCCGCGCATGCCGACGCCTTCGGGCCGGACATCACCGAACACCGCAACCGCTACATCTGGCTCGCCGCCGACTTCGCGCTCGACGCCTTCCGCTTCGAGATCGCCGAAACCCCCTACGGCGTCATGCAACTGCACGGCTACCCGTACGCCGCCGACGCCTCCACCGTCATCGTCGAGATGCGCGAGGAGGTGTGGCGCGCCGCCGGACTCGACACCTGCGACCCGGCCGAATCCACCACCCGCTGCGCCAAGTTCTTCACCGAAGCCCTCGACGGCCGCCCCCTGCGTTCCAACCGGTCCTCCTGGCTCGCCTTCCGTACGGTCACCAACTCCCGCTGGTCCCACGGAAACACGGTCCTCATCGGCGACGCGGCCCACACCGCCCACTTCTCCATCGGCTCCGGCACCAAGCTCGCCGTCGAGGACGCCCTCGCGCTCGCCGCCTGTATCGAGGAACAGCCCGACCTGCCGTCCGCGTTGACGGCGTACGAGGCCGAGCGGCGCCCGGTCGTCGCCTCGACCCAGCGCGCGGCCGCCGCCAGTCTGCGCTGGTTCGAGGAGCTGGCCCAGTACGTCGACCAGCCGCCCCGGCGCTTCGCGTTCAACCTCCTCACCCGCAGCCGCCGGGTCACCCACGACAACCTCCGGCTGCGCGACGCCTCGTTCACCGCCGCCGTCGAGGAGGAGTTCGGCTGCCCGCCCGGCACCCCGCCGATGTTCACCCCCTTCCGGCTGCGCGGCCTGGAACTGCGCAACCGGGTCGTCGTCTCACCCATGGACATGTACTCCGCCACCGACGGGCTCCCCGGCGACTTCCACCTCGTCCACCTCGGGGCCCGCGCGCTCGGCGGCGCCGGACTCACCATGACCGAGATGGTCTGCGTCAGCCCCGAGGGCCGTATCACCCCCGGCTGCACGGGCCTGTGGAACGACGAACAGGCCCTGGCCTGGCGGCGGGTCACCGACTTCGTGCACACCTCCGCCCCCGGCGCCGCCATCGGCGTCCAGCTAGGCCACTCCGGCCGCAAGGGCTCCACCAAGCTCATGTGGGAGGGCATCGACCAGCCCCTGGACAGAGGCAACTGGCCCCTGACAGCCGCCTCCCCGCTCCCGTACACCCCCGGCGTCAGCCAGGTCCCGGCCGAGCTGGACCGGACCGGACTGGACGCCGTACGCGAGCAGTTCGTCGAGTCCGCCCGGCGCGCCGCCGACTCCGGCTTCGACCTCCTCGAACTGCACTGCGCCCACGGATACCTGCTCTCCGGATTCCTCTCCCCGCTCACCAACCACCGCACCGACGCCTACGGCGGCTCCCTGGAAGGCCGCCTCCGCTTCCCCCTCGACGTCTTCGACGCCGTGCGCGAAGTCTGGCCGCCGGAACGGCCGATGACCGTCAGGATCTCCGCCACCGACTGGGCCGAGGGCGGCACCGACGCCGAGGACGCCGTCACGATCGCCCGCGCCTTCGCCGAGCACGGGGCCGACGCCATCGACGTCTCGACCGGCCAGGTCGTGCCCGAGGAACGCCCCGAGTTCGGCCGCTCCTACCAGACCCCGTACGCCGACCGGATCCGCAACGCCGTGGACGTCCCTGTCATCGCGGTCGGCGCGATCTCCTCCTGGGACGACGTCAACTCCCTGCTCCTGGCGGGCCGCGCCGATCTCTGCGCCCTGGCCCGCCCCCACCTGTACGACCCGCACTGGACCCTCCACGCGGCGGCCGAGCAGGGCTACACGGGGCCGGGCGCGCCCTGGCCCCTCCCGTACCGCGCGGGCAGCCGCACCCCGCCCACCGGCCGCACCGACGGACCGAAGCCCCGGCTCACCCTGGGGTGACCAGACACGTGTGGCAGAAGCACGCCGTGGAGTGCGGAGCGCGGTAGTGGCTGTCGCGGTAGTCGGCGGCGAGCCGCTTCAGCAGGACGGCCAGCTTCTCGGCCTCTTCCCGGGTCGGCGACGCCACCGAGCCGGCCTCGGCCCGCCGCAGCACGGCCGGCGAGTACACCAACTCCGGCCGGAAGGTGTGGAGATGGCGGGAGCCCAGGTCGATGCTGATCCATCGGGCGGAGCCGCGCCCCCGCCCGATGGTGGACACCTCGGCGTGGGCCATGCCTCCGTAAGTGCCCATGACGTACACCTTCGCCCCGCCCCGGTAGGACTTCGTCCCCGGCCGCAACTCCTGCCCGCCGGGCCCGTACCGCCGCCACCGCACCACGTTCGCCGCCACCAGCCACATCGGCTCAGGCGCCACGGACTCCGCCGTCACGTGCCTCTCCTCAGCTGCACCCGGTCCGCCACCGGCTCGTAACCGATGCGCCGATACACGCCGTTACTCGTCGGGTTGGCGAGGTCCGTGAAGAGCAGGACCTCCGCCGCGGCCTTTGCCAGGGCGGCCCGCGAGGACTCGGCCGTCACGGCGGCCCCGTATCCCCGGCCGCGGAACTCCGGCGGGGTGTACACCGAGGTCACCCGCACCGTCCCCGCCAGCATCCGGGTGCGCCCCGCCAGCGCCCCGTCCGCCCCGCGCCACCAGCCGAGGACCGGATCGTCGTCGCCGTAGTGACGCGCGCCCGAACGCCTCAGCCGCTCGGTGACGCCGAGCACCACCGTGTGCTCCACGGGCCGCTCGGCGAGCGACGGGCCGGCCGAGGCGAGGAACACGTCGACGTCTCGCGTGAAGGTCCAGGTCATGCCTCATCGTGCCAAGCCCGGGAGACCGGGAGCACCTGGATTTCCCCGCGTACGAGGGCGGTCCCGCGCACCGGGGGCCAGTTCTCCGGCGTCCCGCGGCGGTCGTGCCGTAAGACTTTCGTCACGTGGGAGTGATCGCCGCGGGTGGGCCGGTCGGATTGAATGGTGGTCCGGAGCCGGTGCAAGCGGTCGGCCGACGTAGCGGAGGAGCCGAAAATGGGACGGGTGCGCGGAGCGCTGACGCGACCGGTGGTCGCAGGGGCCCTGGTGGTGGCCGCGGTGCTGGCGGGCGTGGGGCTCTACTGGTTCCAGCCGTGGAAGCTGTGGCAGGACGAGACCGTGCGGGAGGCCCTGCCCGAGGCGACGGCCGCGGAGTCCGCCGACACCTCCGCGGGCCGGACCGCGCCGCCGCGACAGGCTCCCGGCCCCGACCCGGCGACGCCGGTGACCGTCGCCTCCGGCGACCTCATCAGCCACGAGCACGCCACGTCCGGCACGGTGAAGCTGCTGCGGCTCGCCGACGGCTCGCACATCGTGCGACTGGAGGACCTCGACACCAGCAACGGCCCGGATCTCAGGGTCTGGCTGACCGACGCGCCGGTGAAGGAGGGACGGGCAGGCTGGTCCGTCTTCGACGACGGCCGCCATGAGAGCCTCGGCAAGCTGAAGGGCAACAAGGGATCCCACAACTACCGGCTGCCCGCCGACCTCGACCCGGCGGCCTTCACGAGCGTCAGCATCTGGTGCGACCGGTTCGACGTCTCCTTCGGCGCCGCCGAACTGGCCCGCGTCTGACGGCTCCTTCGGTCCCGCCCGGCCGGCCGTCCGACGGCCGCCGCGCTCGGTCCTTCCGCGCACCCCCCTGGCGTCCTCACTCCCGTACGAAAAGTTCCCCGGCGTCCCGCAGCCGCTCGTGCAGCCGGCCGAACACCTCCGCCGACCGGCCGCCCGGCCAGTCCGCCGGCAGCAGCTCCGCCGGTAGACCCGGGTCCGCGTACGGGAGCCGCCGCCAGGAGTCCAGCGCCAGCAGATAGTCCCGGTAGGCGGTCTGCGGTCGGGGTACGCCGTCGGCCTCGGACGCCTCCCAGTCGCGCAGCACCGGCTCGTGCAGCTCCAGGAAGTCCTGGTGCAGGCGCGCCACCGTGTCCAGGTCCCACCAGCGGGCGACCGCCTCGCGGGTGGCGGCGAAACCGAGGTGCTCACCCCGGAACAGGTCGACGTACGGGGCGAGTTCGAGCCGTTCCAGGGTGTGCCGCGTCTCCTCGTACAGTCCGGCCGGGGCGATCCACACACCGGGCGCGGCCGTGCCGAAACCCAGCCGGGCCAGCCGGGAGCGCAGCACATGGCGCTTGCTGCGCTCCGCCTCCGGCACCGAGAACACCGCGAGCACCCAGCCCTCGGCGAGGCTCGGCGCGGGGTGCCGGTAGATCCGCCGGTCCCCGTCGTCCAGCAGCTGCCGCGCCTCCGGGGAGAGCGCGTACCCCGCCGAGCCGTCCGCCGCCCGGACGGCCACCAGCAGCCCGCGCCGTTTCAGCCGCGAGACGCACGAGCGCACGGAGGGGGCGTCGACGCCCACGGCGTGCAGCAGACGGATCAGCTCCGACACCGCGAACGGCGCACCGTCCGCCGGACGGCCATAGGCGCCGTAGAGCGTGATGATCAGGGAGCGGGGGGTGCGCAACTCGGCCACGTGATCACTTTAGGCTCTGTCCTCCCGGAGGTCTTCCCGGAGCAGGAACCGCTGGAGCTTGCCGGTCGCGGTGCGGGGCAGGGACTCCTCGAACACGAAGACGCGCGGGCACTTGTGCGGCGCCAGGCCGGCCTTCATGTGGGCGCGCAGCGAGTCCGCCGTCTGCTCCGAGCCCTCGGTCAGGACCACGTGCGCCACCACGATCTCGCCGCGCAGCTCGTCCGCCCGGCCCACCACGGCCGCCTCCGCGACCTCCGGATGGCGCAGCAGGGCGTCCTCCACCTCGGGGCCCGCGATGTTGTACCCGGAGGAGATGATCATGTCGTCGGCGCGGGCCACGTAACGGAAGTAGCCGTCCGGTTCGCGGACGAAGGTGTCTCCGGTCAGATTCCAGCCGTGCCGGACGTACTCCGTCTGCCGCGGGTCGGCGAGATAGCGGCAGCCGACCGGGCCGCGCACCGCGAGCAGCCCCGGTTCGCCGGCGGGCAGCTCCTCGCCGCGCTCGTCCACCACCCGGGCCTGCCAGCCCGGCACGGGCACCCCCGTCATCCCCGGCCGGATCGCGTCGTCGGCGGCCGAGATGAAGATGTGCAGCAGCTCCGTGGCCCCGATGCCGTTGATGATCCGCAGCCCCGTCGCCTCGTACCAGGCCCGCCAGGTCGCCTCCGGCAGGTTCTCCCCGGCCGACACACAGCGCCGCAGCGCCGACAGGTCGTGGCCGTTCAGCTGACCGAGCATCGTGCGGTAGGCCGTCGGCGCGGTGAACAGCACCGAGACCCGGTGCCGGGCCAGCGCGGGCAGCAGATGCTGCGGACCCGCCTGCTCCAGGAGCAGCGTCGAGGCCCCGGCCCGCAGCGGGAAGACCAGCAGCCCGCCCAGGCCGAACGTGAAGCCCAGCGGCGGGCTGCCCGCGAACACGTCGTCGGCCGAGGGGCGCAGCACGTGCTGGGAGAAGGTGTCGGCGATGGCCAGGAGATCCCGGTGCAGATGCATACAGCCCTTGGGGCGCCCGGTGGTCCCCGAGGTGAACGCGATGAGCGCGACCTCGTCGGCGGCCGTGTCCACCGCCCGGTACGGACCGCTCCTGCCCTCCGCCAGCCGGGTGAGATCGTCGGGCCCCTCCCCGCCGAACGGGGTGATCCGCAGCCCGTCCACGTCCGCCGCCACCAGATCCTCCAGGGACCGGGCGTCGCACAGCGCGTGGCCGATACGCGCCAGCGAGCAGATGGTGGCCAGCTCAGCGGCGCGCGCCTGTGCCAGTACGGTCACGGCGACCGCGCCCGCCTTCATGACGGCGAGCCAGCAGGCGGCCAGCCAGGGCGTGGTCGGCCCGCGCAGCAGCACCCGGTTGCCCGGGACCACGCCCAGGTCCTCCGCCAGCACCTGTGCGATGCGGTCCACGGTCTCCCGCAGCTCGCCGTAGCTCCAGACGCCCCCGTCGCCGGAGCGCAGGGCGGGACGGTCGGCGCCGTACTCCTCGACGGTGCGGTCCAGCAGCTCGTGTCCGCAGTTCAGCCGGTCGGGGTAGCGCGGCGCCGGATCGTCCAGGAGAAGCTCGGGCCACTGCTCGGGCGGTGGGAGATGGTCGCGCGCGAAGGTGTCGGTGTGGGCGCCGGCGGCGCGCCCGGTCGGCTCGTGAGGCGCCCCGGGGACGCGTACGGACGCGTCGGCGGCGGCGGTGGGCGTGTTCGGCGAGGAATTCGGCTCCATGAAGGATCGCCCCCTTGTCGCCTCTGGAGCGTATCGTTTGAGTGACGGTAGTCAACGGTCCGCGATAAGCCAGGGCGTGCCATACGACGCGACGAGATGCCACCCGGCGCGTCGGGGCACGCGATACGACGCGACAAGAGAGGCGCCGCCATGACGGCATTCTCCCTCGAACCGGAACAAACCGCTTGGTGCGAGGAGCTCCGTACGCTCGCCGTGCGGAAGCTGCGCCCGCTGGCGGAGAAGGGGAAGCCCGGGCTGGTCAACCGTCCCCTGCTGGCCGCGCTCGGCGAGCTGGGCCTCCTCGGCCGGATGCTCGGCTCCGGCGCGCTGGACCTGTGCCTGCTGCGGGAGTCGCTGGCCCGGGGCTGCACCGAGGCCGAGACCGCGCTCGCCCTCCAGGGCCTCGGCACCACCCCGATCGTCCAGGCGGGCACCCCCGGCCACCGCGAACGCTGGCTCCCCGAGGTCCGGGCCGGGCGGGCCGTCGCCGCGTTCGCGCTGAGCGAGCCGGGGGCGGGCTCCGACGCGGCGGCCCTGAGCCTGGCCGCCGAGCACACCGCCGACGGCTGGCGGCTCACCGGCGAGAAGTGCTGGATCTCCAACGCCCCGGAGGCCGACTTCGCCGTGGTCTTCGCCCGCACCACCCCCGGCGCGGGATCCCGGGGCATCACCGCCTTCCTCGTCCCGTCCGACCGCCCCGGACTCACCGGCTCCGCCCTCGACATGCTCTCCCCGCACCCCATCGGCACCCTGGAGTTCGACGGCGTACCGGTCACCGCCGACGACGTCCTGGGCGAACCCGACCGGGGCTTCCGGGTCGCCATGAACACCCTCAACCTCTTCCGCCCCAGCGTCGGGGCCTTCGCCGTCGGGATGGCCCGCGCCGCCCTCGACGCGACCCTGGACCACACCGCCCACCGCACCGCGTTCGGCGGTCCGCTGAGCGACCTCCAGGCCGTCTCCCACCAGGTCGCCGAGATGGCCACCCGCACCGAGGCCGCCCGCCTGCTGGTCCACGCCGCGGCAGCGGCGTACGACGCGGGGGAGAGCGGGGTGCCGCGCCGCGCGGCGATGGCCAAGCTGTTCGCAACCGAGACCGCGCAGTACGTCGTCGACACCGCCGTCCAGCTCCACGGCGCCCGCGCCCTGCGCCGGGGCCATCTGCTCGAACACCTCTACCGCGAGGTCCGCGCGCCGCGCATCTACGAGGGGGCGAGCGAGGTTCAGCGCACCATCATCGCCAAGGAGCTGTACGCGAACGCCGCCGCCCACGAGCACGTGGATCCCGTGGGCCTCACCCAGGAGCCGCCCGCATGAGCCCGTCCCACCGGATCAACCCGGCCGAACTCTCCCCGCCCACCGGCTTCAGCCACGCGGTCGTCGCCACCGGCGGGCACCTCGTCTTCCTCGCCGGACAGACCGCCCTCGACCCGGCGGGCAAGGTCGTCGGGGCCACCCTGCCCGAGCAGTTCGCGCTCGCGCTCGGCAATCTGCTCACCGCCCTCCACGCGGCCGGCGGCGCCCCCGCCGACCTCGCCCGGGTCACCGTCTACGCCACCGACGTCGACGACTACCGCTCCCACTCCGCCGAACTGGGCCGGATCTGGCGCAGGCTCGCAGGGCGCGACTACCCGGCGATGGCCGTCATCGGGGTCGCCCGGCTCTGGGACGAGCAGGCGATGGTCGAGATCGACGGGGTCGCGGTTCTGCCATGATTCGCGTTCAGAGCGGGGCGGGGAGACCCGCCGCACTCGTTCAAAGGACGGAAAGACCCCCGTAAAGAAGTTGTCAAAATGCTCGCGCTAGGCTCTTCCTGTGCGGTACAACGCGGAACGCCTCCAACTCCTGGCGCAGCCATCCCTCCGTCCCCAGCTGACGCTCTCTCGGGACGGCGTCCGGTCTCAGCCTGCCGGTAGGCACGCGGCGTGCCGGTCCGGGGAATCCAGCGGGGGCGTATATCTGTATTCGGTGCCCTTTACTCCGGTCTGTTCGCCGCCCGACCCGGACACCGCGCTGTGATCGGGCTCATCATCGGCCACTTCCTCCTGGCCGCCTTCGCGGGCCCCCTGGTGCACCGGCTCGGTCGGCGCGCCTTCCTCGTGCTGGCGCTGCCCCCGGCGGCGGCCACCGTCTGGGCGTTCACCCAGTGGAGCACCGCCGCCGCCGGTGACGCGGTCACCTGGAGCTGGAAGTGGATTCCGGACTACGACGTCGGCCTCGATCTGCGGCTGGACGCACTCTCCGAGCTGATGGTCCTGATGGCCGCCGGGGTCGGCGCTCTCGTCCTCGTCTACTGCGCCTCGTACTTCAGGGACGACACCCCGCAACTGGCCCGGTTCGCCGGGAACCTCCTCGCCTTCGCGGGCGCGATGCTCGCCCTGGTGCTCGCCGACGACCTGATCACGCTCTACGTGTTCTGGGAGCTGACCACGGTCTTCTCCTTCCTGCTGATCGGGCACAGCAGCGAACACCGGCACAGCAGACGCTCCGCGCTCCAGGCGCTCACCGTCACCACGCTCGGCGGCCTCGCCATGCTGGTGGGCTTCCTGATCGTCGGTCATGCCGCGGGCACCTACCGCATCTCCGAGATCGTCGCCGACCCTCCGGAGACCGGCCTCGCCATCTCCGTCGCGCTGGTGCTGATCCTCGCGGGCGCGCTGTCGAAGTCCGCGATCTGGCCGTTCTCCATGTGGCTTCCGAACGCCATGGCCGCCCCCACCCCGGTCAGCGCCTATCTGCATGCCGCCGCGATGGTCAAGGCCGGGGTCTACCTGGTGGCCCGGCTCTCCCCGGCCTTCGCCGACGTCCCGGTGTGGAAACCGGTGGTCATCGTGCTCGGAGGCGCGACCATGCTGCTGGGCGGCTGGCGCGCCCTGCGCCTCAACGACCTGAAGCTGGTCCTCGCCTACGGGACCGTCAGCCAGCTCGGCTTCCTCACCTTGCTCGCCGGGACCGGCAACCGGGACGCGGCTCTGGCCGCCGTCGCGATGATCCTCGGCCACGCCCTGTTCAAGGCCCCGCTCTTCCTCGTCACCGGCATCGTCGACCACTCCACCGGTACCCGGGATCTGCGGAGACTCTCCGGCGTCGGCCGCTCCCTGCCGTACGTCGCGGGGGTCGCCGTCCTCGCCGCCGCCTCCATGGCAGCCCTGCCTCCGCTGCTCGGATTCGCCGCGAAGGAAGCGGCCTTCGAGGCGCTGCTGCACGGCTCGGCCGCCGACCGCTGGGCGCTCGCCGCCGTCGTCGCGGGCTCCGCCCTCACCACCGCGTACACCCTGCGGTTCGTCTGGGGGGCCTTCGCCCGCAAGCCCGGCGTCCCCGACACCCCCGTCCACCGGGTCGGCTGGGCCTTCCTGGCCCCGCCCGCCCTCCTCGCGGTGCTCGGCCTGGTGCTCGGCCCCGGCGTCGGCCTGACCGACCGGCTGTTCAGCGCCTACGCCGACAGCTATCCGGCTCCCTCCGACCCCTACCACCTCGCGCTCTGGCACGGCTTCGGCGTCGCCCTGCTGCTGTCCGCCGTCGCCTGGATCGCGGGAGCGGCCCTCTTCCTCGCCCGGGACACCGTCGTCCGCGTGTCCCGCCGCGTCGCCTGGCCCACCGCCGACAGCGTCTTCGGCCATCTGCTGCTCGGACAGGAACGGCTCGCCCTCCAGGTCACCGGCTTCGTCCAGCGAGGCTCCCTCTCGGTCTACCTGGCGACGACGCTGCTCGTGATGGCCGGCGGCCAGCTCGCCGTGTTCGCCACCGACCAGCCCTGGCAGGGCGCTCCGGCCCCCCGGCTGTGGGACAACGCGCTCCAGGGCGGCATCGCCGTGCTCACCTGCGTCGCCGCCTTCCTCTGCCTGACCGTACGGCGCCGGATGAAGGCCGTGGTCCTCAGCGGGCTGATCGGCTACGGCACCGCGCTGCTCTTCGTCGTCCAGGGCGCACCGGACCTGGCACTCACCCAGTTCTGCGTCGAGACCGTCGCGATGATCGTCTTCGTCCTCGTGCTGCGCCGGATGCCCGTCCACTTCGAGGAGACCGTCTCTCCCTGGCGGCGCGCGATCCGGATTCCGGTGGCGCTCGTCGCGGCCGGTACCGTCGGCGTCGCCGTCTGGGTGGCCGCCGCCGCGCGTACGGCCGAACCGGCGGGCGCGGCCATGGTCGAGGAGGTCCAGGAACACGGGTACAAGGACGTGGTCGCCACCATCCTCGTCGACCTGCGCGCCTGGGACACCCTCGGGGAATCCGCGGTGCTCGCCGCCGCGGCGATCGGGGTCACCAGCCTCATCTACCTGCACCGCCGCAGCGAGGGACCGATGACGGCGGACGAGCTGAAGGGCCGTACCGCCTGGTCGATCGCGGCCGAGCACACCGCACGGCTGCCGCAGGGCGACGAGGTGGCCCCCGAGCGCGGCTGGCTCGCCGCCGGATCCACCCTCGCCCCCGAACACCGCTCGATCGTCTTCGAGGTGGTGGCGCGGCTGCTCTTCCACCCGATCCTGATCCTCTCCGTCTACCTGCTGTTCTGCGCCGAGAACATGCCCGGCGGCGGCTTCGTCGCCGGACTGGTCGCCGGGGTCGCCCTCATCACCCGCTATCTGGCGGGAGGACGCTTCGAACTGGCCCAGGCCGCCCCCCTGCAACCGGGGCTCTTCACCGGACTCGGCCTCTTCATCTCGACCGGGGTGGGCCTGCTCGGCCTGATCGACGGAACCGTTCTGCACGCCTTCACCTACCACGGACATCTACCGGTGTTCGGCGACTTCCACATGAGCACGCCGATCCTGTTCGACTTCGGCGTCTACCTGCTGGTGCTGGGCGTCGTCCTGGACATCGTCCGGGCTCTCGGAGCCAAGATCGACCGGCAGATCGAACGGGCCGCCGGCGCGCTGAGCGCCACGGGCGGCCCCGAGGCGGAAGGGGACCCCCGATGACCGTCAGCGCCGCACTCCTCCTCACGGCCGTGGTCCTCTGCGCCGTGGGCGGCATTCTCATGCTGACCCGACCGCTGACACGGATCCTGCTCGGGGCCGTCATTCTGAGCAACGGGGTCAACCTGCTGATCCTCGCCTCGACCGGTACCGCGGGTGCCGCGCCCCTTCTCTACGGGGTCGATCTGCGCCGGGTCACCGACCCGCTGCCCCAGGCGATCGCTCTGACCGCGATCGTGATCACCCTCGGCACCACCGCCTTCCTGCTCGCCATGGCCTACCGCAGTCACCAGATCACCGGCACCGACGAGGTGCACGACGACCTGGAGGACCGGCGCATCGTGCTACGGGCCGAAGTGCTCTCCGAACGCGCCCAGTTGCGGGAGGAGTTCCGCTCCGGATCCGAGCCGACCGCGGACGAGCGCGAACGCTACCGCGAGGAGCGCCGCAGGCTCCGCGACCGGCTCCGCGCCGACCGGGCCCGCCAGGCCCGGGGCCGCGACGCCTCCGGCGACCTCTGGAACGACATCATCGGCGCCGACCCCGAGGACTACGTACGCGACGGCGACGCCAAGGCCGACGACCGTTACCCCCGAGACGAACGAGGAGCCGCCGGATGAACGCGCTCGTCCCGCTGCCGGTGCTCCTGCCGCTGTGTGCCACCGGACTCAGCCTCACCTTCGGCACCCGGCTGCAGCGCTTCCAGCGCTTCATCAGCGTCGCCGTGCTCACCGCGGTCCTGGGGCTCTCGGTCACCCTGATGATCGCCGCCGACCGGCAGGGCCCGCTCTCCGTCCACCTCGGCGACTTCGCGCCCCCGCTCGGCATCACCCTGGTCGCCGACCGGCTCTCCGGACTGATGCTGACCGTCTCCTCGGCCGTCACGCTCTGCGTACTGATCTACTCCCTGGGCCAGGGCATGACCGACCGGGACAAGGAGACCCCGCTGGCGGTCTTCCACCCGGCCTACCTGATCCTCGTGGCCGGGGTCTCCTGCACCTTCCTCGCCGGCGACCTGGTCAACCTCTTCGTCAGCTTCGAGATCATGCTGGTGGCCAGCTTCGTGCTGCTCACCCTCGGCGGCACCGGCCCCCGGATGCGCGCCGGATCGACCTACGTGATCATCTCGCTGTTCTCGTCGATGGTCTTCCTCATCGCCATCGCGATGACCTACGCGGCCCTGGGCACCGTGAACTTCGCGCAGCTCGCCGAACGGCTGCCCGACCTCTCGCTCGGCGTGCAGACCCTGATCCAGGCGATGCTGCTCACGGTCTTCGCGATCAAAGCCGCCGTCTTCCCGCTGGCCGCATGGCTGCCCGACTCCTATCCGACGGCGCCCGCACCGGTGACCGCCGTCTTCGCGGGGCTGCTCACCAAGGTGGGCGTCTACTGCATGATGCGGACCGAGACCCTGCTCTTCTCGGGCAACCGGATCGGCGACCTTCTGATGGCCGTGGCGCTGGCCTCCATGGTGATCGGCATCCTCGGCGCGGTGGCCCAGACCGACCTGAAGCGACTGCTCTCCTTCACCCTGATCAGCCATATCGGCTTCATGATCTTCGGCATCGGCCTCGCCACCCGGGAGGCGTACGGCGGTGCCATCGTCTACGTCGTCCACCACATCACCGTCCAGACCACCCTGTTCCTGGTGGCGGGGCTCATCGAACGCCGGGGCGGCACCACGGAGCTGACCCGGCTCGGCGGACTGGCCAAGGCCGCACCGATACTGGCCCTCCTCTTCTTCGTCCCCGCCATGAACCTGGCGGGCATCCCCCCGCTCTCCGGCTTCATCGGAAAGCTGGGGCTGATGCGGGCGGGCGTCGCCGACGGCAGCGCCTGGGCCTGGATCCTGGTCGCGGGCTCGGTCGTCACCAGCCTCTTGACGCTGTACGTCACCGCCAAGGTGTGGAACCTCGCCTTCTGGCGGGCGGCCCCGCCCGGACAGGCCGAGTCGGGCACGATCCTGGAGGCCGGGGACGACAGCGACGACGACACCGACGAGGGTCCCGACGGCGTTCCGGGCACCGGTGACGAGGGCATCGCGGTGCTCGACCGCCCGTCCGAGGGCGCGGCCACCGCCACGCTCCGGGCGCGAGCGGTCACCACGACCAACCGCCTGCCCCGGCCCATGATGGCGGCCACCGCGGCGACCGTCGCGCTGGCCCTGTCCTTCACGGTGTTCGCCGGACCGCTCACCGCCTTCACCGACCGCTCGGCCGTGGAACTGCTGGAGCGGACGCCCTACATCGAGGAGGTGCTGGGCCGGTGAGCCGTTTCCTGCGGTTCTCGTTCCGCGACGCCGACCTGCCGCCGCTGAGCTGCCGGATCGGCCGTCGCGGCCGCGTGCTGGACCTGCCGCTGATCGCCTGGCTCACGCTCATCTGGGTGCTGCTCTGGTCCACGTTCAATCTGGCCAACATCATCACGGGCGTGATCGTCGCGGCCGCCGTCTGTCTGGCCTTCCCGCTGCCGCCGGTCGACCTCGGCCTCCGGCTCCATCCCTGGGGCATCCTCCGACTGGCCGGATATCTGCTCTACGACATGTACACCTCGGGTGTGAAGGTCACCCGGCAGATCTTCGCCGGGGTGCCGCACCGGGCCGCCGTCATCGGCGTACCGCTGCGCTGCCGCAGTGACCTGATGCTGGCCGCCGTCGCCGTCGCTGTCTCGAATGTCCCTGGTGGTTCTGTCATCGAGATGCGCCGAGCCACCGCGACCGTCTTCCTGCACGTCCTGGACGCCGACCGCCCCGAGGAGCTGGAAGCGGCCCGGCGCCAGGTCTGGCGGCTGGAGGAACTGACCGTACGGGCCTTCGGAACCGCCGACGAGATCGCCCGGGTCGCCGAACCGCCCCCACCGCCGCAGCTCACCGCCGGAAGGCCCGCACCATGAGTGTCTTCGAACAGATCGACCGCGTCCTGCTGACCGCCGCCATCGTCCTGGTCCTGGCAGCCGGGCTCCTGCTGCTGGTCCGGATCTGGCGCGGGCCCTCCATGCTCGACCGGGCGATCTCGCTGGACGTCATCGCGGCGCTGATCATCGCCGGGCTCGGCGCCAAGTCCGCCGTGGCGCTGGACTCGTTCTACTTTCCGATCATGCTGGTGCTGGCCTTCCTCGGGTTCACCGGCTCGGTGGGCATCGCCCGCTTCATCGCTGTGCGCGACCGGCCCCAGGCCGTGACGGCGACCGTGCCGTCTCCCGCTGCGGCTCCCGGGACCGGCAGCCGCCCCGGGGGCGACGCGGGTTCCGGCTCGGGCGCGACCAAGGAGGACCCCAAGTGAACGTCTGGCTCCAGCTCCTCGACACGGCGGGCGCGCTCCTCGTCCTGGTCGGCGCCGCGATCTCGCTGCTCGGGGTGATCGGCATGCTCCGGCTGCCCGACGTCCTCTCCCGCAGCCACGCCGCCACCAAGCCGCAGACCCTCGGCATGATTCTGGTGCTGGCCGGGGTCGCGCTCCGGCTGCGCAGTGGCATGGACCTCGCCACCCTCGGCCTCATCGCCTTCTTCCAGATGCTCACCGGACCGGTCGCCTCGCACCTGGTGGCCCGCTCCGCCTACCGCACCGGTCAGATCGACCACGGTGAGCTGCTCTTCGACGAACTCGACGAGCAACTCACCGACGGGAAGTAGGCGCGTACTCCCACCCGTCGCGGCCAAACACCCCCGGGCCCCGGGCCCGCGTGCCATGATGCGGGCACTGCCGGACGCTGGGGGGCGTAGTGGGAAGCACGGGCACCGTGCTGCGCGAATTGCGCGGCGCACAGAAGAGCGCCAAAGGCGTCTCGCTCTACTCGCGGTACGTGAACCGGCCCGCCGGTCGCGTGCTCGCGGCCGGGGCCTACCGGGCGGGACTGACGCCCAATCAAGTGACGTTGATCAGCGCACTGTTCACCTACGGTGCGGTGGCGGCCGTCGCGCTCGTCGAACCGTCGTGGACGCTCGCCGTCCTGGTGTACGCGGCCCTCGCGGTCGGCTTCGCCTTCGACTCCGCCGACGGGCAGCTCGCCCGGCTCACCGGCCGGGGCGGGCCCGACGGGGAGTGGCTGGACCATGTCGTGGACTGCGGGAAGCTGCTGCTCGTCCACACCGCGGTCCTGATCTCCTTCTACCGCTTCGGTGAACTTCCCTCAGCCGCTTGGCTGTTGCTGCCGCTCGGCTTCCAACTGGCCGCCGTCCTCACCTTCTGCGCGGGGCTGCTGCGCGAACACCTCGGCAAGGCGGCGGCGAGCGCCCGGGGCCCGTCCTGGGCGGCGACGACGTCGGCGGCGCCCGTCTCCCGGGTACGGGCCGTGGCCCTGCTGCCCGCCGACTACGGGGGGTTCTGCCTGGTGTTCCTGCTGCTCGGCGCACCCGGGGCCTTCCGCGCCGGGTACGCCGCGCTGGCGGTCGTGCACACGCTGTTCCTGGCGGCCTTCCTCGCCAAGTGGTTCAGGGAGCTGAAAGCGCTCCGGGCCGGTTGACGAGAACGTCCAGCGCCCGGCGCAACTGGGTGCTGGACGTATGCACGGTGTACGGGAAGTAGACGACCTCCACGCCGACTTCGGCGAAGTCGCGCTCCAGCTTCAGCCCCTTCTCCGTGCCCCGCCAGTCATCGCCCTTGAAGATCACGTCGAACCGGACCTGCTGCCAGGTCTCGACCTTGTCCGGCACGGTCTCCACGAACGCGGCGTCCACGAACCGCACGCTGCGGACGATCTCCAGTCGTTCGCGGAGCGGGATCATCGGCGTATGGCCCTTGGCGAGCGCCGCCATCTCGTCCGAGACGACCCCCGCGACCAGGTAGTCGCACTGACTGCGCGCATGTCGCAGGATGTTGAGGTGCCCGACGTGGAACAGGTCGTACACCCCGGGTGCGTAACCCACCCTGTGCTGCACCATCCGTATCTCTCCCCCCACGGTGAACGTGATCCGGTGATGTTCCAACGACCTTACTGTGAAGAACACTTGTGCAAGCCGTGAACGGATAAGCTCGACGGGGGCTGTTCCTCGCCGGGAACAGCGGCTGTCGTGGGGGGAAGGCGATCGTCCGATGTCCGATGCTGCAAGGCCCGGCCCGTTCCAGGGCCGCCGACTTCTGCTCGTTTCGACCAACTACGCTCCGGAGCTCACGGGCATAGGCCCGTACGCCACCCAACTGGCCGAGCACTGGGCCGCGTCCGGCGCCCGCGTCCGGGCACTCACCGGCATGCCGCACTACCCCTCCTGGCGGCTGGAGGAGGGCTACCGGGGCGTGTGGCGGACGGTGGAGATACGCGGCGGCGTCGGGGTGCACCGACGCCGCCACTACATACCGTCCCGTCAGACAGCCCTGAGACGCGCCGCGTTCGAGGCGAGCATCCTCACCACCGGGCTCGTGGCACCGCCGCCCGGCCGACCCGACGCCGTGGTCTCCCAGATGCCCAGCCTCGCCGGCGGGGTCATCGGGGCGCGCCTCGCCCGGCACCACCGCGTGCCCTACCTCCCCGTCGTCCAGGACCTGATGGGCGCGGCCGCCGCGCAGAGCGGCATCCGGGGCGGAGGCAGGGCCGCAGCCGTCGCCGCCGCCGCCGAGCGGTACGCACTGCGCGGGGCCGCCCTCGTGGGCGTCATCCACGAGAGCTTCGTCCCCGGAGTCCGGGCCCTCGGCGTCGACCCCGGCCGCATCCGCCTCGTCCCCAACTGGACCCATGTGCAGGGCCCCACCGCCGACCGGGCCGCGACCCGGGCCCGGCTCGGCTGGCCCGAGGGCGTCCCCGTGCTCCTGCACTCCGGCAACATGGGCCTCAAGCAGGGCCTGGAGGTCCTGGTGGACGCCGCCCGCCTCGCCCCCGACGTCCGCGTCGTCCTGATGGGCGACGGCAACCAGCGCGACGCCCTGCGCGCCCGTGCCGAGGGGCTCGCCAATGTGGAGTTCCTGGAGCCCGCGGGGGCCGAGGAGTTCACCGACGTCCTCGCCGCCGCCGACGTCCTCGCGGTCACCCAGCGCGCCTCGGTCCTCGACATGAGCGTCCCCTCCAAGCTCACCTCCTATTTCACCTCCGGCCGCCCCGTGATCGCCTCCGTCGCCGACGAGGGCGGCACCGCCGACGAGGTCCGCCGCTCCGGCGCCGGGGTCCTCGTCGCCCCCGAGGACCCGGCCGCCCTGCTGGAAGCCGTGCAGAAGCTCGCCGCCGACCCGGCCGCCGCCGACGCCCTCGGGGCCGAGGGCCCCCGGTACGTCGCAGCCCACCTGAGCCGGGAGGCGGGACTCGCCCGCTTCGACGACCTGCTCGCCGAGGTCCTGCGGGACGGACAGGACAGTGGCCGCCGATGACACCTGTGAACCGGGTCCCGGACGACCACGACGAGCCCGCCCTCCTGCGCGACCAGTTCCGCCAGCTCCTGCGCTACCGAGCCCTGCTGGCCGTCGGTGTCGCCGTCGGCCTGCTCGGCGGCGGCTATCTCGCCCTCGGCGGCGAGAAGACGTACACCGCCACCGGCGAGGTCCAGGTCCGGTCCGCCATCGCCGACCCCTTCGCCGCCGGAGCCACCGCCGACAAGGGCATCAACATCGGCTCCGAGCGCCAGACCGCCGTCAGCGACACCGTCGGCACCCTGGCCGCCGGCACCCTCCTCAAGGAGGGCGACGACGTCACCGCCCACAAGCTGCTCGCCGGACTCCAGGTCACCAACCCGCCCAACACCCTCATCCTCCGCTTCTCCTACACCGGCGCCACCCCCGAGCAGTCCCGGGCCCGCGCCGAAGCCCTGGCCAATGCCTATCTGGCCCACCGCAGGGCGCGCACCGAGGAGAGCATCGAGAACATGGCGGGCGGCTACCGCGCCCAGCTGAAGCCGCTGGAGGAGAAGCGCGACCTGCTGGAGGAGCAGATCGGTGCGGGAGCGGCCGACGACGTCACCAGCGCCCGCGCCAACATCATCGTCTCCATCTCCGAGCTGAGCCGGAAGATCTCCGAGCTGAAGGCCCTGGACACCACCCCCGGCTACCTCAACAAGAAGCCGGTCGCCCCGACCTCGCCCACCGGCGCGGGCCTGCCCCTGCTCCTCGGCCTCGGCGGAGCCGTCGGCCTGGCGCTCGGGCTGCTGCTGTCCTGGGTGCGGCTCGTCTTCGACCCCGCCGTACGCTCCGACCGCGAGCTGGTCCGCTCGCTCGGCGCACCGCTCCTGGGCACCCTGCCCCGGGATCGCGCCGCCGGGACGGGGCTGCTCGCCATCGGCCGCAACGGCTCGCGGCTCGCCGAGGAGTACCGCGCGGTCGCCTTCCGGCTCGCCTACGACCCGGCGTTCGCCGAGAGCCGCCGACTGCTGGTCACCGCCCCGCGCGGGGACAACGCGGAGGCCGCCGCCGCTGCCGCCAACCTCGCCGCCGCCTTCGCCGAGATGGGCCGGGACGTCCTCCTCGTCGAGGCCGACCTGCGCACCCCGACCCTCGCCAGGCAGCTGGGCTCCGCCGCCCACGAGACGCGTTCGCCGCGCTGGGCCGCCGACGAGGGCGACGGCAGCTGGCCCACCGGCAGCCGCTCCGGCGTGGACGTCCCCGGCTCCGGGGCGTTCACCCTGATCCCCGGCACCGTCGTCGACAACGTCCCGCGCGCCCTGACCTCCCCGCCCGTCGGCCGCATCGTCGGCGAGGCCGACAGCCCGGGCACCGTCGTCATCGTGCTCGCCCCGCCCGTCCTCGCGTACGCCGACGCCGTCGCCCTCGTCGACCGGGTCACCGGCGTCATGATCGTGTGCGATCCGCGCGAGGTGCACCGCAGCGACCTGGAGCGCATCCGCGAGATCATCAGCGCGTCCGGCGGCTCCGTCCTCGGCGCCCTGCTCCACCCGTCCCGGCGCCGGCTGCGCCGCGCCGAGCGCCGCCCGAAGTCCGCCCGCCGCCGCTCCGGAGGATCCGGACCCACCGCTCCCACCCCGGAGCCGGACACCCCCGAGACCACCGGAGACCCCACCGAGACCCTCGGCCTGCGCTCCCTGACGCTTCCGGCCCCCCGCCGGTGAGAGCCCGCACCGCCGTCCTCTGCTCGGTCGCGGACCAGGGCGTGGCGGCGCTCACCAACATCCTGGTGCTGGTGGCCGCCGCCCGCCTCTCCACCCTCGCCGACTTCGCCCGCTTCTCCGCGGTCTACCTGGTCTTCACCGTGCTGCTCGGCGTCTCGGGGGCGTACACCGGGCAGCCGCTGGTCCTCAAGCGCGGCGCGGGGGAGGAGACCCGGGGCGCCTGCCGGTCGGCCGTCACCTTCACGGTGCTCGCCGCCGCCGTGCTCGGCGCGCTGCTCGCGGCCGTCTGCGTCCTCGTCCCCGGCGACACGGCCCGCGCCCTGCTGATGCTCGGCCTCGTCCTCCCCGTGGTGCTGGGCCAGGACGCCGTACGGTACGCCTTCGCCACCCTCCAGCAGCCCCATCTCGCCCTGCTTTCCGACCTGTTGCGGCTGGTCTGTGTGCTCGGGGCACTGTCCGTACAGGAGCACGGGGCGTCCCCGGCCCGGCTGATCGCCCTCTGGGGCCTGTCCGCGCTGCCCGCGCTTCTGCTCTCCGCCGCGCTCCTGCACCGCGCCACCGCCGGATCCCCGCTGCGGCTGCGCCCGATGCTGCGGCGCGGCCACCTCGGGCAGCGCTTCACCGTCGAGTTCGGCGTCGGCAACGCGACCGGCCAGCTGTCCGTCCTCGGCCTCGGTGCGGTCGGCAACCCCCTCCTGGTCGGAGCGCTGCGCGGCGCGACCACCCTGTTCGGGCCGCTCAACGTGCTGTTCACCTCGGCCACGTCCTTCGGCCCGCCGATCCTCGGCCGCATCGGCGACGAGCGCCGCCGGATCCGGGCCACCGCCGCGCTCGCCGCCGTCCTCGCGGCGTCCGCCGCCCTCTGGGCCACCGTGCTCGCCCTGCTGCCCGACTCCGCCGGTCGCCAACTCCTGGGCGAAACCTGGCCGGTGGCCGCCGACCTGCTCCCGGCGACCGGCAGCCAGTACGCGGCGATGGCCGCCGGCACCTGCGGGCTGCTCGCCCTGCGCATGCTCGACCCGCGCACCACGCTCGCCATCCAGATCGTCTTCTCGCTCACCTCCGTGGCGTTCCTCGCGGGCGGATACGTCGTCGGGGGCGTCCCGGGCGCCGCCTGGGGGCTGTTCCTGGGCTCGCTCTGCAAGGCCGCCGCCACCTGGATCAGGGTGGCCCGGCTGCGCCGACGCACCCCGGCCCGCGACGAGGACGTCAGCGCCGACGCCCTGCCCGCCGCTCCCTGAACGTCGCGATCGCGACCAGACACAGCGCGGCGATGGCCAGCTTCCCCGCGGCCTGGAGGAGCGGGCCCCGCAGCAGGATGAAGGTGTATCCGGCGATCAGCGGCGCGGCGATCGCCAGCACACTCCCCGGGCCGGGCCCCGCCCGGGTGACGGCCAGGGCGTAGCGGCGGTCGGTGCGGGCCGACGCGTAGCCGATCAGCGCCATCCCGCCGGCCGTGCCGGTCACGCCGAGATCGACCCAGAACTCCGTCCACAGCGGGGCCGAGAGATTGGTCATCCGCAGCCCCATCCACTGCCCGACCCGGACCCCGGTGTCCTCCGGCTTCCCGCTCCACACCGCGCGCGGCACGAAGAACAGCCCGGATCCCGCCAGTTGGCGGCCGTACGTATGGCCCCGGGTGTCGACCCAGGAGATGGTGTTGGCGAACATCACCATCTGGTCGTAGTCCTTGGTCACCAGCGGATCGAAGACCGAGGCCGACTGCACGGACCGCTGGCTCCCCTCCTCGTACCGGAACCTGTCCGCGTACGGGAACACCACCAGCGCCCCCACCACGCCCGCCGTCAGCACCGTGCGGTAGACCGCCGCGCTGCTCGGGAACGCGGCGAACACGAATGCCACCACCACCGTCAGGAACCAGTAACGAGCGTTGGAGATCGGGTTGTTGACCAAGAGGTTCAGTGCCGCCAGCGCCACCCACACCAGCACCGTCGACGGTCGGCGCCGGGCCCGGTAGGAGGTCGCCAGACGGCGGGTGTAGAAGAGCAGCGCCAGCAGCGCCGGGACCTGTCCGAAGCCCTTGAGGAACGCCGAGCCCACATTCGACCCCTCCGCGACGACTCCGCTCGCCGCCACGGTCTCGTTGATCTCCTGCCGGCTGGCGAAGAAGACCGCGGGCCCGCCCAGCTTCAGCACGTAGAAAGCGCTCGCCGTGAAGGCCAGCAGCACCAGCAGCCGCAACCGCAGCGGATGAGCGACCGCGGGCCCGCCGCCCACCCCCTTCGCGGAGGGCGTCCGGCGGCGCAGCGGCCGCCGGGAGGCCAGCAGCGCCCCCAGGTCGTAGGCGGCGCACCCCACCAGGACCATCGCGATGGCCGTGACCAGGTCCTGGCGCGGGCCCACCATCGGCGTCGGCGTCTGTCCGATCACCACCTGGGCGAACGGCGCCACGCCCATCGCGATGTACACGAACATCCAGAAGACGCCCTGGAGCAGCCGCCGCCGGGTGGAGAGGATCATCGTCGCGAGCCGGGCGCCCGCGTAGCAGGTCAGCACCAGCTGGAGCCAGTACGCCGTGTCCCGGACCCCGTTGCCGGGCTGGGCGGCGATCACCGCGGGCAGGAAGCAGACCAGGCCCAGGATGAGCGGCACGGACAGCGCCCGCGACAGCATCGACCAGGCGATGGGCCGTTCCGGAGGGCCGCCGGGAGCCCCGGGCTCCCGCGGGCCCACGGCCGTGGGCCCGACCTGCTCCCGCACCGACGTGTGCACCGACGTCATGCGCCCCCCCGGGATCAGTGAACCGCTGAACACTCTAACGAATCAGCCCACTTGAGGGGGGTCGATGGCTACGCTGTGAATACTTGGCCATTGTCGAGGGGAACTCTGGTGAAAATCCTGCACGTTGTCACGCTCCACACCCCGGACCACGCCTTCGGCGGTCCGACGCGCGTGGCGTTCAACCTCTCCAAGGTCCAGCGTGGACACGGCGACGACGCGCGCGTCATGGCCCTCGGTGACGGCTTCCCCCACGGCGAACTGCCCTCGCAGGTGGAGGGAGTTCCGGTCCATCTCTTCCAGGCCCGGCACATCCTCCCGATGTTCGAGGTCAGCGGCATCACCTCCGCCGGTCTGCTGAACACCGCCCGTCGCATGATGCGCGGCGCCGACCTCGTCCACGTGCATCTGATGCGGGACCTGGTGACCCTGCCCGCGGCCCTCCTCGCGCTCGCGACCCGGACGCCCCTGGTCGTGCAGACCCACGGCATGATCGACCCCACCGAGAAGAAGGTCGCCCAGCTCACCGACCTCCTCGGGGTCCGCAAGGTGCTTCGCGAGGCGGACGCCGTCCTGCATCTGACCGAGATGGAGCGGCTCGACGTGAACGCCGTCGCCGCGCCCGTCCCGCTCACCCGCACCGTCCGGCTGGTCAACGGGGTCCGCCCGCAGGAGCGCAAGCCCGCCCGCGAGCCCGGCCGCCCGCCCACAGTGCTGTATCTGGCCCGGATCCAGGAGCGCAAGCGGCCCGAGGACTTCGTCGCCGCGATGCCCCACGTCCTCGCCCGCCACCCGGACGCCCGCTTCGTGCTGGCCGGCCCCGACACCGGGGCGCTGGCCGGCACCCTCGCGCTGGCCCGGAAGCTCGGGGTGGCCGAATCCCTCGACCACGTCGGCCCGTTGGAGCACGACGAGGTGCTGGCCGCCGACCGGGAGGCCGATGTGTATGTGCTGCCCGCGATCGAGGAGCCGTTTCCGGTCTCGGTGCTGGAGGCGATGTCGGTCGGCACCCCGGTCGTCATCACCCGTACCTGCGGCCAGGCCCCCGATGTGGCGGGGGCGGGCTCGGGGCGGGTCATCGACAGCCGGGTCGGCGAGGACGCGGCCAACGCCCGCAAGGTCGCCGACGCGATCCTGGAACTGCTGGAGCCCGAGGCCGCCGAGCAGGCGGGCAAGGCCGCCTGGGAGCTGGTCAACGAGCAGTTCACCATCGAGGCCGTCACCGCCACCCTCCGGCGGACCTACGAGGACGTGGTCCGCCGGAGGCGAGGGTGAGCGGCCGACGCGTCAACGGATCGGCCGACGCGTCAACGGTGTGGCTTCTCACGTGACTTGAGCGCGATCTGCCAGCGGTAGAAGCTCATCGCCAGCGCGAAGTCGAAGCCCGCCCGGCCGTCCAGGAACCCCCGCTTGTAGAGATACATGTAGGCGAAGGACACCACCGGCTTGAACGGCGCCTTGTGGAACAACTGCCCCTGGCGCGACTTGACCTGGCGCACCTGCTCCTTCACCTGGGGATGGTGCTCCAGCCAGGCCTCCCAGTCCGAGTAGCGGTTGTGCCGCTCGAACCAGGCGGTCACCGGGTCGAGGTCCTGGTGCTCGATCGGGTGGGTGAGGGTGCCCACGCTCGCCGCGACCGGCTGGTAGTGGCCCTCCACCTCCCCGATCCCCGGCGCGTCCAGGTCCCCGACCTCCGGGTAGTGGCAGCGGGTCCGGTCGGTCAACGACCGCTTGCGGATGGTGTATCCGTGCCGCAGCCGCTTTCCGGAGAACCAGTAGCCGAGAGGGATGTCATACGCGGCGGGCTTCGGCGCGTCCGGGTCGCGGAAGGTCTCCCGCAGCTCGGCCAGCAGCCCGGGGCTGAGCCGCTCGTCGCCGTCGAGGAGCAGGATCCAGTCCAGGTCCGTGCGGACGTTCTCCAGGCACCACTGCTTCTTGCGGGGGTGGCCGCCGTCCCAGGTGTACGTGACCACCTCCGCCCCGCACTCCTCGGCGATCTTCACGGTGTCGTCGGTGCTGTGGGAGTCCACCACGACGACGGCCTCGAAGTGGCCGAGTACCGATCTCACCGCCTCCGCGATGTTCAGCCCTTCGTTCTTCGTGGGGATCGCCACGGCTATCGGGAGTTTCGGCGTACCTGCGGTCATCCCGCGGCTCCTTCGGGCAGCCAGGCGTAGCAGCCTGTGGACGTGAACGCAACTGCGGAATCGGGGATGGTGATCTTCCGGGACTTCCCGGTGCCGGAGGCGCCGGAGGCCAGCTCCTTGCCGCCCGCCCCCTCGATCTGCCAGGAGCAGTCCGGGGTGGGCGATGCCGAGCGGTACACGCCCGGACGGAGCTTCTTCCCGGAGTGCTTGCCGTCCGGGTAGCCGTACGCCGCCACGTCGACCAGGTCCTGATGCTGGGGGCAGAGTCCGGCCACCGCGTCCTTCGCGTCGGGGATCTCGCCCGTCACGATCGCGCCGACCGCGGTGTCCCGGTCGGCCTTGACGAGGTAGCGCAGCTTGTCGCAGGTCTCCTGGCCGGTCTGGAGCACAGCCGCCGGGTCCATCCCCTTCGGCACCCGGTCCTTCAGATACTCCCTCTGCTTCTTGGTGAACGTCCCCGTGGCCGGGGCGATCTCGCCGGCGGGCGTCTTCGGTCCCTCGGCCGTGGCGGCCGGAGCGGACCCCTCCGGGGCCGTCGGCTCCTCGGTGGGCGGTGCGGCGGGCTCGGTGGCGTCGGTGGCGGCGGCCGGGCCGGGGACGGCGGACCCGGAGGCCGCGGGGCGCTGGGCGCCCGCGGCCTCCGGTCCGTTCCCGTCCGCGGACGAGCCGCAGGCGGCCAGCGCCGCCGCCGTCAGGACGACGGCGGCGCAGGCCAGGAACGGGTTTCTCATCTCTCAGCCGTTTCTCAGCGCGTAGTGATCGCTGATCGTGGATCCGCTCAGCGCGGTCGGGTAGATGGCGGTCTCGTCGATCTGCCCTTCGAAGAAGTTGCTGGTGGGACGGCTGGGCCAGCCCGACAGGTTGTCCCCGCCGACCCGCCAGTAGCCCGGCCGGCTGTCGTTGCCGGAGACCAGGATGTTCGACGCGCGCAGCTGCCCGTCGACGTACAGGGACATGCCCTGCCCCAGCGGGCCCTGGGTGGCGACGACGTGGTGCCACTGGCCGTCGTTGTACGCCCCCGAGGTGGTGACGGTGCGGGCCCCGCCGCTCTGGACGCCGAACACGAGGCGCCCGTCGTTGCGCATGTAGATGTGCTTGTCGTGCCGGGTGCTGTTCTGCTGGGTCAGATTTCCGAAGCCGACGATCTTTCCGCCCCGGTTCGTGGTCGTCTTGATCCAGGTCTCGATGGTGAACCGGTCCGGCTGCGGGTGCTGGCGGTTGCTGTAGGCGTAGTCGTTGCTGCCGTTGAACCCGATCGCCGTCGAGGGCCCGGAGACCGCCGCCGGGGTCTGTCGGTAGGCGGGGCCGTTGCGCATGAAGCCGTTGTTCAGATTGCCGCTGCTGTCGTGCGCGAAGGTGGAGGTGCCCTCGTCCCAGCGCCAGTAGAGGCTCGCCCCGTCGGACCTGACCCGTGCCGGGTACGCCTCGGTCGCGCTCGCGACGGTGGCGGAGTGGGCGGGGGACTTGGCACTGGTGTTGGTGCCGTCGCTCGCGGTGATCCGGTACGAGTGGGTCTCGCCCGGTGCGACGTCGGTGTCCGTCCAGGTCAGCTGCGGCCGGTCCCAGAAGACGGAGTAGCCGGTCGTCGTGTGGATCGGGGTGTTCGAGCCGTCCTTGTAGATCCGGTAGGTCAGCTCACCGTCGTCGGTGTCGAAGCTGGTCTGCCAGTTCACGTCGATCCGTCCCGGAGTCAGCGTCGAGAGGCTGACGTTGGGCACCCACGGCACGCCCGTGTCCGGGCCGTCCGCGAAACGGGTCAGCCCCTGCTGCGGCTTGGTGTTGACGGTGGTGAACTCGCCGCCCACCCAGAGGTAGTGCCGGCCGCCGCTGCTTGTCCGGCTCATCACGCGCGGCCCGACCGGCTCCCCGATCCCGTCATTGGTGTCCGGGAACCAGGGCAGCAGCTTCGGGTCGTCGACGGACTGGGCCAGCAGGTGCTTGCGCGGCTGGTCAGGGAACGCGCCCATGCTGGAGCAGTCGTGGGCGTGGCTGCCGCTGTAGAGCACCCCGGAGTGCACCAGCACCGCCTGGGTCGCGCCGAGGCAGGTGTCCCGCCAGCGCTGCTCGAAGGTGCCGAGGTTCAGCGCGATGCGGCCGTCGAACACGCCGCCGCCGGTGCCCTCGTTGGCGGTGTAGAAGCCGCCCGCGTCGGTGGTGATGTCCTGGACCGTGGAGTTGTTGTGGATGAACCCCGGATAGGACTTGGTGAGCTGTCCGGTCGTGGCGTCGACGACGGCCAGGGCGTGGGTGTTCGTGCCGTTGATCCGGAAGAAGTCACCGCCCAGCAGCACGTTCTGCCCGTCCGGGGTCACCTCGACGGCCCGTGCGACCTCGTCGGCGTCGGCCGTGAAGGGCAGCAGTGAGGCTCCGGTCGTGACGGCGGCGAAGTGGTTCCTGGTCTGCCCGCCGACCTGGGTGAAGTCGCCCGCGAGATAGACCGTGTCGTCGGTGACGGCGAGCCCTCGCACGGTCGCCGAGACCCCGATCTTGAAAGTGTTGCTGACGGTGCAGCTCTCGGTGTCGATCGCGGCGATGTTGCTCACGCCTTCACCGTTCACCGCACCGAACCGGCCGCCCGCGTAGAGCGTCTCGCCGTCCGGTGAGAGAGCGAGGGCCCGTACGGTCGCGGTCCCCGAGGAGATGGTGAAGGACAGCGAGCAGTCGGTGGGCGCCCCGGTCGCCGCGTCGAACGCGGCGAAGTTCACCGCGGGCTGTTCGTCCGTGCCGGGGGCCGCGGTGGGGGGCCGCAGCGTGGAGAAGGTGCCGCCCGCATAGACGACGCCGTCGCCGGCGGCCATCGACCAGACGATCCCGTTGGTCTGCCAGGTGGTGAGGTCGTCCGCGGTGATGGCGACCGGTGGTGTCAGCGCCGCCGCCGGGGAGGCCCCGACCGTGGTCGCGGTCAGGGCTCCGGCCAACAGACCGAGAGCGGCGGACGCGGCCCGCACACGGCCGCGCCCTCCACTTCTGCGCCCCGTACTTCCGTTCATCATTCAGCTCCGAAGGTGAGATGCGCGCTGCGGCCCGAAGGCCGCGGATCCTGCCTCGCCCGGTCGGCCGGGGGGACGGTGTGTCCCGCCGAGGGCCGGGGCGAGTGGGGAGGCGGGGCCGGGGCCCCGCCCGTGGCCGGCGCTCCGGTCTCCACCGAGCGGTCGGTGGAGACCGGCGGAGGCGCCGGTGATCTTCCCGGTCACGGGCGCGACGAGCGCCGGCCGGGAGTCATGGGTGGCCGCCGGCCCGGTGCGGGCGTCGGCGGTCACGCGGTCCGGCCGGTCCGGTAAGGGAACGGCGGGCCGGCGGCGGAGCGGACCCACCGGACCGCCGGGGGAGCGGCGCGGGTCGCGGCGGTGCCGCTCCGCAGGCCCACCCGCACGGCGGGCCTTCCCCGTCACCGGTCCACCCGGACGGCGGCCCTTCCCCGTCACCGGTCCACCCGCACGGCGGCCCCGGACAGCTGGTCGGCCAGCTTGCGGATATCGGCGTCGACCATGATCCGGGCCAGCTCCCGGGACTTCACCTCGGGCTTCCACCCCAGCAGCTCCTCGGCCTTGGAGGCGTCGCCGATCAACGCGTCGACCTCGCTCGGGCGTTCGTACTTCGGGTCGTAGCGCACATGCTCGCGCCAGTCGAGGCCGGCGTGCTCGAAGGCGCACTCCAGGAAGTCCCGGACGCTGACGCCCTCGCCGGTGGCGATCACGAAGTCGTCGGGGGTGTCGCACTGGAGCATCCGCCACATGGCGTCCACGTACTCCGGTGCGTACCCCCAGTCGCGGACCGCGTCCAGGTTGCCCAGGTGCAGCCGGTCCTGGAGCCCCGCCTTGATCCGGGCGACGCCCCGGGTGATCTTCCGGGTCACGAAGGTCTCGCCCCGGCGCGGCGACTCGTGGTTGAAGAGGATCCCGTTCACCGCGAACATGTCGTACGCCTCGCGGTAGTTGACCGTCGCCCAGTAGGAGTAGACCTTCGCCACGCTGTACGGGCTGCGCGGGTGGAACGGGGTCTTCTCGTTCTGCGGGGGCGGGCTGGCACCGAACATCTCGGAGGACGACGCCTGGTAGATCCGGGTCTGGATACCGCTGGCCCGGACCGCCTCCAGGAGCCGGATCGTGCCGAGCCCGGTGACATCACCGGTGTACAGCGGGGCGTCGAAGGACACCCGCACATGCGACTGCGCCCCCAGGTTGTAGACCTCGTCGGGCTGGATGTCGCGCAGCAGGTTCACCAGTGCCACACCGTCGGAGAGGTCCGCGTGATGCAGGACGAAGGAGCGCTCCGGCTCCTCGGGACCCTGGTAGATGTGGTCGATGCGCTCGGTGTTGAAGCTTGAGGAACGGCGTATGAGCCCGTGCACCGTGTATCCCTTGTCGAGCAACAACTCGGCCAGATACGAACCGTCCTGGCCTGTCACTCCGGTGATGAGCGCGGTCTTCGCCACGATTCCCCCTTCTCTGCTGATCGCCTCGGCGGCGATGTTCACCGATATTCCGGAATTGGAGCGTTCTGCGGCAAAGTGTCACCGCAGTCCCTTTCTGCTGGCACAATCCGAGCCATGACGACCGAACTCCCCGTCCCGTCCAAGGAATCCGCCCATTCCCTACTGCGGCCCGGCTCCCGCATATTCGTCGCGGGACACCGCGGCCTGGTCGGCTCGGCGGTGGCCCGCCGCCTCGCCGACGACGGCCACGAGGTGCTCACCCGCGGCCGGGACCTCCTCGACCTGCGCGACGCGGCGCGGACCGAGACGTATCTGAAGGAGGTCCGCCCGGACGCCGTGGTGCTGGCCGCCGCCAAGGTGGGCGGGATCATGGCCAACAGCACGTATCCGGTGCAGTTCCTGGAGGACAACCTGCGCATCCAGCTCAGCGTGGTCGCGGGCGCGCACGCGGCCGGGACGCAGCGGCTGCTCTTCCTCGGCTCGTCGTGCATCTACCCCCGGCTCGCACCCCAGCCGATCCGCGAGGAGTCGCTGCTCACCGGGGAACTGGAGCCCACCAACGAGGCCTACGCCCTCGCCAAGATCGCCGGAATCGTCCAGACCCAGTCCTACCGGCGGCAGTACGGCGCCTCCTACATCAGCGCCATGCCCACCAACCTCTACGGGCCCGGGGACAACTTCGACCTGGAGACCTCGCACGTCCTGCCCGCGCTGATCCGCCGCTTCCACGAGGCGCGCCGGGACGGCGCCCCCGAGGTGACCCTGTGGGGATCCGGCTCGCCGCGCCGGGAGTTCCTCCATGTCGACGACCTCGCCGCCGCCTGCGTGACCCTGCTGGAGGCCTACGACGGCGACGAACCCGTCAACATCGGCTGCGGCGAAGACCTCACCATCCGCGAACTGGCGGAAACCGTGAGGGAGGTGACGGGGTACGACGGACGGATCGTCTGGGACACCTCCAAGCCCGACGGGACCCCCCGCAAGCTCCTCGACGTCGCCCGTCTGAACGCCCTCGGCTTCACGCCGAAGATTCCGCTGCGCGACGGCATCGCCCGCACCTACGCCTGGTGGCTCGGGCAACTCCCGCCCGGCCAGTGACCGCCCGCCGCCGGGAGGGCCCTCCCGGCGGCGCACCGGTGGTGCCGCTCCTCGCGTCCGCACGCCCGCCGCCCTCAGTACGCCCCGCGGCCGTCGGTGACGGCGCGCACGGTGCGGGCGAGAAGTCCCAGGTCGGCGGCGACCGACCAGTTGTCCACGTACCAGAGGTCGAGCGACACGGTCTCCTGCCAGCTCAGGTCGGAGCGCCCGCTCACCTGCCACAGGCCCGTGAGCCCCGGCTTCACGGTGAGGCGGCGGCGCTCCCGCTCGTCGTAGCGGGACGCCTCCTCCGGCAACGGCGGCCGTGGCCCCACCAACGACATGTGGCCCAGCAACACGTTGACCAGTTGCGGGAGTTCGTCGATCGACGTACGCCGCAGCATCCGGCCGACCGGAGTCACCCGGGGGTCGCTGCGCATCTTGAACAGCGGCCCGTCGACCTCGTTGACCACGGCGAGCCGCGCCTTGAGCTGTTCCGCGTCTGCCACCATCGTGCGGAACTTCCACATGGTGAACGGCCGGTTGTGCTGCCCCTGCCGTACCTGCCGGTGGAAGACCGGCCCCCGCGAGGACAGCCGGACGCTCAGCGCCACCGCCAGCAGCAGCGGGGCCAGGGCCAGCAGGCCGAACAGGGCGCCCGTACGGTCCAGCACGCTCTTGACCACCGCCTGCGGCCCCCCGCGCAGCGGCGGCGCGATGTGCAGCAGGGTGAGCCCGGCCGCGGTGACGGGACGCACCCGCCCGGCCGCCACGCCGGTCAGCTCGGAGAGTACGGAGAGGGCGACACCCCGGTCGTGCAGTGCCCAGCCGAGGCGGCGCAGCCGGTCGCCGGTCAGCTGGGGCCCGGGAGCCACCAGCACCAGGTCCGCCGCGTGGGCGTGGACCCCGCCGAGCACCGTCGGCACATCGTCGTCGGCCGGGCAGGACGCGAGGCGCCCCGGCACCTGGACCCCCTCCAGCTCCAGCCGGGCGGCACCCACCGGAATGGCGGCGACCAGTGAGAAGTCGTGATCCGTCCGGGAGGTGAGCAGTTCGGCCGCCCGGTCCACCCCCGACGCCTCGCCGACCAGCAGCACCCTGCGGACGTGGCCGGCCCGCCGGGCGGCGCGTGGCCACCGCCGCAGCCCCGCCACCGCGGCGGCGACCAGCAGCCCGGGCGCCACGGCCACGACGGCTGTGGCAGGGTCCACCGGGCTGCCCGCGGCGGTGTGCAGCACGGCCAGCAGGCCGATGAGCACGAGCCAGTCGCCGACCGCCCCGACGGCGCCGGCCGCACCGCCCGGAGCGGCCCGCAGCCGGTCCGGGTACCGTCCCCGGGCGCCGCGCAGTCCGGCCCACAGCAGCCCGGCCACCGCGGCGGCCGCCACCGGGCGGGGCTCGTCCCCCGCGCGCAGCAGCAGCCAGGCCGGACCGGCCAGACCCAGCAGATCGGTCAGCGCGGCGAGGACCGGGCCGTGCGCGGGCTTTCGCCGGACCGGCACCGGGCCGGCCGGGTCGCGCTGAGCCGTCGGGGCCCTCCAGAGCTGCTCCAGGGCCGCCGTGCGATTCCGGGAGGCGGCGGTGCGAGGGCGCGGCGCGCCCCGTAGCCCCACCGGTCCGGACAGATCGGTATCAGGTATTTCGACATGCCCCATGAGCCCCCCAGCCACAGTTGCACCCCCGCAAACGGGACGCATCCGTCGATCCCATGGACCGACGGATGCGCCCTCGCTCGGTGCACGATATCCACACACGTGCCATTTCGCTGGAGTTCTCGTGAAGTTCAGACGACTCGATCCAGACACCTCCGATCGGCCGGAACCGTCCGATGTCGCCTGTCGGGCAAGGAGATTGATGGAGTGACAGGCGAGTAAGCGCTTGTACCCGACCGTGCCGAGCGGGTGGGCCGGCGAGGGTGCGGCGCCGCCGTGTCCGGGTGGGGACGCGTGAACCCCCTGGCGGGCGGTGTGCCGGGCCGGGGGGTTCACGTATCGCCTGCCGAACCCCGCAGAGCGGCAAGGGTGTTACGGCGTCGGAGTGCGCCCTCCGTGCGCCCTCTGGTGCGCCGGTGGGCCAGCGCCCCTGTGTCAACGGGCCTGTTTGCTGCGAGAGTTACCGACGTCACAGCGGCAGCCTGGCTGCCTGCGGACCCTGGGCTCAGGGTCTCCCTCCCGAGCCGGCGTGTGCCGGGTTGTCGGCACAGTGGACCGGCCCGTACGGAGAAGGGTCAGCCCTCGTCGGCGGACGGCAGCGCCTGCTCGGTCCAGATGGTCTTGCCCGTCGGGGTGTACCGGGTGCCCCACCGCTGGACGAGCTGCGCCACGATGAACAGGCCGCGCCCGCCCTCGTCGTCCTCCGCGCTGTGCCGCAGGTGGGGGGAGGTGTGCCCGGTGTCCGCCACCTCGCAGACCAGGGTGCGGTCCCGGATGAGGCGGAGCCCCAGCGGCCCGCCCGCGTACCGGACGGCGTTGGTGACCAGTTCGCTGACGACGAGCTGGGTCGCGAACACCAGCTCCTCCAGGCCCCAGGCCTCCAGTTGCCCGGTGGCCAGTTCGCGGGCGCGGCCCACCGACACCGGCTCCGCGCTCAGCTCCCAGTCGGCGACCCGCTCCGCGTCCAGTTCGCGGGTGCGGACCAGGAGCAGGGCCGTGTCGTCGGCGCTCGTGCCGCCGGGCACCAACGCGGCCACCGCCCGGTCGCAGAGCTCCTCCAGCGAAGCGGAACGGTCTGCGAGCACCCGGCCCAGCGTGTCGAGGCCATGGCCGATGTCGTGGTCCCGGCCCTCGACCAGACCGTCGGTGAACAGGGCCAGCAGACTGCCCACGGGCAGCTCGAACTCCCTCGCCTCGAACGGCAGGCCGCCGAGGCCCAGCGGCGGTCCGGCGGGCAGGTCCGGGAACGACACCCCGCCGTCGGGGTCGACGATCGCCGGCGGCAGATGCCCCGCCCGGGCCATGACGCACCGCCGGGAGACCGGATCGTAGACCGCGTACAGACAGGTCGCCCCGGTGGTGACGTCGTACGTCTCGACGGCCCCGCCGTACGCGTCCGGCGGCTCCTCGGCCGGCTGCCCCACCAGGTCGTCCAGCCGGGTCAGCAACTCGTCGGGAGGCATGTCCAGTTGGGCGAAGGCCCGGACGGAGGTGCGCAGCCGCCCCATGGTGGCGGCGGCCTGGAGGCCGTGCCCGACGACGTCCCCCACCACCAGGCCGACCCGGGTCCCGGACAGCGGGATCACGTCGAACCAGTCCCCGCCGACGCCGGTCACGTCGTCGGCGGGCAGATAGCGGTAGGCCGTCCGGACCGCGGACCGGGGCGGCAGGTGGTGCGGCAGCAACTGCCGCTGGAGGGCGAGGGAGGCGGTGCGCTCGCGGGTGTAGCGGCGCGCGTTGTCGATGCAGACCGCGGCCCGGGCGGTCAGTTCGTCGGCCAGGGCCACCTCGCCGTTGTCGAACGTGGTCGCCCGGTCCGGGGCGGGCGTCCGGCCCGCGGCGTCCGGCCCGACACCCCGGTCGAAGGTGGCGAGCCCGAGGATGCCGCCCCCGGCCCGCAGAGGGACGACGAGGGTGCCCTCGTCGAGCACGAGCCCGCCGGAGGAGAGGCTGCGGTGCTGGGGGGACCCGGGCGGATAGACGACCGGCGGATACGGGTGCGGGTGCCGGTCCTCACCGCAGGAGCTCGCCGCCCGGGACACACCGTCCGGTCCGGCCTCCGGGCCTTCCGGGCCCGGGCCTCGGAGATCCGGCAGACCGGGACCGGCGGCGCCCGGGGCGGTCTCCGGGGCGCCCGGGTCCGGGAGGGCCGGGTCCGGGGTGGCGGCCCCCGGCTCCGAGCGGTCCGCGACCCGGAGCAGTGACATGTCGGCCGGGCTGCCCACCGCCGCCGTCTCCCCGGTCACCGCGGCCCGCGTGACATCGACCCGTACGGTCGCGGCGAAGTCCGGCACCGCCACCTCGGCCATCTCCTCGGCGGTGGTGACCACGTCCAGGACCGTGCCGATCCTGCGGCCGGCCTCCACGAGGAGGGCCAGCCGCTCCTGGACCCGGTAGCGGTCGGTGATGTCGAACGCGTCCTCGCACACCCCGAACACGTGCCCGTGGGCGTCCTCCAGCCGGTAGTAGGCGCAGGACCACAGATGATCCCGCCCCGGGTCGCTGGGCGGCTGCCCCCGGAAGTTCAGGTCGAGGATGGGCGCGCCGGTGTCGATCACCTGGTGCATGACGCCGGCGAGCGTCTGCGGGTAGCCCGGGGACACGAAGGAGCCGCCGGGGTACAGCTCGTCGGCCCGCATGCCCCGGAACGCGGCCAGCGGCTGCCCGATCTCCCGTTCGTAGGCGGTGTTGCACCAGGTCAGCCGCAGATCGGTGTCGTAGATCGCCAGCCCGACGGGCGACTGGGTGGCCAGCCCCTGGAGCAGGGCGATCCGGGACTCCCAGTGGCGCAGTCCGCCCACCTCGGCCGCCACCAGGATCCGGTCCGGTGCGCCGGGACCACGGTCCGCCTCCCCGCCCGGCAGCGGGCACATCGCCGTCGCCACCAGCAGCTCACGGCCGTCCCGGGCGTGGGCCACGTGGATCTCGTTGCCGACGAGGGACGGCGGTGCGACGCCGGCGGCGGTCGTCCCCGGAACCCCGGTCGTTGCCCCGGTCGTCCCCGGAACCCCGGTCGTTGCCCCGGTCGTTCCGGAAAGCCCCGGCGTGCCGGATGCCTGGGCCGCTTTTGCCGGGGGAACGCCCCCCACCGGGTGTACGGAGAGGAACGCGCTCAGCGGCCGCCCCAGGGCTTCGGCAGGTCCGTAGCCCAGAAGCTCGGCCGCCGCCGGACTCCAGCCGATGACGGTGCTCCCGGCGTCCAGCACCACCGTGGCCGCCCTGGTGATGTCCAGAGGCCCACGGAAATCGGCGCTCTCCGCCGTGTTCGCCGCGCTCACAGCGCGGCCCCGGCCCGGTTCATTACTCTCAGAATCGGCCCTGCCCGGGAGCCGCACAACCGCGGAGCCCCGGGGTGCCGCCTCGGAAAGCCGGGGTCAGCGCACCCCGTCGGGCCGGAACTGCACGCTCACGCGTGGCCCGACGGCCCGCGCGGTCTTGGGGATCGCGTGCTCCCAGGTGCGCTGACAGCTGCCGCCCATGACGATCAGGTCGCCGTGGCCGAGCCGCCTGCGGAGGGGGGAGGGCCCCGGGCGGCGCGGCCGCAGCGCCAGGTACCGAGGCGCTCCCAGCGAGAGGATCGCGACCATCGTGTCCTCGCTGCTTCCCCGCCCGCTGGTGTCCCCGTGCCAGGCGACCCCGTCCCGCCCGTCACGGTAGAAGCACAGCCCGGCCGTGGTGAACGGTTCGCCCAGCTCAGCGGCGTAATGATCGCCCAGCTCGGTGCGGGCGGCCTCCAGCGCCGGATGGGGCAGGGGGTCCTGGCGGCCGAAGAAGGCCAGCAGCCGGGGGACCGCGACCACGCGCTCGTACATCACGCGCTGCTCGGCCCGCCAGGCGACATCCCGCACCAGCGTCTCGAACAGCGTGTCCGCGCCCCTGAGCCACTGCGGCAGTACGTCGATCCAGGCCCCGTGGCCGAGATCGGTGCGCCGCAGTCCGCTCAGGGGGCGGGTGCCGACCTCGTCCTCCTGGTCGAAAAGCGAGCTTTGCAGGTGTACGGCCATGAAGAGAGCGTAACGTCATTCGAGCATACGTGCGAATACTTAGCGCGTGACCGGGGTGGGGCCGTCCTTGATCAGATCGGCGCACTTCTCGCCGATCATCATCGTGGTGATGCACGGATTGACCGTCGGCAGGAACGGCATGACCGACGCGTCGGCCACCCGCAGACCGGTGACGCCCTTCACCCGCAACTGGGGGTCGAGCGGCGAGTCCGGGTCCTCCGCCGGCCCCATGCGGACGGTTCCGGCCGGGTGGTAGACGGTGTTGTGCGTCTCGCGGATGTAGTCGAACAGCTCCGCGTCCGTGGTCGCGCCGGGCCCCGGAGCCAGCTCGGCCCCGGCCCACGCGGCCATCTCCGGCCGCGCCACGATCTCCCGCGCCAGCCGCAGCCCGTAGGTCATCACCCGTACGTCGTGCTCGTCGGTGAAGTAGCGCGGATCGACCCGCGGCTTGTCCCGGAAGTCCCGGGTCCGCAGCCGCACCGTGCCCCGGGACCGGGCGCGGGTGACGTTCGGCGTGAGGCAGAACGCGTTGTCGGCGGTCGGGTAGCCGCGCCGGTAGGTGTTCATGTCGAACGGCACCGAGCCGTAGTGGAACATCAGGTCCGGCCGGTCGAGCCCCGGCTCGGTGTCCGCGAAGATCCCGATCTCCCACCACTGGGTCGACGAGGTGACCATGGGCTGCTTCGCCTCCCACATGATCACGCCCTCCGGGTGGTCCTGGAGGTGCGAGCCGACGCCGGGGGAGTCCACCCGTACGTCCACCCCGGTCTCCCGCAGATGCCCGGCCGGCCCGATACCGGACAGCATCAGCAGCTTGGGCGAGTCGATCGCCCCGCAGGAGACGATCACCTCGCGCCGCGCCCGCACCCTCCCGCTGTGCACGGTGTCGGGCTCCAGGTACTCCACCCCCGTGCACCGCTCGCCGTCGAACAGCAGCCGCTTCGCCTGGAGCCCGGTCCGTACCTCCAGGTTGGGCCGCTTCCCCAGCACCGGGTGCAGATACGACACCGAGGCCGAGGAACGGGTGCCGTCCGCGCGGGCGTTGATCTGGAACCAGTGCGCGCCCCGGATCACGGTCGAGCCGGTGTTGAACGGGACGGTGGGGATGCCCGCCGTCGCGCACGCCTCCAGCAGGGCCGTACCGCACGGGTCGCGGGGCGGTACGGTCCGGATGGTGACGGGGCCGGAGCGGCCGTGGTGGTCGCCGGGTGCGTCATTGGTCTCCAGGCGGCGGTAGAGCGGGAAGCAGTCGGCCGCGCTCCACCCGGTGCAGCCCAGCGCGCCCCACTCGTCGAGGTCCTCGGCCGGGGCCCAGAAGGCGATGCAGGAGTTGTGCGAGGAGCAGCCGCCGAGCACCTTGGCGCGGGCGTGCCGCAGGAAGCTGTTGCCCCGCTCCTGCGGCTCCACCGGATAGTCCCAGTCGTAGCCGGACTCCAGCAGGGCCATCCACCTCTCCAGCCGCAGGACGCTGTCGTCGCCGACGTCCGAGGGGCCCGCCTCCAGTACACAGACGGTGACGTCGGGGTCCTCGGTGAGCCGGGCGGCGACGACGGCACCGGCGGTACCGCCGCCGACGACGACGTAGTCGAATGCGGGTGCAGGGCCTGCTTCGGGCATCGGGTCTCCAGGATTTCAGCCGGCCGGGGGAGGCGGGGCGGGGTCGGTGGGGTCGTCCTGGGCCTCGAAGCGGTGCTCGACGAGTACGCCGGTCCGGTGACGCTGGACGAACCAGTAGTAGGCGAAGCCGCCGAGCGCGACGACGCCGATGAACAGGAACGCCCCCCAGCGCAGATACCAGTGCTGCGGGCCGGTCGCGTTGTACACCTCGGCGCGCGGCCAGGCCAGGTTGAGCGACATGGCCGCGCCCCAGAGCACGGCGAGCACATTGACGGGCAGGCCCCAGCGGCCCAGCGAGAACGCGCCCTCGCGCGGCTCCCAGCCGCCGCGCAGCCGGCGCACCAGCATGGGCGCGGTGACCAGCAGATACGCCAGGTAGATCATGATGATCGCGATGCTGGTGATCACCGAGAAGATCTGCGGCTGGTTGATGTTCACGACCAGGATGACGACGCCGACCGCCCCGATCAGCACGGCGGGCACCACGGGGGTCTTGAACCGGGGACTGACCTTGGCCAGCTTCGATCCGGCGGGCAGGTTGTTGTCCCGCGCCATGGCGAACATCAGCCGGATCCCGGCCGCCTGCACGGCCAGCACGCAGACCGTGATCGCGACGACCACCGCCCAGAGGAAGATCTCCCCGACCCGTTCGCCGAGCGTCGCCAGCACCACGTACTGGAGTCCGCCGGTGGAGAGTTCCCCGGCCTTGAGGTCCGGCACCGAGAGCAGCGCGAAGAGCAGGATGAACGCGCCGATCAGGAACGACGCGATGAGCGCCCGCAGGATGGCGCGGGGCGCGTTGCGCCCGGGGTTGTGCGACTCCTCACCGAGCGAGGACGCGGTGTCGAAGCCGTACATCACATAGGCGGAGGCCAGCGACGCGGTGAGGAACGCGCCGAAGTAGCCGAGCGACTGGCCGCTGCCCAGCCCGTACGTCTCCGTCAGCGCGGTGCTGGGGCCCCGGGTGATGTGCGCGCCCAGGAAGACGATCAGGGCCACGGCCGCGATCAGCTCGATGAAGACGCCCGCGGAGTTGATCCTGGCCATGAGCCGGACGCCGAACGCGTTGACCAGCGTGGAGAACAGGATCAGCACACTGCCCAGCAGGACGGCGTTGGCCGCCTGGTCGTTCCGGCCGCTCCCGTCGCCCACGAACTGGAACCACCCGTCGATCTGCGGCAGCGTGATCTGGTAGGCCAGCGCCACCGCCGACAGGGTGACCATGGTGGCCGTCATCATCATCCAGCCGCCGAGCCAGCCGACGTGCGGACCGCCCATCTTCTTGGCCCAGTTGTAGACCGAGCCGGCCACCGGATAGCGGGCGGCCAGCTCGCAGAAGCACAGGGCCACCATCAGCTGCCCGCAGAAGACCATCGGCCAGGACCACCAGTAGGCGGGGCCGCCGAAGGTGACGCCGAAGTAGAACAGCTGGAAGGTGACGGTCAGGATCGAGATGTAGCTGATCCCGGCGGCGAAGGTGTGGAAGTTGCCGAGCGTGCGCCGCAGTTCGGGCCGGTACCCCAGCTCGCCGAGCGCGTCGTCGTCATGGCTGCTGTCCGGCACCGCCCGGCCCGCGGACCCCTTGGTCCGGCTCACTCGAACCACCGCTGAGGGGTGGCGGCGGCATTGCGCCAGATGTGCTTGGCCTCCTGGTACTCGGCGAGCCCCGCGGGCCCCAGCTCCCGGCCGAAACCGGACTGCTTCATCCCGCCCCACTCCGCCTGCGGTACGTAGGGGTGGAAGTCGTTGATCCACACGGTGCCGGCCCGCAGCCGCGACGCCACCCGGTGGGCCCGCCCGCCGTCCTGCGTCCAGACCGCGCCCGCCAGCCCGTACACGGTGTCGTTGGCCAGCCGGACCGCGTCGTCCTCGTCCCGGAACCGCTCGACGGTGAGCACCGGACCGAACGACTCGTCCTGCACCACGGACATCGAGGTGGCGCACTCGTCCAGCACGGTGGGCGGGTAGTAGAAACCGTCCGCCAGCGCCGGATCGTCGGGCCGCGCACCGCCGCAGCGCAGCACCGCGCCCTCGGCGATGCCCTCCGCCACGTACGCCTCGACCTTGTCGCGGTGCGCGGCGGAGATCAGCGGACCGCTGCGGGCGTCCTCGTCGAACGGCCCGCCGAGCCTGATCCGGCCCGCCCGCTCCACCAGCTCGTCCACGAACCGGTCGTGCAGCTCGTCCTGCACGAGGAGCCGCGCCCCGGCGGAGCAGACCTGCCCCGAGTGCAGGAACACCGCCATCAGCGCGTAGTCGACGGCGGTGTCGAAGTCGGCGTCGGCGAACACGATGTTGGGATTCTTGCCGCCCAGCTCCAGTGCGACCTTCTTCACGGTGGGCGCGGCGGCCGCCATGATGCGCCGCCCGGTGGCCAGCCCTCCGGTGAACGACACCAGGTCGACCCGCGGATCCTCGGTCAACGGCGCCCCGACGTCCGCGCCCGCCCCGAGCACCAGATTGGCCACCCCGTCCGGCAGCCCGGCTTCGGCCAGCAGCCGCATCAGCAGGACGGCGGTGTGCGGGGTCAGCTCGCTCGGCTTGAGGACGAACGTGTTGCCGGCCCCGAGCGCCGGGGCGACCTTCCAGGCGGTCTGGAGCAGCGGATAGTTCCACGGGGTGATGAGCGCGCACACCCCGACCGGCTCGTACACGATCCGGCTGTCGACGTCCGCGAGCCCGGTGTCGACGACCCGCCCCGCGTCCCCGGCCGCGACGAGGTTGCCGAAGTACCGGAAGCAGTCGGCGATGTCGTCCATGTCGTAGGCGCTCTCGACGAGCCGCTTGCCCGTGTCCAGCGACTCGGCCCGCGCGAAGGCGTCCTTGTCCCGCTCCAGCAGCTCCGCCACCCGCAGCAGCAGCCGCCCCCGCTCGGCGGCGGGCGTCCCCGGCCAGGGCCCCCGGTCGAAGGCGGCCCGCGCGGCTGCCACAGCGGCGTCGGCGTCCTGCGCCCCGCCCTCGTCGACGGTGGCGACCAGCGTGCCGTCGGCCGGACAGCGGATCTCCCGCTTCCGCCCCTCGGCGGCAGCGGTCCACTGGCCATCGATGAACAGCTCCGGCATGGGCTCCTCCTGTACGGGGCCGGGCCGGGCGCCCCGCCGGGCGCGGGTCACGGCACCCACCGGCTGCCTGCGCGACGACGTCAGCACAGACGGTAAGGGCGGCGGGGCGGGCGCGCTCGGCGGGCGCGGCCGACCGGGGGAGGGGGCGCCGGGCACGGCCGGGAGCCGCTCATCCGCTTTCAGCGCGCTGCCCGCCCCCACCGCCCGATAGGATTTCCTGCTGGGCCGAGTCGTATGACAACAGCGTGGGGGATGCGTGTCTTTCGATGAAGAGTGGGCCAACCTGAAAGCGGAGGCGCTCGCGCGCCAGGCCGCCGGTATGCAGCTCAATCAGTTGCCGGCTGACGCCGGAGGCAGTCCGGGAGGCGCGCCTGCGGACGGCGCTCTCGACTACAACAGCGCGTCCATCAACGGGAACGCCAATCTGCTGATCGAGATCGCAGGATTCCTGCACGAGGGCCGCCCGGACGGCGACCTGTGCACCATGGCTCGCGATCCGAGGTCGCACAGCGACGTGGCCGCGCAGGTGGAACGATTCGGCAGATTCGCCGACGACCAGTACCAGGACGCGGTCGCGCTGTTCGCAGCCCTCGCCACGCGGCTCCGGACCGCCGGCTCGAACCTGGTGACCGTGGACGACGACCGTGCACGTCAGTTCCTGGACACGGTTCTGCGTGACGGCAGCTACATACCGCCGGAGGCGAAGTGAGCGGTCTGAGCTACCGAAGTGACGTCGAGTTCCTGGAAGGCTGCAATCCACCTCTGGTGGAGCGGAACGCCGATGAATTCCTCCGCATACGCAACATGCTGGCGGAGGCTGACGAGCCCGCGGAGCGGGCCGAGAAGAAGACGCATTGGCGCAGCGAGGGAAGCCGGCGCTACGAAGCCCGCGTCGCCGAGGCACGGAAGCTGGTGGTCAACCTCGCGGAGGGTTACGGCAAGGCCGCCAGCGCGCTCCGCAGCTATGCCTTCGCGCTGACGACCGCGAAGAGCCACTACTCCAACGGCAAGGCCAATGAGCAGGCACTGGCGACGCTGATCGCCACCAAAGGCACCGCCATCACCCGTAAGGCGCAGGATGCGGAGCCCATGCGCCAGTGGGAGGACATGCGCGGCACCACGGGGGTGCTGGACTTCTTCGCCGAGTTGACCATGGATGTGGACGACATCAAGGACGAGGCGAACCGGCTGCACGACGCCGCCGGGGGCGATTTCCACCTCGCCAGGACAGTGGAGAAGGAGGCTCGTGACATCTGCGTGCACGCGATGAAGCAGGCATACGACCTGCTTCCGGAGTTCCGGCTGCGAGACGTCCCGCGCGTGGACGTCCACTCGGCCATATCCGCCCTGCGGAGCGAGGCCCGTGAGGCCCGCGACAACCCGCTGACCCAGCTGCCCGGCAGCGGGCCGAAGCGGGACTACGCGGCACCGGTCGGCAGTGCTCCTGTCTCCCCGATGCTCCGTGACATCAGAATGCAGCTCGCCGACCTCCCCCCGGCGAAGGACGGTTACTGGATCCCCCCGTCCTCGGACCAGGAGAAGCGGGAGTGGATCGCGGCGAACAAGGAGATCATCCAAGCCGCGGCGAGCAGATCCGGGCTGCCCGCGGACATGGTCGCGGGCATCGCGTGGCAGGAGATCGCGGGCCAGCCGGGGTACGCGGACGATGTGGTCGACACGATTCGGGAGCAGGCCGACGCCCCCTGGGGGCTGAGCCCCATCTCGCCGGAGAACCTGCCGTGGCGTCTCGGCGGCAGTCCTGACGAGACCTCTTTCGGCCCCATCGCGATCCAGATCCGGCGTGGGGCTGAAGTGCTCGGCTACGACCCGGACAGTTTGACCGACCACCAGCGGGCGATCGTGGAGGAATCCCTGCAGGACCCGGGACAGAACATCTTCATCGCGTCCGGATATCTGGCGCAGCTCAAAGCGGAGAGCGAATTTGCCGACGTCCCGGCGGATGAGATGACGTCCGCTCAATACGAGGAGTTGGCGGCCCGGTACAACGGAGGTCCCTACTGGGAAGGGGACCAGGCCCAGGCATACGGCCGGGGATTCGGCAACCACCTCGAGAACGCCAGGGATGCATTGCGGTGATGTTCGATCAGTACAGAATTGCACGCACTGCCGGGGACGACAGCGGTTGCCTGCGATGGGTCATGGCGGTACCGCTGACGATTCTCTACGCCCTGGCGGCCTTCTGCTGCTACACGGCACTGATCACCCGCCCCTCGGGGAGCTGGGATCAGGACGCGTACGCCGCGATCGCGCTGATGAGCTTCCTCGCCCTGGCGCTCAGCGCGCTCGGGGTCCTCGTCACGGTTGCGCCCCCGACCGTGCGACGCGCCATGGGCCCGTGGTGGCTGGCGCCGCCACTGGGCATCAGTGTGGTCGCCGCGATCCGGTGGGCGCTGGGGGGCTGAGGGCGGGGCAGCCCGTGGCCGGGTACTCCCCGATAGGATCCCGCGCGGGCGCGGACTACGCGGTCACCCAGATGTACTTCCGGGTCGAGGACTACCTGCGGCTGCGGGACCCGGGTCGTGGCGCCGGGGTGCGACACCCCGGTCATCCCTGTGACCATCGGCGCCAACAAGGTCGGCGTGATCGCCGCCGTGTCCCCCCGGGATCCTCCACCGCTCGCGGCAGGTCTCTGCTGCTCGGCGGCCGGTCCTGTCGGGCACTCGGGTCGACGGGCGCGCCCCGTTAGGATCAAGCCCGGGTCCTGGCCGCAGGGTTTCGGCTCAACAGCCCTTGATGCAGGGTGATTTACGGCCGGTCGCGCCGCCGCCACGACAACGGTGCCGCTGACTTGGGCCGCAACGCCCGGAATACCGAGTGAGTGGAGTGCCAGTCATGCGTGGAGGCAGTGTCGCCGTGGTCGGCGGCAGCATAGCGGGGTGTGCGGCGGCTCTCGCCGCGTCGCGCGGGGGTGCCGAGCGGGTCACCGTACTGGAGCGCGCCGACGACCGGCTCCGTGACAGAGGCGTGGGAATCGCCCTCCACAGCGACCGGTACGACGAGTTGCGGGAAGCCGGATACGTGGCCCCGGAGATGCCCTGGGCGCCGCTGACCCGGCGGGTGTGGAGCGTGCGCGACGGGGAGGCCGACCACGGCAGGGTCGTCGGCGAGCAGCCGTTCCCGTTCCGGGCCTACAGCTGGGGCTCGTTGTGGAGCGAACTGCGGCGCCGGGTGCCCGAGGGGGTGTCCTACCGGTCCGGGGCCGTCGTCACCGCCGTCGAACCGGACGCCGACGGCGCGACGCTGCGGCTCGCGGACGGGTACGAGGAGCACTTCGACCTCGTGATCGGCGCCGACGGGTACCGCTCCGTCGTCCGCGAGGCCATGTTCCCCGGTGCGGACGCCACATACGCCGGATACATCGGCTGGCGCGGCACATCGCCGGACGTCGCCGACCTCCCCTCGGACGGCAACGACGCGCACAACATCGTCTTCCCCGGCGGACATTGCATGATCTACCGCATCCCGGACGGCTCCGGCGGGCACCGGCTCAACTGGGTGCTCTACACCGCACCCCCGCGGACCGACGGCCTCCACCCGGACCTGCGGACCCCCACCTCCCTGCCGCCGGGCCGCCTCAACTCCGAACTCACCGCACACCTGCGCGCCCTGGTCGCCGACAACTTCCCGCCGTGCTGGGCGGCCCGGGTGCTCCGCACCCCCGCCGAGACCACCTTCATCCAGCCCATCTACGACCTGGAGGTGCCGCACTACACCTCGGGCCGCCTCGCGCTCGTCGGCGACGCCGCCAGCGTGGCCCGGCCGCACATCGGCGGCGGCAGCGTGAAGGCGCTCCAGGACGCCACGGCGCTGGAGGCCGCGTGGGTGGCCGGGGGCAGCTGGAAGGAGGTCCTGGAGGGCTACGACGACCGGCGCGGAGCCGTCGGGGCCGCGATGGTCGCGCTCGCCCGCCGGATGGGCGACGCGCAGGTGGAGAACACGCCCGACTGGACCGCCATGGACCAGGCCGGGTTCGACGCGTGGTGGCAGGCACAGAACAGCGGCTCCGACCGGCGCAGCGGCTTCGGCGGGCACAGCATGAAGGCCGGGTAGGGCCGGGTCGGGCGGAAGGCGGCCCGCTCAGGCCCCCGGCGCCGTCAGCTCCAGCGCCGCGTGCAGCGCCGTCGCGTCGGCGCGGGCCTCCTCCCCGGACAGACGCAGCGCCATCCGCCCCGAGGTGAGGACCGTGAGCGTACGGGCGCACGCGGCGGCCTGCGCGGGGCTGGGGGACACCAGGAGAACGGCGAGGCCCTCGGCCGCCAGCGTGGTCACCAACGCGTCGATCTGCCGCACCAGTACGGGCGCGAGGCCCTCCGTCGGTTCGTCGAGCAGCAGGACCCGCGGCGAGCCGAGCAGTGCCCGGGCCAGCGCCAGCATCTGCTGTTCGCCGCCGGACAGATCCGTACCCCGGTTGCCCCGGCGCTCGCCCAGCCGGGGCAGCAGCTCCAGGACCCGCGCGGGGGTCCACACGCTGGGGCGGGCGGTGTCGCCCCGGCGCGGCGGACGGTGGGACAGCCGCAGATGCTCGTCGACGGTGAGCCCGGCGAACACCCGGCGGCCCTGCGGTACGAGACCGATCCCGGCCCGGGCGATCCGGTGCGCCGGCTGCCCGGTCACATCGCGGCCGTCCAGGCGTACGGTTCCGGCGCTCGGCCGCATCAGCCCGGCGATCGTGTGGACGAGCGTCGTCTTGCCCGCGCCGTTGTGGCCGACCACGGCATGGACCGTACCGGCGGGCACCGACAGGTCGAGGCCGTGCAGGACGGTGCCGCCGTGGTAGCCCGCGGTCAGGCCGGTGAGTTCGAGCATCGGGCGTCGGTCATCCTCTCGCGTCGGTGGGGGACGGGCAGACGGTCGGGATCGTCCTGGCCCGGGGTTCGTCCGGGCCCGTCGACGGGGCGGTGCCGTGATACGCCTCCCGGACCTCCGGATGGGCCAGCACCTCCTGGGTCGGCCCGTCGACCAGCACCTTTCCCGCCGCCAACACGGTCACGGACGTGGCGAGTTCGGCGACCACCTCGACATGGTGCTCGACCAGGACGACCGCGACGTCCGACGGCAGCGCGCCGATGATGCCGAGCAGCCGGCCGATGTCGCCGTCGGTCAGCCCGGCCGCCGGCTCGTCCAGAAGCAGCAGCCGGGGGTTGCCCGCCAGCGCGGCGGCGAGATCGAGCATGCGGCGCCGACCGTGCGAGAGCGTGGCGGCCGGCCGGTGGGCGAGGTCCGCGAGGCCGACCGTCTCCAGGTGGCGGCTCGCGGACTCCTTGTGCAGCCGGTAGCGGGACGGCCTGCGCCACGCCCCGCGATGCTGGGGATGGTGCGGCCAGCCCGCCAGGACGACATTCTCCAGCACCGACAACTCCGCGATCACCGAAGGCTGTTGGAAACTGCGGGCGATGCCGAGACGGCTCCGCTTCGCCGTGGGCTTGCGGGTGATGTCGGCGCCGTCGAGAGCGATCGTGCCGTGGTCGGGCCGGTCGGTGCCCGCGATGAGGTTGAGCAGGGTGGTCTTGCCCGCCCCGTTGGGGCCGATGACGGCGTGCCGGGCCCCCGGCGCCAGCTTCAGGCTCACGTCGTCGACGGCGGTGAGCGTGCCGTACCTGCGGGTGAGCCGGTCGAGGGCGAGGACCGGAGGGGGAGCGGTGAGGGTCGGGGCGTCGGCGGTCGGTGGGGGTGTCGGTGTCATGGGGAGACCTTCCCGGCGCGGGTCGGGGCGGGCACGGACGGGGGCTGCTCCTCGGCCGCTGCGGAGTCGGAGCCGTGGGAACCGCGGGGGCCGCCGGGGTCGCCGGAGATCCCGGGCGCACCCGGGGTTCCGGGAGCCCCTGTCGTACCGGAGGGCCGCCCGCTCTCGCCACCGCCGCCGGGCCCGCCACTCCGCAGACCCGCGAGCCCGCGCGGCAGCACGTACACCGTCGCGACGAACAGCACGCCCAGCAGCAACGGCCCGTGGCCCGGCCAGGAACCGGCGACCCAGTCCCGGGTGGCGACGATGAGCCCGGCGCCCAGCAGCGCGCCGATCACCGACGTCGTACCGCCGATGACCACCGCCAGCAGGGCGAACGCGGCGATCTCGAACCCGACGTCGGCGGGCGAGAGATACTGCTGGACCGTCACCATCAGCGAACCGGCCACCCCGGCCAGCGCGCCCGCGCAGACGTGGGCCACCAGCAGATACCGCCCCACCGGGTGCCCGGAGGCGCGCATCCGGGCCTCGGCGCCCCGGGTGCCGGTCAGCAGCTTCCCCGCCGGGGAGTGCAGCACGAGCAGGGTGAGGGCGACGGCGACGACGGCCACGACGAGCGCGTAGTTGTACAGCTCGCTCTCCTCCAGCATCCCCTCACCGCCCCACAGCGCCCGCGTGGCCGGGAAGCCGACGAGGCCGTCCGCGCCGCCGGTGACGGACTTGAGCTGGTTGACGACCGCCCCGGTCAGCTCGCCGATCGCAAGGGTGATCATCAGTACGGTGGTGCCACGCGCCCGGATCACCGCGGGCCCCACGACCGCCGCGAAGGCGGCGGCGGCGAGCGCGGAGAGGACGATCTGGACGGGGCCCACGGTCCACCCGGCATCCGCGAGGTTCGCGGTGGCGTACGCGCCCACGGCGAACGGCGCGGTCTGCCCGAGGGTCGGGAGTCCGGCGTACCCGGTGAGGACGGTGACGCTGATCGCGAGCAGCCCCAGGGCCAGGGCGGAACCGGCCAGCGAGATGCTGTACGCGTCGAGCAGGGCGGGCAGGGCGATCAGCACGACGAGCAGGACGAGCAGCGGGGCCGCCTGCCACCACGCGGCCCTGCCCGGCAGCCGGGAAGACCACGCGGGGGCGCGGTCGTGCCCGGGGGGCCGGCCCAGCCGCACCGAGGGGCGCTTCGGACCGGGAAGGCGGCCCGCCAGCAGGCCCCGGAGCCGGGCGACCGGATCCGGGCCGGATCCCTCGGAACCGTGCCCCGCCCCCGCCTCTGTCGGCTCCGCGAAGCGGGAGCGCAGCACCAGGACCGCCGCCATCGCGGCGAACAGCAGATACGGCGCCAGCTCGGGCGCCACCGAGACGCCCAGCGTCTGCACCTCGCCCACGGCGACCGCCGCGAAGAAGGTCGCCCACAGCGAGCGCAGCCCGCCCAGCACGACCACCACGAGGGAGAGCATCAGCACGGTCTCGGACGTGCCGGGGCCGGGGCCGATGATCGGCGCCCCGAGCACGCCCGCCGCCCCGGCCAGCGCCCCCGCCGCCGCGAGGACACCGGTGTGCACGGCCCGGGGGCTGTGCCCGGTGGCCGCGAGCATCTGCGGATCGTCGGCGGCGGCCCGTACCGCCGCACCCATCCGGGTCCGGGTCAGCACCCACGTCCCGAACGCCGCGAGCAGCACGGCCATCACGATGAAGCAGAGCCGGTACGCCGGATAGCGGTGCCCCAGCAGGTTCACCGAGGAGTCGAGCGCCTCGGGTACCCGGACGGGGAGTTCGTCCGCACCGAAGAACTGGATGAGCAGATCACCGCCGATCAGGGCCAGCCCGAACGTGAGCAGCGCCTGCGCGAGATGCCCACGCCGGGCCAGCGGAGCCGTCGCCGCCGACAGCCCCGCCCCCGCCACGCACGCCGCCGCCGTACCGGCGGCCAGACCGAGGGCGAGACCGCCCCAGGTCCCGTCGCTCAGTTCGGCCCCCGTGTACGCGCCGATCGCGTACAGCGTGCCGTGCGACAGATTCAGCACACCCGCCGTGCCGAAGGCGAGACTCAGACCCGCGGCGACCACGAACAGCAGCAGCCCGAAGGCCACGCCGTCCACCGCCGGTACGAGATGGGCATCCAGGAGTTCCATCTCAGCTGCCGAGCGTCGCCAGGTCCTGGACCATGACGTTGGCCAGCTTGGAGCCGTCGGGCCGCACCTGGCGCAGGTACCAGGTCTGCACCGGCGAGTGGGCCTTGTCGCCGAACTCCCAGGCGCCGCGCGGGCTGTCGATCTGGCCGAGACCCGCGATGGCCTTGTTGATGGTCTGCGACGTCACGTCGCCGTCCTTCGCCGCGTCGGCGATCGCCTTGTCCAGCACGGCCGCCGCGTCGTACGACGCCATGGCGTAGGTGGTCGGCTGTGTTTCGTGCTCGGCCGTCCAGTCGGCGGCGAACTTCCGGTTGGCCTCGTTGTCCAGGTCGGCCGCGTAGTTCAGGACGGAGTAGATGTCCTTCGCGGCGGGGCCCTGCGCCTGGAGCACGCTGCCCTCGGTGACGAAGGCCGTGTACAGCGGCAGATCGGCGATGTCCGACTGGGCGTACTGCTTGGCGAAGTCGATCGCGGCCTTGCCGGCGTAGAAGCAGTACACCGCCTTGGCGTCCGTCTTGGCTATCTCCGCGAAATACGGCATGAAGTTCGTCGTCTTCGGGAAGGGCGTCCAGGTGGTCTTGCCGTCGGGGTTGGCGAGCTTGCCCTTCACCCGCTTGAACTCATCGGTGAAGCCGCGGAGTTCGTCGTGGCCGCCCTGGTAGTCGGGGCCGATCGCGTAGACCGGGCCGTCGACCTTCTCCTTGATGTACGGGGCGATGGCCTTGCCCGGTTCGTCGGACAGGAAGCTCGTGGTCCACACGTACTCGATGTCCTTGACCGGCGGCCGGGCGTTCGACCCCAGGAACGGGATCTTGGCCTGCTGGGTCAGCGGCAGCACCGCGTTGACCGAGCCGCCGCCCACCAGGCCCGTCAACACGTCGACCTTGTCCTTCTTGACCAGCTTGGTGGCCGCGGGCACGGCGGTCGGCGGGCCGTCGCCCTCGTCCGCCACGATCAGCTCGACCTTTCGGCCGCCCAGTTTGTTGCCATGGGTGTCCAGATACAGCTTGAAGCCGTCCCGCAGCTCCGTGCCGACCGGTTCGTAGGTGCCCGACAGGGAGGCCACCAGGCCGATCTTCACGGTGTCGTCGGAGGAGCCGCTGCCGCCGCCGCTGCAACCGGTGGCGGCGGCCAGCCCGAGGGCGAGGGCGGCGGCACCGGCCGCGCGGAACCGGGCTCTGCGGTGGCGGGGAGCGGATGGGGCGAAGGGGAACATGAGCGCTCTCATCGGGGGAGGGGGAGGGGAGGGAGAGGAGGCGGAACGTGGCGGTAGGGGGTTCAGCGCGCGGGCGGCAGGCTCGGGTCGCGGACCTCGGGGGAGAGCGAATCACCGACCTGGTTGATCAGTTCGGACATCATGTAGCTGACCTCGCCGATGTCGGCGTCCCTGGTCGTGGTGACGAGCAGCGAGGCGCCGCTGGAGACCGCCATCGAGAACATGTAGCCGCCCTCCATCGCGGTGAGGCTGTGCTCCACCGGGTCGGTGTCGGTCAACTGCGCTGCCGCGGAGAGCAGGTTGACGACGCCGGACGCGATGGCGGCCAGCCGCTCGGCGTCGTCGCGTTCCACGCCGGTGTACGCCAGCGCGAGTCCGTCCACGGACACGGCTATCGCCTGGGTGACTTCCGGGAGGCGCCCGGCGAAATCGCTCAGGATCCAGCTCAGGTCGGAGGAGGTGGTCATTTCTCGGTCCGTTCGGTGTGGTCGTCCGGGGCGGAACGCCCCCGGTGGTTCGTGCTCCTGTTGATCCCCTGGGCATAGGCCGCCAGTACGTCGGAGACCTGCCGGGAGTCCCGGCGGCGGGGCGACGGTCGCGGGGCCCCCGCGCCCGGGCGCTGTTCGGCGCCCTCCCGTCGGCCCGCGGTGGGCCACTGCTGGGGTGCTCGGCGCTGCCGCACGGGCAGCCCCGAGGAACTGACACCCGCGACCCGTGACGCCGACTCGTTGTGTGCGGGGCGCGGCGCGGGCGTCGTGCCGTGTCCCCGGTCCCGCGCGCCGACGCCCGGCCCGTCCTCGCGCGGCCTTTCGTGGCCGGGCCGGGCTTCCCGGTCACCGCCGTCCGCCGGCGGGTGGGGCCCGGCGGCGCCGAAGCCCGCACCCGGGTCCGTACCGACGCCTGTACCGGGGCCCGCGCCCGTACCGGCGCTCGCGGCGAGGCCCGCGCCGACCGGGGTGCCGAGGTGGCCGGGCTGCACCCCCGCTCGGGCGGGCTGCCTGCGGCCCTGCGGTCCCGGGGGTGTGATCGGCAGGGGCGGTTCGTAGCCGACACCGTTGCCGAGGTCGTCCTGCGACGGCCCCCGGTCCTCCTCGAAGTCCAGGGCCAGCACCTTCGCGGGCAGCGTGACCTCGGCGATGGTGCCGGGGCCCGAGGAGTCGCGCAGTTCGACAACGATGCCGTGGCGCGCGGCGAGCCGGGCCACCACATGCAGCCCCATGGACCGTACGTCGCCGATGCCCGCCTGCGGTTCGAGCAGCGCGGCGTTGTGGACCGCGCGGCGCTCCGCCGTCATGCCCACCCCCTCGTCGACGATCTGCACGACCGCCCGGTCCCACAGCCGCCAGACGGCGACCCCGACCTGCTTGTCCGGGGGCGAGTACCGCGTCGCGTTGTCGAGCAGCTCCGCCAGGATGTGCGCCACGTCGTGCACCGCGCGGGCGGTGATGCCGATCCCGGACTCGATCGCACCGAGCGAGACGCGGTCGAACCGCTCGATCTGCTGCGCGGCGGCCACGATGACCGTGGAACATCCCACATCGGCCGAGCGGACCCGGGCGTTTCCGTAACCGCCCAGCACCAGAAGGTTGTTGGTGTTGCGCTCCATGCGCACCGCGAGGTGGTCGAGAGCGAACAGGGCCTTCATCCGCACGGGGTCGGCCTCGTCCCGCTGCACGGTGTCCAACTCGGACACCATGACCGCGGTCAGCCGGGCGCCCCGGCGCGCGACACCGACCAGCGTCTCGGCCAACTGCTCGTGTGCGTGAGCCTGTTGTGCGGCCAGTCGGACGGCTTCGTGGTGGACCGCGTTGAACGCCTCACCCACCTCGCCGATCTCGTCCTCGCCCGTGGTCCGGACCGGATCGCCGGTGCGCCGGGCCACTTCCTCGGGCGTCGCACCGCGCAGCGCGCCGGGCTGGGACAGCTCGGCCATCACGGTGGGCAGCCCGGAGTGGGCGACCTCGTGCGCGGCGTTGCGCAGCTCCCGCAGCCGCCGGATCATGACGCGCCCCAGGCGGATTGCGACCACGACGACGCCGACCAGGGTCAAGACCACCAGGGCGATCTCCGCACCGGCCGTCCAGATGAGGGTCGTGCGGACGTCGGAGACCTGGGCGAGCACGGCCGCGTCGACCCGCTTCTCCACCGAACGCAGCAGCTCCTGGCGGTCGTTGGACGCCTTCTGCCACTTCTCGGGGGTGACCGTGAGGTCCCGGCCGGCGCCCGTGCGCCCGATCTCGTCCTCCAGGCGCCGGGCCTCCAGGGCCCTTGCCCCGGAGAGGGTGCGTTCCAGCCAGGTCCGCCAGGCGCCCGGGCCGAGGCCGTACATGACGCGGATCGATTCGGTGTAGCCCATCCGGCTCGCGTCGAAGGTCCGCTGCGAGGCGGTGGTGAACCCGCCCGCGGCCTGCGCCCTCGCGACCGTGACCTGTTGCTGGGCGGTGTGCTCGGCGGCCTCGGACAGGGCGGCCGCGGCGCGGATCCGGTCCGCGATGTCGGCGTCGACGCCGTCGGCCTGCGCGATGCCGTCGCGGTAGCTGTTGAGGTCGGCGATCACGATCCGGTAGCCGAAGGCGAGAGCGGAGACGGTGCTGCTCTTCGAGCGGACCTGGGCGCGCAGCCCGGGCATCTCGTCGACGAACCGTTCGATACGGTCCAGGGCGCCCCTGGCGCTGCCGGGTACGGCGGAGAGCCCCTCGGCCCTGCTGCGGAATCCGGCGATGCTCCGGTCGGTCTCCTCCGTGCGTAACCGGAACGCTTCCGCGTCCCCCTGTTCGGAGACCAGTGCGGTGGCCGCTGCCCGCTCACGTTGCAGCCGGTAGGTCAACTCACTTGCTTCGTCGGCGACTTCGACCATCGATGTCAGTCGTTCTGCCTGGAGCGCCTGGTTGGTCGCGGGGGCGAGCGCCAGCACCGAGAAGGCGACGGCCACGGTGAGCGGTGCGGTGACGAGGAGGACGAGGCGACGATTGATTTTCACTGCGCGGCTCCATCGCCGGAACCGGGCTTGTCTATCGGTGACACGCGGATACCTGTTAACGGGTTGTGGGGGGGTGCCGATGGGTGATGGTGCCGATGAGGGCGTGCCGCCGGGGGGTAGTGGTGCTGATGGGGTGATAGGGGCCCCTGGGGCACGCGCGGCATGATCCTATGCCGTAGGGCGCGCCTTCGGGCGGGTGAATCATCGAAAAAAATGCACATCGATCACACAGGGATGGCCTCGCTTCGCTCACAAGTGAGCAGAAACCAAAGCGTTTTGAGCCTCGGTGGCTGGATCGGTGCCGGTGCGGAGCTCGTTCGATGCCCGCGATGACGTGCGCACCTGCTGCCGATCCGAGGTGCGGCCGACGGCCGCGGAGGGGCCACTCCGTCGCCGGGGCGCCCCCGCCCGGCACGCCGGACTCCGTGAAGCGAGTGTGCGCCGAATCACCCCTGGCCGCCCGCGGGCGCGCCCATCGCTACCGCCTGTCGCAAGGGAGATGACCTGCTTGACCGGCCAACGCACACCATCTATGCCGACCCAGTACGTGCGGATGTCCTCGGGCAGGTGACCGGCAAGACTCCCGCGAACGAGCGGGTCAGCTCGAAGGATTCGCCATCGAGGGTGGGTTGCAGGGGAGGGAGGTCAGTCCCGATCGTTCACGAGTCCTCGTCGGTTCGCCGCAGAGGATTTCGCCGGCGCCGGGTGCGAGGTGACCGGAGGCGCGGTTGCGGGGCCCGTGTGCGCCGAGACCGTGCGCGCCGCCCGGGAGACGCCGGGCGGCGGGCTCCGCGCTCGGTGCCGGGGACGCGGCAGCCCGGGGCGTCCCCGCCGGCCGGCCTCCGTACTTCCGCCGGTTCGGCTCATTGCCTCTCGGCACGTTCCTCGTGGTCCCGAGCCGGATCGGCCCTCGGGCGGGGGGCGGGGCCGGGCGGCCGGACAGCGTGATCGTAGAGGCTGAACAGCCGCAGCCGGTCCGCGGCTCCGTCCCCCTCCGCCGCGAGAGCGTCCCAGCACCGGGCCGCCAGGGCGCGGGCGCGGGTGCCGGGCCAGGGCTGGGGGAGCAGCTCGGCGGGGAGCAGCGGGTCGGGGTCCATCGCGGTGGTGAAGGCCGCTGCCACTTCGATGGCGTACGTCAGCCGCTCGGTCGCGGTGGGCGGGGCGGCGGGGCCGGACAGCCTGGCCAGACGGTCCTCGGCGAGCGCCGCGAGCGCCTCGTGGCGCTCCGCGATCGCGGGCAGCGGCCACAGCAGCGCGGCCAGCCGGACGGGGTCGGTCTCCTCGCCCACTCGCAGGTCCCGACTGGTCAGCCGGGTGAGGGAGGGCAGGACGCCGAGGTGGCGGGCATGGGCCTCGACGATGCCGGCGATGTCGTTGGCGCAGACGTAGAGGCCCCCTTGGAGGGGGGCGGCGCCGAGATGGACCAGGGCGTCGCGCAGGGTGTCGCGGGCCTGCCGGGCGCTCTCGGGGATGGCGAAAGCGAACATGCGCCAGGTTCCGTCCCAGGGGGCGAGCCCCTGGTCCTGCCGGTAGGCGTGGCGTACGTACTCGACGTCCGGTGCGATGGAGCCGGTCGCGTCGGTGGTCGCGTGCAGCCGGGCCTTGCGGCCACGGCCCTCCTGGGTGAACCGCTCCTCGGCGACCAGCCGTTTGACGCACAGCCGGACCTGCTGGCCGGTCATGCCGATCGCCTCGGCGACCGAATACAGCTCGTCCGCGTGAACGGTGCCGTCCTCGCGGACGAGGGCGAACACCAGGGTCCGGGTGCTGATCGCGGGCGGCGCGGGATCCGCCGCAGGGGTGCCTGCGGGCGTGCTCGTCATCGCTGCTGCTCCAAGCTGTCACCGGGTGCGCCGTCGCCCGTGCGGTCCTGAAGGGCGCGACGCATGGTAGTCACGGCGCCGAATCCCATGAGACGCCTGAGATACGGGGTCTGCTCGGTGCGTACGGTGGTGAAGCCGTGCCGCTCGTACAGCGCGCGGGCGCGGGGGTTGACGTCGATGACGTCCAGGCGGATCCGCGAGCAGCCGTGTTCGGCGGCGACGGCCGCGATCTCGGTCAGCAGCAGGCTGCCGATGCCGGTTCCGCGGTGGGCGGGGTCGACGGCGATGCCGTCCATGACCAGTTCCCCCCGCTCCGGGGTCCGTTCGAGCAGGGCCAGCACGGCGAGCCGGGGGAGGCCCCGGAAGAGCCCGTAGCCGGTGAGCACGTCGCGTACGCCACCGCCGGTCAGGCCGCGTCCCCCGAGCCGGTAGCCGGCCACGCCCACGACGCGGTCCCCGCCAGGAGCGAGGGCGACGACGGCGCGGTCGTGGTGGAGATGGCCGGCGATGAAGGCGCGCCCCTGGTCCGGCGGGCCCAGCGCCGCCCCGAGCTTGCGCCCGAACGCCTCCCAGTACAGCGCGGCGACCTGGTGTTCGGTCCGCCGGGGGACGCCGCGTCGGACGGCGACTGCTGAGTCCATGATTTCCTCCTGGCTCTTTACGTACGATCATAGTACGGTCGAATGCAAAACGAGCGTTTCAGTTTCAATAGATTCTACTGGGGGGCACATGACGGCGAGGAGCGGCACCCGTGGGCGTCGGATGGTGCGGACCGTGCTCGCGACACTGGTCGCGGTCGCGGTGACGGCGGCGGGCCTGAGTGGATTGGTGATCTGGCAGCACACCTACGACCTGCGCGAACAGGCGGTGACGTTGCGACGGGACGGCCGGACCCTGCAGGGCGTCCTGGCCCTGCCCGAGCGGGGGAAGGGCCCCTTCCCCCTCGTGGTCGTCGTTCACGGTGACGGCCCCGTCGACGCCACGCACGACACCTTCTACCGGCCGATCTGGGAGTCCTTCGCACGCGCCGGGTACGCCGCGCTGTCCTGGAACAAGCCGGGCGTGGGCGGCGCGCCGGGGAACTGGCTCGACCAGTCCATGGGCGACCGGGCCGCGGAGGCCCTCGACGCCATCGCCTGGGCGCGGCAGCGCCCGGACATCGACGGCGGCCGGATCGGCCTGTGGGGCGCCAGCCAGGCCGGATGGGTGCTGCCCAGGATCGCCGCCCAGGACCCCGGCATCCGCTTCGCCATCGCCGTCTCACCCGCCGTCAACTGGCTGCGGCAGGGCCGCTACCACCTCCTCGCCGAACTCCGCCGCGACGGTGCCTCCGACGCCGAGATCGCCGCTGCCCTGCGCCGGCGTGAGACCGGTCTGGAACTGCTGGGGCGCGGCGCGTCCTACGAGGAGTACGTACGCGCTGTCGGTGACCCGCAGGGCATGACGGCCGCCCGCTGGCGGTTCGCCGCCCGGAACCACACGGCCGACGCCACCGCCGATCTGCCCGCCCTGCGCGGCGTCCCCGTCCTGCTCGCCCTCGCCGGACACGACGCGAACGTGGACACCGCCGAGACCGAGGCCGTCTACCGCAGACTCCTGCCCGGGCCCGCGCTGCGTGTCGCCCACTACCCGGACGCCGCCCACAGCCTGGTCGACCACGACGTCGAGAACTCCACGCTCCGGCTCACGCTGACCGCGCTGTGCGCGCCGAGGGCGCTGTTCGCCGATGGGTTCCTGGACGACCAGCGGCGGTTCCTGGCCGCCCTCGACGACGGGAGAGGGCGGCGATGACCGTACGGCCCACGACGGGCACCCATGCGGGCCCGCCACCCGGCGCCGTCGCTCGGGGCGCCTGTTCGGCATCGACGCCCTGCGCGGCTTCGCCCGTCGAACATCATCCGCCGGCGGGTCATGCCACGTCAGGGCTCACGGCATCGATGGGGCTTCGTGTCCACACCAACCGGTGATCACCCAGTGGCAGTATCCGTTCCCAGCCGGGTTGGTCACGAAATCGCAGGATCAGGACGGCCGGCCGGGAGTCCCGTCGCCCTCGACGTTGGCCACCATCCTGCGCAGCACCTTGAGCGCAGCCACATACTCCTCATCACTGATGCCCTGGTGGACCACGGCGCGCACCTCGGTCGCCAGCTCACGGAGCCGTACCCTGGCGGCTTCCCCGGCCTCCGTGAGGTGCAGACGCTGCCCGTCGCCGATCCGTAGCCATTCACGGTGGAGCAACTGATCGACGATTCTGGCGATCTCGTGCGGCCCGTCGGCAAGGTGCGTCAACTGCGCGACGACCTCCTCGCGGCTCGGCGCCGCAGGGCCGCCGTTCACGCGGTTGAGCACCCAGTACTGCGGCTGGGTGACGTCGACCTTGGCCATGGCGTCACGCAGATGCCGGGTGACGGCCGTTTGGGCCAGGCCGCACCAGTACCCGACCGGCTGAGTGGCCAGCATGTCATCGGTGGCAGCCGGGTTCGCCGGCGCCTGATCGGTGGAGGATCCCGTCAGTAATTCCATGATCATGAAGCTACACTCCTCCGGCGCACCGAACCATCGGCATGCGACCGCTACGGCAACTCGCCTCGGACGGGGTGCAGCGACGTCGTCGTGTCAGATGTCCCGGAAGAGACCAGCCAGGAGGTGAGCTGCGACGATGAGTGGGCTTGGTTGCTGACCTGCACGAATGGTCATTCAGTTGCTCATGCTCATGCCGGTTGATGAAGTCGGAAGTCCCAGAAGAGTCCGTGGCGACTCTCACGACCGACGGACTCTCTACCGGGGTCACTGGAAGTAGGCTCGCGACGTCGCCAGGACTGCGCGTCGGGGTCGGCCTTGACCTCCGCGTGAATGGCTGCGTACTTCGCTCGCGCGCATGGTGCGTCTGCCGGCCTGCCTGGGTGTAGTGGTTCAGTTTTCGCCGTACCACGTCCGGATTTCGTACCGTCATCGCGTCGTGGTTCGAGTCGAGTGGACCAGCGCAGCGGGTCAGCGGCCGGCAAGCCCAGGACCGTGGTGAGCGGGTTATGTGACTGTGGGAAGACAGAGTTGATGGATGCCCGTGCGCCGGTACGTGCAACACGACATCGGCCCGCAGAATTGTGCGCTACCCGCACATCGCAGCTGACACAGACGAAGGAGGAGAACAGGAACTGGCGCTGGCCTCCGGGATGTCGACCACCTCGACTGTCACCCCACGTGCTGCAAGGGCCTTCGCGGTCTGGGCCATGGTGATCTGCGAGAAGCCGAATACGTACTCCGGAGTGAGGCCGTCGCGATTCTTGAGCTGCATCGTGAGGATGATCCGCCGCGGCGTGTAGTCCTCCGGAAGTACCAGCGCTCCGCGGCTCAGCCGCCTCACCTTCGCGGTGAAGTCCGCCCGGACCTGAGCGGACGCCTGCTCCTGCGGGACACGCTCAAGGGACTCACGGTTCCGAAGGCTCCCGTCGAGGCCGCCACCGTCCACAGTTGGGTCCTGAACCACTTCGGTTACGGGGCGCCACGTACTCAGGACGGCTGGTTCGACTGGGCGACCCTCACCAGCGAGGCCGCCGGGGCACACGGTGCGCACGGCGCGACGACGCCCCACCTCGTCGTCGACGAGGGCCAGGACCTGTCACCCGGCTTCTACCGACTGGTCCGCATCGCCGCCGCCTCTGTCACGGTCTTCGCCGACGAGTGCCAGAGCCTCACGGAGACGAACTCAACTCTCGACGAGATCACCGGCGCGCTCGGCAGGTCCACAAGTCGTGCGGAGATCGGTGGCAACCACCGAAACAGCCGCGAGATCGCCTCCCTCGCGGAACACTTCCGCACCGGGGGTACCCGACCAGCAATTCCCTTCCGCAGCGGCACGCTTCCAGTGGTGCGAAACTGCTCAGGCGACAAGGACCTGGCCGAGGACATCACCCGAGAGGCGACCCGGTATCCGCAGGACCGCATCGGGGTCATCGTCAACACCAAGCGGCTGGCCAGTGAGGTTTTCTCAATGGTGATCACTTCCAGATTCCGTTGAGGACGAGGGCGGCGCGGG